>NZ_JAVSCK010000001.1:0-1239823 GCF_031932625.1 Hwangdonia seohaensis
AAAAAAACCTGAAACCCATGGCCCTGCATCCAGCCGTACTGGAAATCGGGGAGCGCCGTTGGCAAAACACGGCGGCGCCGCGGTTGTGCCCCGGGCATTTGCGCGAACCGTTACTTAATGTATGCCGTATATTATGGTATCGGTGCCCTTTTTTTTTGGGGACGGCATCGACGCCGGTTTCTGCGCGGCGCCATTTGCCGGCACGCCCGCGTTAGGGATTGTAATGGAAATCCTTTTTAAAAAGAACAAGCGGTGCATTGGGCTTTAAACTGAATTTTTGCAGATTGCCACGTCGCCAACTCCTCGCAATGACGTTTTTAAAAAGATTGTATTGGAAAGCCCGACCCCGCTTCGGGAGCCTCAGCGACCAAGCGGGGGAACGCCCAAAAAACTGTTTACATAAAGAAATTCCACACTAATCCGAAACGCACGGTGAAGTCGCGGTACGGATTGTTTGGTGCTGCGAAATAATTGTAGCCGGTGAAGGCTGCGTTGAAATGTTCGGCCTTTAAATAGATTCTGGTTTGGCGGATTTTTGCGTTTATAAAGAAATCGAACCGTGGGAAGTTGCCGTATTCCTTTTGGGTTTGCACGTAGAATTCTGCCAATAGCGGATCGTAGGCATTCATGTTATATGCCGTGAAATAGTTGAATGTTACGCCTGTTTGTAGGTACATGGCCTTTTTAAATACGTGGCTTGCGTAGTATATGGTGTTGCGCGTGGTGAGCTCGGGTACGTTTAGCACCTGGTTTTCGTCTTGGGTGTTTTGGTACATTACCGTGTTGTGCAGTGCGAATTTGCCAACTTTTATTTCTTTTTCCAGTTTGACCCTGAGATAGCTTATGGTTTTGTCGTTTTGAAAGGGCTTGATTGGGACGAACTCGCCGTCTGGAATTCCTGTGCTGTCTCTTTTAAAATAGGTGTAATCGGTTATGGTTGAATAGTCGACCAATATACTGGCTATTTTTTTTGATTTCAATTGAAATGCGAGTTGCTGCGTTTCGGTATTGTTAAAATTGTTTCGCCAATTGTAATTTATGTGATTGCTTTGGTATAGCAGTACATTGTAATTTGGTGCTTTGGAGTTGTGGTTTATGGATGCCGTTGCCGATAAATCGTTATTTAATTTGAAGGTGGCATGTGCTTTTATAAAGTTTCCTTCGAAATCGCCCGAAACGTTTACGCCCAATTCGCCATGCAATTCGAAGTTTTTAAAATGCTTGTGGTACTTTCCGCCTGCTGAAAACACATCGCCTTTTAACCTGTTGGTTATGTTGTTGCCATTTAATACGACCACTTTATTGTAACCGTAGTTGTAATTATTGTTACTTATATTGAATTGTAAATCGCCAAGTATATTGTTGCTATAATTTAATTGTAGTTGGTTGTATAGGTTTTCGAGGGTTACGCGGTCTCTGAATTTTGAACTTGAAAAGGCGGCACCAAAATAACTTGTATTTGCTGTTGATTGGTCGTATTGAAAGGATTTATCTTTTAGGGATATAATATGACCTATGCTTAGTTTGTTTTTTGAAAGCGAATCTTTTTTGTTAATAATATTATAGGCGTGCTCTAAATGAAAGCGTTTGCCCTTTAGAATGTTTTCTGCATTTTCGAAATTTACTTCTAATATGGATCGGTCTAAAAACTCTGGGGTTCCGTTCTGGAAATTTTCTACCATATCGTCTCTAAGTCCTCCATTTTCTTGGTTAAGCAAATCTTGGGTTACCATGTGTGCCCTAGCAGCGTATCGTTTGTTTTTTGTTTGGTAGTTTGTTGTGAACCTAAAATTTCCCGTACTGGTTAACAAGTGTTGGTATTTGCCCAAAGACCGTAACCCTTTATAGGCTATTGAAAAATTTAACTGCGGTGACGTATTTACCGTAAAGAAGGAATCGGCTAGTTGCCCTTGCTCGAAAGCGGATTTGTAGAGCAATTCCGTTAATGGTGTTGGTACACGGTAATAATTAATATCTTCAACCTCCATAAAATTAAAATGTCTAGCCCGAACACCGAAACTTGGCATTAAATCCGTGTTTTCAAAATTATAGGTCAAACTGTTGTAGGTTTGCCCCAGGTTTGAAAAGGGCATTAAACCAAAATTGTCTTTTCGTAGATAATTAAATTTATATTCCTTTTGGATGGTTAAAGTGGTATCGACAAAAGTTGTATCGTTTTTGTGGGAGATTATTAAATAGTCTGATATTTTGGCTTTTTCTTCTTTAGTTTTTGGATCTAATTTATCTAAGAGATTTTTTTTAGGTTTAGGTTTACCAGATGTTTTTAAACTATCTTGAGATTTTAAAGACACCGTGTCTGCCTCTTTTAATAACTTAGGTTTTACTTGCGCGTTTACATTGCTAAACGAAAACACTAAAAACAATACTAAAATTAATCTCATCATAATTTAATCTTCCGAAGCAAAAGTAATTATTTGAACGGTAATTTTAAGTAAATATTTTAAATAAAGAAAGCCGGCTAAATTAGCCGGCTTTCTTTATTTAAAATATTTGAGTACCTCTATATTAAATAGAAATGGTAAATGATTGTGATTCTCCGGTACCATAAGCAGGCCCTCCTGAAATAACGACATTCCCGTTTTGAGATAGCTCGTAAAGTGCTCCTCCATCGCCGTAAGCATCTTCAATAGTGAATGTGTAATCACCAGAAATTAAGCAAACGTCTGTACTAAATGAAGTCAATCCATCATATCCAGTACCTGAGGCTACCACAAGCCCGTTAGCATCGTTTGTTATTGACCAACTAAGCTCTTCTGGCCAAGGATCGAACGTAAAACTAACCGTTGTTAACTGCGGCCCTGATAAAGGGCATACCGCTGTATACTTAATGGTATGGCTATCTCTTGACGTATTAAGAAATGATCCATCATCTGGCAATGCTAAATCAAAAACCAGTGTTCTGGTTGGACCAATAGGCATTTCAATAAAATTAAAGCTAATTTCCTCTGAACCTACTGTCTCCCCTGCTGGAATAGTTATCGTACCGCTAAAGTTATATTCAGCTGGCAAACCTGTAGATTCTGCCGCATTTAGTACAGCCGTTATTGTTCTTGCCGTATTAGACGTTGTTGTTGATTGCACCTCTATAGCATAGGTTGTGCCCGTCTCTTCTACTTGAATATTTGCGTCTGCTTCTGCATTAAAGGAAATAGCATTTGGTATTTCTACTGGAAGTACTCCCTCTTCTTCGCAACTTACGAATGTAAACGCAAGCATCGATAAAAAAAGAAACCCGTATATTAATTTATTTTTCATACTTCTTTATATTTTTAGGTTATTATAGAGGATTTTGGTCCTCGTCATTAATATCAATGTTATTATCTAATTCACGTTTAGGTATTTGGAATAAGAATTCCTTTGCACCCGCGGCGTAATTGTCTTTACCAAAAGAAGCATGGTTAGAACCTGGATAATCTCTTTCTAGAGCCACATCGTTTCTTTTCATATCGAACCAAGCAAATCCTTCACCCCATAATTCTATTCTTCTTTGTAATAGAATTTCAGCAATTAAAGCTTGACCCGTATTTGTTGATAATGTATAACCTGAATCTCTTGTGCTTACTAAATTATAAAGTACTTGTGCTGCTTGAGAATCATTGCCGTTTCTTGCTAAAGCTTCTGCTTCGATAAGATACATTTCAGCCACACGCATGTACACGTAATCACCTTCAAAAAATGTAAAATCCCTGAATTTATAATTAATGTATGTTCCATCGTCTGCAAATGCTTGTTTTCTAGAATCAGTTGCTGGAATGGCATCATATAATCTCATGTCGATTGTTTTATGTACTCCCAATAATCCTGCATAGCCTGCGTTTAAACTTGCCACTTGTGAAAAGAAAGATGCATAAACCGTTGAAGACTCATTATTAATGTCTGATCCCCATAACCACTCTGAATTTGATATTTGCGAGAAACCTTCGTTTAACCATGCAGAAGAGCTCATTAAAGACCCTGCTGCTTTCGCTTCAGCAGCCATTTGAGCACATTTTGTATTGTTCGTTCCTGTTTCCAACAACACTCTTGCGTAAATTCCGGCAATAATAGACTTATCTAGCTTTTCTTTAGAATCTCTAACATATCCATCTACTGTCGCATATGCATTTTCTAAGTCTGCTATAATTAAATCGTATACTTCCTGTACACTGGCTCTTGAAGGAATTACTAAATCAGCTCCATCATAAAGCGGTACACCAGGAGCAGATTGATTTCCTTGGTATTTGTGTTGGTATATTCTAATTAAGTTGAAATAGCTATAAGCTCTTAATGCTTGCGCTCTGCCTCGTAAATGTACTAATCTATCATCAGTAGCATCTGCTGGTATTTGAGCAACAATTGAATTTACATTTCTTATAATAGAGTAATAAAAATTCCAAATAATTCTAGTTGTAGAGAAATCTTGGGTTCTACCTCTGTAAGCATAGTAATTTCCCATCCAATGATCAGTAACCTGTACCATATCATTAGACATTAAATCTAGACCTAGATTGATTGACATTTGACCAAAGTCGTCGTGTCTTCCACCAGTATCTTCAAAGTTTGTAGAGTATTCTCTAAAAAAGGCATATTGTCCATCTTCAACACCTGTGTTGATTGTTAAAAGCGCTTCTGGCGACGAGTTTGCCAACTCTTCTAATTGTGTTTGAGTCACATATTGTTTAGACTCTGTGTCAAGGAATTCTTTTTCACATGAGAATAAAGCAATTGCGAATAAACTTAATAAAATTTTCTTTTTCATAATTTAAAATTTAAGGTTTAAACCAAATGTAATATTTCTTACTAACGAGAAGTTAGTATCAGTATTAAGTCCTGTAAAACTTAATCTTGGATCATAGCCTTGTCTTTTAGACCATAAATAAACATTACCCGCATTAAGATATATCCTTGCAGACGTTAACCCTAACTTTTCAGTAATATTATCATTTAAATTATACGATATATTTACATCTTGCAAACTCAAGTAATCAGATTCGATTAATCTAATATTAGATGTCGCATAGTAATTTAAATCATTGTTTGGCACTACCAATGGTAAAGATGCTGTTGGATTATCAATGGTCCATGTGTTAAATACATCTTTATGTAAGTTTTCACCAGCTTCACCAGATAACAATTCTATATATGTATTGTCTCTACCGTAACCTCCAAATTGGTAAGCAAAATGTAAACCTAAACTAAAGTTTTTATAGCTAAAGCTTGTACCAAAACCACCATATAATTCAGGTAACGCGCTTTTTCCAATAAAATACTCATCGGCATCTGCCCAATCTTCTGTTACTTCTCTCTCGCCTGTTGGATTACCGTTTGTATCCAATATATCTTTATAAAATAAAGCGGCTCCATTATTAGGGTTAACCCCTGCATATTCTCTTGAGAAATACTCGAATTGAGATCTTCCTACTTCAAGTTCAAATGCGCCATTTTCAATAGTTTCTTTACCTTCTGGCAACTTTGTTATTTTGTTCTCGAAATGTGTTGCGTTAACATTAACAGACCAATTTACATCTTCTGATCTGAAAATATCAACATTAAGGCTTGCTTCGTAACCTACATTCTCCATATCACCTACATTCTCAGGGAAGCTTGGTAAACCAGAAGACGGCGGTTGTGGTGTGTTAAATAATAAACCTGACACATCTCTTTTAAAATACTCAGCATCCAAGGTAATTCTGTTATCAAATAATCCAAGTTCAAAACCTGCATTAAAGTTGGTTGAAGTTTCCCAAGTTAAATCGGGATTCCCTTGGTATTGTAAACTAAGTCCAATATTACCATTATTATTTGATACAAAGTATTGATCTTCATAAGCAATGTAGTTTCTACCAGAGTTATCAGAATATAATATTCTGTCGTTACCTTGTTGTCCGATACTTGCTTTTAGCTTAAACTCCGTTAACCAATCAGCACTGTCTAAGAATGACTCTTGAGACACTCTCCAAGCAGCTCCAGCTCCGTAAAAATCACCCCATCTATTATCAGGATGGAATACCGAAGAGGCATCTCTTCTGTAACTTGCGTTAATGAAATACTTATCACTAAAATCGTAATTTACTCTTGACAAGTACCCTTCTATACCGTAATCGAACTCGTAGTTATTTATGTACTGAAAGTTAACACCGTAATCTAACACAGATTCATTTGGTAATAAAAACTTTGTTTTTTGTGCATCTAAATATACGAATTTCTCTTCACTTGACTCATGTCCAATTAAAACATCTACGCTATGATTACCAAAGTCCTTTTTCCAAGTTAATAACTGCTGATGTGTTACCGTAAAATCTCTAGACGCTCTAGGAGTCGATCTACCCTCTACACCATAAGCATCTCCACCTAATGGCGTGTCATAACTTACTCTATTGTCATGGCGTAAGTCTGCAGACACATTGTATCTAAAAGAAAAATCATTTAAAAAGTCATACTTTAAGAAAATATTTCCATTTAAGTTATCGGCCGTTCTTCTTTTAATATCCAACAATGTAGTTGCATAAGGGTTAGCAAAAGCCGCATACCTTCTAATTTGTGGTGTACCAGTTTGTCCATCACCATAGTCGAAAACATGAACTCCGTTAGTGTCTCGAACAGGAGATCCGTCTAAATTATAACCAAATACCGGATAAATTGGTGCAATAGAACGTGTCCAAGTAAATGCACCTGCATACCCTCCTTGATCAGGAGCGTTTTGAACTGTATGTGCATAATTCATAGTACCACCAAGTGTTAGGTTTTCTTTAATTGTTTGCTCTAAAGACATATTAGCCGTAACTCTTTCAAAATTGGATTTGATGGTATATGCTTTGTCATCTTGATGACCTAAAGAGAAATAATATTTAGAATTCTCTGAACCGCCAGAAACACTTAAAAATGTTTTGGTTGAAAATGAATTATTAAACATGTAATCGTCCCAATCATCATGGTATAATAAATTTGCGCTAGGGTTTAATTTACCCGTCGCAGGATTTATTAGCTGATCATCTGGTACATCATAATTATTATACCCTAAGCTATAACCTGACCCAATATTATCTTGAATCATATTAGCTGCTGCTAAATTAGCGGCATCGGTAGGTGTTTCACCAGTAGTAATCAAGAAATTCTTCATCGCTAAAAAGTGCGCCTCGTAATACATACCAGGATCTTTAATTACGTCGTAATCTTTAGTCGCTCTTGTTAAATAAGTAGTGCTAACATCTAAGTTAACAGAAACCGCATCTCTTTTCCCCTTCTTGGTTGTAATAATAATTACACCATTAGATCCCCTACTACCATATAAGGCACCAGCAGCTGCATCTTTTAGTACTGTAAAAGATTCAATATCATTTGAGTTTATTGAGTTTATATCCCCTTGAAACGGCACTCCGTTTACAACATATAAAGGCTCGCTACTTGCGTTAATAGAACCTACACCTCTAATTCTTACAGTTGGAGCAGCACCTGGTTGTCCAGAGTTATTAATAACTTGAACACCTGCAACTTTACCAACAATACCTTGTACCACATTCGAGGTAGCAATTTTTTCCAAGGCTTCGGTTTTAACAACACCCACAGAACCTGTTAAGGCTTCTTTCTTCTGTGTACCATAAGCAACAACAACCACTTCATCTAGAGCAGCTATGTCTTCTTGCATGGAAATGTTAATTGTATTGCTTGCTCCAATAGTAGATTCAACGTTTTTCATTCCTACAAACGAAAAAACCAGAACCTCTCCAGTTGAAGCTTTAATGGTATACTTACCATCAAAATCTGTTTGCGCTCCCCTAGTTGTTCCTTTAACTATTACGCTTACTCCAGGCAACGGTAAACCATCCATAGATGATGTTACTTCTCCTGAAATAGATCTCTCTTGTGCATTAGAGAATTGAATTGAAAACGCCATTATTAGCGTCAACAACCATGTCAACTTTAATTTCATATAACAATTATTTTGAGTTAGTCAACCGCAAACATCTTAATAATATCTTAAATAAGCAAAGAAATACACTAAAAAAATGTTAACTAAAGCAATAATTAACATCTGTTCAAATGTGTACTTAATAAAAATACAGGGGTATCAATTAATATAATTTTAAAATTATTTACAAAAACTAAGAATTCAATAAGCAATATTACGTTTTTCGCATAAATCGAAATAAATTTATTATGTATGCATAATAAATAGTTGTAAAAACTATAGATTTGGCAATATTTATACCCATGTTGTTAAAAAACTATTCAAATAAGATATTGGAATGTGGCACAGATGAAGCCGGCCGTGGTTGTCTTGCAGGTCCCGTAACCGCTGCTGCCGTTATACTTCCCCAGGATTTTTTAAATGAAATCCTAAATGATTCCAAACAATTAAGTGAGAAAAAACGAGACTTATTACAGCCCATAATAGAAACTGAGGCCTTAACCTTTGGTGTTGCGCATATATTTGAAGACGACATAGACACCATAAATATTTTGAATGCTTCCATTTTAGCCATGCATAAATCGATAAATAAGCTAAATCGAGTTCCCGAATACATTATAGTTGATGGCAATAAATTCAAACCGTACAACAATATCCCGTTTAAAACCATAGTTAAAGGCGATAGTAAATATTTAAGTATTGCCGCAGCTTCAGTGTTGGCAAAAACACATCGCGATTTGTATATGGATAAAATCCACGAGGAATTCCCCATGTACAATTGGAAACAAAATAAAGGTTACCCCACCAAAGAACACCGTGAAGCCATTAAAAAATATGGTATTACCAAATACCACAGAAAATCGTTTAGGTTATTGCCCGAACAATTAAAACTTAATATTTAGGTTTATTACTTTAATGCTATTCGATTTTCTATGGCATTCCACCTTTTTTAAGATGAAAAATATGTAGGTTTGTAGAATTAATAATTTCTTAAAGCGAAATTAATTATTAAGATTCCTGTTTTTATCGGGAATTACAGTTTCAACGAAAACCTTTTGGCTAAGCACCAAGGAATTCTTTTTTAAATAATGCCTCACATGAGATTTTTTTGTTTTGCCCTCTTCATAGTAGTATTTAGTTGCTCTAAACATAAAACAACCCGAACCAAATTAAATCATTTAATTCCAGAACACAGCTCGGTAATCTTAAAAGCTTCAAATATCGAAAGTTTAAAAAGTGCTCTTCAAAACAATGATTTTATTCAAAAACTATCAAAAACCAATTCCTATAAAACTTTGGAAAGTAAACTTGAGGCTTTATCGCTTTTACACCCTAAAGGCGATTTGCTTGTGTGTTTTTCAAATGATGAGACAGACAGCCTTCAATATTCCGTTGTAACAAAATATCACAAAAACCTATTCAAAACAGACTCTTTAGCTAATTATATTGAAGAAACGCTAACTCATAAAAACACCACCATAACAAAATCCAATCTAAACAACAACACATTTTATAGCGCCGTTGTAGACAGCATGTTTTTTGCATCATCTTCAAAAAAAACCGTTGACGCTGCTTTTTTACACGTTAATAGAAATGCTGAATTGGAAAAAATTTACAACACCACGGGCCAAAACAAATCTCTATCGCTTATAATGAAGTCCGACAATGCGTTTATAAAAACGTTATTTATTGAAGATTCCATTCCCCTTAAAAATTTCTCAAACTATTTTGCCGTTGATGCCGATATTAGTCAAGATGAAATTTTAATTAACGGGATTACAAAAGCAACCGATTCATCAGAAAGTTTAATTCATGTTTTCAAAAATACGGTCCCGCAAGAAAATCAGATTCAAAATATAACCCCTTCAAATAGCGATGGTTTTATGAGCTTTACTTTTGACGATTTTAATGCTTTTGAAACCAACTTATCAAAATTCAACAAAAAAGATTCGATTGCAAGCTCCACGCTTTTCGATAATATTGCTGAAATTGGTGTAATTTTTGAAGATGCACAACGCGCCATAGCTTTAAACTCCATTGATGTTATTGCCACCAAAGATGCTTTGTTGAGCGAATTGAATATTATTGACACTTACAGGCAAATTGAAATTTATAGTTTTAGCGAAACGGAATTATTTTCTAACACATTTTACCCATTAATCACCTATAACAGTGCCACAAAATATTGTGTGTTGGACAATTTTTTTGTGTTTGCTGAAAACATGGAGCTACTCCAAAATATTATTGCCAATTACCAAAACAAAACCACGTTAAGCCAACAATCTTATTTTAAAGACATTAAAGCAAATCTGAGCGACCAGTCCTCGTTATTAATGGTTGTGAATCCGTCTATTTTAAAAAGCATTTTGGATAAAAACCTCCAAAACAGTTCAAATTACAATTTAGACAAATACAGCGCTTCGGCTTTACAATTTATATACGACACCAATTTTGCACATGTAAATGGCATTATTAAAAAAGCAAAAACCAGAGGCTACCAAAACTCCATTTCCGAGGAGTTTAATATTAAATTAGATGCCGATTTATTAAACCAACCTCAATTTGTTACAAACCACATTACCAAGCAAAAAGAGATTGTTGTACAAGATGTAAATAACAAGCTGTATTTAATTTCTAACAAAGGAAGAATCCTGTGGAAAAAACAATTACAAGGTGCTGTTTTAGGCAATATCGAGCAAATTGATATTTATAAAAACGGCAGACTTCAACTTGTGTTTGCAACCCCAAATAGAATTTATGTGATTGACCGAAACGGTAACGATGTGGCGCCATTTCCTAAAAAATTCAATGATAAAATTACGCAACCACTTTCGGTTTTCGATTACGATAAAAAGAAAAATTACAGGCTAATGGTTACCCAAAACAAAAAAGTGTTTATGTACAATGTTAAGGCAAACATTGTAAACGGATTTACATTTAAATCTGCCAACAAAACCATCAATAGCCAACCAAAACATTTTAGAATGAGCGGTAAGGATTATTTAACCTTTAAAACCGAAGACCACCTTTATATTTTAGATCGCACCGGAAAAACCAGGGTTAAACCAAAAACTTCTGTGAATTTCTCAAACCAAGCCGTATATCTTTATAATAACAAGTTTACCACAACAACGCTTAATGGCGAATTGGTATCGGTTGATACCAGAGGCAATACGGCAACTCAAAATTTAAACCTTTCGGACCATCACCATTTAGAAACCACAAGCAAAACATTGGTTACGCTTACCGATAATAAACTCACCATTAAAAACAGAACGATTGAGCTTGATTTTGGCAATTACACCCCTCCAAAAATATTTTATTTGAACGATAAAATTTATGTTTCGGTAACCGATTTGCAATCTCAAAAAATTCACCTTTTCGATAGTCAGGCTAAACCCATTTCAAACTTTCCGGTTTACGGCAATTCCCAAATAAGCTTAGATAATATCGACAAAGACAGAAATTTAGAATTTGTTACAAAAGGAGATAGCGACGCCATCATTTTATATCAAATGAATTAATTTCTATGTTAAATGTAAATTAAGGTTTTGCAATTGCAAACTAATTTTTATCTTTAGGCAGCTATTAATCACTCATTTACAATGAAACTATCTACAAACGGATTGCGTTTGCCCCTTTTAGGGGTGGCGGTATTTTTTATTATATCGCATTCTTACGCACAAACCAAACAATTAAAACGTCCAAAAAGCAAAGTCAACCTCTCTAGTGTCGATAATTTTGTAACCCAATCTTTCGATTTGTACGACAAAGTATACAAATACGATGGTTACGCCGCAGCAGGCACACCGCTAGACGATAATGATATTGATGTTTTGGAAGATGCTTTGGATGATTTATCCGGATTAAGCGACAGCGCTCCAGATATTTTAAGCGATATTGACGGCGCCAGTGTTTTAAAGCAAGCTAAAGCTACGTTGCAAATTAATAAGGCAAAAAAAGCTTTATCGTATAGTATAAAAACGGCTAAGGAATTGCTTCTCGGTCAGCGCGAACGCGATGAAACAGAAGATGATCCTGAGAATGATACCTCCACAAGCGATGAAGAATCAAATAGCTCATCGGGATCTTCCAACGAAAATGATGATACTGAGGAAGATAATTCTAATATTTCAGACGATTTAGAAATCTATAGCAAATTTGATTATGTTCCCGGTGATAAATTATTGTTTTTTGATGATTTCTCGCAAGATTATGTTGGCGATTTCCCAAGTAAATGGAATACCAATGCATCGGGAGAGGTTGTAAAAATTGGCGACAAGGGCAATTGGTTCGAGTTAAAAACAGGCTACGGCGTTTATTATATTCCAGACGTAAAGGATTTACCCGAGGATTACACCATAGAATTCGATTTGCTAACTAAAGGCCTTGGCCGGCAAACCTCGTCTACCGCCAGATTTCACATCATTTTAAGCGACAACAATACGTTTAACGATGGTTTAGCCCATTATGCTAAAATCAATATTCCTTTAGGGCAATATGGTGCTTTTGGCTTTAGGGCAAAAAACTATTTTAACAGAGGCGGCGGCTCAATAAACACCGATATTAAAGCAGATATTAGAAAAGCCGTATTAAACCAACCACATATAGCTATTTCGGTTACTAAAAAGCGTTTCAGGCTTTGGGTGAACGAAACCAAATATGTCGATATTCCCAGGTTTATTGAAGAAGAAAATGTACTTAAGTATTTAAAATTCCATCTGAATAATTTAAAGGACAATGAAGAGCATCTTTTTATTTCAAATTTAAAGGTAGCTGAAGGTGGTGTAGATTTAAGACGCGAACTGTTAAGCAAGGGCAAAGTTTCGACCAACGGTATTCTGTTCGATTCGGGTTCGGCAAAAATCAAAGCACAATCTTACGGTATAATTCGTCAAATCTCGCAGGTTTTAATGCAGGACGAAAGCATTAAACTAAACATTATTGGACATACCGATGCAGATGGAAGCGATTCGGTAAATTTAGAACTATCAAAAAACAGGGCAAACGCTGTGAAAGAAGCTTTAATAAAAGTTTATAAAATATCCGGGAATCGTTTACAAACCGATGGCAAAGGCGAAACCCAACCCGTAGACGATAATAGCACGGCCAAGGGAAAAGCCCAAAACAGACGTGTGGAATTTGTAAAAATATAACGATAACCAAATCTAAAGTCCTCAAATCTAGAACGCTAAAACTATATGTTTTGGCGTTCTTTTTTTATGCTTTTTGTTTTGAAATCACTACTATTGCAGTCTTAATATTCTATACATGATTTCAAGAAAAAACGCCTCCATTTCAAAATTTATCATTCATAAAGTCGGTAACAAATTTAACGATACAAAAAATGCGTTTTCAGATAAACTAGTCGATTTTGATGAAGCCAGTTACGACTTAATGTTGCCTTTCCTGTTAAGACCTTTTGGTAGCGTGGTGCAAAGCTATCGTTTTAACCATCATGCCAATATTGCCTTAAATGAAATTAATAGTTATGCCTCTCAAATGTTTAATGAAGACGAGGCTTATGTTGAAGTTTCAAAACATATCGTAACGCATTTATACGAGCAATCAACTTCGGCCCAAATAAAAACGGGCGATGTTTTAATCGTGATGTTTGAAGGTATAGAATTTGCAGAAATGACCACAAATGCCATCGGCATTTTTAAAATTGAAAACAAGGTAAACTTCTTTCAAACCTATTTGGAAAATAACAGTTACGATGTGTTGGTTCAAAAAGGAATCAGCTCAAAAAAAGTAGATAAAGGCTGTTTAATTTTAAACCAAAGCGATACTGAAGGCAGCATTGTTTTAAGTGTAGATAATAATGGTTACGATGCCCAATATTGGACCAACCAATTTTTGAATATTAAGTATGCCGACGATGCCAACAACCACACCCAGCAATATATTGAACTGTGTAAAGAGTTTTCTACCGAGGTTTTAAAAACCAGTTACGGCGCACAAGAACAAAACACGTTTTTAGCAAAAACCATCGATTTTTTTAAAGAAAATGAAGTGGTAAACGTTGAGCGTTTTAAAGAAGAACTTTTTGAAGAAGAAAAACAGATAAGGGAATTTGAAGATTATAAAAAAGAGTTTGAAGGCGAGCAAAACATTGTTATTCGAAATCAGTTTGATGTCGCTGAAAGAGTGGTAACCAAAGAAAAACGCAAGATTAAAACCGATATTAAACTCGATACCAAAATTCAAATAAAACTGGATATCGATGCGCCCGATGCCTCTGCCGAATATTTAGAACGCGGTTACGACGACGAAAAGAAAATGCATTATTACAAGGTGTTTTTTAATGCTGAGGCTTAATTTTACGGCGTAGAATTAGAAACCTGCAACAGTTTACCATTGTAATATTTATTGCCGTTTAATGAAAAATCGAAAATATATTGTGCCATTTCCAAAGCTGTGGTTGGTGCAACATACCCAGGAAAGGCCTCTTCCAACATTTCGGTTTGTACAGCGCCTAATGCCAGCACGTTAAACGAAACACCTGATTCTTTATATTCTTCAGCGAGCAATTCCGTTAACGTAATAACGGCGGCTTTACTGGAACTGTAAGCGGCCAACCCGGGAAATTTCATACTGCCTTGCACGCCGCCCATCGAGCTTATGGTAACTACATGACTGTTGTTTTTCATAAAGGGCAACACAACTCGTGTTAGTTCCGCAACTCCAAAAACGTTGGTTTTGTAAACGTATTCAAAATCTGATATAGATGTTTCGGCAAATGCTTTGTTTATTAGCGCACCGGCATTGTTGATTAGCACATCTACTTGTTGCCAATTTTCTTTTACAAAAGCTTCAACTTTACGGTATGCTTTTGCGTCAGACAAATCAAACGACATCGTACTAACATGTTCCAATTGTAAGTCTTTAATTGGTTTTTCATTCCGCGAAAGCGCCAAAACTTTGTGCCCTGCTTTTGCAAATAGTTTTACCAACTCAAACCCTATACCTCTACTTGTTCCTGTAATTATTATGTTACTCATCGTTCATTTTTATGTCCTGTGTTGGTGCATTTATCATGCCTTCCAAAGCAGGAATCATTAGATTAATAAAATTCGTCATGTGCTTAAAATCCATTTTATCGGCTTCGTCATCTACATGGTGGTAATAATCAAAATTTGTAAAATCGAAAGTAGAAATGGCGTGTGCCGGTATTTTGAATGCTTGATAAAATGGATAATTATCAGACCTTTTAAACAGTTGGAACTCTTTAGCTTTAGGAAAAAATCCAATTAGTTCTTTTCCACCGTACTCGTTTAACTTTTGTCCCATATTCGATCTTTCGTAACCCGATATATAGGCCGTTATTTCATCCTCTGCCCTAGGTACGCCAATCATTTCAAAATTAATCATGGTATACAAATTGAGGTTTTCCTCTTTTAGCCTTTTAGCTAAATGGCTTGAGCCTTTCAACCCCATTTCCTCTGCTGAAAACAAAGTAAAAAGCACACTGCGCTTATTACTTTTTGTTTTTGAAAAGTATTTGGCCCATTTTAAAACGGCAACAGTTCCCGAGGCATCATCGTTTGCTCCATTGGCAATACTGTCGCCATTTACAGCTTCACCATACCCGATATGATCGTAGTGCGCACCAAGTATAACAAACTCGTTTTTAAGTTTTGGGTCGTTCCCTTCAACATAGCCAACCATGTTATAACCTATAATTTCCTTTAAATTAAAACTATCCCGATACGTTTTAAAAAAGGGTTTTACCTTGTTTTTTTTGAAGAAATCCTCAATAAAAACCGCTGCTTTTTCTATGCCTTCACTTCCTGTATTTCTGCCTTCTAAATCATCCGAAGCTAAATATTCCAAGCTTGATTTTACGTTTTTTTCTGAAATAACAAAAGTTGCCGGTGTTTTTTGAGTTACCTCTTTAGCTTCACTCATGTTAGCTTCAGGTTGAACTATTGTTTTTTGAGCACTGCAACTTAAAATTGTAGTTATTGCGATAATGCCTAATTGTATTTTCATGTTATAATTTTAAAAATTTAAAGATAAAAAAAACCTGCTTCAATTGTTATGAAACAGGTTTTATATTATATAGTTTTCTGCTTTCGCAGGACATTTTATACAAGCATCGTCACAGGGTTTTCAATATATCCTTTAAGGGTTTGCAAGAATAAAGACCCGGTAGCTCCATCAACCGTTCTGTGGTCGCAGGCCAAACATAATTTCATAGTATTTCCCGGTACCACTTGTCCATTTTTCACAACCGGTTTTTGCACAATGGCGCCAACAGATAGTATGGCTGAATTTGGCTGATTGATAATAGACGTAAAGCTTTCTATACCAAACATACCAAGGTTTGAAACCGTAAAGGTGCTACCCTCCATTTCGTCGAGCGTTAACTTTTTATTTCTTGCTCTTCCAGCAAAATTTTTAACGGCGGCATTAAGTTGTGGCAAGGATTGTTCATTGGCAAATTTCACAACCGGAACAACCAATCCATCTGGCACAGCAACCGCTACGCCAATATGCACGTGGTTATTCAAGCGCATTTTATCATCAAACCACTGCGAATTTACTTGCGGGTGTTGTTTTAAAGCCAATGCACAGGCCTTTACAATCATATCATTAAAGGATATTTTTGTATCTGGCAAGGTATTGAATTGCTCGCGGAACGCTATTGCATTGTCCATATCGAACTCCACATTTAAGTAATAATGTGGTGCTGTAAATTTGGATTTTGCCAAGTTTTTAGCAATGGCTTTGCGCATATTTGAGTTTGCAACCTCATCAAAATCTTCTTGTCCGGAAGGCACAAATTTACCCACAGAGGCAGCCGATGCTGCAGGTGTATAATTTTCAATATCGCGTTTTATAATTCGTCCGTTTTCTCCTGAACCTTGAACTTGCGATAGATTAATACCTTTTTCTTCTGCCATTTTTTTAGCTAATGGCGAGACATATAAGCGTCCGCCATCCACAACAGGTGTTGGCGTTGGTGCACTAGGTCTTTGGGTCGATGCTGACGTTGGCGCAGGTTTAGACACCTCTTTTTTAGGCTCTGCCTTAGGTGCTTCTTCCGTTTTAGCCGGTGCCGAAGATGTTGCAAAATTAGCGGCTACGCCCGAAACATCTGTTCCCGCGGGGCCAATAATTGCCAATAGCGCATCTACTTTTGCCGATTCTCCTTCTTGCAAACCGATTTCCAATAGCGTTCCTGATTGGAAAGATTCGAATTCCATGGTGGCTTTATCGGTTTCAATTTCAGCTAGAATATCGCCTTCTTCAACCGTATCGCCTACTTTTTTTAACCAGGTTGCTACAGTACCTTCTTCCATGGTATCGCTTAAACGCGGCATGGTTACTACTATAACGCCTTCAGGTAAATCTGCTTCTGTTGAAGTCTCTTCTTTTGATTCCGTTTCAGCTGGCGCTTTTTCCTCTTCTTTTGATTCTTCTTTCGCTTCCGCGGAAGCGTTAGCCGTTCCATTTATTAAATCGGAAATATCTTCGCCTTCATCGCCTATAATGGCCAAAAGCTCATCCACTTTTGTGGTTTCACCTTCTTGAACACCAATATGAAGCAAAGTGCCTTCGTTAAAAGATTCAAATTCCATAGTAGCTTTATCGGTTTCAATTTCCGCTAAAATATCACCTTCTTCTACCTTATCACCTACTTTTTTTAACCAAGCCGCAACGGTACCCTCTTCCATGGTGTCGCTTAAACGTGGCATATTTACTACTATTGCCATAGCTTATAATTTATGTTGTATAAATGGATAATCTTCTTGTTCGTATACTGCATCGTACATCACATTCTTTTCAGGGAACGGCGACTCTTCAGCAAATTTTTCACATTCTGAAACTAAAGCTTTAACACGTTTATCGATTACTTTAATATCGTCTTCTGTGGCATATTTCTTTTCTATAATAACATCCTTAATTTGGGTAATAGGATCGATTTTTTTGTATTCTTCAACCTCATCTTTGGTTCTATAATGTTGGGCGTCACTCATGGAGTGCCCTCTGTAACGGTATGTTTTAAGCTCTAAAAATGTTGGCCCATCGCCACGACGTGCGCGTTGAATGGCTTCATCAAAAGCTTCTGCAACCTTTATGGGATTCATCCCATCAACTGGCCCACAAGGCATTTCGTAGCCTTTACCAAGTTTCCATATTTCTGAATGGTTTGCGGTTCTTTCCACCGAGGTTCCCATGGCATAACCATTATTTTCGCAAACAAATACTACCGGTAATTTCCAAAGCATGGCCATATTAAAGGTTTCATGCAACGAGCCCTGTCTTGCGGCACCATCGCCAAAACAGCATAAAGTTACGCCATCTACACCGTGGTATTTATCGCCAAAGGCAATTCCAGCGCCTAAAGGAATTTGTCCGCCAACTATACCGTGACCACCATAAAAACGGTGTTCTTTAGAAAAAATGTGCATAGAGCCACCTAAACCTTGTGAGGTTCCGGTTGCTTTTCCAAAAAGTTCGGCCATAACGCGCCTTGGATCTACACCCATGCCGATGGGCTGCACGTGGTTACGGTATGCCGTAATCATTTTGTCCTTAGTTAAATCCATAGCGTGTAAAGCACCTGCCAAAACAGCTTCTTGACCGTTATACAAATGAAGAAACCCTCTTACCTTTTGTTGTATATATGCTGCAGCTAATTTATCTTCAAATTTTCTCCAGAACAACATGTCTTCATACCATTTTAGGTATACTTCTTTAGTTATTTTTTGCATTTAGTTTATTATTTAGATCTAAAATAATACTCCAGATTAATCATCTCGAGATTTCAAAATATACCGTTCCAATTTAAAATTGAAACAAGCGAATAACAAAAGTAACACTTTAGTCATTAATGAAAAAACTGAAAATAGTAAATTTTATACTAAAACGTTATAGTACAGATTTATCAAACACCAAAGGCAGTAAATTTGCCAAGGAATTAGACTTAGCTACTTTACCCGTTTCGCCCATAAAATAAATTTCAATAGGTGTGTGTTGCTTTACTTCGTACTCTGCTATGGTTTGTCGGCATGCACCACATGGCGGAATGGGACTTGTTGTTTTATTTTTTTTGGAACCCGCCGTAATAGCCATTCTTACTATTTTGGCTTCAGGGTATTTTGCGCCTGCATAATAAATGGCCGTTCGTTCGGCACATAAGCCCGAAGGATACGAGGCATTTTCTTGATTACTTCCTATAATTATTTCGTTATTATCTAAAAGAATCGCGGCACCGACATTAAATTTTGAATAGGGCGCATAGGCATTTTCCCTAGCTTCAATGGCTTTATGCATTAATTTTACAACATCTTTTGGTACCTCACTTAAATCCTCAAAAACATAGAGTGTTGATTCTATTTTTACTTCCTTCATCGTGTATGTATTATTCGTTGTCCGTTTATTAACTGAAAATAAAACCATAAGAATGGCCATCTTAAACGGAATCCCAAATGCTGTGCATCGCGGAATTATTTTTCAATATAAACAAAAAAACTATTGTTTTGCGACAATAGTTTTTTATAAATAATTTATTTGGTGTAAGATTAAAACTCATTATAAGTACCGGCGCCAATATTAAAGGTTAATGAAAAGCGCAATGTATTTTCTAAAGGACTTTGTACTTTTGAAGCTGAAAACAAATACGACAAGTCGATATTAACCACATTGTATTTGAATCCTGCACCAAGGGCTAAAAACTTTCTTGCCCCTTTATCTTCACTTTCGTTAAAATAACCCGCTCTAAAGGCAAACGAATCTTGATATAAATATTCGGCTCCTAATGACCACGTGAACTCTTTTAACTCTTCGCTAAACCCGTCTGGGGCATCGCCGAACGATTGAAACATACCTGTTAAAAAACTCACGTCTGGATCTTTGCCCTTTACAATTATGGTTGGTTCGCTTCCATCTGTGGCTTGGGTTCCGTTACCATCTTCGTCAACAAACCCATAAACCGGTGGTGTTGGCACTAATAGTTTACCAACCTCGGCCGTTACGGCTATTTTATTATAATCATCAAAAATAAAATCGAAACCTGTACCTAAACGAAGTATCGTAGGTTGGAAATTTTCTTGTCCGCCTTCATCGTATTTAAACTTTGGCCCGATGTTTTGAATGGCGAATCCCATTCTCCAGCGTCCGTTAAAATCGTTATACGCTTCTTCTTCGCTTTGATAAAAGCCTGAAATATCTACTCCAAAAGTACTCGCAGCAGCGGTATCGTTATTTCCGGTATCTAATTTTAAATCGGAACGCAGATAGCGCATGGCTACCGACATAGCGAATTGATCTGTTAATCGTAAAGCATAAGATGCATCAATAGTTAATTCGTTGGGTCTTTGAATTAATGCTTGGGAAAATTCATCTTGAACAAATTCAATATCTCCTAAAGAAAAATATTTAAAACTAGCTGCAAAGGCACTACGCTCATCCAATCGGTTAAAATAGGTAACGTTTCCTAAAAAAATATCATTAACCAATTTACTTAAATAAGGTGTGTAACTTACTGCTAGACCTGATTTTGATTCTGAGAATACATATTTTGATGAGTTCCATTGCTGCGAAAAAGCATCAACCGAAGTGGCTACACCCATATCGCC
The DNA here is from genome assembly GCF_031932625.1 of Hwangdonia seohaensis. NCBI lineage: Bacteria > Pseudomonadati > Bacteroidota > Flavobacteriia > Flavobacteriales > Flavobacteriaceae > Hwangdonia > Hwangdonia seohaensis. The sequence goes on from NZ_JAVSCK010000001.1 coordinate 20,500, forward strand.
CATAGAAGCGGCTCGGGCATCTGGTGCTATTAAAACAAATGGTACTCCTGTGGTAATTACGCGTCTTTCTTGGTTATCAAAAATAATAGTTTCGCCTTGAGCATTTATTTTTAATACAAAAGCAAATGCCATTAATAGCAATATTCCGTTCTTCATGGGATAGTTTTATTTAACAAATATAATTTTTATTTCAAAACTTTTTCTAAATCTCCTCAACTTGTTAAAATCTTCGATTATAAACGTTTTTAGCTTAAAGGATTACAAGTTTTTCTATTTTTTCTACTTTTTTATTTAGCAAATCAGATTGCACCGTAAGCTTATATATATACACGCCTTTTCCTATTTTATCGCCAAAATCGTCCCTTCCATCCCAAACTATATCTCTGGACAACGAACTTGTGGTTTTGGTTCCCGCATTGGTTTGTCCGTTAAGGGTTTTAACCAATTTGCCCGAAACGGTGAATATCTGTATTGAAACGTTTAAAGGGTCTGAACTATTGTGATTAAACCAAAATTCTGTGTAATTAACAAACGGATTTGGGTAGTTAAGCACATGGTTAATAACCAATTCTTCATCCTTATCGTATACAATAAATTGAATTTCGGAAACCGACGAATTATTATACACATCCCAAGCTTTTAGGGTTAGCGTATGAAGCCCAGGCTCTAAATCTCTAAAGGGAAAAGAGACGACACCTTTTTTGTAATCGTCGACTTCGGTTTGATAATAATCGTTTAATATCAACGGATTGGTTTCGTCGCCATCGATAATGGCTACAATATCGTGACCAATACCACTTGCTGTATTTATACCGTTTTCGTCTTCTAATTTAGCCAATAATGTTGGCGATTCGTTGGTTATGCCTCCAGAGACGAAATTCTCGTCATTCATGTAAAGGGCAATCACGGGGCCAATATTGTCTTCGGCAGCATTGTTGTTTACCCCTCCTATTTTAACGGTATTGAGGCTGGCACCCGACTGATCTTCAAGTAAGGCTTCATTTTTTGAATAAAAGCTAACCTTTCCGAAACCTACGGGAATTCCAATGTCTTTTGGCACGACAAAATCGAATTCAAATTGCCCATTTGTAACCGATGCTTGTCCTCTAAAAATTATTTCCCCCAAGGTTTCAAAATCCATTTTTATCAGTTGGCCATTTAATCGCGTACCATCGTTTGCCAGGGTTTGCCTTTGAATGTTTTTGTCGTAAATAGTGGTTGAAAGCGTGCCGTTATAATTAGTTAAAACATTGCCCGACACATCGGTAACCTCGCCGGCAAGTTTTACGTAACTCAACGCTTTTAAGGTATCGGTGGCCTGTGTGACGGGAACATCGTTAATTCTCGTTAATCTAACGTTGGGTTTCGCAAATGCCAATTTCATGGCTGGGTCTCCAATAAAAAACACCAAGCGCCTTTGACTTTGGCTGGAAATTGATGGGTCATTTTTCGTTAATCTTAAAGCCTCTGCCATGGATGGGTATTCGTAATCTTCGTAAGTATCGATATTACTATATGAAAATAAATACTGTTCCAATTCATTATTGAAGGTGATTCCAAAGTTCACAAAAACCTGTCTTGTTGTGGTAATTAAACCAATCGCTCCCGCTTTTTTATTCCAATAGGTAAATTCGCCGGCAGTTTCCCTAAACGGATTATCGAATTTGGTAAACTCGCAGGTTACGGTTACAAAACAATTGAGCTTACAAAAGTTTCGGAACCCTTCTACATCGGGCTTTGTTAAAATACGTTCTTGGGCCAAACCTTCTTCTCCGCCATGTCCAAAATAATTGACCACCAATGCCCCATTATCAATAGCATTAACTAAAGACTCTGTTACTTGTGGATATCTGTTCCCACCAGCTGAAGCCTCTTGTTTAAAAGCATCGGTATGTATTTTTATAACGTTTATAAATGGTTTTTCCTGACTAACGTTATTCCCAACATTATCTGTGGTTTGTTGTAAAATGCCTTCCCAATCTTTATCGACGTCATCAGAAACGACTACAAAATTATTCCGCCAACTACCAAAAGCTTCTTTTACGTAATAGCTTTCAATTTTATCCACCATATCTTTGGCACGTTGTGGCGTATCGGCCAATATTCTGCCCACGGCAACATCTAATTTATCGCTTGTGGCCATAGTACCTTCATTGGCATCCATCATCCCATAAAAATCGTCTGAAACAAAGGAATTGGTTAGGTTGAAACTATTGTACGAGTACCACGAAGGCACTATGTTGGTGTTGTTTGGGATTCGATCTTTATAATCGAATGAACCATCTCCAAACAAACACACGTATTTAATCCTGTTTTCTGGCGTGCTGGCATTGTCGTAAACATATTTTACTAAATTTCTGATGGCGCCAACATCCTGATTTCCTGTGCTAAACTCATTATATATTTCGTTTAAACCGACTGTTTTTACATTCAAATTATATTGATTCCGATTAATTTGGGCCAATCGTTCCGCTTGATTGAGCATGTTATTTGGTGCTACAATAATATAATCGACATCTTGAAATTGTCCATCGCTATTCTGAAAAATAGTACCCTTTATATTTTGATTGGCCACGGTTCTATCAGCATCCATTTTAGGCTCAAAATAATCTGTTGGTGTTAGGGCAACATACGTTTTGAGGCTTCCTAAAACTGAAGTAAAAGAAAGGTTGGCACTGGTATCTGCGTTAACAAAGCTTGTGGCATTATATAAATCGGTAACCTCCCAAACCTCTGAAATTTGTGACGCATTTGCAATATTATACTGCCCTATGCCCGAAGCCGTAGCCACGGCGCTATGCTTAAATTGAAATTGTTTATCGGTAAAACTTAAAGCTCTGGTTGCTTCAATAGAAATATAATCCAAATAGCCCAAGCCGCTAGGGTTGCCTTGATTGTCGTAATTAAGATTCACGCTAATATTGGACGAGTTTACATTTATATTCCCAATATACGAGGCCTCATTTGCCAAACTTGGATTTGAAGCTCCCGGAATGGATAAACTTGATACCGAACTTCCGTTAACGCTAATTTGCATACTGCTTTGTGTTGATGACGTTGACGCCACGTAAACCCTAAGGTTAATAGGAACAGAAGTTTCTAGATTTGGGAAATCGAATTCAAAAGTTTTGTCGTTATCAATATCAAAACGGTCGCCAAACCAACGCCTCCCCAAAAAGGCAATATTGTGCTCGTCTACTTCATGAAATTTGTAATCTTCAAACGTGTCAATCATCATATCCACGGGTCCTGCAGGTTGGCCCATAGGTTGGATGCGCTTGCCCAAACCAGAACCCACATTGATATAATAATAGGTTATATCGGTATAACAATTAATGTTGGTATTGCTCTCTGCGTTAAATCCTTTGGGGCCTTGAGCGTAAAATAAAATATGGTCTTCGTCATTAAAAACACCATCTTCCTCTCCAACAAATTTTATGGCATTTTCGGTAACATCCAAAGGGTGGGCTATCGCGTTTGAATACGGTATCATGCGTCCGCCATTGCCATATAATTTTATGGTACGCGGGTCAACACTGTTTACATTTACCCCTAAATTTTGTAAAAAACTTTTGGATATTTTAAACACACCCGTAGTATCTACATAAAACTTAAACCACGCGCCTGAGCTTAAAACCGAATTTGTAACAACCCCGGAAGTCGCATTAAATTTATTAACCGCGGCCGATCTATTGGCACTGGTATTGTAATTTATTTGAAAAGATTGCACTTTTTTATAAGTCCCATTGGCATCTTTTATAATGGGCGTTAGTTGAAAAAAGGCAAATTGTTGATGTCTGGCTTTTGAATTTTTTAAAGTGAATTTCAACTCATTTCCAATGGTATTAACATCCAAATCCTTTAAATCGTCCATAGAAATTGGAGCGTATGTAACCTGACTGATTTTTATTGAAGCTTCGTTAACGGCTGTTGAAGTTTCCCACTGTGCAACAAATAGCAAACCTTCGTTGAAATCGTAGCTAAAATGTTCGGCATTAAAAGCCGGTATTTTTAAACTATAGTTGCCACCGGAAATGGTTTGATGACCGTCCCATTTAATGGTAAACTTTTTTTGCTGCGAAAATACGGCAGCAGAAATAAATAAAAACAAAATTAAAATGTTCTCTTTCATCGCTAGAATAACGGCTTTTATATGATGTTATTATCAAAATAAATAACAAATTTAAAAACCGATTCAAAAATACAATAATAAATTAGTAAATCGTGCGTTTATTAATCACAAATCAATGATGAAAAACAGCAAAAACATCGTTGTAATGTTTAAAAAATAGGGTGAAATGCATATTTTTTTGGTTAAAATGCAAAAAATTACTTGTGTTATTCGGTTTAATTCTTATATTGCAGCACCAAAAATATTATTAGCTTACTTAAACGTATGGATATGAAAAAAGTAGTAGCATTAAAGGTTATGGTAGTTTTAGCACTATCTGTAACCGCTATTGGTTGTAAAAAATCTTCGAGCTCAAAGAATAGTTCTAGAGCTACAGGGTGGCAAATCAACGACAGAGAAGGTGGTTTTCAATACAATACCAGTTTTAAAGAACAAGAAACCGCCCCAGGTTTAGTCTTTATAGAAGGCGGAACTTTTACAAAAGGAAAAGTACAGGACGATGTGATGCACGATTGGAATAATACGCCAACTCAGCAGCACGTTCAATCGTTTTATATGGACGAAACTGAAGTTACCAATGTGATGTATTTAGAATACTTAGATTGGATTAAACGTGTTTATCCACCAAGCGATGAAAACTTTAGAGCCATTTATCAAGGCGCATTGCCAGATACTTTAGTTTGGAGAAATCGTTTAGGATTTAACGAAATAATGACTGAAAACTATTTACGTCACCCGGGTTATGCAGAATATCCTGTGGTTGGTGTAAGCTGGATTCAAGCGGTTGAATATGCCAATTGGAGATCGGACCGTGTGAATGAGTTTTATCTTGAAAAAGCAGGTTATTTAAAAAGAGATGCCAAAACCTTAGAGGTTAATGCAGATCAAACTTTTAACACGGATACTTATATAAACGCGCCTACCTTAACTTACGGCGGTAATGAAGAAATTATAAACCCAGATACCAGAGGAAGAAGAAATGTTAGAACCGATGCCGACGGAAACGAAACCGGTATTTATGCAACGCGTGAAACAGGCATTATTTCTCCAAAATACAGACTTCCAACAGAAACCGAGTGGGAATATGCAGCTTTAGGGTTAAGTGAAATTAGAAGCTATAACCTTTATAGAGGTAGAAAAAAATACCCATGGGACGGACAATACACACGTTCTGGAAAACGTAAGATTCGCGGTGATCAATTGGCTAACTTCAAACAAGGAAAAGGAGATTACGGTGGTATTGCTGGTTGGTCTGATGATGGAGCAGATATTACCAACGCTGTAAAATCTTACGAACCAAACGATTTCGGATTATACGACATGGCTGGTAATGTAGCTGAATGGGTAGCCGATGTTTACAGGCCTATTATAGACGATGAGTTTAACGACTTTAATTATTACCGAGGTAACGTTTATACCAAAAACGCTATAAACGAAGATGGCTCAGTAAAATTAGTTACTTCAGATGACATTGTTTACGACACCTTATCCAACGGAAAAGTAATTGCCAGAAATTTACCAGGTCAAATTTTACAGGTTCCTATTGATGAAAACGAAACATACCTGCGTACCAATTTCGATAGAAGTAATGAAATAAACTTTAGAGATGGCGACAAGCGTTCTTCGCGTTTATTTGAAAGCTTTAACGACGACGAGGAATTAGATAGTAAAGCAGAAGCTGAAACACAACAAATGTATAACTCGCCTAAACATAGAATTACCAGAGATTCTTTAGGAAACATTATTAGAGAATACGACAAAAGCAATAACAGATCTTCTTTAATAAACGATAAAGTTAGAGTTTATAAAGGCGGTTCGTGGAAAGACAGAGAGTATTGGTTAGACCCAGCTCAAAGACGCTACTTCCCACAGGATATGGCAACCGATTATATCGGATTTAGATGTGCCATGTCTCGTGTAGGCTCAAAAAGTAAATCTAAAAACAAAACAAAGAATTAAAAAACTTCTAAAAAAATAATATTAAAAAAGTCCTAACTTACATTAGGACTTTTTTTATACTTTTATTTGTAGAATAAATTCTCAACTTTAGCTGAGTTTCTGTTGAAATTGTCATTCCTGCGAAGGAAGGAATCTAAACCATAAAACTACTTTATATTGAATATAGAAAACCTACATAGTCTTTTTTTAGAATGTAATTCGGTTTGTACGGACACTAGAAAAATTAAAAAAGACGATATGTTTTTCGCACTAAAAGGCGATAATTTTAATGGCAATATGTATGCGGAAAAAGCGCTCAAAAAAGGCGCGAAATACGCCGTTATTGATGATAACCAATACAAAACCTCAGCCCAAGCCATTGTGGTTAACAATGTACTTGAAACACTGCAAGAATTAGCTATATTTCATAGGAAACACTTAAACGTTCCCATAATAGCCTTAACGGGTAGTAACGGAAAAACAACCACCAAAGAACTAATAAACGCAGTACTTTCCCAAAAATATAAAACAACGGCAACTGTTGGCAATTTAAACAATCATATTGGGGTGCCGTTAACATTGCTTTCCATGGACTTGAATACCGAAATTGGTATTGTAGAAATGGGTGCAAATCATTTAAAGGAAATTGAATTTTTATGTCATATTGCTAAGCCAGATTACGGTTATATTACCAATTTTGGGAAAGCTCATTTAGAAGGTTTTGGTAGCGTTGAAGGCGTTATTACAGGGAAAAGCGAAATGTACGATTATTTAATGGCCAACAACAAAACCGTTTTTGTAAATGGAAATGATACGATTCAAGTGAACAAAACAAAAGGCGCCAATCGATTTGTTTTTGGAAACAACACCTTTGTTGATACTACAATTGAATTTATTGATGCCCAACCGTTTGTAGCTTGTAAATACAACGGCTTAATTATAAAAAGCCAACTAATTGGCGATTACAACTTTGGCAATATTGCCGCCGCCATAGCCATAGGAAACTATTTTAAAGTTGCCGATGATGCTATTAAAAATGCTGTTGAAAATTATATACCTACCAACAATCGTTCACAAATCATTAAAAAAGGCACAAACAACATTATTTTAGATGCCTACAATGCAAACCCAACTAGCATGCATGCCGCTTTGCTTAATTTTGAAAAACAGACAGGGCCTAAAATCGCTGTTCTTGGCGATATGTTCGAGCTGGGTAACGATGCTAAAAAAGAACATCAAAACATTACAGATTTGGCAACTTCTTTAAATATTGATAAAACTATTTTTATTGGAGAAAATTTTTATCAATCTGAAAGTGATTCGAAAAAAGTAATTCAATATAAATCGTTTGAAGATTTTAAAAACGATTTTGATTTCACTCAGATGAAAAATACCACCTTATTAATAAAAGGTTCTCGTGGTATGGCTTTAGAAAGGGTTCTGGAACTACTTTAAAATCTATTCCAAAAAAAAGGTGTCTGATTATAAATTATAACCAGACACCAATAATTCTCCCTAAGAACTAAATTAATAGCATTGCAAAGATGTTTGAATCTCAAATAATACGCAATACTCAATTTGAGTAATTCTTCAATTATATAAAGTGTTCATTCATTTTTAGCATCCCAATTAGCTCACCTGTAGACGATATATTCAGTTTTTTAAGAATATTCCTGCGATGTGTGTCAACGGTATTCGGACTAATATTTAATTTATCGCCTATCTGTTTGCTTGAGTAATTTAAAACCAGCAACCTAACAATATCTCGTTCTCTGTTACTTATTCCTGCAGACAACAGTTTTTGAGAACAGTTATTAAAATAAATGGTCTCGTATTCATTTTTCTCATTCAACAGTTTAGCTGTTGCGCATACCTGTAATTTAATTTCTGGCGATAACACCGTATAATGCGCTAGTCCAATTATAGGCTTAAAATCGCTATCAAATCCAAGTGGCGTGGTGTTTTGAACAATATTAACATAGTCGTCACTAGAATTCTTCAGTCGATAATTCCAGGTGTAACTCATTCTTTTTCTGTCTTCAACCTTAGTATTGTTCAACGTAAAATCCATAAGGTCGTTTAACGCCTGAAGCCACTCTTCCAAATCGTCGGGATGCATTCTACTCCAAAAATATCGCATGCCTTTTTTTTCCAATGTTTTTTTATCCAACCCAAGGCAAGCAGGCATGTTTTTGCTTATATACTCAAAAGTTAGGCTTTGTGTGTTGGTAATACAGAAAAAAGTTGAACTATACGGCAAGAAGGTGTCTAACTCAATAATTTTCTCAATATGTTTTTCTAAGGAAGGGTTATCGTACGATTTGAATATTTCTTTATATACATTCTTAATACTAGAGCCATTCATACTGAGGGATTTACCTAAAAGTAGCAAAAATATTTATAACCTTAAAATATGATGATGATTATTTTAAGAAATAAAAAAACCTAATAATCAATTTATTAGGTTTTAAATTTTTGTGGGCGCGAAGGGATTCGAACCCCTGACCCCTTGGGTGTAAACCAAGTGCTCTGAACCAACTGAGCTACGCGCCCTCTAAATAGGACTGCAAATATAATCTAGTTTTTAATATTGCAAAAACTTTTTCAATAAAATTTTAAATTATTTCTGCAACCACAAAAGTGCTACCGCCAACAAAGATAAAATCGGATAAACCGGCTTGTTTAAAAGCTGTTTGATAAGCTTCGTTTACAGAATTATAGGCCTCTCCCTTAAGATGGTGTTTATTGAATTCCGCCTTGAGTTTATGGGCATCCATTCCTCTAGGAATATCCGGTTTGCAAAAATAATAGATGGCACTTTTGGGCAGTAAGTCTACAATGGTACTTAAGTCTTTGTCATTAACAACCCCAAAAACAATATGAAGCGCATTAAATTTTTCGTTTAAAAGTTGCTGCATTACATATTGCAAACCTTCCCTATTGTGCCCTGTATCGCAAACCACTTTGGGTGAATCGTTTAAAGTTTGCCAGCGCCCTAACAAACCCGTGTTTTTAACAACCTGAGACAATCCTTGTTTTATATTTTTTTCCGAAATTTTGTATCCTTTCTTTTGAAGCGCTTTAACCGTTTGGATAACCGTTTTAATGTTTTTTGATTGATAGCTTCCTAATAAATCTGATTTTAAAACTTGGGTAATTTCTTTATCGGCAAAAACGATTTCTGAGTTGTTAGCCTTAGCCAATGCTTGAAAAACCGGTTTGGTTTCTTGTTGAGTTTCGCCAATAACCACAGGAATATGGGGTTTGATAATACCGCCTTTTTCAAAAGCAATCGCATCAAATGTGTTTCCTAAAAATTGGGTGTGATCAAAACCAATATTGGTAATTACCGAAACTTCCGGGGTAATGATATTTGTGGAATCCAATCTGCCACCTAAGCCCACTTCAATAACAGCAATATCAACTTGAGCTTTTGAAAAATAATCGAATGCCATGCCAACAGTCATTTCAAAGAAAGACAAGGGATGGGTTTCAAAAAAAGCTTTATTTCGTTTTATAAACCCGATTACAAACTGTTTGCTAACTACTTTCCCGTTGACTTTGATACGCTCTCTGAAATCCTTTAAATGCGGTGAAGTATAAAGTCCCACTTTATAACCCCCCTCTTGGAGAATTGATGCCAACATATGGCTTGTTGACCCTTTGCCATTGGTGCCGGCTACATGAATGGATTTGAATTTATGCTCTGGGTGATCTAAATGTTCGGCTAGTTTTAAGGTATTTGATAAATCTTTTTTGAATGCCGTTTTGCCCTGTTTCTGATACATTGGCAGTTGAGAGAACATCCAATTGAGGGTATCTTGATACGTCATTATACCAAATGAATTTTAATATTGCACATAAATAAATTGAATTATTTTTGGATTAATCTAGACAAATAATTTAAGAATAGTTTTAGTTTTTAACGAAGAATAAGCTAAAAAGAAGCGATTTATGCGATTCATTTTAAAGTTTATTCGGTATTGCTACTGACTTAATTTGAAGTTTACACTAACAAAACCGATTTGTTTAGCTGGTGCTTTTGAATCTGCCGGCCACTTATGGGAAAGGGCTATTTTTTTTGCTGGCTCTAATAAACACTGTGCAGTATTGGTTGTACCTCTTTGACCGGGTTCCGCTTTTATAACGTTACCACTTCTATCTACTTCAATCCTTACCACAACTCTTCCCGACTCGTTGCAATCTTGCTTAATGGTTTTAAACGAAGCTCTACCGCGACCATTTAAACCGTAGCCAACACCACCAGTTCCTGAGCCCGAACCTGGACCAAAATAACTTGGAGCATAAGGGTCGCCATCCAATTGCCCTTTATCGCCTGCTTTATTATCGTTGCCTTCGCTACCGGTTTCTGTACCTTCAGATTTACTCACACCTCCAATTAAAGCATCCAATTTTTTCTTTTTTTCTTCTTGCTCACGCTTTTCTTTGGCAATTCTATCGGCCTCGGCCTTGGCTTTAGCATCGGCGATGGCTTTGGCTTTTGCCTCGGCTTCCTTTTGTTTTTTAATGGCAATGGCTTCAGAGTTATCTTCAGTTAAAACCTCCTCTTTAGTTTCTGAAGATTTTGTTGGTTCTGCTTTTGTAGCCTCGGGTTGTGGTGGTTCTTCTATTTCCTTTGGCTCCGATTTTACTGGTTTTTTAGGCTGCACATTGCCTTTTCCAAAATCTGTTGTTCCAAAATTTACGGCAACACCATATTCTTCTGGCGGATCCATATACGTTGTGCCCACCACAAACAATAGCACCAAAAGAATAATAGCAATCAACGCTGTGATTCTAGCTGAATTCTTTTCATGTACTGTTTCAAAATATTTCATTTTTATAATATTGCTTTATAATTGTAGACAGAGACGAAACCTTGTTTCCATTAAAAAGATTACCCCATTTCAACTGCGCTGAATGCAGGCTAGTATATTCTACCGCGACTTTCTGTTTAGTTAGGTTTTACGGCTAAAATAACTTTGAATTTATTCCTATTGGCGATATCCATGACTTTTACCACGTTTTCAACCGGCACCGATTTTTCAGCCCTTAAAACAATAGTTGGCTTTTCTTGCGATGATAATGCCGCCATTAATTCGTTTTCCAAAACACTAATGCCCACGCGTTTCTGATCGATATAATACGTTAAATCTTTTTTAATACTCACGGCAACCGATCTTTTGTTTTCGGTTTTACCACTTGCTTTTGGCAATATAATATCAATGGCGTTGGTGGTAACCAAGGTTGAAGCGATCATAAAAAAGATAAGCAACAGAAATACAATATCGGTCATGGACGACATATTGAATTCTGGTGTAACCTTATTTCTTCCTCTAAAATTCATTTATTTTAAATTTTTATATGTTTTGAAGAAACCAAGAATTTCTTCACATTCAGGAATCCGTTTAAATTAGGTAGGTTCGTTTAAATGATCTAAAAACTCCAACGAGTTTGCTTCCATTTGATACACCACTTTATCAGTTCTTACCACCAAATGATTATAGGCAATATAGCCAATAATACCCACAATTAAACCTGCAACCGTGGTGGTCATGGCGGTATATAATCCGCTAGCTAAAACGTCCATTTCAATGGTACCGCCTGCATTGGCGAGTTCAAATATGGCTAATATCATTCCAACTACCGTACCAAGAAATCCTATCATGGGTGCAGCTCCGGAAATGGTAGCGAGAACACTCACGTTTTTTTCCAATCCGTAAATCTCTAAACGCCCTGCGTTTTCAATGGCCGTATTAATATCGGCGAGTGGTTTTCCTATTCTCGAAATACCTTTACCAATTAGTCTTGATACCGGAGAGTTGACTTGGGCACACAGCATTTGAGCAGAGTCAATTTTACCGTTACTCACATGGTCCTTAATTTGATTCATAAAATTCGCATCGATTTTCGAGGCTGCTTTTATGGCGAATAATCGTTCAAAATAAATGTATGAAGCGACAATAAGTAACAGAAATAAAATGGCAATTATAACTTGTCCGGCTACGCCACCACTACTTATTAATTCGATAATTGAAAGGGTTTTTTCAACTGATTCCTCATCGGTAAGCAATTCTGCTCCTTCTTGCATGTTTAGTAATAAAATGTTTAGCATATAATTAAATTTATTGCAACTGTATAACGTATCTTTTTTTGTTAAAGTATATTAAAATAGAGTTCTGGTAAACATAAATGCGGCAGCACCTACTAAGAAACCAACTGCGGCTAACCACGCTATCTTTTTTAAATACCAGAAAAAGTCTATTTTTTCCATGCCCATGGCCACAACACCAGCAGCGGAGCCAATGATTAGCATACTACCACCTGTTCCTGCGGAATAGGCTATAAAGTGCCATAATTCGTTATCGATAGGCTCGGAAAACATACCTAAACTGGCAGCTACCAAAGGCACATTATCAATTACGGCAGAGCCTACGCCCAACAACAACACAACTATATCCGAAACGCCTTCGTGGTGCAACTCGGTGCCCAACATAGGCATATGGTCTTGTAAACTGGACGCAAATCCGAATAGAATTCCTAAAGATTCTAATGCGGCAACCGCCATTAAAATCCCCAAAAAGAATAAAATACTCGGCATTTCGATTTTAGAAAGCGAATGGTGCACCGGACTGTGATGTCCTTGATGGTCCGATTCTTCATGTGCATCAAAGGACAATGCAAATTTTCTGTTGCTGTAAATTTCAGCAAAAGTCGCTACAACGCCCAGTGCAAGCATCATCCCCACATAAGGCGGCAAATGCGTTAAGGTTTTAAATATTGGCACAGATACAATACCGCCTAAACCTAAATAAAGCATTACAGAACTGTATTTAGAGGTAGGTTTAGCAAGGTTTTCATCGATTTTATCAATGTTACCCTTAAAAGCAGGCAAGAATGAAGCGATAAAAAACGGCACCAGCATACATAATAGCGAAGGGATAAACAAATACACAAATAAATGCCCCGTGGTTACTTTTTTACCAATCCAGAGCATCGTTGTGGTTACATCGCCTATTGGCGACCAAGCACCTCCGGCATTGGCAGCAATAATGATTAAACCAGCGTACCAAATACGGATATTTCTATCTAAAATGATTTTTTGAAGTATGGAAATAAGAACAATTGTTGCTGTTAAATTGTCGATTATCGCAGATAGGAAAAACGCCAAAAATCCAAAAATCCATAGGATTCTTTTTTTGCTAGTGGTTTTAATATAGGCTTTAATGGTAGAAAAGCCATCAAAATAGTCAATGATTTCCACTATGGTCATGGCACCCAAAAGAAACACAAGGATTTCGGCTGTTTTCCCAAGGTGATGCAACAGCGTTTCCTCCATTAAATGTGTTTTTTCCTCAAGCGCTAAACCGCCAAAATTGTCCAACAAATTGTGGTTTGATGAATCGAACCATTGCGGAAAGCCTTCAATTCCCAAAGCAATTAAAGCCCAACAAATAGCCATCATGACCAGCGCTGGAATTAATTTATCTATTTTTAAATTGTGCTCGAGGGTAATGGCCAGATAACCGATTACAAATATTAAAATAATTGCTAATTCCATAAATTTGATTTTAAATGAGTTGGCTTAAGGCAATTTCAAATGCGGTTGCGCTTATTCCGGTTTTAAATTGGTTTTTATGATGTACTTTTTCAATAGCTTCTTTTATTTTATTTGAGGTGTCGTTAAATATAGCTTCATCGGTCATTTGTACTCGGCGTTCCATAAAATAGGCAAAAACGCGTGCCATTCCACAATTCGAAATAAAATCTGGAATAAGGCTTACGCGAGAATCGGTATGCTCCATAATGGGTCCAAAAAAGATTTCCTTATCCGCAAAAGGCACGTTAGCGCCACAAGATATAACTTCCAATCCACTATCTATCATCTTATCAATTTGATCAATGGTAATCAATCGCGACGCAGCGCAAGGAGCAAATATCTCGGTTTTAATAGACCATATTTTTTTGTTGGCTTCTTCAAAGGGAATAACATTTTTGGATATAAGTGCATTTCCTGTTTTAGCTAGGAACAAGTTAGTAATTTCTTCGAAAGTAAAACCGTTTTCGTTAATTAATCCGCCTGAGATATCAATAATACCAACTATTTTAGCGCCCATTTGAGACAAATAAAATGCAGCTGCAGCACCAACATTACCAAAACCCTGTATAACGGCGCGCTTACCCGCAACATTTCCACCATAAATATTGTAATATTGTTTAACCGCCTCGGCAACACCAAAGCCCGTAATCATATCAGCTACGGTGTATTTTCTTGAAACGCTCGGGGAATATACCGGATTCTCGATAACCTTTATAACGCCTTGTCTCAGTTGGCCGATTCTGTTAATTTTATCGGCTTCGGTAGGTTTAAAGTGCCCGTTAAAAACACCTTCTTGCGGATGCCAAACCCCACTTTCTTCTGTAATCGGGATAACTTCGTGAATTTCATCAACATTCAAATCGCCACCTGTACCGTAATAGCTTTTAAGCAATGGCGATACGGCTGCGTACCAACGCTCTAAAACGCCTTTTTTACGTGGGTCTTTAGGGTCGAAATTAATGCCAGATTTAGCACCACCAATAGAAGGGCCGGATACGGTAAATTTAATTTCCATGGTTTTTGCTAAAGACAATACTTCGTTCATATCCAAACCTTTTCGCATTCTGGTTCCACCTCCTGCTGCGCCTCCACGCAGTGAGTTTATAACCGCCCAACCTTCAGCATCGGTTTCGGGGTCTTTCCAATTAAAAACTATCTCGGGTTCTTTGTTTTCGTATTTTTTTAATAATGCTTTCATTTCTTAATAATAATCGGTTCATTTTAGCTTAATTTTTTTCATCTCGTTTTATTATTAAGCGTAGCTAAAGTTGATCCATTATCCTGAAAGTATTTAAATTATTAATTTAACAAATATAAAAAACTAAAGGTCGTGAAATATTAAATTGCAATAAATTTTAAGGCAGATATATCTTACCCGAACTATGGTCTTTTTTTGCGCCCGTTACGCTTTGCAAACAATTTATTTCACCCCTTAATTTTAGTACGCCTAAAAACGCAAAAATCAAGGCTTCTTTAAATTCCACAATGGTTTTTGATGGGATTACAATCTTGGTTTTGGAACGCTGTTTTATACTTTCCACAAAAAATGTATTATAGGCGCCGCCACCTGTTAAAAGCACCGTTTTTTGTTTATCGCTGCCAATTATATGGGCAATTTGAATGGCTGCGTGCTCAACAAAGGTTCTTAAAACATCTTTTATTTCTAATTCAAAAGCATCAATTAAAGGAAAAATATGTGTGTTTACCCATTCCAATCCCAAGGATTTTGGCGGTGTTTCTTTATAAAAACTTAGGCAGTTTAATTCTTCCAATAATTCCTTATTTACCGTTCCTGTTGACGCTATTTCACCTTTGTCATCATAGTCAAACCCAAGTTGTTTGACATAATAATTCAGCACGATGTTTACCGGACAAATATCAAAAGCGACCCGTTTGTTTTCAGCTTCGTAAGACACATTGGCAAAACCGCCTAAATTGATGCAATACTGATATTCTGAAAACAGCAATTTATCTCCAATGGGGACCAATGGCGCGCCTTGACCACCAAACTCAACATCTTGAAACCTGAAATCGCAAACCACCTTAGTATTCAATAAATTGGCAATATTGGGTAAATTTCCTATTTGATAAGTGAGCTTCTTTTCGGGTTGATGCAAAGCCGTGTGACCATGGGAACATACCGCATCTAAATGTTTTATATGATGTTTTTTAATAAAATTATTGATAACATTCGCTAAATAGAGGGTATAATCCTTGTCTATTTGCACTAATTTATCGGAAGAATACGAAACTAAATTTTTAAGAATGTGTTGCCATTCATTAGTATATGCCATGGTTTCGGCCTGTTTAATTTCAAAACGCCAAGTGTTTTTATATTCAAATGTAACATAAACCACATCTATGCCATCCAAGGATGTTCCGGACATCACACCAATAACGTTAAAATTCGATTTTATCATAATAAGTAAAAGTAACCATCTTCAATCAAATAACCACAGAGCCAACTTGCAAGATATTTTAATCTCAATTATCGCGTAAATTTATAAAAGAATGAGCAAGTGAAAACTAAGTTTTAATTTTTAAGAATTCACAATTAAAGGCTATATTTGTAAACATTTTTTACAAAAACTATATTTTAATTACGAATTATGAATTTCAACCTTTCAGAAGAACATAAAATGATACGCGATGCCGCTCGCGAATTTGCTCAAACCGAACTGCTTCCTGGTGTTATTGAACGCGATAACAAACAAGAATTTCCTGCGGAGTTGGTTAAAAAAATGGCAGACTTAGGGTTTATGGGCATAATGGTTGACCCAAAATACGGCGGAAGCGGAATGGATGCGATTTCTTATGTATTGATTATGGAAGAGTTATCGAAAATTGATGCTTCGGCTTCGGTAATTGTATCGGTAAATAATTCGTTGGTTTGTTACGGGCTTGAAGCTTATGGCTCCGAAGCTCAAAAAGAAAAATATTTAACCAAGTTGGCCACTGGCGAAAACATTGGCGCATTTTGTTTAAGTGAACCCGAAGCTGGCAGCGATGCCACGTCGCAAAAAACCACGGCTATTGATAAAGGCGACCATTACCTTATTAATGGTACAAAAAACTGGATTACCAGTGGTGGTCGTGCCGATGTGTATTTGGTAATTGCGCAAACCGACCGCGACAAAGGTTCGCACGGGATTAATGCGTTTATAGTTGAAAAAGGAACTGATGGTTTTCATGTGGGACCAAAAGAAGATAAATTGGGCATCCGCGGAAGCGACACCCACACCCTTCAATTTAACGATGTAAAAGTGCCTAAGGAAAACAGGATTGGCGATGACGGTTTTGGCTTTCGATTTGCCATGAAAACACTTTCTGGCGGACGCATAGGTATTGCCGCCCAAGCACTCGGAATTGCCCAAGGTGCTTATGAGTTGGCTTTAAAATACTCTAAAGAACGAAAAGCGTTTGGAACAGAAATTTGCAACCACCAAGCCATTGCTTTTAAACTCGCCGATATGCATACCGAAATTGCTGCGGCGCGCCATTTGGTGATGAAAGCGGCTTGGGATAAAGACCAAGGTAACAACTACGATATGTCTAGCGCGATGGCGAAATTATATGCCTCAAAAGTGGCAATGGAACATACCGTTGAAGCGGTACAAATTCATGGTGGTAATGGCTTTGTTAAAGAATACCACGTTGAGCGTTTAATGCGCGATGCAAAAATTACACAGATTTACGAAGGGACTTCTGAAATACAAAAGATTGTAATTTCCAGAAGTATTATCAGGGATTAATTGATTTGTCCTGCAAGGTTTTTTTTAACCTTGTAGGTGTCAATTGTTTTTTCATACAGACCTACAAGGTTAAAAAAAACCTTGCAGGATGTTAGTATTCAGCTCTTCAACTCATCTAAAACCAAGCGCAATTCGCCGTAGGAATATTTATCATCCAATTGATGTTTTAAATCCGAAAGGTTTTCGAAGTTGTGTTTGGGAATTATCGCTTTTAATTCCTTGTAATGTGTTTCTGAAATTAAATCGGTTGTTTTCACTTCGCCCGTTGGAATAAAGTGCGCTAAATGTCCCGTTATTGTATTGGGGTTCAGCTCTCTTTCGTTAGCTATTTCATCGATTGATTTTCCTGATTTGAATAAATCCAAAGATTCCTTTTTAGTGTCGCCTCGTTTTTTCTTGAGTTTTTCTTCTTCAAAAAATGAGGGTTCTTTAGAAATTTCAATATCATTTTCATCACAATAAGCATGAATCACTTTTAATATCTCACTTCCATATTTTTCAACACGAACTTTTCCCATGCCGTTAACTTGTAACAATTCTTTTTTATTGGTGGGCAGCGTTTCGCAAATTTCGTAGAGTGCTTTTTGGGTGAAAATTTGATAATGGATTAAGTCATTTTCTTCGGCAATCTCATTTCTTAAAATGCGCAACAATTCAAACAACTCCAAATTTGTCGTGCCGTCAACCACCGATTTTCGAGGTTTTTTAGGTTTGTCTTTTGCCAAAAACACCGCTTTCGCCCTTAATTCTAAAAATTTATGAGCAGAAAAACCTTTACTCAAATCATTAAAATACAGCAATTTTGATTTTATTAATTCTTCAATGGTATCCAAGAATTTATTAATATCCTTTTCAATGGTTTTATTATCTGTTGTAAATGTCAATGTTTTAAAAGGTTCGTCAATGTTTGTTTTTGTTTGCTCATTAAAATAATGAACCGCCTTTACAAAACGCGCTTGTAGGTTTTTGTTTGTTTCCGGTACTTCCGATGATTGCGACAAGGTTTTAAGTTGCGCATTAAAACCGTTGCTAACTTTCAGCAAATTGGTAACGGCTGCTTTAATGGTATTTAAGGGCGTTTCAATCTGCCCTTGGATAACCGTTCGGTTCTTATAATAAATATCTAATATTCGATTTATCGGATAAAGAAACTGATAATATTGAAATATTTCGGATATTAAGTTTAATTGAAACTCAGCTTTCGATTGATTTAAAACGCTGATATCGGGTTGGTTTTCTTCGGCATGTTTAACAAACGACAGCACATTGGTATCGCTAATAATTTGGCTGGAATCTATTTTGTTTTTCAGCACCAAACCTTCCAACGATTTGCACCGGCTTAACGCCACATAGGTTTGCCCATGCGCAAAAGCACCTTGGGCATCTATAATGGCTTTTTCAAAGGTTAAACCCTGACTTTTATGAATGGTTATGGCCCAAGCCAATCGCAATGGCATTTGGGTGTACGACCCTATTTTATTTTCTGAAATATCTTTGGTTTCGGCATCAACGGTGTAATTTATGTTTTCCCAAATTTCCGGGGTGGTTACAATATTAAAATCATCTTCGGGACAGTTTACAACAACCTCATCTTTATCCAACAAAATGACCTTTCCTATTTTTCCGTTGAAATATCTTTTTTCGCTGGAACTGTCATTTTTAATAAACATGACCTGTGCCCCAACCTTCAGTTCTAATTTTTCGTCATTAGGATAAGCATATTCCGGAAACTTTCCTTCAATTTCAGCTTTATAAGTATGCGCTTTTGTTTTTAGTTTGGCCAATTCGGAGCGGTTGGTTTGTTCCGCTTTATTGTTGTGCGTTGTTAAAGCAATGTAACCGTCGTTTTTATCGGGCACGAAATTAGGTTGGTAACATTTGTTCAATTCATCTGCCGAAGCTTGGGTCAAGCAATTGTCTCTAATTTCGTTTAGAATTTCAATAAATTTAGGGTTATCCTGCCTGTAAATATGTTTTAATTCTACTGTAATGGCGTTGCATTGTTGATAGGCATGGCTACTAAAAAAGAAGCCGTTTTTGTAGTGCGCTTTTAATAATTGCCATTCGTTGTCCTTAATAACCGGCGACAATTGCTGCAAATCGCCAATCATTAATAATTGCACGCCACCAAATACTTTATTTTTATTTTTAAACCGCCTTAGGGTTTTATCGATGCCATCCAATAAATCGGCGCGAACCATACTAATTTCATCAATTACCAAAAGGTCTAAAGATTTGATAATATTGATTTTTGTTTTGCTGAATTTACGATTGAAACCCGAAGAAGCACCCAAATCGGCATCGGGCAAAATAGGGCCAAAAGGCATCTGGAAAAACGAATGAATGGTAACCCCTTTGGCATTAATTGCGGCTACGCCCGTTGGCGCCACCACAACCATACGCTTTAACGATTTCATTTTTAGTCTGTGTAAAAACGTGGTTTTTCCCGTACCGGCTTTTCCTGTTAAAAACACATTTCTGTCTGTATTATTTACAAAATCCCAGGCTAAATCCAATTCGTTATTTACGTTCATTTTAAAAATTTGGTTAACTTCATAACTAGGTTGCTCCTAATACGTCCGTAGCTATAAAAAAGCAAGTACTGAATCGATGAAATACAATATGATTTCTTCAATTTACAGTGTTGCTAAAATATAGTTTTTAATTAATATCTGCTTCAATTAAGGTTTTAAAAATTGTATATTGGTGTGCTTATTTATCCTCTAATAAAAGAAAAAAAATGAATACATTAAAGAAAGAAAAATTCATGCTCGAAGCTGTAAATGCAGCGCTTAAAGGCATGCAAAATAATGAAGGTGGCCCTTTTGGATGCGTAATTGTTAAAGATGGTGAAATTGTTGGAAGAGGCAACAACAAAGTCACATCTACCAACGATCCCACGGCGCATGCCGAAGTTACGGCAATTAGAGATGCCTGTAAAAACTTAGGCTCTTTTCAATTAGAAGGCTGTGAAATTTACACCTCTTGCGAGCCCTGTCCGATGTGTTTGGGGGCTATTTATTGGGCGCGACCCGATAAAGTTTATTACGGAAGCAATCAAATTGATGCGGCAAAAATTGGTTTTGATGATGAGTTTATCTATAAAGAAATCCCTTTGCCTTATGAAAAACGAAGCATTCCTTTTGAGCAGCTTGCTCGCGATATCGCTTTAGAAGCGTTTCAAAAATGGACTGAAAAAGAAGATAAAACCGAGTATTAATGATTCAATTCATTCTCAATAATAAAATTGTCAAAACGGCGGCAAATTCTGGAATGACATTGCTCGACTTTGTACGCTACCAACAACGCTTAACAGGTACAAAAATTGGCTGTCGCGAAGGCGATTGCGGGGCATGTACCGTTTTGGTTGGCACGTTGGAGAATGACACCATAAACTACCAAAGCATTACCTCCTGCATTTCGCCTTTAGGTAATGCACATGGCAAACACATTGTAACGGTTGAAGGTACAAACCTATCAAAAAAACTAACCGCTGTGCAATTGGCCATGAAAGACAATTATGCGACGCAATGCGGATTTTGCACTCCTGGATTCGTGGTTGCGTTAACGGGTTTTGCTTTGTCAAATTCTGAAAAAAATTACAACCATGCTTTAGATGCCATCAGCGGAAATATTTGCAGGTGCACAGGCTATAAATCTATTGAAAAAGCAGCGCAACATGTATGCGATAAATTAGGAAATACAGATGAAAATTCATTTAATTGGTTAATTGAAAACGAATTTTTTCCCGAATATTTTAAGGATATCCCGAAGCGTTTAAAAAACTTAAAAGCTAAAGCAATACAACAGCCCAAAGGAAAATATGTTGCCGGAGGCACCGATTTATATGTGCAGCAAGCCGATAATTTAGTTGACAATGCGGTGCATCTTATAACTGAAAAAGATGCTTTAAAAGGCATAAACACAAACAACGGCATTTGCACCATCGGAACCAATTCAACCGTTTCCGATTTATGGAATCACCATGAAATAAACCACTATTTTCCAAATCTAAAAAAACATCTGAAATTGGTGTCTTCAGAGCAAATTAGAAACATGGCTTCATTTGGTGGAAACCTAGTCAACGCTTCGCCCATTGGCGATATGACCATCTTCTTTTTAGCATTAAACAGCGAAATTACCATTTTAAATGATAACGGAACCGAAAGACATTTAGCGCTTAAAAATTTCTATAAAGATTATAAAAAATTTGATCTAAACGAAGGTGAATTGCTGAAAACAATTCGTTTTAAATTACCAACTCCACATTCGTTTTTTAATTTTGAAAAAGTTTCTAAAAGAACCCATTTAGATATTGCTAGCGTTAATTCTGCCATTCTTCTTTCAGTTGAAAACAGCATGATCTTAGAAGCACATGTGTCCATTGGTGGTGTTGCTGCCATTCCGAAGTATTTACACGACACGTCTCGGTTTTTAACCGGAAAACCTTTGACTGCTGAAACCATACTTGAAGCCAACGAAATCCTCCAAAACGAAATTTCTCCAATTAGCGATGTTCGCGGTTCGAGCGATTACAAACGTTTATTGGCAAGACAGTTGTTCTTTGCACATTTCACCGAGTTATTTCCGAAGCAATTCACTTTAAACGACTTTGTTCAACATGCATAAAAACAAATCAAATACCATTTTGGATTTTAAAAAATCGCAAGTTGAAACGGCTTTAAAACAGAGCATAAAAAACCTGGATTCGTACACCCATCTTCGTGGTGAATCGTTGTATGTTGATGATGTAAATATCAGACAAGGCACATTTCACGCCGTGGTTTTCGATTCGCCAAAAGCACACGGAAAAATAAAGCATGTTGATTATTCTAAAGCGGAAGCTTTGGAGGGTGTTGAACGCATTTTTACCTACAAAGATATTCCCGGAAAAAACCAAATTGGTGGCATTATTCCAGACGAACCTTTATTTGCCGAAAACGAGGTTCATTTTTGCGGCATGCCAATCGCACTTATCGTTGCCGAAACCGAATTTATTGCGCGACAAGCAAGGGAATTAATTAAAATTGAAATCGAGGAATTACCAGTTATTACCACCGCAAAACAAGCCAAGGCGAAAGGCAGTTTTATAAATGCTCCGCGTACTTTTAGTTTAGGTGACACCGAAAAAGCCTTTGCAAATTGCACCTATGTTTTTGAGGGCGAAACCTTCTCAAACGGACAAGAACATTTATACATCGAAGCGCAGGGCGCTTATGCCGAACCTTTAGAAAATGGAAACATTAAAATCACCTCATCAACCCAAGGGCCAACAGCTGTCCAAAAAACTGTTGCCCAGGTTTTAGGCGTTTCCATGCACAAAATTGAAGTGGACGTTACTCGTCTGGGAGGTGGTTTTGGCGGAAAAGAAGACCAAGCCACTCCTTGGGCCGTTATGGCTGCTTTGGGAACTTTTCATTTAAACCAATCAGTAAAATTAATACTGAATCGCCATGACGATTTACGCATGACGGGCAAGCGGCATCCTTATGAAAGTATCTATAAAATAGGGCTTTCAAAAGACTTAAAAATTTTGGCTTACGAAGCTGAGTTTCTTCAAAATTCGGGTGCTGCCGCCGATTTATCGCCCGCCATTGCCGAACGCACCTTATTTCACGCGACCAACAGTTATTTTGTTCCGAACGTGACCACAACCGTTTTAAGTTGCAAAACCAATTTGCCACCAAACACAGCATTTCGTGGTTTTGGCGGACCACAAGGCATGTTTGTTATAGAATCTGCTATTGCAAAAGCTGCACATGAAATTGGCGTGCCCGCACAAAAAATTCAAGAAATTAACTTGCTTCAAGAAAACGATACCTTTTCCTATGGTCAAATTGCCAAACAAGTGGAAGCTAAAAACACTTGGGATTCGGCCAAATCGATTTACCATATTGAAACTTTGGAAAAAGAGGTTGAAGATTTTAACAAAAACCATCAAAATTTCAAAAAGGGCATAGCGCTCATGCCTATTTGTTTCGGCATCTCATTTACCAATACACCCATGAATCACGCACGTGCCTTGGTTCATATTTACCTTGACGGAAGCGTTGGCATTAGCACTGCCGCTGTTGAAATGGGTCAAGGCGTAAACACCAAAATCATGCAGATTGCAGCACAGGTATTTTCTATTCCTATTGAAAAAATAAAGATTGAAACCACAAACACCACAAGAGTTGCCAATACCTCGCCTTCTGCGGCAAGTTCTACGGCCGATTTAAACGGAAAAGCAACATTAAAAGCTTGTAACGCGTTACTTGACCGTTTGAAAAAAGTGGCTTCGGAAGACTTTAATGTTTCAGAAGAACACATTGAATTAAAAGATGAATTCGTTTATGTAAATAATGAAAAATCGGATTTATCGTGGACGGAGCTCATCAGTAAAACCATGTTGAAACGTGTCGCTTTAACTGAAAACGCTCACTACGCCACTCCAGAAATCCACTTTGATAAATCTAAGGAAAAAGGACATCCTTTCGCCTATCACGTTTATGGAACCGCCATTATTACCACAACCGTTGATTGCACGCGCGGCACCTACGAATTTGACGCTGTTAAAATAGTACACGACTACGGCAAAAGCATGAACAAAGCCATTGATTTGGGGCAGGTTGAAGGCGCATTGGCACAAGGCATCGGATGGATGACTATGGAAGAAATCGCATATAACGATGAAGGCAAATTGCTTTCAAATGCATTATCGACATATAAAGTTCCTGATATATTTTCAGTACCAAAAACAGTTGAAACAGTGCCTTTGGAAACCAGTGGGCATAAGCTGGCCATCTTAAAATCGAAAGCTGTTGGCGAACCGCCATTAATGTACGGCATTGGTGCTTATTTCGCCATTCAGAATGCCCTTAAAGCGTTTAACCCAAATTATAAACTAAAATTCCACGCACCTATGACTCCGGAAAAAGTACTCATGGGTTTGTATGAAAGCTAAATTGTACTCACAACCTATCCTGCAAGGCCTTTTTTTTCGACCTTGTAGGTGTAAAAAGATGATTAATACCTACAAGGTTTTTGAAACCTTGCAGGACAATAACTAAACCTATCGCACTACACTACAAAACATCCAACATCCTTAAAGGCGCACTAATTTATAGTGCCGGAGATACTATTGCAGCACTTTTAATTGATGAGTTTTCAGTATATCGTGTCCTAGGCCTGATGCTCGTTGGAGCCACCTTTTACGCTTTCGAAATCCCAAATTATTTTGATTGGATTGTAAAAAAAACAGCCCATTTAAAAGGCATTAAAGCGACGCTAACCAAAACAGGACTTGCCGTACTTTATTTTAATCCATTATGGGTAGCAAGGCATTTGTTGTTTATCAAGTTATTTTCCGGTGAGTTCAAAACAATTGGCTGGAATCTTTTAGCCATTGCCTTTTGGTCGTTTTTAGCCAACATTTTAATTTCATTTATTGCGAATTATATCATTCAAAACCGATTTAAACTCAAGTGGCGATTTTTGGGAAGTGCTATTTTTTCAGCAATTATGGCCATTTATTACGCATTAAGCGAAACGCTTTTCGGGTAAACCTTTATAGTGTATTTGAATGAGTTGCGCCACAACACTTATCGCAATTTCCTTGGGCGAATTACCACCAAGTTCCAAACCAATAGGGCAAACTACATGGCCCATGCCTTCTATAATCTGCATGTCTTTAATAAGCATATTGTTAAATCGCACACGCTTGGTTTTACTGCCAATCAACCCTAAAAACTCGGTATCCTGTTTTAGTGCCATCGCAATAATATCAAAATCCAATTTATGGTCGAGCGTTAAAACCAATACATAACATTGGCTTCCCCATTGCACCGCATCCTTAAAGGTTTTAAAATCGTTTAATTTGGCTTCATGTTTATGGACGTGAGCTTTCAATGGAATTTTAGAGAACCAATTGGCTCGAGAATCAATTAAATGCACTTCAAAAGGGGTGTTTTCCATCATATTACAAATTTCAACACCAATGTGTCCCGCGCCAAACACAAATAATTTCGGATATTGGTTCATAGGTTCAATAATTAATTCCACTTTACCGCCACAACATTGCTCAAATTCCGGCCCTAAGGTGTAACTCGATGTCATAATTCTATTTTCATTAATGGCAATAATCGCCTCATCTATGGCATTAAACTCAAGTTTTCCACCACCAATGGTACCGTGAATATCCCTGTTTTTGGTAACAATCATTCTCGAACCAACCACACAAGGTGTCGAGCCAAGGCATTGGGTAACGGTAATTAAAGCCACAGCTTCCCGCTTATCTTTATAATGCTTCAGTAAGTCTATCCAGTTTAACATAAAAATAAAATGCCAATAAAAATAAGACTTTTTTAACGGATGGTATCTTATAATATCATTATGTTTAAGCCAAAATAAACCAGCAATAATTTAACTAAATTTACTGTAAACTTTAGCAAAAGCTTTCGTCTACTTAACACATAACAAATAACTATGTCTAAAACATATTACGACCCAGCAGATCTTAAAAAATTCGGAAATATCACCGAGTGGAACGAAGAATTGGGCACCAAATTTTTCGATTATTACAATTCGGTCTTTAAAGAAAGTGCGCTCACTGCCCGCGAAAAATCATTAATCGCGCTAGCCGTTTCGCACACCGAGCAATGCCCGTACTGCATCGATGCTTACACCAAAGACGGCCTGCAACGCGGCATAACCAAAGAAGAAATGATGGAAGCCCTACACGTAGGCGCCGCCATAAAAAGCGGAGCAACCTTGGTTCATGGTGTGCAAATGATGAATAAAGTAAACAAACTGGACGGGTAATTTTTTGGGCGTTACCCTGCGCTTCGAGTACCTCAGCGACCGTCGGGTCGGGCTTTCACTACTCGCTCCCTCCTGCGTCGGGGAGCTCAAACATTTAGCCTACGGTGAGCGCAGTCGAACCGTTCAATCCCTAATGCGGGCCCGTTTGCAGTGGGCAATAACCGGCCTGTAGTCAGAGTTTATTTAAAAAGAATTTTGGGGAAAACAAAAAACAAGTTAAAAACAGAAAAGAAACCAAACAAAAAGTCAAGCCCTAAATTCCGGCGCAGTCGGGAAAGTCAATCTGCAGAAATAAAAAGCAAAGGAATGAAGATGCGAAGCGTAGCTTCAAGCACGTAATTCCGAAAGCGAATGATGCTTTAGCAATTTCCTCAGATTGACATGAATTTTTGGTTCGTTTTGCATCAAGGCAAAATGAACAGAAAAAAAATGAATATGACAAAAACACAATCCTTACATAAACGCCAAAGCGATTTAGCACAAAGCAACAGGCAACTGGAAATTCTATCTAACGGTATTTTCAAAAACGGCGAACTGCCAACCTTTAAAGCTAAAATTGCCGAAACCAATCAGTTTCCGCTTAAAGCGAAAAAACTGGAAATCCTACAGATAAACGTGGGCTATATGTGCAATCAAGTTTGCGAGCACTGTCATGTTGATGCGGGTCCAGACCGCAAAGAAATCATGACCCGAGAAACCATGCAGCAGTGTTTAAATGTTATAAAAAAAACAGGCGCGCACACGCTCGACTTAACAGGTGGTGCACCCGAAATGAACCCCGATTTCCGTTGGTTTGTCGAAGAAGCATCCAAAGCCGGTATTACAGATTTTATCGTGCGTTCCAACCTCACCATTATCCGCGCCAATAAAAAATATCACGATTTACCGGAATTCTTTAAAAAACACAATATACACGTAGTAAGCTCCATGCCACATTGGACACGCGGAAAAACCGATAAACAACGTGGCGAAGGTGTATTCGATCAATCCATAAAAGCGTTACAAGAATTAAACGCCGTTGGTTACGGCATGCCAGACAGCAAGCTTAAATTAGATTTGGTTTACAATCCGTCGGGTGCGTTTTTACCGGGCGATCAAACCGCTATGGAAAAGGATTTTAAAAAAGCGTTAAAAGAAGATTTCAACATTCAATTCCATAATTTATTCGCCATTACCAATTTACCGATTTCACGGTTTTTGGATTATTTGATCGCTTCGGAAAATTATGAAGATTACATGTACGCGCTCGTTGAAGCCTACAATCCTGCTGCCGTTGCAAACGTGATGTGCACCAATACGCTGTCTGTAAGTTGGGACGGTTATTTATTCGACTGCGATTTTAACCAAATGTTGGAATTGCCCGTAAACAGTAAAGCCAAACATATTTCGGAATACAACGAAGCACTATTGGAAGGCCGAAATATTGTAATTTCGCAACACTGTTACGGTTGTACCGCGGGAGCCGGAAGTAGCTGTCAAGGCGTTGTGGCGTAGCTACTCGTCAGTAATCAGTAGCCGTTTGCAGGTATTATATTATAAACAATCTATATTTCTTAAATAAAATATTCGTGAATTCGTGGCAAAAAAAATAGCATACATTATAATATTCTTAATATCTACTTTAAGTTTTTCTCAAAAATCAATTGCAGAAATCTTAAAAAAATACAATACAGAAAGCATCCCGTACATTACGGTTAATGACGCTTCAAAACAACTAAACGCCGTTATTTTAGATGCTCGGGAATTTTCAGAATACAAAACCAGTCGATTAAAAAACGCTATTTATGTGGGTTACAACGATTTCAATCTTAAAAAAACCATCAAAAAACTCAACAACAAACAGCAACCTGTAATCGTGTATTGCTCGATAGGAGTACGGTCCGAAGATATTGCCGAAAAACTCAAAAAAGCAGGTTACACCAGTATTTACAATTTATACGGTGGAATTTTTGAATGGAAAAACAACAATTTACCCGTTTATAATTCCGAAGAAAAAGAAACCGATAGCATACACACATTCAATAAAGAATGGAGTAAATGGTTAAAAAAAGGCATTAAAATTTATGACTAAAGCACTCATTATCGTTTTTGTGAAAAACATCAAACTGGGCAAAGTAAAAACGCGACTCGCCAAAACCATTGGCAATCAAGCGGCCTTTGAGGTGTACAGCGAACTGGTTAAAATCACCGAAAAAGCTACTGAACATATAGCAATCGATAAGCGTATTTATTTTTCTGATGCCATAATTGATTCCAAATGGAAAGGCCAATATAAAGCCGTTCAAAAAGGTAAAGATTTAGGCGAGCGCATGAAAAACGCCTTTATAAAAGGAATTGAAGATGGATATGAAAACATCGTGTTAATCGGCTCCGATTTGCCCGACATCAATGCCACTTATATTAAAACCGGATTGCAATCACTAAAAACCCATGACGTTGTTTTTGGTCCCGCCGTCGATGGTGGCTATTACCTAATCGGCATGAGCAAAATGCATCATTTTATTTTCGATAACAAACCGTGGAGCCAATCCAATTTATTAGAAGTTACTTTAAACGAATTACAACAAAATGCTGTATCTTTCGGGTTACTTGAGCCTTTAAACGACATCGACACATTTGAAGATTTACAAGCCTCAGCATTTTACAAATCGAATATTAAATTACAACACCGCATAGAACAATTAAATGATTGAAAAGATGGCAAACAGTTGCTGGAAACTCTTATTTTTAATCAAATTTTTCAAATTCACAAATATTAATACATGTTAAAATACATTAACGAAACTGTTGAATACCTTCAAGAAAAAGGATTCGAAAGCCCAGAAATTGGTATCATTTTAGGTACCGGATTGGGTCAACTTATAAACGAAATAGACATTTTGGTTGAGGCTAGCTACAACCATATTCCTTACTTTCCAACCGCCACGGTCGAGTTTCATAAAGGGAAACTTGTTTATGGTAATTTAGCCGGAAAAAAAGTTATTGTTATGCAAGGCCGTTTTCATTTATACGAAGGTTACACGCTACAAGATGTTACCTATCCGGTACGTATTATGGAAAAATTGGGCATAACAACCTTGTTGGTTTCCAACGCCGCCGGTGCTATAAACCTCAACTTCAAAAAAGGGGAACTCATGCTTATTGAGGATCATATAAATTTACAAGGCAGTTCGCCATTGGCTTTTAACGGTGTCGAGAATTTAGGCGAACGCTTTACGGATATGAGTGCACCGTACAATGAGGGCATCAATTCTACATTTAAAACCATTGCCAAAAACCGCAACATAAAACTTCACGAAGGCGTTTACGCCAGTGTTGTTGGCCCGCAATTGGAAACACGCGCCGAATACAGAATGCTTAAAATTATTGGTGCCGATGCCGTTGGTATGAGCACCGTTCCCGAGATTATTGTTGCCAATCATCTAAATATAAAAGTAGCGGCAGTGTCAGTTTTAACCGATGAATGCGACCCAGATAATCTAAAACCTGTTGATATTTCAGAAATCATAGCCATGGCTGCAAAAGCAGAACCAAATATGATTACATTATTTAAGGAATTAATAAAAACACTTTAATTAGTTGGCGGTTTTCAGTCCACAGTCTTCAGTTATTCTGGTACTATAAACTGAATACTGCCAACTGCAAACTGAAAAAAAATGAGCTATCTAGAAACCACACACAACGTTTACAAAGAAGCGGCGTTAACGCCCGATATCGGGCTCTGTTGCACCACAAACCCTATTTGGGAATTGCCAGGGTTAAAAATCCCAAAAATCATGCAGGAAATGAACTATGGCTGTGGTTCTACCGTTCATGCACGCGATTTAACCAACAACCCAAAAATGCTTTATGTTGGTGTGGGCGGTGGTATGGAATTGCTGCAATTTGCCTACTTCAATCGTCAAAAAGGCGGTGTAATTGGTGTGGATGTTGTCGATGAAATGTTAGAAGCTTCACGCAAAAACTTCATGGAAGCCGAAGCACAAAACCCCTGGTTTAAAAGTGAATTTGTCGACCTTAAAAAAGGGGATGCCATGAATCTTCCTGTTGAAGATAATAGTATAGACGTGGCCGCACAAAACTGCTTATTCAATATTTTTAAGGCTGATGATTTAAAAAAAGCCATTGCCGAAATGTACCGTGTACTAAAACCCCACGGGCGTTTAGTAATGAGCGACCCGACCTGCGAACAACACATGAATGATGAACTGCGTAACGACGAACGTTTACGGGCCCTTTGTTTAAGCGGTAGTTTGCCCATTGCAGAATACGTAAAAGCATTAACCGATGCAGGTTTTGGAACCATTGAAATTAGAGCGCGGAAACCGTACAGAATTCTTGATCCTAAAAATTACCCAACAGACGAATTAATCTATATTGAATCCATAGAAGTTGCTGCCATTAAAGACCCGATGCCTGCTGATGGCCCATGTGTTTTTACTGGGAAAGCAGCTATTTATTATGGCGCCGATAATTATTTTGACGACAAAGCGGGTCATGTTTTACTAAAAAATCAACCCTTAGCGATATGCGACAAAACAGCTGCAACGTTACAAGCTTTAAACAGAGATGATATCTATTTTTCAGAATCTACGTTTCATTACGATGGTGGCGGTTGTTGCTAAGCATCTAATTGCAAAATAATTAAAAGAGCGACCCATGGGTCGCTCTTTTTTTAACATTTAATTTTTAAAGATAATAGTAAGCAATCACTTATATAATCGTCAAAATCTTAATAAACGGTTTATTAATGATTCTTGCTCTTTTATTTCTTTCAGCCTGTTTTTTAGCGTACAGCAATGGTGCTAACGATAATTTTAAAGGTGTTGCCACGCTTTTTGGAAGCGGTACCACCAACTACCAAAAGGCTATTAATTGGGCAACCATTACCACACTTTCAGGTTCTGTAGCTGCGATTTTTTTGGCAAACGAATTGGTCAAGAATTTTTCAGGAAAAGGATTAGTCCCAAACGAACTAATTGCAATGCCTATTTTTGCTATTTCAATAGCTTTTGGAGCCGCTTTAACCGTATTTATTGCCACAAAAATCGGCATGCCCATTTCTACAACACATAGTTTACTGGGCGCATTATTTGGTGCCGGTGTTATGGCAGTGGGCTCTCAGTTTAATTTTGAAAAACTAGGAAGCACTTTTTTAATACCATTAATTGTGAGTCCTTTAATGGCCGCTGTATTAAGTTTAATGCTTTACATTATTTTTAAATACTTTAGAAAACAATTAGGCGTTACCAAAAAAACAAATTTGAATATCCATAAAAAACAAACGCAGTCCATAGCTACTTTAAATATGGATAAAACCTTAAGTTTAAAATCCAAAACCGCTATTAAAGCCACCATTCAAAATAAAACAGAAACTTACGAAGGGCAAATTCTAGGCTTAAGTTCACAAAAAGTTTTAGATGCTTTACATTATTTAAGCGCCGGCATTGTAAGTTTTGCGCGCGGATTAAACGACACGCCCAAAATTGTTGGATTGCTTTTAATAATCAACGTTATAGACATTAAATTAAGCATGGCAATTATTGCTATTGTCATGGCTTTTGGTGGATTGATAAATTCCAAAAAAGTAGGGTTGACCATGAGTAAAAAAATCACGCCGATGAATTCCGGACAAGGGTTTACCGCCAACTTAATTACAGGTTTGTTGGTAACTACGGCAAGCATTAATGGGCTACCGGTTTCTACCACCCATGTATCGGTTGGTTCTATTTTCGGAATAGGAACTGCGACAAAAAAAGCAGATTACAAAATGATAAGCAAAATATTGTTATCTTGGTTTTTAACGCTACCATTGGCAGCCATTGTAAGTGCAATTTTATTTAAACTTTTAGAAACTTTATCATAAAATGAAATACCTCATTTTAACAACCTTTGTCATCATTTTATCAGCTTGCGCTGGAACGAAAAAGGTGGTTGAACATAAACCTAATACCGTAGCTCAATCTGAAATAGAAACCAAAAAGGAAATAGATTCGCCATTGCAAAAAGTAGTTGAAGTAGCTGATGACGAATTCCATCAAAAGCTTATCAAAGGAGTTATTACCACACATCAATTATGGGACGAATTATTAATGAAACACGTTTCGGGAAACGGCAATGTAAATTACAAATCATTTAAAACCGAGCATAAAAAACTACTCGACTACATTTACGTTTTAAGCTTATTTTATGCAAATGATGCTTTTAACACTATTTCTAACGATGAAAAGCTTGCCTTTTGGATTAACGCTTACAATGCTTTTACCATTGATTTAATTTTGCGCCAGTATCCCTTAAAAAGCATAAAAGACATTAAAAAACCTTGGGAGCAACGCCTGTGGAAATTAGGTGAAAAAGAGTTTAGTTTAAATGATATTGAACATGAGATTTTACGGAAAATGGACGAACCACGAATTCATTTTGCCATTGTTTGCGCCTCGGTTTCATGCCCCAAATTATTAAACGAAGCTTATACGGCCGAAAATTTAGAAGCACAACTTACTGAAGCCACAAAGGATTTTTTAAGCGATTCAACAAAAAACAACATATCAAAAGACAGCCTTGAGCTATCGAAAATATTTCAATGGTTTGCAAAAGATTTTAAACAAAATGGTAGTTTAGTCGATTTTTTAAACCAATATTCAGACGTTCAAATTTCCGCGAAAGCGAAAAAAAGTTATAAAAGCTATAATTGGGATTTGAATGAATAAAAACATTTAGACCTGTCAGGTTTTAAAAACCTAACAGGTCTCTAAAAACAAAATATGAAACACCAAATCTCCATAATTATACCTACATTAAATGAAGCAGATCATATTGAAAATCTGTTGAATCATTTATTGAAAAATGCTTCGAAAGAAAACATTTCAGACATTATTGTTGTTGATGGCGGCAGTACAGACCAGACTTGTAAAATAGTACAGAACTTTGTCACTTCGAGTGATTTTGAGCATAACGAAAAATTGTATCGAGAAGACTTAATTAAATTTCTCGATACAAAATTTTCTATCGAAAATTCTACTCGACCAGACATCAAATTAATTCACTCGCAAAAAGGTCGTGCCAAACAAATGAATTTAGGAGCAAAAAACGCTTCGGGAAACATTCTGTATTTTTTGCATGCCGATTCTTTTCCGTCTAAAAATTTCGACGAATATATTATTGAACAAGTTGAAAAAAACCATTATGCCGGTTGCTTTATCATGAAATTTAACAGCGAGCATTGGTGGCTAAAACTAGCGGGACAATTAACACGATTACCTTTAAAATCTTGTCGAGGCGGCGACCAAAGTTTATTTATCACAAAATCACTTTTTAAAACCCTTAATGGTTTTGATGAGAATTTTAAAATATACGAAGACAACGATTTAATTGGCAAACTTTACGCTCGCAAGCAATTTGTGGTCATTCAAAAATGGTTAACAACCTCGCCAAGGCATTACAATACCAATGGTGTTTGGCGTTTGCAATTTCATTATTGGACCATTCATTTAAAAAAATGGTTGGGCGCTTCGCCAAATCAATTAAACCAATATTATTTAAAATATGTAAGTGTTAAAAAATGATAAAATTCACTTAACGAAACTCTAAATGTTACAAATAGGTTATATAATCGTCTACTTTTATAGCAAATAGATTTTTATATGAATCCAAAATTATTTCTAGTTTTATTTACATTATTTATTTTTCAATGGTCTCAAACACAGAACTCCATTCATGCGAAATTAATTGATTCCACTACACAAAAACCCATCGCGTTTGCAACTATTGAGCTCAATAAAAAATCTGGGGTTATTAGTAACAACAATGGCGTGTTTCAAATATATTTGAATAAAAAAACTAGGGTAAACGACTCCCTTTTTATCAATTGTTTGGGTTACGAAACCAAGCGCATTGCAGTTGAAAAATTCACCGACAGCATTATTGTTTTAAGTCAGAAATCCATTGAATTGGACGAGGTTTTGGTTTCGAACAAAGCCTATACGGTTGATGAAATTATAGAAAAAGCACAAGAAAACTTAGCAACAAATTACGATTTTGAATACACCAAAAGCAGGCTGTTTTACAGGCAATCCGACCATAATAACATAATTAAAAACACCATTGCTATTAAAAAATCGACCATTCCGGAAATCAATCAAAAATTTGTTGATAGCGTATTGGATATTATGCCTAAAAACTCGGGTAATTACACAGAGCTTTTAGGTGATTTATACCTAAAGCCCATTGCTGAAAACGCCCTAAAATTAGATATTATAAAAGCTTCAAACCTTTACGACAAAAACAATGAAATCTCATTTGAAGGCCTTGAAGAAAAATTTAATACCATATTTAAAAAACACATTAAAAGAGATTCCTATTTTAAAATTAAATCCGGGATTTTCGGCACAAAAGAAGACATTGACTCCTCCTTTTTTGGTGATGCCCAAGCCGATGAAGACATTGAAAAAACCAAAGCCTTTATTGACGAACAAAAAAAGAAGGAAAACGAACGTAAACAGAACTTTTTAAGATACAGAAAACGCGCTATTGCAAATTTAGAGACCAGCAGTTTTATCTTTGAGGATTCGTTTTTAAACTTTCTTGAAAAGTCTAACAGATACAGATTCGAGCTTTTGGACTATCAATTTTTAAACGGTGAATTTGTTTATAAAATAACATTTACCCCAAAGCGAAAAGAAGATTTCAAAGGTGTTTTATATATAAATACTGATGATTTTGCCATTGTTAGGGTGGACTATGAGAATGTGAAAAACCTAAAAAACTTTAGACTTTTAGGCATCTCTTATAGTGAATATTTAAAAAAGGGCACATTTATTTATGCTAAAAACAATAGCGATAAATATGTCCTTAAATATGCCGAAGTGGAAAACGGGAATAAATTTGGAATTAAACGCCCATTAAAGATTATTGAAAAAAACAAACATGTAAAAGGGCGGAGAAAGCAGAATGAAATTTCTACCGATATTCATTTTATCGTATCGAACATCACCAAAAAAGAACTCGTGGTTTTTGAAAACGAAAGTATTACCGAAACGGCATTTAATAACATTACTGAAAGAGCCAAAGTTAAGCCCACGTATTTACCAAAATACGACCCCGAATTTTGGAAAGGCTATAATGTTATGGAACCCAATCAGGCGATAAAGGATTTTAAGAGTATTGAGTGAAAATATCCTGCTAGGTTTCCAGAACCTTGAGGTATGTTCTTTTTAGTAGACTTACAAGCTTAAAACAAAACCTTGCAGGAGACCCAAACTAAAAACGCAGTTAACTTATTTAACCTTTATTCCTCCCCTTTTCATTGGGGTATAAATTGGGCAAATTATCACTTTGGAAAAACGCTTTCGTGTCTATATTCATTCCAGATAATTTACCGGTAAAAGCAGCGCCCGTATCAATGTTCCAAATGTTTGCGGCTTGCATGGGCACGCCGACGTTAAAATTTATAGTTGGGGTGTGCCCAATAAAAATTTCGCTGTAGTGTTTTAATCGGTTTGGGTATAATGTAGAATCCTTTGCAATGCGATTATCCATCGTTAAAGCCATTTCCCAAAGCGTTCTATCGAAATATAAACTTTCTTTAAAAACCTCTTTTTCCACACCGTGCATCGATGTAAATCCAGCGTGAACAAACAATCTGTTTTCGCCGTCAATATAATAAAGTGGCATACTTTCAAAAAAATCTAAATGCTTCTTTTTTTTGGCTTCCGAAAACCCCGCATAACTGTCTATGGTTTCTTTACCGCCATGCATATACCAAACGGGGTCAACACGGTCTTCTCTCAACCAGTTTTCACACCAAACATCGTGGTTCCCCTTTATAAAAACACAATTGAAATTTTTAGAAAGGTCTATTAAAAACGTAATAACCTGTGCAGATTCGCTCCAACCATCAACATAATCGCCCATAAAAATAAGGGTGTCTTCATCTTTAATTTCCATTTTATTCAATAGCTGAATTAATGCTTTTAAACCCCCGTGAATATCGCCAATTGCAAATGTTCGCATATAACCATCGTTTTTTCAAAAATAAATGTTTGAGTTTGAATTAACTAGACTTTGCGTTTGAAAACTTACTTTGGCGGATTGGTGCGTTAGGGATTGAGCATACTTCGACATCGCTCAGCACAAGTTTGTTGGAGCTCCTCGCAGAGAGCGACTTGTGAAAGCCCGACCCCAAGGCACGAAGGGGTAACGCCCTAAATACTTTAAAAATACTGCCCAATGCCAAACACAAAACCCTTCGTTGCATTTTTGGTTATCCCATGTCCGTAATCAATTCTAAAAATGGCGTTGTATATTTTTTTATGAATAAAACGAAGCCCTAAACCCGGATATATTTTGATGTTTTCGTCTTTACTGAAATCGCCAAAATCGCCTCCTGGATTTCGCCAAGAACCGGCATCGACAAAAGTATTTCCTTGCAAAACAAACCAATTTTTCTCGTAAATGGTATAACGGAATTCGGTATTTAAAACAATAACGCCTGTGCCTCTGTCGATGGTGTTTCCAACGCCACGAACATTCAAATTATTATCTACCGAAAAAGGGGCGAATGGCGTTTTATCGTTTTTTGACAAGCCCAATCGCAATCGGTTTGCCCAATTACTTCGCGTGCCAAAACGTTTAAAATAGAAAAAATCGTTCCAAGCGATAAAAAAATCGGGGAGCATATCGTTGGTTGATGTTACATATTGAAAGTTAAATTGATTTTTAACACCGGACACATATTGGTAAAAATAATCCAGATTGTTGTATTCATAAATGCTTTTAAGTAACCATTTGTGCACATTTAATTGTTGTGGCACATTGGGGTTTGTAGCGCCAGATTTATAGGCATAATCTTCAACAAAATAGTTTATTCCGAGTTCCAGTTTGTTGTTAAAGTTAAACTCGTATAAACCCAAAATTTCCAAAGATTGGTTATTGTATTTATAATCGGCCGTTGTACCATCAAAAAAAACAGGCTCTTGGGTTGTTAAATCTTGATAGTTTACAGCCAAACCCAATTTGTTTGAAAACAAATAAGGCGCCCTAAAATTTATGGCGTAACTGCTGTAAATATCCTTTTGATAAAACCCGCCAAAGCCAATGTTTCTGCCCAATAAATTAAATTCGTGCAGTCCCAAACGATAGGCAAACTCATCGTTATTTGTGGTATACATATTGGCCGAAGGAATTAAGGTGAAGTTCTCAACAACATTATAAAACACGTTGTATTGATTGTTTTCGGAATAAAACACCTGATAATAAGCGTGAGACACCGACGGCAAGCGTTTTAAGCGTTTTATATCTTGCTCGATAACCAACGAATCCAGTTTTTCTCCAGTTTTAATAGATGATATTTTTTTGATGAAAGACGATTTGAGCTTTTTATTACCCTGAATTTTTAAATCGGCAACCGTATAATTCTGCGAAAACAAACTCACAGTGAAAAAGCTTAAAAATACAATGGCTAGCGTTTTACTCATTGAGCTTCAAAGGTTTTAAGAATGACCCAATTTACCCAATTATCTTCACTAACATCCATTAAGGTGAAATTATAATTATTTCCAGAAATGAGCAATGGTGGCGTTTGCTGGGTCGTTATATTTAAAACCACATTGGATGTGTTGTAATATTGAAAATGATTCTCGTAAGTATAGGTGCCCGAAAGTAAATTGTTTTGCGCATCCGAAACCACTTGAAAATATATGGCATTTTCGCCAAAAGCATCATCTTCCCACATAAAATTTGGCATGTTGGGTTGCGATTGGTCGATAACGACTTCGCTATTCCAAACAGTTGGTTTGGTGTTTTGTTTGGACCGAATGGGGTTGGACATTTTTATTTCACCATGCAATTCAAAAGTAACAATAATCCATTTTTCATTTGAAGAAGATTGTACAAACTTGCCCAAATACCCATTAAAAAACGGTTCGTTTGGAATGGTGATTTGCACATAATTTGAAAAATCGTTTTGGTCAACTTGTGCATTTTCAGTTTCATAAAGCCGAATATGGGTTGCACCGGATTCTGGGTAATAAAAGGTTAGAATCCCGTTGGTATTTTCATCGCTTGCGGCACAGGCAATAACTTGGCCCACTTCAAAAGACCTGTTTAAAACGTAAGCCTCTAACGTATTGCGCAGGTCGTCATCCGCATCTTTTGAACAAGATGTAAAAGCGAAAAAACAGACCAATATGTACTTCAATTTATTCATTT
The DNA here is from genome assembly GCF_031932625.1 of Hwangdonia seohaensis. Taxonomy (NCBI): domain Bacteria; kingdom Pseudomonadati; phylum Bacteroidota; class Flavobacteriia; order Flavobacteriales; family Flavobacteriaceae; genus Hwangdonia; species Hwangdonia seohaensis. The sequence goes on from NZ_JAVSCK010000001.1 coordinate 58,931, forward strand.
AAAATCACTGTAATGTTTACGTAAAACAGCTTCAACGGGTTTGTTTTGCGGTGTAAATTGTGCATTGTTTACGCCACCAACCGCTTCGTGATTAACAAACCATTTCCAAATAAAACCACCGGCAAACCAGTCTTCATTCCAAAAGGTTTCCAACAGCGCTTTCGTGGTATTGGTTTGCGCATCTAAATTAACATGCCCCATATTTCTGTCGCTTTTCCAAGGTTCTTTCCCAGAATAATCTACGCTTCTATAGCCAAATTCAGTAAACAAAATAGGTTTGTTAAAGGTGTTTGAAACCTGTTCGATAACTGGTTTATGTGTTTTCCAACCTGCTGTAGCCTCGGCAACCGTTGGCGTTTTACTATCGCTAACGGGAAAATAGGCATCAATACCTATAAAATCCAATTCATCCCAAAATGGTGTACGCTTAAACTCGTCCCAATTGGCAGCGTAAGTTAGTTTGCCTTTGTATGTTTTTTTTATTTCCGCAATTAAATTACGCCAATAATCTGGTCTGTTTTCAATGAATTTTTCAAGTTCTGTACCTATGCAAAATAGTTCAGCATTAACCTCATGAGCCAATTGGGCGTATTCTAATATAAATTTGGAATATGAATTTTCCAAGGTTTTCCAATCGGCTTCAGATGCCATTTCTAAATACCCCGTAAATTCGCCATGCCAAATCCAAATTTGGGGTTTTATCATAATTTTAATATGCATTTGTTGAAGCACTTCAACATATTGCTTTGCTCCTGCTGTGGTTTCACCAAACCACTGTCGCTGTGTGTTAAACACAATTTCCGGGTGTTCCAAATTTCGTATAAACCCAAAAGGCATAATGGCTGCATAATTAGCGTTGACGTTCACAACAGGTTTTACATGCGCATGATCAATGGACTCTCGTGAAGCTACAAAACTTACACCGTTAATTTTTTCTGGTTGACTTAAACAGGTCTGAAAAATCAGCGCTAAAAAAACAATTAGGAACTTAAATAGTTTCATAAAAAACGATTTATAAACTCCTAATTTACATTATTAATTAAAACAAAGCCCTTAAACCTATATTAAATGATTGCCCTAAACCTGTAGTGTTGCCTCTTATAAAATTACTGTAAAGCACCTCTAAATTTAAAGTTTTAGATAATTGATATTTTCCGCCAAAACCCAATGCCGTATAATCTTGTTTAAAATCGCCAACACGTTGTTGATGCTGCGCAAATCCTAAAATGGTAAATTCCTGATTGGGAAAATAACTTAAAAACACACCCGGAGCCAACACAAATGTTTTATCGGCAAAACTGGTTTTCTCACCAAAATTATACTCGGTGTTTAGCTCTGTAAACAGTTGCCAATCACCACTAGGAAAGGTGTAATCGTAGAAAAAACGATTTTGGAATGTGTATGCGGTTTGGTCTAAAAACACGTTGTTTTCGGTTTCGTTATCAACCAATGGTATATGGAATGCCGTTTGAATTGTAAAGTTGTTCACATTGTTAAACGGATTGAATTTGATGGCGGGTGCGATAGATGTTATGCCCGAACGCGCCGTATTGGTTTCGCCGTCAAACTTAAAAACATCGAGGGCTTTACGGTTTCCAACGACGTTGGAACGCATTTCAATCAACAAACCCACATTCAATGTACTGTTTTGCGAAACGCCCGTAAACACGTCGATTGTTGATGTGAAATAGGTTTCTCTCGGTTCATTTTTAGACACATCGCCACTACTATTTGCCACTTTGGTTTGCGTGTATAAGTTGTTGAAAAACTTAATATCCCACTGACCTTTTTTTAAGAGTTTTGATGGTGTATAGGTTTGGATATTGCTTTTTTGGACATCTTCTTCTTGTGAAAACCCGGTAAATGCTATCGCTGAAATTATAAGACATGCTATTGTTTTTTTCATCTGTATTTGGTTTTTGTTTCTTTTTTTAGACCTTACTGTGTATTGATTCTCCAATCGTATTGAAAATAACCCAGTTTGTACTTGCCTTCTAACTTTTCAGCTCTGTATTTATTAATAAAATCGATTTCCGTTGTACCGTTCATGGTAAAATCCGCTTTATACCATTCCATAATTTGCGATGCTTCAACACGTTTCTTTTTGGTGTTCACTTTTAAAAAACTACCGTTTATGGCTTTTTTGGTCTGCGTTTCCAATTGTACATCCAAGGTATTTGGTAAATAGGCTTTATTGATTAATGGCGGACAACCAACGGCACCACAAACCAACACAAAATGGAAGCGCGCATCGTTAAATTGGGCGCGTAATAATTTGTGCTCAATATCATTTAACGTGATGTTTTTTCCTGCTAAACGATAAGTTGTTTTATCAAAAAAACCAGCGTTGTCCAAGGGTGAATTTGTTGGATAATTAAAGATGATGCCTTTTATAACAGATAGGTTGTAAGCGTTAATCCAAAAGGCTTGATAGACCTCTGCATCTTCTTTTGAAACCGAAATAGCTTCGGCTAATTTCATCAATTCATTCAAGCCACTTTGATTGTTGTAAATGTCCGAATAGGCTACTTTCCCCTCATCAACATAAGTTCTAAAAAAAGTATCAGCCTTACTAAAAAAAACATTCACATCTTGCGAAAATCCTTCAATGCTAACTAGAATAATAATTAAAATGATATGTTGCTTTTTCATCTGTCTATAATTTATGCTTTGCAAAGTGTTACCACCTAGGTCGTATAAAATGTTAGCTAACTTACATGGTTAAAAAAAGTTTTTTTGCGTCTTTAAAAATTTTAAATCCTTACAAAACACCTGTAATTTAAAGCAATTCTAAATTAACAACTTCAATATAAGTTATTATCTTTAACTTCGACCTACTACAACACAATCACTAAATATGGATCACATTGTTATAATAGGAAATGGCATTTCGGGCGTTACCGCTGCGAGGCATATAAGAAAACTTTCCGATACTGAAACAAGTTCAGCACAGGCTAAAAAAATCACCATTGTATCTGCCGAAACCGATTATTTCTTTTCTCGAACCGCGCTAATGTATGTTTATATGGGACACATGAAGTTTGAGCATACACAACCTTACGAGAATTGGTTTTGGAAAAAAAATAAAATCAACCTTAAAAAAGGCTATGTAAAAACGGTTGAAACCACATCTAAAACACTACAGTTTGCAAATGGCGACACCTTACAATACGACAAACTAATAATTGCCACGGGCAGCAAACCTAATAAATTTGGGTGGCCAGGGCAAGATTTAAAAGGCGTTATGGGTATGTACCACAAACAAGATTTAGATAATCTTGAAAAATATGCACCCAATAATAAAGTATGTAAACACGCCGTAATTGTTGGTGGCGGATTAATAGGTATTGAGCTTGCTGAAATGTTGCATTCGCGACATATTCCAGTGACTTTTTTAGTACGGGAACATAGTTTTTGGGATGCAGTTTTACCTAAAGGTGAATCGGCTATGATTAACCGCGAAATTTTAAAAAACGGTATCGACTTACGATTAGGCGTGAATTTAAAAGAAATTAAAGCCTATGAAAACGGTCAGGTAAAATCGGTGATTATTGAAGAAACAGGCGAAGAAATTGACTGCAATGTGGTGGGATTAACTGCTGGTGTTTCACCGAATATTGATTTTTTAAAAGAATCTGAAAACCAGACTGAGCCCGGGCGAAGTATTGAAACAGGGCGCGGTGTAAAAGTGAATCGGTTTTTAGAAACCAATATCCCCGATGTTTATGCCATTGGCGATTGCGCCGAACAACACGAAGGCATTGATCAGCGCAGACCCATTGAAGCCGTTTGGTACACCGGACGCATGATGGGAGAAACCGTTGCGCAAACCATTTGCGGGAACCGCATTGCATACAAACCCGGACACTGGTTTAACTCGGCTAAGTTTTTTGATATTGAATACCAAACCTATGGTTGGGTTTGGGCGCAACCAAAGGAAAACGAAGCCCGTTTTTATTGGGAACACCATAAAGGCAACAAATGTATTCACATCAACTACGATAAAAACACGCGTGAATTTATTGGGATTAATAATTTGGGAATTAGAATGCGACATGAGTTTTTCGATAAGGTTTTAACCGAAAAACGTTCGGTCGATTATGTTTTAGAACATTTGGCCGATGCTAATTTTGATCCTGAGTTTTACAAACTGCACGAACCGGAAATCGTTGCAAAATTCAACCAAGAAAACCACACGAATATTCAGCTGAAAAAGAAAAGTTGGAAACGTATTTTTCAAACCTCATAAATAAATCAAATGAAGAACATTCAAAACATAGGACTTGGTTTATTTTTAACAGGTCTCGCTATATTTATCGCGCTAGTATTTTTAGGGAAGTATGAGTTAACACCACAGTTATTAGACCAAGTCATTATCAACAAAGGCATTAAAAGCGAGCTTTTTATTGATGATTTAAAAACGAACGTGGTTGAGAAGGAATTTACAAATCCGTTTTCATTTTCATCTCAAATCACATCGGCATTAAAAACAGCAAACGAAACCCACAAACAAAATAGCGAATGGGATAAAGTTATTTGGGACAAGCCACACAGTTTTTCTTACCAAATAGCCAAAAGCGCCGGAAGCGGCATGGTTAAAGTAAACAAATGGCTGTTTTGGTGGCTCACTTTTGGTTTGGGCATTATTGGTGCATTGTTATTTATTATTCCAAAGGTTATTACCTTAGGACCTGCAGGCATTAAAAACAATGGCATTTATCATAGTGCAGCGACAAACCGAGGTTGGATAGGTTGGTTCGCCTTTATATTTTTGGTAGGTTTTTATATCCTGCTTTATTTCAGGCCCGATTATATTGTAAACTGGGTTTACCTTGTTGACCCCATAAGTGAAAGTTTAAACGGAAACCCAGCAAGTCAATGGTTTTTATACGGATTTTTATACTGCACCGTAATGACGGTTATGGCGGTGAGAATGTATATAAAATACCGACACAATAAATACCAAATATTACGAACCACGTCGGTTTTGTTTTTTCAAATTGTGTTTGCCTTTTTAATTCCAGAAATTTTAGTTCGTTTTGAAAAACCTTGGTACGATTTTAAAAACGCCTTTCCATTGGATTACGATTTCTTCTTTAAATGGAACCTTGATGAACTTATAAATAGCGGTGGCTTGGGCTTGTTTATTTTAGTTTGGGGCATCGTATTAACCTTGGTTATCGTTCCCGTAATGGTGTATTTCTTTGGAAAACGCTGGTATTGTAGTTGGGTTTGCGGTTGTGGTGGCTTAGCTGAAACCTTGGGCGACCCTTACAGACAACTATCCGATAAATCGTTAAGCGCTTGGAAATTTGAACGTTGGTTGGTACATGGTGTTTTGGTATTTGCTTTAGTAATGACAGGCTTTACACTTTACTCCTATTTTTCGGGAGCTGAGGCGGTATTGGGCATCAAAACACAAACCATACAAGATGTTTACGGCTTTTTAATCGGTGCCATTTTTGCCGGGGTTATCGGCACAGGGTTCTATCCCATTTTTGGCAATCGGGTTTGGTGCCGTTTCGGTTGTCCGTTAGCCGCTTATTTAGGTATAGTACAGCGTTTTAAATCCCGTTTTAGAATTACAACCAATGGCGGCCAATGTATTTCTTGCGGTAATTGTTCCACTTATTGTGAAATGGGAATCGATGTGCGCGCCTATGCACAAAAAGGCGAAAACATTATTAGAGCGAGTTGTGTTGGCTGTGGTATTTGTGCCGCAGTTTGCCCGCGAGGTGTTTTAAAACTGGAGAATGGCCCGGAAAAAGGACGCATCAATCCAACCGATGTTTTACTTGGGAACGATGTGAATTTAATGGATTTAGTGAATCAGAAATAAGTTTACAGTTTCAACATGATTAAAAAACATTCGTGTATTTGTGGCTAACTTTAATAAATTAAAATGAAAAAGATTTCATTCTATATAATCCTGTCCATCAGCTTATCAATTTCAGCTCAAAAAACCTATCAAAAAAATTATTTTGATAACGGCGTTTTAAAATCTGAAGGCTGGATAAAAAGCAATCAAAAAAATGGTTATTGGAAATTCTTTTACAAAAACGGAAACATTGAAAAAGAAGGTCATTTTTCAGCAAACAAACCTATTAAATATTGGTATTTTTACACCGAAAACGGCACAAAACAAAGTGAAGGTCGTTTTGATAATGGCGAAAAAACAAACTGGTGGTCGTTTTATAACAACGCTGAAAAAATCAATTACAAATGCCAGTTTAAATACAATCGGAAAAACGGATATTGCCTCATGTACGAAAATGAAAAATTAGTTTCTGTCGCTAAGTTTAAATCCGGAAAAAAAATTAAAACATGGACAGATTTAAAAGCGTTCAAAAAAGAAAATAATTTACTAGACCTACAATGATCAAATCCAGTGCTGAGCAAAACCTAAGTATAAAAGTCATTATTCCTGCCTATAACGAAGCAGACTCCATCGCATATGTTATTAATGATATTCCCAATATAGTTGATGAAATTATTGTGGTTAGCAACAACTCCACCGACAACACCGAAATCAACGCTAAAAAAGCTGGAGCAACGGTTTTAACCGAATCCAGAAAAGGCTACGGATACGCCTGTTTAAAAGGTATGGCCCATATAGCAAAACAGAATTTAAAACCAGATATAGTCGTTTTTTTAGATGGCGATTACAGCGATTACCCCGAAGAATTAACAAAAATTGTAGCACCAATTATTAATGATGATATAGATTTTGTAATCGGTGCGCGTGTAAAACGACTGAGAGAGCAGGGCGCTATGACGTTTCCCCAAATTTTTGGCAATTGGTTGGCAACCACATTAATGACCTTATTTTTTGGAGCAAAATTTACCGACTTGGGGCCATTTAGAGCCATTAAATACAATAAACTATTGCGTCTAAATATGGAGGACAAAACCTATGGTTGGACGGTAGAAATGCAACTAAAAGCTTTAAAGCAAAAACTAACATACACCGAAATACCCGTGAATTACAGAAACCGAATTGGCGTCTCAAAAGTTTCCGGAACGGTAAAAGGTGCTATATTTGCAGGCTTTAAAATATTAGGTTGGATTTTTAAATACAGTATTAAAAAATGATTTTAGAAACCATAATTATAGTCGTTTACACCATCGCGTTATTGCTTATATTTATGTATGCTTTGGCACAATTAAACCTACTATTCAATTATTTATCTTCTAAAAAAAACAATACATCCTGCGAAACTTTCAATTTGTCAAACCCGGCGGAAATCCCCTTTGTAACCATACAATTGCCCGTTTATAACGAAATGTATGTCATGGAGCGTTTGCTCGACAACATTGCGGAAATCGACTATCCAAAAAACAAATTGGAAATCCAGGTTTTAGACGACTCAACCGATGAGACTGTTGAAACCACAAAAAATCAAATCGATAAACTTAAAGCCAAAGGTTTAGATATTCAACATATCACCCGAACCAACCGACAAGGCTTTAAGGCCGGTGCACTTAAAGAAGGATTAAAAACAGCCAAAGGCGGTTTTATTGCCATTTTCGATGCCGATTTTCTACCAAAAAAAGATTGGCTAAAACGCACCATTCCTTATTTTAAAGACGATAATATTGGCGTTGTACAAACACGTTGGGGGCACATTAACCGCAATTTTTCGGTATTAACAAAAATTCAGGCCTTTGCTTTAGATGCGCATTTTACCTTGGAGCAAGTAGGCCGAAACAGCAAAGGGCATTTTATAAATTTTAACGGAACCGCCGGCGTTTGGCGCAAAACCTGTATTATAGATGCTGGCAATTGGGAAGGCGACACCCTAACCGAAGACCTCGATTTAAGCTACCGCGCCCAATTAAAAAACTGGAAATTCAAATATCTCGAAGATGTAGAAACACCGGCAGAACTTCCCGTGGCCATAAGCGCGGCACGCTCGCAACAATTTAGGTGGAACAAAGGCGGTGCCGAAAACTTTAAAAAAATGCTTTGGAAAGTTTTAAAAAACAAAAACATTTCGGCAAAAACCAAAGCCCACGGCCTGCTGCATTTATTAAACAGCACCATGTTTTTAAACATCCTCATAGTGGCCGTATTAAGCATCCCCATGCTTTACATAAAAAACGAGTACACCCATTTAAAAGCCTATTTTTTTGTAATGAGCTTCTTTATTATAAGCACCGTAATATTTTTTGTTTGCTACTGGATTATGTACCGCAGAATGTACGGCGGCGGCATAAAAAACTTTATGAACTACATTGGTATGTTTTTCGTGTTTTTCTCAATAGCCATGGGCTTTTCATTACACAATTCCATTGCTGTTTTAGAAGGACATTTGGGCAAAAAAAGTGAATTTGTGCGCACGCCAAAATTCAACATTAGCACGATAAAAGATGGTTGGAAAAACAACAAATACCTCAAAAAAACAATCTCTATAAACGTCATTTTCGAAGGCGCCCTCATGCTCTACTTCGCCTTTGGCATGTACAGTGCATTCGTGGTTGGCGACCAAGGTGGCGATTTCGGGTTGTTCCCCTTTCACCTCATGTTATTTCTAGGTTTTGGCTACGTATTCTTTAAATCGTTGACTTCAAAAATCTAAATTCTACCATGATTTGTCATGCTGAACTTGTTTTAGCATCGCATCATCATTATTTGGGCGTTACCCCACCCTTCGACTCAGCTCAGGGCAAGAGGGGTCGGGCTTTCGGCAGTCGCTTCCTCCTGCGTCGGCGAGCTCCAACAAATGCCTCAATCCCTAACGCAAATCCTAACACCCATTAAAAATCGTCAACGGTAATTCGTCCATCGAAATTCCTTTCACTATTTTTGCAAAACTTATGACGGTAAAGAAAAAAGATATACGCGCATTAACCAAAGAACAATTAAGAGAATTCTTTGTAAAACAAGGCGACAAAGCATTTAGGGGCAATCAAGTATACGAATGGCTTTGGCAAAAATCGGCACACCATTTTGAGGACATGACCAATGTTTCAAAAGAAACACGCCAAATGCTCGAAGACCATTTTGTAATCAATCACATAAAGGTCGATAACATGCAGCGCAGTAACGATGGTACGGTTAAAAACGCGGTGCGCTTGCACGATGGTTTAATTGTAGAATCGGTTTTAATTCCAACCAAAACACGCACAACAGCCTGTGTATCCAGTCAAGTTGGTTGTAGTTTAGACTGTAAATTTTGTGCCACGGCACGATTAAAACGGATGCGTAATTTAAACCCGGATGAAATTTACGACCAAGTGGTTGCTATCGATAACCAAAGTAGATTATATCACAACAGGCCATTAAGCAACATAGTGTTTATGGGCATGGGCGAACCGCTAATGAATTATAACAACGTAATTAAGGCCATCGATAAAATAACCTCGCCCGAAGGTTTGGGCATGTCGCCAAAGCGCATAACCGTTTCCACTTCTGGCGTGCCAAAAATTATTAAAAAAATGGCAGACGACGATGTTAAATTTAATTTAGCCGTATCGTTGCATTCAGCTATCGATGAGGTTCGAACCACCATCATGCCTTTTAACGAAACTTTTCCTTTAAAGGATTTAAAAGAATCTTTAGAATATTGGTACGAAAAAACAAACCGTAAAATAAGTTACGAATATGTAGTTTGGAAAGGTATAAACGATTCACAAAAAGACATTGATGCTTTTGTTAAGTTCTGTAAATACGTGCCATGTAAAGTTAATATTATTGAGTACAATCCTATTGACGATGGCCATTTTCAGCAAGCCTCAAATGAGGCCTTGGAAAACTACATCAAAACTTTAGAAAAAAATAGAATAGTGGTTAATGTACGACGAAGCCGAGGAAAAGATATTGATGCGGCATGCGGACAATTAGCAAATAAAGGTTAAAAAAAGCTGCAAATTGCAGCTTTTTATTAATTAATCTTTGTAAAATTTGATGGTTTTCGAATGTCCCTCTAAGGTCACCTTAGCGAGGTAAATACCCCGGTTTAAATCCAAAACATCAACCTTCTCTTCTGTTTGATATAATTTTTTACTCAAAACTTCTTGCCCTAATAAGTTATACAGGGTAACATTTTGCAACTTAGAATGAGGTGATTTTAAAGATAAAACACCTTCGTCCTTATTATAGAATAGACTGAAGGCTTTGGCTTCTACATCTGTTAAACCAAGAGTAGAGCTAGTAACTACAACAGTGTCAACACCTATATAGTCAGAGTTATTAGTATTGTCTTCAGTAAAATACCTAAATGCAAGACGTGCATCAACAGGTGTAACACTCAAGCCTGAAACCGTTACTGTATACTGTGTAAATGTTGTAGGATAAGAGCCTGCACCTGTAGTAAGATATGTTGGATTAATATCTAATAACAAGGTAGTATATTCACCTACATCTGTACTATTTGTTGGAGCAATTGGATTGGTTCCTGCTCCAATACGTACCTGTAGTCTATCCGGATATTGAACGGGGTCAACCGTTCTGGTATAAAAACTTAATTCGTCACCATTTTTTAACGATAGTGTTGGAAGTATAAGCCACGTGCTAACTGCTTGACCTATATCGGAAGCTGACAAATAATCAGCTGCTATATAAGAATTTAAAGCACCTCCATGAGCATTAAACCTACTTGTATCTCCTTGAAACCAATTTGTGGCACCTGGAAACTCACTAACATTTAATATGGTCCAGCCCGCCGTTGACAAGGTGGAAACATCATCAAAATTTTCTGATAAAATCTGACCACCAACAAAATGGAAAGAGATTAAAAAAACAAACAATAAAGTAATTTTTTTCATAATTAATAGGTTTAATGTTGTGATAGATTTGTTTTCAATAAATGTTTTATAAAACATTTATTAAGGCCTTAATTTATGCTAAATTACTAATTTTATTAATAATCGATTAACGTTAAAAGAAAAATGAATAACCCATATGAAATTTTGTTTTAAACAAATATTGTTTTTAAAGCTGGACAACAAGACTAATGACTTAATATTTTGGTGGATAATCATTTCTCATATAAATAGTTTTTTTTGATTATAACATTGCTTAATATCAGTTTATCATTAGCTTTGTGACATTCAATTTTAGCATTTGAAAATAGTAGAACAAATAAAGCAACCCATAGCCTACGAAATGGATCTTTTCGAGCAAAAGTTCCAATTGTCCATGTCCAGTAAAGTGGCGTTGCTAAACCGAATTACGCATTATATTGTTAACCGGAAAGGGAAACAAATGCGCCCTATGTTTGTGTTTTTGGTCTCTAAAATGGTATCTAACGGAGAAGTAAGCGAACGCACTTACAGAGGTGCATCGGTTATCGAGCTTATCCATACGGCAACTTTGGTGCACGACGATGTGGTGGACGATAGCAACCGGCGTCGTGGATTCTTCTCGATAAACGCGCTTTGGAAAAATAAAATAGCTGTTTTAATAGGTGATTATTTACTGTCTAAAGGATTGTTGTTATCCATAGACAATAATGATTTCGATTTGCTTAAAATCATTTCTATTGCGGTTCGAGAAATGAGTGAAGGCGAACTGCTTCAAATTGAAAAAGCTCGAAAATTAGACATTACCGAAACGGTTTACTACGAAATTATACGTCAAAAAACAGCAACGCTTATAGCGGCCTGTTGTAGTTTGGGGGCAGCATCAGTAAAACCCGATTCACAGGATGTTGAAACCATGCGAAAGTTTGGTGAACTTATCGGTATGGCTTTTCAAATAAAAGACGATTTGTTCGATTACGGCGCAACCCAAATAGGCAAACCCACAGGCATTGATATTAAAGAACAAAAAATGACATTACCATTAATTTATGTGCTCAACCAAGCCGATAAAAAAGATAAACGTTGGCTGATAAACTCCATTAAAAACCATAATAAAGATACCAAACGCGTAAAGGAAGTAATAGCCTTTGTAAAAAATAATGGCGGCTTAGACTACGCCGTGGGTAAAATGAAAACATTTCAAAATGAAGCTTTGCAATTGTTGGATACCTATCCAGATTCAGAGTATAAAAATGCCCTGAAATTGATGGTGAATTATGTTATTGAGCGGAAGAAATGATGGTTTTAAAGAGGTTCATTTAACGCAAAGATAAAGTTACATTTAAATACTGAAACAATCCTGATAATTATCGAGACAGCAAAAGCACGTTCCTAATAGATGTTCTATTCAATAATTTTATAAACAGGCACCTCCTTGTTTTCTTTACAACTTGGTAAAATCCAGGGCATACAAATCATAGTATTTTGACACGCCGTGTCCTATAAAAAGTTTGTTTTTCAATATAAAGAAAAACATGGTCCCTCTTGTAGAAAGCTCCTTTGGCAAAGGGGCAATTTGGGTCCAAGAACGTTTTGTTAAATCAAATGACCAAAATGTTTGATCTATCCAAGGGGTTTCCTCATGATTCAAATAGCTAAATCCAAAATAAATCTTATTGCTATAGGAGAACCCAATTATATTAGATTTTAAAACACCTGGATATTCCGTCACATAATCCCAAGTATCGTCTACGGAATTATAACTGTATATCTTTTTCCTTGAAGTCATTATATAAGCAATTCCGTCAAGATTGGTTCCGCCTACCGAAAAGCCTTCTGCAGAAAGACTGGATTTACTATACCATTGATCTGTTTCGGGCGCATAATTAAACGATTTATAAGAACTTAAAATAAGGATATTATTTGCGTTTGAATAACCATGGTAATACCCACCAAATCCTTCATAATTAAACGGTGCTACTGATAGAACAGACCAAGTATTCTCATTAAGTTCATATAGGTTGGTATCGATATCATTTAAAATATAATTTGAATCATTTAAATGGACAGCGGTGAATTTAGTCCCAGATGAACCATCAGGATTTGGGAAGCTTGCTATTTGATGGAATACCTTTTCATTTGGATTATACTTATACGTTTTGGTGTCTTGAAATAATACATACCCATTTTCTTTATCAGAAAAACCATATGGAACATGTACACCTGGAAGATTTAAATTGCTCAGTTCTTTTGACCAAATTGATTTTTCACTTCCCTTGCTCATAAAAGAAACCGTGTTTCCATAAATTGTTTTAGTTCCATAGCTAGCAAAGGTCTTTATTTTATACTCGAAACCACTCGCCAGTAAGGAGTCTATTCTGGCCTCGAAAATACCCGTAGAAACATCTGATTCAAAAGTTATTTTATTCGAAGTATTAACATTGGGCTCTTCAAAATCCCATAAACTCCAAACGAACCCATAAGCATTAATCTTTGCCTCACCTTTTTGAACTAGTTCTCCTCTGAATGTGGCCCCTGTAGCGTCTACACTTATAGCTTGAAGTGTTTTTATTACAGGCTCTTCATTTAAAAATGGTTCTTCTGAATCTTTATTACAATTTACCAGAATAAGCGAGATAACTATTAATGCTATATTTTTCATCATAAATTACAATTGCAAGGTTATATTTGAATTAAATGACACACGGAGTAATCTTTTAACAAACTTGTTCAGACGCTGGACAAACATATCATCTTTTTCAGACAAAACCAAATAGAGGCCAATCAACTATTCAATAAACCCAACCTGTTTCCAATCAAAATCAATAGCATCATTTTTTTGTGGTGTTCCAGGTGTGCTTCGCCCTTCAACAATATATTTCGTTAGTAAAGTTTTTAATTCCATAACTTTTTTTGGGTTTATTGCTATTATATTATTCGTTTCGCTCGGGTCATTTTTCAAATTATAAAGTTGGTGTTTTGGTAAAGAATCCATAGCGGCTTTATTAGTGGGTCTTGGGAAACTCCAACCACCGGAACCTGGGCACATAATAAGTTTCCATTCATCTTTTCTTATGGAAAAACTCCCATTAACGGAATGGTGCACCGTAGCTTCCCTAAAGGGTTTATCAAGCTTTTTTTGAGTGAATAATGGCAGTAAACTGTAACTGTCTTCGGCTTCGTTATCCAAAAGTTTATATCCGGAAATTTCGGCGCAGGTCGCCATAAAATCGGTAGTGCAAATAGTTTCTTTTGAAGTAATACCTTGCGTTATTTTTTTTGGCCATTTAACGATAAAAGGCACTCGATGTCCGCCTTCAAAAATATCGGCTTTGTGGCCGCGATATATATAACTTGGGTTATGGTTTTTAGCTTTTAAAACCCCATAATCTGCCTCTGGCGAACAGCCATTATCGCTGGTAAAAATAACGATGGTATTCTCTTCAATTCCTGCGTCTTTAATCGTTTTGGTAAGCTGTCCCATATAAGCATCGATGAGCATCATAAAATCAGCATAAGGATTTAATTGGCTTTTCCCCAACCACTCTTCCGTTGGCAAAATTGGGGTGTGTGGCGATGGCAAAGCAAGATATAAGAAAAACGGATTGTTGTCTTTAGCTTTTTCGGTAATGTATTTAAACGATTTTCTGAAGAAATTGGGCGTTACATCATCATGTATAAAATCTTTTGAAGTTGGCCCTTTTCGCCACCAAGTGTATTTGCCCGAGTTTTCGGTAACGGAATCTGGAACTACGGTAACTTGTCCGTTTTCAACATACACGTAAGGCGCCATATCCAACGACCCCGAATGTCCGTAAGCATAAGTAAACCCTAATTCGTTTGGGCCATTTTTTATGGGTTTTGTAAAATCTATATTGTCAAAATCCTTAAAATCCCAACCGCTTCCGCCAAAACTATCTTCATCTTTTAAAGTCCAATCCCAACCCAAATGCCATTTGCCAATAAAGGCGGTGTGGTAACCTTGTTTTTTCAACATGGAAGCCACGGTTGTTCTCGAATTTGGAATTAAGGCTTTAGATTTTCCTGTTAGCACACCGCTTTTTAATTTACTTCTCCAATTATATCGTCCTGTTAAAATACTATAGCGCGTTGGCGTGCACACTGCCGATGACGTATGTGCATCGGTAAACTTAATGCCAGCGTTGGCCAATTGATCGATGTTTGGGGTTTTAATTTGTCCGTTTTCATTAAAGCTGGATATATCGCCGTAGCCCAAATCGTCTGCCAACACATAAATAATATTTGGTTTTTGGGCTTCCGTTTTTGTGGCTTTTGAGCAACTTGCAGCCATAAAAAGGATAAACAGTAACAATATTAGCGTGTGGTTTTTCATTTAATTTAAAAATAATTTCAATACTATTTATTGGGCTATACACAACGTATTATCAATCAAATGCCCTGTATAGCTTCAGTTAAATACTTTACTTAAAAAAGTTTCAATACTTGTTTTATTGGCTCGAATAAGCTCCTCCTTCGCATTGGTTATATCGGTTTTATTTTTGTCTTGCGAGAGTTTAAATTTGCCTTCCCAATGGGTAATATCAATCTCAAATCCTTTTATATAATTTATTAAACCGTGCATTCTTGGGTTGTCCATTTTCAGTTGGTATTTATGGTCTGGAGCCTCTAAAAAACCAGCCATATCTACCAAACCTTGTTTTACTTTTTCCTCGTCGTTTACCTCGGCTACAGTTCCTTTTATATGCACTTTTATATAATTCCAAGTTGGTAGCTGCGCCGTTGAATAAATACTGGGGGAAATATAACATTGCGGTCCGGAAAAAATTAGCGTTACTGGATTATTATCTTTAAGCAATTGCGCTTGCGGATTATACCTATCGATGTGCCCAACAAGCTTACCGTTTTCGTTGTAAATCAAGGGCAAATGGGTTATTAAAGGCGTGTTGTTTTTTACTGAAATAACCGTGGCCAACGGATAGGTTTTAATCACTTCAATGAGGCGATTAATATTGTTTTCTTGATGGTGTTTTGGTGGATAATTCAAATGGATTTACGAATTAAAATTAATGAATGTTGATTTATAAATTTACAATAATTATATTTATCAAATGTCTGAAAAACCATCATCATTTTCAATAAAAAATTGGGCGCAAGACGATCAACCCCGCGAAAAATTACTTTATAAAGGCAAGACAGCTTTAAGCGATGCGGAGTTAGTGGCTATTTTAATAGGCTCGGGCAACAGAGAAGAAAGTGCCGTGGCCTTATGCAAGCGTATTTTAGCAAGTGCTGACAATAATTTAAGTGAACTGGGAAAACTGTCGGTTGAACAATTGATGCAATTTAAAGGCATTGGCGAGGCCAAGGCCATAACCATTACCGCTGCGATGGAATTGGGAAGACGACGACGAGGCGAAGAGGCATTGCGTAAAAATAAAATCACATCCAGCGCATCGGTTTTCGAACTGATGCAGCCCATTATTGGCGAGCTGCAGCACGAAGAATTTTGGATTATTTACTTGAACAATTCCAACAAGGTCATTCAAAAAAACCAATTGAGCAAAGGCGGTATTACAGGCACTTTGGTCGATATACGTTTGGTATTAAAAAATGCGCTTCAAGTTGGGGCGACAGGTTTAATTTTGGCACATAATCATCCGTCGGGGACTTTAAAACCCAGTGAAGCCGACAAACAAATTACCAATAAATTAAAAGTCGCTGCCGAAAGTTTAGATATAAAAGTGCTAGACCACCTAATTATAACAGAAAAAGCATACTTTAGTTTTGCGGATGAAAACATGCTTTAGAAACGCAAAAAGTTAAAACACAAATCCCAAATTCCAAAAACAGAAAATCATTGGAGTTTGTTTTTTTAAAAATTTTGGAATTTACATTTGCAAAATGTTATTAGTTTATACTCATAAAATATCGCCAAGATTAAAATATGTTTTCAAGCATATTTGCACCAGGGTATTGGGTATTGAAGTTTCGTTTACCACAAAAATCGAAACCTTTATTGCGCACGATAATTTAAAAATGTCGTATACTCGACAGCCATTGGCGAACGAGTTTTTTATTAAAAGCCACGACATCTTATTTGAGCAAGGGCTATCGGACGTAGACATACACGTGCACGATTGGGAGGATACCAAAGGCTTCTTTTACAACGGAGATAAAAGCGTCATTCCGTTTGATATTTTTGCGGCATCATTTTATTTATTGTCCCGTTACGAGGAGTATTTACCGCAGGTACGAGACGAATTTGGACGTTTTTTGGCTACCGAAAGCATCGCGTTTAAACACAACTTTTTACATCAACCCGTTGTTGATATTTGGGCGTTAAAATTTAAGGATGCCTTACAAAATCATTTTCCCGATTTTAGTTTCCCGCAACGCGCCTATAGTATAAAACCTGTAATTGATGTACCAAGCCCGTACAATTATAAACTAAAGGGCATCATCAGATCTTTTGGTGGTTCCATTAGAGACTTATTGCGCTTTAAACTTAAAAGTTTATACGATAGGTTTATGGTGCTTTTCGGATTGAAACACGACCCGTTTGACACCTTTAAATACATTATAAACAAACAAAAACAAAGCAAGTTTAAGTTTGTGTTCTTCTTTTTAATAGGCTCTTATTCCACGTACGATAAAGGCATTAATCCTAACAAAAAAAAGTTTATATCGCTTATAAAACAGGTGGCAGATTACAGCCTTGTGGGGTTAAAAACATCTTTCTTTGCTATCGACCATCAAAAGATTTTAAAAAAGGAAAAACTTCAAATGGAAGCCATAATTAACACCAATTTAAAAGCCTCAAGGCAATCGCATTCTAAACTTAATTTACCCGAATCTTACAGAAATCTTATCGATTTGGAAATAGAAGAAGATTACACCATGGGCTATATAAACCATATTGGTTTTAGGGCTGGGTCTTGTACCCCATTTTTGTTTTACGACTTAGATTACGAAACCCAAACCCCTTTAAAAGTGCATGGTTACCATCTTATGGATTTTGCCTTGCTTAAAAACAAATCGTTGTTGGATAAAAAAATGGCATTAAATCAAATTATCAACGAAGTAAAACGGGTAAACGGGGAATTTGTTCCTGTATTTCACAACTATACATTTAGCGATTCCAACCGCTGGAACGGCTTTAAAACATTGTTTAATATTATTTTAGAATCGGCAAATGAAGATTAAAGGCATCACGGATATATTTTTTGATTTAGACCATACCCTTTGGGATTTTGATAAAAACTCAGCCCTAACTTTCGATAAAATTTTTAAGCTGAATAATATCAATATTAATTTGAATGAATTTTTAGCCTATTACGAACCTATCAATTTAAATTATTGGAAGCTTTACAGAGATGAAAAAATAGACAAGGCTTCATTGCGTTTCGGGCGGTTGAACGATGCTTTTTCAGCAGTCGATTTTACGGTTGAAAATCATGTAATCCATCAACTTTCAGAAGATTATATTACACATTTAAGCAGTTTTAACCATTTGTTTGAAAACACTTTTGAAATCCTGGATTATTTAAAGCACAACTACACCCTTCATATTATAACCAACGGATTTAGCGAAGTGCAGCAGGGAAAAATGAAAAACTCGAACATCATCCATTATTTTAAAACGGTGACTAACTCCGAGTCGGTTGGTGTAAAAAAACCGAACCCTAAAATTTTCAACCATGCCTTAAAAGCCGCCAATACGCCCGTAAATAAAGCCTTAATGATAGGCGACAACTACGAAGCAGACATACTAGGTGCCATAAATATTGGAATGGATGCCATTTTGTTCGACACCAAAAACGAAGCTATAAATGAGGATGTTAAACAAATAAACAACCTAATTCATTTAAAAAATTATTTGTAAAACGTATCTTTACAATTGGGTTTTTAGTTTAGTAATGCATCGTAAACCTTAGTCGCCCCGAGCTTGTTTCAGGGTTACAACATAAATAAACAATGATGTAATGCTTAAACAAATTAAGCGCTACATTAAAACAGATGACTATTTACAACCTTCCAAACAAATTTGGGGTTTAACTATATTATTTAAAAAAATGAAAACTAAATTATTTACTACATGTATAGCTTGTTTTATTATTGCAAGTGCATTTTCTCAAACCAATTTAAACGATTATAAATATGTAATTGTTCCTAAAAAATACAGTTTCTTAAAACAAGAAAATCAATATCTTTTAAATTCGTTGACCAAATTTTTATTCGAAAAACATGGATTTAACACCTTATTGGAAGGCGAAACCTATCCAGACGACTTTAAGCAAAACCGTTGTATGGGTTTAAATTCCGATGTTTTAAAAGAGTCTGGAATGTTTAAAACAAAACTAACCGTTGCGCTAAAAGACTGTAATGGCGTAGTGGTTTATACTTCGCAATTGGGCGAAAGCAGATTGAAGGAATACAGCAAAGCTTACAACGAAGCGCTGCGAAATGCCTTTAAATCGTTTGAAGACTTGAATTACAGTTATAAGCCAAGTACTAAAAACGCTATATCCGTTGCCAAAGTAGATGTGGAAACCAATAATGAAGTGGCACAAGAAATCCAGAAATTAAAAGAAGAAATACAATCTTTAAAAAACAAAAAAGAAGAAGTTGCAGAGGTTGCCGGCCCCAAAACTGAGGTTGAAGAAATTGTTGAAGTACCGGTAAAAGAGACCAAAACAATGCCCAAAACGGTAATCGAGGGCACCTCAAATATATTGTACGCTCAAGAAACCCCAGACGGCTTTCAGTTGGTTGACAGCTCACCAAAAGTGGTTTATAGAATGAATAGAACCAACTTAAAAGATGTTTTTGTGGTTGAAGGAATTGATGGTATTATTTACAAAAAAGACAACACTTGGTTTTTGGACCATTATTACGGTGCGACCTTAACTCAGGAAGAATTGAATATTAAATTTTAAGTTTTTTCTGTAGTTTCAAAAACATGACGTATAAAAAAAGCCTCGTAAAAACGAGGCTTTTTTTTGATATAATGTTATTAAATAATCAACATGGCATCGCCATAGCTGTAAAATTTGTACTTCTCTTTTATGGCTTCGTCATAGGCCTTTTTTATAAAATCGTGACCTGCAAAAGCTGAAGCCATCATCAATAATGTAGATTTTGGTGTGTGGAAATTAGTAATCATACAGTTTGCGATACTAAATTCGTATGGTGGAAAAATAAACTTATTGGTCCAACCATCAAATTCATTAAGCTCTCCGTTTGATGACACCGCACTTTCTATAGCGCGCATAGCCGTAGTGCCCACCGCACAAATACGTTTTTTGTTTTTTAAAGCGGTATTAACGGTTGTAACAGCTTTATCGTTAATGGTCAATTCCTCGCTATCCATTTTATGTTTGGAAAGATCTTCAACCTCAACCGGATTAAATGTCCCTAACCCAACGTGTAAGGTTACTTCGGCAAAATTAACGCCCTTAATTTCTAAACGCTTTAACAAGTGTCTTGAAAAGTGTAAGCCTGCTGTTGGTGCTGCTACAGCACCTTCGTTTTTCGCAAAAATGGTTTGGTAGCGGTCTTCGTCTTCTGGTTCAACCTCTCTTTTTATGTATTTTGGAAGTGGTGTTTCACCAAGTTCGGTTAATTTTCTGCGGAATTCGTTGTACGATCCATCATATAAAAAACGCAAGGTACGCCCTCTCGATGTTGTGTTATCTATAACCTCGGCAACCAACGTTTCATCTTCGCCAAAATAAAGCTTATTGCCAATTCTTATTTTTCTTGCAGGATCTACCAAAACATCCCAAAGGCGTTGCTCTTCGTTTAATTCCCTTAACAAAAACACTTCTATTCTAGCACCGGTTTTTTCTTTGTTTCCGTATAATCTGGCAGGAAATACTTTGGTGTTATTAAGAATCATAACATCATTTTCATCAAAATAATCAATGAGATCCTTAAACATTTTGTGCTCAATGGTTTGCTCTTTTCTGTTCAATACCATTAAACGCGATTCGTCTCTATTCTCTGCTGGATATTCTGCTAATAATTCGTCTGGTAAGTTGAAACCAAAGTGTGATAATTTCATGTATACGTATTTAAGTGTTTTAAAGAAAGTTGCAAATATACAATCTGCGAATAGGCGTTGTCAAGTATTTAAGTGATTATTATTCAGATATTTTGAAACCCATGGTTTTTAGGTCGTTCCAGAACGTTGGATACGACTTTGAAACCACCATGGCATCCTCAATAACCAGTGAAGTTTTTAATGCCAAAGGTGCAAAAGCCATGGCCATTCTATGATCGTGATAGGTTGCAATGGAAACCATCTCGTTAATTGCTTTTGATGGATGCAAATACAGCGCATCATTTGTAATATCTACTTGCCCACCTAATTTTTCGATTTCGGTTTTTAAAGCCACGAGTCTATCGGTTTCTTTTATTTTTAGCGTATGCAAACCTTTTAAATTACATACAATGCCCAATGCAAAGCAAGTTACCGCAATGGTTTGCGCAATATCTGGAGCATTCTGCAAGTTTAAATTTATAGCTTCAATATTAAAAGTTTCTTTTTTTAGAGTAAGCTGGTTTTCTTTAAACGTTGAAACCACTCCAAATGCTTTATAAATATCGACCAAAATCGAATCGCCCTGTAAGGAGTTTTCTTTATATGACGATAAGGTGATTTCGGTCCCCATATCGCACAACGCGGCAATACTAAAATAGTAGGATGCCGAAGACCAATCTGATTCTACGGTTAAGGTTTTAGCGGTTGACTTACTATTATTGGGTTTTACGGTAATGGTATTGTTTACAAAAGACGATGCTACACCAATTTCATCCAATAAACTCAAGGTCATTTTTATATACGGAATGGAAGTGATTTCGCCCTCAAGCGTTAGTTCCAAACCATTCTCAAGTTTTGAAGCGATGAGCAATAAAGCCGAAATATACTGGCTGCTCACATTAGCTTTTAGCGAGACTTTATTTTTGGTTAATTTTTTTCCTTTAATTTTTAATGGCGGAAAGCCTTCGTTTTCAGCATAATTAATATCGGCACCTAAAGCCTGCAACGCCTCAACCAATATTTTAATGGGACGCTCTTTCATTCTTTTTGAACCTGTAAGCGTAACTTCCCGACCTTCTTGTACTGCAAAAAAAGCCGTTAGAAATCGCATAGCGGTACCCGCGTGATGAATGTCTACAATATGTGATGTGGACGATAGCGCCTTGGTCATGAGTTGACTATCATCAGAATTTGAAACATTGTCTAAACGTATCTCAGGATACAACGCCTTTAGCAACAATAACCTGTTGGATTCGCTTTTGGAACCTGTTATCGTAACGTCGAATTTACGGTTTTTTAATTCAGATTTATGAAGTGTAATACTGCTCATTGTAAATTGTCTTGCTTCTTAAAGCTAGCAAATTTACTCGATAATCGAGATTAATACTACGGAATTTCATGTTTTTTTGGCTGCATTGAAATTCTTGCGTCATATCATTCCAAGAATGTTATTTCAGTTTTTCGTTATTATGGTGCCTATCGTGGTCGCGTTTTGCTTTCTTGTCCATTCTATTGTCGAATGCTTGTTGTAAATCTACCCCCGTTTGGTTTGCTAAACACAGCACCACAAACAGCACATCGGCCAATTCTTCACCTAAATCTTTATCCTTATCGCTTTCCTTCTCGCTTTGTTCGCCATAACGACGTGCTATAATTCTGGCCACTTCGCCAACTTCCTCGGTAAGTTGTGCCATATTTGTAAGCTCGTTAAAATAGCGTACACCGTGTTGCTTAATCCAATCGTCAACTATTTTTTGTGCGTTTTTAATATCCATTATACTTTGGTTAATACAATTTGTTCGTTTTCTTTTTCTATGAGTTGCTTAAAATACGCTTTTAAAGTGTCATAATACAAAGGTGAAATAATTGAGGTGTTTATTTTAGTATCAATTAACAACTGGATGGTTGATTGGTTTTGAGATAACATATATTTAAAGATGCCCAAATTATCTGGCAAAGCATATGCCGAAGCTTCGGGTATCGACTCCACTTTATAGCCTTCGGGCAATTTAATGGTTATTCGGTATGTGCTTGATGATGGGTAACCAAAATCTACAGGAAATTCTCTTTTTTCCAGTTTAAAGGGATTTTCTTTTGAACGTAAAAAGAACAACGGCGAAAAATATATTTTATCGCCTATAATATCGGCTTGACTTTCCTTAAAGAATTTATACGATTCCATAACTGGTTTTGAAAGCTCAACGGCATTTGATACTTTAAAATCTGAAACTTCCAAGCCGTCATAATTGTTTTCTAACTTTTCTAAAAAATCATCTTCATCTGTATTATTATAACGTTCTCGATAAGATAAGGCTTTATGATTAGTTTTAACACTTCTGAAATTACCTTCCAAATCGCCTTCTTCAGATAAACTGGCCATCATTAAAATGGAGTTTTTGGAGTTTTCATTGGGGTACAAACTTATTAAACTAGAAGAGCCATCCTTTTTAATAATCCGGCCTTCCCAATTTAAGGTTCTAAATGGCAAAACATTTGGCGATCCGTATTTATTGGTAGCATCTAACAACACATTCCCTGTTGGCAGTTCCACACAAGAAATCACATAATCGTAGCCTTCTCTTGTTGGAAATATCGGAATACCGTTACGACGCGTACTAACCAAAACAGGGTTGGCCTCTAAGCCCGCATAACGCAACATGGAGGTGAGCATTAAATTGATTTCGGCAACATTGCCAACCTGTTCCCTATAGGCTTTTCTAACGCCATCAGCTGTTCGATAGCCGTAATATTCGTTCCATTTTACCTTAGATTTTACAAAATTGAAAATTAATGCTATTCTCTTTTTAGGGTCTGAAACGCTACCTATTAGGGCATCAATATCGTCTTCATAATAGCCCGATTTATCTAATTCGTCTCCAAAACTGGAACTTTTATAAATGGTTTTAACCACATCTTCCCAGGTTGTTGAATAGTATTCTATGGTTGATTGCGGCATTTTTACATACGATAATTCATACTTAACCGACGACCTGTAGTTATTTATATTATTTACGTAAGGCTCATCTTTTAAAGCGGGAATGTTTTCTAAATTATAAGTTGATACTTTTTTAGTAAACTCTAAATCTGAAGAATTAAAAGAGGTTCTAACAGCTCCGGATTGACCTGTCCTACTTTTACTACTAAATGTTATTTTATCTCTTTTGTTTTCTATTTTGGGCGTTATCTTCAAGAACCCCTTCATATTTACTTTAAAGTTATAGTATTCAGGAGCTTGAAATTCGGCTTCTAATTTCTTTATCGGAATGGCATGCTGAAAACGAAACTCATCGACATTCTGATAAAAAGGAGATATAATTTTATACTCATATTCTACCACCGAACCCTCTTTAATATTGGGCATTGTAAATTTAGTCTCGTTGCGATATTTTGATTTTTCGGTTTTAAAAATACCTTCTTTTTTAAGTTTGGTATCTTCAATTTTACCGCCAACTAAATTATAAGTATAAGCTTTTAAGCCTCTGGCAATTTCTTGGTGCGAACCACTTTTATAAAGGTTTATGGCTTTTGTCGCATAATCAAAACCCTCTTGATTGTATATTTTTATACGTTCGTGCACTTCGGTGATTAATTGGAATCCTTTGTCTCGATCATACTCGTAAAACGTTTTTCTGTATTTAAACAAATAGGTGGCGCTCGCCGATGAATCCAACGGATTAAACGTTTCTTCAAGTTCTTCTTTTGAAACTTTTCCGAACTTGTAATCTTGTGCAGTTGTTATTTGGAAAGCAAATAATACGGCTAATAGGGTAACAATGTTTTTCATTTTTATTATTCCTTTTTAATTAATGCTACTTTGGCGTTATCTTGTTTTGAAACGTTCTTATAAAATGTTCTGAATTTACTGTAATCTTCTTTTGGGAATTCGCCATCGTTCACCACAAACTCTCTTTTATAAAGCAAGGTGTTTTCATCCTTTACAACAACTTCGGCCTTATAACTGCCAAATTTGTTTTCAATTATTTTCTTGGCCGGCAACGATTCAACCTTATAATCTTGCGGTAATTTTATTTCTACCTCATCCACATCTTTAAAGCCCCTTTTTATTTTAAGCGGAAGTTTTCGGTTACGGTAACGGTCTGGGATATGCGTGTTTCTATTTAGGGCATTAACGGTTAATAGCATTCTGTTAGCCACTATTTTAGGATAGCTTGTGGCCTGAAAAGCCAAGGTTTCGTTAAACACAATGCTATCTTTGTCATTTTCAATCGACATGTTATCGATAGCCATATTATTTATATAACTCCAACGTGTTTTGTAGCGTCTGTCTAAATCACGTTCGGTTTCAGATTCCAACCAATATTTATCGTCGTACTGAATGCCTTTGGATTTCACGTTGACTTCAGCTGTAATCGTACCATCGTTTGATACCGTATAGCGGCCTTTGGTAACTTGGGTGTTTTCTTCGGTATGGTACTTTTTGGTGCGTTGTATTTTGCCACCTTCGGGGGTAATTACCAACACGTCTCTGTTATCGGTAAAGTCGCCAATAAAGCCAAATGGCAGTTTCTGGCTTGTACATTCTAACCAAATATCTTCTTCGTTGTCGCTCGGTATGTTAAGAATAACATGATTACCTTGTATTGAAGTAAAATCTTCTTCAATACTTCTTTGTGATTTCCCAGCGTAAACCACACTATAATTAGACTCAATGTTTGCCGCTTTTAACAAGGCCATAGTGTAATTGGTCAAACCTTTACAATCGCCATAACTCAGTCTATCGACCTCTGAAGCATTAAAGGGTTTCCAGCCACCAATACCAACTTGCACACTTATATACCTAACCTTATCTTGTACATATTGATATATTTTTTTGGCTTTATCAATATCGTTGGTTTCATTTTTAACTAAGTTTTGAATGTCGCTAATGGTACTTTCTGGTAAATCGTGGGTAACCTTAATTAAATCGTGATACATCCATTTTGCAAAATCGTCCCAATTTTCAACAACCGAATCAACACCTTCTAAAGTAAATTGCTTTGAAGCAAACAACACTTTAGGCGTAAAATCTGTAATTGACGGGCTATAATCTTCCGGTTTAAAAGCCTTTAAATTCTTGGCTTTATAAAATATGCTGCCCGCCATAGCTTCGGTTTCAATATCGATATTTTCAAGGTTTTTTTCTTTTTTCCTAATCGTAATGTGTTCCGGGTAATTAATGGTATATGTGCTTGTTTCTGCACTAACAAAATAACTGTTAATGGGCGTAAATGAAGGAATAAAAGCAGTGTTTCCGGTAATGGTTTCACTCGTAAACTCTATGGTATAGGGGTATTTAATGGGCGTATACTCCAAATACTTTACTCGGGAATCTGAATACAACGTCCCGCCATCAACGGCGCTCACATCTTTAAAATCGTTTTTTCTTATTTTTTTTATTTCGTTACCAAAAGCATCAAAAGCTAAAACTTCAAGGGTTTTAATTTTTACATTTTCATCGTAATGCACATAGGCATCAACATTTGTATTCCCTTTTTTATTTAAAACGGTTATAATCCTTTTTTCTTTGACAGACATTTCGCTAGAAGATTTTATCGAAACAACAACCTCATTTAGCCGTATCACAGCATTTGCGTTTTGCTTTAAATCTTTGGGAATTGTTAAACTGGAATATAAATCATCTTGCGAAAAAACAGTTAGGGCAGCAAATAGCATGACCATATTTGCAATAAGTTTTAGGGACATAATTTGGTTTTTATTCTAAATTAAAGCTATAAATATAAAGGATAAAAACCTTTAATTATATGAGGAAAATCATGTATCCAGAAAGCTTTTCTTTATTTTTTTAATTAAAAATCTTACAGCTAAGATAAAAAAACACGGGAGAATAACATACTTTATTTCGCTAAAAATAACTTGAGCGCCCCATTTTGAGAAAAAGTTTTTTATGCCCAACGGTGAAACCACGATGTCTCTGAAAGAAAAGAAAAACCGATTATTATTAAACGGAATTATAAAACCAACGCCCTCGCCCCCACTGGTCATGGCATCTAAAATACCGTGGGATATGGTGGATAAAAATATAACCAGAAACCAAATGAGCTTGTTTTTTCTGCCAAAAGCAAACATTAAAATAAGTGCCCAAACAAGTGCAAAAACAATAGAATGTGTGAATCCGCGATGCCCTAAGGGATGTGCATAAGGAATACCGAGCTTAAAACCTATCACATCAAAATCCGGCATGATGGTGGAGAAAATGGCGAGCCACAATAGCAGTCTATTATTCTTATTATCTATTAATTTAGATAAAGTAAACCCAACTGCAGTATGCCCAAAAACTGAAGCCAATTATTCTTTGTTTTGCGAATCGATGATAATAGTTACAGGGCCATCGTTTATTAATTCCACTTTCATGTCGGCACCAAAGGATCCGGTCTGGACAGGTTTCCTTAAAACCGATTCTAATTGATTAACAAAAGCATTGTACAGCGGTATAGCTACATCTGGTTTTGCAGCTTTAATATAACTAGGTCGGTTTCCTTTTTTGGTTGATGCGTGCAAGGTAAATTGACTTACCACAATAACATCGCCTTTGGCATCTAAAAGCGATTTGTTCATCACGCCGTTTTCATCTTCAAAAATGCGAAGGTTTCCTATTTTTTTTGAAAGCCAATTAATATCGTCTTGCGCATCTTCATTTACAATACCCAACAAAATTAAGAGTCCGTTTTCAATTGATGCTACTTTTTCTCCTTCAATGGTTACGCTTGCTTTTGATACTCGTTGTATAACTACTTTCATTTATAAATGGGCTTAATTATAGATGTTTTTTTTAGGAATAACCTTGTAATGAATACCCTCGTATGGATTGTTTTCACCGGCTTCATATAACACTAAAATGTTTCCGTTTTCTAATTCCGTAAGATCTGAATAGGCTGCATGCGATTCATAAATCGGAATCTTTTTTTCCCAACTTAAACCGTCATTATCACTTACCGAAAGTGTCATATTCACCCTCGCAATCGAATCTGCTGGATTTGTAAATAGCAGTACATTTTTGGCTTCGTTTTTTACCGACAACAACGCCCCTTGACACCTAGGTTCCGGTAGTTGGGTATCAAATTTTTGATCAATCCACGTATCTCCGCCATCTTTACTAATCGCTATTTGCCTAGCTTTAACGGCTTCTCTGTTATAATTACGCATGTTTAATAACAAATCGCCATTGGATAATTGGGCAACGGTGCACTCATTAACTTGGTCGAAAGGCGTGGTTCCCCCGAGTTTCCATGAAACACCGTGGTCGTCGGAATAAAATACATGCGAATAATATTTTTTCGTTTCCTTTTCAATATGATCGCAAGGAATTACCAATCGCCCTTTATGTGCTCCTTTTTTTAATTGAATGCCATGCACAGGACCCGTAGCGTACCATGTCCAATTGGGCTTTTTCACACTTGAGGTAATGTTTTTTGGTTCAGACCATGTTTGCCCATTATTAGTTGATGTTAGCTGATAAATTAATCTACTGTCCATACTTGTTCCGTTAATAATGTCAGACTCATGGTCTTTTCCGTTATTCCAGGTGGTTAACAAATGAATAGTTCCCGTTTCGGCATCGAGTACGGGAGCGGGGTTTCCACATACGTTGTCGTTATCATCCCAAATCACTTGTAGTGCACTCCAAGTTAAGCCATTATCTGTAGATTTTTTCATTACCAAATCAATATCCCCGGTGTCCGAGCATCCCGATTTTCGAGCCTCGCTAAACGCTATAACGGATCCGTTATTGGTAGTTATTACAGCTGGTATTCTAAAGCAGGCATAGCCTTGTTCCCCTGGTTTGAACAAGGTGTTTAACTTTGATGTTCCCCGTGTTTCAACAGGATTAAGTTTTGCTGATTTTTCTGTTTTCTTATTTAAACAACTTACTGATAATATAGCCACAAAAGCAAAAAACAAACTACGCTTCATATATCAAAAACTATTTTTATTATGCCAATTAATTATTCTTTATCCCAAACATCGGTTCTATAGTGTTCGTCTTCGCCTTCAATAATTTGCAAATAACTGCGGTAGCGCGAAAAGGCTATTTCATCATCGTCCAAGGCTTTTTTAACGGCACAATCTGGTTCTTGGGTATGCAAGCAATTATTGAATTTGCAATCTTGTTTTAGTTTGAATATTTCGGGAAAATAATCGCCCACTTCCTCTTTGTCCATATCCACCACGCCAAAACCCTTTATTCCGGGTGTATCGATAATTTTGGCTCCAAAACTTAAATCGAACATTTCAGCAAATGTTGTGGTATGCTGCCCTTGGTTATGTTGGGTAGAAATCTCTTTTGTTTTTATATTTAACGAAGGCTCAATGGTGTTTATAAGCGTGGATTTACCAACGCCCGAATGGCCGGAAAACACGCTAACCTTACCTTGCATTAACGCTTTTACTTTATCAACGTTTTTTCCTGTTACCGCAGACACCCCAATACATTCGTACCCGATTTTTCTATAAATATGCGCTAGGTATTTTACTTCGTTTAACGTCTCTTCGTCGTAGGTGTCAATTTTATTAAAAAGCAAAACGGTTTTAATGGAATACGCATTGGCTGTTACCAAAAACCTATCGATAAAACTGGTTAACGTTGGTGGATTATTAATGGTAATCATTAAAAAAACCAGATCGATATTCGCCGAAATGATATGGGTTTGTTTCGATAGATTTACCGATTTCCTAACAATATAATTGGTTCGGTCGTGAATGTTATAAATAACACCGGATTCTTGATTTTGGTCGGTTTCCAGTTCAAAATCCACAATATCGCCCACCGCAATGGGATTGGTGCTTTTTATACCCTTTAACCTAAATTTGCCTTTTATACGGCATTGGTAAGTATCACCCAATTCGGTTTTAACGGTGTACCAACTTCCTGTAGATTTATATACGCGTCCTGTCATTCATTTAATTATAATACAAATTAACAACTTTTAAGTTAATGAATTATATTAGAGGCTTAATTTAAAAAACATCAACCATATGAAAAAAATTTTAGTAGTATTCTGCATGTCCTTATTTGGCTTCGTTGAAATAAACGCCCAAGTGGAATATAAAGTTATTACCAGCGTAGAATCTATAGTTTCCAGCGGTTTAGGACGCTCCAGACTTATTAGTGCCAATGAAGAAAAAAATTTCGAAGAATTTACCAGCACCCAAACCGAAGACGATAACACGCGTAACAAATCAAAACGTGGCGAGATAAGAGTTAAGGATTTTGATGAAACCAAATTATTGAACTTCTTTAATCTTGGTGGTATCCGTTTTCAGAACATCGCTGCAAATGATGCTGTTATTACTTCAAAAATAAATACGATGGTTACCGAAGGCTGGGAATTGGCATTTGTTACCAGTGCCGTTGAAAGCGATAGCGGAAAAGGTGACGGCCAAGGTATTTTTATAACCCGTTATATTTTTAAAAGAAACAAACAATAATATTCAACATAAAAAATGCCTCGCAAAAAGCGAGGCATTTTTTTATTGCTAGGTATTAGCCTTTAATGATCTTCTCTTGGTGATTAATAGATTCTTGGTGAATGGCTTTAAACATTTTTAAGATAAACTCTTCGCTCAATCCGTGGTCTTGACCTTCTAAAACCATATTGCCCAAAATCTCGTTCCAACGTTTGCTTTGCAACACCGCAACGTTTTTTTGCTTTTTAAGAGCGCCAATGCTATCGGCGGCAACCATACGTTTGCCCAACAAACCTATAATTTGATTATCAATCACATCAATCTGCGCTCTTAAATTATTCAATGCCGTTATGTACTCAGCTTCGGCATCGGTTTCTTTTCTTATTTTCAAATCCTTCATAATTTGAACCAAAGTAGATGGCGTTACTTGTTGTGCCGCATCACTCCACGCATTCTCAGGGTCGTAGTGCGTTTCAATCATCAATCCATCAAAATTCAAATCCAATGCCGTTTGGGAGATATCAAAAATCATATCGCGCTTGCCAGTAATATGCGACGGGTCGTTAATTAAGGCAATGTCCGGGAATTTATTTTGAAACTCAATGGCCAATTGCCACTCCGGATTATTTCTGTATTTAGATTTTTCGTACGTTGAAAACCCACGGTGTATAGCGCCAATATTTTTAACACCCGCTTTATAAATTCTTTCAATGCCACCTAGCCACAAAGCTAAATCTGGATTAACCGGATTTTTTATCAACACCGGTTTGTCAGTGCCTCTTAAAGCATCGGCAATTTCTTGCATAATAAACGGACTTACGGTTGATCGTGCACCAATCCACAATAAATCCACATCGTGTTCCAAAGCCAATTTAACGTGTGCTGCATTGGCTACCTCGGTACACACTTTCATTCCTGTTTCGGCCTTTACTTTTTGCAACCATTTTAATCCTAAAGCACCAACGCCCTCAAACATACCGGGGCGTGTTCTTGGTTTCCAAATACCTGCTCTAAAATAACTTACATCGGTATCTTTAAGCTCGTGAGCTATTTTTAAAACTTGCTCTTCGGTTTCTGCGCTACATGGTCCTGCAATTACTAACGGATGATCTAACTTTAAATCATCTAACCAGGTTCTCATTTCTTTTTTGTTTTCCATTTTTCCTTAATATTTAGCCACTAAAGCTATTCCGTTTACTATTTAATTTTTACTAATTAATGCTCATAATTTGGGCGTTACCCCGAAAAAGGGGTCGGGCTTTACGTTACAAGTCCTCGCTTCGCCAAAAAAGGCTCGCTGTGGGCTTTCCTCTGCAATCCCTAGCGCATCACTCTTGCTCTAAAAACCCACCCCTAGCCCCTCCAAAGGAGGGGAACACGTACTCAAACTCAAATCTATCGAGTTCTTTAAAACCTCTCGGGTCTCACTCAAGAGTGAGCACCCCTCCCCTTTGGGGAGGTTAGGAGGGGCTTTAACCCATGCCGTTTAAAATATCTTTTATATAATTGGTATCTTTCATTTCATTAAAAATCGCATCAAAATCATCTTGTTTCATCAATTCCTTAAAATGCGTGAGGTTTATTATGTACTCCTCTAAAGTTTCAATAACATTGGTTTTGTTTTGTTTAAAAATGGGGGTCCACATTTCTGGCGAACTTTTTGCCAATCGCACTGTGGAAGCAAATCCACTGCCCGCCATATCAAAAATATCGCGCTCGTTTTTTTCTTTATCGATTACTGTTTTACCCAACATAAACGAACTGATATGCGATAAATGCGACATATACGCAATGTGCTTATCGTGCGCCACAGGATTCATGTAGCGCATGCGCATACCAACATCGGCAAACAATTTTAACGCTTTTTCTTGAAGCTTAAAGGCGGTTTTTTCAACTTCGCAAATAATATTTGTTTTACCAATAAACAACCCAGGTATTGCTGCGTTTGGACCCGAATGTTCTGTGCCAGCAATAGGATGCATGGCCAAAAAATTTCTTCGCTTAGGGTGGTTTGCGACTGCCAAACAGATGTCCTCTTTTGTTGAGCCCGCATCTACAACCAATCCGTTATCCGAAATCTTATCCAAAATGGTTGGCAACAATGTAACCGTTGCATCAACGGGAATGGACACAATTACCAAATCGGCATGTTCAATATCGTCTAAAGTCGCTTTTTTATCAATTAAATTAAGTGATAAAGCCGTTTCTAACGTGGCATCTTTTCTACTAATACCGTGAATAACCATATCTGGATTATTCTTTTTAATATCAATAGCAAGACTGCCACCAATTAAACCAACGCCTATTATATATATGTTTTTCATAAGCCTCTCCCAACCCTCTCCAAAAGAGAGGGCTTTCAAAAATTATCTAATTATTATTCTTTCATTTATTATATAACTGTTTACTGCGACTGCGACTGTAAACTCATTTTACTCTTGCAATGGCTTCTTCTAAAACCTCTGTTGATGCACATAAAGAAAACCGAATATAACCTTCGCCCTGACTCCCAAAAATAGTTCCGGGTGTTATAAAAATATGGTTCTCTTTCAATATTAAATCTATAAACTCCTCTGCTCTTACATTCGCTGGTAATTTTGCCCAAACAAAAAGTCCCGTGGCATTTTTATCGTAGGTACAGTTTAAAGCATCGGCCAATTGCCAAACCAAATCGCGCCGTTGCTGATATACACTGTTTAATGTACTAAACCACATTTTAGAACATTTTAAAGCTTCAATGGCACCTTTTTGGATACCGTAAAACATACCGGAATCCATGTTGCTTTTCACCTTTAAAACATGGTTAACATGTTCGCTATCCCCTACCAACATGCCCACGCGCCAACCTGCCATATTAAAGGTTTTGCTTAACGAATTAAGCTCCAAACACACATCTTTTGCGCCTTTAACGCTTAAAATACTTTTTGGTGAATCGTTGAGGATAAAGCTATACGGATTGTCGTTTACTATTAAAATATTATGTCGTTTTGCAAAGGCCACTAAATCTTCAAACACAGTTTCTGTTGGTTGCGCCCCCGTTGGCATGTGTGGATAATTAACCCACATCAATTTCACTTGGCTCAAATCCGTTTGTTCTAAACTTTTTAAATCGGGCAACCAATTGTTAGTGGCATCCAATTCGTAAAAAACAGGTTTTGCTCCCACTAATTTTGTTACCGATTGGTAGGTTGGATAACCGGGATTTGGTATTAAAACGGCATCGCCTTCATTCAAATACGCCATCGAAATATGCATAATTCCCTCTTTACTTCCCATTAACGGAAGTATTTCGGTATTAGCACTTAGGTTTACCGAAAAATGCGTTTTATAAAAACCGGCCATAGCTTCCCGTAATTCCGGCAACCCTTGGTAGCTTTGGTATTTATGGGCATTGGGGCTTAACAAACCGTTGGTTAATGCCTCAATTACTTTTTTTGGCGGTTGCAAATCGGGACTACCTATACCAAGATTGATAATTGGTTTTCCGCTTGCAATAAGCAGATTGACTTCTCTCAATTTTTTTGAGAAGTAGTATTCTTCAACGGTATGTAAGCGGTTAGCGACTTCAATCATAGCTTTGCATTTTTATATTCGCCTAAAACTTTAAAATTATCTGCCATTATTTCTGTTAACGATTTTGCTTTTTTGAAATCTGAAAAATCCTCAAAGGTAACATCTACAAAAAAGGCATATTTCCAAGGTGTTTCAATAATTGGTAACGATTGGATTTTTGTTAAATTCAGTTTGCAATCGCTCATCACATTTAAAATAGCGGCTAAACTGCCCCGTTTGTGATTGGCCTCAAACTTCAAGGAAGCCTTGTTGGTTTCTGCTTCAACAATTTCGGAATTCGTGCGTTTTACAATAGCAAATCGAGTTTCGTTATGTTTAATGGTTTGTATGCTATGTGCCAAAATATCGAGCTCGAAAATATCGGCGGCCATTACACTGGCAATGGCGCCAACACCCTTTAGTTTATGTGTGCTAATGCGTTGTGCAACCTCGGCGGTATCTTTGTCTTCAATCAGTTTGATGTGCGGATGTTGCTTAAAAAACTCTTTACATTGCAACAGTGCCATGGGGTGCGAATACACTTCTTTTATATCGGCAATACTCTGGTTTTTAAGCGCCATGAAATTGTGCTGAATATCTAAATAATGCTCGCCAACAATGTGTAAATTTCGGTTGTCGATTAAGGCGTAATTTGGTATTATAGAACCGGCAATGGAATTCTCTAAAGCCATAATTGCAGCATCGCAATCGCCGTTTATCAAAGCCTCAACAACACCATCAAAGGTTAAGCATTCCATAGCTTTTACATCATTATCAAAAAATTGCTGGGATACGATATGATGGAACGATCCTTTTACACCTTGTATAGCTACTGTTTTTATCAAAATTTAGTTTTTTTAAATAATCTTCATTGCCGTTGTTCAAACAAAAGTTGAACAAAAAAAGTCCCGATTTTCATCGAGACTTATATTAAAATTTATAGTTATAAATTATACATACAACGCCTCGTTCCTTTTGCTAAAAAAGAAATAAAACCAATTGTTAAAATATGTATAATATACTGTTGTCATAATAATTACGGGGCTAAAGTAAATAATATTTCAAGAAATCAAAATACTATATAATCTTTTTTTCGTTTTTATTAAAAGTTTTAAAGATTTTACAGTAAAACGAATATAATATTAGATAATCATTATTTTTGAATAAATATTTTAAATATGTCTATTGAAGTTGAAGGAGTTTCGAAACTTTACGGAAATCAGAAAGCATTAAACCACGTATCCTTTAAGGTTGAAAAACCTGAAATTGTTGGTTTTTTAGGTCCCAATGGCGCCGGAAAATCAACCATGATGAAAATATTGACTACTTATGTTAACGCCACAAACGGTGTTGCTAAAGTTAATGGATTCGACATTACCGAAAACACACAAAAAGTACAAAAAAGTGTAGGGTATTTGCCTGAGCACAACCCCTTGTATTTAGATATGTACATTAAAGAATACTTAACCTTTAATGCAACTATTTACAAAGTACCCAAAAAACGTATTGCCGAAGTGATTGAACTTACCGGTTTAACACCCGAAGTGCACAAAAAAATTGGGCAGCTATCGAAAGGCTATCGGCAGCGCGTAGGTTTGGCAAACGCCCTATTGCACGACCCCGATGTGTTGATTTTAGACGAGCCCACAACGGGTTTAGACCCCAACCAGCTTATAGATATTAGGAACCTTATTAAAAACATTGGCAAAACCAAAACCGTGTTTTTATCCACACACATTATGCAAGAGGTTGAAGCCATGTGCGACCGCGTAATCATTATCAACAAAGGTGAAATTGTTGCCGATAAAAAACTGAAAGAACTTCGTGAAAGCAAAGAGCAAACCATTATTGTGGAGTTTGATTACCGCGTTGAAGATGCCTTTTTATTAAAACTCCCAAAAGCTGACCGCGTGGTGAACACTTATGATTTTGTTTACGAAATTACGTTTAAAACCACCGAAGACATGCGCTCTCATGTATTTGATTTTGCACATGATAACCAATTAAAAATTCTTCAGCTCAATCAAAAAAATGCAAGTTTAGAAACTTTGTTTAGGGAGTTGACCACAGAATAACTTTTAAAGTATCGTTTCGGTTTTTTTTAGTTTCGAAAAAAGATGACTTTTAGTTTAAAAGCATGACAAAAATCATCTTTCGTAAAGGAAGCAAAGAACTATCTTTGCAAAGGAAAAAAATAATCAAAAATGAGTAAAGGAATTTATGTAGCGACTATTGAACCCAACAGCGGAAAATCTGTTGCCGTACTGGGTTTAATGCGTATGCTTTTAGGAAAAACGGCAAAGGTGGGCTATTTCAGACCGATTATAGAAGACACCGAAGATGGTGAAATGGACAACCACATCAGCACTGTAATCTCGCATTTTGAAATTGATATCAACTACAAAAAAACATTCGTTTATACCCGAAACGAGGTACTGGATTTATATAACCAAGGGAAATCCGGAGAGGTTATCGACGAAATCATTAAAAAGTATAAATACCTCGAAGAACGCTTCGATTTTGTATTGGTTGAAGGCACCGATTTCTCGCACGAAAATTCTAGTTTAGAACTGGATATTAATATTCTAATCTCCAAAAACTTAGGGTTGCCGGTTATAATTGTATCGCAAGGCGACGGTAAAGATATAAAGGAAATTGTGGACAATGTGCAGTTGGCTCACGACACATTTAAAGAAGAAGTGGATGTATTGTCGATAATGACCAATAAAGTCAATCCCGATTATCTTACCGAATTAAAAACACAATTAAAAAACCGAATTAATAACGGTACCGATATCAGTGTTATTCCTAAAATTAAAAGTTTAGCGAGTCCTACTTTAAAAGAAATCTTCAAAAAACTAGACGGCACCATACTTTTTGGTAAATACCTAATTAACAATCAAATAGATAGTTTTAGTGTGGGCGCTATGCAATTGCGTAATTATTTAACGCACTTAAAAGAGAATGCTTTAGTAATTACTCCGGGCGATAGAGCCGATATTATTTTAGGCGCCCTACAAGCCAACATCTCTAAAAATTACCCTAAAATATCTGGTATTATTTTAACCGGTGGATTAATTCCGGAAGACCCCATTTTAAAATTAATTGAAGGACTGTCGAGCGTGGTGCCCATAATTAGCGCCAAAGAAGGCACCTTCCACGTGACCAACACCATTGGAAAAATAAAATCTAAAATATACGCTGAGAATATCGACAAGATTACAACATCGATTGCCACCTTCGAAAAACACGTTGATACCGATAAATTATCAGAGGATTTAATCACCTTCGAATCCGATATTTTCACTCCAAGAATGTTTCAGTATAATTTGTTGCAACGCGCTTTAAAAGACAAAAAACACATTGTATTGCCCGAAGGTTACGACGAACGTATACTACGCGCCACGGCAAGATTAATTGATGCTCATGTTGTAAACATCACCTTAATTGGTGAAAAAGATAAGATAAAAGAACGTATTGAAAAGTTCGACATTGCCTTGGATATTGATGATATTAATATTGTTTCCCCCGTTAAATCCCCTCATTTTGATGATTACGTAAACACTTTTTATGAGCTTAGAAAGCATAAAGACGTGAATTTGGATATGGCCAAAGATGCCATGACCGATGTGTCGTATTTTGCCACTATGATGATTTACAAAGGACACGCCGATGGTATGGTATCGGGAGCACTGCACACAACGGCTCACACCCTGCGACCAGCCTTACAGTTTATTAAAACCAAACCCGGTGTTAATATTGTGTCGTCCGTATTTTTTATGTGTTTAGAGGATCGTGTTTCTATTTTTGGCGATTGCGCCATTAACCCAAATCCCAATGCCGAACAGTTGGCTGAAATTGCTATTTCATCGGCTAAAACAGCCAAAAATTTTGGTGTTGAACCTAAAGTGGCGATGCTGTCCTATTCATCTGGCGCATCCGGAAAAGGTGAAGAAGTCGATAAGGTTAGAAAAGCCACGGAAATTGCTAAAAATTTAGTCCCGGATTTAAAAATTGAAGGCCCCATCCAATACGATGCCGCCGTAGATATGCGCATTGGAAAAAGTAAATTACCGGATTCTGATGTTGCCGGACAAGCAAGCGTGCTTATTTTCCCAGATTTAAACACGGGAAACAACACCTATAAAGCCGTACAACGTGAAACCGGTGCATTGGCCATTGGCCCCATGTTACAAGGCCTTAACAAACCTGTTAACGATTTAAGCCGTGGCTGTACTGCCGACGATATTTATAGCACCGTAATAATAACCGCCATACAAGCACAAGACCTTTAATTTATGCAAGTATTAGTTTTAAATTCTGGAAGTTCCTCATTAAAATTTCAACTGTTTCAAATGCCAGAAGAAATCATTTTGTGCTCTGGTTTAATTGAACGCATTGGGTTTACCGATGCCAAATTCAAATTCAAAACGGAAAATGATACCATTGAAATTGTTGAAAACATTCCCAATCATAAAATCGGTTTGGAATTATTGGCCAATCAACTTTTGGATAAAGAAACTGGTGTTATAAAATCTACCGATGCCATAACTATTGTTGGGCATCGTGTGGTGCATGGTGGCAGTCATTTTAGCGACACCACCGAAATTACCGAAACTGTAAAAAACAAAATAAAAGCATTATCGTCGTTAGCACCGTTGCACAATCCACCAAATCTGGAAGGCATCGAAGTTGCCGAGGCTATTTTCCCCAAGGCCAAACAAGTGGCGGTTTTCGATACGGCATTTCATCAATCTGTTCCAGAACACGTGTATAAATATGCTATTCCCAAAACATTTTCAGAAAAGTACAACATTCGTTTGTACGGATTTCATGGTACGAGCCATAAATATGTTTCGGAAAAAGCCATTGCATATTTAGGAAAAAAAGATTCAAAAATCATCAGTATTCATTTAGGTAATGGTTGCAGTATGACGGCGGTTAAAAACGGAAAAAGCATTGACCATTCTATGGGGTTCTCACCTTTGGGAGGATTGGTAATGGGCACACGCTCGGGCGATATCGACCCCGCTTTTACCTTTTATTTGGCCGATAAATTAGGTTATAATTTAAACGACATTAATAAACTTTTATTAAAAGAAAGCGGCATGTTGGGGTTAACCGGTTTTAGCGATTTAAGGGATATTGAGGCCGAAGCTGAAAAGGGCAATAAAGCCTGCCAGTTAGCTTTACAAATGAATGTGTACCGCATAAAAAAATACATAGGCAGTTACGCTGCTATTTTAAACGGATTGGATGCTATTGTGTTTACTGCAGGCATTGGCGAAAACTCGCAATTTATGAGGCAAGAAATTTGCAAAGATTTAGATTTTTTAGGCATTGAATTAGATGCGGAAAAGAACAATTGCAGACCCAAAAGCTTAAAAGCCGTTAACACCGAAACATCTAAGGTTAAAATATTGGTCATCCCAACAAACGAAGAATTGGAAATAGCGAAACAGTCGGTGAGTTTGTTTGAAACCATTTCAAATTAAAGCCATAAAGTTAATAAACTAATTCAGGCTAATACTGAAAAACTATTTGTCATTCTTGTAGAAGGCTACTGAAATCAAAATATAATTTTGTTTGAAAGTATTTGGAGAAATAAATGAAGAGGAATCTCATGGCTAAAAGATTTCTCGTCATTCTACCGATAGCTATCGGGAATATTCTGTCGAAAATGACAAACCACTAAAATTTACTCAAAAATTAAACGGCCTTTGTATTGCTCTTCCACGGCAACGGTTGCTGGTTTGTTCACGGCAATAACATTGCCCGTTCCCGATATTTTGCCGGTAATGGATTGTTGCGGATTTACAATCATATCGTTAGAACTTCTATTCCAAATAGTAACATTTTGAGCCATTAACTCGCGACCTTCAAAACGCGAGGTGCCTGCGGCAAACGTAATGTTTAGGCTGTTGGTTTTTCCGGAAACAAAACAATTCGATAGATTGTTATACACCAACGTAAAAGCATTATTATCTATTTGAAGCCTGAAATTGCCGTTGGTAAAAGTATCGGGCGCACCGTAATCTTCGGATAAAACGGTTAAACTCGGGTAGCTTAAAACACCATCCGATCGCACATCGTATTGCGTGGAACTGCGTATTTCGGTAATGCTTGGCGATGTTATATACACTTTGGTTATGCCATAATCGCGTACATAATTACAACTATTATTATCGGTAAGTGTTAGTCTGCCGTCAACTACAGTGGCGGTAACATCGTTCATTAAATTTTCGCCGGTTTCAATACTTACCTTTTGGGTTGCGCCGTCTTTAATGATTAGTTCAATATCGCGGTTTACCAATATTTTTTCAAAAGTATCAACAACTATTTCTTTTTTAACAATAGCACCTGTTTTCTGGAAACAGTCGTTTGCGTTTTCGCTGTCGCAGGAAAAAATTAAAATTAATGCGAATATGTAAATAATTTGTTTCATTTTTTTTGTCATACCCATGAGTCTCGATAACCATCGGGAAGGAATCCATTTTTATCTTTTTAATTTTGGCAAATATAGGTATTGCGAACAACTATTATTAAGCTTTCAGTTTATATTAAAAAACCCAAACAAAAACCCCATAATTTTTTAAAAAGAAATTATAGGGCTTTTTTCGTTTTACTGATAACCACTTACTTTTAGCGGTCTACAAGTATTCTGTGTACTTCGGTATGTTTTTCTGTTATTACCTTTAAATAATACATGCCATTTTTTAAGTTGGGAATGTTTAAAGTATAATTCTTTTTATTGGTTAGGTCTTTTTTTGATTTTAATTGTACGCCCATATCGTTAAGCAACAAAAACTCAACTTCGTTGTTGGCATTAAAAGCTTTTGTTTCGTTATTATTTTTCTTTACAATATTAAGCTCTGTAGATGTTATTGGGTTTGGAACTACTTTAAAATACCCACCAAAGCAATAATCGTCTTTCTTAAAATACATAGTATGTACGCTGTTGCCACAAGCTCCAACATAATCTACATCTATGGCGTAAGTGTTACCGTAATTCATGTTATTGGGCGTAAAGGCAATTTCGTAAACACCATAAGAATACGATGTCCAACCACTTGGTATCGTGGTATAATTTATACTGTTAACGTTGTTTGAATCCATATTGATTACATATTCTTCGCCATTACAAACTATATAAGGGTCGGAATAAGTACCACTACCGCTTAAATTGTTGTAATAGCTATCACGTACAAAAACATCGTTTGAAGAAATAATTGGCTCTCCAATCCATAATTCTTGAATTACCAAAGTAGGATCTTGACAAACAAAATCAACTGACGCAGTTAAGTTTACACTTCCAAAGTTCAAGCCTTCAATAGTTATGGTAGTAGTACCTTGACCAGAAACAATTCTAGCATTAGAATTACTCAACGACCAAGTTATATTTGCCTCATTAGGCACGTTCAAAGTATAAGCATCCGAATTATTAACGCAAATATTATTATTACCAAGTATTGATGAAATATAATCAAACTCAAATAGGCATGCTGAGTTTTCAGAAATAAAGTTGTTAATTTGATTTTGAGAAAAAGCAGAAAATACAATATTAGCAATATTTCCTCCCTGACACATCACAGTACGTTGAAGATCTGTACCTCCGCAGAAAGAGTTGGGGTCTCCGTTTGGATGAACGGCCCCTAAGTTATGTCCAATTTCGTGAGCTACCGTATAAGAATTACTTTCGTCAACATCCACAGTAAAACTATTTGCATTAGCATCAACACAGACATTACCGATGCCTGAAGTTCTGCCTAATAAACCCCCTAAGTCTTTACCAGTAAACATATGTGTCAAATCTCTTTTTACGTTTCCAAATGTAGTTTGCCATGTATTACCTATCTCACTATTAATAGTTGAACCTGAGGTAGACACATAAGGATCATTGATTGTTGTCCATACATTTTGATGTACTATAACTATTTCCAAATCAAATGTAGTCGCATAAATACCTTCAATATTATTAAATTCAGCTAAAATTCTATCATTAGAATCACCTCCATATTCTTGAAAATACTCAAAATCCGCATCTGTTGCTACTTCTAATATCATACAGTTAGTTGTTGCTCTTTGGATTATTTCTGTTTCAGTCTTATTTCCTGTTTTTTCAAAAACCTTATCAACAGTATCACAAAATCCATCTGTTTGCTTAACATCCTTATAGCTATAAATTATAAGTTGATTTGATGGAATGTTCTTGTTATTTAGCACATATTTTAACTGATCGATAACCATTAACCCATTTTTTGTCTCGATAATACCATAAATAAAATCATGTGTGATTGTTAATCTTACAAAACCACCATCACCAGTTTGCCCTCTATAGGTTTTTGATTTTCCGACAGGCTTAAATTCTATATTAGTATCTGAAACAGATAAACTTTCTCGATAACTTAAAGACCTAATATCTTTATTGTAAAGAGATAGTGAATATTGATGTTTATTACCTATCTGCCAATCTAATTGAGTTTCATTCCCATTAGAAAC
Organism: Hwangdonia seohaensis; assembly: GCF_031932625.1. NCBI lineage: Bacteria > Pseudomonadati > Bacteroidota > Flavobacteriia > Flavobacteriales > Flavobacteriaceae > Hwangdonia > Hwangdonia seohaensis. The sequence continues at coordinate 101,175 of NZ_JAVSCK010000001.1, forward strand.
AATGGTATTTAGTTTTACCAAATCAATTTTAAACACCTCAAATTCACTAAACAGATTATCTAAACCTTTTAATTGACCAATGTTCATATCAATGTCAGAGCCTTTCAATTTATGTTGTGCTTGCAACAAGAAAAAATTAATTCCAAATAGAAGAATGAATAATAATTGTCTTTTCATAATTATCGCTGTGTTTTATTTTAATTTTGAATAATTTATTTTTCTACTCAACTTTTATTTTAGTGAGTTCAAAAGGGGGTGCGCAAATATTCTCAACTTCAAATGTTTCAAATAAATAACCACTAAAAACAACATCTAATCCATCTTCCTTAAATTCTTCTGTAAGATTACAAGGGCTAAATGTTAATGTGTATTTTCCAGATTTATCTTCCAAAGTAAAAAGTTTAGAACAAGTTTGACTGTTAGGGCCAATAATTTTCCCTTTAGCATTTTCAAATGTAGCTATCACCTTTCTGTTTTCATCTTTATAGCAGGTTGGATTGATAGATTCATCACTATTGGAACAACACATCAATGTTATTCCTACAAAAAAAACAATCAAAGACTTCATAGTTTTATATTTAAGGTTATACCCATTAGATGCAAAAACACCTAAAAGGTTGCTTCAATTTTTGTAAGAAATAATTTTAAGCAAAACTAGCCTATTTAAAACTTGTGTAATATGATATAAGTCAGTTTTTGTAAGATTTTTTGTGTTTTTGAATACGCTTAAATAAGTGTGAGGTACGTTTATTTTAGAGAAAACATAAACGTTTACGACACCCAACAGGGTGCGAGTACAAGCTTATACGGGGAGTAGCTGTGGCGCTATCGTACAACCACAAAATTATAGATGGATAAAGAATCTGTAGGGTTTTTAGTGGCGTAAAAGAAGCTTTAGAAAACCCAATAGAATTATTAATGGATAGCGATGTTAAAAAAGCATTGGATCTTTAATAATAACTTTTGCAAATAAAAAAGCGAGCTACCTTTTGTTAAGTAGCTCGCTTTTTCAATTAATAATTTTTGACCACATTAGCTATGGACAGTAACTTTTAACGGTCCACAAGTATTCTGTGCACTTCGGTATGTTTTTCTGTTATTACCTTTAAATAATACATGCCATTTTTTAAGTTGGGAATGTTTAAAGTATAATTCTTTTTATTGGTTAGGTCTTTTTTTGATTTTAATTGTACGCCCATATCGTTAAGCAACAAAAACTCAACTTCGTTGTTGGCATTAAAAGCTTTTGTTTCGTTATTATTTTTCTTTACAATATTAAGCTCTGTAGATGTTATTGGGTTTGGAACTACTTTAAAATACCCACCAAAGCAATAATCGTCTTTCTTAAAATACATAGTATGTACGCTGTTGCCACAAGCTCCAACATAATCTACATCTATGGCGTAAGTGTTACCGTAATTCATGTTATTGGGCGTAAAGGCAATTTCGTAAACACCATAAGAATACGATGTCCAACCACTTGGTATCGTGGTATAATTTATGCTATTTACGTTGTTTGAATCCATATTGATAACGTGCTCTTCTCCTCCATTGCAAATTAAATATGGATCGGAATAAGTACCACTACCGCTTAAATTGTTGTAGTAACCATCGCGGACAAAAACATCGTTATTGGTTAATGTTGGGTTGTTTACTTGCACATTCTTAGTTATTGAAATCCCAGGACCAAAGTTTGCCCTTATCCAACCTGTACTTCCAGAACTGTATTTTGGTTTAACTGTGATTGAAGTTGCATTACTGCTAACAATCAGTAAATTTGATGACACTTGCCACGATGTAGCACCCCCATTTTGTAACGTGTATGATGTATTTGAACACACAATTAAAGAACCATCGATGGTTTGCTGAAACATACCATCCAAAACGGTGTTTCCTGTATTTCCTGGATCTAACCAATCTCTTAATCTGCTCTGGGCATTAGCTCCATCCCATGAAGAAAATATTTTACCATAATTTCCTGTATCTGCACCCGGATTTGTACAATTTGTATTATTACAAAAACCAGCACCCCAGAGTTGACCAATTATCCTAGAATGGTCATTAAATAAAGGAGAACCCGAAGAACCACTTTCCGTAACAGAATGCCCATTGGCGGTAGAAACCCAATTTACTCTCCAAAAATTCTCGTTTGGAACAAAAAAATTGCCACAACCGTTATCTCTATTAAAGCCCATGCAATTTGAATCGGTTGTAGCTACATTATAAGTTGATATTTTCTTTACATCACCCATTGGATGGTGAATACCAACACCAGAATTAGAAATTACGTTTCTCCTATCCCAACCGGCATAATATACATCATAAGAATTAGGAATCCCAGTAGATAATTCAAGTAGGCTAAAATCTGAAGGCGTACTTGTAGAACGAACATCAGCCCCTGATATAGACTGGGAAACACTTCCATCAACTCCATTACAAGTTGGACTTTCGTAGTTGAAAATGTAAACCGAATTTTCAGCATCATTCTGCTCACAAATACAATGAGCAGCAGTTAGTATGTATGGTGTTTCGTCTTCAGCGGTATTATTTATTAAAGCACCAGAACACAAACCTGTACCGTTAATAATAATTTTGACAACAGAACGTTTGATATCTTGCCATGCACTTCCTTCAGGACAATTTATATCGACTTGACAATTCCCTGAATTTCCAAAATCGCCATCTTCAATACCATATATATCGTGAGACACCTTGCTTATAATAAGGTTATTTGTGTTTTGAATATTGAATGGCTCAAAGTGATTTGCTCTCCAAAAACAGGCTCAACTGCTAACTTCTTATTGGATTTATTGTTTTCATTTGTAAATCCCCCTTTTATTGTTCTATGGTTATTTCCATATAAATAAAGTTTAGCTCCTTGCGGTAAGTTGTACTTTCCAAAAATTATATTTAGAGATTTAGCTCCCTTTGATAGTATACTTAAACGGTATAATAATCCATTTTTCAATGTATCAACTACTGATTTCTCTTTGACATTTATTTTGACATCAAAACCATAGGCAAACTGAAATTTTTCGCCATCTAATTCGTTTTTTGTTTTAATATAATCTATTTCCGACTGAGTGATAGATGGCATAGTAATTACGGGGATTTCCTTTTTAGTTGTTTTAACTATCATGCTAAAGGGATTTCCTTCTTTTTTCTTTTGAGAAAAAACACAAGTAGTAAAAAAAAGAGCAAAAATTAAGGTAGAAATTAGATTGGTTTTCATTTGATTGGTGTTTAAAGGTTAATTTTTTTTAAAAATAAACGCATCGTTCATGCTAATTAGGATTAAATTATCTTCATCGGTATTGAATTCCGATGTTTTTACAAGCCGTTGTATAAGAAGCTCATTGATTCTTAGTTGTTCAGGGTCGTTTGTTCCAGCATCAGATAATTCCTGGTAATCCGTCAGTTTCAATAAATTGCCGTTGATTGTATATTTACCCATGGCTGCGTTTATACTCGTATCCAAAGAAAAAGCTGAGTTATCCAAAAACTTTAGCATATAAGACGAATCTTTAACATAGCTCTCTTCAGATACAGTTATTGTTTCATTTTCCAATTCGATTGATATCAATTTCCAGTTAAATTGTGTAATATCAACATTGACTTGAGAATCGCTATTAGAGCACCCCACTAGAAATAGGTAAATAATAAAAGGCATTAATTTTGGTATTTTAATATTTTTCATGATTTTAATTATTAAAAATTGTTATATAATTTTATATCAAATTCAAAGAATAAGCATTTTTGGAACGAAAAGACATGCTCCAAATTCTTCCATTTGAAATCTCTTTCCACTCCCCATTGGCTAAACTTATATTTGCCTCAAAGTCTTTTCCAAAACGATAAGGTTCTAATTCATCTAATTCTTTTTGATCTTCATCTTTCATTTTTTCAAAATCAAAAGTTGGAAGAGTTAAGATTTTAGCAGATTTAGTTATTTTACTCGAAAATCCTATTTGATCCGAAGCGTTTCCATCAGGATAAAAATTACTTACGACTTGAGCATTACACACATTAAGCCATAAAAATCCTATTAAAAAAAGTACTGTTTTTTTCATTTTTATAGATATTAAGTTGATTATGATATTTTATTCAACTTTTTTAAATCCAACATCTATTACCTTTTGGTTATCGCTTTCGAGTATATTAATTAATATACGTACTCCTGTCGTACAAGCACAGGCATCACATGAGTTTTCGCCTTCTTGTGATATATTTTCGAAATTGATTCCCAAAATATCGACATTTAAATTTTCAAAATACTGCTTCAACGCTGTTGCGGTTTTTGTATTGCTATCATTTTTTCCTGTATTCCATGGGTCAGAACACCCAGTTTGGTCATAATAATACAGATTTTGGTCAATATTATTATCATCATCACAAGAGGACATTGAAATTAAGAGGATAAGAAAGAATTTTATCAAAAATGTAGTTTTCATATTTTCTAAAGTTAAGTTAAACATTATAAAACGTATATGAGTTTTCGCCTAAAAACTCTGTATATCCAATAGGCTCTACATCAAGAATATTTTCTAAAGATGTTCTCTGTTGGATTAATTCCCATTTACCTAAAATATCCTTTTTAGGGTCGATAGGTAAGTCCTCTTTCCCACAGCAAACAATGAGCAATGAAAGGATAAAAATTAATGGTATTGTGTTCTTCATAGTCTTAACATTTTTAAGGTTATACCCATTAGGAAGAGTTTACATTGCCTACCTTAACAAAATTACCATTAGCAAAATACATCTGTCCATTTTTATAATGCAAGTTATAGCCGGCACCATCTACTTTAATCCCTTTGTAGTATTGGTCGAAATGGTCGTGTACAAATTCTTTTCTTTTGGATTTATGGAAAGCTTTTTCAAATTGGTCATTAGAGTTAACATCTAAATAAGTTTGAAAAAACGCATCTGCTGTAGATGGAATTTTGTCTTTTTCCATTGCAGCAGAAAACTTAACAGAGGTAATAATACCTTTTTGGTTCTTTTTGATTATGCCGACTTTATCTTGGCTTTGCGCAAAACCGATAAAGCATATAACTAATAGCATTGCTAGGGTAATTGTTTTTTTCATGATTTCTAGTTTATATGATTAATAATAAAATATTTGCTAATTCTATTTCGAAAAAGTCTAGTCTATTTTTTTATAAATAAAAGTCCTAAATATTGCAGAAGCATCTATATCTAAGACCAAGGTTTTATGATCTTTAAATGTGTAAAAATATTTCACAGGTATGGTGTCTACTACCTGACCATTCTCTACAGCATAATAAAAAAATGTTAGTGAGGAATCGTTTAAAGTGTAATCGCCATCATCAAATTCCTCGGTTTGATAGTTATAAAACCTATAAGAAGTTTCGTCTATAAACTCAGTATATCCATTGGGATCTACATCAAAAAGGTTTTCTAAAGATGTTCCTTGCTGTATTAATTCCCATTTTCCCAAAATGTCCTTTTTAGGGTCGATAGGTAAACCCTCTTTCCCACAGCCAAGTATTAATAGTGCGAGTGCAAATATTAAAAGACAAGTGTTTTTCATTATTTAGTACTTTAAGGTTTATACCCAATAGATGTGAAAATTACGTAAAGGTTGCGTTGCTCACACTATAAATATTTGCAAAACCTCCTACACAAACATAAAACTTATCTTTCATTTAAAAAATACTTAGTTCTACGTATTTTTGCTAAGACCAATTATTTTAATTATAGAGAAGTAAGTTTTTATTAAAGCGCGTTCTGAGTAGTGATTGACAAAAAATCACAACCTAACCCCAACTCCAAACTCCACCGCTTCGGCTTTGGCTCCGTGCGATTTTAAGGTTAAAGCCCCAAACCATTTATCATTTATATAACGTTTTAAACCAACCCTAAAATAAGTTTTCCCTTCAAAATCAAAGGGGTAATATACGTAATATCCCAATTGGGTTATTAATGAGGTTTTATTGATAAACAGCTCGTGCCCTGCAAAAACGCCAACGCGTTTATAATCTTCGTCGCCTGCAACATTTTCCTCTGGAAACGACACGCTTTTAAAATGGATAAGTTCTTTTAAAAAGTTAGAGAAAAACACATCGGTTCCCAATTGAATGGCGCTTTTTCGGTTCAGCCTTTTATCGGCATAACCAGAAAAAATATAAAACGGAAACTGCCCACTTCCAACCACATCGCTTTCATTAATACCACTTCTAAAGGCAATATTATACTTTATGGGTTGGCTGAATTTGTTATCATTTTCATCTAATGTATTCTGATACTCGAGCGTTTCTTCCTCTAAATTATAAGTAACACCCAAATTAAAGGTCAAGGAATTAATACTGGTATTGGGCGCTTTTACATTAGCGTTGGAATAGTGAATAAGCGCTACTCCCGCTTGCAACCCAAACCTATTTATAATGCGTTCTTTTTTATAATTAAACATCACATAGGTACTGCTCATGAGTTTTGAGCCAAAAGCAATATTCCTAAAGTTTTCTTCTTTATGGTACGGATTGGTTGTGAAAGCGATACCTTGACCAATGCGCAACATGATATGCCGCTTTAAAAAATAAAAATTATAATGGGCGTACAACGATGAGACATCACCCAAAATATCATTCTTTAAATTCTGATAAGCAAAGGATACGCCATAATCGGGGTAATTGTAACGCTGTTCCCATTCGTTAAAACCGTACGTTTTTTTGTTCCAACTTAAAATATAACCTTCGGGATGCCCTTTAATCAAGTGAAGGATATCGTTGTTATGCAAGGCAATATTGCCTTTAAAATAACTTAAATCTATGTACGATGTATGCGTTTTATCTTGCGAAAAAGAAAAGCCAAAAGCTAAACAGAAAACACATAAAATTAGTTGGCGCATAAATAGGTTTTGTGCGACAAAAATAGTTTAATTATTAAAACAATGCCGATGCAATGGCTTTTATATTATCGCTTTTTCCCATGGAGTAGTAGTGCAGCACAGGAACACCGGCGTCCAACAACTCTTTGGATTGTTGTATGCACCATTCCACGCCAACTTGACGCACTTGTTTATTGTCTTTGCACTTTTCAACCTCATGAATTAAGGTTTCGGGCAAGTCTATTTTAAAAACCTGTGGCAACAATTGCAAATGCCTATTTACGGCAATGGGTTTAATTCCCGGAATAATGGGCACGTTAATCCCTGCTTTTTTAGCGGCATCAACAAACTCAAAGTACTTTTGGTTATCAAAAAACATTTGTGTTACCACATAATCCGCACCGGCATCTACCTTTTCCTTTAAGCGTTTTAAATCGCTTTTCATTGATGGGGCTTCCAAATGTTTCTCTGGATACCCCGCCACACCAATACAAAAATCGGCTTTATCATCAACATCCAAAACACCATGCAAATACTTTCCGGAGTTTAAATCCTTAATTTGATTTACCAATTGCGTCGCATACGTATGCCCACCTTTTGTAGCTTTAAAATACTGCTCGCCTTTCATGGCATCGCCACGCAACGCCATCACGTTATTAATGCCCAAATAATGGCAATCAACCAACAAATACTCGGTTTCTTCTTTGGTAAAACCGCCACACAACACATGCGGTACCGTATCCACATTATACTTATGCTTTATCGCTGCACAAATCCCCAAGGTTCCGGGGCGCATTCTGGTAATTTTTCTATCAAACAAACCTTCTTTTTCAATGTACACAAACTCTTCGCGCGAGGTGGTAACATCAATAAATGGCGGATTAAACTCCATTAAAGGATCAATGTTATTGTACAATTCTTTAATGTTTTTTCCCTTTTTTGGTGGTATAATTTCAAAAGAAAACAAAGTTTTCCCGTTTGCTTTTTTTATGTGTTCTGTTACCTTCATTTGTTCTTATTTGTTATTTCCGCAAAGGCGAAAATCTCATCAATATTTATTCTAATTTTATTTAGCCACGAATTCACGAATGATTTCTTGTCTTTTTTTTTTGGCGTTACCACAAGGGTCGGGCTTTACGCTGCAAGTCCTCGCTCGCACCTCGCTGTGGGCTTTCCACTGCAATCCCTAACGCGCCACTCGTGCGCTATACCCACCCCTAACACCTCCAAAAGAGGGGCTTTTTAATGGTCGTGTTTTAATTTTTAATTCGTTTTATAAATTCTTAATCTCTTTTTCACCTCATGTGTCCCTCCCCTTCGGGGAGGTTAGGTGGGGCTTTTTTATTCCGCCAAATTAGCGTGCAACCATTTTCTGGCTTTTTCTTTGGCTATGCCTTTTCTTGTTGCATAATCGGTTAATTGGCTATCGGTAATTTTACCCAAACCAAAATATTTAGCTTCCGAATTCCCAAAATAATACCCCGAAACCGCTGCTGCGGGCCACATGGCTAAACTTTCGGTTAACTGTACTCCAATTAGTTTTTCAACATCAAGCAATTCCCAAATAGTTTCTTTTTCCAAATGGTCTGGGCACGCCGGATAACCCGGTGCCGGACGAATACCTTTATAACTTTCTTTAATTAAATCGTCGTTGCTCAAATCCTCATCAGCCGCATAGCCCCAGTGTTTGGTTCGTACTTGCTTGTGCAAATATTCTGCAAAAGCTTCTGCAAACCTGTCGGCAATCGCTTGCGCCATAATGGCGTTGTAATCATCTTCTTTGGCCCTGTAACTATCGGCCAATTCTTGTGCGCCAAAAATACCCACGCAAAAGGCGCCCATATAATCGGTTTTACCAGTTTCTGTTGGCGCAATAAAATCTGCAAGAGCATGATTAGGAATTCCCTCGCGCTTTTTTAATTGCTGGCGCAAGGTTCTAAAAACGGCGATTTCCTCACCTTTTTTCTTAACCGAAATATCGTCGTCATGTATCGAGTTTGCTTCAAACAATCCAAAAACCGCTTTGGGTTTCAAAAGTTGTTTTGCAATAATCTCTTTAATCATTTCCTGTGCTTCGTTGTACATTATGGTGGCTTGTTCGCCCACAACCTCATCTTGTAAAATATCGGGGAATTTCCCGTGTAAATCCCAGCTTCTAAAAAACGGACTCCAGTCCAAAAATGGCAACAATTCCTTTAAACTTAGTTGTTTTAGAACCTGAACACCCATTTCATTGGGTTTCACAATTTCAGAAGTTTCCCAATCAATTTTATATTTTCTTTGTCGTGCTTCGTTAATTGAAATATGCGATTTCTGTTTACCTCGTTTTAAAAACTTGGTTCGGAAATCATCGTAATCCGCTTTCAATTTTGCGGTGTATTCGTGTGCTGATTTTTTATTCAATAAATCGCCAACAACGGTTACCGCACGCGACGCATCGTTTACATGAACCACGGCATTTTTGTACTGTGTATCAATTTTTACCGCAGTGTGCGCTTTTGAGGTTGTTGCGCCACCAATAAGCAAAGGCAACTCGAATTCCTGACGTTGCATTTCTTTGGCCAAATACACCATTTCGTCAAGCGATGGCGTAATTAACCCCGATAATCCAATGGCATCGACACGTTCGCTAATGGCCATTTCAATAATTTTTTCCGGTGGCACCATAACGCCCAAATCTACAATTTCGTAGTTGTTGCACGCCAATACCACACTTACGATATTTTTACCAATATCGTGCACATCGCCTTTTACGGTTGCCATTAATATTTTACCTACGGGCTCTTGCTTATCGGTTTTTTCGGCTTCAATAAATGGATTTAAATAAGCCACGGCTTTTTTCATCACACGGGCCGATTTTACCACCTGCGGTAAAAACATTTTGCCTGCGCCGAATAAATCGCCAACCACATTCATCCCTATCATTAAATGCCCTTCAATAACATCAATAGGTTTTTCGGCTTCCTGTCTGGCTTGTTCAATATCTTCAATTATAAAGGCGTCAATACCTTTAACCAAAGCGTGTGTAATCCTATCTTGTAACGGATTTTCACGCCATGACAAATCCACTGTTTTTCCAGCTTTTGACCCTTTAACGGTTTCGGCAAATTCCAATAAGCGCTCGGTAGCATCATCACGCCTGTCGAGAATAACATCTTCCACATGCTCCAACAAATCCTTAGGAATATCGTCGTAAACCTCAAGCATCGCAGGGTTTACAATACCCATATTCATACCCGCTTGAATGGCGTGGTATAAAAATACCGAGTGCATCGCCTCGCGAACGCCATTATTTCCCCTAAACGAAAACGACACATTACTTACGCCTCCACTAACGCTTACATTGGGTAAATTCTCGCGAACCCAACGTGTGGCCTCAATAAAATCGAGGGCGTTTCTGCGGTGTTCTTCCATACCCGTTGCTACGGGAAAGATGTTTAAATCGAAAATAATATCTTCAGACGGAAAACCTACTTTGTTCACCAAAACATCGTACGAACGTTTGGCTATTTCAATACGTCGTTGGTAATTATCGGCTTGCCCAACCTCATCAAAAGCCATAACGATAACGGCAGCACCGTAGCGTTTAATTTGCTTCGCTTCCCAGACAAAGTTGTCTTCGCCTTCTTTTAAAGAAATGGAATTCACCACACATTTCCCTTGAACCACTTGAAGTCCGGCTTCGATAATGTCCCATTTTGAGCTATCAATCATAATGGGCACTTTGCAAATATCGGGTTCGGCAGCTATAAGATTCAAAAAACGAACCATCGCCTCTTTGCCGTCAATTAAGCCATCGTCAAAATTAATGTCGATAATTTGAGCACCGCCATCCACTTGATGACGTGCAATATCCAACGCTTCGTCAAATTTTTCTTCTTTAATTAACCGAAGAAATTTTCGAGAACCCGCTACATTAGTACGTTCGCCTACGTTTATAAAATTACTGTTTTCGTTCAAGATTAACGGCTCTAATCCTGACAGTTTCATGTATTTAGTTTGTTTCACTTTCATCCTCATTCATCCATTTTAAAGTGATGCTGAAACAAGTTCAGCATGACGACGTGGTTTATATTTTGCCGCAATATTTGCAATAACGCGAATATGCTCTGGCGATGTGCCGCAACAACCACCAATGATATTGATTAAATTCTTTTTTAAATACTCCTCAATTTGCTCGCCCATTTCCTCTGGCGACTCATCGTACTCTCCAAATGCATTGGGTAAACCCGCATTGGGGTGCGCAGAAATGGCAAAATCGGTTTTATTGGCAATCGCCTCTAAATGCGGTTGCATTAAATTGGCTCCTAAAGCACAATTAAATCCTATGGAAAACAATGGAATATGCGACACGGAAATTAAAAAAGCTTCGGCGGTTTGTCCAGACAATGTTCTGCCCGAAGCATCGGTAATGGTGCCGCTAAGCATAATTGGAATATCCTTTTGGCGTTCTTCTTTAGCTTCTTCAATCGCAAATAATGCGGCTTTGGCGTTTAAAGTATCAAATACGGTTTCGACCAATAATAAATCTACACCGCCATCAACTAAAGCTTCAACTTGTTGTTTATATGCGATTCGTAATTCATCAAAAGTTACGGCTCTATAACCCGGGTCATTTACATCGGGCGACATGCTTGCCGTACGGTTTGTTGGCCCTATTGAACCCGCAACAAAACGTGGTTTATGAGGTTCTTTGGCAGTAAATTTATCGGCAACTTCTTTTGCTATTTTTGCCGATTGATAATTCAACTCGTAAACCAAATTTTCCATTTGATAGTCGGCCATAGCAATGGTCGTACTAGAGAAAGTATTGGTTTCTACAATGTCTGCTCCGGCTTCAAAATACTTTCCGTGGATGGTTTTTATGGCTTCTGGCTGGGTAATGGACAGCAAATCGTTGTTACCTTGCAGCGGTGTTGGATAATCTTTAAAGCGTTCGCCCCTAAAATCATCTTCAGTAAATTTATAAGCTTGCAGCATGGTACCCATGGCACCATCTAAAACTAAAATGCGCTCTTTTAAAGCTTTATGGATATTCGACATTTTGATATTATTTATATCTGTATGTCATCAAGAAAAGTAAGTGAAACACTTTTCGTTATCTTTCCAAATATTAAAAATATTGGTAGAATGTAGCACCTTCCCCGAAAGTTCGGGAGGTTGCCAAGGCTTCAACGGGTCTAATCCCTCTACCTTTCTTGATAACAATTACTACGTTTATGAACTGTTTTTTCGCTTACGCGGAATTTAAACAACAAAAGTACTAACTATATTTTTGTTTTCCTTATACTGCTTGGTCTTTTTTCAACCTTGTAGGTGTTTTTTATTTTTTATACATACAAGGTTTTGGAAACCTTGCAGGAAACTTATCACTCAAACAGCGTTGAAGACAAATACCTATCGCCTCTATCGCAGATAATGGCTACTATAACGCCTTCCTTTAAAGTTTCTGCCAATTTTAAAGCACAATGTACCGCACCTCCGCTGCTCATGCCCGCAAACACGCCTTCTTCTTTGGCTAAACGTTGTGTCATTGCTTTGGCTTCCTGTTCGGTAACTTCAATAACTTGGTCGACTCTATTTCTATCGAAAAATTTAGGCACATATTCGGGCGACCATTTTCTAATCCCCGGAATACTAGACCCATCTGCCGGTTGAGCGCCAACAATGGCAATGTTTTTATTTTTTTCTTTCAAATATTTTGAAACCCCGGTAATGGTTCCTGTAGTGCCCATGGCCGACACGAAATGTGTAACATTCTGTTGGGTATCTTTCCAAATTTCCGGACCTGTAGTTTTGTAATGTGCTTTCCAGTTATCGTCATTTTCAAACTGATTTAACAACACATAGCCTTTGTCGTCCCTAAGCTGAAAAGCGATATCGCGTGAGCCTTCTATCCCAATATCTGCAGGTGTTAAAACAACTTCCGCACCATAAGCACGCATGGTTTTTACACGTTCTTCGGTAGAGTTTTCAGGCATGACCAAAACCATATTCAATTCAAGAAGCGGTGCAATAAAAGCCAAGGCAATACCTGTATTTCCGCTAGTGGCTTCAACCAAAGTGCCTCCTTTTTTTACGTCGCCTCTTTTAATCGCTTCGTTAATCATATTAAAAGCAGCACGGTCTTTTACACTTCCGCCAGGGTTATCGCCTTCTAATTTTAAAAACAGTTTTACGTTTTTATTTGAAACAATATGACTCGCTTCGATTATAGGCGTATGTCCGATTTGATTTAATATAGATTTAGCGAATGCCATTTTTTTTGGGTCTTATTTTAATTTCGGTTTTGTAGGTTACCAATGAGTTTTCCGGAATAGATTCCGTAATCCAAACATTGGCACCAATGGTACTATTTGCACCAATTACAATATCGCCGCCTAAAATGGTGGCATTGGCATAAATGGTAACATTTTCCTTTATGGTTGGATGCCGTTTTGTGGATGCCAGACTTTTATTTACCTGCAAACCACCAAGCGTAACCCCTTGATAGATTTTTACGTTTTTTTCGATAACCGATGTTTCGCCGATAACTATTCCCGTGCCGTGATCTACAAAAAACGACTCACCAATGGTTGCCCCCGGATGAATATCGATGCCGGTGACACCGTGCACATATTCACTCATCATCCTAGGGATTATGGGCATTTTTATTTTGTATAATTCATGGCTTATTCTATAAATAGCAATGGCATGAAACCCCGGATATGCGAGATAAACTTCTTCTAAACTTTTTGATGCTGGGTCGTTTTTTTCAATCGCCAAGGCATCGAGGTCCAGTTTGCGCCTAACATCGGGCAATGCGTTACAAAAGGTGTCCCAAGTAGCTGCCCTATCTTCGGCACAGACCTGGTTTGCTATCTCAAGAAAATCAATCTTTAATTGCTTCCATACTGTAGGGTCTTCTTCATCAAAAAGCGCATAAAACAATTGCTTTGTAAAGTTTTCTACAGTATCCTTTAATTTGAGATTAAAACATTTGAATGGTTTACCAAATAAACTCATAATATTATATTAAGCTTCAATGGCTCTAACAACAGCCTTTGGAGCTTCTTTGCGCGTTCCGTCGAAACCGTTAATACCACTTACCGTAGTGTATTTTAAAACATATTTTTTACCCGGATTGATAATTCTATATGCCGCTTGACACATTAAAGTCGCCTCGTGAAAACCGCATAGGATAAGTTTTAATTTCTCAGGATAGGTATTCACATCACCAATGGCAAATATTCCCGGAATGTTTGTTTGGTAATTTAAGGAGTTATCTACTTTAATGGCGTTTTTTTCTATTTCCAAGCCCCAATTTGCAATGGGTCCTAATTTTGGAGACAATCCGAATAACGGAATAAAATGATCGGTTTCTAAGATTTGCGCCTCACCGTCTTTTACAACGGTTACACTTTCAACTTTACCATCGCCATGAATTCCCGTTACTTCGGCAGGTGTGATTAAATTGATTTTTCCTAAAAGCTTCAATTCGCCTACTTTTTCAACAGAATCCAATGCGCCTCTAAACTCGTTTCTTCTGTGGATCAAAGTAACTTCCGAAGCTACATCGGCTAAAAATATACTCCAATCCAAAGCAGAGTCGCCACCACCGGAAATAACCACTTTTTTGTTTCTGTAAACTTCAGGATCTTTAATAAAATATTCTACGCCTTTATCTTCGTAATCGGTTATGCCTTCTATGGCTGGTTTACGTGGTTCGAAAGAACCCAATCCGCCAGCAATAGCCACCACCGGTGCTTGGTGTTTTGTGCCTTTATTTGTGGTTACAATAAACGTACCATCGTCTTGTTTTTCGATGGTTTCTGCACGCTCACCCAAGGTAAAACCAGGTTCGAATTGCTTACCTTGTTCCAATAGGTTTTTAGTTAAGTCGCCCGCCAATATTTCTGGGAAACCAGGAATATCGTAAATGGGTTTTTTGGGGTATATCTCTGAGCACTGTCCACCAGGTTGCGGCAATGCATCTATTAAATGGCATTTAAGTTTTAATAATCCAGCTTCAAAAACCGTGAACAACCCTGTTGGTCCAGCGCCAATAATGAGTATATCTGTTTTAATCATTTTATACTTCTTTTTTTGCAATTAATCCTTTGGTGAATTCGTTTAGCGTTTCTACTTTTTGCTCGAAATCCCCTTTTATTGTTTTTCTGTATTCATTTAAATTTTTAACTAAATCGTCTACATTTTCTGGGAGGACATCCTCAAAAAATTGACGTAGTCGTTTAGCTGTTGTTGGCGATTTTCCGTTTGTTGAAATCGCCACTTTTACATGGCCTTTTGTTACGATGCCGCCCATATAAAAATCGCAATACGGAGGGTTATCGGCAACATTTACTAAAATACTTCTTTTTCTACACTGTTTGTAAACTTTTACGTTAACTTTAGTTACGTTAGTCGTTGCAACAACAATATGCTTTCCTTTTAGATAACGCTTATTATACGTGTCTTTTATAAGCGTAACATCTCCTTTATTAGACAAAGATAAAGTTTCTTCTCTAAACATTGGTGATACCATTGTTACACAAGCATCTGGACTGGATTTTAAAAGGAACCTCAATTTTTCTTCAGCTACACCACCGCCGCCAACAATGAGCACGTTAAGGTTTTTCGCTTTTAAAAAAATGGGATATAAATTATTTCTTTCCATGCCCTAAGCTGTTGCAAATTCTTTATAAATAGAATTTAAAACGACGCGCTCTTTCACCACATCGCCAATAACAATTATGGCCGGCGAAGACAGTTGTTTTTCCGCCACAACAGATTCAATAGTACGAATAGTGCCGACGCCAAATTTTTCATTTTCAGTCGTGCCGTTTTGAATGATTGCTATGGCCGTATCCTGCTTGTTTTCTGCTGAAAAGACGTTTACAATGTCATTGAGTTTGCTCATGCCCATCAAAATAACAACCGTTGCTGTTGATTTTGCGGCCAAGGCCACATCATTTGATAATTTATGCGCCTTGGTTGTACCTGTAATGACCCAAAAACTTTCTGAAACACCTCGTTTTGTTAACGGAATACCCTGATATGCGGGCACAGCAATAGCCGACGATATCCCCGGAACAACATAAGTTTCAACCCCAAACCGTTGGGCATAATCTATCTCTTCGGCACCACGACCAAAGATAAATGGGTCGCCACCTTTTAAACGTACAACGTGCCCATGAGACTTTGCCCTGCTTACAATAAGCTCATTAATTTGTTCTTGTTGATACGCATAACATCCCTTGCGTTTACCCACATAAATGAGTTCGGCTTTGGCTGATGCATACTCCAACAACGTTTCATTTATCAGCGCATCGTACAAAATAACATCGGCAGATTTTATGGCTTTAATGGCCTTAATGGTGATTAAATCTGCATCTCCCGGACCTGCGCCTACAACGGTTAAAAGTCCCCTAGCCCCCGAAGGTGGAAAAGGATTTTCTTTGCTTATATGCTTTTCTTTATTAATACCCATCTTATCTTTAAACTGCTTTCTTTTGAAGTGCATTTAATTCTTTTTCAGCTTCTCTGAAAGTTCTCACTTTATCTAAAAACTGATTTGCGCTTTCTATATATTTTGTTGCGAACTCTCTTGTTGGGGTGTGCTTTTTAATTTGATAAATCAACTCTGAAAATGATACGCCCAAATCAATTCTTCCGCTTTCAACGAATAATTCATCAAACTGACTGATGATTCCTGCTTGTGTGTTTGTCTTTTTATTTTCGGCCAATAACAACGCTTTCGCGGAATTAACCAAAGAGCTGTAAGCATGGTAAATGGCACTTGAATACACTTTGTTATCAAATGATTCTTGGGCGTTTTCAATTTTCTCTTCACTCTCTAAAAACAAGGTTGCAATTAAATCGATGACTACGCCGGCACATTCGCCAATACCAATTTCCTTTACGTATTTTGCGGTGTTTCCCCAATCGATAAAATCGTCTTGGGTTAAGTTTGAAACATCCGAAAGATCGGTTAAAAGGTCATAAAAATATTTTTCGCCTTTTTCTTTATAATATGCAACAAATGGTTTTCCGTTGGCGTGCGCTTCAAAATCATTTAAAATTCTGCGCAATGCTTCGGGACCTCTTTTACTTGGAATTTTCACGACTTTATCGGCAAAAGTCGCATGACCATCGCCTAAGTTTCCGCCACCCAATAGCACTTGTAAAGCGGGCGCCACCAATTTATCTGGCGTACGAACAGACATCCCTTGAAAACCAATGTTTGCCATATTGTGCTGTCCGCAAGCATTCATACAACCGCTAATTTTAATCACTAAATCTTCGTTTTTTAAATACTGCGGATATTCTGCTTTTATAACGCGTTCCAACTCATCGGCAATTCCGGTACTGCTCGCTATTCCTAAGTTACAGGTATCGGTTCCCGGGCATGCCGTAATATCTACAGTTTTATTATAGCCGGCTTCAACAAAGCCCAATTTTTCCAATTCTTGGTAGAAAAACGGTACCAATTCGCGTTTTACAAATGGAATAACTATGTTTTGACGAAGCGTTAACCGCAACTCCCCTGCGGCATATTTCTCGACTAAATCTGCCAGTAATCTGGCTTTATCGGTATAAAAATCACCTAAAAGAACCTTAATGCCAATAGCCACAAAACCGTCCTGTTTTTGAGGAATAAGGTTTGTTGATTTCCAGGTTTCAAAAGCGTTTTGGTCTTTTATTTCAACCTGTGGAATCTTTGTGATTTCAACAGGTTTTGAGTACGGATACCCTTCGGCATCAATAACCACCGATTTGAACTCTATGGCATTTTGCTCCTCTTCAACTAAATTTTTAAAAGCCTCTAAACCAATGTCTTTTATTAAGAATTTCATACGAGCCTTGGCACGACTTTTACGTTCGCCGTAGCGATCGAACACCCTTAAAACACCTTCCATAAGCGGAATGATTTTATCGCTTTCCAAAAAGTCGTATAACTCATCGGCATGTCTAGGTTGCGAACCCAGTCCGCCACCAAGCATCACTTTAAAACCGCGAACGCCGTTTTTAATTTTAGCGATAAACCCCAAATCGTGAATGTACGATAGTCCGGTATCTTCATCTGAAGACGAGAACGATACTTTAAATTTACGTCCCATTTCCTGACAAATCGGATTCCGTAAAAAGAAACGAAACAAGGCATCGGCATAGGGCGACACATCAAACGGTTCATTAACGTCAATACCAGCGGTTTCGGAGGCCGTTACATTTCTAACCGTGTTTCCACAAGCTTCCCTTATGGTTACATCGTCCTTATCCAATTGTGCCCAAAGTTCGGGCGTTCTGTTGATATCTACATAGTGAATTTGAATATCTTGACGCGTCGTGATGTGCAATCTTCCTCTGGAATACTCATCTGAAACATCAGAAATGGTTCGTAATTGATTACTTAACAGTTTCCCGTAAGGTAATTTAATACGAATCATTTGCACGCCTTCTTGTCGCTGTCCGTAAATACCACGTGCTAAACGTAGGCTTCTAAATTTTTCTTCGTCAATTTTCCCATTATTGAAAAGCTCTATTTTATCGGCTAACTCAATAATGTCTCTTTCAACTATTGGATTTTCTATTTCTGTTCTAAAACTTTGCATAAAAAAGCCCCTCCTAACCTCCCCAATAGGGAGGGATTCTCACTCGGGCGAAGTAAGAATATTGTTATTAAAAGCCCCTCCCAACCTCCCCAAAAGGGAGGAGTTATTACTCGGAAGAGAGCAACTATTTTTATTAATTTATTTTTTAGATCTACAAGGGTCCAAAACCCTAGTAAAAAACTTCTTTTATTTTCATAAACTTGCTAGTTCCCCCTTATGGGGGTTAGGGGGCTTCTACTGAATAAAACCTGCGCCAACTGTATTATTGGATTGGGAATCGATGATTATAAACGATCCGTTTGTTCTGTGGTTTTTAAATTCATCGTAAAAAATAGGCTTGTTAAGCTTAAAGGTCACTGAAGCAATATCGTTCATCCCTAAACCGTTTACATTTTCTTCAATTCCCGAATAATCCGGGTTTATTTTATGATGAATCCTATCTACTTTCGCCAAAACCTTATTGATTCCATGCTGAACCACGTATTTTTTTCCAGCCGTTAATTGGGTTGAATCCATCCAACATACATTGGCGGTAAACTGTTTTTCTATGGCTGGCAAATCGTTTTCTTTAACAATCATATCACCACGGCTTACATTAATCTCGTCTTCTAAAGTGATGGTAACCGATGAGCGTCTTGAAGCTGTTTCATATTTTTCGTCGTAAAAATAAATGTCTTTTATCTTCGATTTTGTTTGCGATGGCAGCACCACAATATCGTCTCCCACACTTAAATTACCGCCGTAAACTTTTCCGGCGTAGCCTCTAAAATCATGGAATTCTTCGGTTTTAGGGCGAATTACATATTGCACCGGGAATCGTGGCGTACCGATGTTAAAAATATCTTTTTTGTCTAATTGCTCTAAATGTTCCAACAGCGCTTCGCCTTTGTACCAAGGCATGTTTTCAGATCTATTAACTACATTATCGCCTTTTAAAGCGCTCACGGGAATGAAGGTTATTTTCTGATCTTGATAATCGCGTTTGCTCATCAATTCAGAAAAATCAGCTTTAATTTTATTATAAACGTCTTCAGAATAATCAACCAAATCCATTTTATTAATGGCAACCACCACATCTTTAATGCGGAGTAAGTTATTGATGAAAAAATGGCGATTGGTTTGCTCGATCACCCCTTTTCTGGCATCGATTAAAATGATGGATGCTTGCGATGTCGATGCACCAGTAACCATGTTTCGGGTATACTCCACGTGTCCGGGCGTATCGGCAATAATGTAACTTTTTTTGGCTGTTGAAAAATAAATATGCGCTACATCAATGGTGATACCTTGTTCTCTTTCGGCCACCAAACCATCGGTTGCCAACGAAAAATCCAAATAATCGTAACCACGTTGTTTACTGGTTTTTTTAATAGCCTCTAATTTATCTGTGGTTAATGATTTTGTATCGTAAAGGATGCGCCCAATTAAGGTGCTTTTTCCATCGTCTACACTTCCTGCTGTTGCAATTTTTAATACTTCCATAGCCTCTCCCCAACCCTCTCCAAAGGAGAGGGAGTTTGTTCGGGTTATATTTTAAAATTCGTTTTTATTCTTTTGTTTTTTTATACCTACAAGGTTTTTAAAACTTTGCAGGATTTAGTTTCCGCAAACTTACTAATCCCCCCTTTTGGGGGCTAGGGGGCTTTTCTAGAAATACCCTTGTTGTTTACGTTTTTCCATGGCGGCTTCAGAGCGTTTATCGTCTATTCGTGCGCCACGTTCTGAAATGGTGCTTTCCCTAATTTCCTGAACCACGGTTTTTATATCGGCAGCATCAGATAGTACCGCTGCCGTACAACTCATATCGCCCACGGTTCTAAATCGTACCGTACGTTCTAAAACTTCTTCATTTTCATCTCTAAAAACCACCTCGTCATCTGCCGACCAGATTAAGCCATCTCGTAAAAAAGTGGCTCTGGTGTGTGCGAAATAAATGGATGGGATTTCAATGTTTTCTCTTTCTATGTAAGACCAAACATCCAATTCTGTCCAATTTGAAATAGGAAACACACGTACATTTTGTCCGTGTTCAATGTCACCATTCAGCATATCGAATAACTCCGGACGCTGATTTTTTTCGTCCCATTGACCAAAATCATCACGTACCGAAAAAATACGCTCTTTGGCCCGTGCCTTTTCTTCGTCACGACGGGCACCGCCAATACAAGCATCGAATTTAAATTCTTCAATAGCATCTAAAAGTGTTGTGGTTTGCAGCATGTTTCGGCTGGCGTATCGTCCCGATTCTTCTTTTACCTTACCCTCATCAATAGAATCTTGAACGTTTCTTACGATGAGTTCCAACCCCAGTTCTTTAACCAATCGATCTCTAAACTCAATGGTTTCGGGAAAATTATGCCCCGTATCGATATGCATTAAAGGAAACGGAATTTTAGCAGGGTAAAACGCCTTAACAGCCAACCTTACTAAAGTGATTGAATCTTTGCCTCCTGAAAATAACAGCACGGGGTTATCAAATTGTGCTGCCACTTCTCTCATAATATAAATGGCTTCGTTTTCTAACGAATTTATATGTGATGTGTCTTTGTTCATTTTTTATATTTTTAAGCGTGTAAACCACACTCTCTGTTTTCTAATGCTTTTGTTGGGTCGAAATACTTAAACTCGTTTGGTAACTTATGCTCGCTTAAATAAGCGTCCAGTTTTTCATCAGACCAATAGTAAAACGGACTCACTTTTAAAACGCCGTCTTTACTTAAACTAAAAATACCGATACTGTTTCTAAAAGCGGTTTGCCCTTGTCGCAAGTTGGTAAACCATACGTTTGGTTTATGCTCGTCCATAGCGCGTTTAAACGGTTCGAGTTTTACCTGCTCTGTAAACAAAGCATGTTCAGGGGCATCGACACTCGGTATTCCCAAAACCACATCGCGGTGTGCCGACGTTTGTTTTGGCACATATAAAAACACATTTAAGCCTAAATCTGCGATAACCTGTTCTGCGTGTTTATAGGTTTGCGGTGTATTGTAACCCGTGTCGCACCACACTACCGGAATGTCTGATTTTACTTGACTTACGGCATGCAAGATAGCAGCTTCGTAAGGTCTGAAATTGGTAGTTACAACTGCTTTTTTATTCAGTTCGAAAGCTTTTTTAATAATGCTGGAAGGCGATGCTTCCTTAAAAGTTTCGTTAAGCCTTTCTATTTGGTTTTGGTCTATCATTACTTTCCCCATTTTATATTATTCCAAGCGCGTTCGTGGAAGAAATACAATATCATTTTTGATGCAAACTCAACAGACGCTATGGTAAATGCCATGGTCGCTTCGCCCGTAATAAGCCAAGACAAAACAAGCGTATCAAGCGTCCCGATAATTCTCCAACTTATTGTTTTTGCTAGACTGCGTTTTATTTTTTCTTCGGATTGTTTACCATTTTCAGATACCTTTTCTCCTTTCGGATTGTTAATATCTATCACTTTCACATCCTTATTATTTCTATTTAAAACCGCATCAATAATCATATGTTTTTAAATTTTATATTAATCCTATCGATTTACTAGGAAATACAAAAGTAAAATATATTTTTTCTTATGAAAGATATTTAACAACTTTTATGGATATGAAAATGATTTAAGTAGAATGGATTATAATTATCCAAAAAATAGTTTGAATTTTAAGAAATTCTCAACACTATTTTCCCGATAAATCTGCTAATGTGGTGTTTCTGAATACTTCAAGGGTGTTATCGCGCACCTGAATCATGAGCTTATTAACGCTGCATTTTTCTTCATCCGGACAATCATCGCACTTTTCGTAAAAATTTAAGCTCACGCACGGCACCATGGCAATGGGGCCTTCAAGAACGCGCATCACATCGGTCATTTTAACCTCGGTTGGCTCTTGCCTTAAATAATAACCGCCGTGCTTGCCTTTTTTAGAGCCTAGTATACCAGATTTTCTAAGGGTAAGTAAAATGCTTTCTAAAAACTTGGGAGGTATATTTTCGCTTTTAGCAACCTCAGAAACACGAACGGGCTCATCGCCTTCTTTTCTGGCAATATAAGTGAGTGCTTTTAAGCCGTATTTAGTTTTTTTAGATAGCATGGTGCTAATATAGTTAATTACTTATTCTCTTTAAAACAAACTGAAAAAACTAGAAAATTTACGCACGCATTTCGGTATTTGAAACATATATAAAGGAATTTGTTTTGAGTTAATTTGTTCTAAATTACTATTTTTACTTAAACTACCTAGCTTGAAATACATGAAAACACTAATTAAATTTTCCTCCTTATTATTCATTGTCATTTTAAATCAAGCGTGTAAAGAAAACCATAGTGAAACCCT
Organism: Hwangdonia seohaensis; assembly: GCF_031932625.1. Taxonomy (NCBI): domain Bacteria; kingdom Pseudomonadati; phylum Bacteroidota; class Flavobacteriia; order Flavobacteriales; family Flavobacteriaceae; genus Hwangdonia; species Hwangdonia seohaensis. The sequence goes on from NZ_JAVSCK010000001.1 coordinate 123,923, forward strand.
ACCTTACGACGACATCGTTCAAAAAAGTGCAAAGCAGTATGCTAAGATGCACCAAACCATATATCCTGAAATAAACAATAAAAAATTTATTCCAAGAACCATAAACGATAAAGGTCAACCCACTTTAGTTGGTATTTATGATTGGACCAGCGGGTTTTATGCTGGATCGCTTTGGTATTTAAACTTTTTAACTGCTGATTCAAAATGGGAAAAACCAGCTTTAGAATACACCAAAAAACTGGATTCGATACAATATTGGGGCGGGAATCATGATGTGGGTTTTATTATAGAGTGTTCATACGGAAACGCCTTGAAAAAAACAGTCTCAAAAGCGTTTGATAGTGTTATCGTGCAAACCGCCAAATCATTGGCAACCCGTTTTCACCCAAAAGCCGGAATTATTCAATCTTGGAATGCCAGTAAAAAATGGAATTGCCCTGTAATTATTGATAACATGATGAATCTTGAATTGCTTTTCCATGCCACAAAAATAAGTGGTGACTCAACATATTACGATATTGCGGTTTCTCATGCCGATAAAACATTAGAAAATCATTTTAGACCCGATAACAGCTCTTATCACGTACTGAATTACGATGTTGAAACTGGCGACATATTAAATAGAAATACGCATCAAGGACTTGCTGATGATTCTGCCTGGGCAAGAGGACAAGCTTGGGGTCTATACGGTTTTACTGTGTGCTACAGGGAAACAAAAAAACCTAATTACTTAAAGCAAGCCATAAAAATTGCCGACTATATTAAAAACCATCCCAATTTACCCAACGATAAAATTCCGTATTGGGATTATAATGCGTCCGCAACCAACGAAACACCCAGAGATGCCTCGGCAGCGGCAATTACAGCTTCTGCTTTATATGAATTGAGTTCTTTTATGGGTGTTGAAGGTGAAAAATATGAGAATTTTGCAGATAAAATCATGCTAAGCTTAAGCAGCCCAAACTATTTTGCAGATAAAGCAACTAACGCTAATTTTTTGCTGAAACACTCGGTTGGAAGTATCCCGCACGGTGTGGAAATTGATGTCCCATTAAATTATGCCGATTATTATTTTTTAGAAGCGTTGTACAGACATAAAAACATAAACCAATAATGAAACAATTAACCATCCTTTGTCTTATATGCATTATCCCTTTGAATTTATTTGCTCAAAATGACCGAACCATTTGGGTTGACGAACTCACAAAAATGGCCAAACCCGTTTTAACAGCCTTAGCAAATGATGCGTTAAAGGAAACCATGCCTATTGAGCAAAGTAGTTTTGAATATGGCGATAGAAGCCCTTTTGCCGGTTTAGAGGCTTTTGGGCGTTTAATGGCAGGAATAGCACCTTGGTTAGAGTTAGGAGCGAGCCAAAGTACAGAAGGAAAATTACGTAAAGAATATATAAAACTTGCACATAAAGCCATAAGCAACGCAGTAAATCCAAACGCCAAAGACTACCTGAATTTTAACCAAGGTAGCCAACCGCTTGTTGATGCCGCATTTTTGGCACAGGCATTTTTAAGGGCACCGAATCAACTGTGGGAACCCTTGCCAAACGAAACCAAAAAAATGGTTGTCAATGCTTTTAAAAAGGCAAGAACCATAAATAATGTGCCTTATAACAATTGGCTTTTATTTGCTGCAACCGTGGAAGCTTTTTTTGTGAAATTTGAAGAAGAAGCTGATTTTTTACGTATTGAATATGCCCTAAACAAGCACATGGAATGGTATGTTGGAGACGGTTTGTATGCCGATGGAAAATACTACCACTGGGATTATTACAACTCCTTTGTTATTCACCCTATGCTGATAGATATTGTGAAGGTTTTACAAGAAACCAATCATCCATTAAAACATTTAAAAGGGAAAATTTTGGAACGCGCCCAACGCTATGCTGAGATTTTAGAACGCCAAATATCTCCGGAAGGAACCTATCCCGTTGTTGGGAGATCTTCCATTTATAGATTTGGAACTTTTCAGGTTCTATCCCAATTAGCGCTTATGGAGGAATTGCCCAAAGAACTCTCTGAAGGCCAAGTTAGATCTGCATTAACAAAAGTGCTTTTGAGACTGCATCAACCCGAAGGCACATTTAACAAACAAGGCTGGTTGCAAATCGGGATTGCGGGACACCAACCCAAAATGGCTGAGCCTTACATCTGCACCGGAAGTTTATACTTAACGGCCTTGGGTTTTTTAAGTTTAGGCTTGCCTGAAAATCATTCGTTTTGGACTTCAAAACCAGAGCCTTGGACTATGGTAAAGGTCTGGAGCGGAGATGTTTCCGTAAAAAGAGATGCCTATAAAAATTAACTGTTTAATTTAAAGCCTGCTCCAAATCCGCAATAATATCATCGGCATGCTCTAAACCCACCGAAACACGAACCAAACCATCGGTAATACTAGCCTCCAACCTATCGGCTTCAGAAAGTTTACTATGTGTGGTGCTCGCCGGATGGGTTACAATGGTTCGGGTATCGCCTAAATTGGCCGAAAGCGAGCACATTTTAATGGCATTCAAAAATTTACGACCGGCTTCAATACCTCCTTTAACTTCAAAAGCAACGATATTACCGCCAAGTTTCATTTGTTTTTTAGCAACTTCGTACTGCGGATGCGATTTTAAAAACGGATATTTTACCCAATTCACTTTTTCGTGTGCTTCTAAAAACTCAGCAACGTTTAAAGCATTTTCGCAATGTTTATCGACTCTTACCGCTAGGGTTTCCAAACTTTTAGACAGTGTCCACGCATTAAATGGCGATAAAGCGGGCCCCGTATTTCGGGAAAACAAATAAATCTCTCGCATTAAATCGGCGTCGCCAACGGTTACACCGCCCAAAACACGACCTTGACCATCGATTAATTTGGTTGCGGAATGAATAACCAAATGCGCACCAAATTTAATAGGTTGTTGCAAGTACGGTGTAGCAAAACAATTATCGATTATTAAAATTAAATTGTGCTTTTTCGCAATATCGCCCAACAACTCCAAATCGATTATATCCACCGCGGGATTGGTGGGCGATTCGGCAAATAAAATTTTGGTATTCGGTGTAATTAAGCTTTCAATGGTCTCCGGTTTGTTGATATTAAAATAACTGGTTTCAATGTTCCATTTTGGTAAAAACTTGGTAAAAAGCGTATGGGTTGAACCAAAAATAGAGCGCGCCGAAACAATATGGTCGCCACTATTTAACAAGGCGGCAAAGGTTGAAAACACCGCCGCCATTCCCGTGGCAAAGGCATAACCGCTTTCAGCACCTTCCATTTTACAAATTTTATCGACAAACTCCGAGGTGTTTGGGTTTGTAAAACGGCTGTAAATATTGCGCTCCTTTTCTTCGCTAAACGAGGCGCGCATGTCTTCAGCATCTTCAAACACAAAGCTCGAAGTTAGGTATAACGGACTCGAATGCTCCAAAAACTCCGTGCGGTTTATTTGCGTACGAATAGCCTCGGTTTCAAATTGTTTTTTGCTCACTTTTATTTTTTTAAATTTTTATTTTAGCATTCCCCTTTGGGTCGGGCTTTCCGTTGCAAGTCCTCGCACCTCCTTCGTCGGGCTGTGGGCTTTCCACTACAATCCCTAATGCACCTATCTGTGGCGGTTTTTGTTAATCCTTAATTTTAGTGCGTTTGCATGTTTAAGTTTTAAAAACCCATCCCTAACCCCTCCAAGGAGGGAAACTGTTACGGTTTAATTTATATGTTTCGATAACCTTAAAATGTCTCCAAAAACACCTCGTGCCGTTACCTCAGCACCCGCTCCGGCACCTTGGATTACAATTGGTTGCTCGCCGTAACTTTCCGTGAAAATCTCAAAAATAGCATCACTTCCTTTTACGTGCCCCAATGTACTATCTTCTGGAATGGATACCAATTTTACTTCAAGGTTCCCTTTGTCTTGCGACAAATCGCCCGATAAATCACCAACATATCTTAAAACATGTCCTGCTTTTTGTTCCTCTTTTATCTTTTGGTATTGCTCATCCAACACATGTAATTGCGATAAAAATTCTTCAACCGAAATATGCTGATACGCCTCGGGTATAAGATTTAACACCTCAACATCTTCAAATTCATTTTGCAAATCCAGCTCTCTGGCCAAAATCAACAATTTTCTTGCAACATCATTTCCTGAAAAATCCTCTCTCGGGTCGGGTTCGGTAAATCCTTTGTCGATGGTTTCTTGAATAATTTCGCTAAACGGCTTGTCTTCCACCGAAAAATTATTGAACAGATAACTTAAAGTCCCCGAAAACACACCTCTAATTCTGGTAATATTCTCCCCAGATTCGTGCAGTAATTTAATAGTATCAATTAAAGGTAAACCAGCACCAACAGTGGTTTCGTACAGATATTCTTTATTGTGCTCTTTTAATTGAACTCTTAAATTGGTATAAAAATCGTGCGAAATGGTATTGGCTATTTTGTTTGACGATACCAAATCGAAACCGGCTTCAACCAACGGGATATAATTTTGATAAAAATCTGAACTTGCCGTATTGTCAACCGCAATTAAATTCTCTAAATGATGCGATTTTGCGAATGCTATTATAGGTTCAATCGCGCTTTCTTGTAACGTCGATTTTAAATCATCTTGCCAGTTTGCATCAACCCCATTTTTATTCAATAGCAGTTTTCGGGAATTGGCAATGGCAAACACATTTAGGCTGATGCCTTTTCGCTTTTCAATCTCATCTTTCGATTTTAAAATCTGATTTATCAATGCACCGCCAACACCGCCGTGTCCAAAAATGGCAATGTTTATCTTTTTTGAAATCCCAAAAACCTCACCATGAATCACATTAACCGCTTTGTGCAATTGCTCTTTTTTAACTACCAAACTCACGTTTCTGCCGGTAACCGTATTGTTGAACAGTAAGGGTGTGATTTGGTTTTTTATTAAGGCATTGAACGGCTTGTGGAACGAACTCAACTCAATACCAATAATGGAAATAACCGACACATCGTCAATCACTTCAATTTTATTAACGTCTTGCGAGTAAAAATCGTTTTCGAATTCGCGCTCCAAAGCAATAACGGCTTGGGTGGCCTTTTCAGCATCGATAATTAACCCGATACCGCGTTCGGATGAACCTTGGGAAATAATGCTCACACTTATACCGTGATCGCTCAAGGCTCTAAAAATTCTGGCATCGACACCAATTTTCCCCAATAATCCGCGGCCTTCTAAATTCAACAACGCTACGTTATCTAAAACCGATAGCGAGGTTACTTCCTTAGAGCTTGGTTTCGCTGAAATTAGTGTGCCTTCGTCATCCGGATTAAAGGTGTTTAAAATACGAAGACTGATGTTTTTTTCGACTAACGGAATGATGGTTTTGGCGTGTAAAACGGTGGTCCCGAAATTGGCCAATTCGTTAGCTTCGCTAAAAGATAGCTCCCTGATTTTTTGGGCATCGGCCACCAAATCCGGATTTGCCGTGTAAATTCCGTTAACGTGTGTGTAGTTTTGAAGTTCTTCGGCATCTAAATGATTGGCCAATAATGCGGCCGAATAATTACTGCCGTTTCTACCCAACGTTGTGGTTTCGCCTTTTGAATTTGAAGCAATAAAACCCGTTATAATATTTACGGTTTCTCCATTATTTTGCTTAAAATAATTTCGAACATTATCTTTTGTTTGCTGCGAAATGGGTTGGGCATTCCCGAAATTTTCATCGGTTTTTATCAGTGTTCTGGAGTCTGTTGCATTGGCTTTAATACCTCTTTCAATTAATAAAGCCGACACCAGTTTTGCCGATAACAATTCACCCTGGGCCAAAATCTCGTCTTTGGTTTTTTGGCTGTAATCGCGCAATAAACCTACACCTTCAAATAACTTGTCGAGGATTGAAAATTCTTCAGAAAAATCAATGGTTTTTAAAGGCTCTTTTTGGTACGCTTTAAAGGTTTGTAACAATTCCTTATAATCTTCACCTTTCGAGGTTTTATTTAAAATAGCTTCCAAATCATCCGTGGCATTGCCTCTTGCCGAAACCACAACGGCTATTTTCTCGCCATCATTTACTTTATTTTCAATAATGGAAAGCACCTTTTGTAACCCGTCTCCGTTTGCTAAAGATTTTCCTCCAAACTTTAATACTTTCATTTTTTTCTTTTTAGAATTTGGCACAAAAATGCCTTCTATTATTTTTTCCAACTGCTCGTATTCTATTAAAAACGCATCGTGCCCATGTACCGAGTTAATTTCGCTGTAGGTAACATTGGGGTTTGTAACCGCCAACTGCTTATGGGTTTGCCTGTTTTCTTCAGCGGTAAAAAACAAATCGGAATCGACGCCGATAATATGAATATTGCCCTTAATATTTTCTAAAACATTAAAATCGTTTTTTCTGTTTTTTGTAACATCGATGGTTTTTAGCAGCTGATTCATTAATTTATAAGCTGAAAGCTGAAAGCGTTCCTGCAATTTATTACCGTGATGCAGCAACCAACTTTCCACGTTAAAAATCTCTAAATCGTCATTTTTTGAGCGTTGAAACCGTTCTTTAAAAGACTCCGGTGTGCGATAACACAACATGGCATGCATTCGGGCATCGTGTACCGGGTTTTTAGAATTTAACAAAAACTGCTCCTGAATTTGGCAATTAGCGATTAACCAATCGGTAGATTTCCAGTCGGTTGCCACGGGAATTAAATGCTGTGTTACGTCTGGTTTTATGGCCGCCATTTCCCATGCAATGCCACCACCTAAAGAACCACCAATTACGGCAAATAACTTATCAACTTTTAAGGTTTCCAGTCCCAATAAAAATAAGTTAGCAATATCCCTGGCTACAAAATCCTTGTAGTTTTCAATAACAAATCCATCAAAACCGTTACCTGGAATATTAAAGGCCAAAATAGTATAAAGTTTGGTGTCGATAACTTTATCATCGCCAATTAAATCTACCCACCAGCCATCAGGTCCTGCCACATTACTGTTTCCAGTTAAAGCATGATTAACCAAAACCACCGGTGCCGAACCTAAAGGCTTACCGAATACTTGATAACTTAACTTTATTTCAGGGTTTATCGCCTTGCTTTCAGTAATAAAATTTTTAATGGTGATATGTTGTAATGGATGTTTCAATACTTGTGTTTTCCTTATCAAGACTGTCAGGTTTTTGAAACTTGACAGTCTGAATTTGTTTTAATTAAATGGTTTTAAAGGCCGCTTTTAAATCATTTTTTAAATCGTCGATATCCTCAATACCAACCGACAACCTAATTAAATCTGCCGATACACCTGCTGATGCTTGTTCAGCCTCATCCAATTGTTGATGCGTTGTGCTTGCAGGGTGAATAATTAGTGATTTGGTATCGCCAATATTAGCGACAATGGAAAATAACTTGGTATTATCGGCTATTTTTTTAGCGGCATCAAAACCACCTTTATGCCCAAAGGTTACAATACTGCTTTGGCCTTTTGGTAAATATTTATCGGCCAGTTTTTTATATTTACTAGAGGCTAATCCTGGGTAATTTACCCATGCCACTTCGTCTTGTGCCTCTAACCATTTTGCCAATTCTAGCGCATTTTCGCTGTGTTGTTTAATTCGAACCGGCAAAGTTTCTAAACCTTGAATGATGTTAAAGGCATTTGTAGGACTTAAAGCGCCACCAAAATCCCTTAAACCTTCTAAAATTAATTTAAAAACATAAGATGCTGCACCCAAAGTTTCGTAATATTTTAAGCCGTGGTAACCAGCAGAAGGCTCTGTAAATTCAGGAAATTTTCCGTTTGCCCAATTAAAGGTTCCGCCATCAATAATGGCACCCCCGATTGAGGTTCCTTGGCCGCCAATATATTTTGTTAATGAGTGAATTACAATATCCGCACCGTGTTTTAACGGGTTTAACAATACCGGTGTTGCCACTGTGTTATCTACAATAAAAGGTACGCCAGCTGCTTTTGAGTGTACCGAAATAGCTTCTAAATCCAACACATCCAATTTCGGGTTTCCTAAAGATTCCGCAAAAAAGGCTCTGGTGTTTTCTTTAACTGCATTTGCAAAATTTTCAGGGTTTGAAGGGTCTACAAAAGTTGTGGTAATACCCAATCGAGGCAGTGTTACATTTAACAAATTATAGGTACCGCCGTATAAACTATTAGAGGCTACAATATGGTCGCCAGCTTTTAACAAGGTTAACAAACCTGTTGAAATGGCCGACGCTCCCGATGCAAACACTACGGCACCAACGCCACCTTCAACAGCCGCTAAACGCTCTTGCAATATTTGATTTGTAGGGTTGTTTAAACGGGTGTAAATAAACCCTAATTCTTTTAACGAAAACAGATTTGCCGCATGGTCTGAACTATTAAAAACATACGATGTGGTTTGATAAATGGGCACCGCTCTGGTTCCTGCATTTGTAGTTACATCGTGTCCGGCATGTAAGGCGTTTGTTGCTAATTTTTGAGTACTCATTTTTCTAGTTTTTTTGAGTTAATAAATTGATTAAATCAAAAGTCAAAATGCACCATAAATGGTATACTTAATAGAAAAATGTTAAAAAGAAATTATTAAAATTACTGGACGTAATTTTTTGGTTATCTATCCTTAAGATCCTGAAACGCGTTCAGAACAGGGGTAGAATTTAGCACCTTCTTTAAATATAAAGGGTTGCTAAGGCTTCATCGGGTCTAATCCCTCCGCCTTTCTTGATAACATTTCAATAAGTTATTGAACTTTGTGAACACAAATATTCAGTTAGAAAAAGTTATAAACCAAATTTTTTGCTCTTTTTTTTTGAAAATTATTGATTTTTTAAAATTTGAGCTTCAAATTTATTACTGATTATCAAACCAACCGGTTTGTTTTCAATTTTCGATTCCAGCCACGAAATGATATCCAAATATAAAAATGCCCTACTTTGATAGGGGTCGTCTTCAAACTGCTTCAATTTTTTGTGCAGCTTAATAAATTCGGCTTTCACATCTTGCGGATAAATATCGCCCAAACCTCTTAAAAACTTGATGAATTCTTTTTGCACTTCGTATAAATCTTCCATCTTAATTAAAAACTTATAGGTGCTTCTTATCAACACATCTAAATTGTAATCCATTCCGGCTTCGTAGTGGGCTACCAAATTTAAAATCCTTGAAAAACAGAGTAAATCCTCACGCATTTGCAACGATTTATTACTGATGATTTTCTCTAAAAACTGGATGCATTTTTTGTTTTCGCCGGCACCAAAATACATGCTCGCTATTTTATAATAAAACACCATAACGTGGTGCTCGTCTATGCGATTTTTGTACTTTTTCAACTGCTCTAAAACCTCGTCGATTAAAGGCAAGCCTTCTGTAAAACTGCCTTCAATAAAATGCAAATTAAACCTGTTGTTATAAATGTACAGAAAGGCTAAACTCTCGTTATTATCATCCAATGGAAACCATTTTTCCTTAGTGATTTCCTCTAACTTAAGTAAGGTTGTTTTAAATTTTTCATAATGCCTCAAATAAAATAAAGCTTCCAACAAGTAATGATTTCCTCTTAAAAAAAAGACCGGATTGAGTACGATCATATTTTTATTTTCATAAAAAAGTTGCACCCATTTCGAGGCATATTTATAACAGGCCAAAAAATCCAAGGTTAAGAAACTGTACCACAAATACGCTTTATAGAGCCATAATTTTTCTCTAAATCCTAATTTATTGATGTCGTATTTTGGCAGTCTGTCGTTAAAATATTTGGTTATGCGCTTGTGTTCGGCATCATTTTTTATATAGCCCGTTTTTAAAAACAACCCGTATAACTGCAATGATAAATTAGACAATTTACTGGCCAAAACATTTTGCAAACTAAGCGCCTTGGCTTGCACCGTTAGCTCGTCTGCCCTATTGCTTAAGCTTCGTGTAATGTATTGCGATTCAATTATTTTTTCGAGTTCAACAATTTCATAAGCAATATTTTTTTCTTCGTTATTTATGGCCAAGGTTTTGGCTTTATCTAAAATTTTCAGACTTTGTTTATAAAGTCCTTTGTGGTATAAAATAGTTGCAAAATCGAGTTGTTCACGGATTTGGATTCTAATATTTTGATGCGACGGATTCAACCTTAGGCTAATAAGAATTTGTTTATACAAATGCGCTTTTAAGTTTGACAACTGCTGTTTTTTAACGATGCCTTTCTTTAAAATAACGGCTTCATCGTAAACCGAAAGCTTATCTAGAATATTAAATAGCATCAAAAATTTTGAATCCTCATTCACCCCTAATCTTCCCACATAAAGTTTAAACTGTCTTTTTTCAGATTTAGACAGCGACTTTACCAGTACAAACAAATTATCTTTTTGCTCTTTTGTCATAGTTACCAAAACACACTTAATTAGCTTATTATCAATGTTTTAACAATCATAAAATCAAGTTAAACATCGTAAAAAACACAGGTTGAATTCTCCATTTAAGAAACCAAAATATACATTCGTATAACAATACGAAAATATATTATACTAAATGTCTGATAATAACGTCCAAATTTTTGATACAACGCTTCGCGATGGCGAGCAGGTCCCTGGTTGTAAATTAAATACAGAGCAGAAATTAATTATAGCCGAACAGCTTGATAATTTAGGTGTTGATATTATTGAAGCCGGTTTTCCGGTATCGAGTCCAGGCGATTTTAAATCGGTTGAAGAAATATCTAAAATTGTAAAACACGCTACAGTTTGTGGACTGACGCGATCTGTTGAAAACGATATAAAAGTAGCTGCCGAGGCCTTAAAATACGCGAAAACACCACGAATTCATACGGGTATTGGCACCTCGGATTCTCATATAAAACACAAATTTAAATCGACTCAAGAAGATATTATCGAACGTGCCGTAAAAGCCGTTAGTTATGCAAAAACTTTCGTTGAAGATGTTGAGTTTTATGCCGAAGATGCCGGTAGAACCGATAACGAATATCTGGCCCGTGTTTGCGAAGCTGTAATAAAAGCCGGCGCAACGGTTTTAAATATCCCAGATACCACGGGGTACTGTTTACCTCACGAATACGGTGCAAAAATTAAGTACCTAAAAGAAAATGTAAAAGGTATCGATAGAGCAATTTTGTCGTGCCATTGCCATAACGATTTAGGGTTGGCTACAGCCAATTCCATTGAAGGTGTTATTAACGGCGCACGCCAAATAGAATGTACCATTAACGGTATTGGAGAGCGCGCAGGAAACACCGCTTTAGAAGAGGTTGTTATGATTTTAAAACAGCACCCTTATTTAAATTTAGATACAAGAATCCAAACCGAAATGCTTTACGGCATCAGCCAGCTGGTGTCTGATAGTATGGGTATTTATACGCAACCCAACAAAGCAATTGTTGGTGCCAATGCCTTTGCTCATAGCTCGGGGATTCATCAAGACGGTGTGATTAAAAACCGTGAAACCTACGAAATCATAGACCCAAAGGATGTTGGTGTAACCGAATCGGCCATTGTGTTAACTGCACGTAGCGGAAGAGCGGCCTTGGCATATCGCGCAAAAAATATTGGCTACGAATTAACGAAGCTTCAATTAGACGAAATTTATACTAGCTTTTTGGATTTTGCCGACAAAAAGAAGGAGGTTGATGACAACGATATTCATCAAATTATTGAAAAAAGTAAAGTTTACAGAGAAATTATTTCAGCTTAAAACAAATTAGATGAAATTAAATATTGCCGTTTTACCGGGCGATGGTATAGGACCAGAAGTAACAGCACAAGCCGTTAAGGTTTTAAAGGCTATCGCTATGGAATTTGGCCATATATTCACATTTAACAAGGCTCTTGTTGGCGCTGCGGCAATTGAGAAAACCGGCAGTGCCCTGCCAGAAGAAACCGTTAGCATTTGCAAAAAAGCAGATGCTATTTTATTTGGTGCCATTGGTAGTGCCAAATACGATATGGATCCGGATGCCGAAGTAAGGCCGGAACACGGACTTTTAGGACTCAGAAAATCGCTCGATTTATATGCCAATATCAGACCCGTTATTGCCTACGAAGATTTGCTGAATAAATCCTCCTTAAAAATTAAGCAAATACGCGATACCAATATTTTAATATATCGCGAGCTTACGGGTGGCCTTTATTTTGGCGAAAAAAAACTAACCAACGATTCGGCTTCAGATATTTGCGAATACTCGCGTTTTGAAATCGAGCGCATTGCGCACATGGCCTTTAAAGCGGCACAAACCAGAAAAGGCAAACTCACTTTGGTCGATAAAGCCAATGCATTGGCAACCTCTCGCTTATGGCGTAAAGTGGTTCAGGAAATGGCAACCCAATATCCCGATGTTAAATTAAATTTCCTGTACATCGATAATGCTGCCATGGAACTCATTATAAACCCAAGGCAATTTGATGTGATTTTAACCGAAAACATGTTCGGCGATATTTTATCCGAAGAAGCCAGCGTAATCGTTGGCACCATTGGTTTACTGGCCTCGGCTTCAATAAACGAAAAACATGCCATGTTCGAACCCATTCACGGAGCTTACGGCAAATTTGCCAATAAAGGGGTGGCAAATCCCATAGCTTCCATTTTATCTGCGGCCATGTTGCTCGACCATTTTGGTTTGGACAAAGAAGCCGCCTTGGTTCGGAAAGCGGTTCACAAATCGTTAAAACTTCATATTACAACCCCCGATTTGAATATGAAATACGATAACATAAGCACCACAAAAGTGGGCGATTTTATTGAGGATTTTATAAACAACCCAGAAGAAACCAATTTAAACTTTAAAAACATACATTTAGGTCAATCCACAATTATTTAATTATTTGAGTTAGTCGTCATTATAAAATTTTTGGGATTATTAAAAGCGCATTTTTACAGTGCGCTTTTTTAGTTTTATTTGGGCGTTACCACACTTGTTCGCTGAGGCTCTCGAAGCGGGGTCGGGCTTTACATTACAATCTTTTTGCTCGTGCCTTACAAAAAGGATTTCCACTTCAATCCCTAACGCAAAGCATTACTCCAATTTAGCTTTAAGTTCCATTTTTAACTTATCTACCAATTCAGGGTACGCCTCGGCTACATTTTTAGTTTCATTTTCAGCAATTCTATAATCATACAATTCTACAAAACCATCATGGTGTAATACTAAACGAAGCGTGTCGGTTCTTAAAGTTGTAGCACCCACTTTATAAGCCAAAGCATAATGCCCAATAGCATCTTGTTTATTTATAATATTTTTTAACGAAACACCTTGAGTAAATCCAGGTGTTTCAATGGCTGCTAAATCGCATAAAGTTGGAAAAACATCCAAAGTTTCAACCATAGCGTTGGTTTTAAAACCTGCTTGTTTCACTCTTGGGTCGTGAATAATTAATGGTGCATGTAGCGACTCATCAAACAAACTGTGTTTTCCCCAAATGGCTTGTTCGCCTAAATGCCAGCCATGGTCGCCCCAAAGCACAACTATGGTGTTTTTATCAGCTCCGGACTGCTTTAATGCATCGAGCACCTTTCCAACTTGAGCATCGGCGTAAGTAATGCAAGCAGCGTAATGGCGACGGATTTCGTTTGCAAAATCTGCATCATCATTGGGGTCTTTTCCCCATCTATAATACTGCTTAAATTCGTTTGAATCATGCCACGTGGTGCGTCCTTCAGGTTTTTCAGGATGTTTTATTTTAGGAAAATCAACATTTTCATATTTATCATAATAATTCTTGGGGGCACCAAAAGGCAAATGTGGTTTAATAAAACCAACGGCTAGAAAAAACGGCTTTTTATTATCTAATGCCAAGGTTTTTAATTCCTTTAAAGTAGCATTGGCAATGGCTCCATCAGGGTAACTATTGTCATCGCCTTCAGCAGATTGAAAAACATCCATTTCACTGGGTTTTTCTCGAATTTCGCCATCTGCCAATCCATGCATGGCCCCTCGTGGATGCTGCCACTTTGCAACGGGCATGAAATGTTTATCCCAAGCATTTGGCATCTCAATAATAGAGCTGTCATTCCAATTAACACCGCCTCTTCCTCCCGGGTGATGCGATACTTTACCAACCGAAACCGTTGTATACCCATGTTTTTTAAACCACTCGGGCATACTTGGATTAGTTGTTTTTCCTTCAGCTATTTGTTTCGCTCTTAAAAAAAGAGCATTGTTGTTTGGCGGGCCGTACAAACCGGTTAATAAGGTAAAACGCGATGGCCCACAACTTGGGGCATTAACATAATGCCTTTGAAAAGAAACACCTTGCGCTGCCAGTTTATCGATATTAGGAGAAATTATGTAATCTGCACCAAAGCTTTTTAATTCCGGTCTTAAATCGTCAATACAAATTAGAAGTATGTTAGGTTGTTTTTTGGGCTGTGGGTTTTCACAACTGACAAGAAAAAGAATGAATGAAACGAAACAAATAATCAGGATTGATTTTCTGTTTTTCATAACGAAGTTTTAACTATTAACATTGAGATTCTATTCGATTTGAACGAATTTAACCAAACCCTTTCATAAAATCAAGTCAATTGATCCAATATATTCAATTTAAAATCCAATGTTGAACTTAAGCCATTTAATCATCTAAAGTAATCGTTCCAAGCTCAATAACCTCAAAGTTATCCAATGTAACTTTTAACAATTCCTTTAAATCATCATTGTCCCATTTTTCATGTGGTGCGCCGGTTATAAACATGTCCGAGCCCACATCGGCAAGCATCAATCCGTATTTTTTCATGGCGGTAAGGATAATTTTATTGGTCTCTGAAAAACCGCTGATATCGTAATCTGCTTTTAAACGTAATCTTCCACCGAAAAGCAATAACTCATCGCCCGTATTCCCAGAAACAAGGTGCCTTGCGGGATGCACATAACCTTCGTAAATTTTACTGCGGTTTATTGTAAAACGAATGGGATGGTCTATTTCGCCCTTTTCAATCTCTGGATACCGCACCAACAAAGGAAGAATAGGTAAACCAGCTGCATCGGCAGAGGTCCATCCGTCGGGTCTAAATGTTACGGTATTCAAATTAAAAACGGCTGCAGAAGAAGCTTCAAAACCGCTGCCAGCTTGGGTGGCGTTGTACAACTCGTATAGCATGCCGTTCTCCACATCAACAGAAATGACATGGCTATCGCCCACACCATTGCCTTCAATGGGTGCGTTTAGTGGTATGGGAAAAGGCCCTTGGTCGCTCTCATCGCCATAATTCCCATCGTAGCTATTACCTCTAAATGTGATTGGCACTTTGGGCTGGTTTCCGTTAACGCTAACATAGGGAATTCCGATGGGTGAACCCTGGTATTCGCCACTTCCAAAATCCGGATAAATGCCTTTATTGACTCCAATATTATTGATTATTAAATCTGAATTTACATCAACCGGACTATTTGAAATATCTTTATTTAAAGGATGGTTTGAAGGAAACATTTGAATGTTTTCAATGTCGCTTATATTACCTGTTGGTTTGGTATCATCAATGGTATCATTAGAATTTGAACACGAATAAAGAAAAGTTAGAGCCATATAAAAGGCTGCCCAATAAAAAGTTGAAGTTTTCATAATATAAGTAGGTTATATTTAGTTCATAACGTTTTTGTTTTCATATATTTTAAACTGAAATAGCCGTTTAATTGATTTAATACAGACAAACAAATAGTCTATATTTACTCTATGTTTTTTAATACCGCTTTTTTTAAACTTTACAAAACACCAATACTTCTTGCGTTTTCAAGTCTGTTATTATATACGGCTTTTGCTTACGATTTGGTTCGTACCGATTACATAAAACTAGTGATGCTTTACGTGGCGCTCTTCTTTTTGTTTTACAAATTGGTACAGCTTTTAAAGGCACATATTAAGTTTTTAACATGGTTAGCATTTGGTTTTAGAGCCGTTTTTATTTTTGCTATTCCCAATTTATCTCAGGATTTTTATCGTTTTATTTGGGACGGCAGAATGCTATTGGAAGGTTTTAATCCGTATTTATTTACGGTTGAATCTTTTATTGGCAACAACGAGTTTCCGGTGGCACAAGCCCAAGAATTATACAATGGCATGGGTGTTTTAAACGCGGGTCACTTTACCAATTATCCGCCCATTAACCAACTCTGTTTTGCTATTGCTGGGATTTTTTCGGGAAAAAACATTTTAGGTTCGGTCATTGTAATGCGCCTATTGATAATTGCTGCCGATTTTGGAACATTGTTTTTTGGAAAAAAATTACTCGAAAAATTAAATTTGCCTACTTATCATATATTTTGGTATATCCTCAATCCGTTTATTATTATCGAATTAACGGGCAATCTTCATTTTGAAGGGGTTATGATTTTCTTTTTAATTTGGAGTTTATATTTATTGCACGTGGGCAAATGGCAATGGGCAGCCGTTGTTTTGGGCCTATCGGTTTCAGTTAAATTGATTCCTTTAATATTTCCGCCTTTATTTTGGCAATGGTTTACAAAACGAGACGCTTCGACTGTGCTAAGCGTGACAAAGTTAATTTCATTTTATGCCATTGTATGTATTACAATAGTCGTTTTATTCCTTCCTTTTTACAGTTCGGAATTTATAATTAACTACGCAAAAACAGTTGCCCTTTGGTTTAATAATTTTGAGTTTAATGCGAGTTTGTATTACATCTCCAGAGCCATTGGGTACACGTTTAGGGGTTATAACGAAATAGCTGTTATTGGGAAAATAACGCCGATTATAGTTATAGTTTTTGTTTTAACCATCACTTTTTTTAGAAGGAATAAAAACACAATTCAATTGATAACTGCGATGTTATTGGTGCTGTCGTTTTATTATTTTACGGCCACAACGGTGCATCCGTGGTACATTGCAACGCTGTTGATACTTTCGGTTTTTACCAAATATAAATTCCCGTTGGTGTGGAGTTTTGTAATTATTCTCAGTTATTTAGCCTATCTAAATGTTGACAAAGCCGATAAATCTGAAAACTTGTGGATTATCGCTTTAGAGTACACCATAGTTTACGGTGTTTTTATTTGGGAAGTATTTATAAATAAAAAAAGGAGGCTTTTTTAAGCCTCCTTTTAGTTGATAACTTATATTAATAAGCTGCTTCTTTAATTGTTTTTAAAACATAAAACTCAACATCTTCTTCTTCACCATCCTCGTTAGTAGTTGCTTCTGTTTCAACCACATAGGCAATAAAAAAGTGTTCTCCTTTTATGGAATCAGACTTTAAATCAAATTGCTCTAAAATCTCAGCGCTTACATCGCTAAATTCTATGGTTTTGGCTTTTCCATTTTCTTTGGCAATTGTAGTAAACGAATAAATTTCACCATTAAACCCGTTAAAAACAGCTGTTGCAGCTATTTCGTCTTGTGCATTAATGACTGTGGTAAAACTTAATGTAAAAATGCTTACTAGCACTAAAAGATAATTTTTCATAATTAAAAGTTTTAAATGTTTATAATAGATTTGGTATAGAGGCTAAGCCCCAAAATTAATAATTATAACTCTTGCTCAAGATGTTATTTAATCTTACTAGCATATACGCACTTATAAACCTGGTGGTTTACAAGTGCGTAAATATTAACACCTTGTTTAGATAAACATCGATAAACAACATGTTTTATTAAGATATTATAGTTTTTTAAGATTGATTATGGTATTGATTTCCTCTTCGTCTTCAAAACCATCATCGTCTATAGTGGCTTCTATTCTCGTTTGATAGGTGATGCTAAAACTTTTACCTATTAATATTTCAGATTTTAGGTCGAATTCACTTAACAATTCTTCTTTTATCTCTTGAAAGGTTATGGTGTACTCTTCGCCGTCTTTGTTTTTTGCTATAAAATTATAGCCGTATTCTTCGTGTCCATCATAAACCGCATTTACAACCATTTCGTCTTGAATGGTTAATGTAGCTGAATTATCATTTGAGTTTGGAGAAACGGTAAAGCTTGCAAGCGTAAAAACGGATAGTGAAAATCCTATTAACTTTAATAAAACATTTGTTTTCATTGTTGTAAAGATTTAAGATTAAATTGAAAAATTTATCGGAAAACACCCTACCACAAGTCCGAATTGCTTATAATAATTTTAACCCTTAAAACTACTAGTAGTCAATATGTTATATACGTTTTATTTTTGGGTTCAGATTAAATCTCAAAATAAATTTATCTACATTTTCAGCAAAAAATTAAATGAACAATCCGTACCGGTTTTACTGCTTACTTGAATTGTGTTAATACTTTTTGTTATCTGATAAGTTAACAATGGCATCTAGGATTCAAACATTTGTTTGGCGTTTTTAAAGCTTTTAAACTCCAACATATAATCGTTAGGATCTTTGATAAAAAACGATAGATGCTCTCCTATTTTATCTTTTAAAAATGTAGTTTGTGTAACTACTTCCAAGTTTTGTTCATTTAATTTCGCATAAATTTTTCCCCAAGACGCAACATCTATAATAACCCCAAAATGAAAAGACGGTAAAATTTTACCTTCGAACACATAATTTGGATTATTGAAGTTAAATTTTTCAGCTTTAATAAATGTAAGTTGATGACCAAATAAATTAATATCTACCCAGTTTTCTGTCATTCTTCCTAAAGAACCACCAATGGTATTGATGTAAAAGTTTCTGGTTTCTTTTACACTTAAACATGGTAATGACATGTGAAATGACGTTTCCATAAGCTTATATTTTAACTAGTTATTTTAGAGTAATTTACAAAATATAACGATAGGTTTATTAGGCTTTTAATCGAAATCCTCAGAATCTTCATCAACCAAATCTGGGTCTTGCACCGCTTCCGGATCATTATCATCAAAGTCTTCGTAATCGTCTTCGTCGTAATTCTCCATGGTTACCTCTAATTTAGCGCTTACTTTTACTAAATATTTGGTATCTGCAGTGATTACCTCAACCGCTTCAATCAATTCGTTTTGAGCATTTCTAAAAGTTACTATTTGGTCGTCGTCGTAACCATCGGGATACTTTTCAACCAATAAAGCTAAAATTTCTGGTGTTAGCTTTTTAAAATCGACGATTACCCGTTTTAAATTATCATTTCTATTTTTCATATCATGTGTTTTTATAAAAATAAAGATACTAGATTATTTAATTCTAATAACGTCGTAAAAATCTTTTCTTCTATCTTTTAAATTTTTTACAGCTCCAAAAGAATGCAGTTCTTTCAATAAGCTTAAATCGACATCGGCGACCAAAATCATTTCTGTATTTGTAGTGGCTTCAGCTTTAATTCCGCTGCTGGGAAACGAAAAATCGCAAGGCGTAAATACAGCAGATTGCGCATATTGAATGTCCATATTATTTACGTTGGGCAAATTACCAACGCTTCCTGAAATGGCCACATAACATTCGTTTTCAATGGCACGCGCTTGAGAACATAAGCGCACACGGGAATAGCCATTTTGGGTATCGGTTAAAAACGGAACAAACAGAATTTCCATACCTTCATCGGCCAACAAACGCGATAACTCCGGAAACTCGGAATCGTAACAAATCAATATGCCTATTTTACCGGCATCTGTTTGAAATGTTTTCAGTTTATTTCCTTTTTGCATGCCCCAAACCTTAGCTTCGTCTGGTGTTACATGTATTTTTTCGTAGCGCTCCGTACTGCCGTCTCTTCGGCATAAATAGCCAACATTATATAATTTATCGTCTACAACTTCGGGCATGCTGCCAGAAATAATATTGATGTTATACGAAATAGACAGTTGCTTTAATTTATCGATTATCGTTTCGGTGAATCCTGCCAGTTCCCTGATAGCATCCGATTCTTTCATATGATTGAACTCCGCCATTAAAGGCGCATTGAAAAACTCCGGAAACACGGCAAAATCCGATTTATAGGCAGCAACGCTATCAATAAAATACTCAACCTGTTGCATTAAATCGTCCAGACCTTTGTACGGTCGCATTTGCCATTGAATAAGCCCTAACCTAACAATGGTTTTAACGGTACTCGCCTTTTTATTTGGCTTGGTATAGTAGATATTGTCCCACTCCATTAAAACGGCATATTCGTTGGATGCGGTGTCGCCCTCCAAATAGCCTTTTAAAATACGAACGGGATGGAAATCGTTCGAAATCTGAAAGTTTAAAACGGGGTCGTGAATTTCCTTACGCTTAACTTTTTCAATGTATTGTTTGGGTGTAAGCTGTTTGTGTTTGTAATAATTAGGCATTCTACCACCAAAAACAATACCTTTTAAATTCAGGTTTTCGCAAACTTCCTTTCTGTAATCGTACAACCGTCGCCCCAAGCGTAAACCTCTATATTGTGGCTTTATAAACACATCTATTCCATACAATACATCGCCATTTGGATCGTGGTTTTTAAATGATTTTCCGCCGATAATATCCTCATAAGTATGCTCGTTATCAATACTGTTATAATCTACAATAAGCGACAAGGCACAACCCGCAATATCGCCATCTATTTTAATAACGACCTGACCTTCGGGAAACAGTGAGGTTAAGTCTTCAATATGATGTCTTTTCCAATACGAATTAAGTATGCCTCCGTAAGATTCCAATGTAGCTTCCTTTAGCTCTTGAAAATCATCAACAGTAAGGTACTTTAGTTCAATATTATCAATTTTATTTGTTTCCATTATTGTCCTAAAAGATAAGCAAAAATTAATGGCGCAACTATAGTGGCATCGCTTTCAATAATGAATTTAGGCGTATCGATATCCAATTTTCCCCAAGTGATTTTCTCATTTGGGACAGCACCGGAGTACGAACCATAACTTGTTGTTGAATCGCTAATCTGACAAAAATAACTCCAGAACGGTGTTTCAGGGCGCTCCATATCTTGATATAACATGGGCACAACACAGATTGGAAAATCGCCTGCAATCCCGCCACCTATTTGAAAGAAACCAATGCCATTCTTTGAATTTTCGGTGTACCAATCGGCTAAAAAGGTCATGTATTCAATACCGGATTTCATGGTGCTGGCTTTTAATTCGCCTTTAAGTACGTAGCTTGCAAAAATATTCCCCATGGTACTATCTTCCCATCCCGGGCATACAATTGGTAGGTTTTTTTCCGCAGCAGCGTACATCCACGAATCTTTTACATCAATCTCGTAGTATTGCTCTAAAACCCCAGACAGCAACATTTTGTACATGTACTCATGTGGCAAATAGCGTTCGCCTTTGGCTTCGGCATCCTTCCATATTTTATGGATGTGTTTTTGCAAACGACGGAATGCTTCGTGTTCTGGAATACATGTATCGGTTACCCGATTTAATCCTTTTTCCAGCAAATCCCATTCGTCTTGAGGCGTTAAATCGCGATAGTTAGGCACGCGTTTGTAATGCGAGTGCGCTACTAAATTCATGATGTCTTCCTCAAGATTTGCGCCTGTACAAGAAATGATTTGCACTTTATCCTGACGAATCATTTCTGCAAAACTTTTACCAAGCTCTGCGGTGCTCATAGCGCCTGCCAACGACACCAGCATTTTGGCGCCAGAATCTAATTGGGCCTCGTAGCCTTTTGCTGCATCAACTAAAGCTGCCGCATTAAAATGTAAATAATGGGTTTCAATAAATTGAGAAATTGGTCCTTTAGTAGTCATCGTTATCGTTGTATTTTGAATTGTTTTTGTTTACTTGGTCACTATCAAATGCATTGTCGTACTCATCCTCAGCTTCATCATTTTTAAACTTATAGCTCAGCATTTTATAGTATAATTTTGCTGCTAAGAAATCAGAGGATTTATCTTTTTCATTCGGGCATAGTTCAACTATATCAAAGCCTACCACATTTTTTTCTTCGAAAACTTGCTTTAAAAATTCTAAGGTTTCGTACCACAACAATCCACCGGGTTCGGGCGTTCCCGTACTTGGTAGTATTGAAGGGTCGAAAGCATCTAAATCGAAAGTAATGAAAACGTTATCTGTCATTTGATCGATTGCAGAATCCATCCACGAATCATCAACAGCCATGTCGTGCGCAAAATAGGTTTTATCTTCGTCCATCACTGTTTTTTCAATGGCATCCATAGAACGAATACCAACTTGAATGAGGTTGGTGCTTTGGCTCGCTTCGTAAACGGCACAAGCATGATTGCATTTAGAGCCGTCGTACGATTTGCGTAAATCGGCATGCGCATCAATATGGAGTACAGTTAAGCTGGGATACATCTCATTGAACGCACGAATGGTACCAATTGAAATGGAGTGCTCGCCACCAAAAATAGTTACAAACTTGTTCTTTTTAATATACTTTTTCACCGTTTGATGCACAACTTCTACCATAGTTTCCGGCGAACTGTTTTCAGTTACAGGCTCAACCAAGTGCACACCTTGTTTGTACACTTCGGTATCGGTTTCAATGTCGTAAAGCTCCATGTTTTCCGAAGCATTTAAAAAAGCCTCGGGCCCTTTGTCTGCGCCTTTTTGCCATGTACTTGTGCCATCATAAGGCACAGGGATTAATACAATTTTTGCGCTTTCTAATTTTGCGAATTCTTCTGGAATTCCAGCGTAAGTTTTTGTTTTCATTGTTTTATTTAACTGCTAATGGTAAATCAGCTTCTGTATTTTTTATTGTTTGTGTTGTGTTTGTATCAGGTTTTTTATCGTAACCCAAAATTTTAAGTAAGTCTTCACTTTTTTGTTGTTCGGAAAATAGTTCTGTGGTTATATTTCCTTCGGCATCTTTGTTAATTAAAATATGCTTTGGGGAAGGGATTAAACAATGCTGTAAACCACCAAATCCGCCTATGGTTTCTTGATAGGCCCCTGTATTGAAAAAGCCAATGTACAAGGGTTTTTCCTTGTTGTATTTTGGTAAATAAATAGCATTCATGTGCTGCTCACTGTTGTAATAATCGTCGCTATCGCAGGTTAAGCCACCCAACAAAACACGCTCGTAACTTTGCTCCCAACGGTTTATTGGCAACATAATAAAGCGTTTATTAATAGCCCAAGTATCAGGAAGCGTTGTGATGAACGATGAGTTGATCATATTCCATTTTTCACGATCGTTTTGTTGTTTTTGGTACAGTATTTCGTAAATCGCTCCGCCACTTTCACCCACGGTAAAGCTACCAAATTCCGTAAAAATATTGGGCACATCTACGCCTTCTTCTTCACAGGTTAGCTTAATTTGATTAACGATTTCGTCTACCAAATACTCGTAATCAAATTCGAATGCCAACGAGTTTTTTATAGGAAACCCACCGCCAATATTCAAGCTATCCAAACTTGGGCAAATCTTTTTCAAACTCGTATAAACCTTTAAACATTTTAAAAGCTCGTTCCAATAATACGCGTTATCGCGAATGCCGGTATTAATAAAAAAGTGAAGCATTTTAAGTTCTACTTTCTTATTGTTCTGAATTTGATTTTTGTAAAAAGGCACAATGTTTTTATAGCCAATGCCCAAACGTGAGGTGTAGAACTCGAACTTTGGTTCTTCCTCCGAAGCGATACGGATACCCACATTAAACTTCCCGTTTATCTCTTGCGAAAGCAAATTGATTTCTTCGTAATTATCAATAATCGGGATGCAATTTTTATGTCCGCTGTTAATTAACCTTGCAATATTGGTTATGTATTGCGCACGCTTAAACCCATTACTAATAATAAAGGTTTCATTGGTTATTTTGCCTTCTTCTTTAAGGTTTTCAACAATATCAATATCGAAAGCCGAAGAGGTTTCAATATGAATATCATTTTTTAAAGCCTCGTTTAACACATGTTTAAAATGTGAGCTTTTAGTACAATAGCAATAGTTGTAATTACCTTTATAATCGTGCTTTTCAATGGCATCTGAAAACCATTTTTTGGCACGTTGAATATTGTTGGATATTTGTGGCGAATAGGTAAATTTTAAGGGTGCACCGTATTGCTCGACCAATTCCATGAGATTAATATCATGGAAGTTTAATTTATTGTTTTCTAGTGTAAATTCTTCTTGTGGAAAATCAAAAGTTTGATTGATTAAATCAATATATTTAGTATTCATTTTTTAGTTTTTAACGGTCTGTTACAACGTTCTAGAAAAATATTTTATCCTATGATAAAACATATCTTGAAAATGATAACATAATTTTAATAAAAATATAGTAATTATTTATGAAACAGCGCAATTATCGCTGTAATAACAAATTTTTAAGAATAAATCAAACTTGTATTTTTCGCTCAGTAGTAGGAACAAAGCCGTAGTTATGCTGGCTAGCATAGATAGGTAAAACGGAAGTTAGCTTTAAAATTCGGTCGCTCATCCTATAAGCTGCTTTTGAATATGACTTCCTAATTTTCAAAAGCCCGAACATAGAAACAGGGTTCAATTTGTTCAGCTAAATGCGATGCAAATGAAATACTTTTTTTTGAATTACAAAATTTTTTTTTTGAAATTTTTATCGCTCTCTTTTTAGCGTTTTTTAAGGCTTGATATTGCGAAGGAAATCAGTAAATTTGGTACTTAACCTTATTTTGAGCAGAACATATTTATGAGCATATCCGACTTTTTAGTATCATTGGTTCCGTTTACCCAAACCGAGTTGCAGGACATTCTTGCTCATTTTAAGAAAGAATCTGTTTCGAAAAATCAAATTCTTGTTCGTCAAGGCCAAATTTGTAATGCTTTATATTTTGTTGAACACGGCATGGGCAGAAGCTACTACCTTAATGAAGGCGGAAAGGAAATTACACAATGGTTTTTTGGCGTGGGTAAATTTATGACTAGTGTTGATAGCTTTTTTCAACAAAGTCCGAGTTTGTATTATTTAGAGGTTTTAGAAGATTCTGTTTTATACCGCATTTCTAAAAGTGACTTAGATGCGCTATTCTATAAATACCCAAAAATGGAAAAAATGGGCAGAATGGCAAGCACCGAAATGCTAACTAGGGTCGTTAATAAACTCAATGCCATTCAGTTTCAAACCGCCAGAGAACGTTACGACTATATGCTTAGTGAATTTCCAGATATTGCCTATCGTGTTCCGCTAGGTCATATTGCTTCCTATCTGGGAATGACCCAAGAAACTTTAAGCAGAATTAGAAAAAACGGCTCGGGAACTTAATTAGTGTCACCTATCAAACCATCTTAATTTCAACAACTTACACTATTTGATTTAAGTCAAAAGAAAAAAACCCATACATGCTTATCTTTACATTGTATTTATAAATTTATTTACAATGAACAGAAACAAAACCGCAATAAAAGTCTTGATGATTGCGCTTTTAGCCATAGCTCCGCCTATAACTTTCGCGCAAGAATTAGACCCTGTATTAAAAGACTTGATTCATAAAGGACTTGAAAAAAACCATCAAATCAACACCAATCGATTAGACTCCGAACAAGCTAAAGTAGACCAGCAATTGGCTAAGTCTGTTTTCTTGCCCAAGATTACCTTTAATGGAAGTTATGCTCGATTAAATGACGATATTACTTTTGATGATGCCACACAAACCTTATTAATTGAGACTCAAAAACTCATTATTAAGGACGCTGTGGGTTTGCCTTTTAACTCCCCTTTTCCAGACCATATTCCGTTGCAAGACGCACCTAATCTTCAAGATAAAAACATCTTGAAAACATCGGTGGATTTGGATTGGGTATTATTTAGCGGATTGGAAGCTAGCAATGCCTTAAAAGCGAGCAAACATAAAGAGACCTCTTTAAATTTTGTAGGCATGGCAGAAAAAGATAAAGTGGCTTTGCAAATTATTGAGGCCTATGACAAACTCGCCTTGGTAAAAGCATCAAAAAAAGTACTTACCAACACCGAAAACTACTTGAACGAACAAGCTTTTTATGTTAAAAAGGCGATTGAAAATGGTTTGGCAACGCCCATAAGTCGCAAAAAAATTGAGCTTGCCCAACAACAATTAGAAGCAAAAAAACTGGAATTTGATCATAATAACATCTTATTAATTGAAGTGCTTCATCAACTTACTGGCGAAACCAAAGAAAACTTAAGAATGCTCAATCCGCAGTTGGAATCATTTTCGGTTGTTTCAAATTCAAATACCGAAAAACGCAACGAGGTTAAAGCTTTGGAAGAAGCCGAAAAAGCAACACATTATCAAGCCAAAATGGAAAAAAGCAATTTTATCCCTAAGGTTGCTGTTAAGGGACATTATGAATTTATTGAAGATGATTTATCGCTGCTAGACCCTAAGTGGTTTATTGGAGTTGGCGTACAATGGCGTGTTTTTGACGGAAATACTTCTAGGCTGAAAAGTAAAAAAACAGCATTGGAAAGCCTGAAATACCAAGAAAAAATAAACGAAGCCCAAGAAATGATTGGCTTGAGCATTATAAAATCGGAGTTGGCTTATCAAGCATCTCAACAAAACACCAATATCGTTCAAAAAGAAATAGAGCTTGCTAACGATACCTACGATATGGTTAATAAGCAATACAAAAACAATCTGGCATCAATCACGGAATTGCTAGATGCCCTAAACGACGTGGAAAAAGCCAATTTTAAATTACAGGAATCCTACTATAACGAAAGACGTGCAGTTGCAAATCTGCTTCATGCCAAAGGCATACTGACTTACTAACTTAAAAAACACATTACGAAATGAAAACATATAAAAACATCATATTAGGTTGCATTACCCTATTCGCTTTGCATTCTTGTAAAAACGAACAATTAACCAACAACAGAGGAAAAGTTAAATTTGAAACCATTT
This sequence comes from Hwangdonia seohaensis, assembly GCF_031932625.1. Taxonomy (NCBI): domain Bacteria; kingdom Pseudomonadati; phylum Bacteroidota; class Flavobacteriia; order Flavobacteriales; family Flavobacteriaceae; genus Hwangdonia; species Hwangdonia seohaensis. Next base: position 150,546 of record NZ_JAVSCK010000001.1, read on the forward strand.
CGGTTAGCGGTAAAGTTCCTGGAAGGATTGGAAAAATTTACGTAAAAGAAGGCCAAGTCGTAAAAAAAGGCGATACCCTTGCGGCCATGGATATTCCCGAAGTTCATGCAAAAATGATGCAGGCCGAGGGCGCTATTGTTTCAGCTAAAGGTCAATTAAACATGGCTTATAATGGTGCTACAACCGAACAATTAAATCAAATTGAAGGCCAATTAAACGCGGGAAAAGCCCAATTGCAATTTGCCCAAGAATCTTATAACAGATTGCAAAACATGTTTCAGGATTCCTTAATTAGTCAACAACAATTTGATGAAGTAAAAATGAAACTCCAGATGGCCAAAGCGCAGGTAGATGGTTTGGAAGCGAAGCGCGACGAAGTGAAAAAAGGGGCCAGAGCAGAACAAATAGAACAGGCCAAAGGGCAATTAGACCGAGCACTCGGAGCCAAAGAAGAAGTGCTTTCGGCGTCCAAAGAACAGTATTTAATGGCGCCGGCAGACATGTCTGTTGAAACCATTAGCTTGGAGGAAGGCGAATTGCTTACTCCGGGTTTTACCTTGTTCAATGGCTATAAAACCGATAGTGTTTATTTTAGATTTACCATTCCGGAATCAAGGATTTATGATTTTGAAGTGGGCAAAGAGCTCACGCTTATCAACCCTTATACCGAAGAAGAAACCAAGTCTAAAGTTGTAGCCATAAAACAATTGGCGCAATATGCAGATATTACAAGTACGGCACCGCTGTATCAATTATCAGAATCTATTTATGAGCTAAAAGTGGTACCAACAACAGACGTATCAAAACAAAAGTTTTTTATCAACGCTACAATACTTATCAAATAATGAAAAATTTTATAAGCTTACTCCAGGTAGAATTTAAGCGTATTTTTTCAAATGGCGTTTTACTCGCCATCTTTTTTGGAGCACCAATAGGTTACGGTATTTTATTTGGCTATGTGTACCAACAAGGAAAGGTTGTAGATCTTCCCATTGTCATTATTGATGAAGATCGCAGTCCGGCATCCGACAAAATCATTGATGCGCTTGAAGATAACGAAGGTTTATTTGTTGCAGATGTTAGAGCAACTGATGGTAACATACGCGCTGAAATGCCAACGGAACAATACGCTGCGGTTATAACAATACCCACCGATTTTGAAAAGCATATTTTACAGAAAAAGCATCCTGAAATTCGAGTGGACTTAAATATGGCGAATATTTTAAATGCCAATACGGCAAGTAATAATATCAATTTGGTTTTGATGACGCTAAACGCTGGTATGGAAATAGAAGGACTGAAAAAACAAGGACTTCACCCTGTGCAAGCTATGGCATCTTACGAAAGTTTTAAAATCAACTTTAACAAACTCTATAATTCTTCTGGTAACTATGTTAATTTTATGTTACCCGGAATACTCGCTGCCATTATGCAACAGGTTATATTTTTGGCCATGGCATTAGTGTTTTCAAGAGATTTTGAAGACGGTTATTTTGCACAACTTATTCAAAAAAGCAAGTCGTCCTTATATCATATTTTTTTAAAAGCGACCCCGTTTTTATTAATGCTTCCTTTTATGTGGCTTTTTATCAGCCTGCTTTTTGTTTATTTTAATATTACTGCAGATATTTTTAATTTCCCAATGTTGGTATTAACCATTCTTTTAACGTTGGCTTCCATGTTTGTTGGCATGCTGTTTTCTATTGCCATTCCAAACCAATTAAAAGCCACAGAGTTATTAATGGTAATTTCTACACCTGCATTTATTTTAAGTGGATTTACATGGCCAACAGAAGCCATACCCAATTTAATTACCAATGTGGCACAATTTATTCCCGTTACGCAATTTTTAAGTGGTTTCAGAAGAATTGCCTTTTACGGAGGCGATTTAGCATCTATAATGCCAGAAATAAGGATTTTATTATTAATCATTGTTGTGGCTTTTGTGAGCATGGTTTTACTGCTACAGTTTAAGATTAACTCGCAGTTTAAAAAAGAAGCAAAAACCGTTGTAGAGACAGATTTGCAATAGCATTGCAGTTTATTTAATTTTAAAAAAACGCTAAATTATCCGTAATGAAAACACATATCAAATCAATCAGGCCTTTTATTGGCGCAAAAAACTATAATATTTCCAGACAATTTTACAAAGATTTTGGGTTTGAAGAAATTAAAATCTCAGAAAAGCTGTCTAACTTCAAATCGGAAAATTTTGGATTTTATCTACAAGATGCCTATGTAAAAGATTGGATTGACAATACCATGGTTTTCTTGGAAATTGTAAACGTAGAAGCGCATGTATCCAATCTAAAAAAAATAAATCTGGAAGAAAAATACAATGGTGTAAGAATTTCAGAAATCCAATACAACGATTGGGGAAAGGAATACTTTGTGCACGACCCATCGGGTGTTTTGTGGCATGTTGGGGCGTTTAAAATGGCTTAAAGCATCTTCAAAGTATTCAATTCTTGCTCGGTTAAGTGTTTCCAATGTCCGCGCGGAATATCTTTTTTAGTTAAATGCCCAATGGCGACACAATCCAAACTAATAATATCATACTTTAAATAATCGAAAATAGTACGGATAATGGTGTTGCCCGTGTTTTTAATTTTTAAGCCAATTTCTTTTTTTGATGCACCATCAATATAGCTAATCTCTTCAACAGCGATCAGTTTTCCTTGAACCTTAAAACCTTCCTGAATTTTTTTTAGGTCTTCAAATTTCAAGTTTTTATCTAATTCAATGTGAAACAAACGCGCCACCCCGTTTTTGGAGTTTGTAAATTTATCTACAATAACATCGTCGTTTGTAAACAATAACAACCCTTTGGAGTTTCTGCCCAAACGCCCAATGGGCTTAATGCGCGAACTAGTTGCATTGGCAACCAAATCCATAACGGTGCGCCCTTTGCCTTCGCTGGTAGTGGTCGCAAATCCTTTGGGTTTATTTAGTAAAACATAAGCCTTTTTCTCTGGGTTTATACGGGCACCATCGTAACGCACTTCGTCACCAACTTTAACCTTATAACCCATTTCGGTAATTATTTTTCCATTTACGGAAACCAAACCTGTGGCAATATGCACATCGGCTTCACGACGTGAACACATTCCGGAATTGGCAACGTATTTATTTAAACGAATCTCATTAGGATTTGAAGGTTTTTTAGGTTTAGGCTCTGCTTTCTTAAAAAACGCATGGCCTTTACCATCACCTTTTCTGAAGTTCTTTTTAGTGCCTTCAACTTTTGTTTTTCCTTTTCTTTGTCCGCCTTGTTGCTTACTCATCACTTTAATTTTGCTGCAAAGATATAGCTAAAATTACGATTGGCGATTTAAGTTTAAAAATATTGTTAAATTCTGGTCAACACCAAATCAACATTAATTAAAACAATACTAAAAACACCTGCCAAAATGATGAATTTTAAAATATTGTGAAGTATTAAATAGTGTGTTTTTGTTTTAGATTTCCAGAGCAACAACAAAAATCCAAAGAGCAGTGCAATACATAAATAAAAGTAGATGTACATATAACCAATTTCAAAGTGATTTACCAATAAATATATAGGAATCAAGGTTAAAATGGCTAAAACCGTTAGCATAATTTTTGATGCTTTTTCGCCATAAGCTATGGGTATGGTTTTGTAATTTAAAAGTAAATCGCCTTTAATATTTTCCAGGTCTTTTGTGAGTTCTCGCATGGATATGATTAAAAACAAAAACATGGCGTGTACAAAAATGACGGTTTCAAAATTTTTGTAATACATAAAAATGGCAAAAAACGGCGTAATGGTTAAAACTGCCGATGTTAAATTGCCAATAAACGGTAGTTTTTTTAGTTTATGTGAATAAAACCAGATACCAAATATGTAAACCGAAAAGAAGATAACGGGTTTAAACGACACGTAGCTTGCCATAATAACTGCCATAAAATTCAACACGAAATAGAATGACAGTTTTGTGTTTTGACTGATTAATCGGTCTAATTTTGATTTTTGCGGACGATTAATCAAATCCTTTTCCGAGTCGTAAAAATTATTAATAATATACCCGCCAGCAATGGTAGCTGCCGAAGCAAAAACCAGCATGAGTAAATTAACATCAAAAAGCACTGTTTTAAGTGGTTTATCGTGTGCAAGAATATAAACGGCCGCCAAGTACTGCGCAATAACGATGACCAAAATATTGTAACCGCGGACTACAGAAAACATACTGAAGAATTTAAGCAAAATATGTTTCTGTCTTCTGGATAACATTTGGAAAAATTTGAAGGGATTCTGAAAACAAATTCAGAATAATAACATTGGAATTTAGAAGTTATAAACCACCTCTAACTTATAATCTTTTAAAGACTGTTTGGCAACATCAATATTCTCGGTAAATCCTAAAATATAACCACCGCCGCCAGAGCCACAAAGTTTTAAGTAGTACTCGTTGGTTTCGATACCTTTTTTCCAAAGCTCATGAAACTGCTTAGGTATCATAGGCTTAAAATGATTTAATACCACTTTTGATAATTGTTTGGTATTGTTAAACAACGATTTAATATCACCTTTCAAGAAATCATCAACACAAGCATCGGTGTGCTTAACAAACTGGTCCTTAATCATTTTCCTGAAGCCTTCTTGTTTCATGTTTTCCATAAAAATACTAACCATTGGGGCCGTTTCACCAATAATACCGCTATCCAATAAAAACACGGCATTTTTACCTTCGGTTTTTTGTGATGGAATGCCAGTGGCTTCAATATGGTCTTTGGAATTGATTAAAATAGGAATACTTAAATAACTGTTTAAAGGATCTAAACCAGAAGATTTTCCGTGGAAAAACGATTCCATTGCCGAGAAAATCGATTTTAATTTAAGCAATTTTTCTCTGATTAAATTCTCTAAAACCGTAATTTTATCATGGGCATATTTATCGTAAATGGCAGCGACCAAAGCACCACTACTTCCCACACCGTAACCCTGCGGAATTGAAGAATCGAAATACATGCCTTCTTCAACATGTTTTTTCAAGGTCTCAATATCAAAAGTTACCAGTTTCGCGTCAATAGTGCTCAAATAATCAACAAAACCCTTTAAGCTTTTATTGGATTTTATTGCTTGATCAGAAGGATTTTCGTCCATCTTTAAAGCACCGTTATAAAAATTATATGGAATAGATAAACCCTTGGAATCCTTAATGATTCCGTACTCTCCGAAGAGTAATATTTTTGAGTAAAAGAGTGGTCCTTTCATAAACAATTTTTGACTTGGTTTAGCAAAATTACAACAGTTTAGCTCCAAATCCAATTTTATCGTTAATATACTCGCCTTTTTGACAAAACGCAACTAATTCATTCTTAATGAATTCTAATACAATTTCGGTTTCATTCTCAGGATATAAAACATGTACATTGGCGCCCGCATCCAACGTGAAACAAACATTTGAGCCCGTTTTGTGCCTGAAATTCCAAATTTTATTGATGATTTCCAAGGTGTTCGGCTTCATCAAAATAAAATGCGGCATACTGGTCATCATCATCGCGTGCAGTGTTAAAGCTTCACTTTCAACAATCTCGATAAACGCTTTTAAATCCCCTGTTTTAAACACATTTATTAAAGTAGAAAGATTGCTGTGCGCCTGTTTAAATCGCTCTTTAGCAAACGGATGATTATGCATTAAATTATGCCCAACGGTACTGCTCACCTGTTTTTCGCCTTTATCGACAAGCAAAATGGTATCGTTATAATTTTTGAAATTTTGATGCACTTCGAAAGGATATTTTACACCAAATAAATCGGAACTTCTATCAATCTCGTCATGTTTTCCCCAAACCACCAAATCGCCTTCCAAACTACGGCAAGCGCTACCCGAACCCAAACGTGCTAAAAATGATGTTTTTTGAATGAAATCTTCATTTGTAATGTCAGGGTTTAAAGCTTTTTCAATACTCATTAAGCACAAAGCCAAAGCGCTCATGCCAGATGCCGATGATGCAATACCCGAGCTATGGGGAAATGTGTTTGAGGTTTCTATTTTAAAATGATAGGTTTTTAAAAAAGGTAAATAACTTTCAATGCGCTTAAAAAACGTTTCGATTTTCGGTTTAAAATCGTCTTTCTTTTCGTTATCCAAAAACACCTCAAAAGAAAACCCGGTGTTATCTTCTTTTTTAGAAAAACTCAATTTAGTAATCGTTTTACATTCATTTAGGGTAAAACTAATCGATGGATTTTCAGGAATCTGATGCTCCTTTTTCCCCCAATATTTTACCAAAGCGATATTACTTGGCGACGACCACGTGTAACTCCCTTTTTCTATTGTGTTTTTATATGCTTTTGGAATAAAAATTTGTTCTGTCATCTTCTAAATTTCTGCTGACAAAGATAATAACTTTACCATTGTATTATAGTTTCTTGCTGTTGCGGTGGTTTTAAGTTTTCGTTCGAAATAATTCAGGTTGAATTTAGCTTGTCCGTATCCTTTTTCACAAAAGAAATAAATACAATCATTTAAAATATAATATTCTTCGCCTTCATAAATTTTTTCTGATGCCAATGTTACCAAAGCTTCATCTGGTTTATCGTATAACATGGCAAAGTAGCTTGCTTGCTTTTTTTCTTCTGAAAACGGACAAGCATCGAAAATACGTTTTATATGGGTTCTGGTTTTAACTAAAACTGAAACTTCAAATCCGAAGTAAGATGTTGTTGCATTTTGTATGATGTCCTCAATTTCAGCTGTATTATCTTTTGAAGATTGAAATATTACGTTCCCACTTTGAATGTAGGTTTGCACATTTTTAAAACCGGATTTGGTTAGCAATTGGCGCAAATCTACCATGGGTACTTTTTTGTGCCCGCCAACATTAATGCCTTTAAATAATGCAATATATGTATTCATTTATTTTGAAATAGATTTTGCGGCAATAAACGCTCCCGTCCACGCATTTTGAAAGTTAAAGCCACCCGTTACAGCATCAATATTTAAAACCTCGCCAGCAAAATAGAGGTTTTTATGAAGCTTGCTTTCAAAGGTTTTAAAATTGATTTCCTTTAAATTGACACCACCTGCGGTTACAAACTCTTCTTTAAAAGTACTTTTTCCGTCTACCTTAAAAATAGCTTTTGTTAACTGTAAAGCCAAAGCTTCCAATTGATTTTTATTCAAATCTGCCCAGGTTGTAGTTTCAGAAATATCTGCTGCCAAAACCAATTGCTTCCACAAGCGTTTTGGCAAATCGAATTGTGAAAACTTAAACACGGTTTTTTTGTTTAATGTTTGTTTTAACGCCTTTAAATTTACCAAACAATTTTCAAAAGAGCGTTTAATAAAATTAACTTCAATCGAGAATTTATAGTCGCATTTTGCCAATTCTAAAGCGCCATAAGCCGATAGCTTTAAAATGGCAGGAGCACTCATGCCAACATGGGTAATAAGCAGTGGCCCTTCGGATTCTAAACGAGATGCTAGCACTTTTATTGCTACTTTTTGGGCTACCACACCGGGGATATCCTTGATGCGACTATCTTTAATGTTAAATGTAAATAATGAAGGTACGGGTTTGGAAATAGTATGATTCAAACCTTCCAATAATTTCCAGATTTTAGGATTGCTTCCTGTGGCTATCAATAATTTTTCAGTAAAAAACGAACCTTGATTCGTGTCTAATTGCCAATCGTTTTCTGTTTTTTTAATTGACTTAACGGAATGATTATACAACACCTCAACCTTATTTTTTTTAGCTTCGTTTAAAAAACAATCAATAATGGTTTGCGACGAATCGGTAACCGGAAATATTCTTCCGTCCTCTTCAATTTTTAAATTAACGCCCCGTTTTTCAAACCATGCCATGGTATCGCCTGTCATAAATTTATGAAAAGGCCCGAGCAATTCCTTTTCGCCCCTTGGGTAATAATGCACCAATTCATTTGGAATAAATTCAGCATGCGTTACATTACAACGTCCGCCACCAGAAATTTTAACCTTTTGCAACCCCTCTTTTCCGCGCTCTAAAATAGCAACTTTTAAATTTGGATTCTGTTCAGCAATATTTATACCGGCAAAAAAACCCGCAGCGCCACCGCCAATAATTATAACGTTAAATTGTTTCATATTTAAACGCGAAATTAATATTATTATCTACTCTAATTATTATTTTTTAATTATTTAGCTAACTTTGATGCTATGGAAAAAGAACCCACACTTATTTGTATTCCCGATATTAGTGGTTTTACGCAGTTTATGAGTGAGGTTGATTTTGAGATGAGCAGTAAAATAATTCCTTCGTTGCTTAATAAAATCATCTATTCTAACGAGATTGGTTTTAAAGTATCTGAAATTGAAGGTGATGCTGTTTTGTTTTATCGAACAGGTAATTTGCCGTCTTTTAAATCGCTCATTGAACAATGTAAACTTTTTTACACCGATTTTTACCATCAAATAGATTTACTCATGGCCGAGAACAGCCATAAGCTCGAAAGCCATATTATTCCAAAAATATTAGGCTTAAAAATTGTACTGCATTATGGCCTAGACATTGGTAAAACTCAAGTTGGAAGCAACATAAAACTAATAGGCGAGGATATTATAATTGCCCATAGATTGCTTAAAAACAGTATTGAAAGTGACGAATATTTAATGATTTCTGAAGCGGTGTTGGACCAATATAAAAATCAAGATATTCAAAAAGAAACCTTTTGGAATGAGTTAAAATCCGGCAAAGATAGTTACGAGCATATTGGGCATATTAATTATAAATACATTGAACTAAAGCCTTTAAAAGACTAAAAAAAAACTTACTAAATGACAACAACATCTTTTTATATAAAACTAATAATTTTAGGCTTTTTACTTTACTCTTGCAACACGGGCAACATAGAAGTTGTTGCCAATATAGATGCCCAATTGGAAGAAGCCTCGGCCCTTGAATTAGTAAAAAACGAAAATGTTTTATGGACCATTGAAGACGCCGGAAACCCAAATATTTTATACCGATTGAATAACGAAGGTAATATTGATAGGAGTATTACCATAACAAACGCAAAAAACGAAGATTGGGAAGATTTAACCTCGGATAAACAAGGCAATATTTATATTGGAGATTTTGGAAACAACAACAAAAAAAGAGATACGTTTACTATTTACAAAATTTCGAACCCGAAAAAACTTAAAAAGGAAAGTACCGCAGACATTATTAATTTCACCTTGCCCAAAAAAGTAGACTCCGCAGATTTTGAAGCTTTTTTTCTGCACAACAACTATTTTTACATGTTTAGTAAAACCGAAGGCAAAGGCGTTTTAATTAAAGTCCCTAACCAAATTGGTACGCACGTTGCAACCTTAATTACTGAATTTAAACTTAAAGGAAAGCAAACTAAAATTACAGGAGCAGATATAAGTGATGATGGCAAAACAGTAGTATTGTTAAACCATGATAAGCTTTGGAAATTAACCAATTTTACTTCGGATAATTTTTTTGATGGCAGGTTAGAATCGCTAGAATTTAAACACGATTCCCAAAAAGAAGGTGTTTGTTTTGTCGATTCTAAATCGGTTTTGATCAATGACGAACGAACCGGGATTGAAGGTGGTAATATTTATGTATTTGAGTTATAGGTAAGAAATTCATTGTACATTAACTCAATTCGATTTAAATCCGTGCTGTTTGAATGATTTTTTAAAGTATCTTGATAAAGGTTTTCTACTTCCTTTAAAACTGCTTCTTTATAATGTTCGCTGTATTTTGTGTTATTTATTAATAAGTATTTAAGCATATTAAATAGTTTTGCAACAATAATTATATCATGCTTGCAATAAGTACGTAAAGCAGCCATAACGCTATACAGTAATTCGCTAAAAGTTACTGTTCCAACTTTAATAATGGGTTGGCTATCCTCAATATAGCAGCCCCTGTCGTTTTTATGCATCCTCAGCAGAAACAAATCCGTTAAATAATCGATGGCATTAATAGCTGTCCCGGGGTCATTAATTCCTGGCGACATAGCTTTTAAGGCAATTTCGGTAATTTGCTTAAAGGCGAGTACATAATTATCTTCTATAAGTTCGCTTTTGGAATAAAGAAATGAAGCCTCAATCTGCTTAACAAAATCTTCATCTAAATCTACATTGTATTTTACAATTGGGGCACCTTTTAATATATAGGTACCTTTAACGGGAATCACTTCTATTTTACAATGGTTTGCCTTGGCAATATCAATTAAGTTATTTGAACTCAAATCTTGAAAATATCCGGATTTAAAAGATTTTAAAACATGCCAGTTTGATGTATCTGGGAAATCCGTTTTGTATTCTTCTTCAGCATCAATTAATACCTCTAAACGCGTAATAGCTGTTGAAAAAATTTTATCTATAATATTATTAACTTGAATGGCTTGCGAAATGGAATGAATAAAATAGATGAAAGCCCCCAAACAAACCGTCATAAAAACAATGGCCAGCAAAACCGAAAATCCCGGAAGCTGATACTCATTTCCGTTAGGCTCGATAGCTACTAATGTAAAAATACTGTATAATAAAGACGAAATATAAATACCCAATATAACTTGGTGTCTTCGGTTAGAAATTAAACCGGGAAGCACTCTTGGGGAAAAATTACTTGAGGCTTGGTTAAGCAAGATCATAACCAGTGAAAAACTGAATACCATTATAGATATTAAACCCGCAACAAACGTAGTTAAGAGGCTCCTTGCAGTATCAGTGTCATTAACAACCAACAGTGGGGCGTGCTCAACCAAATATGATGAAATACCGAGGCTTTCAAAATAATACATAATAAACGCAAAAAACAAACCTCCAAGGCTCATTAATGTTGGATAAAATGCAATTTTACTTTCAAGCTTTATGAAATAGTTTATGGCATTGTTTAAATAGTTTTTCATGTTTAAAAATTTAAACCAAACCCAAACGAAAACCTAAACCCTTCGCTGCTATTAAAAAAGTTAAAAGTACCCGATAGGCTTTCTGCCGCGGTTACCCAAAATCCGCCACCGTAATCGTTATGCCATTTATCTGAGTCTTCGTTTTTTAACCACACCCTACCCACATCGGCGCCACCAAACACTCCTATTTGCAAAGGCAAAACACTGGTTTTGAAAGAAGGGAAACTATACCTTAAATCGGCATTGCCAACCAACGAATTTTTACCCGTAAAACGTTCCGTCCTAAAACCTCTCAAACCATTATTACCACCAATGTTTGAAGCTTGATAAAACACCAACTCATCACCAATTCTAATTTGGGTTCTCACATCTGTTTTAAGCACCAATTTCCTGTTTTTTGAAAGTGCGTTATAAAACCCAAGATTGGAATTTATATAACCATAGGTGTTTTTGGTGTCTTTAAATTCTGTTTTTCCACCTATGTTCAACAAAAAGGTCATGCCTCGCGTGGGGTTAATGGCATTATCAAAACTTTTATATTTATACTCAGCTTCTAAACCTCCAAAAAAGCGTCTTTTATAAAAATCGGTATTTATAATTGGAGCAAAATTAGAGATGAAACGATTTGGTGTTTCGTCAATTTCAATAGCTTCAAAAAGGGCTCTAAAGCCATAATCACTACCAAAACTCCCTTTTTTAACAATTCCTATTTTAGCGCCGATGATACTGGTTTTAACCCTGTTAAAATCTAAATCGTCGTTATTATTTGTGGTTTCGTTTCCGTAGCCAAAAAAGTTATTTGTAAAATTTTCTGTTGTAAACTTACCTGCTACGTGTAAATTCCAATCCTGAAAAATATTTGCATACTCGACATCGTATTGCAGGGCAAATCCTTCGGTAGCAAAAAAATAACCACCTTTAAAACGATGTTGTTGCGAAAACGGATTACGCTGAAAACCTTTTACTGTTTTCACAAAAGATACACCCAATTGAAAGCCGTCGTCTGGATTAAAACCTATAGCTGGTGTTATTACACTGGATTTGGTTATGTTTTTATTAAAATCAAAAAGATTCAAATTATATACATCTGTAAATTTAATTTCGCCACCTTTCTGTTCAACTACGGTATTAGGTTTTGATTTATGGTCGTAAACTTTAATCCGTCGACCGTTTTTTATTATATAGGTATCGTTTTCCTGTCCGCCAATTAGCCTTGTGTATATTAAGTTATTTGCTTTTCCAGTAACTTCAAAAATATCTTTATCATCCAATCCGTAAATCCAAATTTCTTTGGTAATGGCTCTATCAAAGGTTTTATCGACCAAAACATCTGCTTTTTCGCCGTCTTTAATTCTTGAAATTTTAACATGGGTTTTGTTATAACCTATGCGCGTAACTTCAATATAATCGTCCTTATCGGTTCCCGTTAAAATTACCAACCCGTTTAAGTGGTTATAATAGCGTGTGGCTATGTCTTGTAAGTTAGCTCGCCTTCCTTTTAACTTTTGTTTTATATCATTGAGTGTTTCATCTTGAACCCTTTCCGGCACTTTAGAAAAGGCAACATCGATAATCTCATCAGTTATATGTTCTTGTAAAAATTTAGCTTGCTCTAGCCATTTTTCTTTATCCGCTTTTTGAATAAGCACGCGGTCCAATTTAATGCCGGCGCTATTCATCCATTCAATGTCTTTTAGCTCTTCATCATACACTTGAAGCTGTTTTGTTGATCCCGAAATAAATTTCATCACATCAAGTAAAGCACCATCAAAATTCGAAAACACTTGATCTCTGTCTCTAGGAATTGGCCTATAATATTTATCGCCGTTTTCCATATCAAACTGTGCCCAACGCCATTGGTCTTGGTGCCGGTCCCAATCACCGATGAGCATATCAAAAAGGCGCGCTCTTACAAAGGCATTTTCGTCTATTTTGTATTTTTCATCTTTACGTACTTTTTCTATAATATCGTGGGTGCTTTCAATATCATCGGCGTAACCAAAGTTTCTCTCACCCGAATAATTATCTTCGGGACGTTCTTCAATCATATATAATTCACCGCCGTACTCATTGTTGTAATCACCCAATGCTTTGTGCTTTGGAATAAAAAATAATTTTGGATTGGGATGATAAATTTTAGCCGCATTAGACAAGTCTGGAACCACTGCGAAGGCATACGGATGTGCCGCCGTGTAAAAGTCTAAAATAAGCTCTTCAACTTCGGTTTTATCAAACTCATCTTGAATGTAAGTATCTTTAAAAAGTACGGTTTGCAAATATTGTGTTGCACTTTTACGGAGCGCTCTCATGTTAAGCTCTCTGCCATCTTTTGTTTTTAAACGAAGGGAACGTGTTTGGTGGCCACCGCCTTTTCTAACCACTTCCAAACCACCATAAAGCGTATCTAAAGTCGCCACTTTAGCTTTAATTTTTGTGCTGTAAATATCTCTGTAATGGTCGCCCCATACCGATTCAAAAAAACCTGTTTTATCGGTTTCTTCTTTGGAGTAAATAGACACTTCAACTTCTTGCGGAAAGCTTTCTGGAAGGCTGGACACATCAAAACCTTGTTTCGCCTGTATCGCTTCCTTTTGAAACAGTAATTTTGCTTGTCCGTTTTCTTCGCCATAAATTCTAACCCAACCGCTTCCATCTTTAAAAACCACAAATTTGGCAAAACCTTGTTTCCCGTACGAAAACAAACCGTTTTTACCCAAAGCTGCAGCCGACTCTTTTGAGCCAGAGCCGGAAACGATCTGTTTTATCGCTTCGTTTTCTATGTATTGCATGGTATGCTCATGCCCAGACACAAAAACAACATTATCCGCATCTAAGGTCATGGTCTCCAATCTGCTCATGAGTTTGTGGTAGCGCTCGTTATAGCGGTCTTGGATAGACACGCCACCTTGTGTTCTTACCTGTGCCAATAAAGATGAAATAACAGGAAGTGGTATCTTTTTTTGAGTTGGATACATATGCTTTGATGCGGCGTAGTGCCCACCGTGAATGCCATTGGTGTACATGGGGTGATGCATAGCGAATACAACCGTTTTGTTCTGTGCTTTTTTTAGTTCGCCCTCAACTTCTTCAAACAATCGCTCTCTGGTTTTAATTTCGCATTCATCATTTATTGTGGGGTTGTGGTTCCAGTTTTCCAAATACCATTGTGTATCAACAATTATTAACTGTATGGTTTCGCTAACATCAATGCTTTCAAGCGGACAACCATTTTCTGGTAAAAAAGTATCTTTTCCTAAGGCATCTTCTATATATTTTTCTTGGCGCTTTAATCCTTTTAATCCGTTGGAATACCAATCGTGATTTCCGGGAATAAAGACCACTTCGCCCTTAAAACCAGCAACAGCTTCTAGTTGTGCGTTTAAACCGTTTTCAGCCTTTTTTCGACCCTTATGGTTTTTTGAAGGCAAACCAGACGGATAAATATTATCGCCAAGAAAAAGCGTGTAATCCCCTTTTGTGTCTTTGTTCTCGATGTGACTTTTATAAGCCTTTAATCCTTTTGAAAGCTCTCCATAAGGCGACCAACCGGCATCGCCAATTAAGTAAAAGGTTCTATCTATTTCTTTGTTGGGGAATTGATTTTGATTAACCTCTTCATTAGCATATTGTGCTTTGTGAGTTGCACATGCGCTAATAAATAAGGTTAGTATTAAAATGGTGGTGACTTTATATTTAAACTTCATTTATTTGTTTTTATTCATTTTTAAAGATAATAATTCTTAATCTTCTTTAATAATAATGGTATCGAATAGCACTTTGTTGGCTAATGTTTTATGGACAGGGCATCTCGATGCTATTTCCTTAAGCCGTTCTTTTTGCTCATTATTTAAGTTGCCAACAAGCTTTAGCTTTTTATTTATAAAGTCCATCCTAGTTGGTTTTTCAATATCCAACATCAAATCATCGCTGTGTTTTTTCGAATAGGTTATATAGGCATACACTTCTTGCAAATCCCATTTTTTGCGTTCGGCATAAAGTTTAAGCGTCATTACGGTACAAGCGGCTAAACCTGCACTTAAATAATCGTATGGTGAAGGTCCAAAATCGTCGCCTCCAAAACTAATAGGTTCATCAGCTATAAAACTGTGTTTTTGGGTTTGTATTTTGGTGGTAAACTTATCTTCTTTCAAATTTAAATGCGCCACCAACTGTTCTCCTGAAGTATCTAACATCACATTATCCTTAGGCTCAAAATAGCGTTGTACCCAACAGCCAATAAGCTTTCCAACATAGTCGCTATCCCTACTTTTAGACAACAAATGGTCGGCCTGATCCAAACTCACAAAGCTTTTTGGATGATGAGCATTGTGATATAGTTTTTCGGCATTTTCAATTCCCACAATACCATCAAAAGGCGCGTGCATAACGAGCAGCGGTTTTCTTAATTTTTTAGTGATTTCCGGCAGATCTGTTTTGCTAAAATCAGCCACAAATTCCTGATTGATTTTAAATGGCCTGCCGCCGATATTCACCTCTACTTCGCCCTTTTCCTCGACCTCATCAATGCCATGCGAAAATAAATGTGTAACATGACCAACGGTTGCCGGTGCACCAATAGTTGCTACGGCCTTAACGTTTTCAAGTTTTGAAGCTGCTACAATAACGGCAGCTCCACCAAGCGAATGGCCCACCAACAAGCTCGGTGCTTTAAAATTTTCTTTTAAATAATCGCTTACGGCAATTAAATCGTCAACATTTGCCGAAAAATAACTTTCGGCAAACTCACCCTCACTTCTTCCTAAGCCCGTAAAATCAAAACGCACCATGCCAAACCCATGGTTTGTTAGCGCTCTACTTATGTTTTTTACAGCATTAAAATTACTGTTACACGTAAAACAGTGTGCAAAAATGGCGTAATAGCTTGGTTTTTGGTTTGCTGGCAATTCCAAATACGCTTGTAATTTATGACCCTTTTTATTCTGAATATTGAGCTTTGTCCGTTTCATTTTGAGTTACATGTTTTAATTTATCTGGATTGGTATACGCTGAAAACTGCTTTAATAACAACGTCAGCTTTGGATTAATAAACGTTTCGCAAAAAGGCTTGTTTGGGTTTTTATGATAATAATTTTGAATGGCTTCTCGCGATGCTTTAAACTTTGAAAATGGTAAAACCTCAGTTATCAATTTACCATCGAAATCCTTCTGAAAACTTTCAATAATATCATTTGATTCTATTTCTTGCGATTTAACAAAGGTATAAACTGCCGATCTATACTTGTAACGCATACTGTGTTTTGATGTGCTCATATGGGTATGTAAATGAATTTGAATCAAAACTTTTAACGAAATTTCTTTAGGATTGAAATGGACAATAACGGCTTCTGAAAACGTGTCATTTCCATCAATTGATGCGATATAACCCTGTTCTACTTTTTCAACACCTTTTAAAGATTGAAACACAGCTTCGGTACACCAATGACACCCACCACCTAAACCTATTTTAGTTTTTCTATCCATTTGTCCAGCTCTGCATCCGTTGGGTTCCTCAATTTCTTTTCATCAAGGGTTATTGTTGGAAAATTAAGCCTTCTGTTTTCATAAAGGTTTCGCAAGGCTTCGGCATAGGCTTTGTTTTCTTCAACGTCCAGAAATTTATAATCTAAACCACGCGATTCCAAAAAAGATTTATAATGCTGTGTTTTATGGCATCTATCAGCTCCGTAAAGTTTAATTTCTAAAGCCATATCATTTCAATTCCTTTAAAAATTGAATGGCTGCGTCTGGGTTTAAATGAAACTCAGAATACACAACATTATCGTGTTTGTCAATAAAAACAAACCAAGGCGTCCCTCCTGTTTTATAGTTTTTCATCATATTCGAGTACGACTTACCATCGTCTCCGGCATCGTGCCCAAACGGGATTTTAAGGCTGTATTGCTTTTGGGTTTCAAGCATTTTTTGATAAGTATTCGCTTCGTGACCTTCAAAAACGGTTTGAATGGCTAAAAAGACAATATGCTTGTTTTCCTTTAAGGCTTCAACCATTTTTTTTAAATCCGGTAAACCTTTGCTATGGCAACCGGGGCACCAATGTTGAAAACAATATACGATTTTAAACTTGCCCTTAAAATCTGAAAGTTTTATAGGTTCGGTTTTATTTCCGTTGGCATCAACCCAGTTATCAACTTGAAATTCGGGAGCTTTAAATACTTTTGCCTGCTCTGGTTTATTTGACATGTTGTAATCCTTTCTACGTTGTTGAAATTATTTCAATTTATCGGCATGTAGCTTTCTAAGCTTTGTCAATTTGGGAGTAATTACAAAACTGCAATAGCCTTGTGTTTGGTTATTTCGGTAATAATATTGATGTACTGCCTCGGCTTCATAAAACAAATCTAAGGGTGAAACTTCAGTAAATATGGGGTTTTCGTAATACACGGCAACCTCTTTAACAACCGTTTCGGCAACTTCTTTTTGTTGTTCATTATGATAAAAAATCACGGAGCGATATTGCGTACCTCTATCTGCACCTTGCCTGTTTAATGTGGTGGGATCGTGCGTGGTCATAAAAATTATCAATATATCTTTATAGGAAATTATATTGGCATCAAAGGTAATTTGCACCACTTCGGCATGCCCCGTTAAACCCGAACAAATTTCGCGGTATGTGGGATGCCCTGGAACGTTACCACCCGAATAACCCGACACCACATTTTCCACACCTTTTATTTCTTGGAAAACAGCTTCGGTACACCAAAAACATCCACCACCAACCGTGGCTATTTGTAAATTTTTATTATTCATTTATCGCCTCCTTTTCTAATTGCATCGATTCTGAATTGATACAGTAGCGTAACCCACTAGGTTCTGGACCATCAGGGAAAACGTGTCCTAAATGGGCATCGCAGGTGTTACACATTACCTCTACCCGCACCATACCAAAAGCCGTATCTTTTTCGTACTTAATAGCATTTTCTTTAATGGGTTGTGTAAAACTGGGCCAACCCGTGCCCGAACTAAACTTAATTGTAGAATCGAACAAAGGCGTATTGCAGCACACACAACTGTATTTGCCAGCATCGTGAATGCTACAAAGTGCTCCACTATGCGGGCGCTCGGTGCCTTTTTGTCTTGTAATCCTAAATTGCTCTGGGGTTAATTGCGCTTGCCATTCGGCCTCTGTTTTTTCAACACGTTTATCTGGAGTTGGGTTCCCGTTTACGGAAAAGTTAATAACGTCTTTCCAAGTTATCATCATAAGGTTTCCTTTTGTTTTTTAATTTCTTTTTATTACTACAATGTGCTTTTTCAATCTAAATATAGTCGTTTTTTTTGGCATTAAATTACATCTAAAAAGAAACCGCATATATCTTGTTTAATTATTTTTTTAGTACTTTGGTTTTTATTAAAACCTATCTATGTCTAAATTGATTAAAAATGCTGAAGACTTTGTATTTAACTTGTTTAAAAACGAGTTAGATCAGTCTTTTATTTATCATAATTATACCCATACCGAACGTGTTTTACGAAGCACCAGAGAGATTATTAAAAACACCGACGTCTCTAAAAAAGATGCCGAAACACTTGAATTGGCAGCTTTATTGCACGACACCGGTTACACAAAAGCCAGGGAAGGACACGAAGAAGAAAGTGTTAAAATAGCCACTGCTTTTTTAAAAGACCAAGGTGCGGACGATAAAACTATTGAAGCCGTTACCGCCTGTATTATGGCCACAAAATTTAAGGATTCGCCTAAAACCGAACTTGGCAAAATAATGCGAGATGCCGATTCGTCGCATTTTGGTAAAAAATATTTTAATGAAGCTAGCGAGTTTTTAAGAAAAGAACTGGAAATTCAAGGTATAGCTACCTATTCTCCAAGCGAATGGGTTAACGAAAACATAAAAGTACTTACAAAAAAACACGAGTTTTATACCGATTACGCCTTAAAAAACTGGCAGCCCAGAAAGGAAAAAAATCTTTCTAAGCTTATTAAAACCAAAAAGAAAAGAAAAAGAAAGCTAAATACCGAAGAATTAAAAGCCAAATACAAAGCGCAGTATAAAAACGAAAGCCCCGAACGAGGTATTCAAACATTTTATAGGGTAGCATTGAGAAACCATATTAAGTTAAGTGATATTGCCGATACCAAGGCTAACATTTTACTATCGGTTAACGCAATAATAATTTCATTGGTACTCTCCAATTTAATTTCAAAATTAGATAGCCCATCAAATAGTTACCTAATATATCCTACCTTAATTTTTGTTGTATCGAGTGTTATTTCAATGATTTTATCTATAATCGCCACCCGACCCAACGTAACAAGTGGCGAGTTTACAAAAGAAGATGTTGAGCAAAAACGAGTAAACTTAACGTTTTTTGGTAATTTTCATAAAATGAAATTAGAGGAATTCCAATGGGCCATAACTGAATTGCTAAAAGATAAAGACTACGTTTACAGCTCGTTAACAAAAGACCTTTATTTTCTTGGAAAAGTGCTGGACAGAAAATACAGAATATTAAGAACCACCTATACCATTTTTATGCTCGGAATGGTTATATCGGTAATCGCTTTTATTGTTTCATTTAAAATCCACAAACCCAAAGAAAAATTAAAAGATATTATTGGTTTTGAAACACAGCAAGAAAACATCACAAAGCCTTTACTTGAAACAGATTATATTGTTTAAGCTTTAATGGTTTTCATTAAATCGCCATAGGTATAAAACGATTTGTCTTCTTCATTTTTATGGTACAAAACACTTACCCTAATGGCTTTCAAACCAGTTACGGCCTGTAAATCTTCCAATTCAACTATTTCCACGTCGGTATCTAAATAGTTTTTAGATTGTAAAAACTTAACGTATCTTAAGTATTCATTTTCGTCTTGTTTATGCGAATACACAATACTTATTTTTCCTTTTTGGGTAATTCTTTCTGTTGTGCCTTTAATATAAGCTTTATCCACGCGTTTTTTTACAATTTCGTAGCGGGCATTATAAGTGCCATCAACATCAAACTGTTTTTCGTCCATTCTAAAACTAATAGACAACGGTTGATTGAACACCAAAATCATGGATGCCACATCTAAGCTTATTGGTAGGCTGGGCTTCATTTGATAATACGCATTTTCCAATTCGCACATCACCTGCAATTGCCATAGGCGCAAGTTGTACAAATAAATAGGATTGAAGTTTTTTTCTTTTGTAATAGACTCTCCAATATACATGTTATGCTCTACACCATCGGTTTTAAAACGCTCGAAATAATGCGGATACATGGCTTGGGCTTCCTCCTGTTTTTTATCTAAAAGCGATGCCATTTCCTTGTTGATTAATGCAATGGAATCATCATAACCTTTTCTATGGCTGTACAGAGCATTTACCTTATCATCAATACTATCAAAATAAGATTCAATTAGTTCTTTTAATTCTTCAATGGAAAACAGATGTTTTAAAACTGAATCGATTTCTTGGTTGAAAAAATCTGAAATCTGCCGCTCACTGTCTACCTTAAAATCATGTCCCAACTCTTTTAAATAATCATTTATTTGATATATATATTGCTCGTAAATTGGCAATGTTTCAATTTTTGAAGCTTTTAAGAAAATGTTTTTTACGGCTTTTAGCTGCATGGTCAAATCTTCTTTTGTGGCTTCGTTTCTGGCGTTAGATGAGCCTTTAATATCAATTTGCCCGTAAAGCGGATAAATATTTTCGAATGCTATTTTTTTAAAAGTAGCTTGCTCACCCTTCAATTCGGCTTTTATGAAATCTCTAGCTTCGCTTGCAAAACGCCAATGTACACTTGGGTGAATTGAGGTACATTCTTTTTGAATAATGGCCTCAATTAAGTTTTCTTCATCATTCTTTGAACGCTCAACCGCCGTTACAATATATGGCATTACATCAACAAGTTTATTGGCGTTTATGCTGTTAAGCGTTTGCGGCTTGTTTGACACAATTTCCAATATGCCCATTAAGCCATCATCGTTAGCAATGGGTGCAAAAACAGCACTTTTTATGCCCTGCTCGTGCAAACTTGTAATGTGCGGTGCACGCCCTTTGGCTTTTTTAAACATTTTATCAACATCGGATACCGAAAAATATTTATTTTCATTGAGCAATCTATTATAAGACCACTTGCACAAGGCATCGGTACATTTTTCCTTTTCGTAATTTCCGAGCAGATAGCTTTTCAGTCCCGCGCCGTAAACACGCTGAAAAACACCGTCTTCTTTGTTGTATAACGAAAACCCGACTTTAATGTCGTTAATTCCGAAAAGGGATCTAAAAATTTCTTGGAAACCTCCCATGAAATTGACATCTTTTCTCTTATCATCGGCTATCAGACTGGATTTGACATTAGATATGGATTGATCGTCGGTAACATCAAAAATATTTGAGATTATAAAACCTTTAAAAGTGTAGCTGTTTGGTGGAAATTTCTCTTTCCAAAGGGCAATGTTTTCAAAATTATCCAGTAATTCGTCGTAATCTTTTTGGGTGATTTTCGGCGCGTTTTCTTTGGGTTTTATTTCGGTAAAATCGGCATTGTACAGAATTTTATAATACCGCGTAATGCCATTGGCATCTGGAATTTCGTAATAAAACGGACGCTTAAAGTTTAAATTATAGCCATAGTAAAAATCTAAAATAATGGCACAAGCAACAATATAAGTATCATCCTTGGGCATATTTTTAATTTCCAATTCAAAATCTTCGCCTGCTGTTTTAATAATATCCTTAAACCGCTCTGAAGCATTAAATATTAAATTATGAAATGGTATGGTAGCTGTTTTTATTTCATTTTTAGTTAAAATGGGGCTGAATGAATCTTGCAGGATTTCGCTAATTTCCTTCTCTCTTTTTTTTAATATCGTAGCGTCGCTAAACCCTTCCTTTAACTCGGGAAACGCGTTGGCTATTTTTAAAACGTGTTTAGCTCTAGCTGTACAATTTGCATTTGTATTTTCAGCTAATTCCTCGTAATGCTGCAGCAGCTTATTAAAACTAATTTTTAGTTCAAAGGGCGACTCAACATTCTTATTAATATCCATGATATGGCAGTTGTTATAAAACAAATTTACAAAATTATTGTGTTAGTCGTTATTCAGTAGACTTGCTAACACCCATAATGTTACAAACAAAAGGCTTATATTTTGTGTTTTTCTTAATTAAAAAGGCTCCACGAAAACGTGGAGCCTTTACTACTTAAAATATAAGAAACCTGCAACAATCATCAAAATATTAAGTTTTACTAAGGTTTCTTATTTACTAACATGTAAAACTTAAACACTAATAACCAACCAGTGTTTTTTTAAAGCGAACTTAATATTGTTAACAATACAACCATAACCGTGGTTGTAAGGACTCCTAAAAGGAAATAAAATCTAAAATTTTTCATCAGTTTTATATTATTTACGATGGTATTTTATTAAAATTTGGTATATGTGTTTTTTTAAAGTATTGAACTCCTTAACGAGCTGGACATATTGCGCTCTTTTATTTTCATGAATATTGGCTCTTAATGCATTGTACTCTGTTTTTCCGTATTCGTATTCATTTTTTAATGCTTGGTCGTACTTACAAAATGTTGCCATAATCAAAACATTTTTTCGGCGCAACCCTTGAATTGAATTTGAGACAGAACCTTTTTTAACAAGTTGTTTTTCAATAACATTAAAGTAATTCAATTCGTTATTAAGTTCCTCTAAGGTGCTTATCCACAGATTTAACTCGTTCAAATCCTTTTTGATGCATAACTGCCTTTGAGTCTCTATTTTTTGTGATAAGGTTGAATTCAATAAAAAATAATTAATGCTTTTTGGTAAGCGTAAACGTACCCTGTACCTTGTTAAAAAACTCGTTTTTTAATTTTCTGTATGCTTCTATATGCTGCAAATATCTTCTTCTGTAACCCTCGTGTTCCGTAATGTAAACCATATCGCATTGCGTGTCTTCGCACTCTATAATGTCCGTTCGGGAAATTGCATATCTATTAAAGGCGGCAAGTAATGCTTCGTTTTCAACTTCTTTAATTTGAAGACTTTTTTGCACATTATCCTGCTTTAGTTTCAAGCTTAAATCTGTGTTGCACAAGTTTACTAGATTGGTAATTTCCTTTTTAATGTATTTTAAATGGCTCATCCAATTGTCCAGCTCTATCGTGTTGATTTTATGCGTAACATCTACATCTGAATCATTAAAGAATATTTGAGTATTTTGATTTTGCATGACTGTTAATTTTATACCACTAAATCCATTCCACTGAAAGTTTCTTCTTGACTTACATCAGAAATCTTTAGTTGTTGTTTACCTGCCGGAAATTCCCAAAGAATGGCATCATCTTTAGCATACCCAAAAAGAGCCGACCCCATTGGTGTAAGTATTGAAATTTTGTTCTGCTTCATATCCTTGTCCATAGGTATCACAACTTGCAGGGTTTTTTCCCAGCCTTTATCTGATACTACCGTAACTTTTGAGTTAAACCGAACAACATCATCGGGCATTTCGTTTTCATCCAATATGTGAGCGGTTTTAAGTTGCTCAGTTAATTCCTGTAACGATTTTTGGGTATTAAAATCCCCTACATATCCCGATATATTAAGTATGCGTTTTAAATACACATACTCTTTCTTTTCCAATATTAAACTTCCGTACTTCATTGTGTAAATTTTTAAATATTTTATTATTATGGGAAAATCCCTCTTTCAATATAAGCTCTTTCTATGCGCTGAATGGCTATACAATATGCCGCAGTGCGCATATCCAACCCATTTTGTTCAGAATATTCATAAACTTTATTGAAGGACTCTTTTAATTTTTTATTTAGTTTGGCCATAACTTCGTCCAGTTGCCAAAGCTCTCCGTTTCGGTTTTGCAACCATTCAAAATAACTTCCAACAACGCCACCAGAGTTGCATAATATATCGGGGATAATGGTAATTCCTCTATCCAAAAGAATTTTTTCGCCTTCTACATTTGTTGGTCCGTTCGCGCCTTCTGCAATTAACGTTGCTTTAATTTGAGAAGCATTGTTTTTGGTAATTTGATTCCCCAATGCCGCAGGGATACAAATTTCGCATGCCGTTGCAAAAAAATCATCGTTGCTCAAAGCATTAGCTTCTGGAAAACCAACTATACTGCCTTTATTTTTATTGGTATAATTAAAAAGGGTTTCAACTTTAATACCGTTTTGGTTTTCTATACTTCCGTAAGCATCTTGAACCGCTACCAGTTTTGCACCTTCGTTTTCTAAAAAAGAAGCGGTCCAATACCCCACGTTTCCAAAACCTTGTACAATAAACTTTTTACCGTTAAGGCTTATGTTTTTCTTTTCTGCCCAAAACTTAATGGTTAGGTATACGCCGTAGCCCGTTGCTCTGTCGCGGCCTTCCAAACCACCACTACCAGCCGGTTTACCCGTAACAACATGCTGATTTGCTGTACGTTCTGCGGGCGGACGCGTACTCATATACGTATCTGCAATCCACGCCATAGTTTGGCTATTGGTATTTACATCTGGCGCCGGAATATCGTGTTCAGGCCCTATGTTATCTGCTAAAGCAAAGGTGAATCGACGAGTAATTCGCTCTAATTCATCTTTCGAATATTTTGAAGGATCTAATTGAATACCTCCCTTTCCGCCACCGTAAGGCAATCCTGCCAACGACGTTTTCCAGGTCATCCACATGGCCAACGCTCTAGCGGCGTCAATATCTACCGTAGGGTGATAGCGCAAACCTCCTTTGTACGGGCCTAAAGCGCTATTGTGTTGCACACGATAGCCTCTAAAAACTTCAACTTCGCCATTATCCATTTTAACTGGAAAATTGACAATAATCTCGTTATTGGTGATGCTTAAAATTTTTCTGATGCTTGGGTGAAGATTGATTTGGTCTGCAGCCTTATTAAATTGCTGCATCACATTCTCCATCATACCACGAACAGGTTGTTTTTTAACTTTTTTTATTTCTGCGGTAACTGTCATTTATAATATATCTGGGATTGTTGCTAAATACGATTTGTTTTTTCTGTTTTTGTTTGATGGTTACTAGTCCAATACTGTTGCTTTTTTTGCAATCGTCTCCTCTCTTTCAAGGCGCTTATAGATTGACCTATCAATGCACTGAAAATCATAATTAAAATACGTTAAACCATCTGTAGCTTTAACTGTGGTTGTTCCATGATTTTAACATAATCGGTGTTCGATTGAACTTCCTCAAACTCACTACAAGACCAAACTTTATTTTTCTGCGTGGTTAATACACATGTGTTACGATGTATACAACTGGGGCAAATATTAAAGTGATTCGTTTTCATATCTATTTTTTTCAATTTCACATAACTAAAGGCAATGCTTGTGCCAAAACATTTTGGGCAGGCCACACAAAACCAACAAACCCTTTATAAGCAAGGGTTTAAAATGGTAATACTATAAATTGAACTAAATTGAAAGTGGTACAAAACTACCCAGTTGGGTAAAAATGCATCAGTGAAAGCTTATTCTGAAAGTTTTTGACGAATGGTCTTTCTGCTTATTTGAAGAATTTCTGCCGCTTTGGTTTTATTGTTTCCTGTGGCCCGCAATACTTTTTCGATGTATTTTTTCTCGATGACTTTAAGTGGCAACAATTCTTCTGAAGAAAACTCTAAGCTGTATTTTAAGTGCTCTGGCAACTGCTCAACATCAACAATTTTATCGCTCATAATTACCGCACGTTGAATTATGTTTTCCAGCTCACGAATATTCCCGGGCCAATTGTAACGATGTAAAATTGCCGAGGCTTGGGGTGTTATTTTCATAAAACGGTCTTTATATTCGATACCGTATTTAAAAAGAAATTTGTCTACCAACAACGGAATGTCCTCTTTTCGCTCTCGCAATGGCGAAACATTAATCTCAACAACGGTTAATCGGTAATACAAATCTTCCCTAAACGTTTTTGTTTGCATCATTTCCTGCAAGTCGCTATTGGTTGCGGCAATAATCCTAACATCTATTTTTTCGGGTTTCGTGGCGCCAACCTTAACCACTTCTTTCTCTTGTAACACCCGTAATAAACGCGATTGTACCGCAAGTGAAGCGTTACCTATTTCATCTAAAAAGATAGTGCCTCCGTTGGCGGCTTGAAAAAAACCGTCTCTATTGGTTTCGGCTCCTGTAAAAGCCCCCTTAATGTAACCAAATAGTTCGGCTTCCAATAAATTTTCAGGAATACCGCCACAGTTTACCGCTATAAATGGCGCTCTTGCAAACTTACCTTGGTAATGTATGGCGCGAGCAACCAACTCTTTACCCGTACCGCTTTCGCCTTTTATAAAAACAGTAGCCTTATTGTTTTTTACACGCTCAATAATCTCAATGATTTTATTGATTTTTTCCGAATTTCCAATTATCTCACCGTAAACTCCATTTTTTTCTTTTGAAACATTAACCGGTTTTCGAGGGTCTTTTTCCGAAGTTAAAAGCGAATGGTCTATGGCTGCTTTTAGTTCGTCTTTTGTAAAGGGCTTTGTTAAATAATCAACCGCACCAGATTTAATGGTTGACAACGCGTCTTGAAACGACGGATAGCCCGTTACCACCAATTTTGGTAATTTGGGATAATGCTCGGACACGAATTTTATGAGTTCTGAGCCATCGATTTCGGGCATTTTCAAATCCGTAATCAACAAATCTATTTTGGTATCGCGCAAAATGGTTACAGCTTCTTTAACCGACATCGCTTTAAAAGTATGGTAGTTCCACGACTGTAAATGGCGCTGAATGAGCTCTAAAATATCAACATCGTCATCAACTATCAGTATGTTTTCTTTGCGCAATTGCATAATTAAGACTTTGGTAAAGTAATTGTAAATATAGCACCTTTATTTGGGTTATTCTGCGCCGTTACCGTGCCTTTATGCGAGGCCACAATACCATGAACCACGCTTAAACCCAACCCGGAACCATCACCGGTTGGTTTGGTGGTAAAAAATGGCTGAAACACTTTTTCCAAAGCCTCGGGCGTAAAGCCTTTACCTTCATCGGAAATTTTAAGAATCACTTCTTTTTTATTTTGAAGAGCCTCAACAGTTACCAAGCCGTCTTTTGGCGAAAAATAAATCGCATTCATTAAAAGATTAAAAATAATTTGGGTGAGCTGAATCGGGTCTGCACGCAACCATAGCTCGTCATCTTCTATCTTTACCACATATTTTACTTGCTCTTTCCTGAATGTCGCATCTAATAAATGAATGGCATTTTTAATATTGGGAATGATATTTACCCGTTTCATTTCCTGTGGCATTTCGCAAGCAAAAAACATGAGCTTTTTAACCACTTCTCTCGAAAAAATAGCGTTTTGGATAATTTTATCCAAATCCACCAATCCTGTTTTGTTGTCTTTTAAATCCGTTTTTAACAATTCGGCAAAGCCCAAAATATTGGCCAATGGTGTATTGAGTTCGTGTGCAATTCCTGCGGTAATTTCACCTAAAATACTCAATCGGCCCGCATGCTCCATTTGTCTTTTTAAAGAAGCTTCCCTTTTTTGAATTTCAATATGCTCTAGCAAATTGCCCACTTTTAAGGCTACGTTATCAAGCAACAACTGTTCTTCTTTTAAAAAACTGTCTTTTTCAAGTTCAGACCCGTTTAAACAGGCTTTTATTTCGCCTTGAACCTCATTGAAAATACTAATATCGGATTGAATCGCTACAGCGTCTTCCGAACATTTACCGGTTCGAGCTGAAAATTCACCACTCGTTATGGTAATAACTGTTTTGTCTGGATACTGAAAGCCTTTTTTTAAGCTCCTCGCTATGGCTTTTATGGTATCTTGTAAAAGTTCGGCATTGGCATTAACGATAATGGACGACACTTCGTAAAGGCAGGTTAACTCCTTAATGCGTTCTTGTAATGCTTGTTCTGTTTTATTGCCCATGGCGTTCAAAATCGATTAATTTACAGGTTTATTTTTCATTGACCCTGCGGAAAACCTAATTGGAAACGCAAAATACGCACTCCCATTTATTTTTTCGAAATCTCAATTTATTAATTTTATTTATTAATAATACCGTTTGAAGGGACAATCGTTTTTATTTCCAACCTCCACCAAGGGCTTGATACAAATCTACAACAGCTTGCAATTGGCTATTCTTTGCGTTTACCAAACTTAAACTGGAATTTAGTGCATTTTCTTCAGCTCGTAATACTTCGAGATAATTTGCCATACCGTTGTTTAATAATTCTTCGGAATAATCTGTTGCTAACTTATAAGCATCAAATTCCTTTTGTTTGATTTCAATTATTTGGGATGCCGAATTGTAGGCAAACATAGCATCGGACACTTCTTTTGAAGCTACCAACAACGATTGCACAAAATTTAATCGCGCTTGCTCTTGTCTGGCTTGCGAAACTTCAAATTCTGTTTTAATTTTTCTTCCGTTTAAAATAGGCTGGGTTAATCCGCCAACCATATTTGCGAACAGTGAATTGGCATTAAATAAATCATCCAAATCCAAGCTCTGAAATCCACCATTGGCAGACAAGGTTAACGACGGATAAAAGTTGCTTCTTGCTACATTGGTCAATTCAAAAGCATGTCTCAAATTGTATTCTGCGGCAATAACATCTGGTCTGTTACTCAATAATTGCGCAGGAACTCCCAAGGGCAAATCTGTTGTAATAACTTGTGTTTCTAAAGTTGAACGTTGCATTTCCTTTGGCATATCGCCTAAAAGAATAGCCAGCGTGTTCTCTAAAATATGGGATTGATTTTTTAAATTGACCAAAATAGCCTGAGCGGTATAAAGCAGTGCTTCGGTTTGTTTTACACTAACTTCGGTTCCATTTCCGGCATCTTTTAATGCTTTAGAGGTTTCCAAACCATGGCTTCTTGTTTCAATGGTTTGTTGGGTGATTAAAATTTGTTCGTCTACGGCCAACAACTGATAATATACCGAGGCAATATTGGCAATCAACCGTGTTTTCACCGCTTTGTGGGCAGCAATGGTTTGCAAATAACCCGCTTGGGATGCACGTTTACTCGATCTGATTTTACCCCAAATATCGGCTTCCCACGATAAGGCTCCCGTTAATTCGTACTGATCCAATGAACTCCCAAAAGCCGTACCAAATTGACTGTTTTCGGATAGCTCTTGATGGGTGTATTTCGCATTGGCAGAAAAGCTTGGGTAATACCCCGCTTTCCCTTGTTTAAAATAGGCTTCAGAAGCTATAATTTGCTGTAATGCCACACGAATGTCTATATTGTTTTCCAAACCTTTTTCAATGTATTGAGTGAGAACAGGATCGGTAAACAAGGTTTTCCATGACACGTTTGCCATCGTTAAACTATCTTCTTGAATATTATCGGTTCTAAATTTAGCTTCATCGATATTCAATTCCGTTAATTCGGGCTGCGCGTACTCTTTGGCTACAAAACACGATTGAAGCGTTAGCATCAATACGATTACAAAACTGAATTTTATGATTATTGATTTTTTCATTTTTTTAAACTTTTCAAATTGAAAATTAGGCTTCCTCTATAACTGCAATTGGTTTAGAACTCACTTTTTCGTGCAACCACTGGAACAAAATATATAGAATTGGAATGATAAACACACCCAAAACCGTTCCTATCAACATGCCTCCAACGGCTCCGGTACCAATGGCTCGGTTTCCTTCAGCTCCTACTCCTGTGGCTAAAACCAATGGTGTTAAACCAAACATAAAGGCTAAGGAGGTCATTAAAATTGGTCGTAAACGCGCTTTTGCACCGTCAATGGCCGCATTTAAAATAGTTGCGCCTTGTCGGCGTCTTTGAATCGCAAACTCTACAATTAAAATGGCGTTTTTAGCCAATAAACCGATTAGCATTATGAGTGCAATCTGGAAATAAATATTGTTTTCCAAACCGGCTAGTTTTGTAGAAATAAATGCACCAAAAACTCCCAAAGGCAACGAAAATAATACCGCAAACGGAATTAAATAACTTTCATATTGGGCAGCCAACAAAAAGTACACAAAAACGATCACCAAAATTAAAATCATGGTTGTTTGATTTCCTGCGGCCAGCTCTTCACGGGTTAAGCCCGAATATACTGTTGTATAATTACTTGGCAACGATTTTGCAACTTCCTCCACGGCCGCAATACCATCTCCTGTACTATAACCTTGGTTTAAAGCTCCTGTAATGGATGTGGAGTTAAACAAGTTGAAACGTGTTACGGACTGTGGACCAAAAACGCGTTCTAAAGTCACAAATTGGGTAATTGGCGCCATGTCTCCGGAGTCTGTTTTCACATAAAAATTATTCAAATCTTGTGCAACTGCTCTATCTTCTGGCATGGCTTGAACATAAACTCGTAATTGCTTTCCGAAGCGCGAAAAATCTGCCGCATAAACACTACCAATATAACCTTGCATGGTGCTAAAAATACTGTTGATATTTACCCCGTATTCCTTTGCCAATGGCATATTGATTTCCATTTTATATTGCGGATATTTTGTGCTAAATGAGGAATTGGCATACTGAAACTCCGGTCGTTGACTCAATTTGGAAATAAAATCTTGATTCGCTTGATCCAATGAAGCAAAATCGCCCCCCGTACGATCCAATAAATTCACCTCAACACCTGCCGAGTTTCCAAAACCTGGAATACTAGGTGGGGAGAAGAAAATAATATTCGCTTCCGGAATGGATGCTGCCATCCCAAACAATTTGCCAATTATGGCTTTAGACGAGGTTTCTTCCGTGGTACGTTCACTCCAATTTTTCAGCTTAACAAACCCTAAACCGTAGTTGCTACCCGCTCCACTTATTAAACTTCTACCGTTAATCAGTGTTACACCTTCAACGCCCTCAACAGCCGTAATTTTATCGCGTAAACTATTATTCACTTCCGCGGTTCTATCAACTGATGCTCCAGGTGGTAACTCCACATTCACAAACACAATACCTCTATCTTCATCTGGCACAAAACCAGTTGGGGTAGCTGAAGATGCATACCAAATACCAGCTACTGCAGCTAAAAGTATGACCGCATTAATCCATTTATGCTTATATAAAAAATGTAAAGACTGTCCGTATTTTTGGGTCAAGGCACTAAAACCTGTATTAAACACTTTGTAAAAACGCTGCAAATAGGTTCTTTTCTTTTCTTCGTCTGAATGTGGTTTTAAAAATATGGCACACAGTGCTGGACTTAAAGTCAATGCGTTTACTGCCGAAATTATAATTGCTACAATTAACGTTACACCAAATTGCTCGTAAAAAACACCTGTTGGGCCGGTAATGAAGGTTACGGGAACAAATACTGCAGCCATTACCAAAGTAATTGAGACGATGGCACCAGAGATTTCACTCATGGCCGTTATGGTTGCTTTTTGCACATCTTTTGCGCCCTGATCAATTTTTGCATGAACCGCTTCCACCACAACAATAGCATCATCTACAACAATACCAATGGCTAAAAGCAGTGCGAATAGCGTTAGTAAGTTGATGGAATACCCGAATAAATTCAGAAAGAAAAACGTACCAACAATGGATACTGGAACCGCTATTGCTGGAATTAAGGTAGATCTAAAATCCTGTAAGAATATAAATACTACAATAAATACCAGTATAAACGCCTCAATAAGCGTGGTGGTTACTTTGTTTACAGAAGCATTTAAAAACTCATTGGTATCATAAGGAATTAAATAATCAATACCCTCTGGAAAATCTTGAGACAATAGGTCCAATTCTGCTTTTACTTCTTCAATAATAGCCTGTGCATCCGATCCTTTGGTTTGAAAAACCCCAATGGCAACACTCGGGTTTCCGTTGGTTTTTGCACTACCCGCATACGACTGCGCGTCCAATTCTATTTTTGCAACATCTTTTAATCTGAGGTAATTACCCTCGCCTAACGATTTTAAGATGATATTTTCATATTGTTCTTGGTTTTTATAACGTCCATCATAGGTAATCACGTACGAAAAGGCTTCACCGTTATTTTCGCCCAAAGTACCTGCTGCTACTTCTTGACTTTGCTCATTAATGGCAGCCGTAATATCTGAAGGCGCCAACCCGTAAGCAGCCAATTTATCTGGTTTTAACCAAACACGCATGGCATAATCCTTACCTCCAAAAACAGAAACGTTTC
Organism: Hwangdonia seohaensis; assembly: GCF_031932625.1. Lineage (NCBI taxonomy): Bacteria > Pseudomonadati > Bacteroidota > Flavobacteriia > Flavobacteriales > Flavobacteriaceae > Hwangdonia > Hwangdonia seohaensis. The sequence continues at coordinate 182,532 of NZ_JAVSCK010000001.1, forward strand.
CTACCCCATTAACACGCTGAAATGCCGGTACAACATTAATTTTTAAATAATTCTGAACATAGGTATCATTATAGGCTTCATTGGTACTAAAAAAACTAATAAACATTAAGGCACTGGTTTGCTGTTTTTGGGTCACCACGCCTATCTGCCTTACAGCTGCCGGCAGTAAAGGGTTGGCGCGCGCCACACGGTTTTGCACGTTTACCGCTGCAATATCCGGATCGACATCTTGTTCAAAATACACCGTAATATTTGCTGTACCGTTATTGGTTGCGGTAGAAGTAATGTAAGTCATCCCTTCCACCCCATTAATTTGCTCTTCAATAGGAATGATAACACTCTCTAAAACCGTTCCAGCAGTTGCTCCCGGGTACGAAGCGGATACTTGGATGGTTGGAGGTGCGATATCTGGATATTGCGTTACCGAAAGGGATTGCAACCCTAAAATACCCAAAATGACTATAATGATGGAGATTACCGTAGAAAGTACAGGTCTCGTTATAAATGTTTTTAACATGATTGCTTGTGTTTAGTGTTCGAAATGAAACGCTATGTATTATTGAAATTCTGTTTTAATAGGTTGTGAAATGCTATCAAAATCTGATTTTTGAGGTTGCACCAAAGTACCATCACGTAATTTCCCTACTCCTTTTACAACAATGGTTTCCCCTTTTTCCAAACCTGATTCAACAATATATAAATTACCGCTCTTTCCTTTTATTTGAATGGCTTTTGAAATGGCAACCGTGTCATTATTTGAATCCTTTTTAAGCGTGTAAACAAACCTGTTATTCTGATTTTCGAATGTCGCTATTTGAGGTACCACCAAAGCATTTTCGTAAACTTTTGGCACTTTTACCGTTCCGCTATTTCCATTATTTAAAATGCCGTTTGCGTTGTTAAATAAGGCTCTAAACGAAATGGTTCCTGTTTGCTTATTGACTTGCGAGTTGATGGTTTCAATTTTTCCCTTTTCTGAATATTCGCTACCATTGGCAAGAATTAAGGTCACCTCAGGAAGATTTTTAATTTTGTCTTCTTTTGAATTGCCTTTTGCATTCTGAATAAAATCGATATACTCGCGTTCATTCATTGAAAAATAAGCAAATACGCTACTAATGTCTGAAACCGTTGTTAATGGCATTTGATTGGACGGGCTAACCAACGAACCTTTTCTTAAACGTATATCGCCAATATAGCCATCAACCGGACTTTTTATAGTGCCGTAGCCAATGTTTGAAACAATGCTGTTATAAGCACTTTTGGCTTGTTGTAATTTGGCTTTGGCCGTTTCCAATTGCACCGAACTAATAATGTTTTTTTCTACTAAAGGAATCAATTTATCCACCTCTACTTGCGCCGCATTTACATTGGCTTTTGCCGCAGCGGCATCTTGGTTCATGGCTTGTGTTTCTAGCCTGAATAAGGTTTGACCTTTGCGTACTTTTTGTCCTTCGTCCACCAAAACATCTGTGATATAACCAGAAATTTTAGCTCGTACCTCACTACTTACAACACCCTCAATACTAGTTGGGAAGTTTGTAAATGTGGTAACCGTTTTGGTTGGCACCTCAACAACGGGTAAAGCCATGGCGCTTTGTTTATTTGCTGCAGAATTTTGAGATGCTTGGTCGTTTCCACAAGAAACGACTAAAGAAAGTAATAACAGTGGCAATACGTTTTTAGTGATAAATTTCATGTTTTTAGTGTTTTAAGCTTGCTTTTTTAATTTTTCAATTTCAATTAATGTCTGATGTATTTTTTGCAGTTGTTCATTCAAATGGTTCTCATACAATAAGCCAAGTGTTTTTTCATTTTTAAATTTTTCCGGGTTATGGTCTTCATTAAAATGATTGATTTTTTGAACAATTTTAAGCCCTTTTTCCAAAAGATGACTTTGTTGTTCCAAGGCGTTTTTAATATAGAAATCTGATGTTCGGAAATAGCGCTTCCGGTCGCCGGGTTTTGTATGATACTCAATATAACTTAACTGCAATAGCACATTAATATTACTAGACACAGAACTCTTGCTGGCCTGCATAGTGCTTACAATGCTTTCAAAACTCATGCCTTCGTGTGACGAAAGAATAAGCAAAGCATAAATGCGTGAAGCCAAAGGCGAAAGGTTTGCACGTTCCTCTAAATGAACACCCACTTCTTCAATGAGTTGTTGCTTTTGCTGAGACTGTTCCATTTTAGATTATCATTTAAATTAATAGTGCAAATATACACTTAGTTCGATTCATACCGAACTAATCAATGTTAAGTGTTTGTTAAAAAATGAAAGAAAGTCATAATTCCATCAATTAACTAAAAATCAGTCGATTAAAACAAATCCATTAGATGTTTAAAATAGGGAAATTATAAAGAAAGAAAACAAAACGTATTGAATTACTGTTTCTTAGGTGACTATTTTCTTAGAATTAAATCGTAAGATGATAAAGCCAATTATAGCTGAAATAAAAGATCCAATAAGAATTCCAATTTTAGCAGAATCTATATATTCCGGAGACGAAGCAAAAGCCAAACTTGAGATAAAAATAGCCATGGTAAACCCGATACCCGCTAAAAACGCAACGCCTATAACTTGTTTGAAACTAATATCACTTGGAATGGTAATTAATTTAAATTTTTTAGCCAACAAAACCAGTGAGGTAATTCCAATACTCTTGCCCAAAATTAAACAGATTACGATATTGGTAACCAAGGCTGTGTCCAGGTTTTCTGAACCATTAATTAAAACTCCTGCATTTGCAAAAGCAAAAATTGGAATAATAAAATAAGCCACCCAACCGTGTAAATTATTTTCTAAATGCTGTAAAGGCGACTGGAATTTAGAAGTCCAATCTTCTAAATCATCAATATGCCGAATTTGGTCTGTGGATAGAATTGGCTCATTAAGAACACTGGCACTTTTAATATCTTTAAACACGTTTTCCAATTGCTCGATAAATGTTGACGTATCAATTTTTTGCCTTATCGGCACCGAAAACGCCATTAATATTCCCGCTACCGTTGGATGAATACCCGATTTTAAAAATAAGAACCAAATGAGTGTTCCGAAAAAGAAAAACACGTAACTCGAATAAAATCCCTTAAACGAGAAAACATATAAAATTCCCAACAGCACCATGGCAACCAACAACAAGCTCATATTAATGGTTCCGCTATAAAACAAGGCGATAACCAATACCGCGCCAATATCATCAACTATGGCAAAAGCTGTTAAAAATATCTTTAGACTTAAAGGAACACGTTTTCCCAACACATTTAAAATGGCCAAGGAAAACGCAATATCTGTTGCCATAGGTATGCCCCAACCTTTGGCAGTATCAGGGTTTTGGTTTAATACAACAAAGAAAATTACCGGCACCAAAATACCTCCTAAAGCCCCAACTAACGGAAAGGCTATTTTTTTGGCAGAATTGAGCTCACCAATCAACAATTCCCTTTTTATTTCTAGGCCTATTAAAAAGAAAAATATGGCCATTAGGCCGTCGTTAATCCAAAGGATTAAAGGTTTTTTAAATTCAAAAGTTTCCGTTACTATTCCAATATCGTATTGCCAAAGCTCTCGGTAAAAATCGCCAAAAGATGAATTAGCCCAAACAAGCGCAACAACGGTTGACAACAGCAGTAAGATACCACTAAAGCTTTCAATTTTTACGAATTTTTGAAATGGTGTAAGGAAAACCTTTTTTATCATATGCCTTTTTAATTTGGTCAAATATAAGATTTCATCACAAGAAAAATCATTAAATAAGTTGCGATTTTCAATTAGTTATTAAAATAAGCACAGCCTGCAAAACAGATTGGAGCGATTGCAGCCCCATTAAAACTCATTAAAAAAAGAATTACAAGTGATTGAAAATAAGAATATCACATTTGTATTTAGGCACTTATCGTCGTTTTAAAAGCTAAAGCCTCCATTTAATATTAACCAATTTGTAACATTCACAAAAGTGCATAAACGGGAATAACCGCTTTATAATTCACTTGTAAAATTGCCATGGTTTTGGAATAGCATTTGCCAAATATTTCTGGAAATTCAGTAAAACGCCACGCTTTAAAAAAAGAAAGTTTACCACCCTAAAAAAACCATACCAATACCGCATATGGCAATGGACAGCCCCGAAATTGGTGTAATGTTTTTTTCCAACCATTCGGTTTTTACAAAACTGAACCCATAATACAGCAACATAACTACCAACATCATGGTTGAAACCGTGGTGAGCAAAAACGTGCCAATTAGTAAAAACATAGTAAACGAAGATTGTTCTACCGCCGGATAAGTCAGCAAAGGAAATAAGACTTCACAAGGGCCCAATAGAAATATTAAAAGAAGAATCCATGGTGTTACTTTTCTTCTGTTTGTAGGGTAAGTCATTTGTTTATGATTGTGCTCAAAAACATATACCGAACCGTCATCGTAAACATCAAAATGCTTGTGCCTTTTATCTCGATATATATTGTAAAGGCCATACAAAAAATATAGAATTCCGAATATAAAAATAGCCCAACTTGCCAAACCGCCTCTTACCTCGTTTAATCCATCAATTTTCCCTAAAGAAAACCCTATAGCAGCGCCACCTATGGCCAATAATACCGAAGCCAATACATGCGCCGAACCACAAATGGCTGTCCACATAACTATTTTTGGCAGTTTCCACCCTTTTGACTTGCCTATGGCTATAAAGGGAATGTAATGGTCGGGACCCGAAACCGTATGCAGTACACTAACCGAAATAGCCGTAAATAATAAAATGCTTAGTTCTGTTTCCATGTGGTTAATTGATGCCTAAAGTTTGGTTAATTGCATTATCTTCTTCTTTTCTAATTTGGGTGAATAGCTTATAAAGCTGTTCCGCTTCGTTTCCTAAAACACGGAGCGCATAGGCGTTATCCATCACTTTAGAAATACCGAAAGTAATGCCTTCTTCTTTTGATAGCCTTTTGGAAATATGTTCCATGCGCTGAGCGACATCGATTTGTGGCGTAACAAAAAACAAACTTCCTTGGTGGGTAAATCCTTCGTATTGCCCAAATTCTTCAAGGTTTATTTCTTTAGGAACAATATAGAGATTGTCTTTAAAAATCATAATACCTTCTTGATATATTTCTGTAATCGCATGGTGCTTTTTGAATTGAAACTGCTCACCTTCGGCCATATATTTTCGTCCGCATGTTAATATTTCCCCCCACAAAAGCGTGCTGCTTTTTTTAAGGTGAATGGTAGTTTTCGCTGTATATTTTGCGCCCTTATGAGGCACTACCGGATGTGGTACATGGCTAAAATAAGCAGATTCACCCACCGAAACTTTCATGTTTTGGTTTGTCCCTTTTTCAGAAACAAAAATGCGCTGATACGATTGGGTTTGTAAGTTTAAAGCAGATCCATCGATAACCTCAATATTAATATCGTAACAATCATCGTTTAAGAGTCCGGGTGACGAAGACATCACCATCATCTCCAACAACTGGTTTTTCTTGTTTTCCCTAACTTCCACTAAATTAAATGGCGCGGTAAAGTAAACATCTTTCAATATGGTTTGCTCCCTTAACCCAGTTGTAAGACTGTATCTTTCCATTATTTTAGTACTTGAGGTTCTTCAGCCTGTTCTTCTACCAGCGCATAATGCTTAATCCATTGGTACACCCCTTCCAAACCTTCATCTTTCATTAAATTAGTAAAAATAAAAGGTTGGCCATTTCTCATTTTACGAGCATCATCTTCCATTCCCTTCAAATCAACATTCACATAAGGTGCTAAATCCATTTTGTTAATCACCAATAAATCTGAACGGGTAATACCTGGGCCTCCCTTTCGGGGAATATCAGCTCCTCCGGCAACCGAAATCACAAAAATGGTAACGTCGGCAAGATCCGGACTAAAGGTCGCAGATAAATTATCGCCGCCGCTTTCAATAAAGACAATCTCAATATTTGGATGTCTGATGATGAGTTCGTCAACCGCCTCAAGATTCATACTGGCGTCCTCTCGAATTGCCGTATGTGGGCACCCGCCAGTTTCAACACCTATTATTCTATTGGCCTCCAATGACGAGTTTTTTTCAAGATATTTGGCATCTTCTTTTGTATATATATCATTGGTTACTACGCCAATGCTATAATCTTTCGCTATTCTTTTTGTTAGTTTTTCAATCAAGGCTGTTTTTCCGGAACCGACGGGTCCTGCAACGCCTATTTTAATATATTTTCTTTCTTCCATTGTTTTTGTTTTGTTTTGTTTACGACATAAATAACCTTGAATATAAATGCTCATGCTGCATACACCTTATATCCAGGGCCGTATTGCAAACGCCGTACATTGCTCGCTCTAGCTTTATTATTTCTGATGTTTGATTTTCAATAAGACCTTGAACATCATAGATTATTTGCTGCCCATCCGTTTGCCCCAATGGAACAAGCTTTACTGCGTTGGTTACCATAGCTACCGCGGCGTTGTATAAAAATGCGCAGATTGCCTTTTCTTGGTCTATTTTTAACAATGCCGTTATTATTCCATAAATCACAGCGTAATGCCCATGCATTTTGTTTTCTAAAATACAGGTATTAATGGTATTTAAAAAAGGGTTATTTAATAACTTGCTGTATATTTTTATTAGTCGGATTCCTAATTTCACGCTGCCATCGCGAACTTCAAAAGGCGCTTTTAAGGCATGAGATTCGAGGTCTAAATTCTGGAGTTCTTCCAAGTTATTTTCAATGGTAAAATCATAAGCTAATTTAACCGCAAGTCCATCATTGTATGTATAATTGTTTTTAAGCATGCTTTCAACAAAATTTTTAGTGGTGCTAACATTATGCACTAAGTTTTGCTGAACATAGGTTTCTAAACCATTTGAGTGCGAAAACCCACCGATGGGAAGTGTTGGGTCGGTAATATGAAGTATTTCCAAAAGCGACCCGAGCTTTGTTGTTTCACTTATGTTATTATTTTTTTTCATTGGTTACCTATTTAACTACTGCTGTCTTTAAATAACTTGTGTGGCAGCAGCAGTTCAAATTTGTTCTATTCTTTAGTGGTTAATTCAAGAATTTTTGAAAAGAGTGAGCTTCCCACACTTCCGTGTTGGTGCGGCTCTACATTGGCCTTTAACATATTGAGTAGCTTGCAATGCGTTTTTGTAACCTCGTAACCCGTAGCTACTAACAAACGTTCCAGCGGTTTTTCGTAGGGAATAAGCACATGATTGTCTTGAATAAAAAGGGGCAGGTGTTTATTCCCAATTTCATAACAAACCGTACCCATTTCGTAAATAGACCTTGGCGTTACTTGTATAGCATCGCATGGCAAAATATTTACGACTACAATTTTCGCTTCATCTACATAAAGAATATCCCCTTCTTTTAGCCTGTTTCCTTCCTTTAAAAATTTAATAACAACCTCTTGATTTGCCTCCGTACGCTTACGCATAATACGTTTTGTAGCCTCAAACCATTGCAGGTTTAGGATATCTTTAGTCTTGTTACCAATGGAATATGTTTCTAAATTGCCAATTACTTCTTTACAGATCATAGTTTTATTTTATAAAAAAACACGATTAAAAAAGAAAATAGCGCTGTCCTAATGGAACTACTTCAAGAGGCTCACAGGTAATGACTTTCCCGTTGACTGTTACTTCATAATTTTCAGGATTGATCTCAATATGTGGTACTGCATCGTTGTGTATCATGTCTTTTTTGCCCACTGTTCTGCAACCTTCAACAGCTAATAATTCCTTTTTAACACCGTATTTTTCAGCAATGTTGTTATTTAGTCCTGCTTGAGATACAAAAGTTACCGCCGTTTTTTGAACAGCAGTCCCTAAGGTTCCAAACATTTTTCGCATTAAAACGGGTTGCGGTGTGGGAATAGCAGCGTTGGGATCTCCCATTTTACTTGCTGCAATCATGCCTCCTTTAATTACCATTTCTGGTTTAACGCCAAAAAATGCTGGTTTCCACAGTACCAAATCGGCCATTTTTCCTGATTCAACAGAGCCCACATATTTGGAAATACCATGCGCAAGCGCTGGATTAATGGTGTACTTAGCAATGTATCTTTTAGCCCTGAAATTATCGGCTTCAATTTTTGCATCATCTTTTAAATAGCCACGTTGCACCTTATTTTTGTGCGCGGTTTGCCATGTTCTTATAATAACCTCGGCTACCCTTCCCATGGCTTGAGAATCTGAACTCATCATGCTAATGGCCCCTAAGTCATGAAGTATATCCTCGGCAGCCATAGTTTCTTTTCTGATTCTTGAATCAGCAAAAGCGACGTCTTCGGGAATGGATTTTTTTAAGTGGTGCGCTACCATAAGCATATCTAAATGCTCATCAATCGTGTTGATGGTGTATGGCCTGGTTGGATTGGTTGAACTAGGAAGCACATTAGGATGCGAAGCAATCTTCATAATATCCGGTGCATGTCCACCACCCGCGCCCTCGGTATGAAAGGTATGTATGGTTCTTCCATTTATAGCCTTAACCGTATCTTCTAAAAATCCGGCTTCGTTTAAACTATCGGCATGCAGCGCAACCTGAACATCATATTTATCGGCAACTTTAAGCGCCGCGTCGAGTGCCGCTGGGGTAGCTCCCCAGTCTTCATGCACCTTTAAGCCAAGTGCTCCAGCTTCAATTTGCTCTTCCAAAGGCGCTGTTGTGCTACAATTTCCTTTTGCAAAAAAGCCCACGTTCATCGGGAAATTTTCGGTGGCCTGAAACATTTTTTCTAAATTCCAAGCCCCAGACGTAACCAAGGTTGCACTGGTACCATCCGCAGGTCCGGACCCGCCACCTATCATGGTAGTAACGCCGCTAAATAATGCATGCTCTACCTGCTGTGGACTGATAAAATGAACATGTGTATCTATGCCTCCAGCCGTTAAAATAAGACCTGCTCCGGAATGTACCTCTGTGGATGCGCCAATAATCATATTATCTGCAACACCATCCATAGTATCGGGGTTACCCGCTTTGCCAATACCTACAATTTTGCCATCTTTAATGCCCACATCACCTTTAACAATGCCCCAGTGATCGATGACTATAACGTTTATAATAACAAAATCGAGAACATTTTTATCTCTAGTTTTGGTTGACGATTGTGCCATACCATCTCGCACGGTTTTTCCGCCACCAAAGGTGCTTTCTTGACCATAGTGGTCTTTATTAAAATCTTTTTCAATTTGGATAAACAGCTCGGTATCTCCCAAACGAATTTTATCTCCTTCAGTGGGGCCGTATATATTGGCGTATTTAATTCTGTTTACTTTAAAGCTCATGATTTAGTGTTTTTAAAATTTTCAGATTGCATTTTCTTCATCGCTTTCTCCAAACTCTCTTTTGAGGTTGTATCGCCTTGCGTTAAGTTACTGGCACCATAAGCTTTTCTGCTTCCCTCTATATCTATAAGTTGCACTTCGGTAGATTCGCCCGGTTCAAAACGCAGTGCATTTCCTGCCAAAATATCCAAGCGCTTTCCAAATGCTTTTTCACGATCAAAAGCCATGGCTTTGTTAACTTCAAAAAAATGATAGTGAGAACCAATTTGAACCGGTCGGTCACCAGTATTAATCACTTTTAATGTAATACTTTCATGTTTGGCATTACACACTATTTTTTCTTCTTTTAAAATATATTCCCCTGGTATCATATTGCTCTTTGTTTTATTAACGAATTGGATTGTGAACTGTAACGAGTTTGGTTCCGTCTGGAAAAGTGGCTTCAATTTGCACATCCTGAATCATTTCAGGAACACCTTCCATAACGTCTTCCCTAGTAAGAAATGTGGCGCCAATTTGCATTAATTCTGCCACTTTTTTTCCGTCTCTGGCCAATTCATGCAATCTTGAACTTATTAAGGCTATGGATTCTGGATGGTTTAATTTTAGGCCTCTTGCTTTTCGTTTTTCTGCAAGTTCTCCTGCTAAAAAGAGCATGAGTTTTTCTGTTTCTCTTGAAGTTAGTTTCATGCGTTTATCTTTTAAGGTTATTAATGGTTAAGATGTTGCTAGCAATTAATCATTCCAGGGAACGATAATGTTTATCACGACATCGCTTCATGGTAGTTTAATTTCTTTAAATATATTAAAACTAATCTATTACGCCAATTTTTGTTTCTTTACCCACTTCACTTACGAAAGATGTTATAAGCTTAACCTTAAATTATAAAACGACCGACCGGAAATATTTAGACCATTGAATTAGGTACGAGGTGCCAATTTGGGATTTTTCTTTTTTTCTCGAATTAGATAGATGCCAATTAAAATCAATACCCCGCCCAAAACATACCAAAATGTAAATTTTTCACCATCAATAATGCCCCAAATTACCGCTACAACCGGCAATAAATAACTTGCCGTACTTGCGAAAACCGCAGAGGTATTCTGTATTAATTTATAATACAGTAACATGGCAATGGCCGTACCGAAAGTGGTTAAAAACACCAAATAACCTAATGGCTGTATGTTTTCTGGTTTTATTTCAAAACTTTGAATGAATCCCGTAAAGTACAATATAACCATGGCCGGAATCGCCCAAATGGTATACACCGCTGCGGTTAACTCTACGGCTTTTACTTTTGAAGTTCGCTCTGTAATTACCACCGCATTTATGCCATAGGATGCACCCGCCAAAACGATTAGCATGGCATATCCAAATTGTGATCCTTCTGTATTGGCATCCGAAAAATAGATTAAACTTGCTGCACCTAAAAAACCGATGATTGCACCGACAACTTGAGATAATTGGCTCTTAATTCCGAAGAGCAAAAATCCGAATACCAGCACAAAAACCGGCACCAAGGAATCTAAAATTCCTGCCAAAGAACTGCTTACTCTAGTTTGTGCCATAGGAAAAAGAAACATGGGTAAAAAATTACCGAAAAAGCCAACTACAGTTACCCAAAGCAAGGTTTTATGCGACATTTTAATTATAGCCGGAATACCGATAATTGCCAACAACAGCCCAGAACCAACAATACGAATGGCACCAATTTCGTAGGGCGTAAATGCGACGAGTGATTTTTTTATCAGCATAAACGAGCTCCCCCAAGTTAATGTGATGACCAATAATAATACCCAACGGTTATTGAAAAATTGTCTCATGGCAAAAAATATGAAAGCAGTTATTTTTGAATAACTGCTTTTTTAAAAACTAATTTTTTTATAAATCACTCCAATGTTTGTTCTCCACCACCATTTACAAATAGGGTTTGCCCACTTACCCATTTTTGGCATCACTATTATTAATGACTGTTTTATTTTCTAACACTTCCTATTCTTACTAATTCATTTTTTTCATGACAATTCGGTCTTCATTATCAAAAAAATAGTTGTCTAAAACTTCATTGCCTTCAAATCCTAAATCCTTATAGATTTTTATGGCAGACGTATTATCTGGATATACGGTTAAGGCAATTTCCTTTGTGTTTTCAGCTTTTAAAACTTCAATTAACCTTTGGGTTAGTTGTTTGCCCAATCCTTTTCCCCTGGCATCAGGATGCACTCCAAGAGACAATATCCAACCTTGTTTTTTCTGTGTATTTAAACCTCCCAAAGCATAGCCTAGGATTTTATCATCTTCTTTGGCGACTATAAAATAATCGCCGGAAATATCGAATAATTGTCTCAGTACAAAAGCAGGGTAACTATCGGTATTAAAAACCTGTTGCTCTATAGCAATAATGCTCTCAAGGTCTTGTAATTTGGCTTTATTTATTGTCATTTTTTTGTTAATCATGCCACTCGTTTCGGATTTCTATCATCAAATCGTCGTATCGTTTTATCAATTCCGCAGATATTTTTTTAGACGTTTTATGCAATTTCCTTAACTGTAAAGCAAAGAAAATATTAAAAAGTCCTGCAAACAAAAAACTTAAAGCCACCAATATGATAACACTCAAGCCAGCAAAAATCGGGTTCCAAATAAGAATGAACGATACAATGGCACCAATAATGCCCAAGACTAAAAGTCGGCCCCAATTTTTACTACCGTATTTTCTAACGTCCATAGCAAAACCAATAGTTGAAATGGAACGAAATAGGATAACAAAACCAATATAAAAAGCTAACGCCGTAATCGATAAGGTTGGTTTTAACAATAACAATACACCTACCATTAAAGTGATGATACCAAATGCCAGCGACCAACCCCAATTTTCCAAACGGTCTTTATTTGCGAGCGCAAAAACGCCTTCAAAAAGTCCACTTAACAAAAATGACAATGCAAACAGTAAGGATAATGCTCGCAACGAACCTTCTGGCGAAGCAAATACCACAATACTTACAACTACAAAAAACAAGCCCACTAGTAAAGGAATATACCAATGTTTAATGGTGCTTTTTATTGTTTTTAAAAATGAAGTTTCCATTATTAAGTGTTTTAATGATTCATAATTTTAATTGAAAAGAAAGACGATTAATTATAATTTAAAAGTAATAACCGGACGTCTTGAATGGTTTGCAAGATCTTCAGAAACACTTCCTTTTATTAAGTGGTTTAATCCTCTTCTTGCATTAGTAATTACGGCAATAGCATCGGCGTTTGTGTCGTCGGCATATTGAATAATTCCATCTTCAATGGTGTATCCAGCAATAAACTCAACTTTTTTTGAGCCGCCTGCTTCGGCAAATGCTTTTGCTCTTTTATTAAAAACTTTAGAGCTGACAAATCCGGTATTTGGTCTATTAACAAACACAAGATCGACATGGCTTCCCAATTTTGAAAACAAGTCTACTGCTTTCTTATATGCCTGTACACTTTCCGCACTCATATCTGTTGCCAAAACCACATTGTCCAGGCTAAAATCTTTGGGTTCTGTTTTCACAATTAAAACCGGCACACTACTATGGCGCACCATTTTCTCTGCGTTGGAACCCGCAAATATGCCATCTTGAAGCGTAAGGCCTTGTGAGCCCATAATAATTAAATCTGCATTTAATTCTTTGGACACCGCATCAACCTCTTTGTAAACCTTATGTTTTTTAATTACAGGCACAACATTAACGCCTTTTAAATAGTCCTTATCCAAAAAGGATTCAAATCTCTTTTTTGCATAGGCTAACAAAAACAGCATTTCGCTATTGTTAGCTCTATTTGAGAAGGTAATTAAAGAGTCCGACAATTCCAACATATGCAATACATGTAGTGTGGCGTTATGTTTTTTCGCCAATATGGCACCCGTTTGAAGGGCATATTCTGCTTGCTGTGAAAAATCAATTGGTATGATTATGTTTTCCATGGTTGTGTTTTTTAATCGTTAATATTTTTTTTAAAAGTAGCATAATTTTTTTACAGCTACGACGCATGCCTGTTTACCCGTTTTTAAATGTTACGGATAACGCCACCATTCACCAAAATATCTGCGGGCATTATAAAACGCACAATGCCCGCTAAAAAAGTTATAGTTTTTCTAACTGTCTTCGTAGTTTATCTTCAACACTTGTAAGAAGCGCGTGGAAATTATCACCATAATCTGAAGCAAAGGGATCCTTTCCCGGTACGCCAAGACGAATACTGACCTGCTTTTGTTCGGTCTTTTTTTCCGATTTATCTTCCAAATAAACATCTGCCCATTCTATTCTACCATAAACACGGTCAAGACGAGAAATGGCCTTGCGAATGGTATCTTTTACCTCATCGCCAATAGTGATATCTACGGCCTGAACGTTAATTTTTATTCCTGTAATATTGTCTGTGTATTTCATAATATTTTGTTTAAAATTCAACTGAATGTTTTTATAAAAGATTTGAATATCTTATTTAAGATAAGCTGAATACATCCAAACCAGTTTTTCTTGTTCTCTAATATAATCGCTCATTAATGCATTGGTACCTTCATCTTCCGCATCTGCCGATAAATCGAGAATTTCGCGTTGAAGTGTAATAATAATTTTCAATGATTCAAGCGTGTCTTTTACATCCTTTATTCCATTAGACACCTCATTACTTTCTTTTATTTTCGCTTCTTTTTGATATACCGAAAATTGGTGATTTGGTGTATGGCCTAACGTTCTAATTCGCTCTGCTACTTCATCAATTTTTACAAATAGGCTTTCATAAAGTTCTTGAAACTTATCGTGCAATTCAAAGAATTTATCGCCTTTTATATTCCAATGATAGCCTCTAATATTCTGATAAAATATTGAATAGTCTGCTAAAAGTTCGTTTAATTTTTCTGCTAATATTTTGGATTTTTCTACATCCAATCCGATTGAATTTAAATTTGTCATTTTTATATATTTTTTAGTTTTACATTTTGATTTATTATAGGTTAAGATCAACCAATACTTTTACCTCCGATGGGTCTTTTATCAATGCGTCAAACCCATTTTCTACGATTTCTTCTAAAGGAATAACATTTGTGATTAACTTTTCTACAGGTAGTCTTCCACTATTGATTAGCGCAAGTACTTCTGGAAAAATATTACGATAGCCAATAATACCTTTTATGGTTAATTCCCTTAAAGCATGGTCGAGGGCATCATGCGTAATATCTTTTGAGAAAAGTGCAACCAAAACTCCTGTTCCACCGTTACGAAGACTGGCAATTCCAGTATCAAAAGACACTTGTACGCCTGCAGCATCGATAAATACATCAACTCCATTTCCTGTTAAGTCCTTTATTTTTTTAGGAATATCCTTATCTCTGGCATCAAAAGTTCGTGTTGCACCAATTTCTTTTGCTTTTGCCAATCTACTTTCAGAAATATCCGTAATAAATACTTGCGACGCACCACTAGCCAGAGCAACCTGAAGTGTAAGCAACCCAATAGGGCCAGCTCCGGTAATTAAAACTGAATCTCCCATTTTCATGCCACCTTGCTGCAAACCATAAGCTGCTACAGCAGCTGGCTCAACAATTGCACCTTGTTCAAAAGTCATGTTGTCTGGCATTTTGTGGGTCATATATTCTTCTACAACAACATATTTTGCAAAAGCACCATTGGCGGTAAGACCAACAAATCCTAATGGTTCCGATAGGTTATATTCTCCTTTAGGCACAAATGGACTTTCTGGGTTTCTAAATATAGGCTCGACGGTAACACGGTCGCCTTTTTTTACTTTCGTTACATTTTTTCCTGTTTCAACAACAACTCCTGAAAATTCGTGACCAAGCGTGGTTACACCTTGATGCCCATTTAAAGGATAAGGCTTATCGCCAGGAATTAGTTGTGGACCATGATTATATTCGTGCAAATCTGAACCACAAATACCCGCAAACGTCACCTCTATTTTTACTTGATTGTCATTTGGTTTTGGAACGTTAGTTTCCTCAACTCTAATATCTTTCGCTGCATACCAGCGAGCTGCCTTCATTGTTTCCATAATATAATATTTTTAATGTTATTTATTTTTTGATTTTAATACCAGTGCGATTATCCCATTTTTTTAATATTGTGAACCACACCACCATCAACCAAAATATCTGTACTGTTTATAAATCGTGCCGCATCACTTGTTAAAAAACGGATAACTTCGGCCACGTCTTCTGGCTGACCGTTACGCTTTAAAGGTGTGGCTTGTTTAATCATTTCCATGCGTTCTGGATGCTCTTCTGCTGCCTTTAGTGCCATTGGGGTTTCAATAACACCTGGTGAAACAGATACAATTCGCGCTCCTTTTTCGCCCCATTTATTGGCATTTTTAATGGTTAGTAATTGTACGCCTCGTTTTGCAAAATTGTACATAAGATCGGAATCGTTATTTACAAATTTACTCACCGTATCAAATGATTCTGGTGCTTGCGGATTTGCAAGGGCTTCGTCATAATCTTTATTTTCAGGAACTGTATGTGCCATCATAGACGATAATAATATAGCGACAGAATCTTTTTCTGCTAGTTTATAAAATGCATCTACTAAAAGCTCTGTTGCCACCAAATCAATAGTGTAAACTTTATGCAAATCTTTTACAGTTCCGCTAACTCCAGCTGTATGAATAAACGCTTTTAACGCACCTTTATCGGCCACGAATTCTGTTAACTTTTCAATATCTTTTTTAGATGTAATGTCGCAGGCTATTCCCGAAACATTAAATCCTTCTTTTGATAAAACTTCTACAGTTTCATTCAATCTTTCTTGTGAATAATCCGTTAAAATCAATGGGTGATTTTTAAAAGCTCTTACACAAGCTTGACCTATGCCTCCTGCTCCTCCCGTAATAACTATTAGGTTTTTTTGAACTTTCATTTTTGTATATTTTTAATGGTTAATTATATAAGTTACGATTGGTGTTTATTTATAATAAAACAGCTTCAAAAACGGCTAAAGGGGCTCTTTTTCCAACATGTAACGATAACACATCGTCATTAATCGTGAAATTATCCGCAAGCTCAAAAATCTTTAAAAATTCGGCTTCGTTAACTGCAAAATCCGGACAAGCTTTTAAGGTTGTTGCCATGTTTTTAAAGCGAATTCTATTGCCTTTTTCCAAAGTATATTCGCCACTTAGGCTGTTACAGCCTGCAAAACCCGCAACACGATTGTCTTCTGTTTTTAGTTTAAAAAATATGTCGAGCTCTTGGTTTTCGGCCATCTCCACGTCCTTGCCTTTCAAGGTTTTTAATTTCCAGTATTTTTCAACAATGGGCTGGTTAGTCGATTCTGCTTTTTTAAACTCTGCCAAAGGCGCTCTTTTAGCTTTATTCAGTGCCAATTTATTTCCAGAAATAATGAAACTATCCGCCATATCAAAAATGCTTAGAATTTGTGATTCGTTGATTTTTGAATCCGGGCACATCTTTCGTGTGGATGCCAATTGTGAAAACGAAATCCGGTTTCCCTTTTCAATGGTATAAGTTCCCATAAAGGTATTGCAACCAGCGTATCCGTTAACACGCTTGGTTTCTGAATTTAAAATGAAATAGATTTCTTCCCCATCGGCCTCTGTGTTGTTTATGTTTGTTCCTTCTATTGATTCTATAATCCATTTCGTATTTTCAATGGATACACTTTTCACTGAATTTGTTGGGTCCAAGCTTGTTTCTGAAGTTTCAGAATTTCCTTTTTTTCCATTATTACAACTTAATATGGTTACAGCCAAAAGTGCGATAGTTGTTATTTTAGTTTTCATATTTATTCTTTTATGATTTATCTTACTACACAAATATACGTTTAGTTCGGCACATTCCGAACTAAATAGTATTAAAGTGTTGTTAAAATTTGTTTTTCAACTTTTTAGCATCTCAAATCTTTGCTATTCTTTTTTTGAAATCGATATACTTTCCTTATTTTATAGTAGGTTTCAAAAATAATCGTAAATCTATTTCCTTAATTTTATCCCGTTTTCCTTGTAATGGCGATGTCGTTTTTTCGATAAAAACACATGTGGTTTTAAAGTTTGGTTCTAAAAAAAGAACAGCGAAAGGAATTATTATAAAAAAAACATCAAACTCCTATCTTTTAATTTGAGATTCTATTTACTAAACTTATATTTGTTACTTTATGAATATAAAATAAATACAAAGTATGAAAGTTCGTGAAAAGTTTATTTTAATTTCAACCATAGTCGTAGTATCCATAGGGATTATAGCCGTATTTTGGCTCCCTATTTTATGGTTATTCCTATTGGTAGCACCGCTTATTACAATGGGTGTTTTTGATATACTCCAAAAAAAACACACCATAAGGAGAAACTTTCCGCTTATAGGTCGCTTTAGGTATGTTCTGGAATCCATTCGACCAGAAATCATGCAGTATTTCGTGGAAACCGATACCGAGGGTCGCCCATTAAACCGTATACTAAGATCTTTGATTTACCGAAGAGCTAAGGGTGAAAACGACACCGAGCCATTTGGCACGCAATTAAATATATATCATTCTGGTTATGAGTGGTTGGAACACTCGATGTATGCCAAAAACAACCCCAAGAATATTGGTGCATTCCCACGTTTAATTATTGGTGGCAAAGACTGTAAGCAACCGTATTCGTCAAGTTTGTTAAATATTTCTGCAATGAGTTTTGGCTCATTAAGTAAAAACGCTATTCTGGCCCTAAACAAAGGTGCTAAAATGGGTAATTTTGCACATAACACCGGCGAAGGTGCCATAAGCGACTATCATTTAAAACATGGCGGCGATCTTATTTGGCAAATTGGAACCGGGTATTTTGGCTGTAGAAAAGACGATGGAACGTTTAACGAGGTTACTTTTAGGGAAAATGCGTTACGCCCTGAAGTAAAAATGATAGAAATAAAGCTGTCTCAAGGTGCAAAACCAGGACACGGCGGTATATTGCCCGCTATTAAAAACACCGAAGAAATTGCTCGAATTAGGCATATTAAACCCGGGATAGCGGTGCACTCACCGCCATCGCACTCGGCTTTTTCAGACCCTATTCAATTCATGCATTTTATAAAAAAACTTCGTGATTTATCCGACGGAAAACCCATAGGTTTCAAATTATGCTTAGGAAGAAAACAGGAATTTATGGATTTTTGTGAAGCCATGATTTATACGGGTATTCTTCCCGATTTTATTTCAGTAGACGGTGGTGAAGGTGGTACTGGTGCGGCACCCGTTGAGTTTTCAAATTCCATGGGAATGCCTTTGCGCGAAGGATTGATTTTTGTGCACGATACTTTAGTTGGTTTTGGATTGCGAAAGGACATCAAGGTTATTGTTGCCGGAAAGATCATTACCGGTTTCCACATGGCAAGAGCCATAGCTTTAGGCGCAGATGGCTGCAACAGCGCACGCGCCATGATGCTTTCCATTGGGTGTATTCAAGCATTGCAGTGTAATAACAATACCTGTCCTGTTGGTGTAGCTACCCAAAACCCATCATTGGTAAAAGGTTTGGATGTAGAAGATAAAGCACCACGGGCATATAGATACCACGAAGCTACCATACATAGCTTTTTAGAGCTTGTTGCAGCAGCTGGCCTTAACGACCCTAGCGAATTAAGAAGAGAACATATTAGCAAAAGAGTAGGTTTGTATACGGTACAGACTTATGATGAAATTTATCCGCCTATGCAGGAAGGTAGTTTGTTAAACATTAATACAATCCCAGAAAGCTATAAGCGATTTTTCCATCTTACGCGCATTATGAAATAACGACGAAGCATTATTGATAATGTAGGATGTGCAATGGCTTTCTAAATTATCTTATGCTAATAAAAGAACGTGCTTCTTTTTTCAAACAGTATCTTTGTGGTTAATTGTAAAATCTAGACTCCTATTTCAAATTTTATAACAAATAACGTCAAAGAATTAGTAGAGTTTTTAAAAAGCACCAGTTTTTCCAAAGCCGTTTTAGTTGGTGTTGCCATTACTTTGCCCATAATTTTTGGCCTTGCAACCAATTATTTTGAAATTGGACTTGCCATTTGTTTTGGTGCCTTTTGGTGCTCACCAAGTGATGTGGCAGGGAGTTTAAAGCATAAGCAAGTCGGTATTCTTTTTTCTTCGTTTTTGGTTGTGCTTATCAGTTTTATTGGTGGCTATCTCGAAATTTCAAATTATTTCCTCTTTCCGGTTTTAGGCCTGCTTACTTTTAGCATTGCCTTTATTTCCATTTATGGGTTTAGGGCCTCAATGATAAGTTTTTCAGGACTATTGGCTTTGGTGCTGAGTTTTGCACACACTTCTGAAAATTTAGAAGTATATCAATACGCTTTATGGATTGGTGCTGGAGGAATGTGGTACTTATTGTTATCAACCATTTGGTTTTACCTCAACCCAAAAGCACATACCGAAGAAACGTTGAACGATATCTTTTTACTAACTGCTGATTTTTTAGATACCAGAAATCAGCTTTTTGGCGAGAAACAAACCAGAGACACCCTGCAAACAAAACTCATGGCTATAAAGGTTGAACTCACCGAGCATCACGATACGCTACGCGAAGTTTTAATTTCATACCGTAAAAAATCGGGCAAATCTTTCTACCACGGTAAGCGTTTATTGGTATTTACACAATTGGTGGAATTGTTGGAAACGGCCATTGCAAACCCTGTAAATTACAACAAAATGGATGCGCTTTTAAAAATACATCCTGAGTTTAAAACCGATTTTCAGATGCTGATATCTGAATTTTCATCGCAATTGCGCAGTATTGCAAACCACATTAACAATTCGAATAAATTTCCATCAAACAAAGTTTTAAATGAGGCTTTTAAAAAAATTGAAAATGATATTCTGAAGTTAAAAATCGAAAAAGAACCGGAAACTTACGAACGCTATTTAATGCTTCAGAATTTCTTGGATTATCAAAAAAAACAATTTGAAAAGCTTAAAAAAATAAAATGGTTGTTGGGCAAACCTGAATTAACTTCGGATGATTTAATGACTAAAGATTATCTCAATCGCTTTATACACGCACAGGATTACGATCCCAAATTAATCCTTAGAAACCTAGGCTTTAAGTCCACTATTTTTAAGCATTCCCTACGATTGGCCGTTACGGTTATGCTGGGATATGGCATTGGTTTGTATTTCGATTTACAAAATTCGTATTGGATTATATTGACCATAATTGTAATCATGCGCCCCAGTTACGGACTTACAAAAACGCGCTCTAAAGACCGTGTTATTGGCACGTTAATTGGCGCCGTTTTGGCTAGTGGCGTTGTGTTTTTAATAAGCAACACGTATGTTTATGGCGCACTGGGTGTACTGTCTTTAGTGATTGCCTTTTCCATGATTCAAAAAAATTTCAAGGCCTCGGCAACATTTATTACGCTAAGTGTTATTTTTATTTATGCCATTTTACAGCCAGATATTTTAAAGGTGATTCAGTTTAGGGTTATAGACACCATGATTGGAGCCATTCTTTCTTATATGGCCATGCGTTGGCTTTGGCCAGCGTGGTCGTTCATGGAAATTGGCGATAATATTAAAGATGGTTTGAATGCAAATACCGCTTTTTTTAAATCGATTAGCAGTTATTACCAACAAAAAGGAAAAGTGCCAACAAGTTTAAAAGTAAACCGGAAAAAAGCATTTGTGCAAATGTCCAACTTAAGTTCAGCATTTCAGCGTATGGCACAAGAACCGGAATCGAAGCAAAACCATATGGATGACATTTATGAACTCGTTGAAATAAACCATAATTTTTTAGCTTCATTGGCATCCTTGAGTTCCTATATTCAAAATCATAAAACCACGGAAGCCTCAAAAGAATTCAAAATTATTTCCGAAAAAATTCAAGAAAACCTCGATACGGTTTGTAAGCAGTTAAAAACCATAAATTTTGAAGCTCCAAAACCAAAAACCAGTCTTTTGGAATTGGAAAATCAATCTGAAAAGCTTAAATTTTCCATAGACCAGCTTACAAATGAAGCCATTTCAAAAACAGACAACGTACGTGCTCACAAGGAAGCACACTTAATATGGGAACAGATGTACTGGTTGTTTTCGTTAAGTGAAAAGATGTTGAAATTAACATCGAAATTCAAGACGGATTAAAAGAGGTCCAAGCCGATAAATAGAATTTAGTACGCTTATTTAGATATCCCAATAAAAAAGCCACTTTAAGTTTCCCAAAGTGGCTCATTGTTAAACAGCAATCACAATAACACTAAAACTTTCCGTGATTCGCTATTTAAAATTATTCAACCCTACTTTCATCCAATCGTAATACTCCTCTGCATCGGGTGTATAGCCCACCGGATCGTTAAGGTTTTCACCGTCATGTCCCATAAGCACATAAAACGGTTGGGTATTGGTTTTGAATTTTATGGTTTGGAACTCACTCCATTTTTGCCCAATGTATTTTAGTTTCTTTCCGGGCCTTAATTTAGATTCGACAATTTCATTTTCCGGAAGTTTTCGTTTATCGTCTACGTATAATGAAATCAATACCACGTCGTTTTTAAGCACATTGAGCACTTGGTCGTTTACCCAAACGTTCTGTTCCATTTTACGGCAATTTACACAGGCCCAACCTGTAAAATCGAGCATAACCGGTTTATTTACTTTTTTTGCATAGGCCATACCTTTGTCGTAATCGTTGAAGGCTAAAATCTGGTGTGGCGCCAACAAATGCGCACCTTCCGGCAAGTCTTGTTCTGCATTGGACATAATACCGCCCCCGGTTTTAGAGTTCCCTACCCCATAAGGCGACTCTGCATAATCCAATGGTGGCGGAAACGCGCTAATTAAGTTCAATGGTGCGCCCCAAAGCCCCGGAATCATATAAATGGTAAACGACAGTACGATTAGCCCCAAACTCAATCGACCAACGGAAATATGGGTTAATGGCGAATCGTGGGGTAATTTGATTTTTCCGAAAAGATATAATGCCAATGTTCCGAATACGGCAATCCAAATGGCGATGAACACCTCGCGCTCCAAGAAATGAAGTTGTAAAACCAAATCGGCTTGCGACAAGAATTTGAATGCCAAAGCCAGCTCTAAAAACCCTAAAACCACTTTTACGGTATTTAACCAACCTCCGGATTTTGGCAATGAGTTTAACCAGCCCGGGAATGCCGCAAACAATCCAAATGGCAGAGCTATGGCCAACGAAAAGCCCAACATGCCCACTATTGGGGCAATGCCTCCTTTTGATGCGGCTTCAACCAACAGCGTGCCTACAATAGGACCCGTACAGGAAAACGAGACCAAAGCCAGTGCCAAGGCCATAAAAAAGATACCAATTAATCCGCCCCTATCGGCTTGTTTATCAACATTGTTAACCCATTTGCTCGGTAATACAATCTCAAAAGCGCCCAAAAACGATACTGCAAATACTATTAACAGTAAAAAGAAAATAAGGTTAAACCAAACGTTTGTTGCCATGGCATTTAACGCATCTGCGCCAAAAATAGCCGTAACCGCTATACCCAAAATAAGATAAATGGCTATAATGCTGATACCATATATAATGGCGTTTTTTACGCCTTTGGCCTTGGTTTTACTTTGTTTTGTAAAGAAGCTCACCGTCATGGGAATCATCGGGAATACACAAGGCGTTAATAATGCTGCGAATCCCGATAGAAAGGCAATGATGAAAATAGCCCAAAGACCTTTTGTCTCTTGTTTTTTATTGTCCTTTTTTACTTGCTTAACGGCCTGGGTTGTCGATTTTTTTTCAGGCTCCTGGAAATCTACCATTGGGTCGGCTGTTGCAGTTTCCGTTGTAGCTGTTTCCGGGGATGTGGTTTCCTTTACTACTGTTTTGGCTTCGGTGGTTCCCGAAAGGTTAAATTCTAAGTCCACATAATTCGGTGGCAAACAACGTGTATCATCACAAACCATAAACTCAACTTCACCTTTCACTATAGACAGTTCTTGGTTTAAAACCTTAATGCGTTGCCTAAATTCCGCTTTATTGTCAAAAAACTTAATGCGCATATTAAAAACCGGGTCATTTATCGTGTGCCCTTCTTCTTCAGCCACTTTGTCAATTAATTCGTAATCCGCATTGGTCTCAAAAGCAAATGTGGTTGGAATGGGGCCGTCTTCCGGTACATTTTGCGAATACAAATGCCAACCGTTGTCTATAACGGCATCCACAATTAGCACGTATTCGGTATCTGACAGTTTTTCAACGGATGTGCTCCATTTAACGGGGTCAAATACTTGGGAGAAGGCATTAAAACCAAAAGCCAATGCTAGAATTAAGATTAATTTTTTCATTTGATTTTGTTTATGATTTAGGATCGGTTTTTTAATATTTTTATTTTAAAGGCTTGACGACGATTTCGGAAGATATAACCTTGTCCATTAACTTTTTAGCAAACAGCTTCATATCTTCTGCTTTAATTGTTTTTACAATATTATCGAAATTTTTAGGGTTATCCATATATCTTAAGCCTAAAACACACGCACGCTTTCGTGCCAAAGGGTTATTTTTAAAACCCACCTCCTGCGCGCCACGATTTAAAAGGCGTAAACATAGTAAAACAGATGTCATTTTTTTCATAGCATTTGCTTTAAAAAAGAAGGTTTTATAAAAAGGCGCAATTTACGTATAAACCCTTATTTTTATTATGCTTTTATGATAATTTTATGATTGGACACCGTTATAATTCCTGAATATTTTTTTTGAATAATGAAACACATAGAAGCATAAAAAAACCAGAGCATATTAAGGCTCTGGTTTTCATGCAAAAGATGCTTTAAAAGGTTGTTTTTTGAAGACTAACTCAACTTAACAACTGGATATTTAAAGCTGAAATGGGCGAAATTGGTTTTGAATTAAATGACCAAGGCACTTTGTAATTCAACTTATTACCTTGTGCATTCATCTGAATAAATTGAGAGTATTAATCTGAAAAAGTTTTTAGCTTAAAACTATTCTTTCTCAGCGTCAGCCAATTTCTTAGTGTCAACATATTGCTGAAAGCCAATTATTTTACCTTCATCATTGAGTGTCCACAAATGTGCCACTTGAGCATCTTCTTGCTTACCCGTTGTTTTCACTTTAAAATGATAGCGCAAAGTCGCGAGCACTTTGTTATGCATCATGTCATGAAGTTCAATGTTTTTTAACGCAAATGATTCGTACATATCTCCTATTCGTACAAATACTCCGTTTAAAATAGCATCTGGACCAATATAGGGATTACCATCTGCCAGCCTATTGCTTTCGGCTTCGTTCCATACAATTTTAGGATGCATAGCTCCCAGAACATTGGGCATATCGCCTGTTGCGAATGCACCATATAGCTTGTCGATAACTTGAATATTTTGATTGTTTTTCATGCTTGTTGTTTTAGGTTAAGGCCTTAATTCGTTTTGTGTACTTCCAGTTCTATCTCAATAAGAAATTCGGGAATCGCCAATTCCTTTACACCAAGCCAAGAGCCGGTTGGGAATTGGTTTTTATAAATCTCTGTTCTGTAACCAGCAACTTCTAAAAACTTGGGCATGTTTGTGGTAAAAATATTTTCTGC
This sequence comes from Hwangdonia seohaensis, assembly GCF_031932625.1. Taxonomy (NCBI): domain Bacteria; kingdom Pseudomonadati; phylum Bacteroidota; class Flavobacteriia; order Flavobacteriales; family Flavobacteriaceae; genus Hwangdonia; species Hwangdonia seohaensis. The sequence continues at coordinate 207,388 of NZ_JAVSCK010000001.1, forward strand.
CACCACATCGTTAAACGTGCAGCCATAATGCTTTAATATTTTTTCCAAATCGGCATAACAGTTTTTCATTTGCTGTTCTAGATCGCCGATGGCTGTTGGGTTGCCCTCATCGTCCATACTTACCGCTCCGGAAACTTTTATGGCATTCCCAATTTTTACGGCATGCGAATAGCCATAGGCTTTTTCAACTTCTGGACGTAACATAAAGTATTCTGGTGTTTCAGCTTTTGCTTTGTGTTTAACTATTTCTGATTTCTCTTCAGTAGTTTCGGTTTTTGGTTTGTCATTACAACTAGCTACTGTAATTATAAATAAAATTCCTATCAGGATTTTTGTTGTTATTTTATTCAACATGATATTTATACTTTAAATATGTTTTTATGCAATTTGAAAGGTTGGTTTACATTTAAGCAGTGAAGTGAAATATATCACCTCACTGCATGGTTTTTAATTTTCCAATAAGCCTTTGTTGTAATAAAGGGTCTCTGAAACGATGACACCATCTTTATCAAAATCATGACTCATGTGTACGGTAAGTTTTATTTCTTTTTTATCTGATTTTCTGGTCAAGTGGAAATTCCACCATGACAGCACAGACCTGCCGTTGCCCAATTCGTATTCCAAATAATCCGGATAGCCAACCATTTCTATATTCTTGACCTCAAAACTGTCGAGAAATCCCTGACGCTTTCCTTTTATAACATCCATGGGGTCTGGCTTATCAAAATCTTCATTGATATCAAAAAACCGAGCATCCTCACTAAAAAATCCTAAAGCTTTTTCCAAGTCTGAATTTTCAAAAGCATAAACCACTTTACGCACGGTATTGATATTATCGTGATGGTTGTACATGGTACCGTTGGTTCGGTCGGTGAAACTTTGTCTTAATTCATTAAAAATGCCCTCGTTAAAATAATTGATAATCATTTTAATTTTCGTGTCTTTTGTCACTACAAAAAGTCGGTGCATAGGTGAAGAAAATTTCACTCCGGTCTTTCTATGAACACCTTTAAGCATATCCCAGGTTTGCACCCACACCACTTCGTCTTTATTGTCTTTTTTGTACTCAATGGCATCTGGATAAGCCCCAGGGAAATCGGCGATGGAAAAATAATCCAATTCTTGCGACCAACGATATGCCCCTTTAATAAAGGAAGCTTTGCCTCTTCCTTTTGCATTCGGGTTGGTAGAAAGACCGTTATAGGCTTTAAAGTCATCGGTTAACAAACTTGCTATTTTTGTGGTGTCGCCACTTACAAAAGCTTTGGTGTAGGCTTCAACAACATCAATAGCTGGATGCTCTAAATAAACCGTTCCGTTCTTTTTTTGGGCAAATGCGAAAATTGAGCCCATAAAAATGAGCATTAAAATTACTTTTTTCATTGTGTTTGGTTTTAAATTAATGATTGGTTAAAAATTATATTTCTGTTTTCTTTTAGTTTTTTTAACCCGCTGTGCATTTTGAAAAAATTCTGTCAATTCGAGTGAATTTTACGATTGGAATAAGTAAAATTTGTATCGAGAATAAGAATTTTAACTTGAAATTGATTCTCGATACAATTTTTCGTACCTCAAAATCACTCGAATTGACATATTGACATTTTTCCATTCAAAATGCACAACGGTTTCTTTTAGTTTCTTTCTACATTCGTTTTGGGCCATCCCAATCGGTAATATCGAAAACTCCCAAGAGGCTTTGCCTAATTGGTTCTGTAACCTCGTTAATGGCTTGCAGACCAAAATCCAATCCAACCATAGTGCGTATAGGCCGCTTGCCATGTGGCATCTCGATTAAATCATCAAATGCCTGAACAACAAGCATGGGGTCGGTTGGTGCGTTGCTGTCCTCGAAAGCGGCTTGTACCTGACTACCAAAGCCTTCACTAAACTCTGCAACATGCTGATATGCCTTAGCTATTTCTTCGTTTTCAGCAGGAATCACCGTATTGAAAAAATCGGTAGCAAAAGGCCCCGGCTGTACCATAACCACATCAATACCCAAAGGTGCCAATTCGTAACGCATGGATTCGCTTAAGCCTTCCAGCCCCCATTTACTGGCATGGTAAACACCAAAACCAGGTGAACAGCAACGACCTGCAATAGAACTTATCTGGATAATGAGCCCGTCATTTTGGGCGCGCATTTTAGGCAACACCGCTTTGGCCACCCTAAACGTACCCACAATATTCAAATCCAATTGATCCATAAACTGTTTAGAAGAAAATGATTCAATTGGGCCGCCATAGCCGCGACCTGCATTGTTGATAAGCACATCTACCTTACCCAATTGAGAGACTGCTTTGTTCACACTTTCATCTGAGGTAACATCAATTTCAACCACGTCGATGTTAAGGTTATTTGAGGTGGAATAATCTAATAGCTCTGAAGCCTTATCAGCATTCTTCCCCTTCACATTACGCATGGACGCATAAACGTGATGCCCTTTTTTAGCCAAATGTTTGGCAGCCATAAGCCCAAAGCCCGAACTGCAGCCTGTGATTAAAATATGTTTCATAATACTTTATTTTTTGGTTAATAGAACTCTTAAGAAATTGATATAAGCAAGATATTATATTACAACAATGCGGTCAACCACATATTCATGTGAAATTGCCTGATAACTTTTTGTATATTTGATACTAAGCTATTATCAACAAAACCAACCAATTGAAATTCATTAAAAGACTACTCGTTTTTGTTCTGCCATTGACTTTCCTGTTGTTAAGCCTGGGTGTTTATGCCCAAAACCCATCGCAAATAGACATATTAACCACTGAAGATGGTTTGTTGTTTCGGGATGTATCCAACATTGTACAAGACGATAAAGGGTTAATGTGGATTGGTACCAACCAAGGGCTTAACCGTTACGATGGACATAACTTTAAGGCTTATACCAGCGATCCAAAAAACCCGTTTTTTCTCGAAGAGGATTTTATAAAGTCCAATCTGCTTTATAACGAGCGCGACAATGCCCTGTGGTTTTTAGCTAACGACGAATTGTTTCAGCTGGAATTACCAACCGATTCTATTTTTTCTTTTGATAAAAGCCACAACCTAAAAGGCATGGTGCTAGATATTTTTAAGGCTCCGGACAATTCGATTTGGGTGGTTACCGATGATTATTGGAACGTTGAAAAAGGAACTGCCAAACAATACCTTCAAAAACTGGTAGATGGGAGTTTTAAGGTTATGGTTGCCATGGATAGGTACAAGCGTGGTTTTAACAAAATAACCTCGGATGCCAAAGATTTTATATGGTGGGCAACAACAAGCGGCACTTATAAATATACGGTTGATGGCAACCTATTGGAATCGCACATTTTAGATACTTATGATTGGAATGGCGATATAATTCATTATGTGCCCTTGTTTTTTAGCAGTAGCAACACACACTATTATTTTCCGTCGTCTCAAGGCGGCATCAATGTTTACGATGCATCAACCAAAACATCAAAACGTGTTTTCGATAAGAGTGATGTTATAAGATATGCTATAGAAGATCAAGACCAAAACATCTGGTTTGCAGGTTATAAAACCCTGTACCGGATGGATACCGATGGGAATTTTAGCGATTACACCCCTTTACTTAAATCGAAATTAGACTATTCTACAATCAACAATCTTTACATCGACCAAAACAGTTTGCTTTGGGTAGCTACCGATAACGGTTTGTTTAAGATAAGAACCCAGAAACAGTTGTTTACAAACCTTTTTAAATCAGAAAAAGAAGGTTGGGGAAATTCCATGCGAGGCATTTTTGAAGATGCCGAAGGACGTATATTTTCACTTTGCGAAAGCAAGCATCAAATTTGGTTTAAAAGCAAAAACGGACAAATCGATTCCTTGCCCCTAAAAACCACATCTGGAATACCATTTTCACTCATGTACGATGCCAGTTTTTTGGTTACAAACAACAAAAAAACGCATGCTTATGCCATTGGTAAAGGTATTTCTGAAATTGATTTACAAACGGGACAGACTAAAATCTATGATCAGTTCAGCACTAACAATAAAATCTATGGTCCAAATGCCTTACTAAAATTAAAAGATGGTCGTTTATTGTTTGGTTACACTCTGGATTTGCTCACCTTATTTAATCCTGAAACTCAAACAAGTCAATTAATTTTTAAGAATATTACAGAGCAAACCAATATTGCAGACCTTCAGTTTTTTGAGGAAAGCAATGACCCAAATAGTATTTGGGTGGGCACAAAAAACGATGGGGTATTAAAAATAGACCTCAACGGAAACATCCTAAAATCATTCAACACTAACACAACACCTAAATTGGACAAGCACCATGTCCTCTGTCTTGAAGAAGACCCCGACGGCAGCTTGTGGCTGGGAACTTACGGCGGTGGGCTCAGTCATATTTCAGCAGATGGAAAAACAATATTAACCTATACAAAAACCGACGGTTTACCAAACGATAATGTGGTGGCTATTTTACAAGATGGTGAGAACAAGCTTTGGATTAGCACCTACAACGGACTCACGTTATTTAATAAAGCCACCAAGGAATTCCAGAATTTTTACACCGAGGATGGGTTGTCTCATAATGAGTTCAACTATTCTTCATTTTTTAAGGATAGCCAAGGATTGTTTTATTTTGGTGGCATGAACGGTATTAATGTTTTTAATGCTGATGAATTGCAGGAATCCGTAAGACCACCAGATTTAAAACTATTAACGATTTCAGGCTACAACAGCAAAACAAAAAAGAGTTTTACCTTTGATTATGCCCAAAAAGAACTCCAAACCTTTACGGCATCACCTTATGACCAGTATTTTGAAATCAGTTGGACCATGCCCAGTTACTTTCAAAATCAAAAAAACACGTACAGCACCATGTTGGAAGGTTTTGACGACCGTTGGTTTTACCAAGGCAGTGCATCATCCATACGCTACAATTTATTGCCCGCTGGTGATTATCAACTAAAAATTAAAGGCAAGGACTCTAGAGGAAACGAGAGCGCATCCATGTTATCCATCCCCATAACGGTTAAGCAGATATTTTATAAAAAATGGTGGTTTATAGCACTCGTATTATTGGTAATTATTGGTATTATGTATGCTATTTTCAGATATCGATTCCAGCAAGCCATAGCCATGGAACGGCTTCGCTCTAAAATTTCCAGAGACCTGCACGACGATGTAGGCTCTTTACTTTCTGGTTTGGCCATGCAAACCGAACTTATGGAAATGGATGCGAGTAAAGCCGACAAGTCCAAATTACAAAAAATTGCGGGCATCAGCAGAAAGGCCATTTCACAAATGCGAGATTTGGTTTGGAGCATTGATAGCAGGCGCGAAACAACCAACGATTTAATAGAACGCATGCAAGAATTGGCAGAAGAATTGTTGTTGCCCAAAGGGATTTCGTTCACCATGGAGAGTGCATCGGTAAAATACCCAAACCGGAAACTAAGGGCCCAGGTAAAACAAAATATTTTTTTAATCTATAAGGAAGCTATCACGAATATTATTCGCCATTCCGATGCGACACATGTAACCATAGCCATCACAAACCATTATAAAATTTGTGAGTTTAGCATAAAAGACAACGGAAGCAAGAAAGCGTGTTATAAATCTACCGGATTGGGGCTGTCTAATATGCAGCTGCGAGCAGAGGATATAAAATCGGAATTAGTTTTTAAAACCGATAATGGTTTTGGTGTTATTCTCAATTTACCGTTTAATTTGTAAAGTTACTTGCCATTACTCATCGTAATAAACAAAAGAAACCACATCATAATGTGATTGCATAATGGTTTTAAAAACCTAACTTTATAACTGATAAATATTTATTTTTAAATCCCACAATTCGTAGCATCGGCATGAAACACATAAACATAGCCATTATTGAGGATGATGCCATAGTACAGGAAAGTCTCAGGGATTTTTTTGAGGTATTACCACATATGGAATGTTTGCTTATTTCAGCTTCCGTTGAAGGGTTTCTTAAAGACCAAAAGCGCTTAAAAAAAACACCGGATATTGTATTGTTGGACATTAATCTTTTGGGCATGTCCGGTATTAAAGGCATTCCTTTAATTTTGAATGAGTGGCCAAATACAGATATTATTATGCTTACAACATTTGAGGACGCCGATAGTATTTTTAAGGCCTTGTGCGCCGGAGCTTGCTCTTATTTATCAAAAAAAACACCTTTGAAAAAAATACAGGAAGCTATTGAGGTGGTTTACGATGGAGGCTCGTATATGTCGCCATCCATAGCTCGTAAAATTGTAAATAGGTATGCCCCAAAACGCAATAAAAAATCAATTTTAACGCCAAGACAAACTGAGATTGTTGCCGGTATTGTAGCGGGGAAAAGTTATAAAATGATTGCAGACGATTTGTTTGTTTCGCTCGATACCGTAAGAAGCCACATCAAAAATATTTACAAAACACTTGAGATTAATTGTAAAGCTGAGTTAATTAAAAAATCTTATGATAACGAGCTTTAAATTCTTTTTTAAATTGGATGCTTAACCCAAATTAATCTTTGTTGTTTTTCATAACAATGGTTCTGTACGGGAACGGGATTTCAATCCCTTCCTTTTCAAAGCGTTTTTTTATACTTTCCAGTACATCAACTTTAAGTTGAAAACTATCGCTATAACTTCTTTCCCAAGTCCAAGCCCTTATGATTACTGAGAAGTCATCAAGTTTTACCAATGCAGTTCTTACTATGGGTTTGCCCTCTTGTATATCCTCTTCTGTCCGATTGTCTAAAATCAACGGATGGTTTTCACATTCTTCTTGCATGATTTTTTTAGCCAAATCAACATCACTGTCGTACGAGATTCCAATTTCTATACGTTCGCAACATTTAAGTTCGCCCATATCATAATTTATGAGTTTTTCCTTATTGATTATAGCATTTGGAATAACAATCATCTTATTTTCAAAATTACGAATAACGGTATGCCGCAGTGTAATGTCTACAACCCTACCCACCATCGTGTCTGTAACTTTAACGAGGTCACCAACTTTAAAAGGCTTAAAGGTAATAATAAACAAACCGCCTATAATATTTGCCAAGGCCTCTTGTGCCGCAAGTCCCGCAATAAGCGCCATAACACCTGCGCCTCCTAAAGCCGTTTGGGCAACCCCTTTAAGCGAAGGAAAAGCCAAGAGACACAGCAGAATGCCAACAAAATAAATTACGACAAGGACAACGTATCGTAAAAACTGAAAACTGGTTGGATCTTGTTCGTTTTCTATCTTTTTTTTAATGTCGTATTTAAACCACATATTGGAAGTTGAGGCCGCTATTACGGTAAGTGCCAAAACCACACCTATATGGAGTGCGGTTTTAAATTCGTTGGCCAACATGCTTTGCTGGGTTTCATCTACGATTAGGAAAGTTAAAGCAATTAAACCCAAAACAACCCATAATGTATTGAGAATACGTTTTAAAACATTTAAAGGTTTTGAAGGTTCTCCCGGGAACTTTCTCTGCTTTTCTTTGGAGAGCCAATGGTGTAGTTTATTGGTTAATATGCGCAAAACTATAATTACAGCGATGACTATTACACCGTAAATAATAGTTTGTTTATAGGTTTCTAAAAATTCTATCATATTTAATATGTTTTCAATTTACCTTAAAAGAGTACCATAAAATTCAATACGGACATTATGTTTGGTGTTTAAATTTTACTTGTAATCACAGCAATCCATTTGATAAACAAACTATTTGCAGGTGCTGTTTTATTAATGATTTATGCGTAATGTCTAAAATGGTTTTAAAACAAACATACAATTTATTCGAGATATTTTTTACTAAAACGAATTAAGGGTTAGTAAATTAACCAATAAAAACGAGAGTATATATGGGGTTGCAAAAGATATAAATTCCGAACGGATTAAAATGAAATAGACCTCGCGGTTAAGCAATAAAAAGAGGCTGTCGGAAAAGTCGAATTCGTTGTTATATTGAGCTTGTCGAAATATTTTGACTTTAGATTATCAAGATTAGTTTCAACAGGCACAACCTGCAAATTAAATTCAAATGACTTTTCAGACAGCCTCTTTTTTAAATTTGTAATTGATTTTAGCGTTTTATTTGTTTACGCACTTCATTTTCAATTCTCATATTCTCAATACGTTCCAAAACGCGCTCCGCCATTTCTTTGTACTTTTTGGTGTTATCGGTATCTCCCAACTTTTCATAAACTTCGGCAATGCCTTTTAAGGAAGGTATGTGCATAAAATTAATGTCCAAACAAATTTTAAACTGTTGGATAGATTCTTGAAAAAAGCCGTTTTTAAAAAGTTTTAGGGCCAGATTGTAATGGTTTTCAATATCTTGAATTTTAGACTCCAATTCCAAAACCACCACATCTTCGTCTTTTAAAGTAATGAACGAGCAGGGTACTTCCCTGATTACCTTTTCGGTAACGCTGCCCATTAATATCTTACTGATACCAGATTTTCCCGTGGTGCCCATAATAAGCAAATCCGATTTATTTTTCTTAATGGATTTAAGAATCTTTTCCGAAGGGTCGCCACCCATAACTTGGGTCTCGTAATTTAAATCTATTAAATTAAAGTCTTCTAAAAATGCTTTGAACTCTTTTTCGTGCTCCAAATGTCTGGCTTCATTTATTTGGGCGGCATCAAGTTTTGAGAAATTGTACTTAAAGTACGGATATACGCTAAGAATTACCAACTTCGCATCTACCATTCGGGATATGATAATGGCACTGTTCAGGGCATGGCTGGATTCTTTGGAAAAATCTACCGGACAAATTATATTTTTAATATCCAGTGTTTGACCATCTTTTACAACAAAAACCGGTTTGTTACTTTTTCTGATAATTTTTTCTGCTGTGCTACCTAATTGAAAAGCATCATCCTTTAACTTATTACCAGAGCCAACTATTAATAAATTAGCATTAATATGGTCTGCAGCGCCAACAACCTTATCGCAATAATTTCCGTACTCTAAAATTGGAGTGCCTGTTTCAAGACCTTCATTGGTGATACTTTGGTTTATCTCATTCAACTTTGTAGTTGCAGCTGTTTTAAGCAGAAGGCTCACTTTTTCATTGTCAATATCATCAGGTAAAATATGGATAAGCGTGATTTTAGATTTGAAAGTTTTGGCAAAACTTATGGAGTTTTTCAAAACGTGATCAGAAGACTCCGTAAAGTCGATGGCAACTAAAATACTTTTAAGTAATTTCATGATATTTCAATTTATGTGTTTAACAATTTGGTTTTCAGAATAAAAAACCAATATTTGGTACTTCGTGTTTTGTATTTTTAAATACTATTTTAAATAAGAATTCAGCATCCAAAGTGTTTTTTCGGTTTCAGAAATGTAATCGCTCATCAGGCTTACCGTTCCTTCATCATCTGCATCTGCAGCAAGCGATAAAATGAGACGTTCCTTAGTTATTAAAGTCGAAAAATTCTTTACAATAATTTCCACACATTTGTTGCCGTCTGCAACGCTTTTTGCTTCTTGTATTTCGGTTGTTTTAAGATAATCGGTATACGTGTGCAAAGGCTCGCCTTCAAGCGTTAAAATACGTTCTGCTATTTCGTCAATTTTCACAAAGGCATCGTTGTATAGTTCTTCAAATTTATCGTGCAATTCAAAAAATTCCTTGCCTTTAATATTCCAATGGAATCCCCTTAAATTTTGATAGAAAATCTCATAATCCGCCAATAAAATATTCAGCTCAACTACTAATTTCTCAGCTTTTTTTCTATCTATTCCTACTAAATTTTTCATGTTTTTTTATGTTTTTCGATTAATCTCAAATATAAGCTTATTTTTTCTAAATAAGGATGACACATATCAGTTTTGACTGAAAAAACAAACAAAAACCAGCCTTGTAATTATGGTGTTTTCGTTAGGCTAAAAGGGTTCTCGTTTTTTTCCAAAAACAAGTTTCAATTTGCCTTAATATGGGCTTATTTTTTGATGTAGGCTATGTCCAAAATTTCAAAAACCCGTTCTGCGTTTGCCAGTTTTAAAATGGCTTTGTCGCCAACCTTTTTATGAGTCAATATTTTCGCTATTGGCGACACAAAGGAAATTTTTCCTTTGGAAATATCGGCCTCATCAACGCCAACAATCTGGTATTTTTGAACATCTTTTACAGCATCGATTTTAAGCGTAATGGTTGCACCAAATCGAATTTCATCCTGTGGTTGTGTTTCCAAGTCAATTATTTTGGCCGTTGAAATTCTCTGATTCAGCAATTGCAATTTCGCATTTATGTGATTTGTTGCAATTCGTCTTTCGTTTTCATTGGTAGTATCCAGATGTTCCAAGTCATTTATAAGCTCCTTTTTTTCGTTTAAAAGCGCTTGCATGCCAACCTGTGTGACGTAATTGATTACACCTTCAGGCAAATCGGCTCTGGGAGGTACAATTGGTATCTCCTCTTGATCTTCTTCTTTTACAAATCCTCTACTCATGATTTATTTAATTTTAATAACCACCTTCCCTTTGGTTCGTCCGTTTGCCACATGAAGCACAGCATTTAATGTATCTTTAAAAGGGTATTCCTTTTCAATATTGGTTTTAATTTTTTCCGATTCTACCAATTTTGTAATTTCATTAAGCTGTCTCGAATTGGGGCGTAAAAGTACGAGACTATAGTATGCCGCTTTTTCAGAAATTCGCTTTGTTATCTTCCTTCTTTTCCAAGCTAAATAGGTTTTGGCAAAAAAGTTCAATTTCATTCTGTTTGCAGTTTCTTTATCAACCGGACCAACCAGGGTTATTACTTTTCCGCCTTTTTTAATCACTTTAAAGGCATCTTCGGTATAATCATCTCCAAGTGTGTCTAAAACCATATCAACATCTTTTACAATGGTTTTGTAGTCTTCGGTTTTATAGTCAATGACACGATCTGCTCCCAGTGCTTTTACCCATTGTACGTTATCGGTACTTGTGGTTGTGTAAACATAAGCGCCTAATGTTTTTGCCATTTGGATTGCTACCGACCCCACACCGCCTGAGCCCGCATGGATTAATATTTTATCGCCAGATTTAAGCTTACCTCGTCGCAATGCTTGTGTAGCGGTAAGGCTAACCAATGGCAAACTTGCCGCTTCCTCAAAGGTTGTGTTCTTTGGTTTTAAGCTTACAATGTTTTGTTTTATTGAAACGTACTCTGCAAAAGTGCCTTGCGTATCTACATAGGCATATACCTCATCTCCAATATTGAAATTGGTAATAGCTTCACCTTTTTCTATAATTTTACCGCTTACATCGTATCCCATTGTAGCCGGCAAAGTGTAGTTTCTGCGCATTTTTAATTTACCGGTAATCACTTTAATGTCTAACGGATTTACACTCGCCGCATAAGTTTCAACTAAGACTTCATTCTTGTTGATGGTTGGCTTTTCAATATCAGAAAATTTGATGCTTTCTGAAATTTCATTGTATGCTATATGTTGTACTGCTTTCATAATCTAAAGGTGTTACTTACTTTTTTCAATAAACTGTGTTCAATTTATATTCAAAAAAAAAGAGGATAATTAATACTAATTATCCTCTTACTATGTTAATTAGTATGCTTTTAGATGGCTGTTGCTCCAGCTTCTGCAACGGTATGATCGTTTTCAACCGAGCTTCCACTTACGCCAATGGCTCCTATTATTTCGCCTTTCGCGTTTTTTATTGGAATACCTCCGGGAAACGTAATCAATCCATTATTGGAATGCTCTATGTTATATAAAGAACCACCTGGTTGCGATAATTCGCCAATAATTCCAGTATTCATATCAAAATAACGTGCTGTTTTAGCTTTTTTTATTGAAATATCCAATGAGCCTAACCATGCACCATCCATTCTTCCAAATGCCACTAAATTTGCACCTACATCAACAATGGCAATATTCATTTTAGTATCTATTGCAGTAGATTTTTGTTTTGCTGCTGCAATTGCTTTTTCTGCCTGTTCTAATGTAATATTCATAATTTTTGTTTTAGTATTGTTATTATTCTGATGCAAATATAGGTTGAGAATTTAGGTAACGAGTTACTAAATCAGCTCAACAACTTATGAAGTAAGGTCAAAATTTAAAACTATAAAAATAAATTACGTCGTTATTTCACTCGGATTGAATCCGAATTTATTCTTAAAAGCAATACTAAAATTAGAAAGGTTGTTGTAGCCAATATTAAAATCTAATGCTTTTCTAGATTCGGAATTTATTATTCAAAAATCAGAACTATATGGTAGACATGTTGCTTTTAAACATAGGATTCTCTCTGATTAATAATATTTTGCAAACCCATAATTGAAATGACTTCACTTATAATTAATAGGAGGTTATCCATATACTTAATTAATCAGAAAAACTAACCTCAATGGGTTTAAATTGTATTTTAAAAGTGCTTTTGCCATCATTTGAATAGTTCATTTCTCCATTTAGTTGATCTGCCAAAATTAAAATGAGTTGCATCCCTAAAGATTCAGAAGCCTCAAAATTATAATTTTCAGGAAGTCCTGGGCCACTATCTGAGTAGACCAAAAGGTAGTGATCATTTTTCTTTAAAATAGAAATTTCTAAAGAATTTATTTTATCCATTTTAAAAGCATGCTTAAAAGAGTTGGTTACTAATTCATTAAGAATTAGTCCAAGGTTTGATGTGGTATCGCCATCAAAGATTAAATCATCATCTATTTTAACGGTCTTTTCTAAATTTAAATCCTTCACACCTATAATTTCTTCCACGAAATCTAATAGCTGTTTGGTATATTCTTTTGTTTTGATATCCTTAAGAGAAACACTTCCATATAGTTTTTCATGTACTAAGGCCATAGAATGTATCCTGGATTTACTTTGCTCTAGCGCAGATTTAACAGCTTCATCATTGCTTTCTTCTTGTTGCAAACTTAATATTCCAGAAATCATTTGCATATTATTTTTAACTCTATGGTGTATTTCTTTAATAAGGGTTTCTATTTTAAATAGGCTTTTTTCTAATTCAGTGTTTTTGGTTTTAATTTGAGTGTTTGCAAGATTTAAATTTCTATTTAATGTTTTGTTTTTTAAAAAAAGATAAAAGATTATTATGATCGCTAAAGAAATAATAAAGTACCATAAATAAGCTAAGTAGACTATTGTATTTGAAATTTCAGTTTTTTCTTTGTAGGCACTTCCTATTTTTAAATTTAAACCAAAAACATTGATGTTGGAATAAATAAAGTCATCCTCAGAAATTTTAAAATTCTTATAATATTCTGGGTCTCTGTTATTATTATAAATCTTGGTTTTATTGTAAACCACTTCCCTTGTTAAATCAACTGTATCCTTTACAATAAATTTGTGTACAAACTCTTGTTTGGAAGTCTCTTCATAAAAATAGTCTAATAGATATTTAGCGTTAATTACTGGGGCCATATAACCCAAAACATTATTTTGCTTATCATGAACTGTAAAATTAAATGGAAACCCAACCCATCCCTCTCTAAGATTAATTGGCGTAAAGATGCGTATATTATCAGTGGTCATAAGCTTATCTAAGGCCTTTATTCTCTCTTTATCAAGAAGCCCTTTTAAAGAAACTCCCTTAAGCCCTGGTGCATCAATTGTTTTTGGAGTTAAAACATACTTAAAAACATGGTTTGTATCCATATAACTTACGACTATTGAATCGTTAAATTTAATTTCACCAAGTAAATCGTTCAAATACTTTTGTAACTCAATTTCAGTAGGAAAAGTTGGAGTGTTTTTTAAATGACTTTTTAAGGAAGAAACTAAAGCGGCATAGACGTCAATTCCTGCTTTCGCTCTAATCATGGCGTCCGAATGTGTTTTCTCTAATTTATCTTGTATTTTTTTTCGCTCTAATTCTTGGTATGAAGAAATGAATTGCTGAAGCAATACTCCTCCTAAAATAAGAGTTAAAACAATAACTATCAAGCGCTTACTAATAATCATGAGTGGTAGTAGTAAAAACCTTAAAAAAGATTTGGGACCGTATTGGTAACAAAGTTACTTTAAATTTTAGACTTGTTTTGGTTTTAAGGGTCAAATATTTCATATACAAGCCATGTTTAGTGACTCAAACACTTAAATTTAGAAAAGTAAAAAATGATGATTATAATTAATGATATAAAAAAGAGTCACTAAACAACGTAGATTAAATGTTCTTTTTTTTTTGATATTTTTCAGGCTAAATAAGTGGTTTTTTGAAAAGGTTTAGGCTACATCTAAATTATTAGATTCGAGTTTTAACTATATTCTTACAATCTTTACTATGATACAAAATATACATATTTTTCATACAAAAAAAATACATTTCCTTTAACAAGCTAGTTAACGGGTGCTATAGCTGTTTTTATATATGGTATACATGCTCAATTGGTAATATCTGTTGGACTAACACCAAATTTATTCTTAAAAGCAATACTAAAATTAGAAAGGTTATTGTAGCCAAAATCTAAATAAATATCCGAAGCTTTTAATTGGCCTTCTTTCAAAATTTCTTTAGCTTTTAATAGCCGTTTGTCCTGCAACCATTTTCCGGGAGACGTTTTATACTCGTTGATAAAATGACGTTTAAAAGTGGATAAACTCATATGACATAAAAACGCAATTTCCTCTAACTTTAAATTGGAATACACGTTGTTTTCAACAACCTTTTTAAACGGCGATATTTGTTTTGAGATTAAAGACTGTAGAAATAATTCAAATTTAGATCCGTATTTATTAATAAGATACAGCATCAGTTCTTCAAATTTTACCGAAAGTAAATTGTACTTAAAGATAGCCGGTGCTTCGTTTATTGTTGCCAATGAATTTAGATAAGACATGATATAGCTATCGTTTTCAATCACAAAATAGCCAACCTCATTTTTACTTGGTTCTAAATTATTTACATGTTTGTTATAAAACTCTGAAAGTTTAGTTTCTGAAAAAAACAACAGTTTGCAATAATAAACGGCATCGGTATCCAATAATTCTGTCCATAACCAATTTCCTTTTTTAAGAAGTAAAGACTGATTTTTGTTTACCGCCACGGCAGTATCTGCAAAATGCACCTGTTTTTTTCCCACCTGTAAAAAACTGAACATGTGCATACTTAAATTGACTTTGCTTTTTACCACATTATTGTTCATTTTAAAATCGTAAACAAACACGTCTGGATTTACTTTTGAATCTTTAAAATAAATTTCGGGTATGTTTTCTATGGGCATGTATTATTTTTTAAAGGTTCTGGCAATGGGTTTCTGTATAAAAAAGATCGTTTATAAAATGAATCGCTTTCATAAATATATAAAAATGTACCCTAGCCATTACTTTTTAAACCGTCTTTTAGCGTTTTTCATATTTCGATAGGCACTATGAATAGTTATAAAAATGGAGATGTTAATCGTACCAATCGTTCCCATAAATGAATATACTTTGGTCTGTTTAACCATGCTTCCGCATCAATTAATGTGGATACTTTTAAGTCATTTTCAAAAGCCTCTGTAAGTTTTGCTGCAATGTTTTTGCTATAAACCATGGCATTAACTTCAAAATTCAAGTCAAAACTTCTGTAGTCCATATTAGCTGAACCTATAATTGCCAAATCATCATCAATCACCATAGTTTTTGCGTGCACAAATCCTTTGTTATACTTGTAAATCTTTGCGCCAACCTGAAGCAACTCGGTGTAATAGGCATTTGCCGCAGCATTAACCATTTTGGAATCTGACACTCCTGGAATTAAAATTTTAACATCCAATCCGCCGAGAATGGCAATAATTAAAACATCCATCAAACTTTCGTCTGGAATAAAATAAGGACTTGTAATGTATATGCTTTTTTTGGCTGAACTTATGGCTTCTAAAAGGGAATAAAAAATTACGGGCTGCTGACTGTCTGGTCCCGATGCCGCAATCTGCACTACTTCGGGTTTAATAATGTCTTGTTTTGTACTGTCAATAAAATAGGTTTCGGAATACTCAAAAGGTGTTGTGCTACAAAAATTCCAATCGCCCATAAATAAATATTGCAAATAGGCCGTGGCTTGCCCCTTAATCATTAAATGGGTGTCGCGCCAATACAGATGGTTTTCAACCTTTAAATCGTTTCGGTATTTATCGCTCATATTAATACCGCCAACAAAACCAACCATCCCATCGATAACCACAATTTTTCTATGGTTTCTGTAATTAAGTCGATTGGCAAAAGCATACCATCGTATTTTATAAAAAGGTGCGGTTTGTACCCCGGCGTCCTGTAGTTTTTTAATGAACGGTTTTCCTAAGCCATGACTTCCAAAATCATCGTACATAAAACGTACTTCAAGACCTTCTTTTGCTTTTCTTATAAGCACGTCTGCAACTTGGTTTCCGGTAATATCATTTTCATAAATATAATATTCAAAATGAATGTGATGCGTTGCGTTTTCCAAAGCCTTTAACAGTTCCGGAAATTTTTCCTCGCCATTTATTAAGAGTTTCACTTCGTTGTTTGCCGTTAACGGACTGCTGCTCGACCGACGAATAAATTCAATTAAAGTTTCACTTTTATGGGCGGTTAAACCTGATTTACCCACGGTTTTAGAATACGCATTCATTCTGTTTCTGATGCGTTGCCGAAGTGGTTCGTCTTCCACTATTTTCTTTGAATATAACTTTCGTTTTCTGTAATTGATACCTACGGAAAAGTAAAAAATCATACCAAAAAACGGAACAAATACAATAAACAAGATGTAAGCCAATGCTTTTGTGCTGCTCCGGGTATCGCGCAGCACCCTAAAAATGACAAAAACGACCAACAGTATGTATGCGGTTTCGCCGATTAAAATCCAATTCATATAAGGCTGGGTTTATTGTGCCGTTAAATTAAATATTTTATCTAATCCATCAAAAGATTAATTACGAGGCCATGTGTGGCTCGGTTTCATTTATATAAAGCCGAAAAAAATCAGGAATTTAATGACGCAACCCGTTTTATCAAGCTTCAGTCTTTTTTGTTGTATCGCGCCTGTACAAACAATCCTTTACTTTTGTGTAATCTTCCTCGCTATCCGCCAGAACCATTAAAATATCTTTTGCTTTAATTTCGGTAGAACCACCGGGTCGAATGTATTCTTTACCGCGTTTAATCATGACAATAAAGGCTGATTTCGGGAAGTTTAAATCGACAATTCTTTTGTTTTCTGAAAAAAGGTCGGGTAAAATCTCAAATTCTTCCAAAGAAGATTTAGGAAGATTTGACAAGAGCTGGTCTATTTCGGTTTTCTTTTTGGTTTCTTCGGGCATACCAACATTCAGCCATTTTGCGAAAATAGTAAGGGTTGTGCCCTGTATTAAAATGGAGGTTACAGAGATAAAGAAAACGATACTAAAAATTATATCGGCTTTTTCAACGCCGGCCAACAACGGATATGTGGCAAACACGATGGGCACCGCACCGCGCAAACCTACCCAAGAAATATACAGTCGCCGTCTAAATTTCATCTTAAAAAAGATTAAACTTATTAAAACGCCTAAAGGGCGGGCAATGACTATTAAAAATAAGGATATAAGTAATCCTACACCAATATATGGCACGATTTTCTTCGGAAAAACCAAAAGGCCCAAAGTAAGGAACAACACAATTTCCACAAGCCACGCCAAACCATCGTACATTCTTAAAATGGTTTTTTTGTGTATTAAATCTTGATTGCCCAGAAAAACCGCGCAAATGTAAATGGCAAGAAACCCGTTGCCGCCAACAAAATCGGTTGCCGAAAAGGTAATAAACATCAAAGCGATAACCAATACAGGGTAAAGCCCCTCAAAATCAAGGTTTATTTTATTGATGATTATTTTACTGAGTTTTCCAAAACCGAAACCGGCAAAAGCGCCCACAATCATCTGTTGAAAAAACATGGGTAAAATAGACACAATGCTTTGATCCTGATTGACTACCAAGGTTAAAAACATAATGGTAAGCACATAAGCCATGGGGTCGTTACTTCCACTTTCCAGCTCCAAGGTTGGACGCAGATTGGTTCTCAGAGCAAGATTTTTAGAGCGTAAAATTGAAAATACAGCGGCCGCATCGGTGGATGAAACGATGGAACCCAACAACATACTTTCGTAAATGGTAAAATCTGTAACGAGCCAAACAAATGTGCCAAGCGATAGCGCTGTGAGCAAAACGCCCATAGTAGACAACGCAATGCCTTCTTTAAGAACAGGTTTTATGTTGCTCCAATTTGTATTGAGCCCTCCAGAAAACAAAATAAAATTTAGTGAAACAATTCCTATAAGCTGCGCCGTTTTGGGGTCGTTAAAAATGATACCGCCTATACCATCGGAACCCGCCAACATGCCTATGGCTAAAAAGATTATTAATGTGGGAACTCCAAATTTATAAGAGCTTTTCCCAACAATAATGCTTATAAAAAGTAAGATTGAGCCAACGAGCAGAATGTTTTCAATTGTTAAATTCATCCGTATGTTTTATTGGTTTGTGATGGTTATTTTGAGTTCCAAATTACGGAAATCTCGAAGATAAAAAGAATATAAATCATCTTAATTGTCATGATTTCTTCTATTAAAAGAGCTGTTATTCCTTTTTTAAATTGAAAAAACCTGAGGTGTTTATGATTGTATTTTTGTTTGTTTTTTTATGAATTTCAGCCAATACGAAGCTGTACTGGAAAGCAAAAAATAAAATGATTTTGTAGCTTTTTACCATGCATCTTTTTTAAAACCCAAAAAACCACGACGCTATGGAAAAGTAAATGATTACGCCACAAATATCGGACAATGAGGTTACCAAGGGCGCACTTGCCGTTGCCGGATCTAACTTTAACCTTGTAAAGATAAATGGCAAAAGCAGACCAATTAAGCTACCAATCATTACCGTTAAAATCATGGACAGCCCCACGACAATAACAATTTCAGGAGCCCTAAAACTGGCTACTGCCGCTACGCCAACCGCCATAGTAATTCCTAAAAAAAAGGATACGATAAATTCTTTACCAACCAATTTATGCCAATCGTTCAATTTTACGCCTCCAACCGCCAAATAACGTATCATTAGGGTCGCCGATTGTGAGCCTGCATTTCCGCCGCTATCTATCAAAAGAGGCAAAAAGAAAACCAAAGGCACGTACAATTGAATAACTTCTTCAAAATTAGACATGGCCGCTCCCGAAAAAACGTTCATAAAAACCAAAATGAACAGCCAAACAATGCGGTTTTTATACAAGTCGTAAACCTTCGCCTTTATGGGGTCGGTTATGGCGCTTTGAATAGAGCCGAATTTATGGAAATCTTCTGTAGATTCTTGTTCATCCACATCCATAATATCATCGAAGGTTACAATGCCCAACAGCACCCCTTGCTCGTTAACCACAGGCAATGCCACCCTATCATAGGTCTTAAATAACTTTACGGCGGTTTCCTGGTCGTCCATCGCGTTTAGAGCCACAAAACGATAATCCATCAATTCTTCCACCAGTTGTTTTGGTGATGCCAGAAGTAAGGCTCCTATCCTGATATCATCAATCATTTTACCCTCGTGGTCTACAATATAAATCACATTTAAAGTTTCCGAATTGCGTCCGTTTTGTCGGATGTACTCAAAGGAAGTCTCCACCGAAAAATTGGGTTTAATAGCAACAAATTCCGGGGTCATCAATCGAGCTACACTGTCTTTAGGATAGCTTAAGAGTAAGTCGGCAATCTTTCGTTCTTCAGGCGACAATAATTGAATCAAGGGTTTTGCCACATGTTCTGGCAGTTCCTTAAAAAACGTTGTTCGGTCGTCCGGTTCAATATCGTTAAGAAGATTGGCTACTTTTTGGGGCTTGCTGCCTAAAGCTTCAACTATGTCCTTTTGGTCGGAAGGCGACAGCAGTTTGAACACTTTCTTGGTTTGCTCTCTTGTTAGCAGTCTGAACAGAATTATCTTTTCACGTATTGGCGCATCTTGCAACACTCGAACTACCTCATTAGCATCCAACTCATTCAAGTAGCGTTTTGCTGTTTTCCAATCATTATTTTCGATAAGCTCAAGGAGGTTTGTTTCTGTTTCAATCATAAAAGTGTGGCGTCAATAATTTATTCAATTTCGAAGTTGGTATTTAAATGCATTAAAATTTGCACTCCGTTTTTATCGATTCAAAGTATGCTTCAAGGTTATTTCAACGGATTGCTTAATCACAACAAATCGATTTTAAATCCGAATAATATCCGTTGGCGTATTCACCAAAACAGTTCGTTCGCCTCGCAACGCTATGGGCTGTTTCATGATTTCGGGATGGTTCTGTATCATGGTTATCCAGTCTTCTGAAGAGAAACATTTAGCCGTAAATTTTTTTCTGTATTTGTAGTGTTCTTGATTTACAAGCTCGTTGATTTTAATCCCCAACCGACCAGCCAACTCGGTAATTTGAGTGCCAGTGAGCGGCGTTTTTAAAATATCTACTTCCTCGATAGGAAGCCCATGTGTTTTGGCGTATGCCAATGCCTGTTTTCCTATTCGGGATCTGGAATTATAGTACAAGGTAATCTGTCTGTCCGACGTAGCTATGACTCCCTTATTTATAGAACTGCGCATTTTTATAGTATTTGTGATGATTAAATTATACTTCTAAAAACTGCCTTAACACATATTGTAAAATCCCACCGTGTTTTAAATACTCGATTTCGATGGCTGAATCCAAACGTGTTATCACTTTAAATGTAGTTTCAGAACCGTCTTCTTTTGTGGCGGTTACCGTTAGTTCCTTGCCTGGTTTTAACCCTTCTTCTATTCCCGAAATTGCTATGTGTTCTTTCCCGCTTAAACCAAGTTTATCGGCATCTTCGCCTTGTTTGAATTTTAAAGGCAGTACGCCCATACCTACCAAATTGGAACGGTGAATACGCTCGTAAGAACTAGCAATAACCGCTTTTACACCCAATAAACTGGCACCCTTTGCAGCCCAGTCTCGTGATGAACCCGATCCGTATTCGCTACCTGCCAATACGATCAATGGCGTATCGGTCTTCATATATTTCATGGCGGCGTCATAAACATTTAACTCTTCGTTTTCAGGAAAATAAGTGGTATATCCGCCTTGTTTTGTGGCAATTTTATTTTTAATATACACATTGGCAAAAGTACCGCGCATCATCACTTCATGGTTACCTCTGCGGGAGCCGTACGAGTTGAACATGGCACGCTCAATGCCCTTGGATTTTAAGTATTGACCCGCAGCGCTATCTTCGGAAAAGGAACCTGCTGGCGAAATGTGATCAGTGGTCACCGAATCTCCTAAATTCATAAGCACTCTTGCTTTTTGAATGTTTCGCAAAGGTTCTGGCGTCACACTAATATCTTTAAAGAATGGAATTTCTT
Organism: Hwangdonia seohaensis; assembly: GCF_031932625.1. Taxonomy (NCBI): domain Bacteria; kingdom Pseudomonadati; phylum Bacteroidota; class Flavobacteriia; order Flavobacteriales; family Flavobacteriaceae; genus Hwangdonia; species Hwangdonia seohaensis. The sequence continues at coordinate 228,703 of NZ_JAVSCK010000001.1, forward strand.
TGATATAGGTGGAATTGTCTTTCCACTCATAATCCAATCCAGTTGGTGCGGGCAGGTTCTGCCATTGCTCTTCCCCATCAAAAATTACGCTGTACTCTTTTGCGTAATCTTCTTTGGTGGTGGCACTTTCAATAGCATTTTGAATTTCTTCTTGGGTTGGCCAAATATCCTTTAAAAAAACATCGCGTCCGTTAGCATCCTGGGCCAGCGGATCTTCCATTAAATTGATGTCCACCCTACCAGCAATGGCATAGGCAACCACCAACATGGGCGATGTCAAGAAATTCATTTGTATCTTAGGATGAATCCTTGCCTCAAAATTCCTATTTCCACTTAACACCGAAGCAGCCACCAAATCGCATTCGTCAATGGCTTTTTCGATATGAGGGGCCAGCGGCCCCGAATTTCCTATACAAGTCGTACAACCGTAGCCCACCACATGAAATTTCAATGCTTCCAAGTGCTGCAAAAGCCCGGAGCGTTTTAAATAATTGGTCACAACCTTTGAGCCGGGAGCCAACGAGGTTTTCACCCAAGGTTTAACGTCTATCCCTTTTTCTATCGCTTTTTTGGCAACTAGTCCTGCGCCCAACATAACCGAAGGGTTTGAGGTATTTGTACAGGACGTTATGGCAGCCATCACAATGGAGCCGTCGCTAATGGCGTATTCCTGATTTTCTTGACTGATCCTTACGGAATGTAAGGCATCGCCATTTTTATTTTCAACCTTAACCTCGACGTCCTCGGCCATTTTTCTATCCTTTAAACGTTGGTTGAAACGGGTGCCCGAACCACCTTCGCCGTACCAAGTCTCACGTTCCTCCAGGGGCACATAATCCCGACCGTGTATATCTTTTAACAGGCTTCCAAATTGTACTTTTAAATCTTTGACCCTAATTTTATCTTGCGGGCGTTTTGGTCCGGCAACCGAGGGTTCCAAAGTTGATAAATCCACCGTAACCACATCGGAGTATTCCATTTTCTCATCGCCGGTTCGCCATAGAAGGTTGTTTTTGCAATACTGCTCCACCAAATCGACCTGTGCTTGATCGCGGTTGGTTTTAACCATATATCTTAGGGTTTGGTCGTCAATTGGAAAATACGTAATGGTACAACCGAATTCAGGCGACATATTAGCAATGGTAGCACGGTCTGGCACCGATAAATAGTCCAAGCCATCGCCAAAAACCTCAACAAAATCGCCCACTACACCGTATTTGCGCAGTCGGTTTGTAATTTCAAGCACCATATCGGTAGCTGTAATACCTTCGGGAAGTTTTCCTTTGAGCTGCAGCCCGATAACTTTCGGCATGGAGAAATAAATTGGTTGCCCCAATAAAGCCGCTTCGGCCTCAATACCTCCGGCACCCCATCCTACCACTCCAATGCCGTTCACCATAGGGGTGTGCGAGTCGGTTCCCACCAAGGTATCGGGATACGCCCAACCGTCGCGTTCAACAACGCCCTTTGCCAGATACTCAAGGTTAACCTGATGGCAAATCCCCATTCCGGGGGGCACGACGGTAAAATCATCAAACGCATTTTGAGCCCATTTTAACAATTCATATCGTTCGCTATTGCGTTTATATTCATACTCTACATTTTTTCTATAAGCATAATCGGTACCAAAAAAATCGACTTGCACGGAGTGATCGATAACCAAATCTACGGGTACTTTAGGGTTGATTTTGGAACCATCCTTACCTTTTCGGATGGCCTCAGAACGAATCGCAGCAATATCAACCACAGCGGGCACCCCTGTAAAATCCTGCATCAATACGCGTGCAGGCTTAAAGGGCACTGATGCATCGCTTCCTTTAGGATCCCATTGTATCAGGTTTTCAATATGTTCATCGTTTATCAGAAATCCATCAAAATTCCTCAAAGCATTTTCTAACAGAATACGAATTGAAAACGGCAACTGTCGTATACGCGGATATGTCTCCGCCACTTTTTCTAAACTGATGATGTTTAATTTACGATTTTGTACTGATAGGGCGCTTTTAAAAGAATCTTTATTGATTTTCATATGCTTAAATTTTTTAGGTATCTATTTTTAAAAAGAATTATTTGATTAATTCTGTTCCCAAAACCCGCCTTAAAATAGGAATTGATTTGATTAAGGTCAGCTTACTGCTAAGGTAATGAAATATTCTAAATTTTTAACCTAACGATTCCATGTGCTTGTTTAAAAATATAGCGCTAAAAAAACGAACCACTTGTTAAATGATTAGCATTTGTTGTTCACCATGACAGACGTAGCCATAAAAACAAATGAGATTATTTTTTTTCCGTAGATATAGACTTATAACACAAACTTTATACAGAAGCAACCCTGTAGTTTAATAACGGTTGCCTTGTAGTTAAAAACCTATTTAATATCTTCAATAAGTAAAGAAAATATTGTAACTTCATTGGCTACATTAATTTTTTAAAACCGGAGAACAATGGACGAAAAAAAATCAAAACTCACCAGACAAACTGGGGCACCAGTTGGGGATAATCAAAATGTACAAACTGCTGGACCACGTGGACCTATGTTGATGCAGGATGCTTGGTTTCTTGAAAAAATGGCAAACTTTGACCGCGAGGTTATTCCGGAAAGAAGAATGCACGCCAAAGGCTCGGGGGCTTTTGGTACTTTTAAGGTTACCCACGATATTTCGAAATATACGAAGGCCAAAATTTTTAATGAAATTGGCAAAGAGACCGAAATGTTTTGTCGGTTTTCTACCGTTGCCGGAGAAAGAGGCGCTGCCGATGCCGAAAGGGACATTAGAGGTTTTGCCCTAAAGTTTTATACCGAAGAAGGCATTTGGGATGTGGTAGGCAATAACACACCCGTATTTTTCTTTCGCGACCCTTTGAAGTTCCCGGACTTAAATCGCGCTGTAAAACGAGACCCCAAAACCAATTTAAGAAGCGCCAATAATAATTGGGATTTCTGGACACTGCTCCCCGAATCATTACACCAAGTAACCATAACCATGAGCGATCGAGGTATTCCGAAAGGCTACAGACATATGCACGGTTTTGGAAGCCATACCTTTAGTTTTATAAATAAAGATAATGTAAGGCATTGGGTAAAGTTTCATTTTGTTACACAACAGGGCATAGAAAACCTATCGGATGAAGAAGCTGCAAAAGTAGTTGGTATGGATAGGGAATCATCACAAAGAGACCTTTTTGATGCCATTGAAAAAAAGGATTTCCCGAAATGGAAAATGTTTATTCAGGTGATGACGGAAGAGCAAGCAAGAACGTACCGTTTCCATCCTTTTGACCTGACTAAAGTGTGGTATAAAAAAGACTTTCCGTTGATTCCCGTTGGTGAATTTGAGTTGAACAGAAACCCCGAAAACTATTTTCAAGATGTCGAGCAAGCCGCTTTCAACCCCACCAATATTGTTCCGGGAATGGGATTTTCACCGGACAAAATGCTTCAAGGAAGATTGTTTTCCTATGGCGATGCACAACGCTATAGATTGGGTGTAAACCATTATCAAATTCCTGTAAATAAACCAACCTGTCCTTATCATTCCAATCATAGAGACGGCACCATGCGTGTAGATGGCAACCATGGAGGGACGTTACATTACGAACCCAACAGTTATGGCGAATGGCAAGAACAGCCGGATGCAAAAGAACCACCTTTAGAAATGGATGGCTCTGCTTATGCACACAATTTTAGGGATGATGACGTAGATTATTACACACAGCCAGGAGACTTATTTCGGATTATTAAAGCGGATGGAAAAGCAGATGTATTATTTAAAAATACCGCTGCCCAAGTGGGTGGTGCCGAGAAATTTATACAAATCCGCCATATAAGAAACTGTTTTAAGGCCGACCCGGAATATGGTGAAGGTGTAGCAAAAGCACTTGGTTTAACGATGGCTGAAGTAAACAGCTTCGACATGACACCTTTTGATAAATGGGCGCCGAGACCTTCCAAATAAATAAATTTTCTTAAAAATAACCAACTAATTAACGGTTGTTTTAAGTGTTTAATGATGGACTTTTGGTTTTATAATTAAATACATCTCTGGAGCATTTTCCACAGGGTATATATAGGTATTTACAAAAAATGTAAAATTTATTACCATGAAAAATTCAGCAAAAAAAGTAGTAGAAAATATGTTCGCTGCATTTAGCAGTGGCGATGCAGATAAATTTGTGGCAACAGTTTCCGAAGACACCGTATGGATTTATCACGGCACACAGATTATTCCGGCCGGAACTTTTGAAAAAAAGGAAGGTGTAAGAACATTTTTCACAAATATTATGGAACGAACGGAAATCATCAATTTTGAACCTCAGCAATATATCGTTGAAGGAAATATGGTTGTTGTGCTTGGTCGGGAACATCAAAAAGTAAAACGATCAGGCAGGGAACTAAAGCAAAAATGGGTTCAGATATATACGGTTGAAAACGATTTGATTACCCGAATGGAGGAGTTTGCCACTTCAGCAGAAGTTACCAAATAATATTATAGTAATTAAAATCATTCGTCAAAATGATTAACTTTCTTCGTTTGGCATCACAGCTAAACAGGAATAAAATATAAAACATATGGATAAGGAATCATTAAAAAATAATCCGCTTTTATGCGACATAGAAACCGGAATGTGCGAAACAACCGATGATAATACCGACACCGCATCTCAAAACAATTTGCAATCGGCAAAAAAATCCGTAAAGGCCATTTATTACACAGACCCGATTTGCTCCTCCTGTTGGGGCATAGAACCGCAATTGCGTAAACTTAAATTAGAATACGGCAATGCCGTTGATATTGAATACAGAATGGGTGGTTTATTACCCGATTGGAATTACAACAGCGGCGGCATTGGTAAACCATCAGATGTGGCAACGCACTGGGACGAAGTCAGCGTTCATTACGATATGCCCATTGATGGCGATGTGTGGTTAGAAGACCCTTTAGATTCATCTTACCCACCATCCATAGCCTTTAAAGCGGCACAGATGCAAGACAAAGAAAAGGCACTCTTATTTATGCGGGAAATTCGCGAAATGGTTTTTTTAAAAAAGAAAAACATTACCAAGTGGGAGCATTTAGCTGCTGCGGCCAAAATTGTTGGACTTAATTTAGAGCAATTGAAAGCTGATTTTGAAGGCAAAGCCAAAATGTTGTTTGAAGACGATTTGAAATTAGGAAGAGAGTTGGCCGTAAGTGGATTTCCAACTATTTTCTTTTTAACTGAAACGGACAATAAAGAAGTTGTTTATGGTGCAAGACCCTATGCTTTTTACGAAATGGCCATTTTAAAACTGGATCCGAATGCAACAAAAAGCGAATACAGTAAAAAATGGGAAAACCTCTTCTCAATTTATCCTTCGCTTACAGCAAAAGAATATTCTGAACTTTCGGGAACACCTCGAAACGACAGTGAAAATGTTTTGAACGAACTTTCAAAAAATGGCACATTGGAAAAATTGACAACAAAAAACGGCTCGATTTGGATTAAGAAAAACACGAGCCATTAAAAGCAACATAACGCCTTAACTATTAGTAAAAAGATAAATTAAAAAAACAATATGTCAAACATCAAACTCATTATAGAAGAAAGAGCCACCAACATTGGTAAGTTTATGGTGGGGCGTTTATTGCCATTCCGTCAAAAACGAATGGTTGGCCCCTTTATTTATATAGACCACATGGGACCCGTAAAATTAAATGAACGGGAGAATTTTGATGTGTTGCCGCATCCACATATCGGGCTTTCAACCCTAACTTTTTTATTTGAAGGCAGCATTATGCATCGCGACACACTTGGAAACGAAATTGAAATAAAACCCGGTGCCGTTAATTGGATGACCGCAGGAAAAGGCATTGTGCATTCCGAACGTACACCAGACTATTTACGGGATTCTCCGCTATACATGCACGGTCTGCAAATCTGGGTGGCATTGCCAAAAAACCTGGAGCAAATGAAACCCCGATTTTCTCATATTGAGGAGAAACAAATTCCAAGTTGGACCGACGGCGACCTGCAATTTAAACTCGTAGCTGGCGAAGCTTTTGGTAGAAAATCGCCGGTTCCGGTTTTTAGCAAATTATTTATGCTCGAAATAAAAAGCAAAACAAAACAGGTTGTAAATATTGGTCATGAACTTTATGGTGAAGCGGGGTTGTATATCCTTAAAGGCGCTATTGAAAGTGAAGGGAATATTTACGAGCCTAAGCAATTATTGGTAGCTAAAGACAGTACACTTTGCGAATTTACCATTAAAGAAAACAGCACCATATATATTTTTGGCGGGGAACCTTTTCCCGAAGAACGCTTTATAGATTGGAACTTTGTATCGACAAGTAAAACGCTTATTGAAAAAGCCAAAGAAAAATGGAAAGCAAAGGAATTTCCTAAAATTGTAGGCGATGAATCTGAATATATTCCTTATCCAACATTCAGTAGAAAATAAAAAAAGTCTTTATAGCTTTTTAATTATCACTGCGCTGATCTATATCATTTCATTTTTGACAAATTGAAGGTACTTTCGGTTTTCGTTTCAAAACACTTATTAACAATATTTTACGAGTATTGATAATTAAAAGGCCTATGTTCGAAAAACATGAAAAAACACTGAAATCATTAAGTAATAGTATTAACCCGAAAATTAATCCAGAATGAAAAAAAAGTTTTATAATGCGAAAATTTATCGCAACGATGCCGCAACCGAAATGATTGTAGAAAATGGAAAAATTACTCATATAGGAACCAATTTACCCAAATGTGACGAAGAAATCGATCTTAATGGTAAACTCGTGTTGCCACCTTATGTAGATCCACATTTACATTTGGATTATGTGTATACCTTATCTGAACTCGGGCAAGAAGGCGCTGGCTCTGGGACACTTTTTGAAGCAATTGAGCTTTGGCCACAGTTCAAAAAAACACTAACTGTAGAAAGTGTGAAACGTTTGGCCATGAAAGGAATTAAAGACGAGGTTTCTCAAGGTGTACAACACATTCGCACACATATTGATGTGACCGACCCCAACTTTACGGCCTTAAAAGCCATGTTGGAAATGAAACAAGATTTAAAAGATATCGTCGATATCCAGATTGTAGCATTTCCACAAGAAGGTATGTACATGTATAAAGGTGGACGCGATTTGGTGGAAGAAGCCCTTAAAATGGGAGCTGATGTTGTAGGCGGCATTCCGCATTACGAACCTGCAAGAGAATTTGGTGAAAAATCGGTACATGATACCGTGGAGCTTGCTTTAAAATACGATAAATTAATCGATGTGCATTGTGATGAAACCGATGATCCACATTCACGCTTTTTAGAGTTATTGAATGCGCTTGTCTATTTGGAAGGCTATGGTAATAAAACCACCGCAAGTCATACCTGTTCCTTTGGGTCTGCCGACGATTCTTATGCCTTTAGAATGATGGATATATTCAAGAAAAGCAATATAAACTTTATCTCTTGCCCAACTGAAAATGTGTATTTACAAGGTCGTCAAGACACTTACCCAAAACGACGCGGATTAACCAGGGTTAAAGAGTTTATTGAATCTGGAATAAATGTGGCTTTTGCCCAGGATTCTATAAACGATCCATGGTACCCAATGGGTAATGGCAATATGATGAATATTCTGGACAATGGAATCCACCTAGCGCAAATTATGTCCAAAAAAGATGTGGAAACCAATTTCGATTTAATTACTTATAATGGTGCACGTTGCTTAAATATCCAAGACAGTTATGGTTTAGAGGTTGGCAAGGCTGCAAACTTCATCGTTTTAAATGAAACTTCGGTTTACGATGCGATTCGTAGGAGAGTAGATGTGTTGGCTTCAGTGCGTAAAGGAGAATTTTTGTTCCGAAGAAAGGAAATGCAATATGATGTTCCTTTGAGTCTTTAAACTTATTTTATAGCCCAAACAATGGGAAACTATAGCCGAGGTTTCTTTGGTTACTTCTTAAAAAACCAAAACGCTTCGGCAACTTTCAATAGTATTAAAAAGATAATTCTATGAGCAAACAAAACATTGCGCAACAGGTCAAAAGTGCCTTTCCGTGGCTGATCATGATTTTAATGTCCTCCGTAACTTTTGTAGGGATACTGTCTGAGTTAATGCCTTCTGGTGTACTTCCACTCATGATGAACGATTTAAATATCAGTGAAGTGCAAACAGGAAATCTGGTGGGTTACTACGCCATTGCTTCGGCCATTTTTGCAATTCCTCTTATTTCAATGACCATGCAATTCAATAGAAAATATTTGTTGATGATTTTACTCGGTGGATTCGCTGTTTCGAATATTATTTCGGGGCTTGTTTACGATTATACCATTATTATTGTCTTAAGGATTATTGGTGGTATTTGTGCCGGTGTGATGTGGCCAATGATTGCAGCCTACGGTATGCGACTGGTAGATGAAGATAACCACGGAAAGGCCATTGCAGTAATTATGGCGGGAACTACTTTAGGTATAAGTATTGGAATGCCCATAATGACCGCTATTGGTAATGATTATGGCTGGCGAACGGAATTCATCGGACTTGGTGGCTTTATTATTCTTATTGCTTCAGTTAGTTTTTTTGCATTGCCTTCAATACCAGGAGAGAAATTGACTAAGGGCTCATCCCCTTTTGCCCTGTTAAAAATCCCAGCCGTTTTATTGGTGCTATTGCTTACGCTACTTGGCGTCATCGCACATTATGGTGTTTATGTGTATATCACAAGTCTTGTTGATGAAATTCAATTGGCCGGAGGCGTTGAAAGTGCCCTGTTGTTTTTTGGAATCGGTTCATTGATTTCGGTATTGTTAGCCATAAAATACACCGATAAACACTTGAGGTTACTAACGGTTTTAATGTTTGTTTTATTAATAATTTCCATGGTTATATTTCTAATGTTTGGCGGAACAAAAGGCATGGGCCATTTTGCCTTCTTTTTATGGGGACTGTCATTTGGGCCACTGGTAACGTTATTACAAGCAGCTGTAAGTAGACAGGTAGAAACTGCCAAAGATGTAGCCACTTCGGTCCAATCTTCGGTTTTCAACTTATCCATTATGATTGCATCTTCGGTTGCCGGATTGTTGCTCGGGATATATTCGCCCATGAGTTTGGTGTATTTTGCCATTGCTTTGTCAATTCCAGGAATGGTAATTGCCTTTTTCTCGAAAAAGACTTTGGGGTGATGTTTGCACAGGATATTTAGTTTAAAATAAAGAGACTGTTCTCAATGCGATTACAGTCTTTTTTTAGATTTCTATGAATCCTTTTAGCGCTAATTTGATAGATTAGCGACTCACTGTAGCTATATTAATTTGAGCTGTTTATGGGAAAACCAATTCCAATGAAAACCCTAATATCATCAGTGTTATTAACCCACGAAACATCAAAATTTATGGGTCCAAGAAGCGATTTGTATGAAACTGTAGTGCCAATAGAAGCTAAAAAACTTGGGTTTTCGTAATTTGTCCATTTGTCTTTTGGTAAAAATGCTTTGGGTATATAATCATCAAAATTCCCAAAACCTACTGAGGCCATATCAATGTGAGGTGTAACGTATAAATTACGGATCGTTTTTAATTGGACACCAAGCCCAACTTTTATAAACTGACTTACCGCTAATGCACTTTCGGTTAATCCTGAAAATGTATAATTATCATTTCTTGGATCTATAATATTTCCGCCTAAAAAATATTTGGCGCCATAACCAAGCGTAGTAAAAAGATAGTCATTGTCTCTACTATTTCCCCCAAACATGAAGCCAGAGTCTAGGCTGGTAATTCCCGTTAAATTTGGGGTGATTAAAATTCTTTCTTCAAAGCCGAGACTTAACTTTGTATAGTTGTTGGCAGACGCATCAATATTACTGATATTTGGGTCTATATAAGATGTTTTAATATTGTTATGAAATGATGTTGATAGCATTGCTTGGATTTGCGTGCCATGAGTAGGATAATGCACATCATTTAAACTATTGTGTTTAAACTGTGCATACAACTCATAAATTGTAAAATTATACTGTTCTAAGCTTAAAATGTTATTATTAACGTTAGGGTCTATTTTGGGTTTTAGTTTGGAAGATTCATATTTTAAACCCAAACCAGTATAACTTTTTAGCGCGCTTAAATTTCTATTAATTTGGTTGTCAAACTCAAAATAGGAGAATCTAACCTCATCAACATTTCTTCCTTCAATAAATAGTTTCTGTTGAAGGAGTTGGCCCAAAACTTCTGTTTTCCACCACCAATCACGATCATTACCAAAATTTTTCTGGTATTGTATCCTTGCTTTTGGTTGCTCTGCAATATCTAAAGTCACTAAAAAACGTGATGCATCAGCAAGAACGTTTCGGCCTGTGTAATTAATAATAAGTCCTGCGCCTCTATAACTATCAAAGTGCAATGCCCCTTTAACTTGATGCTTTGATTTTTCAACACCCTTTAAAATAAGTCCTAACTTGTCATTTTCCCTATTCGGTGCAAATTCGATATCCTTAAAAATTGTTGTGCCCATTGCTCTGCCTAAGCCTTCTTCAATCTCTTGTGTTGTATATTCTACATTAGGCTTCATAGCTGTTCTAGCTTTTACAAGTGCTAGATTTGATTTGCTAATATTTTGATATTCAATAGTGTTAAAAGTGAATTTGGTTTGTGCTTCAGGCAGTTCATGCTTCCGTTGTTCAAAATTTTTCAGGCTTTGTGATAGATTAACAAAAGCATCAATTTGTTGATCGGTCGCTATTTTTCCTTCTTCATATATCTCATTGGCATTAAAAAAATCTGAAGTGGAATAGGTTAAATATGGCGCATGATCAATAAGTATATCACAAAGCAGCCGGTTTGCTGGCCGTTTTGTATTACTGTTCATCATACTCCCTTGAAATAGTAACGAACTAATACTATTTAGACTTTCGATAGTTTGAGGATTGTCACCCACATCACTTCCTATAATAAAATCGGCTCCCCAATTTTTGGCAATATCTGCAGGGAAATTATTGAGCAATCCACCATCTACCAAGAGTGTGTTTTCGTAACGAACCGGCGAAAAAACACCAGGAATAGACATACTGGCTCGCATTGCAGTGGCAAGGGAACCTTGGTCTAATATCACTTCCTTACCATTTAAAATATCTGTTGTTACGGCTCTGAATGGTATGGGCAGATCATCAAAATCATCTATTCCATAAACAGGAACGGCAAGTAGCGCAATAAACTCCCTCAATTTTTGATCGTTAAGGAGATAGGCTCCTGTGCTAATTTTGCCATTTTTAAAATCCAATTCAATAAGATACTTGCCATATTCACTTTTTTCTTCTGCACCCACTTTGTTAAGCGAAACACGTCCTCCCAATAATTTTTCCCAATTGGCATTTTTTGTAAGACTTGCAATACTATCGCCAGAATAACCCATGGCATATAGTCCACCAACAATACTTCCCATACTGTTGCCTACTATTAAATCTGGCACTATATGTAAAGAATCCAATAATTGCAGTGTCCGGATATGCGCAACGCCTTTTGCACCGCCTCCACTTAAAACCAATGCCACTTTTGGCTTTTTTTCTTGAGCAAAAATCAGTTGTGAAAATGTTAAACAAAAAATTAACAATAATAAATACAGATAATTTTGTGATTGTAAAACTTTAATCATTCGCCAAAGTGTTTGTTATAACCTTACCATTTCAAAAATAACATATTCAGACCATTGCAAAGGGAAAATACTTGTAATAATATTTTATAAAAACCTAAGCATTTGAGTATACGCATGTGTTTATTGCATAAAAACACAAATACAATCCACTTTAGCTGTCAGTATTCATAATATACGAGAAAAGAAAGTGATTTTTTTAATTGTAATCAGATTTCAAAAATAACACTAAAGACTATTCAAAAAGGAAAAAGCACATTTGGCCAACCTACTTTTATCGGATTATTAGGCTTCAAAATCTTACAATCTTAATCTACCCGATAAGGTTCTGTCTCTTATTCCTAAAGAACAGATGTTATAAAATCCTACTAGGTAAATCGTTAATAATTTAGTATCTTTAAGAGATTCTGCATTATATCTCAACCGTTACTTTTAAAGTGATTTTTTGATATAAATACAGAATTTATAAAATTTTTCAGTCATTAACTTTAAACAGAAAACCATGTCATTAATAACCAAAAAAGAAATAGCAGAATTGCACGATATAAATCAAGATAATTGCATTTCAATTTTTATTCCTACACATAGAGCGGGTAAAAAAGTTTTGCAAGAAGAAGATGCCTTAGCGTTAAAAAACCAACTGAAAGCTGTTAAAGACAAGTTGGGCAAAAAAGAGCTTAGTTCTGATGACATTAACAAAAGAACACAACCGGTTCAAAAACTAATTGATAACAGTTCGTTTTGGCGCGAGCAATCCGATGGCCTTGCCATATTTATAGCCGATGGTTTCGCAAAAACCTATACGCTACCGGTGCACTTCAAGGAATTTAATTATATCTCAAATTCTTTTTATTTAAAGCCTTTGATGCCCATGTTTGTTGGTGATGGAAGTTTTTATTTATTGATGCTCGAAAGGCGTAATGTAAAACTATACGAATGCACGCAACATAGCTTTACTGAAATTATTATTGACGACCTGATACCAGAAAGCAAAAGAGACCGTGTAGGTTTTGATTATGAAGAAAAAAACCTGCAATTTAGAACCGGACAGGCAGGTTCTGGTTATGCCATGTATCATGGACAAGAAGCAGCTACGGGAAAACGGAAAAATGAAATAAAAAAGTATTTAAGGGCTATAAATGATGGAATTGCCCCAATTTTCAGGGAAGAAAACATGCCATTGTTAATAGCAGCACAAGATTTTATTTTCGATATCTACAAAGAAGTAAACACTTATTCAGATTTAAAAGAAGAGAATTTAAACACAGATTTTAGCGATACCGATATTTTTGATGCCCACGAACAAGCTTGGGAAATGATGGCTCCGGTATTCGACCAAAAAAGAAAGGATAAAATGGCACGTTTCCTTGAGGAGCAGGGCACCGGAAAAACAGCTATAGGAATTGATAAAATTATACCAGCCGCTTTTGACGGAAAGGTAGACACCCTATTTTGCGAAAACAAGGCAGATATTTTTGGTAACTGCTTAGAAGAAAACAACTCCATAACCGTTACCCAAAGTGAGGAAAGCGACAACACCATTTCTTTGATGAATGTTGCTGCCATAAAAACTTTTTTAAACGGTGGCGAGGTTTATTTATTGGATAAGGAAGACATGCCAAACCCAAATTCAAGGGTCAATGCTTTGTATAGATATTAGGAATTGAAATGCATGTATCCAAAAGATAGGGTTTATAGTAAAACCGATTCTGTCACAAAAAAAATTCCACACCGCACCTAAAGTTATACCCAATTAAAAAAACCTCTCATTTCTGAGAGGTTTAAAACCACAAACTTGCAGTTAAAAAGTGCGGGCGGGGAGACTCGAACTCCCACACCTCGCGGCACTAGATCCTAAGTCTAGCGTGTCTACCAATTCCACCACGCCCGCTTTTACTCCGATAAATATCGGGATGCAAATATAAACAAGATTTTTAAATTGCAAACTTCTTTACCACTAAAAACATTCTTTTTTTATACTTTTGGAAATAACTTTATAAACTCACTATGACCAACGTAAAATCATACATTAAAGAACATAAACAACGCTTTTTAAACGAACTTATCGAGCTGTTAAAAATCCCATCGATTAGTGCAGATTCAGCCTATAAAAACGATGTACTTAAAACTGCAGACGAAATTAAAATCAGTCTTGAAAAAGCGGGATGCGACCATGTGGAAATTTGCAAAACCGCGGGCTACCCCATAGTTTACGGCGAAAAAACAATAGACAAGAATTTACCAACCGTTCTGGTTTACGGGCATTACGATGTGCAACCACCAGACCCCTTAGATTTATGGCACTCACCACCTTTTGAGCCCATTATCAAAAAAACCGAAACACACCCCGAAGGCGCTATTTTTGCGCGAGGCGCTTGCGACGACAAAGGCCAAATGTACATGCACGTAAAAGCCATGGAGTTTATGACTACCACCAACCAACTGCCCTGCAACGTTAAATTTATGATTGAGGGCGAAGAAGAAGTGGGCAGCTCAAACCTTGCCATATTTGTAAAAGAAAACCAGGAGAAATTAAAAAACGATGTCATTCTTATTTCCGATACGGGAATGATTGCGCCCGATGTACCATCCATCACAACCGGACTTCGAGGGTTGAGCTATGTTGAAGTTGAAGTTACGGGCCCAAACCGCGACTTGCACTCAGGCTTGTATGGCGGTGCCGTGGCAAACCCTATCAATGTATTGGCTAAAATGATTGCATCGCTTCACGACGAAAACAATCACATCACGATCCCGGGATTTTACGATAAAGTTGAAGAACTCTCTAAACAAGAACGCCAGCACATGGCAAAAGCACCTTTCAATTTAGAAGAATATAAAAAAGCATTGGATATAAATGCGGTTTACGGCGAAGCAGGCTACACCACAAACGAGCGCAATTCCATCCGCCCAACCCTAGATGTTAACGGTATTTGGGGCGGTTACACGGGCGAAGGCGCCAAAACCGTAATTGCCAGTAAAGCTTTTGCCAAAATATCCATGCGCTTAGTGCCCCATCAAAATTGGGAAGAGATCACCCAACTGTTTAAAACCCATTTCGAAAGTATAGCGCCCCCAGGCGTAACCGTAAAAGTAAAGCCGCACCACGGCGGGCAAGGGTACGTTACCCCAATCGATAGCATCGGTTATCAGGCGGCAAGCAAAGCCTATCAAGACACGTTTGGCAAAACCCCAATTCCGCAACGCAGCGGCGGCAGCATCCCCATTGTATCGCTGTTCGAGCAGGAATTAAAAAGCAAAACCATTTTAATGGGCTTCGGGCTAGACAGCGACGCCATCCATTCACCAAACGAACATTTCGGCATTTTCAACTATTTAAAAGGCATCGAAACCATCCCATTGTTTTATAAATATTTCACCGAATTATCTAAATAATTTTTTGGGTGTTACCCCGCTTTTAATGGCGGGGTCGCGCTTTCCACTATATCTTTTTAAAAGGTCATTGCGAAAAAAGAACATCTGTGGCAATCTGCTTAATTTTAGTTTTATGCTAACTTGTTTACTATCAATTTTTAAAAAGGATGCCGTTTCAATCGCTAACACGACAGCCATTACCTAATGAAAAACCAACACAACCAACATCTTTTTCTACTTGTTTTAGCAACACTTTTTATAAGTACTTCGGGCGCATTGGGCAAACATATCGATATGCCAACTCCTGTTATTATTTGGTGGCGTGCCAGTATTGCCGGGGTTATTCTATATGTGTTTTGCAGATATAAAAAAATTAGTTTAAAAATAAATTCAAAAAAAGACCTAGTTCTTTTTATTTTAAGCGCCCTACTTATGGCAGGGCATTGGCTTACGTATTTCTATGCCTTAAAACTGTCAAACGTCGCCATTGGTATGCTATCATTATTTGTTTATCCAATACTTACGGCATTTTTAGAACCGCTATTCTTTAAAATAAAATTCGATTCCATTTATATATTCCTCGGAATTTTGGTGCTCGTTGGTATTTATATATTAGCTCCAGAATTTGATTTGGAAAG
This sequence comes from Hwangdonia seohaensis, assembly GCF_031932625.1. NCBI lineage: Bacteria > Pseudomonadati > Bacteroidota > Flavobacteriia > Flavobacteriales > Flavobacteriaceae > Hwangdonia > Hwangdonia seohaensis. Next base: position 244,358 of record NZ_JAVSCK010000001.1, read on the forward strand.
CACACACGTAAAAGGTATTTTATTCGGGTTGGTTTCGGCCTTAATGTATGCGTTGCGCAATATTGTTTCAAAAAAACTGATAAGCAATCAGTACCATGGCACCTCAATAATGCTATATCAAATTGGTATTGTTACTTTGGTTTTGTCCCCTGTTTTGGTTTTTATGGACACCTCCGGTATAATAACTCAGTACCCCTATGTTTTAACTTTAGCTATTTTAACTACCGCCATTGGGCATAGCATGTTGGTTAATAGTTTAAAACATTTTACGGTAAGTACCGCCAGCATAATTAGCAGCATTCAACCCATTTTAGGAATTGTAATTGCTTTCATTTTTTTAAATGAAATACCAACTTGGAACACCTTTTTTGGCGGACTCATTATTCTTTCAACCGTAGCTATTGAAAGTGTGAGATCAAGCAGAAAATAGATATCCTACTTCAAATCCCACAGGTCTTTTTCCAATGATAAACCATGTTTTTTTTACTCTACAGTTGTAGAATTAAAATTTTTATTCTACATTTGTAGAGTTAACTCTAATAGTGTAGAACATGCAACTTTCAAAAACCGAAGAAGATTTAATGAATTATTTATGGAAGCTCGAAAAAGCTTTTATGAAGGACTTACTGGACGCTTATCCAGAGCCAAAACCAGCAACCACAACCGTCGCCACCCTTTTAAAACGGATGACAGACAAGGGTTTTATCGCTTATAACTTATTTGGAAAATCTCGCGAATATTATCCGTTGGTTAAAAAGAAAGACTATTTCTCAAAACATGTAAACGGACTGATTAAAAACTTTTTTAACGATTCCGCAAGTCAGTTTGCATCGTTTTTTACCAAAGAGACGAATTTATCGAAAGAAGAATTAGAGCATTTAAAAGCCCTAATTGATAGCGAAATTAAAAAGAAGTAAATTATGGTATTATTCATCCTAAAATCCAGTGCCTGTTTAGCTGTTTTTATGCTGTTTTACAAGTTGTTTCTTGAAAAAGAAAGCGTGCATCATTTTAAACGTTTTTATCTTTTGGGTGCTTTGTTGGTTTCCATGGTTATTCCGTTTATTACCTTTACAGAATATGTTCAAGTTGAACCCGTTCAAGAATTTATGCCGTTTCAACCCATAGCATTTACCGATGCTGTTGTTGAAAAAAACACGACATGGCAAGAGTATATTCCAAACATTTTATGGAGTATTTATGTTTTAGGAGTCATTATATTTTCAATTCGGTTCTTAAAAAATCTATTTCAATTATTCCAAAAAATAAAAACCAATCCCAAATTTAAAAATCAAAATTTCATTAATGTTTTATTGGTCGATTTAGTACATCCGCATACCTTTTTTAATTACATCTTTTTAAATAAAAACAAATACGAGTACAATCGTATTCCAAAGGAAGTTTTATGGCACGAGCAAACGCACGCCAAACAAAAACACGCTTTGGATATTTTATGTATTGAACTGCTCCATATTATATTTTGGTTTAATCCGTTGCTTTATTATATAAAAAAGGACATCAAACTCAATCATGAGTTTTTAGCAGATCAGGCCGTTTTAAAACAGGGTATCGACACTAAAAATTATCAACAGTTATTGCTCGCATACTCATCTCCCAATAACTATCGGAATGCTAGAACTAATCAGCTAGCAAATGCCATCAATTATTCATTAATCAAAAAACGATTTACAGTTATGAAAACACAAACATCAAAAAAAGCCTTTTGGTTTAAAGGATTACTTATTTTGCCCATTCTCGCTATTTTAATTTATGGTTTCAGCAAAAAAGAAATTGTTGAAAAAGAAGTAGCTTCATTTGAAACCTTAACGACCCAGGAAACCAAAAAAGGTGCTACCGAAGCTATGATAACGGAATACCGAGCGTTTATTACCGAATTTGAAAAAACAAATACTGTTTGGGCACCTAAATTAAATAGAGCTATTGCCATTTATGATTTAATGACGGACGAACAACGCGCAACCGTTAAAAAATATCCAGAATCGCCGCTTGCTAATTTGGCCACGATAAAATCAAAAATCCCAACCGAAGCCTTATTCAATTCATGGAAAAACAAAACAGAATTTGCCATTTGGATTGATAGCAAACATGTACCCAATGAAACTTTAAACAATTACAAAGCTTCAGATTTTAAATATTACACCAGCAGTTTTGTATATAATAATGCTAGAAGCGAAAAATTCCCTCAACCCTATCAAAATCATTTATACACAAAAAAAGGTTTTGAAGCATCTTATTTAAAAAAGAATGTAGCTCATTATAACAGTCTGAAAAACGACTATTTAAAAGCTGAAAAAGAATTTATAAATTCTGGCAAGAAGGATGATTCTGAATTACGGATTTTAAAGGTTAGATTGAATAAAGCTTACAATAAACTTTCTAATGCTGAGATTAAGAAATATGGTGTTAAAGAGGTAACCCCACAAAAGCAATCATCTGTTTATCAACAACAAGCAACTCCAAAACAAATTGCCGAATACAACAAGCTAGCAAAACACATGAGCAAACAGATAAAAAACAAAGGCACCATCAAGCTCCAACAAGTAAAAAGGCTCAAACATCTTTTTAGCTTAATGAGTGATAGCCAAAAAGAACAAGCAGAACCTTACCCAGATTTATCTTTGTTACCACCACCTCCCCCACCAGCTCCAAAACCCGCGAAAGCAGAAAATGCCGAAGTCCCAGTGGCTCCACCACACGCTCCAAAGCCTCCAAAATCGGAAAAAGCAAGAGAAATTACCGAGGTTCCGCCACCGCCTCCTCCAGTAATGAAAACTGCGGATGACAATATGAGCAATCATTCTAAAGAATTACAAAAAGCATGGAAAGCATTTAAAACAGAAGGCGATAAATATGGAAATGCTGTAAATAATTATTTAAAAAATAAAGAAGGCACAATAAGTGCATTAAAAGAACAATATAAAGAAGTTATGAAACTTTACAATGCCTACCATGACATTGCAAAAAAGGAAAAGGCACATACGGTACCGCCACCGCCGCCTACAATGGACTCAATTTCTACTTACAATAGCCTAGCGCTAAGAACCAAATTTATTCCTACAAATAGAGAAAATAACATGTTGCGTTTAAGGTTACTTTATAATAAAATGTCCGATTTAAAAAAAACCAAAGTTGAATCCCCAAGCAGCATCGACAATTATATCTTACGGTTAAATAGTTTAACAGAAGAACAAACTAAAAAAATCTACGAACATTTAAACAGTATAAATAAAAAAGCTAAATCTGAAGGTAGAAGATTTTATTCGGCAAAAGAATACAAAAAATTAGAAAAACTTTACTCAAGTTTTCTAACGGAAAGAAATTAAGATTAACCAATAGGTTAATCAAAACAAATAAACACTAGACCTGTTAGTTTATAAATCTAACAGGCTTTTTTTGTTAAAACATGTAACAAAACCATACTTTTTGCGTTCTAATAAGCATCAATCAAAAAATCAATCAAATCATGTTAAAGCGCTTTTTTATTATCTGCTCGGGCAGCGATACCGATATTTTAAATTCCTGTTCGGTTGGCGAACAAAACAAATACGCCGGCATTGGCGCTACCGTTTTTTTTACAGCCGTTATGGCGTTTATTGCGGGCAGTTATGCACTTTACACGGTTTTCGACAACCTTTATACAGCCGTTTTCTTTGGCATCATTTGGGGCTTGCTCATTTTTAATTTAGACCGTTATATTGTTTCAACCATTAAAAAAACCGGAAATGTTATCGATGAAATTATTCAAGCTTCACCCAGAATTATTTTGGCCATTATTATAGCCATTGTGATTGCAAAACCTTTAGAATTAAAAATTTTCGAAAAAGAAATCAATCAAGTGCTATTGGAACAAAAAAACGAACTCACTTTAGCAAATCAAAATCAAATAGCACAACTATTCACGCCAAATATCGCAGCACTCCAAAGCGACATAACAAGTTTACAGCAGCAAATAGACACCAAAGAAGCCGAGGTTAATGCGCTTTACGACACGTATATTACCGAGGCCGAAGGAACAGCAGGCACCAAACTATTGGGCAAAGGGCCGGTTTATAAAGAGAAGCGGGAAAAACACGATGCTTTATTAGCGGAATTACAACAGTTAAAAACCGAGAACAAAGCCAAAATTGCCAACATTGAAAATGAAATTGCCACACTTAAGGGTACTTATGAAACACAGGTTGCAAGCACCCAACCCATAATTAGCAATTTTGATGGTTTAATGGCGAGCGTCAACGCTTTAGGCGAGCTGCCTTGGCTGCCCTCTTTTTTTATATTCCTATTGTTTTTAGCTATTGAAACCTCACCTATTTTCGCAAAGCTGTTATCGCCAAAAGGGGCTTACGATTTTAAACTTGAAGACCAGGAAACCGCCATAAAAACCACAGTGCTTCAAAATAAAAACCAACGCGAAACCTTGTTGAAAACAGATTCTACGATTAATGATCGTATTTATACAGATTTAGAAAATGAGGAAGAATTATACACTTACAAGCTCAAAAAAGCGAGAGAACTTATGCAGCTTCAAGCCGATGCTTTTATTAAGCATCAAAAAAATGCGCTATGACAACTATGCTGCGGTATCTGGAGCGTCCGATTTAAAATGCTCGTATAAATCCTTGCAACCCAAACCAATAATCGACATTTTCTTGTTTTTGGATAAGGCTTGGTAATGCAATTGCGCCAAAGCATCAACACCGTATTTATCCATCCATTCAATCTTTTCAATACTAATAGTAAGGGCGTCTACGCGTTCAAAAACATTATCAAACGCACTTTTAAACACATTTAAGTTGCGTTTATTAAGAATGCCTTTCATTTTAAAAAAGTTGTTGTAGCTTGTAATTTCCAATTCCATAACTAAGTTGTTTTAAGTAGTTAAACAATAAATCTGAGGGAGACTAATTAACTGATTATCAAATAAAAGTATATAACTTTAAACGGAATTGCAGTATTTAATCGATGAATAGATTTCAACTTTAGATAAAAATATAATAAATGTCAAAATAATCGACGAGCAACCACTTTTAAAATAAGATTTTGCTATTTTTACTCTTATAAAAAACACTTTTATGAAACATATTATATTATTGTTATGCCTAGTTTCATTTTTGAATGGCACTGCACAAGTAACAGAAGATGAAGACAAAAAAAGCATTGAAAAAGTTTTAAAAAAGCAAAGAATTGCCTGGTCTAAAAATAATATCGAGGAGTTTATGGAGGGCTATTGGAAAAGCGATTCGCTTAAATTCTATGGCAAAAACGGTGTAACTTATGGCTGGTACGATACTTTAGATCGCTATAAAAAAGCCTATCCAACCGAAGACCACACCGGCAAATTAAGTTTTAAATTAAACGATATTTCTAAAATAAACGACGGCGCATATTTTGTTTTGGGCGAATATCATTTAAAGCGAAACGTTGGAAACGCTACCGGGATTTTTATGGTAATATTTAAAAAAATCAATGGGGAATGGAAAATTATTGCCGATACATCGAGTTAAATTATGCACCCAATAGTTAGAAAAGCGACTTTAAAAGATGTCCCTCTTTTATTAGAGTTTGAACAAGGTGTTATTGAAGCCGAAAGACCTTTTGACCCCACCATAAAAACTGATCATATTACTTATTACAACATTCCTGAATTAATCACAAGCCCTACATCCGCTGTTTTTGTTGTTGAAATTGAGAACGACATTGTGGCTTCCGGCTATGCCAAAATTAAAACGGATAGGCAGTACTTGAAACATAAAAAGCAAGGGTATTTGGGGTTTATGTTTGTTTCGGAAAAACACAGAGGCAAACAGCTTAACCAACTTATAATTGATGCCTTATTAAAATGGTGTAAAACCCGTGATGTTTTCGAAATTAAATTGGATGTGTATCAAGATAATATACCGGCAATTAAAGCGTATGAAAAAGCAGGCTTTAAAAAACACATGATTAATATGCGCTTGGATATTACGGATTTGGATTTATAACAGCCGCTAGTCTTCTTTTAAAGGATATATCTCCACATCATCTCCCAACCACGCGCTTAGTTTATCATATATTTTTTGTTTGTCGTTCTCTGAAAAATCTTTAATTCTAGTTCCGTGATGCCCGCCTTCCAAAACCATTTTTAAAGCATCAACACTGGGTTTTGGCGTTGGCGCACAGGCACCCCAAGGGTCGTTAGCCCCATAAATATATAAAATATGATCGCCTTTGTTTTCAACAAAATCCCTGACGTTTTTAATGTATTCCGGATTATAGGTTAAATCGACATCATCTGGCGCAAATCGCATATTTGAAGACGATTTTACAACTTTAAGCAAATCCTTTACAGGCTCTAAATCAAAACCATAATAGCCCAATTCTACCATGTGCTGATAAAAAGAAGGCAAATAATGATGGAACCCTTTATCGTTATACAAACCCATGCCGGAAATTTTAATTAAATACTGAAAACGTTCGTTTGCCGTAGCCGCCTCAGTTGGAATATCCTCACAATTACCGCCCCATTGCCAAAACGAAAACGGAAATTCCAACACCGCATATTCCAAAGCTTCTTCCATAGGTACTTTGGTAAATTGCATGGCTTCCTTTTCAGCGTAAGCTTTCAACGCTTTTAAAACAGTGTCTCTTTGTTTTAAAATAGCTCTTTGAAATGCTACAATCTTATTTCGACATTCATCAGTTCCGACAGAATTTATCAAATTTTCAGTTCTAATATCTTCTTGGGTGTTTATTAAGGGCGTTACGTAAGGCACCGCTACATCAACATCGTTTGGGTATTTTGATTTGTATATTAAAACCGTTTCGCCGCCTTTACTTATGCCTGTGGAAATCCATTTATTTGTGTAAAGCTGTTTTAATTTCGAAACGATGCTGTGGTAATCTTCAATCGCTTGATCGTTTTTTAAATACTGCCACGGAATGGGTTCTGGTCTGGATTTTCCGTAAAACCGATACTCAACCATAACCTGATTGGATTGTAAAACCTTGCTCAACTCGTACGTTTTATGTTTTGCATTATAGCCTTCAGTCACTAAAACGGTAGGTTTCGAATAATCGGTATGCGACACATACACATAGTGATTAAAAGTGCCCGCTTCTAAATTATTATGATTTAAAGGTTGCTTTATAATAAGCTGATAGGCTTTTTTAAAATGGTCTTCAACTTTTATTGGACTGATTTCTGCTGAAGGAAATAACACTTTTAACTGTTCTTCGAAAGCCAATCCTTCTAATTTAACTCCAGATTCTTTACAGGAATTTATAGCTAAACTTACTAAAAACAGAATGAGTATTTTTTTTATGGCATGCATTGTTAATCGTTTTAAGTTTTAAAGATAAGCTATTATAAAAAGTAGATGTCTGTACTATATTATCCAAAACAAGTATGATTTTAGTAGATTGATAAATAATATTGAATTAAGATACCGAATTTGGTTATTTTTAACTTATGGAAAATATTTTACAAATAGACACCGATTTTATTGAAAATAACACGGTGTTTTCTGAGTTAATTGAAGCATTAAAAAAAGGATTTTGTAACGATAACACCATGATTCCCATGCGGCATCATCACGATTTCCCGAACCCAGAAGTTAATGCCGATTCTACCTTGTTATTAATGCCCGCATGGAACCCAAGTAAGGATGCCGGTGTAAAAATAGTTACGGTAAGTCCAGAAAACGGACAGTTTAATTTGCCGTCAATTCAAGGCACATACATTTATTTTGATGCCGTAAAAGGCAGTATAAAAGCCATTTTAGAAGCTAAGAGTTTAACCGTAAAACGAACGGCTGCGGCATCGGCTTTAGCATCATCGTTTTTATCGCGAAAAGATTCAAAGTCCATGTTAATGATTGGCACGGGTGCATTATCAATCAACCTCATCAAAGCCCATGCAGCGGTGCGCCCCATAAAACAAGTGTTTATTTGGGGGCGCAATTTAGAAAAAGCACAAGCCATCGCATCTTCATTAAAAAATGAAAACTTTAGCGTACACGCCATTGAAACCATTGAAGAAAAAATAGCTGAAGTCGATATTATTTCAAGTGCCACACTATCAAAAACACCATTGGTTTTTGGTAAATATTTAAACGCAGGACAACATATTGATTTGGTGGGCGCCTATAAAAAAGATATGCGCGAAGCCGATGATGAAACCATTAGCAAAGCCTCCGTTTTTATTGATACATTTCAGGGCGGATTAAAAGAAAGTGGCGATATTGTTATCCCGTTAGAAAATGGCGTTCTTAACAAAGAAGCTATAAAAGCAGATTTATTTCAGTTGTGTTCAAATAAAAAAAACGGTCGCACTTCTGAAAAAGAAATCACCGTTTTCAAATCGGTTGGTCACGCCCTCGAAGATTTAGTCGCCGCTGGGTATTATTTCAATAAATTTAAAAATGAATAACACCTATCAAAATATTTTAGATAAAACCAATTTTGAACCCCCAAAAAATTGGTTGCAAATTAAAACCATCGATATGCATACCGGAGGCGAGCCGCTACGAGTTATTGTGGATGGTTTCCCCGAATTAAAAGGCAATTCCGTTTTAGAATACCGTAGATATTGTAAAGAAAATTTTGATTATTTACGTACTACCTTAATGTTTGAACCGCGTGGGCATGCCGATATGTACGGTTGTATTTTACTGCCACCAAACGACGATGATGGTGATTTCGGAATTATTTTTCTGCATAACGAGGGCTATTCCACCATGTGTGGGCATGCCATTATTGCCATTTCCACCTTGGCTGTCGAGATGCAATGGATTGCCGTAAAAGAAGGCGATAACCTGATTAAAATTGATGCGCCTTGTGGCAGGATTACGTCGTTTGCACATGTTAAAAACGGAAAGGTAACTGGAGTTCGGTTCCACTGTGTGCCCAGTTTTGTGGTTGGATTGGACAGAACGGTTTATGTTGAAGGCTTGGGAAAAGTAACTTACGATTTGGCCTATGGCGGTGCTTTTTACGCCTATGTCGATATGGCTAAAAATGATTTTAATTTCAATTTAAAACCAGAATCTTACCGTTCTTTAATTGCAAAGGGAATGGCTATTAAATGTGCCGTTATGATAGCGGATAAAGAAATTTTACATCCTTTTGAAGACGATTTAAGTTTTCTATATGGCACTATTTTTATAGACAACAAAAAACAGATGTCGGGCAACGACAGCAGAAATGTTTGTGTTTTTGCCGAAGGCGAAGTCGATAGATGTCCCACAGGCTCAGGCGTTTCGGGCAGAATGGCCATTCATAGATTAAGAAATGAAATCGATTTTGGCGAAACCATGACCATTGAAAGCATTACGGATTCCGTGTTTAAAGGCTCTCTCGTTTCAGAGAAAGATTACGGCCCTTTTAAAGCCGTTATTCCTCAAGTTGAAGGAACAGCGCATATTACCGGCATGCAGACCTTTGTTATTGACCCCAACGACCCGATGAAAGACGGTTTTATTTTAAGGTGAACGAACTACGATATACCAAACGGATTTTCTATACTATGCATGGGCTTTGTAAACCATTTTGGGCCTGCTTCGGTCATATAAATATGATCTTCATGACGAACACCAAACTCATTTGGAACGCAAATCATGGGCTCGTTGCTAAAACACATTCCTGGTTTTAAAACAGTTTCATCGCCTTTAACAATATATGGGTATTCATGAATATCCAAACCTATGCCATGACCTGTTCTATGCGGCAATCCCGGAAGTTTATAACCCGGTCCCAAACCATAAGATTCCAACATTTTTCGGGATGCCAAATCTACGGAAGCGCAGGTGCTTCCCAACTTAGCAGCATCAAAAGCGGCTTGTTGCGTCTCTTTTTCTATATGCCAAATGCGACGTTGCAAATCATTCGCTTCTCCAAAAACATAAGTTCGGGTAATATCGGATAAATAGTCATGTAGCATACAGCCCGTATCGACAAGTACCATATCGTTCATTTCCAAGTTTTTTGGCGACTTTACACCATGCGGAAATGAAGAATCTACACCAAAAAGCACGATGCAAAAATAAGAGCCCGATGGAATGCCGTAGCGTTTATGGGCTTCATTGATAAAATCCGTGACTTCCTTTGTACTAATGCCAACCCTTAATATTCTAGCCACTGCCTTTTGAACCTCTAAAGTTATGTTCATGGCATGTTGTATAATGGCTATTTCTGCATCCGACTTAATCATTCTACAACCCGATATAATGGGTTTTGCATTGTTTAACGTGTAATCAGTTGTTGCTTTTAGAATACCGTTGGCAATAAAAAAAGGTGTTGTTTCATCAATTAAAATAGTGCCTTTTGCCACACCATTATTTTTAAGAATTTGATTAAATAATTGAAAAGGGCTCTCGTGCTCTTCCCAACAATGGACGTCGCCTTCAATAATCATAAAATCTAAAACAGTGCCTTTTTCGAATAGAGGTGCTATGTAGTGAACTTCTCCATTTGGAAACAATAATGCACCAACCATTCGCTCGCTGGGATTCCAACGCGTTCCAGTAAAATAATACAAACTGGTTCCTGCATTCAGGTAAACCGCTTGAACATTTTGGGCTTGCATAAGTTTGCACGCTTTATTTATTCGAGCTTGATATTCTTCTTTTTGAATGGGTTTTACTAAATGTGCCTTAGGGGTAATGGCATCTAATTCGGCTTCAATGGTAGATCCGCCAATTCCTTTTGTATTCATCATATCATCTTTTTAATTATTCATTAAAGCCTCAATAGCTTCAATTTCAATAGGCATCGCTTCGGTTAAATTAATGTTTCCGTTTTCCGTGATTAAATAATCGTTTTCCAAACGGCAACCAATGCCTTCTTCTGCAATGTAAATTCCGGGTTCGCAGGTTAACACCATGCCCGCTTCAAAGGGGCGCGAGTACAAACCAACATCATGTACATCTAACCCAATGTGGTGCGCAGTACCATGCATAAAATATTTTTTATACAAGGGTTTTTCCGGGTCTTGTTTTAAAACATCTTCGGCATTTAACAGGCCTAATTTTATCAGTTCCGTTTCAATTAAACTGGCCATTTGTTGCTCATATTCAGATGGTATCACCCCTGGTTTCAACAATTTACTACCAACCTTTAAACAATGTAAAACCGAGGCATACACTTCTTTTTGTCTATTGGAAAACTTACCGTTTACAGGAAAACAACGCGTCGTATCACTATTGTAATTGGCGTAACAAACACCAAAGTCCATTAAAATCATATCGCCATCTTTACAAGTCGCATCGTTGGTGTTGTAATGCAGTGCACAAGCGTTTTTACCCGAGGCCACAATGGGTTGAAAAGCGTGTCTTTTCGCACCAGACTTAATTAAATTGTAAGTTAATTCGGCTTCCAATTCGTATTCCTTAATATTGGGTTTGCAAGTTTTTAAAACACGTTTAAAGGATTCAACACTTATATCCGCAGCTTTTTTTATCAATTCAATTTCTACACCAGATTTAATTTGACGCAACGCTCTTGTAATTTTAGCAGCCCTAAAACAATCGTGCAAAGGGTATTTTTCTTTACACCAAGCAATCATTCTATCTTGCTGTGTTTGCTGGTTTTTGGTTACGCGCTTTGCATGTTCGTTATGGCCTAAATAAAACCCATCGGCCTCAAAAGCCATGTATTGCAACACCATTTCGAAATCCTGAATCCACTCTATGCGCTTAACCCCTGAGATTTCAGTAGCCTGTTTTTTCGTTAATTTTTCACCATCCCAAATTTTAACATGTTCGTTGGTTTCTTTTATGAATAAAATTTCCCGGTTTTCTTTTTTGTAAGCTTCCGGATATAAAACCAAAATGGTTTCCTCTTGGTCAATTCCAGAAAGATAAAACAAATCGTTGTTTTGGGTAAATCCCATCACATCATCAGCATTGTTGTGTTGCACATCATTTGATGTTAAAATGGCAATGGTGTTTGAATTCATTTTATAACAAAAACGTGTTCTGTTTTTAATAAATAAGGCGTTTGAAATTTGATTGTATCGCATAATTTAAAATTTTCTATCGGGATGATAATGAGCTAATTCCAATGAAGGTTTTTGTTCTGAAATAATTTCAGAAACCAGTTTCCCGGTTGCCGTTCCCATGCTCCAACCCATCATCGCATGACCAGCGGCAATAGTTAAATTTTTACATTTTGATGATTTACCAATATACGGCAAACCATCTGGAGACACAGGGCGTAAACCACAAGTGGCATGGTTTTTTTCTTCTGATGTTAAATTGATTTCGGGGTAATATCGTTTAGCGGCATCAGCAATAGCTTCAACCCGTGTTTTATTTATTTTGTGGTTAATCCCAGCTATTTCCATGGTGCCGGCAAATCGTGTAAATCCATGCATAGGGGTTACGGCTACTTTGGCTTCGGTTAAAATGGCCGGCATTAAAATACGGGTTGGCCTTGTTGTATTTATGCTATAACCTTTTCCTGCTTGAACCAGTAATTTCAGTCCTAATTTTTTATTTAAAAAAGTACTCCAAGAACCTGTTGCCAAAACAAATTCGTCGGCCTCTAAAACTTTTTTGTTCGTTTTAATGGCTGAAATTTTATGGTTTTTAAAGTCTATGTCCTCAACCTTTTCATTTGTATAAAAAACAACACCATTGGTTTTTAAATAGGTTTTCATGTCGCCCATAAACTCATGTGGCGTGGTATGCGAATCGCATTTATAATAGGTCGCTCCTTTAACATTCAACTCAACATGAGGCTCCAATTGTTTTAATTGTTCAAGCTTTAAAACTTGGGCATCCAAACCTTCTTGCTTTGCTATATTTGCTGTTTTAATTTCATCCTCTAAGGCTTTATCGGTTTGGCACAGCATAAGCAAGCCTTTCTTTTCGTAATGAAATGAAAAGTTTTCATCGCGCTTAATATCATCGTATAAATCTTGACTTAAAAGCGAAATGGCTTTGATTGTTGGAATGGCTTTCTCAACGTGTTTTGAGTTGCACGATTTATTAAAAGCCAACGTCCATTTTAAAAAATCCAGATCTAACCGCGGTTTTATATAAAGTGGACTCGATTTATTAAACATCCATTTCAGCCCTTTTTTCATCACACCCGGAGCAGATAACGGGATAATATGGCTAGGAGCCAAATAACCCGCATTAATATATGAAGCACCGGAATCTAAATTTGACTGATCGACAATAGTAACTTGATGCCCTTCTTTTTGAAGATAGTAGGCAGAACATAAACCTATAATGCCGCCGCCAATTACTAAAACACTTTTACTCATTTATTCCCATTTAAAATCCCAAATTGGTTTTGTATCCAAAAGGTGTTCGATAAAATAATTCCACCTTTTTTTAATAAAATAATGTCTCGCTTTACCTTGAAAACCATGTCTTTGACTTGGCAAAATTAACAAATCGAAATCTTTATCGGCATTCACTAAAGCTTCAGCTAATTTAAAGGTTGCTGAAGGGTTTACATTTTCGTCGATACCGCCGTGAACCAATAATAATTTGCCCTTTAAATTCTTGGCATTCGTAATATTAGATACTTTTTCATACGTATCGTCTACCGGCCAACCTTGATACATTTCTGGCCACCACGCTTTTTCCATTCTAAAATCGTGATCGCCAGCACTAGCAACGCCTACTTTATAAAAATCCGGAAACCCTAACATGGCTCTTCCAGTATCATAACCTCCTGCTGAATGACCAAAAATCCCTACTTTATCAATATCTATCCAAGCATATTTATTTGCTAAATACGTAATGGCCAACACATGATCTTCAAGGTTGTTTTCCATGTTTTTATATGAATGGTTATGAAAAGCTTTTGAACGACCCGAAGTCCCCAAGCCATCAACTCCAATGACAATAAATCCAAATTCCGCTAACGATTGGTTATTAAAAGCACGATCAAACGATTTTGGAAAAACTTGCGTATGAGGCCCAGTGTAAGTGGCGTCAATGATTGGATACGATTTATTGGAATCAAAATTCGTTGGCTTCCACATCGCTCCATAAATGGTGGTCTTTCCATCCTTAGCGGTGAGCTCAAAAACTTCTGGAGATTGCCATCCTTTTGAAAGTGCTTCATCAACATTTGCCTGTGTTAATTCGGCTAAGATTTTACCGTTTTTTGAAGACCGTAAAACCGTTTTGGTTGGAATATTTATAGTTGAATAATTATCAATAAAATGCTTTCCATCTTTTGAAAAATTAATACTATGATGTGTGTTTTCAGGTGTTAACAACGTCATCTTTCCTTTAAAATCAACTCGAAAAAGTTGCTGATAATAAGGATTCATTTCCTTGTTCTTTCCAGATGCCAAAAAGTATATGTCGCCTTTATCCTCGTTAGTGTGAACAATCGAATTAATATAATAATTACCATTAGTTAAAGCTTTTGTTTCTTTGGTTTTTACATCAACCATGTACAGTTGTCTCCAACCACTGCGTTCGGATAAAAAAATAATTTTTTGTGTATCATCGAGTTTTTTAAACCAAAAATTATCGATATTGGTTTCACTGGTTTCTTCTACTAATGTTTCTTCCGTTCCATTATTCAAATTAACATATTTAAGGATTTCCTTTTTATAACCTCGTTCTGAATAGTTCGCTAAAAACTCTCCTGGATTTTTCATCCACTCTGTAGCAACGGAGTTAATGTGAGTTCCCGTCGGCAAATTTGTTTTTACTTCTTTTTTAGTCTCAACATTAAAAAAAGCAGGCGTAACGTGCACCATTGTGGTATCGCCTGGCGATCCGCGATAATAAGAAAGTAATTTTGATTTATAAAGTGTATCAATACTATGGTCTAGCAAATACATTTTTTCAGCATTTCTAAAATCGACAATATGTGCTGAAATCCACTTCGAATCGTCCGACCATTTTACACTAAAGCGCTTTGGGCGTTCGGCATTTTCACCTTCCATAATATCATACCAGCCATAATACGTTGCATATTCGTAACCTTTTTTCCCATCAAAACTCAATTGATGGACATCGCCAGTTTCGGTTGATTTAATAAACAAGTTATAATTTTTGGTATAAGCAATCCATTTTTTGTCTGGAGATTTTGATTCGAATTCATTGCGCTCTTCTTCTTTTTCTTCCTCCTTTAATTGAAGCTCATAAGATTTTAAATTTAAGGTATATGTTTTTCCTTCAAAGTTTACATCTAGGTTTCCATCTTTTATTCTTTCAATATTTGAAAATGAAAGATTATGCGCCTCAAAAGATTTTTCAGATAATTCACTCAGCGCGTTAGCCAGCTTTTCATGATTAAATAAATCGACTACTTTGTAGTTTTTGAAATTTACCGTTTTATAGGTTTTCTTGTCTTTACCATAATCTATCAACCAAACTCCAGAATTATCTTTAAACCAATGTACATTTGTATGGAGGTTGAATGCCGTTTTATTATTGTAGTTGTTATACATAAAACCGACCGCACGTTTATAATCTTCTTGCGTAACTTCTTGTGCACAAAAAGGTGCGGAAGCTAACATTAATGCAAATAGTAAAATTGAAATCTGTTTCATGTTATTTTATTGTTTTTAATTCCTAAGACTTCAAAATAAGTTTGGAATGATTTGACTCTGTACTTCAACTGCGCTCCAGATGACAAAATCAAATCACTTGAAACCCAAGTGCATAGGGGTCATCTTCATCATCTATAAAAATCGTGTTGTAACCGTAAATTTTCGCCCAACCTTGAATACTCGGAACAATGGCTAATTTACCATCTAAATTAGTTTCTTTTTCAACACGACCAATAAATTTACTGCCTATAAAACTTTCGTGGATAAATGGCTCGTGAAGTTTTAATTTCCCTTTGGCATACAATTGTGCTAAACGTGCCGATGTCCCTGTACCACAAGGGCTTCTGTCGATAGCCTTATCGCCATAAAACACGGCATTTCTCCCAGATGAATTTGAGTCTATGGGGTTTCCCGTCCATAACATATGACTGACATCTTTAATCGTTTCGTTTTCTGGGTGAATAAAAAAATCAGGATACTTTTGGTTGATACGTTGCCTGACCACTTGCGAATATTGAATAATTTTTGAAGCTGAAAAATCCTGAACGCCCGAAAAGTTTTTCTGCGGATCTACAATCGCGTAATAGTTTCCGCCATAAGCCACATCAAAAGTGATTTCGCCCAATTCGGGACAATCAACAGTTAAATTTTCCGCTGCCAAATAACTTTTTACATTGGTT
This sequence comes from Hwangdonia seohaensis, assembly GCF_031932625.1. Classification (NCBI taxonomy): domain Bacteria; kingdom Pseudomonadati; phylum Bacteroidota; class Flavobacteriia; order Flavobacteriales; family Flavobacteriaceae; genus Hwangdonia; species Hwangdonia seohaensis. The sequence goes on from NZ_JAVSCK010000001.1 coordinate 260,561, forward strand.
AATTTTACCCACTCTACTTTATTGTTGGTCTGTTTATATTCAATTTCAACCAAACCAGCTGGTGCTTCCATCCTGATTTTTCCTGGTGTTTTTGGTGTAATCAAACCTTCTTCAATAGCAATTGTAATGGTGCCTATGGTACCGTGACCGCACATGGGCAAACAACCGGAAGTTTCAATAAAAAGAATTGCAAAATCATTTTCCGGGTTATGCGGCGGAAACAAAAAACTGCCACTCATCATATCGTGTCCCCGAGGTTCAAACATCAAACCCTTACGAATCCAATCGTACTCCTTTAAGAAATGTTGGCGTTTTTCATTGATGTTTTTGCCAACTAATTTTGGATGCCCTTGGGTAACTACCCTTACCGGATTACCACAGGTATGCGCATCAATACAAACAAACTTTGTGCGTGCCATTTAGATTTTAGCTGTGGTTTTCACATTGTTAACCAATCTGGAAATACCCAAAGGGTTTTCGTTTTTCAATTCATCGGGAAGCAGCTCATTCGGCCAATCTTGATAACTAAATGGACGCACCCAACGTTTAATGGAATCTACGCCAACTGCCGTAAACCTCGAATCGGTTGATGCCGGATACGGGCCTCCATGTTGCATGGACGGGCACACCTCAACACCGGTTGGTACGCCATTAAAAATAATACGTCCCACTCTATTTTGTAGGGTATTGACAACATTGGAATATTCTGAAATTTCGTTTTCATCAGAAATAATTGTTCCTGTGAGTTGCCCTTCTAATTTTGAAATAATGGATTCCAATTGCGCTTTATTTTCACATTGAACGACTAATGAGAACGGACCAAAAACTTCGTGATGTAATGTGGGGTTGTTTAGGAATGTATCGCCTTCAACAGTTGTTACAACTTGTCTGGCATAATTGGGTTCTACGCTGTTCTCGTAACCAGCCAAAACTTTAAGTCCGCTTTGAGCCAAGGCATTTTCTTTATTGGTTTCATAAGCCCCTGCAATATTTGGATGCAGCATACACGACGGTTCTATTTTTACAATATCTTCGGCTAAGGTATTTACAAAACGAGTTAAGCCCTGAGATTTTATCCCGATGATTAATCCAGGATTTGTACAAAACTGACCCGAGCCCAATGTAATGGAGCCCGCATAGGTTTTGGCAATGGCATCAGCTCTGTTATTTAACGCCTTTGGCAACAAAACAACTGGGTTTATGCTTCCCATTTCCGCAAATACAGGAATGGGTTCGTCGCGTTTTGCCGCTAAATCATAAAGCGCTCGACCGCCTTTGATACTTCCCGTAAAACCTACGGCTTTTACTTTTGGATGCTGCACTAAAGTCTGGCCAACTTCGATACCGCTACTGTTTAAATTTGAAAACACGCCATTTGGCATGCCTGTTTTTTCTGCTGCTTTTATCACTGCCGATGCTACCATTTCGCCAGTGCCTGCATGCATGGGGTGCGATTTTACAATTACGGGACAACCTGCTGCCAATGCCGCAGCGGTATCGCCACCCGCAGTTGAAAAGGCTAAAGGAAAATTTGAGGCTCCAAAAACCACAACGGGACCCAATGCGATATTCATTTTTCTTAAATCTACTTTTGGTATTGGTTCGCGCTCTGGTTGTGCGGTATCGATAGATGCATCGACCCAATTGCCTTCTTCAACATGGTTTGCAAAAGCGCGTAATTGCCCCAAAGTTCTACCGCGTTCGCCCATTGCTCTTCCATTTGGCAACCCGCTTTCTGAGGAATACACCTGTAACAATGCGTCGCCCAAAGCTTCAATTTCGTTAGCAATTTCTCTAAGGAATGTTGCTTTTCTGGCGCCTGAAATTTTAGAATAGGTTTTAAATGCTTCTGAAGCCAATTGCACTGCTTGATTAACCTCGTTTTTTGAAGCTTCGGTGATATCCCAATCATTTTCAATATTCAACAACGGGTTAAAAGTTTTAAAGATTTTATCGCCTGTTGCCGATAGTTGATTGCCGATATAGTTTTTTCCTGTTATCATTTTCCTCCCTTTATCCCTCTTAAAGAGGGCTGTTTTTAGTTATTAATTCTTTTTAAATGTGCTTTAACATCTATTGGATTGTGAACCACTTTTGTTGATATTGGATATTTTTCCAATAAATTTTTTGGGCGAATGGGGCGTTTTTCGAAGCCACCTCCGCAGTTTGGGCAAACGTGTTTTAAAACATGGTTTACGCAATCTTTACAAAAGGTGCATTCAAATGTACAAATCATTGCTTCACTGGAATGGTAAGGCATTGATTTGTTGCAGTTTTCGCAAGTTGGTCTTATTTGTAACATGTTTTTGATTTTCACTTATAAAAAAAACAACACTAAAAACATAAAACCGCTCTTATAAAAACTCCATTTTTATTAGTGGATTCCTGCTTTTACAGGAATGACAAAAACAAAAGATATTGTATAAAGCCCGACAGCTTTTTTTTAAGCGGTAACACCCAAATTATTTAGACTAAAGTACTTAAATTTTTATAATTTGGCAGTGTTGGCCGTACTTTTAATGCGGCTTCGATTACGCTTATTACGTGTTGCCTTTCGTTGCCGTGAAGTGGTAAACGCGGGGCGCGAACATTTTCGGTCCCAATGGCTGTGTACACTTCGGCGAGCTTGATATTTTGTACCAATTTTGGATTTATATCCAGCTCTAACAATGGCATAAACCAACGGTAAATCTCGATGGCTTCTTTAATTTTTCCTGCTTTTTGAAGCTCGTAAATGGCAACGGTTTCGGCGGGAAATGCACACACCAAACCGGCCACCCAACCGTCTGCGCCCATAAGCAAACTTTCTAGGGCGATGGTGTCTACGCCTGTCATGATTTTTAGTCTGTCGCCAAATCGGTTTTTAATTCTGGTCACATTGGTAATATCTCTGGTGGACTCTTTTACGGCCTCAATATTATCGCATTCTAGGAGTTCTTCAAACATATCCAAAGTCACTTCAATTTTATAATCTACGGGATTATTGTAAATCATTATAGGCAACGATGTACTCTTCGCCACGGCCTTAAAATATTCAACGGTTTCGCGGTCTCCAGATTTGTAACGCATAGGCGGCAAGAGCATTAATCCGCTTGCCCCGTCCTCTTCGGCTTTTTGAGCTGCTGCGATAGCCGCTTTTGTAGATTGTTCGGCCACATTAATTAACACAGGAACCTGCCCCTTTACAATATCGACCGTTGTTTTGGTTAAAATACTTTTTTCTTCATCTAATAACGTGCTGGCCTCACCTAATGTGCCGCCTAATACAATACCGTGCACGCCGGCATTTAATTGTGCTTTAATGTTGGTTTCGAACATTTTTAAATCCAAAGTATCACCATCTGTAAACTTTGTTGTAACTGCTGGCATAATGCCTTCCCATTTTAAACTCATTGCTTAATTATTTAATTTTTACCAAAATTATAATTTGTTTTGCTTGATTGATAATATGTGTTTATCCAACATTGATATTTTATTATCCAAAAATTATTTTTAAATTAGATATTAGAATAGTATTTATGTATTTTTATGCGCTCTATTTCTATTGAGTCATCTCTCCAAAAGGGATAAAACAAAACATAATTAAAATTGAAAGTTTTACCATTTAAAATACCAAAACCAGAAAATGATGCCTTTATTTTTCAGGTAGATTATGCCGATGCGTTTTACGATAAATTGCACCAACATGAAGAGATACAAATAAGTTTTATTGTTGCGGGCGAGGGCACTTTAATTGTTGGCGATACCATAAATTACTATACTAAAGATGATGTTTTGGTAATTGGCAGCAACATTCCGCATGTGTTTAAAAGCGATTTGAATGCTTCGGGCACATCGCACATGCTGTCTTTATTTTTTAGCAAACAGTCTTTTGGATCTCATTTTTTTAAATTGGATACCTTAAATGAATTGGGACTTTTTTTTAAGCGCGCCAAACATGGTTTCAAAGTTACATCGAAAAAAAATCAGTTTAAAAATTGGTTTCTCAAAATTGAAAATTCAACCAAATTAAACCAGTTTATTATCCTTCTCCAGCTTTTAAAATTGGGTTCAACATGTAACTATAAAAGTTTATCTTCTTTTATTTATGATAAAAAATATTCGGATAACGAAGGTCACAGAATGCGAAATGTATTTACGTACACCATGGATAATTTTGAAAGCGACATAACTTTAAACACCATTGCCGAAGTTGCAAACATGACTAAAAATGCGTTTTGTAAATACTTTAAAAAACGGACCAACAAAACCTATATTCAGTTTTTAAATGAATTGCGCTTGGAGCACGCCTGCAAGCTTTTGTTATCAAACAAGGATTTAACAGTTTCTGAGGTTGCCGAAAAATCGGGGTTTAATAACATGTCCAATTTTAACAGGCAGTTTAAGGTTGTTAAAAATATGAACCCTTCGGAATTTAGAAAACAGGCTCTTTAAAATGAAAACAAAATACACAAATATGATATTAATTCTTGCGCTTATAATTACCCTTATTGGCATTATAACGGGAAAGTATCTTTTTGTTCTTTTATTAATCCCTTTGGGATTTGGTTGGTTTAGAAAAAAGGATAAAAGCGAATAAAAAAATTCTTGAAACAAACTATCCTAGAGGCAGAGCCTCGAGGAATTCTTTTCGATTAAACCTTCTTTACATAGTCGGTAATAATAACGATTTGTTGCGCGCCCACTTTACCCTCGATATACTTATCGTTGTCCCGATCCAAACGAATGTTTCTTACGGCAGTGCCTTGTTTGGCCACCATACTTGAGCCTTTCACCTTTAAATCTTTTATTAAAACCACCGAGTCTCCAGCTTCTAAAATAACGCCGTTTACATCACGGTGAATTATTTTATCGCCTTCTTCAACACCTTCACCAGTCGCTTTTGCAAATTCTAAAACATCGTCTTCCAAATACATCATATCCAACAAATCCTGTGGCCAACCTTCTTTTTTTAGTCTGCTCAACATTCTCCATGCTACCACTTTTACGGCTTGATGCTCGCTCCACATGCTATCGTTTAAACAGCGCCAATGGTTTGCATCGGTCGTTTCAGGATTGTTTATTTGAGAAACGCAGGTATTGCAAGCCAATAAACTGCCGTCGACTCCCGCGGTTGATACGGGTGGTACTTCGTAAATCTCTAAATGTTCGGTAGCTGCACATAATTCGCAGGCATTGTTGCTTCTTTCTTTAAGTGTATCTAATAAACTCATGGATTATTAATGGTTTTTGGTTTTGCAAAAATACGCTTTAATAAGAGGTTCTACAAGTTTGGATTTTAACAAATAAAAAGGATGCCATTTGGCATCCTTTTATGGTGAAACTGTTAACTTTTCTTAAAGCTTTATTATCGTATAAAGGTAATCGCCATGGCTTTTAAAATATTTACCAAATGCTTTTGATTCTTCTTCGGTAAAAACTTCTTTCATCAACTCTACATTTCTATCGAACAATTTATGTAAATCGCCCAAAGACTCTAAAATTATGGCTTCGTTCATGTCTCTTCTATCTGCTCCCCAAGCATGTATTGACGGGTAATACGCTTTAATAAATTCATTTTTATAAATTACGCCATCAAGTAGTTTTTTACGTAATGCTTGAAATTCTTTAAAAGTACCATCTTGAGTATAGGTCATTTTGCTTTGTCGTAAATACAATACCATATCTTTTTCGGGCGCTTTTTCCATATGCTTAGCACCATCCATGGTTGCGTAAATTTCATCTGAATGAAAAATGGAGTATGCTCCGTTTAATTTCTTTAAAAAGGCTTTTCTAGCTTCTTCATCTGGCCATGCTTCTTTTTCTAGTTCACTATTCCTAGCTGAAGCTTTATCTAAAGCCTCCCAATTTGGGTAAGATTGCACATAAAGAACCTCATTACTGTTTTCTGTAAATAGATGCGTATAATACCCTGCACCAATTACATATTCATTCTTTTTGGTGACTTTATCCATGTATTCTTTTTCGTTGGCTCTCCACTCTTCTGGAGTGCCTTCATAGTTTTTATTCCAATACATTTTTGTTACTGAAATGTATTCCGGCCCTTTAGGAGCATCATCTTGGGCTAAAATTGTTGTTGGACTAATTAACAATAGTGCTAGTACTATTGCTGTGAGAAATTGGTTGGTTGTTTTCATAATCTTTAAAAAATTTAATTAATATAAATGATTAATAATAAAATACTATATCAAGATTATGGAGCAATAAACAAGATTTGGAATAACCTATAATTCGCTAATAATTAAATAAGTATGGGTTTAGTGAGAGTATCAAATATACAACAAAAATCTATTTTTTTGTTAAATAATTAACTTTTACGCTAAACTAAGTTGTCTCTTAATTTTTTAGGTAGGGTTTTTACAACCATTTCATAAGAATGATCGATGAGCTTTAAAACGAGTTTGGTTTCCAGTTCACCTTCATCAATATATACCGTATTCCAATGTTTTTTGCTCATGTGATACCCTGGTCGGATGCTGCTGAACTCGGTACGTAATTCTTCTGAGTAATCGGGATCTGCCTTTAAATTGATAGCCGCTTCGCCTTTTTCCCAGCTTTGCAATCCTGTAAGCACAAACATTTTCCCCAGTACTTTAAACACCAAAACGTTATCGTCAAAAGGGAATCCTTCAGAGGTTCCTTTTTTGCTTAAACAATAGTTGCGGAGTTGTTCGATGTTCATAAAAATAAAATATATAAATAGTGAATTTCTGCCTTTATTTCGACTACGCTCAGCATAAACTCCGGAATGACAAACCTCAATGTTATTTCAGTTTCTTTATTTTACTTTCTTCAATTTTTAAAGCCGAATAATCCAATGTCCAACCAATGGTTTCAACAATGGTTTCAATGAGCAAAATGGTATCCAAGGCTTCCTTTTGCGCAATTTCAATTAAACCACTTTCTGGAATCTTATCTTTAATGTGTTGTTTAGATTCGGTTTGCAATCCTGTTAAATCTGCTGCTTCAAACTTATTGAACAAGCCATCCGATTTATCGTAATAGTTTAAATTGGTTTCGATGGACAACACTTCGGGTTGCGGAAAATGTTCTAGTATAATTTTCTTTTTATCCTTATCGGGTTTAAGCTGAATTTTATTCAAATCGTAGCCCACATAAGCCTTGGCATTTATAACCACCAATGCTTTCTTTTTGCTGGAAATGAGTTTTAAAAACCGTTGTTTTACATCTTCATAATGATATATCTCAGCAAAATCGCCTTCAACGGTTATAAACTTACAAACGGTTTTTATTTTATCTAAAAGCAGTACCGATTGGGCATTTACCAATTGCTTTTTCTTTAGCGATTTTAAATAGGTTACAACGCCTAAACTGACCAAAATCCCAACAATGATTCCTAAAAATACTTCCATTTACTCAATAATTTTATACAAAACAGGTTTGCTTGGTGTGGCATCATTCTCGAAAGGTGCAATTTGAAGGTTTAAAAAATAAGTCCCGTCGGCAACATGGTTTGGCACAAAAATCAATTCGGTAATGGTTGCGTTTAATCTTAGTTTACCTTTAGTATTCCAAAAGGCGTTGTGCGCCAATAATTGGCAATCGTCCTTTTCTTTATCTACACTTGGCAAATCTATCAGCAAATGTTTTATGCCTTTTTCACGTAAATAAATAGCGGCATCTTCCAATAAATAAGGTGGGTTGGTGTGCGAATATTGCGCCGATAATTTCTCGTTTGTATTAGGTATCGTTCTTAAAACAATAGCATCGCGTTTTTTATTTCCGATAGCAAATTGCAATTGCTTTTTCGAAATTACAAAATCACCCTTCAGCTTTTCGGGAGCAACAGTAAGCACTTCTGCAAAAAAGAAAAACTGCTTTAAATTCTGGTTTATAGAATGCATTTCTTCAGTAATATGCCCAACACATTCGGTATGGGTTCCGTGGGCATGCGGATTAAAATTGATATTATTGAAATTGATGCAAGCCCCCTCTTTTACAGCGGCAATCCATTCGCCATCGGTTGCCGGTTCAATTTTTGGAGGGTCCACATACCAAGCATTCACATTGTCTTTCGAAGCTCGTAACGGCATTGAAATATCTATGGGCTGTGTTAAATCTATTTGAAGTTTTTTTGATTTGTATTGTATTGTTGCGATCATATTCAAATATAATCAAATCATAAACAATTCCGAGGCCATCCCATCAACTAAAAATTTTCCTTTTTGGGTGGTTTTTAAAATTGAAGACTGAGATTCCTCATTAGGGTTCGCAATAACAAGCAAACCTTTTTCTATAAATTTTTCTGAAGTCTTTTTTAAATGAGTTAAATACTCTTTGCCAAAATCGGATTCAATTTTACTTAAAGAAACGCCCCAAATGGTGCGCAAACCCGTCATAATATATTCATTATACTGGTCTTTTACAGAAAGCGTTTCAACAGTATTTGGCAACGCATTGTTTTGAATGGATTGAATGTATTTTGAATTATTTGATACATTCCAACTACGCTGATTATTATTGAATGAATGCGCCGAAGGCCCAATGCCTATATACGGTTTCCCTTGCCAATAACTGGTATTGTGCTTTGAAAAATAGTTGGGTTTACCAAAATTGGAAATCTCGTAATGCACAAAACCTTGTGCGTTTGTTTTTTCTACTAAATGATTAAAATGCTGTAAAGCCAAACGCTCGTCTATTGGCGGATAGGTTCCTTTTTTTATAAAGGCGTCCAAAGCGGTTTTTGGCTCGACGGTTAAGGCATAACTTGAAATGTGTTTAATCCCAAAACCAAAAGCGATTTCTAAATTTTCGCTCCATTTTTCCAAACTCATATTGGGGATGCCGTAAATTAAATCGATGGTGATATTATCGAAATGCCGCGTTGCTTCTTGCAAACATGCTTTGGCTTCATGGGCGTTATGCGCGCGATTCATGCTTTTTAAATCGTCTTCAAAAAACGATTGAATACCGATACTTAGGCGGTTAATTGGACTTTTAGATAGTTGGATTATTAGATTATTAGATAAATCGTCTGGATTTGCTTCTAAAGTGATTTCCGGATTTTCAACGACTTGATAGTTTTTATAAACTGCATCAATCATCAATTGTAATTCTTCAACAGGCAATAAAGAAGGTGTGCCGCCACCAAAATAAATGGTTTCGATAGATTGGTATTTAAGCTCGTCTTTTCGTAATTCCAATTCTTTTACCAAAGATTGAATCAATTCATCTTTCTTTTTTAAAGATGTTGAAAAATGAAAATCGCAATAAAAACAAGCTTGCTTGCAAAACGGGATGTGGATGTATATTCCTGCCATTATTTTTTTACACGAGATTCATTCTGTTTAACAAAAGCACTCCACCCCGAATAACTTTTACCAACCGTAATTGTTCCTGAGTTGTAAAAATGACAAACGGCTGCCGCTAAACCATCTGTCGCATCCAAGTTCTTGGGCAAGGTTTTTAATCCCAATAAACTTTGAAGCATTTTAGCAACCTGTTCCTTACTCGCATTTCCATTACCGGTAATGGCCATTTTTATTTTTTTCGGAAGGTACTCGGTAATCGGAATTTCGCGACTTAATCCCGCAGCCATGGCAACACCTTGTGCGCGACCCAACTTGAGCATACTTTGCACGTTTTTACCATAAAACGGGGCTTCAATGGCTATTTCGTCTGGATTGTGGGTGTCGATAAGTTCTATGGTGCGCTCAAAAATAAGTTTCAGCTTTAAATAATGATCGCTATATTTTTTCAAATCCAATTCATTTAGCTGCATAAACTCCATATTCTTTCCAACCACTTTTATAAGTCCGAAACCCATAATAGTCGTCCCTGGGTCAATGCCTAAAATAATTTTTTCTTTGCTCATTAATCGCAATATTGACAACCACTAAGCGAAATAGATGCGCCAATAGTCAAGGTTAACAGGTTTCCGTTAAACGATCCAAATCCACTTGAAACAGGATTAAAATCTTTTCCAAATCCCAATATGTAAGAGGCATCAAAATACACTGAAAGTTTATCCGAAACACCATAATGAAACTCAATGCCTGCCATCGTATTTAAAAATGAGGTGTCGTTTTGGGTATAATTCCCCAATGGTTTAATGCTTGTAAAACCTGGACCAGCATGTAAAAACGTGCCCATGCGCTGTGGCAAAAAGCTAAATACACTCGTTGCATTGTAAACCAATTGTGCATTAAGCCGTGTATAGTTTATTTTAAATTCCGCTGTGTTGTCCATATTAGAAAAGCGGTTGTAACCAAAATCCAATTTCGCGCCCCATTTTGGTTTAAACATATATTGAACACCTAAATTAATACTTGGGAAATTCACAGATTTAGCCTCAAAATTTGTAACAAAGCCGCTTGCCGACGGACTATTGACACCCAATGCAAACTGCGCTTTAATCGTACTTGTATCACTTTGTGAAAACGTAAAAAAACTAAAACAAGTAAAGAGTATTGAAAATAATATCGGTTTAAATTTTAGAGGCATAAAATAATATTGGTTTAATTTGCTGTACCCTTTTATAATTATGAATAAAACGCTGCCATACAAAACTAAGCAATTCTTTTTTGTGCTGATTAAATTAAGTGTTGTAGTTGGCGCATTTTATTTTATCTATAATAAATTGGCAAACAACGAGGGTTTACAATTTTCCAATTTTGTTGATTTTCTATCAAAAAAGAACGTTTTTACTTCAAAAAACATCATTTTATTGCTTTTTTTAAGTGGTTTTAATTGGTTTTTCGAAATTTTAAAATGGAAAACTTTAGTCTCTTTTGTTAAAAAAACCACTTTTAAACATGCTTTCAAGCAAAGTTTAGGCGCCTTAACAGCCTCGTTATTTACACCAAATAGAATTGGAGAATACGGTGCAAAAGCCATTTACTATACCCCAAATTTCAGAAAACGTATCGTACTCATTAACCTGTTAAGCAACCTATTGCAAATGGCTGTAACCATTGTTTTTGGTGTGATAGGTTTATATTTTCTTGCAACTAATTATGAGGTAAATGTAGATTATCACAAATTAGCAAGTGTCTTGATCATTGGTTTAATACTCGTGTTTTTAATAGGTTTTGGCGTAAAACAAAGCAAGTTCACCATCAAAGGGTTTTCGTTGGAAAAGGTGAAACAATTCATTTTAAAATTTCCCAAAGAAAAAATCGTGCTTGGGTTTTTACTTTCGTTATTGCGCTACCTTATTTTTTCGTTTCAGTTTTACTTTTTATTACAACTTTTTGGGGTTGAAATTTCATATTTTAATGCCATGGCAATAATCACTTCTATGTATGTATTGGCATCCGTCGTTCCGTCTATTTTTATTTTTGATGTGGTTATAAAAGGAAGCGTCGCCCTATATTTGTTTGCTTTTATTAACGTAAACGAACTCACTATTTTAAGCATAATTACCATCATGTGGCTGTTAAATTTTGTATTGCCAAGTGTATTTGGAAGCTATTATGTGCTCAATTTTAATCTACCAAAAACCGAAGATTAATTATGGTTTTAATCAGTATTATTATAACACTTTTATACTTAGTTTTAATAGGAAGTTTTGTTATTGGATTTGATAAAGTCCCTGTTTTTAAGCTGAAGGACATTAAAGCGAAAACCACTTTTTCCGTAATAATTCCTTTTAGAAATGAAGCTGAAAATTTACCACATTTATTAGCTTCAATCGATGCTTTGGCATACCCGAATCATTTATATGAAATTATTTTTGTTGATGACGAATCGGATGATGAGTCCGTTGATATAATTATGAGATTTCTCACTAATGTTCGAAATGACATCAAAGTAATTTCAAACAAAAGAGTATCAAATTCCCCAAAAAAAGATGCGATAACCACAGCTATAAGTCAAGCTAGAAACGACTGGATTATCACGACCGATGCCGATTGCATTTTGCCCAAATATTGGCTGGATAGTTTTGATGAATGCATTCAAACCACAACAAGTAAATGTATTGTTGCCCCCGTAACTTTCCATGCTAAAAGCGGCTTTTTAAATCGGTTTCAATTACTCGATATGTTAAGTTTACAAGGTGCCACCATTGGCGGATTTGGCATTAAAAAACCCTTTTTGTGCAATGGCGCCAATTTTGCCTATCAAAAAGCATTGTTTATTGAATTAAACGGATTTGACGGTAACAAAAATATAGCCAGTGGCGATGATATTTTCCTCTTGGAAAAGGCTGTAAAAAAACACCCTAAAAACCTTAATTATTTAAAATGCGAACAAGCCATTGTTACCACAAATGCACAGCCAAATTGGAAGGCTTTAAAAGCACAACGCATCCGGTGGGCAGCAAAAACCAGTGCTTACAACAATCTATTTGGCAAGTTAACAGGGGTAATGGTGTTCCTCATGAATGCTTTAATTATGTCACTCTTACCATGGGTTTTACTATACGTATTCGGCATTAAAATCTTTATTTATCTTTTAATAATCAAATTTAGCATCGATTATTTATTGATTTTTAAATCGGCTACATTCTTTAATCAAAAACAGGTTTTAAGCACTTATGTTTTCGGATTTTTGCTCTATCCGTTCTTTAGCGTTTATATCGCATTTGTTTCGCTATTTAAAGGTTACAAATGGAAAGGTCGGGATTCTAAAAAATAAATACGATTGATTTATTTTTAGTAATTTTACATACCTGTGCTTAGCGCAGTTAAAGTATAACCCACATCTTATAAACCTATGAAAAAGATACTTTTTTTACTTGTGTTAACCACCTCATATTTGTCACTATCCGCACAACAACAATACACCATTAACGGAAAAAATTATGAGCTTAAAACCGCCGTTGAAGGCCATTTGGATTTACTTTGGAACACCGTCGACAAACAATTTAGGTACTTTGTAAAAACCGGCGATGGCAACATTTCCGAACTACTTAACACCAAAAATTCAAACAACAACTTTAACGAAGAATACAAAACACAGCTTAAAAACCTAACCGAAAACACCTCAATTTCGGTAAACGATTTAAAATTCACATTAACCGATTTAACGCAGTTTATCAAACAGTACAACACAGCCGTTGGAGATTCGGCGTATCTCGACGAAAAACCAACCCTAAAATCGCGTTTGGGCTTATTTGGCGGCATTACAAACCATCCTTTTGTAAGCAACCCCAACAATACCACAGTGCCATTTTTTGGTGCCGAACTCGAAATAATATCGTCACTTAAAACCTCAAGGCATGCTGGTTTTTTTAGTGTCGAGCACGCTTTGGACAACACGGATTTTAAATACACAAGCACGCAACTCGCTTTGGGTTATCGGTACCGTTTTATTAACAAACCAGCGTTTAATATCTACGGAAACGCCCTTTTGGGCACTTATAATGTCTCAAAAAACACCATCGAATTAATCGGTTTGCCCCATGAAGTTGTAAAAAATTCAACCTTTAAAACGCCATTTGCGTTCGGTTTGGGAGCCGATATTAAAATTGGCAACACCGGTTTTATTACACTGGCCTACAACGAATTATTTGCCATATTTACAGATAATAACAAGCATTTTCCGGTCGATTTTGCTGTTGGCTACAAGTTTAATTTATAGTATAATTATTATAAAAACGGTCGTTTGGTTGTAAGTTTTTGGGCGTTCCCCTGCGCTTCGAGTACCTCAGCGACCGTCGGGTTGGGCTTTCCGTTGCAAGTCCTCGCTCGTGCCTCGCTGTGGGCTTTCCACTGCAATCCCTAACGCACTATCCACCATTGGCATTACCCGAATCCAAATTGCATTAAATCTGCTAATTCACCTTAATAATTATGGGCAGTTTAAATTCCGTAGTCACTTGCTGCCCGCGTTTTGAGGCCGGAAAAATTTTAGGAAGCGAATCCAGACTTTTGGTAAGTAAACGTTTAATATTCGGGATTTCGGCCATAGTCAACGAATCTATTTTGGCATCCATTAATTTTAAATCCCCCGTTTCAGACACTCGAAAATTAATCACGATCGTGTCACTAATATCTTTGGTTACAATAATAATTTCATCCTGTAAAAATTCAGAAATATGAGTTGTTAAAACCTCTTGAAAACAGGCTTTCCTTTCTTCTTTAAGCGTTAAGGAATCACAAACCGAAAAACTTGGATAGGCATCAACATCGTTCCAATTAAAAGTTTGCAATTCTTCTTTTAAAATAGCCTCAGAAGATGTTTTTTTTACCTTAAAATACTCGCAAGATGTAAGCGTTAAAATAAACAGAAAAACACAAATTTGTCTCATGGATTAAAACTGAAACCGAAAAGTACAATTTTTTTAGATTTTAATATCTAGTTTAGTATTGATATTATGCCAAATTAAAACAACACTAAAGTTTTAGTACATTTTAATTAGGAAAAACGCATTAAAATCAACACCCTATTTTTAGCCGAAAATCTTGCCTTCTTAAAAGAAACATTGGTCAGCAAAATTAAAAACCTGAAATCATCTAGACCTAACAGGTTTTTAAAACCTGTTAGGTCTAATCAATGAAATTCGTGGCTTAATATTTTAATCTGCTTTCTTTTCTACTTTAAGAAACTTTTCCTTTTTAAGGCTTGAAATCCGTTCATCTGCATAAGCTTTCAATTTACTATTTGGGAATTTTTTCTTAAAATCCTCATACCCTTTAATCTTGGCATCGTAATCGGCGTAATAAGCTTCCAGCGTTATGGCCAAATGAAAACTAGAAAACTCGTTGGCGGGGTTTTCCTTAACGGCTTTTTTTAAAGCTTCAATGCCTTCTTTGTATTTTTTTTGCCGATTTAAAACCGTTGCTAATTTAGCATATTCGGCATCCAGTGGTTTGTCTAATATGGATAACGCCTTCGAAATATACTTTTCTGCATTTTTAAAATCATCTATTTTTTCGTAATAGGTCCCTATCACATAAATGGACGTGGCATCTTTCGGGCTGAATTGTAAAGCTAATTCTCGTTGTATTATTGCTTTTTCAAATTCATATAATTGGGCATAACTCAAACTTAGCTTTTCATGTATAAATTCTGAGGATTCGCCTAATTCCAAAAGCTTTTCAAACCAAACAATGGCATTTTCATATTGATTTCGCACATAATAATTTTGCGCTTTCAAACTTATTAATTGCTTGTTGTTTTTATAAGACGATAAACCAATATCTATGTATTTATCTGCCAGTTTATTATGCCCTTTTTTAAGATGGTGCCTAGCAATTTTATAAATGGCTTTTTGGTGTGTGCTGTCTAATTGAAAGGCACTAAAAAACCTATTTTGTGCCGTGGAATCTTTTAATTGTTCTAAACTCAAGCCCAACTCGTAATGGAAATTCGGATTTTTATAATCTGTATAAACCAATTTATTGAATATTTCTGCGGCTCTTTTAAAGTTTTCGGTTCGGTATAAAAATTTACCAAAATCATATTTCAGCAAGGTGTTTTTCGGGTTGGTTTCTACGCCTTTTTCGTAGTTAATTAAAGCTTCGTCGTAATTGCCAATGGCGATATATGCTTTTGCTATTTTATGATAAACCTCAGGCGGGTTATCGTACACTTTATATTGGGCAATGGCTTTACTATAGTTACCGTGGGCAAATAAACTATCGGCAATGTTTAAAACCGAAGTTTGAGCTTCGGTTTTAAATACTAATAATAAAAATATAAAAATTAGTCTAATCATATTTAATCGGCTACTTGGAAAATTATTGGTAAAGAATATGACACATCTACCTTTTTGCCTTTATGTTTACCAGGAATTAATTTAGGAATAGATTTAATTACTCGTATGGCTTCAGCTTCTATATCTGGATGCGGCGCTCTAGATTTTTCAATTACAATATCTCCCTTTTTTGTGATTTTAAAAACAATATTAATGCGTTGTCTTCCTTTTAAACCTAAACTTTTAGCTAAATCAGTATTAAAGTTTCTATTTACAAACTTTGAAACTCCATTCGTTGTACATTTTCTTCTTTCTTTTTCAGTTTCTAAAGCTTTGCATTCTGGTAAAGTTGGTGCTTTATCAACAATAGCAAAGGGCAGTTCATTTGATGTATTTGATTCATTGTTAACAATAAATTCATCAAGCATTTCTGTATCTTCAACCTCAAAAATTATGGGCAACGAGTAAGGTACAGTAACTACTTTGCCTTTTTGCATTCCGGGTTTCATTTTTGGCAACGACGAAATAACACGAATGGCTTCAGCCTCTAAAGCTGGGTGAGGTCCTCTGGAATGTACACCCGTAATATTGCCTTTTTTATCAATCTTAAAAATAACATTTATACGCTGTCTGCCACTTAATCCGTATTCACTTGCTTTTTTAGTGTTGAAATTATTATTCACAAATTCGGTGATTTTTTTGCTCATGCACGTTTTCTTTTCGGCATTGTTTCCTTCCTCACAACCGGGATAAACGGGTACGTTCTCGAGAACTGCAAAAGGGACTTCTATATCTTCTTCGAGGTCTTCTCCAAAAATATCCTTTTTCTTATTTTCTTGATAAGCAACAGTTTTAGTTTTATCGTCAGCCGTTTTATCTGCCACTTGAAATATTATGGGCAATGAATATGGTACCGTTACAGCTTTACCTTTTTGCTTTCCCGGAATCATTTTTGGCAAGGTTTTAATAACCCGAATGGCCTCTGCCTCTAAATCGGGGTGTGGCGCTCTAGAACGAATACCTTTAATTTGGCCCTCAGTATCAATTTTAAAAATAACATTGATGCGCTGTCTGCCAGTTAAACCCAACGTGTTGGCTAAACCGGTATTAAAGTTGCGCTGTACATGTTTTGAAATGTTTTCGGATATGCATTTTTTTTGATCTTCCCTAGATAAATTTTCGCATCCGGGATAAACTGGCACTTGGTCTATGACTGCAAATGGGACTTCAACATCGTTTAAAACATCAGCAAATAATGGATTGTTAAAACCATCATCACTTGTAAAAACAAGTAAACTTTTTAATTCTTTTACTTCCGCATCGTTTAAATATCCTTGCACTTGAATTTGCTCAAACACTGCCGAGATTTTTTCAACCAATTCTGTTTTTGATTCTTGATTTGTAAAACTTTGTACTTCTTCTACCAAATTAGCATTAAAAGTTTCTTCCTTTGCGATGTCCAGTAACAGACTTAAACCTTTTTCTTCTTCTTTATTTACATGACCTTGAACTGCTATTTGCTCTTTTACCGCTTTTATTTTCTTTATTAAAGGACTCTCCTTTTTTTGTTCAATATTAATGTTGCTTTTTTTGTTTTGTGCATTTAGGGGTTGCGTACAGGATGTATAAACCAACATCCCAAAAACCAGCGGAATTAAAAGTGCATACTTAAATAAATTAACTTGTTTTGATTTTGTTTTTGATAACATAACGATTCGTTTTTTGATTAATGATTGTTTAAAAAAGGTATTGATGAATGATATATTTTTGGTTTCAAAAACCTCAGCCAAAAGGTTCTGATAGTACTGTGCTTTATTTTGATGTTTTACCGCATGGGCATCAGCAATAAACTCATGCAATGTTGCCATTCGGCTTTGATACATATACACGAAAGGATTAAACCAGAATACAATGCGCAATACTTCAAAAAACAATAAATCCAAAGTGTGTTTTTGTTGGGTGTGGATGAGCTCGTGTTTTAAAATGGTTTCCTTGTCTTCTGCTTTGAGCTTTTCTCCTAAAAATATGTAATGGAAAAACGAAAATGCCGCGGTGCTGTTCAACAATTCAACCAACACTATATTGCCCACAGATTGTTTTGGGTTTTTAATAACCAAGGCAGCAATTTTAATGATTTTAAACACAAACAGACCAAACGCCACGGATAAACCCATGTAGAATACCAACTCCCAAATTGAGAAGGTATTCTGCTCTAAAACCACCGCGTTTAAAGCCATGGTGTTATTCGCATTTGCAGCAGATTGCCCCAAAACCACTTCGGGCAATGTGATGATATAATTTTGCGGCACAACCTTTTTAAAGCTTTCCAATTTTATAAACGGAAGGACTAACGATAGCAATGCAGTGGCCAAAAGGTATAATCTGTTCCATTTAAAAAAGGTTTCTTTTTTTAAAAACACATCGTAAGCCAATAAAAAGATGAGCTGAAACGCTACGGTTTGCAATATATAATGTATCATTTTTCGTTGTTTTTATTGATTTCCTTTAAAACCGATTCCAATTCGTTTAAACTAATATCGTTTTTCTTTACAAAAAAAGACACCATGCTTTTAAACGATCCCTGAAAATAATTATCGACCAGCTTATTAATGGATTGATTGCTGTATTCGTGCTGCGGAACTATTGGAAAATACAAATGCCCTTTTCCTTGTTTTTCGTAATCTACAAAGCCTTTGCTCTCTAAAATCCTTACAATGGTCGATACGGTATTGTATGCTGGTTTTGGTTCCGGGAATTCTTCGATTATGGCTTTTACATTGGCTTTTTTAAGTTGCCAAAGTATTTGCATAATATCTTCTTCTGCTTTGGTGAGTTGTTTCATTTTTATCAAATTTCATTATTCAACTAAACTTTTAGTTAAACAAATATAACTAAAAAATTAGTTTAAACTAATTTTTTAGTTTAAAAATGTAACAACTTGCTTATTTTGGCGTCATACTAGTGCATATTTTAAACACATTTATGGATATTATTTTAGTTATTGTGGCTGCCTCATTTATAGTTTTAGGTATATTAGGCAGTTTCCTTCCGGTTTTACCCGGGCCTTTAACAAGTTGGATTGGGCTGTTAATCGTTCATTTAACAGAGGCCATCCCCATGGATAGGTCGTTTGTAATTATAACCCTTGTTATTGCTATACTTATTTGGGTTCTGGATTATATTATACCTGCCATTGGCACGAAACGTTTTGGCGGTACAAAATCGGGGATGATTGGTACCACCTTGGGCTTAATTGTTGGGCTGTTTGCCCCAATTCCCGGTGGTATAATTATTGGTCCTTTTGTTGGCGCACTAATTGGCGAACTGTTAAACAATGCCGATTCTAAAACAGCTTTTAAAGCAGCATTTGGTTCGTTTATTGGGTTTTTAACTTCAACTTTTATAAAGTTTATAGTGGCCGTTATTTACTTAGGGTTGTTTATTGGCATTATATGGGAGTATAAAAGTGCCCTATTTTCATTCTAAAAAAACGAATTGATTTAAAAAGAAGAACCCTGTGGGTCTCTCACCTCCACAGGGTTTTGTAAATTGCTATTATCAACAAAAAAATTGAGGGATTAATTAATTTGAAGTGTTGATAGAACAAATATATATATAACAATTGGCTTTGAACTGCGGAAAACCCACAGCAGTTTTACGGTTAAATGATAGAGTTTAAGTATAGCAATGCTTTTGAGGTCAAAAAAAAATGATAAAAAATGAGATTAAAATCAAAAAAAGGCCCCTAAGTAATATTTAAACTACACAAACCCTTCTTTTCGGGCGTTTTCTATTAAAGTTTCGTCTTGCCCATCGTGCACCGAAAACAGTTCCCTGAGTTGTTTTTTTCTCTTTTCTATGGCACTTATGGATATATCTAAATGAGATGCCAAATTTTTTGTCCGTACCCCTTGAGATAGTAAATGGAGTATCTTTCTGTTTTTATCATCAATTACAATATTGCTTGTAATCGTTTTTCTTATATGCCTATTTACGGTACCACTGTAAAATGGCGGATTGTTAAGTACAGCTTGAAAGGCACTGGCCAGTTCGCTTGATGTTAGATCGCTTTTAATTAAAAACCCTTCCGGATCTATGGTTTTTATAATATTATGAATACGGAAAGATTCGTTAAACATGGTTAACACAATAATTTTGGCGTTTGGTAAAATTTTGCGCGCATATTCTGCTAAATCTTCGCCAGATTGCATAGTACCATCCGATGATGGCGGTAAGCTAATATCTACAAATAAAACGTTATACGGTACGCTTTTTTCAATCGATTTATTCATAAAAGCCAAAGCCTCGTCACAATTATTTGCTATATCAATCGATAATTCCTGGTTGTCTTTTTTAGTAAATAATAATGTGTTCTGATAGCCCTCAATAATCATGGGGTGGTCATCAATCATTAATATTTTAATATGCTCAATCATTTAATTATAATTAATCTGTTTTAACCTTTATTTTTATAGTTGTGCCTTTATTTAATTCTGATTTTATAGTTAAATCACCTTTAATTTCCTCAACTCTAGAGTTTATGTTTTTTAAGCCAATGCCTTTTTTCGCTTTATTGACATCAAACCCAGTACCGTTGTCGTTTATGGTTAAGCAAAATACGTTATTTTTAACTTCAAAACTAATTTTTACAAGGGTTGCCTTAGCGTGTTTATAAATATTTTGAAGTGATTCCTGTATGATTCTGTAAATGTGAATTTTAGTTTTGTTTGACGCTTCTTCCCAATCAATTTCATTATTATTTAGTTCATAATCAAATCCATAAGCTTTGGTTTGTGTTTCTATTAGGGTTTTTATTATATCCATAAAACCGGACCCGGCAACAAAATCGGTATTTAATTCGTGGGATACTTTTCTAATATCCTCCTCAATGGTTTTAAGTTCGCTAATATATTGGCTTCTGGTATTAATGGCTTCAGCACTAGTGCCCATGTTTAAACTATCTAAGCTTAACCGGGTTCCAAACAAACGGCCTAAAACACCATCGTGTAATTCTTGCGAAACACGTTTCTTTTCCAATGTTCTAGCCTCTTCAATATTATCTTGTTGCGAAAGCATGAGGTTATAAATCTCTTCGTTGGTTTCTTGTTGCTGTTGTATAAATTTTAATTCTTTGTTTTTGTTTCTTTGAGTTACCACAGAATATATTAAAAAGGACGTTATAATCAATATGATTGAAATAATTAAAAGCCACAGGCGCTCGCGCGCAATTCTGATGTTTTCTTGTTCTATTTGATTGGTTTCATACTTAATTCTCGCAAATTTATTTCTTATGGTTCGTTCTGCTTTTTGCAGACTATCGCTAAGTGCTATATAATCTTTTAAATATTTTGCGGCCGCGTTTCCTTCTTCAATTTTTGAAAGTAACAAAAGTGATTTCAATAAATCATCATTATGATATTGTTCAGAAATATCTTTGGCCCTATAGGCATAGTATTTTGCTGAGTCTTTTTGATTTTTATCATTGTAATATTCTGCTAAATGTTGATTTATAACTATTGAATTATAACTTGCAGCGCTATTATCTAAACTGTCGCAAATTCTTAAGGCTTTTAGATATAATCCTGGTAATTCGTCCTTTTTTTTTGATAAGTATAAAGTGTGCGCATAATTATCGAGTACCAATGCGTAAAAATCCGGTCGTTCATTAACCAAGTTTTTATTCTTTAAAATCTGTCCGTAAAAATCCAATGCTAATTGAAATTGTCCAGAATTTTTATATGATAATGCTAAATTGTTTTTAGAATTATCAATGGTTGCTTTTGTATTACCTTTCAGTGTTCTTTTTAAGGCTAAAGCATTTTTATGATAAGCTATGGATTCGTCATACAATTCTAATTGGTCAAACACCAAGCCTAAATTATTGAATAAAAACGATTTATATTTATCTACTTCATTTGTTTTTTCTAATTGATTTAATAAAGCAATAGCTTCAACAGAGGTTACTTCGCTGCCCGTAAAATCTTTTTCGTCTTTTTGAATTACAGCTATACCATATAGCGTTATGGCAATTTTGAATTTCTTTTTAAGTTTCCTGTAAATTTGTTCGGCTTTATGGTAATGATAGTATGCACTATCGGCTAAAACACTATACCGATACCCTTCGCCAATTTTATAATGGGCATTCGCGAATAATAAGGAATCCTGAAGATTGGCTAACCCATTTTTCTGAACGGAATCTATTACTTTAAAACTTTTGGTTTGTTGCGCCTTAGCAGCTATTACACAAAAAAGAATACTTATGTAAAAAAATAAAATTTTCAATTAAAGGCTGGATTAACTATTTCATCAAATGTATTTATAATTTTTTAATTTTTGTCAATAAAAAAAGGCTCTATCTAAATAAGACAGAACCTTTAATATATAGTCAATATTTTTTTAGTCATTTACTCCACCTCCTGTGTACGGAGTCGTATCTTCTGTTTGGTCACCATCATTTAAAACATCGTCTTCGTTTAAATCTTGTTTGGTACATGATGTAAATGCAGTTAAAAGTAATGCTAGTAATAAAGTAATTTTTAAAGCTTTCATAATTAATTCGGTTTTTAGGTTAAAATTATTTTCTTCTATTATATTCAGTTTATTCTATTAATTTTCAAATAATTAAAATATTATCAAGATTCCCGATTTTCAAAAAATCAAAATCTTGAGAGAGAAAAAATGGATAATTAACTTAAAAATCGAAACGCACAAAAGCGTATAGATTTTTTTCTTACTGTAAAATAAATTTTACAAACAAGTTTTAAAATGGATTAATAAATTTTATTAGCTGAGGGAGTTGATTTGGGTTGCTAATTTTGAGGATGGCTAAAGTAATCTGAAATTGTTTAATATTAGAAATTAATCGACGAAATGTTGTTTTTTATCGACAAAAAGCAAATCATTGTAGCTTTATT
Source organism: Hwangdonia seohaensis (assembly GCF_031932625.1). Lineage (NCBI taxonomy): Bacteria > Pseudomonadati > Bacteroidota > Flavobacteriia > Flavobacteriales > Flavobacteriaceae > Hwangdonia > Hwangdonia seohaensis. Next base: position 283,079 of record NZ_JAVSCK010000001.1, read on the forward strand.
ATACGATTATCTGTCGAAAATTTATAAAGTAGACCCATTTTTAACCAAACTTGTTTTAACAATTTTAGTTTTAAAATCATATGGTTCGCCGGTTATATTCTGTAATCTTTTTATGAGCATTTGAGCTGCATTGGCTCCAATTTCTTTAGCATGCTGCCTTATGGTAGTTAGCCGAGGTATGGAATGATTAGATACAGATTGGCTTGAAAACCCTATTACCGATATATCTTTTGGCACTTTAAGCCCAAGGCTTGTGGCCACATTAATAGCAATAACACCCGAAGCACTATCGGCGGAAATTACGGCATCAATATTTTTATGCTTTTTCATAAAAGCTATTATTTTATCTTGGGCATTATCTTCTTTTTTAATATTTAAGACCAACGGTTTGTAATCTTGACTTTCCAATATAGCTTTATTGTATCCTCGTTCTCTTAATTTACCAACACTTAAATCATCAATATTGCTCATAAATGCTATTTGCTTTCTATTTTCATCTAATAAATTTTTTGTAGCCCGGTAAGTGGCATCAAAATCATCTACTATTACTTTATCGCAAAGTACATCGTGCGCCACCCTATCAAACATGACTATTGGCAAACCTTGCTTGATGGTTTGTTTAAAATGTTCAATTTCATTTTTAATTTGGGTTTCTTCTGATACGCATAGAATAAACCCATCTACACTTCCGTTGGCCAATAATTGCAAGCTTTCCTTTTCTTTTTCTAAGGATTCGTTTGAAATACACGTCATTATATTATAGCCGTGCAATGAAGCTTCGCGCTCTATACCAAACAATACTTTTGATAAAAAATGATTGAGTATATCCGGTATAATAACACCAATGGTGTTGGTTCTGTTTTGCTTTAAACTTAATGCAACTTTATTGGGTTTGTAATTATATAGCTCCGCAAGTTCTTTGACACGCTTAATAGTTTCCTTGCCAATTTCCTCACTATTGTTTAATGCTTTTGAAACCGTAGATATTGAAACATTTAACTCTTTTGCTAATTGCTTTAAAGTAACCATTACATTTTAAAATTTATTTTAAAAGAATGCAATTTACAAAATTACATGATTCAACATGTAACACACTTGAAGTTCTTTTAATTTTAAAAAACATCTTTATTAAACCAAAAACACAATTGAAGAATTAATAGGTTTTGAGAATTAAATTGGTCTTTCTGTAACATTTTTACAAAAAACATATCTACTAATTAAAATTTTAACTCATTAAGTAAACTTTTTTTATTACATTTAATTTATATTAGTATATTTAAACTTGGGGTTTTTGTGATATACAAATGCATAATTGCTATTATTTTGTTCTCTTAGTTAAATTTTTGTTAATACCATCTATCGGCAGTTCATTGTTGTTCGTCATTAAAAACATGTTGTATATATATTATTTTTTATATCAAGACTATTATTAAATATTTTGCATACTTATATATTATATAATGTTTAAAACATTAAAAATTAACTTAAACCATTTATAAATGATAAAAACTAACACCTAAACTAATTAAACCCTCAAGAAAAATCTTGAAGCAATCAAAATTAAAAACTAAATCAAAAAAAATTATGATTCAAAAATTACTAAAACTAATGTTTGTGTTTTGCTTGTTTAGCATGCAAAGTATTCAAGGCCAGAACACAATAACAGGTACTATTACAGATAGTGCAACTGGAATTCCACTTGGTGGAGCAAATGTTGTTGAAAAAGGCACTACAAACGGTGTCTCTACAGACTTCGATGGAAACTACAGTATTACGGTTTCAAGCCAATCGGCTATATTGGTTATTTCCTATATAGGTTATACCAATCGAGAAATTGCCGTTAACAACCAATCGGTTATTAACGTTTCCTTATCAGAAGACGCTAGTCAACTAGAAGAAGTTGTTGTAACGGCTTTGGGTATTAAAAGAGAACGTAAATCGTTAGGATATTCCGTTCAAGAAATCCAAGGGGCATCTATATCTGAATCGCGAGAGCCAAATATGGTTAACTCCCTATCAGGCAAGATAACAGGTTTACAGGTTATTAAGGGAAGTAATGGTCCTGCAGGCTCCTCTAAAATTGTATTAAGAGGATATAGCTCTTTAACCGGAGACAACCAACCATTAATTGTAGTTGATGGAACTCCTTTAGATAACTTCACGGGTTCTTCCAATGAAGGTTTCTGGAGTCCTTCTGCCGATTTAGGTAATGGTTTAGCCGATATAAACCCAGAGGATATAGCAACTTTATCTGTTTTAAAAGGTGCTTCTGCAGCCGCATTATATGGTTCGCGAGCTGGTAACGGGGTTATTTTAATCACAACCAAAACCGGTAAATCTAGTAAAGGCTTAGGTATTTCTTACTCAGCAACTACTGGGTTTCAAAGCATTTTCTCAGTTCCGGATTTACAGAGTAGTTTCGGACAAGGTTCTGTAGGTGCTTACGATGAATATTCTACTTCCAGTTGGGGTCCTAAAATTGAAGGACAAACTGAAACTGGTCCAGAGCAAGGATCGGTAGTTTTTGATAAGGCTTACGATAATATTGGAAACTATTATAAAAATGGGTTTAGTCAAAACCACAGTCTATCTTTACAAAATTCAACAGATTCTGGTTCTTTCTATGCTTCTGCTAATTATTTGGATGATGAAGGTATTTCGCCTTCAGCTACTTTAGAACGTTTAAACTTAACGGCAAGAGGTGTTTCTAAATTTGGAAATGATAAAAAATGGACTGCTGATACAAAAGTACAGTACAACAGAACTACAGCTAACAATAGACCAAGAACTGGTTTTGGTGCATTAAGCCAGTATCAAACTATTATCAATTTCCCGCGTTCGCGCGATATTGAACAATATTCTGCTGGAGTAGATGAGTTTGGCAATCAAATTTGGTTCGACCCAACATCCAATCAAATCAACCCATATTGGGCAAACAAAAGGCGTTTGAGTTGGGACTCTAGAGATCGTTTTATAATAAACGGAACTTTAAAACATCAGGTTAATGATTGGTTGAGTGCAGAAATTAGAGCAGGTGCAGATTTGTATACCACGAATACGGAATCAAAAGTATTTGCTGGAACATCAAGTACATCTACCTATGGTTTAGGAAAAAACACCTTTATTGAGCAAAATTACAGTGCTTTAATAGCGGCTTCTAAAGATAATATTTTTGGAAAATTTGGAGGTTCAATTACTTTAGGGGGTAACTTAATGTCTACAGAGAGTAGCCGTATAAGCAGTAATTCAGGAGAATTATTGGTTCCTAATTTATTTAGCTTAAATAATGGGATTAACCCAGCAAGTGTTTCACAAGGGTTTAGCACAAAAAAGATAAATTCAGCTTATGGGCTATTACAATTAAACTATGATGGGTACTTATTTTTAGATGTAACGGGGCGTAATGATTGGTCGTCAGCACTAAGTGAGGCTAACAGGTCATTTTTCTACTCGTCTATAAGCACATCATTTGTTATTTCTGATATGATAACAAAAAACGGTGGCGATTTACCGAGTTGGTTTACTTTTGGTAAGCTAAGAGGGTCGTATGCCGAGGTAGGTAACGATTTAAGTCCTTTTTCATTGTATAACGCATTTTCTATAGGTAACGACCCACTTGGTAACACAACTGCTGGTACAAATAGTACATTAAGAAACCCAGATATTGTAAATGAGTTGATTAAATCTGTTGAAATAGGTTTAGAAGCTCGTTTTTTAAACAACAGAGTAGGTTTAGATGTGGCTTGGTATAAAACAAATGCTACCAATCAGATAATCGGGCTTCCTCTAGATCCTTTTAGTGGATACAATTCTAAATTGATAAATGCCGGTGATATTCAAAATAAAGGTATCGAGGTAACCTTAAAAACCAAAATTTTAGATAATGAAGATGGATTATCTTGGGATATGGACGTTAATTACTCATCAAACGAGAATACCATTGAGGAATTAGCCGACGATGTAACACAATATACTTTAGGCGGATTTGACAACTTTAGTATTAGAGCAGATGTCGGTGGAGATTATGGTGTTATCGTTGGCTCAAAGTTCAGAAGAGTTGAAGATGAATCTAGCCAATTTTTTGGAAGAATTTTAGTAGATGCTGACGGATTACCATTAGCATCAACAGACAAACACATTTTAGGTTCTCAACAGCCTGATGCCTTATTAGGCATTACAAATATGTTTAATTACAAAAACTTTTCTTTTAGTTTTCTATTTAGTGCAAGTATTGGAGGCGAAATTTTTTCTGGAACAAATCATGCACTACAAAGATCTGGTTTAGCAGCTGTTACAGCGGTTAACGGAGAAAGAAACGATATTGTGTTTAATGGCGTTGTAGACGATGGAGCTGGCAACCTAAGCGAAAACACAACTGGAGCTACTCCTCAAAATTACTGGGCTGCCATTACAGGTCGTTCTGGAAACTTAGGTATTAATGAGGCGAATGTATATGATGCTACACACGTAAGATTAAGAAATGTAAATTTAACCTATACTTTCGATAGAGCATGGTTAGACACAACACCTTTTCAAGGGTTATCTGTTGGTGTATCGGCCAACAATGTATGGTTGATTACAGAGCATTTAAATGGTGTAGATCCTGAAGCAGTTAATGCGACAAACTCTAACGCCAACGGCTTTGAGAACTTAGCACCACCAACAACAAGAACTGTATTTTTAAATATAGCGGCTAAATTTTAAAAAAAGAAAAATTATGAAAAAAGTATTAAGTAAAAAACTAGCACTAATTTGTGCGACACTATTGATTTTTTCATGTAGTGATTTTGAAGAAATCAATAAAGATCCCTTGGCTGCCACTGCAGAACAAGTAGAGGTTGAATTTTTTATCAACAATTCTATTGGGGCAGCACAGCAAGATCCACACATTGCAGAACGTGTATTTGTATTATATTGGAAAGATGCTTCAAGAACCTCAAGGTTAGGCGTTCTTTCTGAAGGTGGTTCAAACGATGGATGGACTAACGATTACTTTAATGGTTACATATCTAAATGGTTATTAAACATTACGACTGCCATTACTGTTGCAGAAGAAAAAATTGCCACAGGAAATGTTAAGGAATATACCGAGAATTTATTGCATATTGCTAGAATTTGGAGAGTCTATATTATGAGCGAAATGACCGATGGATTTGGTCCAATTCCCATAAATGGTTTTCAAGGTGAAAATCCAGACTATAATAGTGTAGAAGATGTATATCTTTTTATGCTATCGGAATTAAAAGATGCCGTTAGTAAAATAGACGCTTCAAACACGTTTAAACCAGATGCAGATTTAGATCAAGCTTTTGGCTTCGATTACACTAAATGGAAACAGTATGGAAACTCTATGAGAATGCGTTTAGCTATGCGTTTATCGGAAGTGGCACCTGCTGTAGCACAACAACATTTTGAAGAAGCTGCCAACAGCGGCCTAATTATTGCCACACCTGCTGATGACATGAGAGTTATCGAAACTGGTGGCTGGAGCAGTTTTACCAATGTACAATCGAGAGAATGGAATAGCCATTATATGACTGCTGCTTACAGAAACACAGTGGTTGGTTTAGGTGGTGTAACATCTGTAGCTCAGTTGCCTGTTGACGATCAAATTAATATTAAACCCGCAAATTATATGGGGTTAAAATACGATGATCACTTTACACAACTTACAAACGACCCAGCTAAAGGTTTCTGGTTTGATGGTTTACCAAACACTATTGACCCGAGAGCTTATAAAACTTATCCAATTCCTGGAAATCTTGACGATGAGCAGTATAGCAACTTCCCAACTTGGGGTAATGGCCATACGGTAACTGAAAGAAATTTATTGGATGATAACGGAGATGTTTTACAAACTTTAGATTGCGCCTTTACGTATAATGCATTTGCCGCAGGCGACTGGGGCGATGTAGGTGCTAAGAACCAATTACGATCTTCTGGAACTTACCCACGCTTAGGACTTGATTTTAGAGGCAAAGGCAGATTCACTGAGCGTGTCTTTTTCCCATCTTGGGAAACACACTTCTTAATAGCTGAAGCAGCAGCAAGAAATTGGTCGACACCAATAAGTGGTAAAGAAGCTTACGAAACTGGAATTGCACATAGTTTTGAGTATTATGGCCTTTCGGAACATGTAGCTACTTACATTGCTTCTGAAGATTACAACAACGCCGGAACATCAGTAAGTTGGGATCATACCGCAGAGCCTCCTGCTAGCGTAACTATGGATTACATAGACGGTTATACAGGTGCAGCTGGAACTTTTGAATATACGTACCCAAATAATACTATTTATAAAGGAGGAACCGTTAAAAACGACCTTTTAAATAAAATTATTACGCAAAAATTCATAGCTTCTCAAGCGTGGATACCTCTAGAAATTTGGAATGACCATAGAAGATTGGGCTTACCATTCTTTGAAAACCCTGCGATTGAAAATCCAATTCCGGATTTACCACAGTTGAATGCTGGAAACGTAATGACAAACCAGGTAAATTTCTTTGGACAACGCATGAAATACCCTTCTTCTTTTGTTAACAATGTACCTGCTGGTCATGCACAAGCTGTACAATTACTAGGAGGCCCCGACACCGTACATACACCATTGTGGTGGGCTCAACAAAATTAGATTGCAGTATTAAAAAGTAAATTTGTTAAAAGGGAGAATCTTATAGATTCTCCCTTTTTATTTTTTATATTTATCATTAAAATAAATTATTAAAAAGTAGTGCTTTGAAAAAAATTTTTCTCTATACCGTCCTAAGTTTTATTCTTGTTAATTGCAACCAAAACAAATCATATAAAACCTTACATACCATAAAAAGTAAGCCATCAAATGGCACGACTCTTTTTTCTTTAATTCCCAACGAAAAAACAAGTTTCGATTTTCAGAATAATGTAAAAGAAACTGCAGATTTGAATTTTTTAAATTTTGGAAACATTTATAACGGCGGCGGAGTTGCTACCGCAGATTTTAATAACGATGGTTTGGTTGATGTATTTTTTGTTTCCAATCAAAATTCAAATAAGCTTTATTTAAACGAAGGCGATTTTAAATTTAAGGACATTACTGCAACATCGGGGTTAGCAGATGCAACGGGCTGGTCCAATGGGGTTTCTGTGGTCGATGTAAATAATGATGGCTGGCTGGACATATACATTTCTAAATCTGGTAGCCGGAATGAGTACGAATCAAGAGAAAACAGGCTTTATATTAATCAAAAAAATAACACCTTTATCGATCAAGCCAAAGAATGGAAAATTAACAACCCGGGGTTTAGCACCCAATCTTATTTTTTCGATTTTGATAAAGATGGCGATTTGGATATGTATCTGGTAAGTCACAGACCAGATTTTGAAAACACGGGTACCCTTAATATGCGCATAGAAAGAGATTATTCAAGATTCAGCTCCGATATCCTATACCGAAACGATGGCACGCATTTTACCGAAATTACACATCCTGCAGGCATGGTTAATAAAACGTTTGGATTGAGTGCTTCAATTGGCGATTTTAATAATGATGGTTGGCCAGACGTATATGTATGTAACGATTTCTTAACACCGGACATGCTCTATATAAACAATAAAAACGGCACGTTTACCAATGAGATTTTAGATAGGATAAAGCACACGTCATTTAGTAGTATGGGATCTGATTATGCCGATTTAAACAATGATTCCCATCCCGATTTGTTCGTATTGGAAATGGCTTCTGAAGACCACGTTCGCAGCAAGCAAAATATGGCTTCGATGAATACCGAAAATTTTTGGGCTTTAGTTAAAAACGGGTATCACCATCAATACATGGTGAACACCTTACAGCTTAATAGAGGCAATGGAAAGTTTAGCGAAATAGCACAAATAAGTGGTTTGGCCAAAACCGATTGGAGTTGGGCGCCGTTAATTGCCGACTTTGACAATGATGGATTGAAAGATATTTTTGTTTCCAATGGTATTCTAAAAGACATGGCCAATCAAGATTTTAGAACCGAATTAAGTAAAAGGTTTTCAGAAAAAAACAAACCAAGCTTTCAGGAAATTACCGATTTGCAACCCTCTACAAAACTTAGCAATTATAGTTTTAAAAACGAAGGCAACCTTAAGTTTACCAAAAATCCAGACCATTGGGGATTAAAAGAAAAAACACAATCAAACGGTGCGGCTTATGCCGATTTTGACAATGATGGCGATTTGGATTTGGTTATAAACAACATTAACGACACACCCCTACTTTACCAAAACAACGACACAAATAATTTTATACAAATTAAATTAAATGGTGATGCCAAAAATAAATTCGCCATTGGCACTAAAGTAACCATAACGGCAAACAACATCAAGCAGTATCAAGAATTATATACCAGCAGAGGATTTATATCATCTGTACAAAATATTGTGAATTTTGGTGTAGGCGATGCTACAAATATCGATGAGATTTTAATTGAATGGCCAAATCAAAACGTTACCAAACTCACCAATGTAAAAGCCAATCAAATAATTTCGGTCAATCAGGAAAGCGGCAAGCCGCTAGAAAACAAGAATCTAGAGAAAATTGAAACGTTCTTAAAAAGCGGCAACCCTTCAGAACAAGGTATCGTTTATAAACACAACGAAAACGAATTTGACGACTTTAAAGAACAAATCCTATTACCGCACAGTCAATCTACCAATGGGCCATTTATAGATAAGGCCGATGTAAACGGCGATGGATTAGAAGATTTTTTTATTGGTGGCGCTAAAGACCAAAGTGGAGAATTATATATTCAGAATGACGACGGAACCTTCAAAAAACAAACTGCAACGGTTTGGCAAAATGATAAGCAATACGAAGATTTGGGTGTGCTTTTTATCGATATAGACAATGATGATGACTTCGACCTTTATGTTGTTAGTGGCGGTGCCGAATTTGAAGAAAACAGCAGCCTTTACCAAGATAGGGTTTATATAAACGACGGCAAGGGCAACTTTAGCAAAGGCGAAAACATACTGCCAAAAATAAATGCTAGCGGACAGGTTGTAAGAGCTTCGGATATTGATAATGATGGCGATTTAGACCTCTTTGTTGGCGGTCGTGTGATACCCAATAAATACCCCTATGCGCCCGAATCGTATATATTAATAAACGAAAACGGTAGGTTTCACAACAAAACCGCATCAATAGCCCCTGCCATAAAAAACGTTGGCCTTGTTACGGATGCGATATTTACGGATTTTGACAACGACAATGATAACGACCTAATTGTTGTGGGCGAATGGATGCCAATTACCATATTTGAAAACAACAACGGAAAGTTTACACCTGTGGTTAACAATTCATTAAAAAACACCGAAGGTCTTTGGTTTAGTATCAAAGGAACCGATATTGACGACGATGGCGACATGGATTATTTTGTTGGCAATTTAGGATTAAACACCAAATACAAAGCCAGCACAGAAAAACCGTTCCATGTGTTTTGCGATGATTTTGATAATTCCGGAACTTTCGATATTGTATTAACTTCAAACTACAAAGGCACTTTGGTACCATCGAGAGGGCGCGAATGTTCGTCGCAACAAATGCCTTTTATAAAAGATAAATTCCCCACGTTTTATGAATTTGCCGAAGCTACTTTAGAGGACATCTACGGTAAAGAAGCATTAGATAAAGCGCTGCACCTTAAAGTCCACATGCTAAACAGCGTGTTTTTGGAAAACAATGGCGATGGCAGTTTTAACATTAAAAGCCTTCCGAAAATGTTGCAAATTGCACCAATTATGGATTTTGAGTTTGTTGATATCAATAATGATAATCGCAAAGAGATAATTGCTGTTGGCAACCATTACTTTGCCGAGGTTGAAACGGTGCGCTACGATGCGTCGTTGGGCAGTGTTTTATCCTATAAAGATAAAGGCTTTGAAGTGTTAGACCTGAAAGAAACAGGTTTTGTCAATGAAGGAAACTCAAAAGACATTATCACAATAAACAAAAAAAATGACACCATATTGCTAATCACAAATAACAATGATAAAGTTAATGTGTTCAACGTTCAAAAATGATCAATAACACGTCTTTTGTAACATTACAAATAACGGATGCTTTGCCATGAAAACGAGTTTCATCAAATTTAAAAACAAGGTAAAAGCGACTATTCCGTTAAAATATCACGTTATATTTTGGCTTAGCTATTTTGTTTTCAATGTTATCCGCTGGGGCAGCTATAATGACGATTTTATATATTCCATAAAATCCAATCTTGTAGAATTTCCCATTCATATTGTATTGGTTTATTTAAATATTTATTACCTCATTCCCAAATTCATTTTAAAGGGCAAATACTTTACTTTTATACTAAGCCTGTTCATCGCACTGCTTTTGGCCTATTTTTCGAGGCTGGGTTTAAATTTAGCTTTTGTATCGGACGAGATTTGGTCTGGTGGCGTGTATACCTCCATGCCCAATCAATCGATGTTTAATCACTTTATAGCAGAATTTATAGGTCAGATTTACGTGATTGCGTTTGCTACGGCCATAAAAATCATCGTGGAATGGAGTATTGAAAAAAAGAGAAACGAAAAGCTTTCGCAATTACAATTAAGCACCGAGCTAAAGTTTTTACGAACCCAAGTACAACCCCATTTTTTCTTTAATACCCTAAATAACCTTTACGCGCTATCACTTAACAAATCCAGTAGTTTGCCGCGGTTAATCTTAAAATTATCCAACATGATGGAGTATGTGCTTTATGATGTAACCGATTCCAAAGCGGATTTACTTGAAGAAATAAGCCATATAAACAATTACATAGATATTGAAAACCTTAGATTTAAAGACAGAATTGACACAGAATTGCTTATTACAGGCGACTTAGAAGATGTTAAAGTACCGCCATTATTGTTTATTACCTTTGTTGAAAACTGTTTTAAGCACGGTTTAAAAGGCAACGATAAAATTTCGATAAAAATGAGCTTTGAAATGGTTAATAAAAAATACCTCGAATTTAAAATTTCAAATAATTTTAATCCGTTGTTAATTAATGATGAAAAAAAAGGAATAGGAATCTCCAATTCGTTAAGACGATTAAAACTCTTATTCGCGAAAGATTTTGTGTTACAGCCCAGTGTTAATAACGATGTTTATAGTCTCTTTTTAAAAATTCCGGTAAAATGAAAATTAAATGCGTTATAATAGATGATGAACCTTTGGCAATAAGTGTTATAGAAAATCATTTAAAAAATTTCGACAATATTGAAGTTGTAGAAACCTTTAGCAATCCGGTAAAGGCTTTCGGGGTTTTGCAGCAAGAAAAAATCGATCTTGTTTTTTTAGACATCAATATGCCACAAATGACCGGTTTTACTTTTATTGAAAACTTAAATGTGAAACCCTTAATAGTAATAACCACAGCTTACCGCGAATACGCCGTAAAAAGTTTTGAGTTGGATGTGTTGGACTATCTAGTGAAACCCATACCCTTCAATCGTTTTTTAAAAACCATAAATAAGGTATATCAGCACGCCTATACCAATGCGCCCACTGGAGATGCTGCATTAAATCAAGAACCTCATATTTTTTTAAAAGTTGATAAAAAATTGATTAAGGTTAACCTCAACGATATTTTATTTATAGAAAGCTTGAAGGATTATATTAAAATCGCAACAACGCTGGGAGATTACGTAGTGCACAAGTCGCTAACGGCTATTTCGGAGGAGTTGCCACAATCAAATTTTATACGCGTGCATCGCTCCTATAATATATCGATAAATAAAATCGCTGCTTTAGAAGGCAATACCATTGAAATTGCAGGCCGAAGAATTCCAATAGGAAGAAACTACTTAAAGCAAACCAAAGAACGCATTTTTAACATTAAAGAAGGTAACGAAAGCTAAGATATGGATGTTAAACAAAGAATTGAATCCGTAGATATTCTTAGAGGATTTACCATTGCCGCAATGATTTTAGTAAACACTCCCGGAACATGGAGTAAGGTATATGCTCCGTTGCTTCATGCCAATTGGCACGGGTTAACGCCAACAGATTTAATATTTCCGTTCTTTTTGTTCATTGTCGGGATTTCAATTTCGTTTGCTTACAAAAACAAGCCAAATAAGGCGAATACTTATAAAAAGATTATCATCCGTAGTTTAAAACTCATTGGTCTCGGGTTATTTTTAGGGCTGTTTTTACCCTATCCGCCGTTTGTTAAGGATTTTGAAATTTTAAGATTCCCTGGCGTTTTACAACGAATTGGTGTTGTGTTTTTAGTTTCCGCGGTTTTATTTATGAATTGCAATTGGAAAACCTTACTAACCATCGGGCTATCCATTTTAATCGGGTATTGGCTACTCTTGGGGTTTGTGCCATTACCAGATGGCACGCTGCCAACCTTTGATAGAGCACCAAACAATTGGGCAAATTATATCGATTTAAACGTTCTGGGAAAACACATGTGGAAACCAGATTACGACCCCGAGGGTATTTTAAGCACCTTACCCGCTGTTGCAACCTGCATTTCTGGTATTTTAGTAGGCCGCATCCTTGCAAAGGCGAATTTTAACAAATTGGCTTATTTGGTAATAACCGCTGTATTATTATTAGTATCCGGTTATGTTTTTAGCATTTGGTTCCCCATAAACAAGGCTATTTGGAGTAGTAGTTTTGTATTGGTTACCAGTGGTTGGGCAACTTTAATTCTAGCTTTTATTTACTATTTAACCGATGTGTTACAATTTAAAATCGGTACTGTTTTTAAGTATGTGGGCTCCAATGCCATTACTATATTTTTCTTGTCTAGTTTTGTGTCGAAATGTTTTTATTTAATAAAAGTAACCCCAGAACAAAGCATACACTCTTGGTTGTACCATACCATTTATGTTCAACCTTTTTTAGCCGATAAGCTGTCATCCTTACTTTATGCCCTAAGCGTGGTGCTATTTTACATGGCATTGGGGTATGTTTTGTACAAGAAAAAGATATTTATAAAGGTTTAAATAAACGTGCATTAAATTAAAAAAAAGAGCTGCAATTTCTTGCAGCTTCTCATTTCAAAAAAAAGTATGCAGTTCCCTGCAAACCTTTTTATTGATTAATAGCTATAGTTAGACCCTGTGTTTTTTAAGAAGTCACATGTGGTTATATCGCTAACACTTCAAAAAAAAACTAATGCTTTCTCTTTAATTTTTTTAAATTTAAGCTAAGATTTTCCTAGTATCCTGAACATGCCCGTTCCGCAAGTAGGACATTTACCTTTCATAGCATTTCTACCGTTTTTCATGGTTACTTCCGCAGCATCCTTAATTTCTTTTTTTTCTTTACATTTTACGCAATATCCTTCCATAATATTTTAGTTTTTTGGTTTTGTTAAACTTTAATCTTCTTAAAGATAAACTATATCCAGGGTGGGAGCAAATAAAAAGATAACAATTTTCTTACTATTTACAGCTTCATTTAAAAGCTAATTTGCTATTCAATCGCTTTTTGAAAACCTGTGGAAAATTTAATATCATCAATTCCCAATTTCTGTATCTATTAAAACAACACAAAATATTCTGTTGGCTTTACATTTATCTCTATTTAATAGATGCTTTTTTATTTAAACTATTGGCATGAAGACCAAACGCTTTATGAAGTTTTTCTACGGTTAAAGGTTTATTTATATAGCCCGAACATAAAGGATGGCTCTCCGCTTGGTTAATATCGATTAAACTCGTGGATGAAGAAAGCATAAATATTTTAAGATTTTGTGATTCTAAAAAATCTAGTTTGCTAAGCTTATCGAGAAACTGGAAACCATTACACTCCGGCATATTAACGTCTAAAATTAAAACATTTGGCCTTGTTAAATGATTTAGGTTGTTTGGGTGCAAAGAGACATTTAGATACTTAAGAGCCGATAAAGGGTTTTTAAAATATATAACCCTTATGTTTTCGTTATACCTTTCTATTATTCTCTGGTTGATAAATAAATCGATTCTACAGTCATCAACTAACATTATGTTTTTAATTGGTATCATTCTTTTTTGACTTTGTTTAATTTTATTTTAAAGCAAGTCCCCTCATTAACCTTACTAGTTACTTTTATTTTTCCATTCAAATCTTCGGTAATGTTTTTAACAATATATAGCCCAAGTCCAGAACCCGGAACATCTTCAATGTTTTCCCTGAAATACAAATTAAATACTTTTGATAAGTTCTTTTTTAAAATACCAATACCGTTGTCCCTTATTTTAATTTTAATGGCATTTGGAGTTTCTTTAACCTCAATTGCTATGATTGATTTTTCTTGACGATTCTTTGAAACTGTATATATAATGGCATTTTGAACTAAGTTTTGAAATAAAGAATAGATTAACTCAACACTTGAATAATATTGAATGGTATCAGAAATATCAATTTTAAATTCAATGGTATTGTAACCCTCCAACCCTTTAAGTGATTTTAAAACATCTCCTACTATTTTTTTGAAATCGATAAAAACGGAGTCCTTCTTTTTATCTGAAATCTCTGAGGCCCGCATTAATTTATCAATCATCTTTTTGCCTCTGTCCAGGGTAATATCAAGCATTGATGTTAAATTTGACACAGACTCATTTAAATCTTCTTCTTTAATGAGGTTTAGGAGTCCTTCGGCAGAAGATAATGGCGCTTTTAAATCGTGTGCAGATCTATACAGAAACAACTCTAATTCCTTTGTTTTGCTTTTTAAACAATTCTCTGTTTTTTTTCGGTTAGTTATGTCGAGCATCATGGCACAATAAAAATTTGAGCCTCCATTTTCCCAATTACTAATTGCGAACTCTACCGGAAATTCCGTACCGTTTTTTTTCAGGCATTTCATTTCAACCGTATCGCTCGATTTAAAATCTTCAAGTTTTTTTACCGCGTTTATCAATTCAAGCACACTGGTTTTTCTATTCTTGCTGGCAATTAATTTTGTTAAATACTCGCCTTTTATTTCGCTTTCTTTATATCCAAAGGCAAGTTCAGCACCTTTATTCCACTCGGTAATTTTCCCTTCCCCATCAACAACTACAACCATACCAACTTCCATCGATTGAAAAATAGCATGGTACTTTGCTTCATTCTCCATTAATTCTTGTTTAAGCTCACTAACACCTTTCACCTCTTGAGTAGACACGGTGGCAGAAATAACAACGCCTCTGTTATTTAGAACAGGCCCAATTTGCGATACAAAAATGGCATTTACGCCGTTAGAATTAATACCTATAGTTTCAAATTGATCTGGTTTCGCAGTATTGAAAACATTATTTATAATTTTTTTGACCTTGTTGTGAAAAATGGGGTTTATAAAACTGTATAAATTACATCCTGCAATTTCTTTCTCACATAGTTTTCCAAAACCTTGATTTGAGTTTACAATTTCAGCAAAAGCATTAATTGTAAGTACCGAATTGGAAATACTATCATAATAGGTTTTATCTGGGGTTTTGCTGCCTACAATGTTTAAGTTAACATCATATTTTGGTTTTACATTAAAATAAAAAGCAACAAACTTATCAATGTCCCCTTCGGCATTTCTTCCGGGAATTATAGTTGTGTCTACCCGATACAGTTTGCCCGAACTTGAATAATCGGTGAGTATTCCTTTCCAAATTCTCCCACTCCTTATCACATTCCATAAGTCCTTATAAATTGGATTAGCATGTCGTTCAGATTTTAAAATTATATTTAATTCTCCTATGATTCTTTTATGTGGAATTTCAATTAACTCAGAAAACTTATCGTTGGCATAAATAGTTCTTCCAATGATATCAATTATAGAAATGCTCGTATCGTTGGTTAAAAATTGTTCTAATATATTTTCTGGGTTTTCTCGCCAGATTTGTTGTTTCATTAATTTCATAACATTTTTGGTTTTGACTTAAAGTAACAATCAAAGACTTTACTAATATTGTTTACGCATGTTGTTTAATTCTTCTTTCGTGATGTCCTGGTTTGGTTTAGAAACATTTAAATACATGGTCACAAAACTTTCAATGTTACCTTCAACATCTACTAATGGCACAATTGTGGTTTCCAACCAAAAGGAATCCCCGGTTTTTGTTTTATTTTTCAAAGTTCCTTTCCAAACCTGACCTCTTTCTATAGTTTCCCATAAATTTTCACAACAAGGGTCTTTGTGATTATCCTGGTTGAACAGGCAATTCACCGCTCCCAAAAGTTCATTTTCATTACAACCCGTTATTCTACAAAAACGATCATTAGCGTAAACGGTTTTCCCAAATTTATCAGAGACCGAAATGGCTACATTGCCTTTTATGAATTTTAAAATGGCTATCTCTGGATTTATACGCCACATATAATGTTTATTTGCCTGCATCGAATATCTTTTTTGAGTTGATTGAATAGGCTAATGCTTCGTCAAAATCATTGAATATTTTAAATGGTGTATGGGGCTCAAAAATTCTTTTATAAGTGCTTATTAATAATTTTGTTTTAATGGAATTAATTACGAACGCTTCAGAAATTCTTACTTTATTTAAAGCAGGACTACTAGCGAGCAATTTGGCTGCCTCTGCGCTAAAATCGCCTTGATTGTCTCTTAAGTCAATTAAAAAAGGCATGGGCTTATCTTCTGCCAATGTAGAAATGGCTTGCTTATACTTTTCTGCAACATCTACCCCTAAAGTGAGATAATGCCTTGTATTGTTAAATGCGCAAAACAGAATGCCATGAGAATTTGTCCAAAACTTGGCTCTACTAACTTTAATTGATTTTTTTGTACAACCCATTAAGAACATGCATTAAAAGTTTGGTTGGTTTCTAACGAATAGGCAATGGCCCGTTCGTAATTCCTAAATATTTTATTAGGAATTATAGGGTCGTGAATCCGTCTTAATACAACAAGTATAAATTGTACATAATAGGAGTTGACCACGAAAGATTTTGACAGTAAAGCAGATTTAAGTTTGGTATTGTTTGCTATAATTGTAGTTACCGAAAAGGCTTCTTTTTCTTTTAAATCCCTAAGATCTATAAGCAATGGTAGGTAGCTGCCACCAGATAATGTGTTAATGGCATTTATATATTCTTCAAGAAAATCCTCGCTAAACTCCTTTGTACAATTGCCTTTTATAAATTTGCAAAAAAGAATTCCTTCTTCTAACCAAAATTTAGCTTTATTACATTCTATTTGATTGCTCATAACTGTTGTTCAATTAAAAACTGAATAACAACTCACATGCCAAAGCCATCTGAAATCTACACAATTAAATGTAATATTCTGATTTTAAGCTATTTACAAAAATTAACGATTGATAAACTCCAAAATTTTTTCCACGGTATACCGTTGTTTGTTTTACTTACAAATTGATTTCCACGGTATTCCGTTAGGTTTTGGATGGTTTTTTTACACCTAGTTTTTTCATTCTGTCCCTTAATGTACTTGGTTTCATATCAAGTAAACTTGCTGCACCGTTTTCGCCATCTATCTTCCATTTGCACTTTTCAAGCGTTTTAATAATATGGTTGCGCTGTACTTCATTAAGGGTTAAACTTGAAGTGCCCGTAAATAACTCTTTTAAAACCGTAAATTCTCCAATAGGTGAAAGCATTAGGGTTTCTGAATCTGATAAAATTACAGCTCGTTCTATTAAATTTTCGAGTTCTCTAATATTTCCAGGCCAATTATAGGACTTAAGATTATCCATCGCTTCACTAGGTATATATTTAATACGCTTTTCGTAAGATTTATTAAACTTATCTACAAAATGCTCTACCAATAAAGGGATGTCGCCTTTTCGTTCTCTTAAAGGAGGAACTTTTATTGGAAACACATTTAGTCTAAAATATAAATCTTCCCTAAATTGTTTTTTCTCAATCTCTTCTTTAAGGTTTCGGTTTGTTGCGGCTATAACCCTTACATCAAGTTTTTTTAAGTCTGTACCACCAACAACTTCAATTTCTCCTTCTTGTAGAAATCTTAAAATTTTTGGTTGCATATCTACCGGCAACTCTCCTATTTCATCTAAAAATAAAGTACCGCCATCTGCCAATTCAAATTTTCCAATTTTATCAGTAAAAGCGCCAGTGAACGACCCTTTTTTGTGCCCGAATAATTCACTCTCAATTAGTTCTCTTGGTATTGCGGAACAATTTACTTTAATTAATGGCTTTTTATTTCGCAAACCCGTGTTATGAATGGCGCGAGCCAACAACTCTTTACCAGTACCGGACTCTCCCAATAGTAATACAGTAGCGTTTGTTGGTGCCACTTTTTCTACCTCTGTTAAAACATTGCTAAACTCTTCACTGCCATAAACCATTTCTTCGTAGTTAAAGACCAAAGCCAACTCGTCACGCAGATAAATGTTTTCTTGCTCTAATTGTTCGCGCAAATTATTCAACTCCCTATTAGCTTCTGAAAGTTCTGCATTTGCTGAAATAAGGTTGCTTTCTGCATGCTTGCGTTCAGAGCTTTCAACCATAAGCGACACTATACTGGCAATTGAAGTTGCAAATTCTTCATCGTCTGCAGACCATTTTCTTTTGGCTCCAATGTGCTCAAAACAAATAACGCCATACATTCCATGTGCGCCTTGAATAAACACATCTAACATTGAAGAAATACCTAACGGAATTAAATAGTTTTTTGCAAATCCTTTAGTGATGTCGTTATTAACCGCGTCTTCAACCTTTACCGTTAGATTATCAGCTAAAGCATCAAAATAATTTGGGTTGTCATTTCTGGTTAATACCCCGCCATCCTCATATTCCGCCGTTTTTAAATTGAATAACTTCTCACAAGTGATGTTTGTTTTGTCGGCGTTAAATTTCCATACGCCAACACGTGCAACATTTAAAGTAGTCGCGGACAAGGCCGTTATTTGAAGTAATGATTTATGATAATCGGATCCAACTAGGGCAGACAAATCCATAATAACATTCTTCTTTTGTGTAGATTTTTTAGCAATTTCCTCTAAAAGTGTTTTGGCTTTTTCTTCTTCCGAAATATCCTTTAAAGTAGCAAACAAAGCAATCACTTCGCCTTTATCATTTTTTATGTTTCCAGATAAAAATGATACTAAATATTTATTGCCGTTTTTTTTAATAAACTCAAGTTGAAAAGACCTTGCTTCTCCTTGTGCCACCTCCTCTTTGGTATTTAACATAAATTCCAAATCTTCCTTTTTCGCAAATGGATAAGGTAGATTTATGCCAATGAGCTCGTCTCTGGAATAACCAAGAATTTCACAGATTGAATCGTTGACCATGATAATTTCACCTTCCAGATTAACAATTAACAGGCCTTCTTGCATAGACATAACAAGCTTATCTGTAAACTCTTTAGCTGCTATTAAGGCCATTTCAGCTTCTTTACGTTCTGTAATATCTTGAGCTGTACCAAAGAAATTTATGGGTTCGCCATTTACAAATGTAATTTCACCCAATCCGTGAATCCATTTTAGGGTCTTTTTATTTTTGGTAAGAATCCTAAATTCCATATCAAAGCTATTGCCCGTTTCTATACATTTTTTAAATTTTTCCAGATTTGCCGTTACGTCCTCAGAGTATATGAGTGTTTTCCAAATATCAGCTGTAAATTCGATATTTTTATCAATGCCCAATATCTCCATAAAAGCAGCTGAGCCTTCTATTTTTCGGGTTTTTAAATCAAGATTAAAATTACCGATTTTTGCTATTTTTTGAGCTTCAATTAATGATTTTTCGCTGTTTTGCAGTTTCAGCTCCGCTTTCTTACGTTCAGTGATATCTGTGGCTATAATACCCAGAGCTAACGGTTTATTGGAAATACTATCTCTAATTAAAAAACCAGACATTTGTATAGGAATAAGACCGCCTGTTATAAAATTTTTAAATAGAACTTCGCCATGCCACGCGTTTTTTGTATTAATACTTGGCATGTGTTCATTTACTATAACATCATGGTATTCTTCTGGAAAAAAATCTAAAATACTAGCAGGCAATTCTGCATTAGCTTTTATGCCAACCATTTTCCTACCGTCACTATTTAAATAAATTGGTGTGCCTTCTAAAGATGCTAAACCAATAAAATCGTTACTAGTTTCTATTAAAGAAAGTAACCTTTGGTTATTAGTCTCGGCTTTTTTACGCTCGGAAATATCACGTATTATTGCCAGTACTTTTCCATCAGTTTGTAGTTTTGCCGAGACTTCTGCATCTACTAAAGTTCTGTTTTTACAAATTAATTGTCTTTCAAAAATTACAGGTTTTCCTTTAAGCAACGTTTCATACTTATTTTGACTTTTAATCACATCGCCTACTATAATTTCCTGTAGCTTTAATTTTAAAAATTCTTTTTTAGTATATCCTAATATGCTGTAGGCTGCTTTATTAAAACTATAAATAGTTCCATCGAATGAATATGTAAGGATAGCATCACTAGCTTGGTTAATTAATGATTTATAGGATTCATCTCTCTTTTTTACTTCTGCAATTATTTTAAATTTTACAATGGCAATTTTTGCTAAACTAACAGCAGAATTTAATTCTGCTATTTCCTTTAAAGAAGGTGTTTTAATGGCATTACTATAAATTGCGAACGTGCCTAAAACCATACCTTTTTCAGAAAGTATTGGAATAGACCAACACGATTTTAAATTGTGTTTTAATGCAATATCTTTATAATCTACCCATAATTTATCTGTACTAATATCTGAAACAATTACTGGTTTTTTAATAAATGCTGCTGTACCACAAGACCCTACGTTTTTACCTATTGCTGCGCTTTTAATAGCTGAGTTGTACGGTTTAGGAGTGTTTGGTGCCGAAATAAGCTCCAAATGTATACCGTCGTCATGCAATAAACTAATCGATCCAAAGGACTCTGGGTAAAGCGATTCGTAATTAATTATGATGTGGTCAAACACCTTTTTAATGGATGTATTATTAGCTATTAAATCTAATACGTGGTTTTCATTAATTAATTTTTGCTCTACTTTTTCGCGTTCAAATATTTCTTTCTCTAAATCTAAATTTTTTTTCTCTAGCTTTCTAATCAGTCTATTACTATAAAGTTTTAAAGCTTCTTTTTCTGTAAATTGTGTTCCTCCTTTAGATTTTACCGGAGGATTATCTAAAGCCAATAGTTTTTGAACCACCTGTAATATTTTGTCTGGATCTGTTGGTTTTCTTAAAAAACGGTCTGCACCAAGTTTTAAAGCAAAATCTTCATCAGATTTTTCAGTGTAAGTAGATGTGTAAAAAACAAAAGGGATGTTTTTAAATAATTCATTTTTTTTGCATGCCTGACAAAACATATAGCCATCCATCACGGGCATTAAAATATCCGAAATAATAAGATCTACACGAGTTTTATGTAGCTTTTTTAAAGCATCCTCACCATCCTTAGCTTCAACTACTGTAAAATCTGCTTTCTCAAGTATAACCCTGAGCAAGTATAGGTTTTCTAATATGTCATCTACTATTAAAATCGTTTTCATTCTAGTTAATTCTGATTTTTTAAATCATGTATACTTTCCATTTGTTTAACAAAAGTATCGGGATTAATAGGTTTTTCTATATATCCATCGGCTCCTGCTTCTATAGCTTTTTCCTTGTCCCCTCCCATGGCATATGATGTCACTGCAATAATTGTGGTGTTTTTTGGCAAACCATTATGCCTTAATTTGGCACATATTTCATAGCCATCCATATCTGGTAATTGGATGTCTATTAAAATAATTTCGGGATGGTTTTCATGAGCTAAATTCAATCCATCAACACCATTATAAGCATTAAGGACATTGTAGTTACTGTTTTTAAGTAAATACGTTAACATATACATATTTTGCTCGTTATCTTCAATTATTAAAACAGATGGTTCCTTGTTGTTTTGCATATAATAATGAATGGTTTATGTTTGTAAAATATTACTTTTAATTAGTTAATTGTTTGATAATTGACATTATTTATTATTGGAGTGTTCCAATGGTAATTTAAAGGTAAAATTACTCCCTTTTCCCAACTCGCTTTCTACATGAATGGAACCTCCTAATTTTTCGATTAAATTTTTACTAATTGCTAGCCCCAAACCAGTACCTTCATGGTTTCTACTAAGCCCGCCTTCAAGTTGAATAAACGGCATAAATAATTTTATAATATCGTTTTTACTTATTCCGATTCCTTGGTCTATTACCTGTGTAACAAGTGTTTTATCTTTAACAGCTACTTTTACAAGCACAGTTCCGGTTTTTGAAAATTTAATGGCATTAGACAGTAAGTTTAATAGAATTTGCTCAATCCTTCGTTCATCACTTACTAAAGTAATATCCATACTAGAAATTTCTGTTTTAATATCTAGCCCTTTTTTTGAAGCTTGTGGCAATAGAAATTCTATGGTTTTTTCTAAACATGATAAGTAATTAAAAGGATAAAATGACACCTTTAATTTACCTGCCTCAATTTTAGAAATATCCAAAACATCGTTAATTAAACCTAATAAATGCTCGCCACTATTTTTAACCATTTCTAGTTGCTTTTTTTGCTCCTCATTAAGTGGTCCCGCTATTTCTTTTAATAATATTCCAGTAAAGCCAATTATTGAATTCATGGGTGTTCTTAACTCATGAGACATGGTTGCCAAAAATGCAGACTTCATTAAATCGGCCGATTGTGCTTTTATTTTCTCTTTTTCCAATTGGTTTGTTCTTAATTCTACCAATTCTTCTAGATGGTTTTTATATTTTGTGATTTCCTCTTCTGATTTTACTTTTTCGGTAATATCAACAACCATACCTATATACCCAGTAATTTCGTTGTCAATGATAACCGGAGCTGTAATAACATCCCAAAATACAATTTTACCATCTTTATGTAAATAACGCCCTTGATCTTTATATGGTATCCCTGCTTCCATGGCATCTACCCATTTTTTTGTAACTCTTTCTCTATCTTCAGGGTGTATGGCATTAACCCAGTTTAAACCTAGTGCTTCTTCTTGGGTTAATCCTATCATGCGTATATCGGCTGCATTACCATAGGTTACATTTCCATCGGGATTTACAAAAAATATTCCTATGGGTGAAGCATCTACCATGGCTCTAAATTTAGCCTCACTCTCTTTTAATGTTTCTTCCTGTTTCTTTCGTTCAGTAATATCTCTTATTACTCCAATAAGGTACTTATTACCCTTCTCATCAATGAATCTGGTTTTTTTTGTAGAAATAAATCGCGTTTCTCCTCCTTCAACATTAACGCTGTCTTCATTAACGTCCTCAATTCCTTCAGATAGGACTAGATTATCCACCTTTAGGTACCTTTCTCTTTCTTCTGGAGGGACACTATTAGCAAAAATTTTACCTAATATTTCGTCTTTCTCCCTATTAAATAATTTATAAAAAGCATCATTTGCTATGAGAAAACGGCTTTTATGATCTTTAACAAATACGGGGTCTCCAATATTATTTATAATGTTATCGAGGTATTCTTCACTTTCAATAAGTTTTGCTTCAGCCTTTTTTCTTTCTGAAATATCAATTACCGTTCCTTGAAAAGCAATTGCTTCGCCTTGGTTATTCTCTACCACTTCCATTTGTACCATTACATATTTAATGGTATTGTCTTTACAAAGCACGCGATATTCAAAAGGTGAATTGTCTTTATTTTTTATGCGTTGTTCAACTAATCTATTATGAAACTCCCTATCATCTGGATGTACACAACTTAAAACGGTATCGTATTTTAATGGTGTATTTGGGTCAACATCATATATTTCATACATTAAATCTGACCATTCCACTTTATCATTTATAATATCCCAACTCCAATAGCCAATGTTTCCAATTCTAATGGCAGCTTCTAACTTTTGCTGTATTTCTAAAATTTTCTCTTCAACTTTTTTCCTATCTGTAATATCTCTAATAACTCCAATTAAAAACTTAGTACCATTTTTATCAATATACCTTGTTTTTTTAGTAGAAATAATTCGAGTTTCATGGTCTTTTATTGTTAGACTTTCTTCGTTAGTGTTTTCGATACCATCTTCAAGAACTTGTTTATCAATCTTTAAAAAACTTTCTCGTTCTTCTTCGGTTACATGTTCAGCAAGGGTTAAACCTATTATATCAGGTTTAGAAAGGTTGAAAATATTACAAAAAGCATCATTTACAATGAGCAATCTGCTTTGATCGTCTTTTACAAAAACAGGGTCGCCGATATTATTAATAATATTATCTAATTGTTCTTTACTTTCATTTAAAAGATTGGCAATACGCTTTCTTTCTTCAGACGAATTATAAATGTTTTTTGACATCGTATTAAACGATAAACTAAGTTCTTCTACCTCGTCTTTTGTATCAATTTTTAATTCAAGTGGTTTATTATTAATATCAAATTTAGAAACAGCTTTTTGTAGTTGAGTTATGGGTTTTGATAATGAACGGGAAAGGTTAATGGTTAATAAAAATAAAAGCAAAAGAATAACGCCAAAAGTGATTAATTCTTTGTAAAGTATCTGATAAATAGGCACCATTATGTCATCATAAGGAGCTGTAGAAATCAATGACCAGTTCCCAACTTTATCGGTACCATATTCGGATAAATCTGAGAACCCTGAAATTACCTTTTTGCCTTTAGAGTTTTTATATATAATATACCCATTTTCCTCATTTTTTAGTTTTCGTTGCAGCTCTTTAAAAGATAAATCTGGGTGAGGTTGTAAAATTACAGTTTTAGGATTTGCTGAAATTACGACATCTCCAGTGCTGTTAACCAAATATGCGTATTCATTACCTATGGTTCTGTTGTCAATGTCGTATGTTATATCTTTTATAAATTGAACATTAACAAACCCTACTAATACACCAATTACATTTCCGTCTAAATCAATTACATTGCTGAGTAACTCAATATCTAATGGCAAATTTTCATTAATTTCTTTTTGTGAAATTTTAGCTATATCTGAAATATATACATCGTCATCTCCACCATTTAGTGTTTTGTAAAATTCTTCTTCAATATCTGGCTCAATATCTATGATATTTAAGCCTATATGCTCTTTTGAAGAAGATGCCAAAATAATAGCTTCTGTGTTTATAAAAGTAATGTTGTCGTAATAAGGATATTGCTCAACTACTCTAGACAAATAATTTGAAATTGTAGTATTAGAACTTGTACTAAACAAAGGGTTATTGCTTAAGATATTTAGATCCTTTACCCTTGTAAACATAAAATTATCAATAGATTTTGCTGATTGTATTACATTGTTTTTTAGCTTATCACCTTCTTGACGCTCAAAATGTGACACCATAGAAAAATAGACAATGCTCATAAGGCTTACCGCGAGTATAAAAGCAATGCCAAAAAATCTAATTTGTATTTTTTTTCTGATTTTCAAATATTATCCATTTTTTCTATTGGTAATGTAAATATAAAATTACTTCCTTTACCTATTTTGCTTTCTACGTTTATTGTTCCTCCTAATTTTTCGATTAAGTTCTTAGTGATAGCTAATCCGAGACCTGTTCCTTCATGACTTCTATTTAATCCGCCTTCTAACTGTATAAAAGGCATGAGTAATTTGTTTTGATCTTCTTTGCTTATACCAATTCCGTTGTCTATTATTTGAGTGGTTAATACATTTTTATATACATCTACTTTTACTAATATTTTTCCTTGTTTAAAAATTTGATAGCATTAGAGAGTAAATTTAATAGAATTTGCTCAACTCTTCTTTCATCACTAATGAGATTAATTTCTTTTTCTGAGATTTCCAAAACCATACTAAGACCCTTAGTTTGAGCTTGTGGCTGTAAAAAACTTACGGTATTATTAAGAGAACTTACATTATTAAAAGGATATAATGACACCAACATAAGTGCTCTTGCACTAGCGACGCCTTCTTTTATATAAATTAATAAAACAGTAAATAATACCCCACTAAATAAAATTATGGAACCATGGTAAATGAGATAATCGTCGAAAAAAATAAAACTAAGGGAACTCCCCAAATTGGCTTGCAAATATTGAACTGCCCCTAAAAGAATATAATGTGGGGCTAAACCTAGTCTTGCTCTTAATCTAAATAATAGAAGTATACTGGAAGACAAAAGTAAAAACTCAGTAATTATAATGGTGTAAATGTTCATACAATATTTATTTCCTTAAATGCTTTTCTTGTTTAGCCCTTACAGTTCTTAGAAACAATAATTAACTTACAGATAGCACATCTAGTAATTCATCTTAGCGATGGTCTTAAAAAAATACTTAGAGAGGAATTACTAAAACACACTTGGGTGTATTTTAGTACGATTGTAAATTTTAAGAAAAACGATTAAACACAATAAATATAACAAAAAAACAGTAAGCTTTTTATTACCAGATAATTATTATGTTTTAGTTTTAAAACCATTATCAGATACCGTTTTCATTTTAACCAATACCATAAAATATCCGATTTTTTAAAATCTGCCAAAAAATAAAAAAGAGCCGCAATTTCTTGAAACTCTCTTTATTGATTAATAGCTCTTTATTGGACACAAATGTTTATGAAAGGTCACATTTAGATTACAAATACTTAAAAAAAAGCACTCCAATTTTCGTATTCGGAAAAAAGTAAAGCTTCCCCTTAAAACACCAACACATTATTCAATTCTTCCAAATTGCTAATTGTAATTAAAATTATATATTTAAATCGCAATATTAAAACAGCTATGAATCTATACAAAATGTAACAGTATTTAAATTCAAAACCTATGATTAAATTTTATCTTAACTTTATTTTCGTTTTTGTTTTATTTGATTCATTTGCCCAAAGACCCCTTAATTACCCTGTCGCGCCTAAAGATTCTATTGTTGATGTATATTTTAACACGGTTGTAAAAGACCCATATCAATGGATGGAGAACCCTGATGACGCCAGACTACAAACATGGCTTGAATCTCAAGAAAAGCTAAAAACCAAAATAAAAAATAAATATCTAAAAACTTATAATTTAAAAGGGCAAGTAGGCGCCATGTATTGGGGCACTAAAGAGGAGACTTTAAACGGCTACGTAATAAAAGACAAAGCTTTAAAAAGTAAATATCAATTTTATTACAAGTGGCAAAGTACAAATCGGTCTGGTAATTTGCTTTTTAGACCAAGGGAGAAAGGCAATTATAAGATGCTAGTTGATGTTAAAAAGCTTTTACACGATAAGAACGACCATATATCAATTACCAATCGGTATGTAAACGAGAAAGAAGACCTGGTTGCCATTGAAATGTCTCGTAACGGAAACGATTGGAGAGAAGTTTATTTTTATAATTTAAAGAACGGACAACAAATTCATAATTCTCTTAATTTTTTAAGAACAGGCAGTCAAATAATATGGGACGGAAGAGCTGTTTATTACGACAGATATAGAGCGCCTGTAAAAGGCCGTGAACTTTTAGATAAGGCTGTAGGCCAGGAATTATACTACCACAAAATAGAGCAGCCTCAATCAGAAGATATTTTGGTCTATAAAAACCCAGATACCACGGGTACACATCAGTTTCATTATTTTAAATTGAATGATAAACTATTTTTTTATCACAAATTCAAACACAACAATAAATACTACAAAGCTCTTTCAGTTACAAATAAAAGTCTTGATTCTTTTTCTCTTAAAAAGTTTCTTGTTTATCCTAATGACAATAAAATAGACATTGAAATAGAAGCTGCTTTCGGGGATACTATAATTTTGAAAACCAATTGGTTTGCACCTAACGGACGAGTACTTATGGTAGATTTAAATATACCAAATAAACCCGTGGAAATAATCCCTGAATATGATGTTATATTAACAAATGTTAACCGTCTAGGAAAAGAAAAAATTGCATGTATTTATAGAAACGAAGGCAAATACTTAGCGTTGATTTTTGATTTAAAAGGAAACTTACTAAAGAAAATAGATTTTCCCGACGGGAAAAAAGTAAACTATTTATACGAAAATAATGATGATGTTGAATATACGGATTTTTGTACTTCATCGTTTTACCATCCCAATCTTTGGTATCAACTATCATTAAAAGATTTAACCTTTAAACCTAGCGTATCGGTATCGGTTCCCTACGATCCCAAGTCTATAGAGACCAGATATGTAACGTACACATCAAAAGACGGAACTAAAATCCCAATGTACATTACCTGTTTAAAAAACACTAAATTAAATGGCAAAAACCCAACATTACTTTATGGGTATGGCGGATATGGCATAACAGTAGAGCCTGCATTTGATGAATCACTTGCACTTTGGCTTGTTCATGGTGGGGTTATTGCTATTCCTAATATAAGAGGAGGAGGTGCAAAAGGCGCGGAATGGAGTATTGCAGGAAGAAGGTTGAAAAAACAAAACGCTATTGATGACTTTATTGCCGCTGCCGAGTTTCTCATCAGCGAAAAATATACAAATTCAAAACATTTAGGCATTAACGGAAGGTCTCATGGGGGATTATTGGTAGGTGCGGCCTTAACTCAAAGACCAGAACTGTTTAAAGCCGCTGTGGCTGAAGCAGGCCCATTTGATATGCTGCGCTTTGGAAATTATACGGCAGGTTCTGTTAGCACCAATATTAACGAGTTTGGTACTGTATCAGACTCAACAGATTTTAAAAATTTAATATCATATTCGCCTTTACATAATATTAAAAAAAATGTGGTTTATCCAAATGTTCTATTAATAACAGGTGATCAGGATGATAGAGTACCTCCTTTTCATTCTTATAAATTTTTAGCAACACTTCAAGAGCTCAGACATCCGTCGTCTGTTTATGGGATGTATGTAATCCCTGGATCTGGTCATGGAGGGGCATTAACACCCGAGGATTGGATTGAGGCCGAACTTTACAAATATGCTTTTTTGTATGACCAGTTATTTTAAAGATTGCTTTAAACACAAAAGCTTTCACATGTAAATCAATACATTGCCCTTGTCGGTGTTTTGCGCAGAAAAGTGCTAGCGGTTTACACTACGAAAGGCTATAAAACAAAAAAGCATTCCAATTTTCTATAAAGAAAAAAGGAACACTTTAATCGATACAATTTTTAATTGAACAGCTTCTTATAATAATCATCTGCCATTCTTTGCGTTGTAAACTCAGGGATAACATCATCCATAGCTTTAAACACAATGTCCTGCCATTTATCAGGATTATCATAATAGGTTGGAATAACTTTATTTTCTAAAATATGGTATAAATTATCTGAATCTAAATTATCCTGATCCCAAGTTGGCGAATGATGGTCCAATGCCGGTAATACAAAACAATTTTGTTCATCTTTCTTAAATTCGGGAATCCAACCATCGTCTGTCGATACATTTACAGAACCATTCATTGCAGCCGTCATACCACTTGTGCCCGAAGCTTCGCGAGTAATTCTAGGTGTATTTAACCAAACATCTGAACCACATTTTAATCTTTTAGACAAGTCTATTTCGTAACCAATAAGCACGGCGAGATTTGGCTCATGCTTAGACTGATGCACCAAATGATTAAACACATCTATGGCATTGTAATCAAAAGGATATGGTTTTCCTGCCCAAATAATCTGTACAGGGTGCGTATTGTTAGAAATTAATCTTTTAAAACGATTATAATCACGCAAGAGTAGATCTGCTCTTTTATAGGCTGCAAAACGTCTTGCCCATACAATAGTTAATACGTTAGGGTCAAATCGTTTTCCCGTTTGCTTGTAAACCTCTTCAAAAAGTTCGCTTTTTAACTGCGTTTTTCTTTCTTTGTAAATAACAGCATCCGCTTTCATCCAAGATTTCTTGATTATTTCGTCTTGCCAAAATTTTTGATTTTGAGCATTGGTAATCGGAATAATTTCACAAATATCATCATAATCCTTCCACATATCATTAGCAACTATAGCATGAAGTTTTGATACTCCATTTGCCTTTCTAGCCATTCGTAATGCCGAAACGGTATAATTAATCATTCCTCCGTTTACCATTTCACGATGTAACTCTTCATCGGAAAGTGTTCTACCAAAAAAACCACATCTGTTTAAATGTCTTGCATCTCGTTCTTCATTTCCTGCTTTTTCGGGTGTATGCGTAGTAAACACCATTTGCGCTTTGGTTACACCTCTATCTCTTAAATAATAAAATGCCGGTAATGCGTGCCCTTCATTTAAATGATAAGTATCTGCGCCCCCTAAAGCTTCAACAACTTTAGCGCCTGCAATGCCCAACACAATACTTTGGGAGACTCTTGTTACTGGGTTTTGATCGTATAGGTGATTTGTAATTGTTCTTGATAAATGGTCGTTCCCATCAACATCAGTACTTAAAAAATACATGGGTACGGTTCCAAAAACTTCAGGTTTTAAAACATAAGCCCTAACCTTTACATGCGGATTATCATGAAGCTTTATCTCTACTTCTATGCCGGTGTCTTCTAAAAAATCAAAATGCTTTACGTTAAATTCTGTTTTTAATGTTTGGTCTTCATTTCTCGCCTGATCGTAATAACCATACTTCCATAGCATGCCAATCCCAATCATATTCTGTTTTAACTCTAAACCAGAACGCATGTGCGATCCTGCCAAAAACCCAAGGCCTCCAGAGTAAATATTAAATGTTTGGTCTATGCCAAATTCCATACTAAAATAGGCTACTTTCTTTTTATATTTTTTTGCCGGCGTGTAAGGATGGTACCATTTACTATATATATGTTCCATAAAAAAATGTGTTTAAAAAATTAAACTATAAATGTAGCTAAAATAGATGTTTTATCATCTATTAAACCACAACGAATTGTTAATTTATATCGACTATTAATTTCACTTAATTTGTTAGTTTTTAATATTTTATGATAAAAATCAGAAAGAAATCAAAAATGATTTTAATCTTAAGATTTTAATAAATAGACCTTCCAGAAAACAAAAAAATATTCCAATTTTCTATATGTTTAAAAAAATCAGAAAAATCCATTATTTTACACCTATCATATTGTTATTCAAAAGATTGCAATTTTACGTACAAAATTGTACCTTTAGATTAGAGTAGGATTAATCTACGAACCAACCTTTCTGTTACGCTTAAAAATGAATAAAGATGAACAGTTGCTGAATAAACTGAAGCAAGTTGTACTTAACAACTTTGAAAACGAACATTTTAGTGTACAGGAATTATCAGAATTGGCCGCAGTAAGTCGTTCACAACTACACAGAAAGCTAAAACGGCTAAAAGGCCAATCCATTAGCCAGTTTATTAGGGAAATTAGACTTGAAGAAGCCTTGGAATTATTGCAACAAGATGCTGCTACGACTTCAGAGATCGCCTATAAGGTAGGGTTTAATAGCAGCTCTTATTTTCATAAATGCTTTTTGGACTTTTATGGCTATCCACCAAGTGAGGCCAAACATATATACTCAAAGAAACAACAACATGAGACCAAAAGAAATGAAGTAGAAAGCAAATCTATTTTTGAACCCTCAGTGATTGACAAACAATCAATAAAGCATTTAACCAATAGAAAAAAACGAGCATCACTTATTAAATTTACTGCTCTAGCCATTTTAGTCTTTCTGATAAGCCTCACTGCAATTTATGTAATTAACCACAATAGATCTACTTCTCCAAAAGAAAAATCGATTGCTGTATTACCTTTTAAAAACCTGAGTACCGATGCGCAGAATCAACACTTTGCAGATGGCCTAGTAGAAGATTTACTCAATCGGCTATCATTGGTCCCGGAGTTTAAGGTTATTTCCAGAACCTCTTCCGATACGTATCGACATAGAGACCCGGACAAAAAGGTGTCTGATATTGCTTCGGAATTGAACGTTTCCTATGTCATTGAAGGCAGCATTCAAAAACATGAAAATAAAGCTAGAATTACAGTTCAATTAATTGATGCAAAACAAGACGACCACTTGTGGACCAAAACATTTGATGAAGATTTTAAAGATGTTTTTAAAATACAAAGTGCTATTGCCATAGAGGTTGCCTCTGGATTAAGTACTATTCTAACAAAAAAACAGGCCCTCAACATAAAAAAAAACCAAACCGATAATGTTAAAGCTTTTGAACTCTACCAACTTGGGCGTTATTATTGGGGCAAACGTGTATATAATGAATATGCTACAGCCATCAACTATTTTGAACAAGCTATTGCCGAAGACCCAAATTACGCTTTAGCTTATGCCGGTTTAGCCGATACTCATTTTTTAATGATTTGGTACACTGAGGATTACGAGAAAATGATAACCCTTAGAAACAAGGCAGAAGCACTGGCACTAAAAGCTTTAAAACTTGATCCAAACCTTGTTGAAGCCTATACGGTTTTAGCTACGCTTTATTTTTTTATAGATTGGGAATGGGAAAAAGCAGAAAATATGTTCCTACATGCTTTACGGTTTAACAAAAACTATTCTACGCTTCACCATCGCTATTCAGAACATTTAAGTACGACCGGAAGACATCTTGAAGCTAGAAATCACATTAACAAAGCTTTAGAGCTAGACCCGTTATCCTTTATTGTAAGGGAGGTTAGTGCAAAACTCTATTTAAACAGGGGAGAATTTGATAAAGCGCTTAGCGAATCACATCTAGCCGGAGAATTAAACAAAATCCACGAGACCCCACAGTGGTATAAATTTTTTATATGCCTAAAAAAAAATGACGACAGACTTGTTTTAAAGAGCCTTAGGGAACTCGCTGAAATGAATGATATTGCATATACACCTAAAACTTTGGACAGTATTTACAATACCTCCGGGCGAAATGGATTGCTGCAATGGGTCGTTGATTCTACAGGAGATTTATTACGGAAAGCCCACTGTTATGTTTTTGCAGGTAAATACAATGAAGCCTTGGATTATCTTGAAACAGCATACGCTAATGGCAGCAGAATGGAAGACGTACCCTACTGGTACCCTTCAGAAAAACTACATGAGATGCCTCGATTTATAGCCTTAATGAAAAAAATGAACCTCCCTTGGAAACCTGATTCCCACTTGGAACACTAAGGCTTTCATGTACTTTGCTACTTCACGTTTGAATTCAAATTACCAAAAAAAGCAACATAATTTTTGGAAAAGTTTAAGCTTTTCGCAACATGATTGATACACATTGCTTTAAAAATTCTTCCATATTTGTAATAAACCATTTACTCGGATGGTCATCACAATCATTTTGTTAACCAAGTTATGGCAGCAAAAACCACAAAATTTATTAACCTTTTAAAAAACAAAAGTCATGAAAACAATTCAAACCATAATACTCAGTATCTTGAGTATGACACTTTTTTCTGCTTGCATCCCTTCTGGAGATGGAGCTATAACAGTTCCTTTTAAGGCAAATTTTTATACAGACCGAAATTATGATAATACAGGAGAAGGAGTTTGTACGGAAGACCCTTACCTAGGTTTTAACTACCAAGTTGGAAAAGGTAAAGCAACACTCCTAGGATCCATGGATGTCACCATCTCTTTTTGTGGAATTGAGGGCACCCCTTTTTACAAAAATGGTATAGGTACATTTGTTGCCGCAAATGGAGATAAATTATATATAAAAATTCCTGCTGAAGGTGAAATTGGAGAGGTTTATCCCAAAGAAAATCATGAACTATATGAACTTCAATTTCAGGACAAGTTCTCCTTTAATGGCGGTACTGGTAGATTTGCTGGGGCCACGGGCGAGGGCTATACAGATAGTTTTGTAGACCTGCTTGATGATGATGGTAATTTTTTACCTGAACACAGAACAGACCATGTTTGGAGAGGAATCCTGAAATTACCCAATAAGTAAATTAAAAATTGGATGTACGTATAAAATTAATTAAATAGATGACCTGATTATTAAACGAACCAATGTTATTGGCAGTAATTTAGTACCGAAATAGAATGATATTTAATTCAATGCGTGCATCCAATATTCTTAAAATAATCTTCATTTTCAAAGTAAGGCCTTGACAAGCCTAAGCCATTAAGCATTGAACTAGAGGGCGTAAATACTTCTAAAAGTAGGATAAGGAAAAAATAAAAACTTCTCTAAAACAAAAAAGCATCCCAATCTTCTTATTCAGAAAAAAAGGAAAGCTTTCCATTGGTTTAACTACCTAAACTATTACCATTTCATACTACTATTTAGACTTAGACATAATATATGATTTATCTATAGTTGTCCTAACAAATGCTGATATTGGTGGCCCTAGATAAGTTTCAATACCATCCAACCCTAAAGTATAGGCACCACCAGTATTAATAATGGAAGAAGTATCATCAATTACGAACTCACCAAATTCATTAGTTGAATATATTGTTTTAATTGTACCAGATAATTTTGATCCCTTACTAATTGCTCCAGCACCCCAAAATGGAGCAACTGTCCACTCATTAAAATTATAAAGCACTTCCCCATTTTCAAGGATACTAAGCCAAATAAACCATTCTTGAGTAACAATATTATTACTTAAATAAGATTGCGATATTATATTCCCCGACCAATAACCATTATATTGACCCGCGTATATTTTGAACAATTCATTTTCAGGGATTTCAAATATCATATCACCAAATGGACCAGAAACATTTTGATCTTGATCAGCATTTAGCACGTAAATTCCTCCTACATTAATATAAATACCTACTGATAATTTATACTTTGACGGTAATATCGGTGTATTAATAAGTTGACATATCTTTGACGCTATACTCGGTGCTCCAGGAGCTGGAGACGCACCTAAAGTTGAGCAATATAACAATAAACTTTTTGTTAAAACCTCGCATGTTCCATAAGCGGGCAAACCTGCAACATTAAAAGCTACACCAACCTGTGAACACAAATAAGTAGTCCCAGCTACAGCTCCAGATGCCATTAATGGTTCAATTCCTGAGCATAACGTACCTAATACATCTTCCGCTTTTGAACAAACTTTATTAAAATCAATTTCTTCAGCAACAGGTTCTGAAATATAAAATGAAAAAACTCCGTTTTCAATTGACTGAGGCTTAGCTTTATAACTATAGTTCATTAGGTCTCCTTTATTATCTACTCCTCTTGCTTCAACAATTACATTCGCATCATCAAATGGCTGTCCATCCATTCTCAATCTTACTTTTAAATTTGCACCTGGTTTTATATTTGATTTTAATGAATTATTCTTTTTTGATTTTGTTTTAACTCCCTTAGATAAAAAGGTAATTTCATCTCCTTCTTCCAAAGGTGAATTTAAATTTGTTTGAAAATATACTTGGTTTCCATTTTCCGAAATTGCTAAAAGTTTTATTTCAGTTTCATTTAACCATTCAATACCTATATACTCCCCATTTGGGCTTGATATTGATTCTATTCTTCCATTTTCTAAAAGATCAATTAATATTGGGTCATCAAATTCCTCAACTTTAACCATTACGTAATCTACAGATATTACAGTTCCATCACTATCTTTAGTTCCATAAAAACTAACATCTCCTTCTGTTGTGTATGTCCTAAATATTAATGAGTTTGAGGCATCTTGTGAAATACCATATTTAGGATCATTTACAACTTCATTAGATTCATCATTTACACTCTCATTTTTAGAACAGGAGTTAATAATAATTAATAAACAAATTATAAGGGTTGACTTTAAGAAATTTTTCATGAGTGGAGATTGTTGGTTAAAACCTTTGAAATTATAATAATATCGCAACTTAAGCAATACTCAAATTGAGTATAACACAATCTATCTTTAAATTACACTAGCTTAAAGTAAAAAATACTCATCATTAAAAGAACTTAATATCAAAAAAGACTCTAAAACAAAAAAGCATCCCAATCTTCTTATTCAGAAAAAAGGAAAGCTTCTCATTGGAATACCAAATTAACTTTGGTATAACTACGTCCTAGATTCCTCTAGGAACAACACAACATCTTGCTATTGCCAAAAAAAGCCCTAATTTCTCAGAGCTTTCTTATAGCAATTTTTTTGCGGTCTGGACGGGACTCGAACCCGCGACCTTCGCCGTGACAGGGCGACATTCTAACCAACTGAACTACCAGACCGTTGCATTATTGCGGTTGCAAATATACACGCCTTTTTTTATATCTCAAATGTTTTTTGAAGTTTTTTAAATAAATTTTATAAAAAAATACTGGTGGAACCAGCAAACAAACAATAGTTTTATAAGTGCTTAATTTATAAGCTATTCGTTACTCCCCTTTGGGTAGTCCCGATACCTATCGGAAAGGCGGGCAACTTAAACAAATTTTTGGCGTTCCACCATATACGTGGTCAGCACATCGTTAAAATGGTTATTGATGTCTGCTTCAATATATTTAATTTTGTATTGCGCACATTTTAAGCGTAATGCATCAAAATAACTGCTTACGGCTTTATGGTAATTGTCTTTAATAGAATCGGCATACAAATTAATGTGTTCTCCGGTTTCAACATCAATAAATCGCTTGGGTTTATTATCAAAATCGAACTTTAACTCTTTGTCTTTATCAATCACATGAAATAAAATAACCTCGTGCTTATTATATTTTAAATGACGCAAGGCTTCAAACAATTTACTGTCATCTTCCGAAGTCTGAAACATATCCGTAAACAGAAAAATCATAGAGCGCCTATGAATCTTTTCCGCTATTTGATGCAAATACCGATACGTTTCGGTGGTTTTATTCAAAGGTTTCGAAACTACGGCATCACTAAGTTGATTTAATAACATTTGATGGTGGCGTTCGCTCCCTTTTTCCGGGGCATAATAATCGTAGCTATCGCTATAAATACTCAAACCCACAGCGTCACGCTGTTTTTTAAGCATGTGCATTAAAGCTGCCGAAGCCAATACCGAAAATCCTATTTTATTAAGTTTATCTATTGAAAAATCATCCATTTCCGGATAATGCATCGAGCTGCTGTTGTCTATAATAATATGACAGCGCAAATTGGTTTCGTCATCGTACCGCTTAGTATAAAGTTTATCGGTTTTTGCAAATAACTTCCAATCGATGTGCCGTGTGCTTTCGCCTTGATTGTAAATTTTATGTTCGGCAAATTCGGCCGAAAACCCATGAAACGGACTCTTGTGCATCCCAGCAATAAACCCCTCAACCACTTGTTTTGCAAGTAATTCGAGGTTTTTAAATCCACTGGCTTTATTAAGTTCGTGCTGTAAATCCATGTTTAAGATGTTAGACCGCTTCGCTGTTAGAGTCAAGAAACAAGACTAAAAAAACTCAAAATTCTTCTTTTTTCTCTTTTCTATCTTCTATTTTCTAAATAACCGCGTCCACAATCCCATAAGCAACCGATTCTTCGGCACCCATCCAATAATCGCGATTAAAATCCTTCATTATCTTTTCAAACGATTGCCCGCAATTATCAGCTAAAATTTGAGCTCCAAGTTCTTTTGTTTTAAGTATTTCCTTTGCTTGAATTTCTATGTTCGAAGCTTGTCCGCGTGCCCCACCACTGGGTTGATGTATCATTACACGCGCGTGCGGTTGTATAAAACGCTTGCCTTTTTTGCCGGCCGATAGTAAAATAGAACCCATTGATGCCGCCA
The DNA here is from genome assembly GCF_031932625.1 of Hwangdonia seohaensis. Lineage (NCBI taxonomy): Bacteria > Pseudomonadati > Bacteroidota > Flavobacteriia > Flavobacteriales > Flavobacteriaceae > Hwangdonia > Hwangdonia seohaensis. The sequence continues at coordinate 320,533 of NZ_JAVSCK010000001.1, forward strand.
AACCTGTACAAATTGTTGAAACATCACTGTTTAACGATTGCATACAATCATAAATAGCAAAACCTGAGGTTACGTAACCGCCCGGGCTATTTATGTACAAATGTATATCCTTGGTTTCCAAAGCATCCAAATACAGTAACCTGTCTATCACGTGTTTTGCAGAATCGTCATCAACCTGTCCCCACAAAAACACTTTGCGCGCTTCAATTAATTTGCTATCAATAGCATCCTGAACTTTATTTTTGCCCATAATTTGTATTTTAATTTTGCATCTAAAATAAAAAAAGGTTCACCATAAATGGCAAACCTTTTCGTTTTTCTTTTTAATTATCTGTTACAAAAGCGCATCAATAGCATCAGTATAGGCATTTTTAGGTGCTACACCAACTTGTCTTCCAACAACTTCTCCGTTTTGGAAAACCAATACCGTAGGGATGTTACGTACACCGTATTTTGCGGCAAATTCCTGATTTGCATCAACATCAACCTTACCTACAACAGCTTTACCTTCGTATTCGCCGCTAATTTCTTCAATAACCGGCCCAACCATTCTACATGGTCCGCACCACGCTGCCCAAAAGTCAACTAGTACGGGCTTATCGCTTTTTAAAACTGTTTCTTCAAACGTCGCATCTGTTATTTCTAATGCCATAATTTTATATTTTAATAGGTTTTACTTTTTAATTTATTTACAAATTTAGTCAAAATATTCTCTATAGCTTACAAACCAACAATTTGTTTTATTTATAACCATATTGGTTTAGGTTATTTCAATTTTTTTAGGGCGCAACCACTCCCGATAACTATCGGGAGGTCGGGCTATCCGCTATATCTTTTTTGCTTTAATGGCAAAAAAGGATGCCGCTACTATCCCTTGCGCAATACCGAACGCCATTTTAAAATTCATTTACGCAACCAAAAAGTTGCATATTAAAAATATTTATCATAATTTAGCAACCACAAAGTTGCATATTAATCAAAAAACAAACAATTATGAATGATGTTATTAAAAAAGAAACCATGCTAAATCACAATATCGATGTGGTTTGGAATGCCATTACAAAAGCCGAAGAAATATCAACCTGGTTTATCCCGGCCGATTTTAAAGCCGAACCCGGATACCAATACACCTTTACATCGCCGCCAAACGAAAAAGGTTGCACGATTATAAGTGGCGAAGTAAAAAAAGCAAATCCGTATGTGTTAATATATACTTGGATAGTTGGCGACACCAAAGTCGAGACCACCGTAAAATGGGAATTGGAAGCCACCCAAAACGGCACAAAGCTAACATTAGAGCATTCCAATATTTCGAATTACCCGGGCGAAACCGCCATTGCCATGTTTGAAAGCTTTAACGGCGGATGGGATAATTGTATGTCCGGATTAACCACTTATTTAAAACAAGAGGTTAATGCAGGATAAAATCACCAAACTTTTTAAAGCTATAGCAGATCCCACAAGGCGTGATATTTTTCATGCCTTGGTATTTGCTACCTCAGCACTGTCTATTACCCAAATCTCAAATCAATTTGAAATAACAAGGCAAGGGGTTACCAAGCACATTAAAACTTTAGAGGACGCAGGATTGGTTTACATTGAAACCGAAGGTCGGGAACGCTTTTGTAACGCCAACCCCAAAGAGCTTCAAAAAGTCAATAAATGGTTGAAGTTTTACGAGCAATTCTGGGATGATAAATTGAGTGATTTAGGCGACTACTTAGATAATAAGGTATAATTGATACCGCAATTGTAAGGACGAAGATAGCCTGCACTAAGCGCAGTTGAAGTGTGGCAATCTTTTAATTGTACGTTAAAAACCTAAAGCATTCGACAAACAGGTTCCCGTTTTCTTTCTAATGAAAAAGCTCAGAATCGCACTAAAATTAAAAATAAATGTTAAAATATTTTATTTAGTTAGGAATCCTAACTATATTTACATCCTAATAAATCTTTAAAACCAAATATTATGAGTAAATCAATTTTTTATCACGCAGGATGCCCTGTATGTGTAAGCGCAGAACACGACATTGTTAATTTAATAGGAGCAGAAAATGTAGACATTGTACATTTTGGCGAAGACAGTTCAAGAATTTCAGAAGCTGAAAAGGCTGGTGTAAAATCGGTTCCAGCGTTGGTAACACCAAACGGAAATGTACTTCACATTAACTTTGGCGCTTCAATGGAAGCGGTAAAAGGTTAATTTTTTTAACCTATTTGGTTAGGAATCCTAATTTTTAAACCTATCAAATGTATGAAACATCCGTAACTAAAACTTGATACCCAAGGAAATGATTAAATGGATGTCGCATGTGACAATTAAAAAAACAATAAAAATAAACGCATGAAATCAATAGTATTATTAATAGCAGCTGTGTTTCTATACACAGCAAATATCCAAGGGCAAGACCATCAATACCAAAGCGACAATTTCGCAATTACCTCTACGCATGTTACCCACGATTCAGATTTAAACATTACCGTTTGGGAAATTGCAGTAAAAGGTAATGCTGGCGAAACAACACCTAAAAAAGCAGGCCAATTAGATGGCGCTCCCGTTTTAGGCTATGTATTCCCAACAAATTTAAAGCCAACAGACGTAGGTTTTAACGCAACCGAAGGTATTGTTGCGCTTGCCCTTACCTCTCATCCAGACTTTGATGACACCCCACTTTGGGATGAAAACTCAGATGCTATTTACGACAACGACGGTGTAATATGGCATCCGCATTGGGTGATTTTGGTTGAAGACAAACGCGTAAAAGGCGGACTTTCGGTGAAGCAATTTAAAAAAGACGATGAGTCTGTGGTTTTACCGCCCACAAACCCAGGCATGCCCATGTATATGGATTCTCCGGGGTATCCTGTTGTTACAAAAGCAAACACCATTAAAGTAATTGTTCCAGATTATAGAATCAATAACAAAACCGATTTTTCCTTTGATGCTGTTACGGCTTTCATGAAAGTGAACACCAGTATAGAAAATACGCCCATGCTTGGCGTTTACGAGGTGTATAGTGTGGCGAGTGGCGATTTATCATTACCTTATAAAGTAAAATAAATGGATATTTGGTTAACAACTTTAATAACAAAAACACCTCAAGACGGGTTTGAACTTGCTATAAAAATGTCGAGAATGGGTGTAAAATACACACAACCTGATATGGAAAAACTAAAAAGCGGAAGAAAAGCTTACGAGGATAACGCCCAATTTTTAATAGCGGCATCGCAAGTCGTTGCTATAAATTATCAAACCGTTGCCAAAGCAAATAACTATTGGAAATCTAAAAAAAGTTAATATGAAAGTTTCAGTTTGGGATACCTATGTAAAAAGAGACGACGGTAAGTTAATGCATTTTGATATTCTGGTGCCAAACAGCTTACAAGATGAGCAAACCATTTTAAATTACGGTACAAGTTATTTAAAAAGTAAAGCTTTTAAAACTGAAAGCATCTCGTCTAAAATCTGTAATTTTTGTCATATTGAACAGGCTACGGATGCCGTTATAAAAGACATCCAAAGCAAAGGATTTTCGATTATTGAAATGGAAAATTGCAACTAACTTAATTAGGATTACTAACTTTGCCTGTCAACCTAATATTGGCAGGCATTTTATTATGAGCGATAGTATTTTTAATCCCAATCAGCAAATCTCTGATGTTTCCAGCAAAATCGTTGCTGGTTTAGAGCGCATTTCCGAAGCCTTTAAAGTATTGCTTTGGGAAAAGGCAAAGCTTTTAGGTTTGAGCCCAATTCAAATTCAAATACTCATTTTTATAAATTATCACAAAATTGAGTTTTGTAATGTGAGCCATTTGGCCAAAGAATTCAACGTTACAAAACCCACAATTAGTGATGCTGTAAAGGTTTTGGTAAATAAAGGGTTGATTGAAAAAGTGTTCTCCACTTCCGATAGTAGAAGCTACGCGGTACAATTAACAGATTCTGGTAAAACCATAATTTTAGAAACCGAGAATTTTGCGCAACCTTTAAAAAATCAATTAAACGGTATTAGTGATGCCGATTTAGAATCCACCTTCAACACGCTCAGCAAACTCATTTATAAATTAAATCGAATAGGTGTTTTAACGGTGCAACGCACGTGTTATGCTTGCAAGTTCTATCAAAAAAACAACAATCAACATTATTGCAATTTATTGGAAAAGGAATTGTTGAATTCTGAAATTCGGATTGATTGTGAGGAGTTTGAAAATAAGGTTTGATAAATCAGATTACTCATTCCAAGTCATTATTGCTTCTATTAATTGATTCAAATTTTGCTTCAAATCAAGAACATCCAAAGAACTTTCATCTATAAATTCAACAATCTCAGATGAATGAATTGTCTTATTAAGATTGTATTTAAATTTAACCTTAGTATCCGTATTTAATATGTTATCCTCTAGTTTAATATCTTTTTTATTAATTATTTCTACCTTAACTTTATGTTTGTTTCTAAACCAATTAGTTAAAGTTGCATCAGATAAATAATTTTCAATTTCTCGACCTTTTGTAATCCAGCACCTTTCTTCTCCAATTTCTTCTTGAATTCTGATTTTTGTTTCGTTTAGCTTAGCGTTAATATTTTTACCATCTCTATCAATTACAACATAAGCGTTACGATTTATCTTCAATAATGGTATAACTTCTTTTTTTAACCACTCAAAATCAAAAGATAAATTGGATAATAATTTTCCACCATAAAACATTATAACATAATGTAACCCTTCCTTAAGTTCTGGATTTAAAATTTCTATCCATTTATTTATAAAATTCCTGTCACTTGGACCTTCAACCCAAATAACTCCATTACTTTGCAAAATATCACTTGCTTTTATGCCTAAATCATTTAAAATTTGTTTTGCATCATTATATGATAAGATGGTTTTACATGTTGATTTATCTCCATCATTTGAAACATGTATTAATTGTGAATTTTCATCAGTCCCAAAAGAATCAATCACTACATTAGAATGAGTAGTAAGAAAAAAATACGCAGAATGTTTCTTAGAGTACTTTTTAATATAATCGTATAGTCTTCTTTGTAATGACGGGTGTAGATTGTTTTCTAATTCTTCAAATGCAAAAACATATGAACTAGGGTTTTTATTCTCAATTTTTGGTCTAACAACTAAATTTAACAGAACTAATAAAACAGTCTTAACACCACTCCCCATCTTAGAAAGTGATATTCTTTTCTGTTTATTGTCTTCAAAAAACAACTCCCAATAACCTTTGTCTAATTGAACTAAAATTCGAGTAAATAAAATATCAGGATTAACTATTTTATTTAATTCATCTAATAGCGTTTTTTCGACCAACCTGCTATCTTTATCTGTTCTATTTAATATTCCTTGAATAGCATTAGTGGTGCCTGCACCATTGGATGAAAAAATAATTTTGTCTTCCGATAGTTCAGGAATAATATCTCTTTCTGCAGAAATATTACAAAATACTTTGCCTGCAAATGGAAGCTCTATGATATTAGCTAATTGGTTGAAATAACTGTATGCATTACTAACAAAATCAGTTTCAATATTAACGAAAGACTTTTGCCCTTTACCAATTAGCTTATAGGTATATTTCTTACCAATGAATTGTCTACCATACTCAAGATGGTTTCCTGGTATCCCACCTCCACCTGTATTTGCAGGAAAGGCTCTCACAACACTTTTTTCATTTAAGATATAATCAACTATAACTTCAGCAGATTTTGAATCTCTTCCAGTATTTATAAATATTTCGTTCCCATCAATTAAAAATTGTATTAAATCAATAAGACTGCTCTTCCCCGAGTTATTTTTGCCAATTATTAAATTAATAGGAACTATTTTATTAAAACCACCCCCAACATCCGAATCAAAACATTTATAGTTTTTAACGATGATTTTACTATCTATTATCATTAAGTTATTTTCTGTTTTTCACTCTAATTCAATTTAAACCTAACATCATGCGCCTCCAATTCACCCAAAAGTTCTTGGCACACTTTTACTTTTTGCTTTCTACTGGGCATGGTCAATTTAATTTTTTCTTTGGTATCGTACACTAAAAAATTAAGAGCTTGATTCCCCGGATGCATGTTTATCAATTCTTTTAATGCCATAATTTTTTGTTCACTCAGGTCTTTAATATCCACTTGAATAGACAGCTTTTTTGCATAATTTTCCATCACATCGTGCAACAACTGGAAACTGTTAAACTGCAATCTTGGATCGCTTTTCTTTCCCGTGTCTTTATTCATCCAACCTTCGCGCACAAAAGTTTTTACAAACACAAAACTGTTTTTGAGTAAAAAATGTCTGTACTTTAAATACTCTTCCCCAAAAATCCTGAACTCAAAACTATCGGTATAATCTTCAATGGTAAATAGCGCCCATCCTTTACCCTGTTTGCTCACACGGTGCTGCACATCGGTTACTACACCGCCAAAAACAATTTCCCGGTTCACGTAAGGCTCTAAATTATTAAACATGGCAACCGTACCGTTGCAAAAGGTTTTCATTTCGATCTTAAAATCGTCTAAGGGATGCCCAGAAATATAGACGCCAACAACTTCGCGCTCTTTACTCAGTTTTTCCATCGTGCCCCATTCTTCGCATGGTGGCACTTCGGGTTCGGCAATTTGTACTTCACTCGCCTCTCCAAACAAACTTACCTGTGCAGAGTTTTCGTTCTCTTTGTGTTTTTGGGCATACTTTATAGCTTTCTCAAGAAACGTAATGCCATCACCATCATCATGGAAATACTGCGCTCTGTGGGTGTTGGCCAAACTATCAAAACCACCTGCTAATGCTAGATTTTCAAATGCTTTTTTGTTGGCTGCTCGTAAATCAATCCGCTTTGCGAAATCGAAAATAGATTTATAATGGCCATCTTCTTTTCTGTTTTCAACAATGGTCATCACCGCACCGTGGCCAACCCCTTTTATGGCGCCCATGCCAAAACGCACCGCATTATCTTGATTTACCGAAAACTTATAATAACTTTCGTTTACATCGGGTCCGAGCACGTTTAGTTTCATACGTTTACACTCTTCCATAAAGAAGGTGACCTGCTTAATATCGTTCATGTTATTGGATAACACAGCAGCCATATATTCTGCAGGATAATGGGCTTTTAAGTAAGCCGTTTGATAAGCAATCCACGCATAACATGTGGAGTGCGATTTGTTAAATGCGTAACTCGCAAAGGCTTCCCAGTCTTTCCAAACTTTTTCCAAAATTTTGGCATCGTGTCCGTTTGCGCTGGCTTGCTCGATAAATTTAGGCTTCATTTTATCGAGAACCGCAATTTGCTTTTTCCCCATGGCTTTACGCAATACATCGGCTTCACCTTTGGTAAATCCGGCCAGTTTTTGCGAAAGTAGCATCACTTGCTCTTGGTATACGGTGATTCCGTATGTTTCCTTGAGGTATTCTTCCATCGCTGGTAAATCGTACTCAATGGCTTCGTCGCCATGTTTTCTGCGAACGAAACTCGGAATATATTCCATAGGCCCGGGACGATACAGGGCATTCATAGCAATTAAATCTTCAAAAACCGTTGGCTTTAAATCTTTTAGATGTTTTTGCATACCGGGAGATTCGTATTGGAATACCCCAACGGTTTCCCCGCGTTGGAACAATTGATATGTTTTTTCATCATCTAAAGGAAATGAGTCCGGATCGAGTTGAATATTGTGTTTTGCCTTTACAATTTTAACGGTGTCTTTAATTAAAGTCAGCGTTTTTAATCCCAAGAAATCCATTTTTAATAAACCAGCATCTTCAACCACCGAGTTATCAAATTGGGTAACATATAAATCGGAATCTTTTGCTGTTGCAACGGGCACGAACTTGGTAATATCGTCCGGAGTGATGATAACCCCACAGGCATGAATTCCGGTATTTCGCACCGAACCTTCAAGCGTTCGGGCAAGATTTACGGTTTCGGCTTCCAAATCCTCACCTTCAGAAATATTTAAAAGTTGATTGACTTTTTCCAGATCTTCAGCCCTGAATTTTTTAGCCAATTCCTTTTCGTCCAACCCAAAAATCTTTCCGAGCTTAGACATGGTCGGGATAAGTTTTGCAATTCTATCGGCATCAAACAAAGGCAAATCGAGCACACGCGCCGTATCTCGAATAGACGATTTTGCCGCCATGGTACCGTAGGTAATGATTTGCGCCACTTGGTTGCTTCCGTACTTTTCAATCACGTAATCCATCACGCGACTTCGGCCTTCATCATCAAAATCAATATCGATATCGGGCATACTAATACGGTCTGGATTTAGGAAACGCTCAAAAAGTAAATCGTATTTAAGCGGATCGATATTGGTAATCCAAAGGCAATATGCCACTACCGAACCTGCTGCCGAACCACGACCAGGACCAACGGACACATCCATATTTCGGGCCTCGCGAATAAAATCCTCTACAATTAAAAAATATCCGGGATACCCTGTGTTTTCAATAACGCTCAACTCAAAATCGAGTCGCTCTTTAATTTCTTCCGTTAAATCTTCACCATAGCGTTTTTTCGCGCCTTCGTAAGTTAAATGACGTAAATACGCGTTTTCACCACGTTTTCCGCCATCGTTTAAATCGTCTTCGTGCTTAAACTGCTCGGGAATATCGAAGGCTGGCAACAACACATCGCGCGCCAATTGATAAGCCTCCACTTTATCGACCACCTCTTGGATATTTGTAATCGCCTCGGGCACATCTTTAAAGGCATTTTTCATCTCGTCAGAAGACTTAAAATAGTACTCTTGATTTGGCAATCCGTAACGATACCCACGACCGCGACCAATGGGAGTGGCTTGCTTTTCGCCATCTTTTACACAGAGTAAAATATCGTGTGCATTGGCATCGTCTTGCTTTCTGTAATAGGTGTTGTTGGAGGCCACCAACTTAACATCGTGCTTTTTTGCCAATTGAATTAATACGGGGTTAACGCGATTTTCATCTTCTTGGTTGTGGCGCATTAGCTCGACATACAAATCATCTCCAAACTCATTTTTCCACCACAGCAAAGCCTCTTCAGCTTGATTTTCGCCAATATTTAATACTTTACTTGGGACTTCGCCGTATAAATTCCCCGTTAATACAATTAAATCTTCTTTATATTCTTGAATGAGTTTTTTATCGATTCGAGGTAAATAATAAAAACCATTAACAAAAGCATGCGACGATAATTTAGCCAAATTATGATAGCCGTTTTTGTTTTTGGCCAATAGTACGATTTGGTAGCCATTATCTTTTCTGGTTTTATCCAAATGGTTTTCGCAAACAAAAAACTCGCAACCTATAATGGGTTTTATTTCTTTGGCGGTAACCGTTTCGCCTGTTTCTTTGGCGGCTTTAATTTTAGCCTTAACACCACTATTATGTCTATTTACTGCATTCACAAAGTGAAAAGCGCCCATCATATTGGCGTGGTCTGTTAACGCCACAGCGGGCATGTTGTATTCGGCGGCGGCGGCAACAATATCGGACACGCTCATGGTGGATTGCAATACCGAAAATTGGGAATGATTGTGCAAATGCACAAAATCGACTTCCTTTAATTCGGATACGTTTTGTTTGATTTCTGCCGAAGAAATATCAGCGGTCTGTGCTTTTTGCAAACGCACATTAATCTTAGCACTTTCCTTTTTTAGATTGATGTGCTTTAAACCAATAAGTTGAATGGTTCGCGGATTGGCTTCCGAGAATTTTTGAAAATAATCGGGCTGAACATCCAATTGTTCTTTGGTATATTCTCCCAATCGAATCAATTCGAAAAAACAGCGTGTGGTCGCCTCAACATCGGCAGTAGCGTTGTGGGCTTCGGCAAAAGGTTTATTAAATAAAAATTCGTGAAGTTCGGTTAAGGTTGGTAATTTAAATTTACCATAACGCCCGCCGGGGATTTGGCACAATTGCGCGGTGTGCTCGGTACAAGTATCTAAAACGGGTAATTCCTGTAATGGGTTTACCACATCGCCACGTACAAATTCGGCGCCCATTATATTTAAATCGAACTTAACGTTTTGCCCAACCACGAATTTGGTTTTACCCAAAGCTTCATTGAATTTTTCTAAAACCTCAGCTAAAGGCACACCTTGTTCCTGTGCCAATTCGGTAGAAATACCATGGATTTTTTCGGCATCATAAGGGATGTTAAATCCATCCGGTTGCACCAAATAATCTTGATGATCGATACAGTTCCCCATAGCATCGTGCAATTGCCATGCAATTTGAATACACCTTGGCCAATTATCAGTATCTGTAATGGGCGCGTCCCAACGTTTTGGCAATCCTGTGGTTTCGGTATCGAAAATTAAGTACATTCTTGAAGTTTAGATGGTTGTGTTTAAGTCGTTTAGAAAAAACAAAACTTAGCCTATAAAAATACATAGAATTTATACTTTTTTAAAGTGAAGTTATAAACACTTGTAAACAAAATTTCATATTTGCATTTCGATAAAATAAACTACTTTAGAGGATTAATATTTTCTTATGAAATCAAAATTATTAGTATTTGTGCTAACCGCTATCCTTTTTAACTGTACCAATCCAAACACCACTTTATATGTTGGCACCTACACAAATGGTGAAAGCGAAGGCATCTATCAATTTGAGTTTAATTCTGAAACTGGCGCATTGACCAATAAACAATTGGCAACAAGTTCAGAGAACCCTTCATTTATAACTTATTCACCCGATAAAAATTATTTATATGCCGTTAATGAAAATGAAAATGGCAGTGTTTCGGCTTTTAAAGTGGAAGACGACAAAACCCTAACATTCATAAATAAAGTGAGTACAAAAGGGGCGCACCCTTGCCATGTTGCAATTAACGAACAAGGCGATAAAGCCGTTGTTTCAAATTATACCGGCGGCAATTTTTCGTTACATAATATTAAAAATGATGGCGCTTTAAATGAAGCATTTCAGGTTTTAAACCATAAAACCGATAGCATTGCTTCACACGCACATTCAGCTCAATTTTTTAAAGATGATTTATTGGTTTCGGATTTAGGGCGCAATGCCGTTTTTAATTATCGCTTAGCCAACAATAACTATAAACTGATTACTCCTTCAATTGTAAAACTGGAAGACAGTTCTGGCCCCAGACATTTTTCGTTGACAAAAGATGGGAAATTCATTTACATAATAAACGAACTTTCCAGCACGATTACGTCAGCTAAAAAAACAGAAAATGGGTTTGAATTTATTGAAACGCTTTCAACTTTAGATGATGATTTTAAAGGAAAAAGCTACTGTGCCGATATCCATTTATCCAAAGACGAGCAATTTTTATATGGTTCAAATCGCGGTGAAAATTCCATGGTTGTTTTTAAGCGTGATACTACTTCCGGCAAACTCACTAAAATCCAAAACATGAGTGTTCATGGCGATTGGCCACGAAACTTTGCTATAGATCCATCGGGTAAATTCTTGTTGGTGGCTAATCAAAAAAGCAATAATATTTCTGTTTTTAAAGTGAATACCCAAACCGGATTCCTCTCATTTTTGAACGAAGTTCCATTGCCCACACCCGTTTGTTTGCTGTTTTAAAAAGTTTGCTGTTTTTATCCTAAATTCCCTCGTGCAAATAGTTTTAAAAAAACTTTTAATTTATTACTTCTAACTTTTAACTTTTTACGTATCTTTGCGCCCTCATTAATAACCGAGGTCGAGAACCTCAAATAATTAATTATTATGCCAGTAAAAATTAGATTACAAAGACACGGTAAAAAAGGAAAACCTTACTATTGGATCGTAGCAGCAGACTCACGTTCAAAAAGAGATGGTAAATACTTGGAAAAATTAGGTGCTTACAACCCAAACACAAATCCAGCAACTGTTGAATTAGATGTTGATGGTGCTGTAAAATGGTTACAGAATGGTGCACAACCAACTGACACCGCTAAAAACCTATTATCTTACAAAGGTGCTTTACTAAAAAATCACCTTGCAGGTGGTGTTAAAAAAGGAGCTTTAACCGAAGAGCAAGCAGAAGCAAAATTCACAGCTTGGTTAGAAGAAAAAGCTGGAAAAGTACAAGCTAAAACTGATGGTTTATCTGAAGCAGAAGCGAAAGCGAAAGCGGATGCATTAGCTGCTGAAAAAGCGGTTAACGAAGCAAGAATAGCTGCGGCTGCTCCTGTTGTTGAAGAAGAAGTAGCTGAAGATGCTGCTCCTGCTGTTGAGGCCGAAGCTTCAAACGAAGAAGAATAAAAACTTTTATTTTTATACTTTTAAACTCCGATAGCTTCTATCGGAGTTTTTTATTTAACCACACTTTTAAAAGTTTGGTTAAATAATTCCCATAAAGATGGGAATCTCATTAACTTTGAATAAACTTGAAATAGATTGCCGCCTTCGCGGGAATAACAAAAAATGCCTTTTCAATGACAAAAGAAGACTGTTTTTATTTAGGTAAAATTGTAAAAAAGTACAGTTTTAAAGGCGAGGTTTTAGCAAAACTAGATACCGATCAGCCTGAAATTTACGAACATTTAGACACCATTTTTTTAGAGCTTAAAAACAACCTAATTCCTTTTTTTGTGGAAAGCTCACAGCTACACAAATCTGAATTGTTGCGTATTAAATTTGAAGATGTAGATACCGAAGCCGATGCAGATGCCATTATGAAAAGCCATTTGTATTTACCGCTCGACCTATTGCCGAAACTAGAAGGCGACAAGTTTTATTTTCACGAAGTTATTGGGTTTGCCATTGAAGATAAAAACTATGGTAAAGTTGGTAAGTTAACGAGCATTAATGATTCTACAGCGCAGTCGCTTTTTGAAATTGACAGGGATGGTATTGAAATATTAATACCAATGAATGATGAGTTTATTTTAAAAGTTGATCGAGAAAACAAAACGATTCTTGTTGAAACCCCTGAGGGGTTGATTGATTTGTATCTGTAGTAAACGTAACGTCATGCTGAATTTATTTCAGCATCACATCTTATAATTATGAGATCCTGAAACAAGTTCAGGATGACAGCCATGAATAAACCCTTCAAATTCAAACAATTCACTATCAACCAAGACCGATGCGCCATGAAAATTGGTACAGATAGCGTGTTGCTCGGTACTTGGTGTTCATTAAAAAACAATCCGTTTTCTGTTTTAGATATTGGCGCCGGCACCGGTGTTATCTCACTTATGCTGGCACAACGCAGCAACGCTGAATTGATTGATGCCATTGAAATTGACGATAACGCCTACGAACAATGTGTTGATAATTTTGAAGCATCTCCGTGGGGAGACCGATTGTTTTGTTACCACGCCTCACTGGAAGCTTTTACAGAAGAAATTGAAGATAAATACGATGTAATAGTATCCAATCCGCCATTCTATTCTGAAGATTACAAAACAGAAAAAAAAGCACGTGATTTAGCCCGATTTACCGATGCTATGCCGTTTGAGCACCTTGTTGATAGCGTTTCAAAATTACTCTCAGAACATGGCACCTTCTCTGTAATTATTCCTTTTAAAGAAGAATCAAAACTTATTGAATTAGCTTCAAGAGCCCATCTTTTCCCCAATAATTTATTGCACGTAAAAGGTCACCCAAATTCTGAAATCAAACGTAGTTTAATCGAGTTTTCTTTCCGCGAAAGCGCTATAAAAACAGACGCATTAATTATTGAAACCGAGAGACATCAATACACCAAAGAATACATCAATTTAACAAAAGATTTCTACATAAAAATGTAACCCATTCAATATGGATTAGTTAAATTTGAGGACTTAAAATGATAAAATATTAAAAAAAAGCGAACCGTAGTTAAGATATATTAATGGGCTGCTTTTTTTAACATAAAAACGAATCTAAAATGAAGCCAGATTTATTTGAAGCTCCAGATTATTACAACTTAGACGAGCTTTTAACCGAAGAACACAAACTAGTGCGTGATGCCGCTAGAGAATGGGTAAAACGCGATGTGTCTCCAATAATTGAAGAGTATGCCCAAAAAGCGGAATTCCCAAACCAAATCGTAAACGGATTGGCGGAAATTGGGGCTTTTGGCCCCTATATTCCCGAAGAATATGGCGGTGCTGGATTAGACCAAATTTCTTATGGATTGATTATGCAGGAAATTGAACGCGGTGATTCTGGTGTGCGCAGTACGGCGTCGGTGCAATCCTCTTTGGTAATGTATCCTATTTGGAAATACGGCAACGAAGTGCAGCGTAAAAAATACTTACCAAAACTGGCTAGTGGCGAATGGATTGGCTGTTTCGGTTTAACCGAACCCGACCATGGCAGTAACCCAAGCGGTATGGTTACCAACTTTAAGGATATGGGCGACCACTATCTTTTAAACGGAGCCAAAATGTGGATTAGCAATGCGCCTTTTGCAGAAATTGCCGTGGTTTGGGCAAAAAACGAAGAAGGCAGGATTCACGGATTAATTGTCGAGCGTGGGATGGAAGGTTTTTCAACGCCTGAAACCCATAATAAATGGTCGCTTCGTGCGAGTGCCACGGGCGAGCTTATTTTCGATAATGTTAAAGTGCCAAAAGAAAATTTATTACCTAACAAATCTGGTCTGGGCGCACCACTTGGTTGTTTGGATTCGGCTCGCTACGGCATTGCCTGGGGCGCTATTGGTGCTGCCATGGACTGTTACGATACGGCTTTAAGGTACAGCAAAGAACGCATCCAGTTTGGGAAACCCATTGGGCAATTTCAACTGCAACAAAAAAAATTAGCTGAAATGATTACAGAAATCACCAAAGCCCAACTTTTAACTTGGAGACTTGGTGTGCTGCGAAATGAGGATAAAGCCACATCAGCACAAATATCGATGGCGAAACGCAACAATGTGGATATGGCTATTAACATTGCCCGCGAAGCCAGACAAATGTTAGGCGGAATGGGCATTACCGGCGAGTATTCCATTATGCGCCATTCCATGAATTTAGAAAGTGTGATTACTTACGAAGGCACACACGATATTCATTTATTAATTACCGGTTTAGACATTACAGGACTTAACGCGTTTAAATAATCGCTAAGCGATATTTGGCAGCTCACTCTTGTGGGTAATTCATTTTTAAGAATCATAAAAATGCTTCTCATAAATTGGGAAGCATTTTTTTATTGAAATTTGTTTACATTTACTTTTATGTTTTCATCTAAAAAAAGATTAGATAACGCGTACGCAAGTGCTAAAGTCATTGATTTTGATGACGATAGCAAGTTTATTCTTTTTAGCGATTGCCACCGTGGTGACAATAGCTTTGCAGACGATTTTGCCAATAACAGAAATATTTATTTTCATGCGTTAAAACACTATTATGCCGAGGGTTTTCAATATTGTGAAATTGGTGACGGCGACGAACTTTGGGAAAACATATCGTTCAAAGCTATTTTAAACGCTCATAAAAACGTGTATATGCTTATGAAACTGTTTCATAAAGCCAATCGATTACACATGATTTGGGGAAACCACGACATGGTTTACAGAAATCCGGAATACGTAAAAAAGCATTTATCAACTTATTTTGACCCAAAAGTTGGAGAAGATGTAGAGCTTTTTGGCGACATAAGGTATCATGAAGGTATCGTTTTAAAACATTCAAGAACTGGACAGGAATTATTTTTAACCCACGGCCATCAAGCCGATTGGTGGAATTATTTATTTTGGAAATGGAGCCGATTTATGGTTCGGGTGCTGTGGAAGCCCTTAAATGTTATGGGAATTGCCGACCCTACAAGTCCCGCAAAAAACTATACCGAACTGATTAAAGTAGAGCGCAGAACAAAAAAATGGATTGCAGAAAACAACAACTTGCTAACCATTGTTGGGCATACCCACAGACCGCGTTTTCCCGAACCCGGAGATATTGCTTTTTTTAACGATGGGAGCTGTGTGCATCCGCGAAGTATTACGGGCATTGAAATTGAACATGGTGAAATTTCATTAATTAAGTGGCAAATTGCCACAAAAGAAGACGGCACACTTCAAATTGTAAGGGTCTTGCTCGAAGGCCCAAAAAGATTAATTGACTATAAAACAGAATCAATCTTATAAAAACTAAAGCTATGAATTTATTAAAATATGGTCTCGTCTTTATTTTTTCACTAATCACTTTTTCTCTAAATACCAACTCCGTTTTAGATGAAAACCAAACCGAAAAAACCATTGCTGTAATGGCATATTATGTTCCCGAAAAAGATTACAACCCTGAAAATTTACCATTAAATCAGCTCACCCACATTATTTTTTCGTTCACTAAGGTGATTGATAACGAGATGAAATTTAACAACGATTCGTATGGCAAAAAACTGCATCAATTAGTAGAGCAAAGAAAAAATCATCCCAACCTTAAAGTGATGATTGCTTGTGGCGGCTGGGGTTCTAAAGGATTTTCGGATATGGCACATACCCCGGAAAACAGGCGTAAATTTGTGGAAAGCGTTGTTCGTTTTAATAAAAAATATAGTTTAGATGGTTTAGATATAGATTGGGAATACCCTGGAATTCCTGCCGCCAACACTAAAGCACGACCGGAAGACAAGCAAAATTTTACACTTTTAATGAAAGAACTCCGGGAAGCATTAAATACTTTAGACAGAACACAAACCCTAACCTTTGCATCGGCGGGTTGGAAACGGTATTACGATAATATTGAGCTTGTTGAAGTTATGAAACATGTTGATTTTATGAATATCATGACTTACGATCAAGTTAGTGGAAACGCCCCATTTACAGGGCATCACACTCCATTGGGCTGGATTAAAACGGAACACTTAAAAGATTCTTTAGTTTCAGATTTTTATGAAGAAATGAAAAAAAGAAGTACTAAATATAATACGGAATACGAGCCGAATTCAACCGAAATGATAGTTGATTATTGTATTTCAGAAGGCGTAAAGCGCGAGCAAATTGTAATTGGTGCGGCTTTTTACGGTAAAGCTTGGAAAGGCGTTGCTTCAATTAACAATGGACTGTATCAAGCCAATAAAGGAGCCTATGCTACCATTGTTTACAAAGATATTAGAGAAAAATACGAAAGCGACAAAAATTATAAAAGGCATTGGGATGCTGTGGCCAAAGCACCATATTTATTCAATGCGACTGATAGCATTTTTATTACTTTTGATGATACGGTATCGGTAAAACTTAAAACAAAATATGCCAAAAAAGAAAAATTAGGTGGTATTATGTTTTGGCAGCTTGGGCAGGACGTAAAAGAAAAAAACAGTCTTTTAAATGCTATTTATAAGGCCAGTGAATTGCCCTAAGAATAAGCCAACGCTATATTTATAAAGAATGAGATTAAAAAACCTTGAAATAATGAAATCTCTACTATCGGGTAAAAATTAACTCTCCGGAGCCAGCTCCACGACCAACCCTTCCATGTCTGGTGTCATTTGTATTTGGCACCCCAAACGGCTATTGTCTTTAACATCAAAAGCTTCAGAAAGCATCGCTTCCTCATCATCTGACATTTCGGGAAGCTCATGTTCTGAAATAACATAACATTGGCAGGACGCGCACATAGCCATACCACCACAAACACCAATGGTGCCTTCTGGTGCAAGCTCGTAAGACCTAACCACTTCCATAAGGTTCATGGCCATATCGGTTGGGGCAACAACCTCGTGCGTAACGCCATCTCTATCTGTTATTTTTATATTTATGTCCTGTTCCATGATGTAATTTCAATACCATAGGGCATGTTTATAAAGCATCCCCTATTTTAACTTTTTAATAAATTTTTATGAAAATTGATTAGGCTTCAACATTTATAACCTGCTTAATTTGTGGCGCATGTTTTTTAATAGTCATTTCTACACCAGATTTAAGTGTCATTTGATTTACACTACAGCCCACACAAGCACCTTGCAACTGAACCTTAACCAAGGTGTTGTCTTCTTCGATGGACAACAACGAAATATCGCCACCATCGCTTTGCAAAAACGGACGAATCTCCTCCAGTGCTTTTTCTACATTTAACTTAAGTTCTTCTGATGTCATAACCTATTTTTTAACTGCTGAACATCCAGCCATTGTTGTAATTTTTATAGCCTCGGTTGGTGGCAAATCGTCATTTCGCCTTACCACTTCTTGAACTACATTTTGAGTTAACTTTTCAAAAGCTTGCTCTAATGGGGTTGCCGTTTGTAAAGCTGCTGGACGACCAACATCGCCTGCTTCCCGAATACTTTGTACCAAAGGCAATTCGCCTAAAAATGGCACCTTTAAATCTTCTGAAAGATGTTTGGCTCCTTCTTTTCCGAAAATATAATATTTGTTATCCGGTAGTTCAGCTGGCGTAAAGTAAGCCATATTTTCAATAATACCTAAAACCGGCACATTTATGCTTTCCTGTTGAAACATGGCCACACCTTTTTTAGCATCGGCCAAGGCTACATTTTGCGGCGTACTAACTACAACTGCACCAGTGATTGGTAGCGATTGCATGATACTTAAATGAATATCTCCGGTTCCCGGTGGTAAATCAATTAGCATAAAATCGAGTTCGCCCCAATGCGCATCAAAAATCATTTGATTTAACGCTTTCGCCGCCATTGGCCCGCGCCAAACAACTGCTTGGTCGGGTTTGGTAAAAAAGCCAATCGACAATACTTTGACACCGTAATTCTCAACAGGTTTCATTTTAGATTTTCCATTAATATTCACTGCCAAAGGACGTTCTGCTTCAACATCAAACATAATAGGAATTGATGGCCCGTAAATATCGGCATCCAATACCCCAACTTTAAAGCCCATTTTGGCTAAAGTCACCGCTAAATTTGCCGTAACGGTAGATTTTCCAACGCCTCCTTTTCCGGAAGCAATGGCTATAATATTTCTTAAACCAGGCACCGCAGCACCTTTTATAACGTTCGCTTTTGGTTTTACGGGCACATCCACTTTTACGTTTACGGTAATTTTAGCTTTTTCGTAAACTTTTTCGTGAATGGTTTTTAGGATATCGACCTCAACACGTTTTTTGGCCTGCAAACTCGGGTTTGCAATGGTAATGTCTACGATAACTTCATCACCAAAAGTGATGACGTTTTTTACGGCTTTGCTCTCCACCATATTCATGCCTTCACCAGGAACGGTAATGGATTCGAGCGCTTTTAATATATCTTGTTTGTTTAATTTCACAGCTTTCAATTTAGATTTATTCTAAAGTACAAATATACAGTGAATTGTTTAGATTTTAAAGCGGTTTTATTGAAATGATTTTTGTGTTATTTGGGTGTGTTTATACGAGACGCAATTTGTGATTATTTGTAAATTTTTGAAAAATTAGGAAATAATTATATATTTTGTATATTTGATAATATTTGTAAATTTTACAGAAATTAGGAAATATTAGTTAATTATGATTGAGAAAGCACCAGATTTTAAAATAGATTCAGAAACAATACTAAAGCAAGGATTTTTAAATATTCCTCGAAGTTTAAATACTGAAGTTTTTAGTAAAATTGAAAATGAATATTTGTATTGGGATAAAATTAAATATTTAAAATACAACCACATAACTCCAGAACAAGTTTGGGAAAATTTAAAAACTAAAAGATACCTCAACTTAAAAAGTATTACACTTAAATCAAAAAAACTAAATGAAACTATATGGTTAAATTATAATATTAATCAATTTCTAACTCAAAAACTACATTATTTAGACACGAATTTCGGTGCAGGTTTACAAAAAGAAAAACTGCTTTCAGATTTAGATAAACAAAGCTATCTCAATAATGCTTTAATGGAAGAATCCATTTTTTCTTCTATGATTGAAGGCGCAACGACCACGCGGGTTAAGGCTAAAGACATGTTACGTAAAAATAAAAAGCCTAAAAACAAATCTGAGCAAATGATATTGAATAACTATAAAACCATTCAATATATAAGCGAATATCAAGATGATAATATTTCTATTGAAAAATTATATGATATTCATCGTTTAGTTACCGAAAACACTTTAGAAGCTGAAAACGTTGGCGTTTTTAGAAACACCAACGAAGTTCATGTGATGAATGAAATAACTGGAGAAATTGTTCATACGCCGCCAAAATTTGAAGAACTTGATGCTTTGATGCAATCGTTTTGTGAATTTTTTAATAACAACCCAAAAGAAGATTTTATTCATCCCATTGTAAAGGCGAGTATTCTACATTTTTTAATGGGTTACATTCACCCATTTGTTGATGGCAACGGAAGAACAGCGCGTGCTATTTTTTATTGGTATTTATTAAAAAACGGCTATTGGTTAACGGAATATTTATCTATTTCAAGAGTGATTATGAAAACCAAAACACAATATGAAAAAGCCTATTTATATACAGAAATTGATGATATGGATGTCACCTATTTTATTCATTATCAAGTAAAAGTATTAATGCGCGCTTTTGAGGAATTAAAAACTTACGTCGCTAAGAAAAAGAAAGAGCAATCGAAACTTTCAAAATATTTAAAACTAGATGGTATAAACGAGCGACAAGCCATTATTCTTCAAAAAATTGAAGATGACAACAATCGTTTTTTTACTGTAAAAGAAATTGAAAACACCTTTAACATTACCAATCAAACTGCCAGAACCGATATTGAAGAATTGGTTGCTCGTGAATTTTTAAAGAAAATAGCGATTAATAAAAAGACCTTTAATTATTGGAAAGGCGATAAATTTGATACCACATTTTTATGATGGGATTCCGAAATACTGAAACAAGTTAAGTACAAGCAAATACAGAATGATGCTAAAGTTCCTTTGCAGGATCCCAAAAAACAGATTCAAAATCTTGGATTTGGTTGTCAACAACCTCAATGTCTTCGCTCTCCAGAAGTTGCTGCATGAGGTTGGTGCCATCAAAATGATGTTTTCCCGTTAACAAGCCTTTACGGTTTACAACACGGTGCGCCGGCACATCTTTACCATGCGAACCATTCATGGCATAACCCACCATTCGCGCACTTTTTGCTGCACCCAAATAATTCGCTATGGCTCCGTAGCTGGTTACTTTTCCGTAGGGAATCAATCGAGCGACTTCGTAAACTTTATCGAAGAAATTTAAAGTTTCTGGTTTCATCACTACAACTCTTTTATGATATTTATTAGCGTTACTATGGAAATTACCCCAGTTATACCTCCAATAATAAGATTCATGCTTTTTTGAGAGGTAACAGACTTTTCCTTTATTTTATCGAAAAAGAAAATATACATATACAGCATTACAAAGGTTCCCGTGGTGGCGCCGGCAACGTACGAAATAATACTTATTTTATCAAAATCCAACCAGCCAACCGATGCCAAAGTAATGGTCATATACGCTTGATACGGAATTGGAAACACATTGATTGCCGACAAAAACACCCCGTGAAAAAAACGACTGTGCTTGCTTCTTATTTTGGGCGATGCTTGTTTTTTGGGTTGTGTTTTGGCAATAAACAGATAATACACGGTTATAAGAACAAAAATAACAAATGCAACCCGTTGCAACACATCGATAACTTCGGGGTGGTTACTTAAATACCGTGCAAAAATAGCGGCGATATAAGTTTGGGCCGTAACAATAACGCAAACCCCGATGGAAAACACAATACCTCTGGAGTGCCCTTCTTTTAGGCTTATTTTAGCGGCTGTCATATTTAACAACCCTGGCGGAATTACGCCAACCAACGCTATAATTAACCCTAAAAAAAAGATAAAAGTAATATCCACTAACCGTTAATTTTAAACCTAATATACGTAATTGGTTTGTTTTGCTCTAAATATTGCGATTCGTAAAAAGTTTGAATGCTTGTTACCTCCTCTGGACTGCCTTCTTGTTTGTAAACATTATGGTTTGCGTAAAGCACTTCGTGCCCAGCGCCATGCAATAAACCAAGGGTGTAACCGTGCATGAATTCGCTATCGGTTTTTAGGTTTACCACGCCTTCTGGTTTTAATATTTGCTTGTAGCGCTTTAAAAACTCGGTGTTGGTCATGCGGTGTTTGGTGCGCTTGTATTTTATTTGCGGATCGGGGAAGGTTATCCAAATTTCGTCCACTTCGTTTTCGGCAAAGGCATAATCTATAAGTTCGATTTGCGTGCGAAGAAAGGCAACATTATCTATTTTTTCTTCAATGGCCGTTTTTGCGCCTCTCCAAAAACGCGCACCTTTTATATCGATGCCAATAAAGTTTTTGTTGGGATATTTTTGGGCCAAAGCGACGCTATATTCGCCTTTTCCGCAACCTAATTCTAAAATTAATGGATTATCGTTTTTAAAGACTGTTGTTCTCCAATTTCCTTTTAAATTGAAATTTGAATTAACCAATTCGTCCCGTTTGGGTTGGAAAACATTTTTGAAGGTTTCGTTTTCTTTAAAGCGTTTAAGTTTGTTTTTACTTCCCACAGGTAATTTACTATTTCTTATTACTATTAATTATTTTGACAAAATTAAGCAAATATACGAGAGCGCTCATGCTTATATTACACATTAGCAAAAAAGCGCGTTAGGGATTGAACGGTTAGACTGCGCTTACCGCAGGCTAAATGTTTGAAATCCCCGACGCAGTAGGGATTGAGTAGTGAAAGCCCGACCACTTGCCCTGAGCGCAATCGAAGGGTTGTGGTAACGCCCAAATTATGGGCTTAAAATTCTATACCTTTAATTTTTTTATAATCGAGAATGGCTTTGCTATCCGAAAGCAGCGACACGTGATAGCATACGCCCATTAAGCGATGGTACAAACTGGATGTATTGGTTTTAATGGTTTTTTGCAGGCCTTTTAAAATGAGGGTATCGTAATTGGAGGCGGTGTTGTGAAACGTGTTGTTTACGGCGGTTGTATAGGTGTTTAGCAAGGTGTTTATGACGCCGTAACCCGCGATTTCCTTATCGATAACCTCGGTGGATTGGTATATGTTTTCGATGCTGATTTTTATGATATCCTTAATTTGCGCATCGTATTTGCTTTTGTCTAACAAACCACTATTAAAATCGCCACTCAAAATGGTTTCTTCGTGCGCCATAAAAATATCGACAGCTTCGTTTATAAGGCTTCCTATGGCCAAGGCACGCAGATATCCGATGCGGTCTTCTTTGGTTGAAAGCGCATAATAGTTTTCTGGTTTTATATTATCCCTAATGATTTTTGAAAGGTATTCCAGCGCGAATTCTTCTTGAATGAGCCCGAGGTTTATACCGTCTTCAAAATCGATTATGGTATAGCAAATATCGTCGGCGGCCTCTACTAAAAATGCCAATGGATGCCGCGAATAGCTGATGTGCTTGTCGCTTCTTTTTAATAATCCGAGTTCTTTGGCAACATCATTAAACGCTTCTTTTTCACTTTGAAAAAAGCCGTATTTTTTATCGGCAATATGTTGGGTTGGTTTTTTGGGCAACGACTCTTTTGGGTATTTTATAAACGCCCCCAATGTGGCATAGCTTAGTCGCAAGCCGCCGTTGCGTCCTGCGCGGTCTTCGGTTAAAATTTTAAAGCCGTTCGCATTGCCTTCAAAATCGCATAAATCCTGATATTCTTTTTCGGTTAGTTGGTCTTTATATTTTTGGCCTTCGCCTGTTTTAAAATACTCGCCAATGGCTTTTTCGCCGGAGTGGCCAAAGGGCGGATTGCCAATATCGTGCGCCAAAGCTGCTGCGGCAACAATGGCGCCAAAATCGTTAGCTTGATACCCGTGAACGCTTTGCAAATGCGGATGCTTTTTCAGCAGTTTTTGCCCCACGCGCCTGCCTAAAGAACGCCCCACAACGCTAACTTCTAAACTGTGTGTTAATCGGGTGTGCACAAAATCGGTTTTGGACAATGGAATAACCTGGGTTTTGTCTTGTAGGCTTCTGAATTCTGATGAAAAAATAATACGATCGTAATCCACTTCAAACCCCAAACGTGTCTCGTCTTGTTCTTTTCGTATGCGTTTATTGGTGTCGCCAGAGCGTTTTAAAGATAGTAGTTGTTCCCAGTTCATGTTGCATTTTTAAGAGCAAGCAAGATAAGTAAATTCGATAAAAACAAACCTAAAATCTGGTAACATTAGCATAACATTTTCATCACGGTTGTTTAATTCTTACTTAACACCGCCTTTACATTGACAACCTTTCTTTGCAGCATCAAACTAAAAAAAATAATGAAACATATAGTACTATTATTTACACTACTTACTGCAACATTTTCACACACCCAAAACACCGGTTCAGTGGCCGGAAAAATAACCGATAAGGAGTTTAATAATGAGCCCTTGGCGTTTGCCAATGTTTTAATAAAAGGTACGACTACGGGAACAACATCAGACTTTGATGGTTTATATGCTTTTGAAAATTTAGAAACCGGAAGTTACACTTTAGTTTTTAGTTTTGTGGGTTACAAAACACAAGAGATTAGTGTTGACATTGTAGCTGGTAAAAAGACAGAATTAAATGTAATTATGGCTGCAAGTGCAGCTTCTTTAGACGAAGTCATTATTACCACAACTACAAAACGAGAAAGCGAAACAGCACTACTCTTAGAGCAAAAAAAAGCCGTTGAAATTAAACAAAGTATTGGTTTTGAAGAGTTATCGAGAAAAGGTATTGGTAATGCCGCCGCTGCAGTTTCTAAAATTTCTGGTGTATCAAAACAAGAAGGCTCCAGTAATGTTTATGTGCGTGGTTTAGGAGATAGATATTTGAATACCACAATGAATGGGTTGTCTTTACCATCCAACGATGTTAGCAAAAAGAATATTGATTTAGATTTATTCTCTTCTGATATCATTGAGAACGTATCGATTAGCAAAGCGTATTCTTCAAAATTCTATAGTGATTTTGCTGCAGGAAATGTAGATATTTCCTCAAAAGATTATAAAGGCTCAGGTTTCTTTGACTTTGGAATCGGCTCCGAAATTAACACCAATGCAATCGGTAAAGATTTTGTAAGGAGCGAAGGGGCAGGTCATTTTGGGTTTTATAACCGATATGCGCATAACCCTTTTGCCGTTATTTTATCTCACGGATTCGACCCTGTTGATGCTGGCATGCCAATAAACACAAGTGTTAATAGTGCCTTTGGAAAATCATTCAATTTTGAAAACGGATCAAAACTTAGTTTTTACGCTACTGGTTCGTTTGAAAACGATTACCAGTACAGAAAAGGCTCTTCAATAGATTACACCAATGTTGAGAAAAAAGCCTTTGAGCAATCTGAAGAGTTTGAATACGGCACCACCACGACAGCCATGGCATCTATCATTTATAGAATGGATACGAGCAACATCCTTAAATTTAACGCTTTATTTGTAAACAGTTCGTCAGACAAAATAGGCTACTTTGGTATTGATGGTAAAGGTAGAAATCGAGATGCTATAGCCAATACAGACGAAGGGTTTTATCAGCAGAATATTCAATTTAATGAAAATCTTATTTATGTTAATCAACTTTTAGGAACTCATAAATTTGATAAGATTGAATTAGATTGGGGCTTTGGTCACAACTATGTTGCTGCGCATGAACCAGATAGAAAACGTTTAAATTTTGAAAACTATCAATATGCTTGGGACAATGACCCTAATACTCAACCTATTTTTTATAGTAATGTAGATTTTGATAATCAGCGTTATTTCCAAAACATCGAAGATGAAGAGTTAAACGGTCGTTTAAACTTAGCTTACAAACCCTCTGAAAACATTAAAATTAATGTTGGTTATAATGCGCGAACTAAAGAACGTCGTTTTGACAATATTAGATATGGCTATGATATTATTGATAACAGCGGAATTGAAAACGTTAATAATTTAAATAGCTTTTTCACTTTAGATAACTTAAATCTAAATGATAATCAAGGCACTTACGAGATTAAAGTAATAAAACCATATCCAAATCTTAGTAATACAAACAGACCGGGTTTATCTGAAAACACCTATAAAGGTAAACTAGATATTTACGCGGGTTACTTAAATGCTGAGATTAATCTAAATGAAAAATGGCTAATTATTCCAGGGGTTAGGGTAGAATCTTTTAAGCAATACATTGAGTACGATGTTATTAATTTAGGTGTAAATGGCAACGATAATATTGAAGCTTCAGATGTATTGTATTTGCCGAGTTTAAGTGCAAAATATGCTATAACCGAAGATCAAAATTTACGTTTTTCGGCAAGTCAAACCATTTCTCTTCCAGAATTTAAAGAAGTGGCGCCTTTTGTTTATGAAAGTGTATCGCAGCGTATCGGTGGAAATCCAGATCTGTTGGGACAAAAAGCAGGAGATTCATATACTAATGTAAAAGATGTATCGTACTCAAAAATTTTAAATGTCGATTTAAAATATGAATGGTTTGTAACAACATCAGAATTAATCTCACTCGGTGCATTCTACAAACAAATTGAAGATCCAATTAATCAAGTTGTAGCGTTTGACGCTACAGGAACACAACGTTTTTTCAGAACGGGTGAAAAAGCTCAAATCTATGGCATCGAAGCAGAGATTAGAAAAAACATCATTACTAACGAAGATGACAAAGCAGAACTATCTATGGGGCTAAATGCCACGTATATGTATACTGAACAAGATTTGTATCAAGACATCGTTGGCAGCAATTTTAATGTAAGTTTTGTAAATGACAAAGAGGCATTACAAGGCGCTTCGCCATTAATTATCAATGCAGATATTAACTATTCACCAACATCTTTTGAACACTACAAACCCAACGCAACCTTATCATTCTCTTATTTTTCAGATAGAATTGATGCTTTAGGATCTGGTCATTTAGGAAATGTTATTGAAAAAGGGATTCCAACTTTAGATTTTATTCTAAAAAATAAAATAGGCAAAACGTTTGAAATCAATGTCGACGCAAAAAACCTTTTAAATCCAAGTATAAAATATATTAGAGAAACAACCCAAGGCGCTATAGTGGTAACATCCCCTAACGGAAAAGATGTTTCAAACTATAAAAAAGGAATGAACATTGGACTCCAATTAAAATATAAATTTTAAAACCATTAATTAAAGAACGAATAAAAATTAAACTTAGAAATGATGAAAAACAATTTAGTATTAGGATTAGCAACCATAGCATTGCTTTTTAACTCGTGTGCTACAGACGACACAGCCGATATTTACATCACGGATAACAGCGTTATTCATAACAATGGCGGTGGAAACACTGGTAGCAATGATGAAGAAATCGCCATTGGTGCCGCGGAATATTCTTCAGACTTAACATTGGAAGCCAATAGAACCTACACCATTAGTGGTCCAGTAATAATGGCTGAAGGCACTACACTGACTATAAACGAAGGTGTAACAATTAAAGCCATTGCAACGGGTGCCGATGTTTACATTGCAATTTCCCAAGGCGCCAAAATTATAGCTAATGGTTCAGCCGAAAAACCTATTGTAATGACCTCTGGAAATTCAAATCCGGCGGCTGGACAATGGGGCGGTTTAATAGTACTAGGAAAAGCACCTATTAACTCTGTTACCGGCAGTGCAACATCAACGTCAGAAATTGGAAGTTTGCCTTACGGCGGAACAGATTCGGCCGATAATTCAGGTGTTTTACGTTATGTACGTGTTGAATATTCGGGCGGAGCCGCTGATGGCTCTTCAGAAAACAACGGATTCTCTTTTTATGGTGTTGGCGCAGGAACAACAATTGAATATATTCAAGCTTACGAAGGAGCTGATGACGGGATAGAGTTTTTCGGCGGAACAGCAGAAGTGTCTTATGCCGTTGTAATTAATTGTCAAGATGATTCAATTGATTGGACTGAAGGGTTTACGGGGTCTATTACAAATGCTTACATTAAACACGGAGCAGACCATGATAAAGGGTTTGAATGCGATGGCTACAACACTGACATTGGGAATCTTTCTAATCCTAAATTTTGGTCTAAACCCACCGTAACCAATGCCACAATTGTTGGTTTGGGTTCGTCAAAAGGAAACGAAGCCATTAGGTTAAGAGCTGGTACCCAAGGAATTTTTAACAATATTCTAATTGAAGGCTTTGCCGAGGGGTTCGACCTTGATGGCGATGCGGGTGCCAATAGCGACAATCCCACTGGAACCGGAGTTATTAACGGTGATTTACATGTTACAAACATTACCTTTATCGATGTAACCACAAAAACCAAAAATGATACTGGCGATACTTTTTCTGAAACAGATTTCATCTCAGGTGAAGGTCAGGGAACAGGGACGGACTATGCAACATGGGGCGCAAACTGGACGGTAGGAAACTAACTCAATATGTTGTCTGATCTTTTCATTACACTTGTGTTTTAGTGTATCAGTAGTTCAAGACCAGACATTAAAATAATAAAAAAGCATCCTAAAAATTAGGATGCTTTTTTATTATTCACTTTGCCATATAAACTATAACGAAGCGACGTTGTTTTCATAATTGACTTCTTTTTTAATTCCGTCAATCCAATAAATCCATTTGCCGACTTTTTTACCATTATCATAATTTGCAGAAACGATTTTTTCACCTGCTGTGTTAAAGCTTAACCACTCACCTTGTAATTTACCATCTACTGTGTAAGACCCTTTCTGGCTTACAACACCATTGTCATGATAATAAACAACATCAATTAAGTTTGTGTCTTTGTTAAGTTTTAAATCTCTCTTTTGCTTTTCTTGAGCAATAGATACCACAGTAATTAAAAAGGTGAAAAGCAATAAAATTGATTTCTTCATAATTATGGGTTTAACATTATATCTCAAATATACAAATTAGGTAACATTAAAACAACCTTCGCTTAACATTATGATAACATTAAAACAGTAACTCTCTGTTTTTTATCGTTTTATAGTTATTTTTTACATAAAGATTTAACATTGGAAAGTTTAATAATTACTTAATACTAAGATTACATAAACCTCAACTTAAACCAAGATATTTGCTAGGTCTTAAGACCAAACAATTAGTATTTCATATAATCTATTAGTTTTTGTCGACTACATTATTATGATTTCTAATGAGACTGCCTTAGGCCAGGGCAGTCTTTTTTTTATTTAAAAACTTAATCTTTAGGAAACATTAAGTTAACATTAGTTTCAGTTCTTTGCGGCGACAAAAACTAAAAACATTATAATGAAACTTAAGATTATTTGTGCGGTCATTTGCTATTTTGCAATAGTGGCATCACATTCTCAAGACGTTACATCTCCGAAATTTGGTAAAGGTCTTTTTAACTTAGTTGGTCAAGATAGCAGTTGGACCATGAAAATAGGTGCCAGAATGCAATTTCTGGCTATTTCAACCTGGGAAGATAGGCAAAATAACGAATCGAATTTTTTAGTACGTCGTGCCCGTTTAAAATTTGACGGTTACGCATTTACACCCAAACTAGAATATAAATTAGAGTTAGGTTTATCCAATCGGGATATTTCCGGTGCTTCGCCGTTTACAAGCAATGCGCCTCGGTATATTATTGATGCAGTGATGAAATGGCATTTTGCACCAAGTTTCGAGCTTTGGTTTGGTCAAGCTAAACTTCCGGGGAATAGGGAGCGTGTCATTTCATCGGCCAGTCTTCAACAAGTAGATCGCTCGCTTTTAAATAGCCGTTTTAATATTGATAGAGATTTAGGCTTACAGTTACGACATCATTTTTATTTATCTGATTCTTTTGTTGTAAAAGAGATATTTTCTATAGCACAAGGCGAAGGAAGAAATATTACCACAGGAAATTTAGGCGGCCATCAATACACTGGTCGTATTGAATTATTACCCTTTGGAAATTTTGCAAGTAAAGGCGACTATGTTGGTGCTGACTTAAAAAGGGAACAAAGCCCAAAATTAGCTTTTGGAGTAAGTTACGACCATAATAACAATGCGGTTAAAACCAGAAGCAATCAAGGCTCTTATATGACTATTGATGGTGATACGGATTTTTACCAAACCAACATCAACACCCTTTTCATTGATGCGATGTTTAAATACCAAGGTTTTTCATTCATGGCAGAATATGCCGATAGGGACGCCAAAGACCCATTGGCAAAAAACTCTGATGGCACCTTAACCGGCGATGAAGTGCAGGTTGGTAAAGGCCTAAACCTTCAAACAGGAGTTTTATGTAAAAACAACTGGGAAATTTCTGGACGCTATACCACGATAACATTAGACCAAAATATTACGGGGAAAAATCCAGAAAACCAATACACCGTGGGTGTTTCAAAATACATTGTTGGACACAATTTAAAAGTTCAAACCGATATCAGTCATTTAGAAGTTCAAGGCGGTAATAACGAATTGATGTGGCGATTACAATTCGATATTCATTTTTAAAACATAACAATTCGATAACATTATAACACAAAAGTCTAAAGATATTTGCAATCAATTTTAATCTAAATTATGGAAAATATATACTTATATATGATTATTGCCCTAGCCTTTTTAGCCATTGCTGATTTGGTTGTAGGAGTAAGTAATGATGCGGTAAATTTTTTAAATTCTGCCATTGGCTCTAAAGCTATTTCTTTTAAAACCATTATGATTGTTGCCAGTATTGGTGTTGCCGTTGGAGCCGTATTTTCAAGCGGAATGATGGAAGTGGCGAGAAAAGGGATATTTAACCCGGGAGAATTTATGTTTGATGAGATCATGATTATTTTCATGGCAGTAATGATAACAGACATCCTATTGTTAGATTTTTTCAATTCTGTTGGGATGCCCACCTCGACTACTGTTTCTATTGTATTTGAGTTATTGGGGGCAGCTGTTGCCATGGCTTTAATTAAAATTGGTGCCGATGGTGGTAATTTTAGTGATGTCATCAATTACATAAACACATCAAAAGCCTCCCAGATTATATTCGGAATCCTGCTCTCGGTCGTCGTTGCCTTTACTATTGGAGCCGTGGTTCAATGGGTGGCAAGGGTATTACTATCTTATAATTTTGAAAAGAAAGCGGCTTGGGTTGGCGCTTTATTTGGTGGTTTAGCCTTAACGGCTATTACCTACTTCATTTTTATGAAAGGGTTAAAAGGCACCTCCTATGCTAAAGAATCATTTGATATTCTTGGTGGCGAAACCATGAATAATTTTTTAGAAAGCCAAGTACTATTTATCACTTTAGTGAGTCTCGTTTTCTGGTCGCTCTTAGCCTATGCATTAATACATTATTTTAAGACTAATGTTTACAAACTCATTATTATTGTAGGCACCTTTGCATTGGCATTGGCCTTTGCCGGCAACGACTTAGTAAACTTTATTGGTGTGCCAATCGCAGCGTACAATGCCTACGAAGCATGGAGCGCTTCGTTTTTAAGTTCAGGAACTTTGGCCACAGACTTTTCTATGGAAATACTGGCTGAAAAAGTACCCACAAACAATTGGCTATTATTTGGGGCAGGTATGATTATGGTATTAACTCTATGGTTTTCTACCAAGGCTAAAAATGTTGTAAAAACCTCTTTGGATTTATCCAGCCAAGGTGAAACAAAAGAACGTTTTCAACCTAATTTTTTATCGCGCGGATTTGTACGATCGGCTATGTTAATGTCTCAAATGTCAGAATACATTCTACCTAAACCTTGGCAGGATAAAATAGAAAAACAATTTGAAGCTCCCGTAGCAAAGGTATCAAAAGACAAAGCCAAGGAGCTCCCAGCTTTCGATTTAGTGAGAGCCGCCGTTAACTTAATGGTAGCTGCGGTATTAATCTCTATTGCAACATCGTACAAACTGCCGTTATCTACAACCTATGTAACATTTATGGTGGCTATGGGTACCTCTTTAGCAGATCGCGCTTGGGGCGCAGAAAGTGCCGTATATCGGGTAGCTGGTGTAATCAACGTTATTGGCGGTTGGTTCTTCACTGCATTTAGCGCTTTTACTGCAGCTGCTTTGGTAGCTTACTTATTAAACTTAAACATAAAAGTTATGTTCCCTATTTTATTATTGGTAGCCATAGCTTTGCTGATAAGAAGCACAGTGGCACACAATAAAAAATCTAATGAAGTAAAGGCCGAGGACAGCCTGAAAAAAACAGGGAGCAGATCGGTACAAGGTGTTATTCACGAAAGTGCCGGCAATATTGCCAATGTTGTAAAACGCGGAAACAGGATTTACAGCAATGCCGTAAAAGGTTTGGCCAAACAGGATTTAACACTACTTAAAAAGAATAAAAAACAAGTTGATAAACTAACGGCCGAAGTTGATGAGTTGAGGGATAACATATTCTATTTTATTAAAAATTTAGATGAAACCAGTTTACGTGCAAGTAGTTTTTATATTAACATTTTAGGCTATTTACAAGATATGACACAATCGTTGGAATACATATCAAAAGTGAGCCATAAACACATTAACAACAACCATAAGAAACTTAAATTTAGCCAAATTAAAGAACTTAAAGATGTTGACAACACCCTTGAAACCTTGTTTAACGATACCAAAGCGGCTTTCGATTCGCACTCATTCGAGCAAATAGGCGAAATTATTAAACGTAAAAAAGAGGTGTACGACTTGGTAACCGATAAAATCGCAAAGCAAGTCTCTAGAACAAGAACAGAGGAATCTAGCCCAAAAAACACAACGTTATATTTTAGTTTATTATTGGAAACCAAGGATTTGTTAACGGCTACCATGAATCTTTTAGATGAATACTACAACTCGCATGATGCCTCTGTAAAACCAGCCACTATTAGTGTGGTAGATGACGTTTTGCAAGTTGGGAGTAAATCTGACAAAGACAAAAAGAAAAAGGACAACTAAACCTTAATATAGCTAGTCTGAAAAGAATCATTGAATAAAGCATGTCGCATTGAAATTCCTAAAGCCAAATGAATTTTGGTTTCGGGAACTTTAATGTTACTCAGTGAAGCAGCTTAAGTTGCGAGCATCTAGGTTTTTGAGGGCATTCAGAAGAACAAAAACGGCATCTTTTATACAGGTTTTATTCCGTTTTATTCTCCAAAAGCGTGTCCTTTTTACCATATAACAATTCGGCAATTTCAATGAGCTTGTCTATTATATCGTTTACATTGGCATAATCGTTAAAAAGCGACGACGCCATTTTAGCCGTAATTAAATCCTCTCTAATCAATCGATCAATAGAGGTGTTACTTTGCCTTATATTTGCTTTGGCTTCTTTTCTTAATTGCTTAAGTTTTCGAGCGTATTCTGCGTGATCTGTTTCCGTTCTAAACAAATAGATAACCCTCAACACTTTGGTTAGTTTTTTTCTAAAGCCATCGTATTCATTTTGCAGTTGTTTGTTGTTTGATGCCGACGCCATGGTGATATTTTTGTTCAGCTCCTTGACGCTTTTTATAATTTCAACCATCTTTCTGTTCGCTATTTTTATATCAGAAACCACCTTGATTTGTCTTTTGTTTAGTTTTAAATCACTTTGTGCCGTGGTGGCATACCTAATTATTTCGCTGTAAATGGTTTTTACTTTGGTATAGTACAACCCTTCCACATCTGTTTTAAAATCTATATCGGATTTTTTTACAATCTTCTTTATTTTTTCATTGGATTTTATGTCTTCTCTATGAATATTTAATGCGTGCGCCACAATTTCGAAAATGCTGTTTTTATAAAGATATCTCGATTCGTTAATTAATGCTGAAATAGCCGTTCCCGGAAATTTCAATACAGCGGAGTTTAAATATTTTGGTTCATCAACATCTTTGTCCTTATCCGGTTTTTCCTTTACAACCCGTTGCAATAAACCTTCAAGTTTTTTAATAAAAGGAATCATTACCAGCACGCCCACAACATTAAAAATAGTATGAAACAACGCTAGTTTTAAAGTGTAATTGGTGTCTGCTATTTGTAAAACTTCAGACAAATTATTAACCAATCGGGCCAACGGAAATATAAATACAATGGCTATTAACCCTGTTGTAATATTGAAAACAAAATGCGCTCCGGCCAATCTTCTGCCAGCCGTATTTGAGCCCAACGACCCCAAAACGGCCGTAATGGTTGTACCCACATTTGCGCCAATGGCCAAGGCCAGGGCGTTTTCATACTCTATCTGTCCCGCCGCAAGCGCCGTTAAAATTAAAGCCAAAGTGGCGCTGCTAGATTGTAAAATGGTAGTGATAACAATTCCCAATCCGGTATAAATAAACACGCCTAAAAACCCGGAAACAGCAAATTGGGACAAATCGAAGTAGGTTTTAAAAACATCAAAACCTTCTTTCATGTAATGAATTCCCAAAAAGAAAAAGCCCAAACCCGCTAAAACATTTCCAACCCCTTTTAAAGCTGTTCTTTTTTGAAATGCAAAAATAATTCCGAAAACCAACATGGGCATTGCCAAGGTAGACACCTTGATTTTCAACCCAAAACCTGCCACTAACCACGCCGTGGCCGTAGTGCCGATATTGGAGCCAAAAATCAGTCCTATACCGCCTGCTAAAGTGATTAACTCTGCACTGACAAACGAAATGGTAATTACCGATACCAACGAGCTGGATTGGATTAAACCCGTAACCAAAGCACCGGTAGTAATGCTTTTATAAAGCTTGTTTGTTGCTTTTTTTAGTATACTTTGAAGCGGGCCTTTGGTAAAAACCCTAAAGCCTTCTTCCAGCATAATCATCCCGAAAAGCAAAATGGCTACACCAGCAGAAATAGTTTTAAAATTGGGATTAAAAAACAGAAGAATCGCTATGATAATTAAAAGCACAACAAATATTGTTTTTCTAATCATAGCGCTAACTTATTATAGTTTTTATCAGAAATAAAGCGTCTTGAAATTAGGTGTAATCCAGAAAATCGCATTGATCGTACAGCATGTAAAATCGTATAAATTTGGTGTTTCATAATTTAGTTTATAGACCACACTTGTAATGATTTTGTTAAATTAATCGATTCTAAATTTAAAACCAAAAAAAGGAGGTTTAAGTGTTTCCTTATTTTAAATGAAAATCATTTTACGGAAACCATCAAAAAAAGCTTGTATTTTAGCATAAAAAACATGAAGACTTTATTTACTACTTCGCTTTTTTTGTTATTCGGTATAATGTCTTTTGGCCAACAAATTAAAGGTTCGGAATTACTTGATAAAGCCATTAAATACCACGACCCGCAACACAAATGGGAAACATTTAATGGTACGTTTCATGTCACCATGGAAACGCCCAATAGTTCAAATAGAAACTCAAAAATTAGTATCAATTTACCCGAAGAGCACTTCTATTTAAAAGCAAAAAAAGACACGGTAGTAACCGAGTACGATGTAAAAAAAGAGGCATGTACCAATACCTTAAACGGCAACACCGATTTATCGAACCAGGTTTTAAAAGCTCATAATTTAAGTTGTGAACGCGCCTATTTATATAAAAACTACTACACTTATTTATACGGTTTGCCCATGAAACTTAAAGATGAAGGCACGATAATTAACGACGTGGTTGAGCAAAAATCATTCAAAGGAAAAGCCTATTTAGTAATACAGGTAACCTATGATGTTTCCGTTGGAAAAGATGTTTGGCATTTTTATTTCAACCCTAAAACATACGCCATGGAAGTATATCAATTTTATAAAACCGACGATAAAGGGTCTATTAAAAAAGACAGCGGAGAATATATTTTATTGACTGATGAAGAAATTGTTAACGGTATAAAAATGCCGAAAACCCGAGCTTGGTTTTACAATAAAGATGATGCGTATTTGGGTACCGATATTTTAAACTAAAACAAGTTATTCACCAATATCTTCGTTCCACAATTCCGGATGGGCAGAAATGAAAGATTCCATCAAGTCGATACATATTTTATTATTTACAACATCTACTTGAACACCACGGGATTTCAATAAGGCTTCGTCGCCCGAAAAGGTTTTATTTTCACCAATAACAACTTTTGGAATACCGTATAGCAAAATCGCCCCAGAGCACATCGAACAAGGTGATAGTGTGGTATACAAAGTACAGGCTTTATAAACGCTCGCAGGCTGTCGTCCGGCATTTTCAAAAGCATCCATTTCGCCGTGTAAAACCACACTTCCGTTTTGCACACGCTTATTGTGCCCTCTACCAATTATTTCGCCTTTATAAACAATAACCGATCCAATAGGTATACCGCCTTGAAGCCGTCCCTTTTTTGCTTCTTCAATGGCTGTTTCTAAAAATTTATCCATAAGTAAAATTTAAACTTATTCAGTTTCTTGCGCTACTCCAATTTGATCTAGCTCATTGAAGGTTTTCTTTTTAGCTTCAAACTTATCAATGTTTACCACAAAGGTTTTAGAAATTGTATCGTGCCAACCTCTGCTTTGTGACCCTAAAAAAGATAAGGCTTCAAAAGGTATCATTCTTGAAAAACTACGTTTTAAATAGTCTGATGCCGTTGGTTTAGTACCATCTGCTAAAACAACTTTTGTTTTTGTAATATACTTTCCTATACTTCTTCCTTTGGTTAGCATTTCTATTGAAAAATATACAAATGCCAAAACAATGGCTGTTATCAATCTGTCCAATAATGGATTTAAATTTTCCATATAAAAAATAAGGTTGTCTGCTGGCGTTGTATCCGTAGCAAAAGAATAGAACAAATAAAATGCTCCGAAAACAACGATCCAAAACACCAATATTATGGCCAATAAATCTACAATGTAATTTGCAAAACGATTTCCTTTTGTTGCATATAAATCTGGGGTAACTTTAAAATTTTGATTTGTCATAAATAGGTGGTTAAGTTGAAAACCTAAAAATAACATTTTTTTACAAATGGTAAGCAAACAAAAAACCACCCCAATTGAGGTGGCATTTTGTACACTTAAAATTAATTATAAATTAACCTTCGCAACTTGTGCATTCTTTCTTTTGCTTAAACTTCTGCGCCGCATTCATACTATGTTGGTAATACAGCGATTTTACTCCCAATTTCCAAGCTGTAACATATAGTTTGTTAATGTCTTTAACCGGCATATCTGGGTGTACCATAATATTTAAGGATTGCCCTTGGTCTATATGGTTTTGCCTATTTGCCGCTTGGTAAATAATGGTCATTTGATCGATTTCGGAATAGGTTTTAAACACGTCCTTTTCATGGTCTGTGAGCTCTTCTAAATGCTGTACAGAACCATCGTAATCGCGAATGCTTTTCCAAATGTCGCTTGTATTTAATCCCTTTTCTTCTAAAAGATCGACTAAAAACGGGTTTTTAATTGTGGTTTTAATTTTGGCAATATCCTTTACATAACTGTTAGACCAAATGGGTTCGATACCTTGGGACACTTGCCCTAAAATAAATGCTGAAGAGGTTGTTGGTGCCACGGCATTTAATGTTGTGTTTCGTCTTCCGTAACCTTTTAATACTTCGGGCTCTCCAAATAATTTGGCTAATTCTTCAGATGCTTTTTTAGATTTTTCACCAATGGTTTTAAATATTTCACTATTCAAATTAAAAGCTTCCTGACTATCAAAAGCCAACATTTTAGATTGTAATAAAGAGTGCCATCCTAAAGCGCCCATACCTAAAGCCCTGTTTTCCTTGGCAAAATTATAGGCCTTTTCCATAAAGAGGAATGTTTGCTGGTCGTCGCGATTTGTAGAATCTCTATATACTTCCAATTTGGTAACAAACTCCTCTAAAACGGCATCTAAAAAGTACACCATGGTTTCAACGGCATCGGTATCTTTCCATTTATCGTAATGCAATAAATTTATTGAAGAAAGCACACATACAAAAGACCATCTGTCGTTTGTTGGCAACATGATTTCTGAGCATAAATTACTAGCGTAGATTTCATGCTTTTTGTCTTGGTATACATCTGGCGCCGCATTGTTGGCATTGTCTTTAAAGAAAATATAAGGATACCCTATTTCGCCTCGGCGTTGCAATACCTTTGCCCAAATGGCTCTTTTATCGGCATCGCCATCAATCATTTCTTCCATCCATTGGTTTCCAACGGTAACACCATGTGTTAATTCTTGAATGGGGTTTCCTTCTGTACCAATTTCCAAGAACTCATGAATATCCTGATGCTCTATGGGTAAATATGGCGAAAAACGACCGCGTCGCACAGAACCTTGACTTACAACATCTACCATTTTTTCAAACAACTGCATGATGTGCACCGCTCCTGAAGATTCACCATTGTTTTTTACAGGCGCACCTCTATGCCGTAGTTTACCAAAATACCCGGAAGTTCCGCCACCTAACTTAGACATCATGCCAACTTCGGATTGGGTGTACAGAATATCTCCCATATCGTCTGATATGTGCGAACCAAAACAACTAATGGGCAAACCTCTTTTTTTACCAAAGTTAGACCAAACCGGTGAAGCTAGCGAATAATAACCTTCTGCCATATACCCATAAAACTTATCGGCAAATCCATCAATTTTTAAGATTTCTTCGGCTCTTAGCGCAATTTCCTTAATGCGCTCTTCGGGTGTTGTGTCGTCAGTTAAGTAACCTGATGCTAAAAATTTACGACTGTTTTCTGTTAACCATTTTATTTCCGGTTTCTTACTAGCTTCTTTTATTGCTTCGGTTCTGGCATTAATTAATTCGTTGAATTTTGAAGGCGCTGCTTCTTGATGTAAATTTTCTGCTGTAGTTTTGTTGGTGTAGTTGCTCATTTTTAAAATAGGTCGTCGCTGGTTATACTTTTTGTTCTTTTACTGTAGTTTATAGATCGTTTTACGAAGAAATCCCCGTGTTTTGTGCCTATGATTTCGTCGTCAAACCACTCGGTTTTTTCAACTAATTTTTGGTCTATCTCGAATACTTTTTCAATACCAATACTTTCTAGGGAGTTGTTAAAACGATTTTTAATAAATTCGTTAATCACATCTTTTGGTAAAAATTCCAATTCTCCCGCTTCAAAAATCCAGTCTACTATTTTACTTTCAGATTCAAAGGCTTCTCTACATAATTCTTGTACTAATTTGGCGTGCTCGTCATCAAACCAAGTTGGGTTTTCTTCTTTTATAATTCTGATAACATCTATCCCGAAATCGCCATGGATTTGTTCTTCTTTAGAGGTTGCTTCAACAACGTTTGAAACTCCTTTAAGCATGTTTTTATGCTTATTAAAAGCCATAATTATTAAAAACTGAGAGAACAAAGAAACATGCTCTATAAAGAGTGAGAACAATAAAATAGACTCTGAAAACTCCTTGTTATCTTCACTTTTTGCGTTTTTTAATGCGGTTTCCAAATAGTGCACACGACGCATGATTACGGGTTTCTTTTTTAGGTGCTTAAACTCGTTGTTTAAACCCAAAATTTCAAGTAAATGCGAATAGGCGTCTTGGTGTCTTACTTCACTTTCTGCGAAAGTAGCTCCCACCGACCCAATTTCCGGTTTAGGCATTTTATTATAAAGATCGCCCCAAAAACTTTTAACCGCCACTTCAATTTGAGAAATGGCAAGCATGGTGTTTTTTATCGCATTTTGCTCTACTATGGTAAGCTTGGTTTTAAAATCTTGTATATCGCTGGTAAAGTTAAACTCTGAATGAATCCAATAAGAATGTCTTATGGCATCAACATAATCGTTAAGCGCAGGATACTCGTAAGGTTTTAGGTTTATGCGCTTTTCAAAAATATTGGTCTTTCTGTTTCTAGCCTGCTCGTCTCTGTATAAAATATAGGCTTTAGCCACATCGTGAAATGCGCTTTCCATTAATTTTTCTTCAACAAGATCTTGTACCTGCTCCACGGTTGGCACATACTTATAATCTTTTTCCTTTCTGTTCAATAAGGCTTTTAAAACATTTACGGCAATGGTGTTGGCGTCTTCCTTAGTGCCGTTACCAACAGAAAGCATGGCTTTTTCAATGGCATTAGAAATCTTTTTTAAAACAAAAGGGCTTGTTTCGTAATCTCTTTTAATAATGTGTGTAATCTCCATATTTTATAATTAATAGCTAGTTGGTTGCAAGACCGGTGTAAAACCAAAAAAAAAAAAATCTAAATTATTTCTTTTTTTAAGAAAGAATATAGCGTGTGTTTTCCAAAAAAAATCAGATTCCCCATCGTTTTATTTTGATATAATGAAACAGAAAATCTAACTTTATTTGCTCTTAACAAAGGTTGGCAATTGTTCTCAAAAAAGAAAGGGTGTTTTGTAAACCTTATCAACAAGTTTTTAACAAACAAACAATAGCGCTGAAAACAAGAAGTTTACACAAAATTTTAGCAATGTACTGGAAATCAGTATTTTAATATTTTTGACTGCTTAAAAAGTGAACATAAAAAGTGAAGATTTTTTTATCAAAAAACCCTTGTTTTGCTGGTGCTCAAGATGGTTATTTTATAAAGTTTTTGCAACTTTTTCCAGCTCCGTATACCAGTCTTCCCCAAACTTTCGAATCAGGGCTTCTTTTACAAATTTGTAAACCGGCACTTGCAGTTCTTTACCAAGCGTGCAGGCATCATCGCAAATGTCCCATTTATCATAATTTACCGCCGAAAATTCAGAATATGCTTTGACCCGAATGGGGTATAAATGACAAGATACTGGTTTTTTCCAAGAAATTTCTCCTTGATTATAAGCTTCTTCGATACCGCAAAGTGCTGTGTTTTTTTCATCAAAAATCACATAGGCACAATCGGCATTATTAATCAAAGGGGTTTCAAAATCACCAAAATCCGTAGTAATATGCGTGCCCTGTTTTTCAATAGCTTCAATACCTTCTTGTCGCAAAAAAGGTTTCACCTTCGGATAGATGTCTTTTAGGATTTGAACCTCATCTTCGTCAAGTGGCGCACCGGCATCGCCATCAATACAACACGCGCCTTTGCAGGCCGATAGGTTGCACACAAAATCCTTTTCTATAATATCTTCCGAAACTATGGTTTTTCCTAATTGAAACATATTCTACTATTTAACCTACTTTTATAAAAATGTTTTACGCTTTATTGGAAAACATTTGTTTTTTTATCAGTTGTAATTGAGTAGGCAAAAGTATAGAAACTTTACATTAATATAATGTTATAAATCGGTTATAATCATCTACTTTTGCCGAAAAATTAAGAACCTCTATTTTTAGTGATTATTAATTTTTTAGATTCCCGATTTAGCGAGAATGACAAATGATATAAAAACGCAGCAAGCTGCGACATATTTTTGAATTTAAACCTTTAAAAAATGCAACTTAATTTTAAAGAAATATTCACCGCTTTTATGGTGTTGTTTGCGGTGATCGACATTATTGGTAACGTGCCAATTGTAATCGATTTACGTAAAAAAGTAGGACATATTCAAAGCGAGAAAGCATCACTTATTGCTGGGGTTATTTTAATTGTGTTTCTGTTTTTGGGAAAAAGCATTTTAAACCTAATTGGAATTGATGTAAACTCGTTTGCCGTGGCTGGTGCCTTTATTTTATTCTTTATTGCTTTGGAAATGATTTTGGGCATAACACTTTATAAGCAAGAAGAGCACGATGCTATGACTACGGCTGTTTTTCCGTTGGCATTCCCGTTAATTGCCGGCCCAGGCAGTTTAACCACTTTACTCTCGTTGCGTGCCGAATTTAGAATTGAAAATATTATTGTTGCGGTTTTATTAAACGTAATTATTATTTATATTGTGCTTAAAACATCCTCGAAAATAGAACGTTTTTTAGGGCAAAATGGCATTAACATTGTACGTAAGGTATTTGGCGTTGTACTATTAGCCATTGCCGTAAAATTATTTGCCCATAACATTAAAGCGTTGTTTGATGTGGTATAAAAACCCGTAATGGGTAGCAGGTAAATTAAAGATTATTACAAAACGATTAAAATTTTAAATACATGAAACTTTTAACCATAATACTTAGTATTGCAGCTTTAGGACTTATTATTTTTAACGTTACAAAAGTAGATTTCAATGCCCCTTTTCAGGGCGAAAGCATTATAGCGTTAATTGCGATAGTTGCAGCGATTTGCGTTATCATCATGATGGGGATTTTACGAATCTCAAAACGTATAGAGCAAAAGGCAAAAAAACATAGTTAACGTCTATTTAACTTTAAAAAGACACTTTAGCTGTTTCTTTTTCTCCTATTTAGCCTAAAACACAATTAGCGTTACTTAGGCTATGGTTTTATTTTTTGATCTTTACCTATCAAAAAAAACAAATCGATTTTTTTAATTTTAAAACTCAGTGATTTTGATGTACGATGCTTTAATTATTGGTGGTGGCGCTGCGGGCTTATCTTGCGCCTTGGTTTTGGGGTCTGCAAAAAACAAACCTTTTGCAGCAAACAAACAGATTGCTATTATTACACATCAAAAAACATCGCATTTACAAAATGCTTTATTTAATAATGTTTTAGGTTTAGAACCCGGAACCACCGGTGCCTCAATTTTAGAAAAAGGCAAAAAGCAATTAGGCGATTTATATCCGCACGTTGCCCAAATTGAAAACGAAAAAGTATCTGCTATTTCTAAATCCGTTCACGACTTTAAAGTTAAAACCAACAAAAACACTTACGAAGCCAAACTGGTGGTTATCGCTGTGGGTTACACCAATTTAATGCGGATAAAAGGTTTGGAAAGTTATATAGAACCACATCCAAAAGCAGCGATTGAAAAAGACTGTATTTGGTTAAAAAATACCAATCATTTAATTGAAGAAAACCTTTATGTTGCCGGTACATTGGCCGGTTGGCGCAGTCAGTTTGCCATAGCTTCGGGTAGTGGCGCACATGTGGCGACCGATATTTTAACGCTTTGGAATGGTGGGAAACACACTAAGGTGCATGATAAGATTGTTTAAAATTATCGTTTTAAAGAAAAGTGCCCTAATTGCTTTTCTCCATCATCAAAAACAATTTGAAACCAATAATCATTTTCCGGAAGCTTATTCCCATTGAAAGTTCCATCCCATCCATGACTATCATACGGTAAGTGTTTTAAAAGCTTTCCGAATCTATCATATATAAATATGGAATACCTTCGTGATGTTTGTCCTTTTAATTTCCACAAATCATTAACTCCGTCTCCATTGGGCGTAAAAAAATTTGGGTAATCTAAAATAGTAACTTTCTCTTTTAAAATTCCACATCCGTTAATCTCTTGAACATATACTGAGTAATCTCCTCCGCTTAAGTTATTAAACACATTGCTATTTTGATAATTCATCCCATCTAATGAGAATACATATTCTAAATTGGAATTAATAATAACCTCTATCATATTGTTATTACTAAACTCCTTAATTTTAATTTCATAATCGGAAATTGGCGTCACACTCGTTATTGTAACATCAACTTCTGAGGTATCTGAACC
Organism: Hwangdonia seohaensis; assembly: GCF_031932625.1. Classification (NCBI taxonomy): domain Bacteria; kingdom Pseudomonadati; phylum Bacteroidota; class Flavobacteriia; order Flavobacteriales; family Flavobacteriaceae; genus Hwangdonia; species Hwangdonia seohaensis. Next base: position 363,680 of record NZ_JAVSCK010000001.1, read on the forward strand.
ACAAACGCCATTGTTGACCGTGTAAGTATAAATCCCTGCTGAATCTGTTGAAAGATCAAAAACACCTGTTCCACTTGACAAACTTGGTGTCCATATACCACTTGCATCTGGCGCACCTGTTAAGCTGTCAAATAAATTAACCGCATTACTGTTAATGCATATTTCTAAATTACCATTTAATCCAGCATCTGGCAAAACATCAATTGCAACGCTGACCTCCGAAGTGTCCGAACCACAAGCACCATTGGTAACCGTGTAAGTATAAACCCCTGCTGAATCTGCGGAAGGGTCGAAAACACCTGTTCCGCTTGACAAACTTGGTGTCCAAATACCTCCTGCATCTGGCGCACCTGTTAAGCTGTCAAATAAATTAACCGCATTACTGTTAATGCATATTTCTAAATTACCATTTAATCCAGCATCTGGCAAAACATCAATTGCAACGCTGACCTCCGAAGTGTCCGAACCACAAGCACCATTGGTAACCGTGTAAGTATAAACCCCTGCTGAATCTGCGGAAGGGTCGAAAACACCTGTTCCGCTTGATAAACTTGGTGTCCAAATACCTCCTGCATCTGGCGCACCTGTTAAGCTGTCAAATAAATTAACCGCATTACTGTTTATACATATTTCTAAATTACCATTTAATCCAGCATCTGGTAAAACATCAATTGCAACGCTGACCTCCGAAGTGTCCGAACCACAAGCACCATTGACAACCGTGTAAGTATAAACCCCTGCTGAATCTGCGGAAGGGTCGAAAACACCTGTTCCGCTTGATAAACTTGGTGTCCAAATACCTCCTGCATCTGGCGCACCTGTTAAGCTGTCAAATAAATTAACCGCATTACTGTTTATACATATTTCTAAATTACCATTTAATCCAGCATCTGGTAAAACATCAATTGCAACGCTGACCTCCGAGGTATCCGAACCACAAGCACCATTGACAACCATGTAAGTATAAACCCCTGCTGAATCCGTATAAGGATCGAAAACACCCGTTCCGCTTGATAAACTTGGTGTCCAAATGCCTCCTGCATGTGGCGTGCCTGTTAAGCTGTCAAATAAGTTGACAGAGCTATTATTTATACATATTTCTAAACTGCCATCTTCTCCTGCGCTTAAAATGTTTGCTTGCTGAAAATCAAAAATACCATCATTGTTATCATCAAGAGGCACCGTATATCCATCAGATTCACCAATAATTAACCCATTTGCGTCCACAGTATCCGGTGCATTTCCTAAAGTGCCATTCTGGTCATTGTCTGTGAAGCCAGCTTCTATTACATCAAAGCAGCCATCATTATCACTATCTAAATCTTGATGGTCTGGTTTGCCATCATTATCTGTGTCCCTTGTAGGGTTTCCATTTTGTTCAACAGCATCAAGAATGCCATCATTATCATCATCTAAATCATCATCATTTAAAATACCATCGCCATCAAAGTCTGGAATACATTCTTCTCTCACTTCTTTTTCACTACTACATTTTGATGGATTACCGATAATTTTAATAATGCCATAAACATTTCCATATGTAAGTAAATTACATATTGCTGAACAATCTGAAAGTGATGGGTTATATCTTAAAAAAAGACCAATAACCCCAACAGTGAAGAGATTTTCTAGTCCAGATAAGTTTAATAGTGAATCATTATATGTGATTTGTAAACCTTCCGCCTCAATTAAATTGCCGAAACCAATTAAGCTTGTTAATTTGTCATTTGTAGTTATACCCAATTCTCCTTCTAACTTTTCAAGATTAGCAAAGCCTGTTATTTCAACAAGATTATTATTATCATATATATATAAGTTCCCCCATGAAGGATCCAGATCTCCTATAATTTTAACACTGTTAAAACTCTTAATATCTTCTAATCCTGTTTTAGTAATTTCTAAACCACTCCCGATTGTTACGAGATTATCAAACATTGGGATTTCTATTAAAGAAGCCCCGCTAAAAACCATTCGATATGATACTTTTTCAAAACTTGCAAAACCAATAATTTTTGTTAAATCATTATTCACTATTATTTCGATATTCCTTGCAATCTCAATTAATGAATTAAACCCATTTATTTCAGTAAGGGCGTCATTTTTCTCAATACTTAGATTTCCTTTAAAAGATGAACTATTAAACACAGTTCCAATTTTTGCTAGTTTATTAAAACCATTTAATTTTTCCGTTTTATTACATGTTCTTATCAAAAACCACCCTTCTACACTTTGTAAGTTTTCAAAAGGGGATATTGTTTCCAAAGAATAATTCTCAGACATTTGAAAATTTCCTAAAATTTTTTCTAAAGCACTAAATCCTTTAATATGTTTTAAAGTGCTATAGTTTTGGGAAATTAAAAAATCTCCGCCTACTGTATGCAGTTTATCAATACCCTCAATAGTTTCAATTAAATGACTTTGATCAATTTCAAAATCTCCTCCAACGTATTCTAAATTACTGAAATTTGATACACTTGTGATTTCAGAATAATTAATTATTAATGACCCTTCTATTCGTTTTATTGCTGTTATTCCAGAAATATCAGTAGCATCCCCAATTATTAAATCGCCATTAATAACCTCACAAGTTCCAAAATTTGCAATATAATCTTCAACTGCACTTTGGTTATTCAAATTAACAGTTCCTGTAGGACATTGAGCATATATTAAATCACCAAAAAGTAAAATGATAAAAAGTAAAATTGACCTATACAACTATAACAGAATTTAGATTTAGAAATCTAAAATATAAAAACAAGTAAGATAAGTAGTATTAATTATGAGATATTCGATATAAAAAAATAAATAGTCGCTTAAATTACTGCTCCCCATCACTCAACTTAACCACCTCTTCAATCATAATATCGCGTTGGTTGAACACCTCTTCGAAAGCACCATTGCCAAAAAGTTGATCGGCCAAAGTGGCTTTAATATATTGTTTTACTTCGTCGTGGTATGCCACAAAGGTTATCTTAGAATTCAGCCTAAGGTTTACATAATCCTGTATCGCATAAACCCAATCTTCCTCAACTTCAAAATTATCGATAAAATCCTGCCTAGACATATTACTGAAAACACTTCGGTCTTTATCCAATTCCCTAAACACAAAATTACCTATAAAACCACGTCGAAATAATTGAGAAAGGGTTTCGTTGTGCATACTGTTATCAATGGGCACAAACACATCGGGGATAATACCGCCGCCGCCATAAACAATTTTACCTTTTGGTGTGGTGAATTTTAGCGAATCGGCCACTTGAATTTTTTCCGGATCCAAAAGTTCGCCACTGTCCAATCGTTCAAAATACTCGTCGTAATAGTCTTTATGCCCATTTTTGTACGGCCTTTGAATAGAGCGACCCGTTGGCGTATAATAACGCGATACGGTTAAGCGCACCGCACTGCCATCGCCTAAATCCATTTCGCGTTGCACGAGGCCTTTGCCGTAAGAGCGTCGCCCGATTATGGTGCCTTTGTCGTTGTCTTGCAATGCGCCGGCAACAATTTCGCTTGCCGATGCCGAGTTTTCGTCAATCAGCACATACACATGGCCTTTTTCAAAATTCCCTTTACTTGTTGCAAAGCTTTTTTCGATGCTGCCGCGCTTATTTTTTGTGTACAAAATAAGTTTATCGTCTTCTAAAAACTCATCTACAATCTGTTCGGCAATCCCTAAAAAACCGCCTGGGTTGTCGCGCAAATCCAACGCGATTTCCGTGGCACCAAGATCAATAAGTTTTTCCAATCCTTTTTTAAACTCTTTATAGGTAGATTCAGCAAACCGATTGATTTTGATATAACCCAATTTCTCGGTTAACATATATGCGGCATCAACACTTTTAATGGGAATGTGCCCACGTTTAACCGTAAAATCCAAAAGCTTTGGTTCGCCTTTTCTGTAAACTTTCAATTTTACTTTGCTGTTAATGGGGCCTTTAAGTTTTTTAATAATCTCGCCGTCTTGTAATTTTTTTCCATAAAGCGAATCGCCGTTGGCCATAATAATCCGGTCGCCACCTTTAATGCCCGCTTTGGCACTTGGTCCGTTTTCAATAGGCCTAATTACCGCAATGGAATCCCTGAAGGGATAAAAACTAATGCCTATGCCCACAAAATCACCTTTCATGTTTTCGGCAACACGCTCCATATCTTCTTTGGGAATGTACACCGAATGCGGGTCCAGATTATCCAGAATGCCATTAACCGTAACATCAACAATACTATCGGTGTTTACCTCATCAACATAATCGTAATCAATATAATCGATAAGTCGGTTTAGTTTGTCCTTTTTGCTATTGGTTGAAAACAGGCGGTCTGGCGCATCGGTAAAATTCAACTTGCCGCCAATAAAAATGCCTGCTGCAATAGCAACACCTAAAACCAAGGGTAAATATTTTTTTTGATATGGCATTATTTGTCTATTTCTTCAATTAATTTAAGTTCAACACCTGCTTTTTCCAAAAAGCGCAGTCCGGAATCGTCTTTATAGGCTTGGTTGTACACCACTTTTACTATGCCCGCTTGATGTATTAATTTGCTACATTCTTTACAGGGCGACATGGTTATGTACAAGGTTGCCCCTGTTGCCGATTGGGTCGATGCCGCTACTTTTAAAATGGCGTTGGCCTCGGCATGCAGCACGTACCATTTGGTGTAACCCTGTTCGTCTTCGCAAAAATTCTCAAAACCCGAAGGCGTACCGTTGTACCCGTCGGATATTATCATTCTATCCTTTACAATAAGTGCGCCAACTTGACGGCGTTTGCAATACGATAATTTTCCCCACTCTTTGGCAATTCTTAAATAAGCCTTATCGTACTTAAGTTGTTTATGTTCTGGCATTAATTTATTTTATAATTTGGGCGTTACCTTTTACTCATACCTACAAGGTTAAAAAAACCTTGCAGGATCGCAAAAGGTCAGGCTTTTCGCTACAATCTTTTGCAAAAAAGCAAAAGGATTTTCACTACAATCCTTAACGCGAATCAATATAACGAATATACTCGGTTCGTATTTTAATTGCAACGCAAGTTCGTTAAACTTTTGCGAAAATTTGATATGGGTGCGCAACATTTTAAAATACCTATAAACCTTACAATAAACCAAATAGGTTTTAAATGATGTAGTAAAAAGATTATCTTTACGGTGTAGCAATAGCAAAAAACTTATTATTTACATGTTGCACGCAAAACAAAGAAAAACTTAAATGAAGAAGAAGGTATTAATAATAACTGGCTCGATAGGAATTTTATACATTCTTTTGGCATTTGTTTTACCAAAATTTGTTGCTGTACCTTTAGCCGCATACCATTCAAAAAAGGTTTGGACTGAAAACGAAAAAGACTATTCGGAATCCAAATCATCTAATTTGGTGTTAGACAGTATTGGTAATTTTCCTTTGCCAATTGGTTATGTATCTGACTATGAAAAAATATTCAGTGAGCGGCAAATTTCACATCTGACTAAATTAATCATTGATTACGAACAAAAAACGACAAGAGAAATTGCAATTGTTACGATTAGCTCAATTGAACCCTACGAAAACGTAAAGGATTATGCAACGGATTTGGCAAATGAATGGAAAATTGGAAAGCCAGAAAAGGACAACGGACTTATAATTTTATTCAGTAAAAATTTACGACAAATTAGAATTGCAACGGGAACAGGCACAGAGCAAAAACTAACTGATGAAATCTGCAAAAAGGTAATTGACAGTACTATTGTTCCCGAATTTAAAAAAGGTAAATATTACAATGGCATTGAAAGTGGGTTAAAGGAATTGATGAAACGTTGGGAATAACCACAGTTTACCCCAAATTAGCCCGCGTTAGGGATTGCAGCGGCATCCTTTTTAAAAATGAGAAAAATAAAGTTTAATAAGAACTAAAATTTAACAGATTGCCACAGTCGTTCCTCCTTCGCAATGACGTTTAAAAAGATATAGCGGAAAGCCCGACCCCCTTTTCAGGGGGTAACGCCCAAATAATTATTTAAGCCAAAAAGTCGTTGTTAAGCAACATGGGGATAACCAAACCAACTACGATTGCCGATATCACCATAATCCAATCGCGCTTGGTAAACCTAAATATGGTTTGCACCACATAGCTTAAAAACAGCACGACAAACACGATAATAACTTGGGCAATTTCAATGCCTAAAGCAAACTCCAACAGTAAAACCAGTTTGCTGTCGGTGGCTCCCAAAAGCATATGAAACTCGCGTGCAAAGCCCAAACCGTGTATTAATCCAAAAAACAGGGTGGTTAAAAACAGGACGCCTATTTTTTCTTTTTGTGCGCCTTTGCCCGCGGTAAACACATTGTACAGCGCCACAATTAAAATGGTTATAGGTATTAAAAATTCTACCATTTGAGCGTTAACGCTTACTACATTGTAGGCCGCCAAAACAAGCGACAAGGTATGCCCCAAGGTAAATACGGTTACGAGCAGTAAAACCCGTTTCCAGTCTTTAAAAACATAGGGAATGGTGAGTACGATTAGAAATAAAACGTGGTCGTAAGCATTTATATCCAGCACGTGGTTCATGCCGTATTTTACGTTGAATAAAAAATTGTCAAGCATTTTAATTAAGATTTAGGGTTAATTGGGTATGTCAAATATACGAATAAAGGCAGGTTTTGGCTGTAATTCTATTATTTTACCTCAGTATTATATTTTTTATCCAACTGAAAAAGCATCTCTTTGGTAATGGCTTCGAGCGAAAAGGCGTGTTTCCAATGCCAATCTTGTCGTGCCGCATCGTCGTTTATGCTTTTTGGCCAACTATCGGCAATGGCTTGCCTGTAATCGGGCGTGTAGCTTATTTCGAATTCCGGAATGTGGTTTTTTATCGATTGTGCCACTTCCTTTGGCGTAAAGCTTATGGCAGCCAAATTGTAAGACGACCGTATTTTTATGGTATCGGCATCGGCCCGCATAATATCGATGGTGGCCTTAATGGCATCGTCCATATACATCATGGGCAGCTTCGTGTTTTCAGATAAAAAACAATCGAATTTCTTATCGGTAATGGCTTTGTGGTAAATATCTACCGCATAATCTGTTGTGCCGCCACCGGTTTGTGTTTTCCAACTCACAATGCCCGGGTAGCGCAAACTCCTAACATCTACACCGTATTTTTGGTTGTAGTATTCACACCAACGTTCGCCAACTTGTTTGGTAATGCCGTAAACGGTTGTGGGTTCCATGGCCGTATATTGCGGCGTATTTTCAGATGGCGTAGAGGGGCCAAAAACGGCAATACTAGAGGGCCAAAACACTTGTTTTATAAACTTTGCTTTTGCCAAATTTAAAACGTTGAACAGCGAATTCACATTCAACTCCCAAGCTTTCATCGGGAATTTTTCTCCCGTGGCGCTCAACATGGCTGCCATTAAGTAAACGGTGTCGATGTTGTGTTTTTCAATACACATATTAATGCTGGCATAATCTTGGGCGTCAACAATTTCAAAAAGCCCAGAGTTAACAATATCTAAATTACTATAGCTTATATCGCTTGCAATTACATTTTCATCGCCATAAATGCCTCTAAGCTTAAATGTTAATTCCGAACCAATTTGTCCGCAAGCACCAATAATCAATATTTTTGGGTTCATTTAAAACACGGTTTATAAGAATAAATCAAAAATAATAAGATTATATTGATAATATTTCATTTTAAAGATGAAAATTTTTCAAGAACACGATTGATTATTTCACATTAAACAAACTATTGCTATATCTTTGTAAAGCATCCAAAAACATGTAGTTGTATGAACCTTAAACTTATAAGCCTCATTTGTATTTTTATGATGGTGTCTTCTTGTAAAAAAACGGAAGAAAACAATCCTGAGGAAGTTAACGATACAGAAATCAAGAGTCAGGGATTATCTGAAAGTGACATCGCAAAACTTGATTTTGCTGATTTTGGCTTAGACGAAAAAACAGAGCGCGCCATTGAAAACTGGCAAGAATACTACCAACTTCAAGATATTGTAAACAATGTAAAAAAAGGCGATTTAATTTATTTCAGCAATAATGAGGAAGCCATTAAAACGCTTTTAACCGATTTAAAAAAGAATATTCCTGCGCCAGTAAATACCTCGGCCACCTTGGCCAGATTACAGGTTTTAGACACTAAGGTTTTAAAGTTGGAAAGCTTATATAACCTATCCACCACATCAAAATCGGAGCTTAATGCTACCGTAAAAGAGTTTTTGGTGGCGGTGTCAAACTTAAACTTCCAAATGAATAAAAAGCTGGAGAAAGACAGCAGAAACATTCAAAAACCCCAGTAAAACACAGGTCTTATTTTCTTAATCTTTTGTTAAGGTTGTTATAAATAGCATTTTGAAAGTGCTAAATAATAGTACCTTGTGCAACAATTTTTTAAAACTAAATCACTAATTACAAACACATGAAAACCAAATTAAATTCTTTATTTCTATTTAGCGGATTGGCTTTTTTAGGGCTCGTTGCCTGTAAAAACGATGCCAAAAAAGAAACCGCACAAATGGAAACCGTACCAGGTATTAACCTAGAATACATGGACACCAATGTAAAACCAAATGATGATTTTTTTAGACACGTAAATGGTACTTGGCTGGACAATAACGACATTCCTTCAGACCGAACCCGTTGGGGAAGTTTTGATGAACTCAGAAAAAAAACAGACGAAGATGCTTTAGCCATTTTAAAATCGGCCATGGCAACCGACAAAGATTTGAATACCATTGAGGTTTTACCGGGTTCAGATCAAGAAAAAGCGGTATTTCTCTTCCAATCCATAATGGATACCGTTACCAGAGATGCCCAAGGTATTAAGCCTATTGAAGCGGTATTGGCTAAAATCGATAACATTAAAAACAGTACCGATTTACAAGATTTTTTAATTGAAACAGCTCCAAAAGGCGGTCGCGCTTTTTTTGGCTTTGGCGTAGGCGCACATCCTAAAAACAGCAATCTGAACACAGGTTATTTAGGTAATGGCGCATTGGGCTTAAGTCGCGATTATTATGTTGATGAGGATGACGACACTAAAGCTAAACGAGAAAAATATCGTGCGCACATTGCCCGTATGTTAAATTTTATCGGTGATTCGGACGAAGAGGCCAAAGCAAATGCCGATAACATTTTAGCTTTCGAAACCCGAATGGCTAAACCCAGAATGACTAAAGAAGACCGGCGTGATGCCAGAAAAAGATACAATCCTAAATCGATGGACGATTTGGCAAAAATGACGCCTTCAATCAATTGGGACGCCTACTTTAAAGGTATTGGCGTTAAGGAATTGGACACCGTTATTGTTACAGACCCCGGATACTTTAATGCATTAGAGGGCATTTTAAAAGAAAACAATGTTAACGATTGGAAAAATTATTTACGTTGGACTTTAATTGATGGAAATTCCGGGTTATTATCTACCGAAATCGATAAAGCCAATTGGGAGTTTTACAGTAAAGAACTAAGAGGTTCAAAAAAGCAAAGAGACCGGGAAGAGCGTGCTTTAGGAACACTAAACGGCACTATTGGTGAAGCTTTAGGAAAACTTTATGTGGATAAAAAATTCCCGCCAGAGGCTAAAGCCAAAGCCGAAAAAATGATTAAAAACATTATGCTGGCTTTTGAAAAAAGAATCGACAACCTCGAATGGATGACGCCTGAAACCAAAGAAAAAGCAAAGGAGAAATTACAAAAAATGAATGTTAAAATAGCCTATCCAGACCAATGGAAAGACTATGCTGATCTTGATGTTGAAAGTGTTGAAAATGGCGGCTCGTACTTTAGCAACATGCAAAATGTAAGAGCTTGGAATTTTAAAGATGGCTTAAATAAACTCGGAAAACCGGTTGACAAAAGCGAATGGCTTATGGCACCTCAAGTTGTAAACGCCTATTTTATGCCACCGTATAACGAAATTGTTTTTCCTGCGGCTATTTTACAACCGCCTTTTTATAACTATCAAGCCGATGAAGCTGTAAATTATGGCGGCATTGGCGCTGTAATTGGTCACGAAATATCACATTGTTTCGATGATTCCGGGTCGCGTTACGATGCTGACGGAAACCTAAACAATTGGTGGACCGATGAAGATTTAGAGCAATTTACCACCTTAGGGAAAAAACTTTCCGAGCAATACAGCGAAGTTGAAGCTTTACCTGAAACTTTTTTAAATGGTGAGTTTACCTTAGGTGAAAACATTGGAGATTTAGGAGGAATTAATGCCGCGTACGATGGTTTGCAATTATATATGGCTGAACATGGCAGACCAGAAAACATTGATGGCTACACACCAGAGCAACGTTTGTTTTTATCGTGGGCAACCATTTGGAGAACAAAATACACTGATGATGCGTTACGCAATCAAATAAAAACCAACACGCATTCTCCGGGTATGTATCGTGCCGTTATGCCTCTTAAAAATGTGGATGCTTTTTATGAAGCTTTTGATATTAAAGAAGGAGACGCCATGTATTTAAAACCGGAAGACCGTGTAAAAATCTGGTAATCCCAAATAGTTCTCAATAAAAAAGCGCAGATTCCTAATTAGGAATCTGCGCTTTTTTTATTCTTTTTAAATCTAATTTTTGGGTTGAGCGGCAGCTTGTGTCAAAGCTTGTTTCTGTCTTAACAATTCAGATTTTGTCAATTGAATTAAATTAAAATTAGGTGCCGTTTTTTGGGTGGCATCCAAAATATCAACTGCTTTATCAATATTGGCTTTGGTATCTTGGTTATACACCACTAAAGCATTCAAATACATAAAGGCTGCTTTTAAAGACACTTGATATGGTTTTTGCGTTTCGTAAAACGCTTTGGTCATATCATCTTTAGCATTAGCAAGACCATAATTAATATGTTTTAAAGCTTCATCCAGTTTTTGGGTTTGCAAGTTTAATTCGGCCAACTCATAAGCGATAAGGGCGTTTGGGTTTCTTTTAAAAAGCTCCTCAAAATGGCCTATAGCCAAAGCTGGTCTTTTTACCGATTTTAAAGACAACGCTTTAACCTCAACGGCAATATCGGAATCGCCAACATTTCTTTCAATACCAATCGTATTTAAAGCCTGTACATATTTGCCTTCGCTCATATAAATATAGGCCAAAGTGTCTTGCCTTGCCACAGATGGCGACAACACATTCAAATGCGTCATGGCATTTATTATGCCCTGCATATCGCCTTGTGTTTTCATTTGGTTGTAATAAGCCTCGTAGTGCTTAATTAAATCTGGGCTGCTCTGTGCTTTTAACTGAAAACAGCCTACCACTAAAGCCAACATTAAAAATCGTTTCATTTCTACTTTTTTAAATTTCGCTAAAACTATAAAAAAATAGCATGTAATGTCTTAAAACAATGCTAATTATTTTCATTTTTTATGATCTGAAAATTAAAGTTGCCTCTTGTTTCTAGGAAAATTCAAAAAAAATAATTATATTTAAGATTACTTTAATTTTATTTTTTATGGCAATTAAAAGTTTCCAAGGCGCAAGAAGGCAGCAAGCAAATGCTGAAGACAACACACCTTTAAAGGTTAGTGACTATATGACACGGGATTTAATTACGTTTACACCAAAGCAAACCATTGAAAGTGTGATGCAATCGTTAATTAAGAACCGTATTTCCGGTGGCCCCGTGGTAAATGAAAAAAATGAACTGATTGGAATAATTTCTGAAGGTGATTGCATTAAACAAATCAGCGAAAGCCGTTATTACAATATGCCGATGCAAGATAAAACCATTGAAAATTTTATTACCCAAAATGTAGATACCATTGATGGCAACATGAATATTTTTGATGCCGCCAATGAATTTTTAAAAACCAAACACCGTAGGTTTCCCATAGTTGAAAACGGTAAATTAGTGGGACAGATTAGCCAAAAAGATGTACTAAAGGCCGCTATGAAACTTAAAGGGCAAACTTGGAAATAGGTTTTTTATCCTTCTCTTTTTACCAAAGCATAATAATCGCCCTCTAATGGCAGATAGCCTTGGTTGTAAACAAAGTAATAAACCGTTCCTTTTTTTGTGGTGTATATACTGGTAAAGTAATTAAAATCGAATCCTTTTTCAATAAGTTTGGCGCGCGAGGTTTTGGTTTTATCTATTGGGTTTAAGGCCTCTAATATCCTATAATTTTTCCTGAGCCTATTATTGGTGTTTCTTATTAAATTTTTGTGGTCTTTATTAATATTGTTGTTATAGGCATTTCTGCACGCATCGCTACAGAATTTTTTATCAATTCTGCCTACAATTTTATCGCCACATTCGGGGCATTTCTTTTCCATCAATTTAAATTTATAATATTTTTTAATTAATGCCCTTTAAGGGCTTTCAATTTTATACCAACGCAAGTTTAGTTGTTCTTCTTCAAAATAGAAATCTTCCACATATTTCATTCCAATTTTTAAAAGTGCACGGTGCGATGCTTCATTTTCCAAATGGGTTGTCGCATACAATTCCGGTAATTTTAAAACATTAAAGGCGTAATTTACTGACGCTTTCCCAGACTCGGTGGCATAACCTTTACCCCAATATTTTGGTATAAACCTATAGCCTACATCGTAATATGTTGTATGGCCGTTCATGTTGTATTCGGTGTTTAATCGAATGCCCGACCAGCCAATAAAATTGCCCGTGTGTTTTTCAATAGCGGCAAACCTTCCAATACCGCGTTCTTTATATTGTTTAAAAACACTATCCAGTATTTTTTGAGACTCCTCAATGGTTTTAACGGGTTTGTTTCCTAAATATTTATGCACCTCCGGATTGGAGTCTAACTCGAACATACCGTTTAAATCGGTTGGTCTGAGTTCTCTTAAAATAAGTCTTTCGGTTTCTATGTTGAATGTCATATATGGCTTAAAAGTTCCCTAAATATAGTAAAATTTATCCATTTACAAACGACTACAAACATTTACAAACGAATTTAAATAAGTAATAACCGAATAACTTTTGGATGCCGTCGCATATTTGCAGTGTCGAAACATAAGACTTCGATAGTATTAACTGTTTAACACGTAAATTTAAAATTATGAACACACTTAGAAACAAAGTACAGTTGATTGGTAACTTAGGAAACGATCCGGAAATCATCAATCTTGAATCAGGAAAAACATTGGCTAAATTTAATATGGCCACAAACGAAAGCTACACCAATAATAAAGGTGAAAAAATTACAGATACCCAATGGCACAATATTGTGGCCTGGGGAAAAACGGCTCAAATAATTGAAAAATACGTAACCAAAGGAAAAGAGGTTGCCATTGAAGGGAAATTAACATCGCGTAGCTATGACGATAAAGATGGTAACAAGCGCTATATTACCGAAGTGGTTTGTAGTGAGTTATTGATGCTTGGAAAATAAACCATTTTTTGCCCAAAAAATAAGCAGGTCTCTTAAAAAAGGCCTGTTTATTTTTTTACATTATCCACATTAAAATAGCCTCCCTTATTTTCTTTTCTTTTTAAAGATTGATTAATAATTAAATGTGCCACATTAATCATGTTTCTTAATTCGCAGAGTGGTGTGGATATTTTCGAGGCTTTATAAAAATATTCAACTTCATTATATATCAAATCGAGGTGTTTTATCGCTTTTTTCAATCTGCTTTGACTACGCACTATCCCCACATAATCGCGCATTAAAGCTTGCAATTGCCGTAAATTATGCTGAATTAAAACGTGTTCTTTTGGCGTGCTTGTGCCTTCATCATCCCAATCTGGAATATTCAAATTTATAGATTTACAACTATCGTTTCTTAAATATTTAAAAATATTGTGTGCATAAACCAAAGCTTCCAATAACGAATTTGAGGCCAATCGGTTGGCGCCGTGCAAACCTGTTCTGGTACACTCGCCACAGGCAAATAAATTTGGGACAGACGTTTTTCCGTCCGTATCAACCTCAATACCACCACATAAGTAATGGGCTGCCGGCACTACGGGAATCCAATCGGTTTTAATATTAATATGATGCGCTTTACATTTTTTATATATATTAGGAAAGTGCTTTCTAAACGCCGCCATATCCAAATGCGTACCATCTAAAAACACATGGGTATCTCCCGTTTTCTTCAATTCACTATCAATACTCTGCGATACAATATCACGGGACGCCAATTCTGCCCGCTTATCGTAATTTCGCATAAAACGCTCACCTCTTCTATTACGTAAATAGGCACCAAAACCCCTAACCGCCTCGGATATTAAAAACGACGATTCGCCATCAGCCTCAAATAAAGCCGTGGGATGGAACTGCACAAATTCCATGTCCGAAATTTTAGCTTTGGCCCTGTACGCCATGGCAATGCCATCTCCAGTTGCAATTACCGGATTGGTCGTGTGCCCGTAAACCCAACCAATACCGCCGGAAGCCAACACCGTGTTATGGGCTTTTAACGTGAAAATAGTTTTGGTTTTTTGATTTAAAACATAAGCCCCGTAACAGGCATTTGCTTTAGGTTTTTTACCCGTTACATGGTGATTTGTAATTAAATCGATGGCAAAATGATGCGGTAAAATGCTAATGTTTTCAAGTTGATGCGCCCTGGTTAATAAAGCGCGCTCAATTTCTGCGCCCGTAATATCTTTATGGTGCGCCACACGGTATTCCGAGTGACCGCCTTCTTTACCTAAATCTAAATTTCCGAGCGTATCAAAATCAAAATTTGCGCCCCAAGCCATGAGTTCTTCCAAGCGTTTAGGGCCTTCTTTTACAACCATTTCAACAACAGATACAGCACAAAGTCCGTCGCCGGCATTTAAAGTGTCTTGAATGTGTTTTTGGAAAGAATCTTTTTCACGGTTTAACACAACAGCTACACCGCCTTGGGCGTATTTTGTGTTGGATTCTTCTTCGTTGGCTTTTGTGATTATGGTTACGGTTCTACCGGGAAATGCTTCTGCAATTTTAACCGAAAACGTTAAACCCGCAATACCCGAACCAATTACCAGATAATCTGTTGTCATTGTTATTATTTAGATAATTCCAACATACGCTCAATGGGCAATAAAGCACGCTCAATAATGGTTTCGTCAACTTCAATCTTTGGCGATTCGTTAAGTAAACAATCGCATAATTTTTGAAGTGTATTCATTTTCATAAAATGACATTCGCTACACGCACAGGTATTATCTTCTTTCGCCGGTGCAGGAATTAATTCCGTGTTGGGCATGGCTTCTTTCATTTTATGTAAAATACCAGCTTCGGTTGCCACAATAAATTTCTGGTCTTGATGCTGTTTTACATAATTTATCATACCTGCGGTTGAACCAATGTATGTTGCCGTTTTTAAAATATGCTCTTCGGATTCTGGATGCGCTATGATTTTATAATCGGGATATTTTTTATGAAGCTCGATTAGTTTATCCATTGAAAACGCTTCGTGCACCAAACAACTGCCATCCCAAAGCAACATATTGCGTCCTGTTTCTTTGATGATGTAAGCCCCTAAATTTTTATCGGGCGCAAAAATAATAGGCGTTTCTTTAGGGATAGATTCTACAATTTTTAAGGCGTTGGAAGAGGTGCAAACTATATCGCTTAACGCTTTAATTTCTGCCGAACAATTCACATAGGTAATCACCACATGATTGGGGTGCGCTTCGGTAAATGCTTTGAAAGCCTCTGGCGGACAGGAATCTGCCAACGAGCAACCTGCATTTAAATCGGGCAGCACCACCGTTTTTTTGGGGCTTAATATTTTAGCGGTTTCTGCCATAAAATGCACACCGGCAAACACAATAATGTCGGCATCGGTTTCGGCGGCTTTTTGCGATAGCCCTAAACTATCGCCAACATAATCTGCAATATCCTGTATTTCCGGCACTTGATAATAATGCGCAAGAATTACAGCATTCTTCTCTTTTTTTAGGCGGTGTATCTCTTTAACTAAATCCATTGTATCACCATTTAGTTCGTATTCAAAAAAATCAGACTACGCCTTAACCTTAATGGCTAAAGTCTCAATTTCTGAATAAATTGTATTTAGTGCTAATTCACTTTGGTTTAATTCATTTAAAACCGTTGATTTAAAATCTTCAAATACATGCTTTGTGTTTTGAAACAGATTTTGATAATACAAAACCCCTTCTTTCATGTTATTTGTGAACGTGAACAGGTATTTTTCTTCTTTTTTATTAAACGATACTTTAGCGTCCTCCAATTTGTTTTTCAAGAAATCAATATAAATTTGAAGCTCTTTAATAAATAAGTTGGGGCGGTCGTTTCGGGTTACCATATTGGCTCTTCCGTAAATATGATCGGTTATGTTTTTTAAACTCATAACTTTAGAATAATACGCCATATTTGGCCCGGGACAAATGGAAACACCTTCGCCTTCAACTTTGGTATCCAAATTGTATTTTAATAAGGCCGATGTCCCTAAACCAACACAAGTACAAGACTTTTCGATAATTTTATGGTATTGTTTTTCATGTGTTTCTTTGTCGAGCTGCTGTTCGTTTAAAGCCTTTATTTTTAAATATTGATACTCTCTTGATGCCGTACAAATACCGGTTTCCTTAAATTCTTTGTTAAGCGCTACAAACTTTTTAGGGCAGGAACTTCCCGGTCTTCCCTTATTAATTAAAACTTGTTTTTCAGCATCTTTGGTGTTGTCTTTAAGATTATTGAACGGCACACCCAAAGGCGAAATATCGCTTAAATACAAATCTTCTTCTTTAGCTTTTGCTAATTTTTGCAAGGTTTTGTCATCAACGGTTGTAGCCTCTGGCACGAGTAAAAAAGGAGAGCCCCAACCTATCGAGTCTAAATTATAATGGTCTATTAAAAACTCGTGTTCTTCTTTAGTACCCACACCACCTTGCGCTGTTATTTGAATAGGCAGTGCTTTGTTTGGCACCACTCGATTTTGATTTTTAAGCTCTTGATTTAAAAGTGTTTGAATATCTGTTTTTAAGGCGTCTCTTTTTTCTTTAAATTCGGCCAAAACGGGCCCTAAAAGATACCCGTCTGTGGCAAAGGCATGCCCGCCGCAATTCAAACCGGATTCAATTCTATATTCTGAAACCCACAAGCCTTTTTTGGCCAAAAATTTCCCTTGAATAAGAGCCGATCTGAAATCGCTTACTTTTAAAATAATTCTCTTTTTAAAGGTGCCGTTTTCATCTGGAAAAAAATCGTTAAACTGAGACATATAGGTATATAGTCTGGGATTCATACCTGCAGAAAGCACCACCGAGGAATTTAATTTACTATTGGCAAAACCTCGTAAAGCAGCGTGGGCATCGTTATATTCGGTCGGTAATTTTTCGTTCTTTTTATAATTGTCTTTATCAACTTTGGTCATGATATTAACATCAATACTGCCCATTGACAAATTGCTGTTTGCCCATTTTTTAATATCAGAGAAATGAAATTCTTTTGACGTTAATTTCTTAAACTCAGACTTTAGTTTCGAACCATCCGGCAGCATATTGATGTAGGCCAATAAATCGTCGCTTTTTTCGGTGGTTAACTGTTTTAACGATTCAAACTTTTTATCGGCTAAATCGCTTATCAAATTCAAATACGAGGTAATTCTTTTGGCTCTAAAATCATCTATCTTATCGGTGATTTCGCTGTAGGGCATCTTGAATTTTTCGCTGTACATTTTTCTTAATTTCTCAAGTAAAATATCATCAACTAAAGAAATTACAGAGTCCATACCGTATTGGGCCACCTTTAAAGGTGTATCTATTGTGAATCCAATTCCCATTACCGGAATGTGAAACGAGTGTGCTTTTTTCATACATCTTGCATTAATCGGCAAAGGTATTGAGTTGATAATCCACCGAATATGATAATTATCATACTTTTTTGAATTGCATTGTTTATAAAAAGAATGTCGCAGATTTTACTTCTCAAAAAATTAGCACTACCAATTATAAAGATGTAAGGATAGCTCCCGTTTTATTTAATTATTCTTAATAAGAATCGGTAGAACAATAAAAATCGATAAAACTTAAATGCACCTATGCCTTTTCGTTAAACCTTTAGTATTTTTACGGTTAATCTCAATTAGATTGCTATTATGTCTGTAGAACCAAAATTAGTTAGATTTAAGCAAAACGTACTGTCTAAATACCAAATTTACAACAGTGTATTTATGACGCTGCCTTTTGATACCGTTACAAAAACAGGAGCATTACTACCCTTATTTCATGAAACCTGTAAAAAAGGGTTTGCGCACGAAGAGGATCCCACAACCATTGTAAATTCGTTTTTTAAAAAATACCAAGCACGCCGCAATAAGCAAAGCCAAATAAATTTACTGTTCCGTTTCATTCAATACATTGAAAGGCAGGTTGTATTATTTGATGCTATTGAAGATGCCGCATTCCCGATTGTGAATAATATGGAAGGTATTGGCACTTTAAGAAACCTAAAAGAATCGGCTACGGCAGAAAACAGATTAGAAGACTTAAAAGCCTATCTCGAAGAATTTAAAGTGCGTATTGTTTTAACGGCGCATCCAACGCAATTTTACCCAGGTTCGGTTTTGGGCATTATTACTGATTTAACCGAGGCCATAAAAGACAACAACCTGACTGAAATCAATAATTTATTCGCCCAATTAGGAAAAACACCCTTTTTTAAACGCGTTAAACCCACACCGTATAACGAAGCAAAAAGCCTAATTTGGTATTTAGAGAACGTGTTTTACACCTCGTTTGGAGAAATTTACAATTACATTCAACAAAACATTTACGACGATGGCAAAAAGCACAACGAAATTATAAATATTGGATTTTGGCCCGGTGGAGACCGCGACGGAAACCCGTATGTAAAACCGAAAACAACCTTGAAAGTGGCTAAAAAATTAAAAAAAGCCATCCTTAAAAAATACTATCAAGACCTTAAAGCTTTAAGGCGCAAACTTACCTTTAAAGACGTAGAAGAGCGGATTATTAAATTAGAGACTATTTTATATAATTATAGCATCAATTTAAACACTAAAAAAACCATTTCTTCAAAAGAGCTTATCAAGGAATTATTAAGCATAAGAAATTATATTGTAAAAGAACACCAGTCGTTATACATTAGCGAAATACATAATTTAATAAACAGAATCCATTTGTTTGGATACCATTTTGCCACTTTGGATATCAGGCAAGACAGCCGAATACACAACAATGTTTTTACTACAGTTATCAATCATTTAATTGAAAAAGGAAGTGATTCGTTCCCGAAAAATTATAACGAGTTAAGTGAAGACGAGCAAATAAAAATATTATCAAAAGCGAAGCACGAAGCCATAGATATTGATGCTTTTGAAGACGAAATGGTGCGCAATACCTTAAGAACCATTGAAGCCATTGAAGATATTCAAGCAACGAACGGCGAGCGCGGAGCCAACCGTTATATAATTAGCAACAACCAAACGGCTTTAAATGTAATGCAGCTTTTCGCCATGCTTAAAATAGTTGCTTTTAAAACGCGTTTAACCGTTGATGTTGTACCGCTTTTTGAAACCATTACAGATCTGGAAAATGCACCGGCAGTTATGGAGCAGTTGTATACAAATCGGGCTTACAGAGCCCATTTAAAAAGCCGAGGCAACAAACAAACCATTATGCTTGGTTTTTCTGATGGAACAAAAGATGGTGGCTATTTAATGGCAAATTGGGGTATTTTTAAAGCCAAGGAATTGCTTACCGAAATGTCTAGAAAATACGATGTTACGGCCATATTTTTTGATGGTCGTGGTGGACCACCGGCACGAGGCGGAGGTAAAACGCATCAATTTTACTCGTCTTTAGGTCCAACTATTGAGGACAAAGAAGTACAGCTTACCATTCAAGGGCAAACCATTAGCTCTAATTTTGGCACGTTGGATTCATCGCAATATAACTTAGAGCAGCTTATCAGTTCTGGTATAGACAACAGAATTTCTGGAGGACGCAACAAACTATCTGATGACGACAGAACAGTTATGACGGATTTGGCCGAAACCAGTTATAAAACGTACAAGGATTTTAAAAGCCACCCGATGTTTATTCCGTATTTAGAGCGTATGAGCACCTTAAAATACTATGCAAAAACCAATATTGGTAGCCGCCCATCAAAACGAGGCACTTCAGATAAATTGGTATTTTCAGATTTAAGAGCCATTCCGTTTGTGGGTTCATGGAGCCAATTAAAACAAAATGTCCCGGGATTTTTTGGCGTGGGAACCGCGCTTAAAAAATATGAAGATGCCGGTGAGTTTAATAAAGTTGAAGCACTTTACAAAAACTCAAAATTCTTTAAAACCTTATTGGAAAACAGTATGATGTCTTTAACAAAATCGTTTTTCGATTTAACAAAATACATGTCTAATGACGAAGAATTTGGCGATTTCTGGAATATCATTCACGATGAATACACAATTACCAAACGATTGCTTTTAAAGCTTACTGGTTATGCCGAATTAATGGAAAACGAACCCACAGGAAAAGCCTCAATCGAGGTTAGGGAATCTATTGTTTTGCCATTACTGACCATACAACAGTATGCACTTAAAAAAATTCAAGAACTGGAAAAAGCCGGGGTTAGCGATGATGATGAAGAAAAGAAAATCTATGAAAAAATAGTAACCCGATCGTTGTTCGGGAATATTAATGCGAGTAGGAATTCGGCTTAAATTGGTTTTCCGTTTTTATCTTAAAACAACTGAACAGCAACAGTTAAATGGTATTTAGAAAAGCAACCATAGAAGATGTTCCGAAAATTGTGGAAATGATTGCTGATGACGACCTTGGCAAAACGAGAGAACAATTTAAAATACCACTTCCGAAAGCATATTTAGATGCTTTTGAAAAAATAAATGCTGATGAAAATCAAGAGCTCATTGTTGTTGAAGATGAACATCGAGACGTTATTGGCACTTTGCAATTAACGTTTATTCCGTACCTAACTTACCGCGGTGGCATAAGGGCACAAATTGAAGCGGTAAGAATTAGAAAGGACAAAAGAGGCATTGGCCTAGGAAAAACCATGTTTAAATGGGCCATTAACAAAGCTAAAGAACGAAACGCGCATTTACTGCAATTAACGACCGATAAAAAAAGACCCGATGCCATTAAGTTTTATGAAGACTTGGGTTTTAAAGCGTCGCACGAAGGGATGAAATTACACTTTCGTTAAAAAACACATTGCATTTAATCCTATAAAAAAAGGGTGCTTTAAACAAAGTAAAGCACCCTTTTTATTCAAATTAAACTCATCTTATGTTTAATGCTCATTCAATCTAAAATCCGGATAAGCATCCATACCGTGTTCGTGAGAATCCAAACCTTCAACTTCCTCAAGCTCAGAAACCCTGATACCCATTGTTTTCTTCAACACAAAAACAATCAAAAACGTAGAGATGGTACAAATGGCCGCATAAGCCAGTACACCATATAATTGAGGTAAAAATGATAATGCATTTGCAGCTTCAGAGATCGTTGCAACCACTTCGCCATTGGCGTTTAAAAAATCACCTGCATCATTGGTAACGGCACTAAACCCGAACATACCAACGGCCAGCGTTCCCCAAATACCGCAAATTAAATGTACGGCAATGGCTCCAACAGGGTCATCTAACTTTAACCTGTCAATACAACCAACCGCAAAAACAATAAGCACACCCGATACGGCTCCTATTATTATGGCCGCTGTTGGCGACATCACGTCTGCCCCAGCGGTAATACCCACAAGGCCTCCAAGAATACCATTTAAGAACATGGTTAAATCTAAGTTTTTGTAAACTACTGTTGAGGCAATGGCAGCTACAACCCCACCACTTGCTGCGGCTAAACATGTGGTAACCAAAACCAAGGATGTTAATCCCGGATCTGCAGAAAGTACAGAACCGCCATTAAAACCAAACCAACCTAACCAAAGGATTAATACACCAGCCGTAGCCAAAGGAATATTATGCCCTGGAATGGCCTGTATTTTTCCGTTTTTGAATTTACCTATTCTAGCGCCCAATAAACATACAGCCACCAATGCGCCCCAGCCACCAACGGAGTGCACTAAAGTAGACCCTGCGAAATCGTAAAAGCCCAATTGATCCAAAAAGCCGCCGCCCCATTTCCATGAACCCGCAATAGGATAAACAAACCCTACATAAATTACAGCGAATATCATAAACGCCCCAATCTTCATGCGTTCTGCCACGGCTCCCGAAACTATGGTCGCTGCCGTTGCCGCAAACATGCCTTGAAATAAAAAGTCGGTCCAATAGGTGTAGCCTTCGTTATATGTGAGGTCCAAGGTTCCGGCATTGGTTAGTGGCGAATCCAACCCAAATCCGGCAAATCCAAATACGCCCCAATCATCGGGCCCAAACCCTGGATACGTTAAGTTAAACCCAACCAGAGCGTATAAAAGCAAGCCAACGGTAATAATAAAAATGTTTTTAAAAAGAATGTTTAATGTGTTTTTTTGTCTCGTTAATCCTATTTCCAAAAGCGCAAAACCCATGTGCATAAAGAAAACGAGTGCCGTACAGATCATCATCCATACATTGTTTGTAGTAAGTAATTCCATAATATTTTAATGTTTAAATGATGCTGATTATCTTAAGGTATCTCCGCCTTTTTTTCCTGTTCGTATTCTGTAACACTCCTGGACATCGGAAACAAATATTTTCCCATCTCCAACATCACCTGTTCGTGCTACTCTTAAAATGGTCTGTACGGTTATTTCCTCAAAATCGTCGTTAACTACAATGGATAAGTACCTGCGCTGAATATCGCTCGTGCTATAGGACACCCCTCTGTAAACATGACCTTCTTTTTCGTTTCCCAATCCGGTTACATCCCAGTAAGAGAAAAAATTTACGCCTACCTCGTGCAACGCATCTCGAACTTCGCTGTACTTGGATTTTCTAATAATTGCTTCAACTTTTTTCATGATTATATATTTGTTTTTTTTCATTTCCTCGTAAGAGGAAATCTCATATTATTTATTATTTTAGAATGAATAGATGGCTGCCAATACTAAAGAACCCAAGCTTTTTGATGGCATTAGGTCATTATCCCAAAAGGCCCCTTCTTCACTAGTAGAATCCAATCTTATTTCTGGTTTTATGGTTAAGTTTTCAATGGCATAGCTGCCTGTTAACGTAAGTGCAAATACCGAACCGTCTCCATTGGCATCATACGCTCCGATACCTCCTGCGCCAAAATCAGATTCAGAAAAATACTCAGCTCTTAAACCAGCGGTAAAGCTTTCACTTATTGAATATTGCGGATATATTGCTCCACCTGTAAATGAACCGCCATTATCTTCGTAACTTAAATGTGCAGCATTAATTCCTAAGAAGAAAGTATCAGATAAATCAAATCCGCCAGTGAAATCAATTTCAAAGAAAGAGGGATCTACCAATACATTAAGGAACTGCCCTGAATATCCTAATTGTGCGCCAAATGCGTAATCGCCGGTTGGATTGAATTCAGTTATATCAGTATCATTCATAACGCCCAACATTAAGCTAAAATCTTCAGATAAAGTAAAGTCGGCTTTCAGCCCTGTATGGGTAAACGGCCCATTGGAGAACAGGTAAGACGTGCTATAGTTAAAGTTAACAACTGGCGAAATAACCTCATAGCCTAAAAAAGTATTGAAATTACCTATGGTGAGTTTTACGGATTCACTCACATTCCAATAAGCATATAATTGCGCCACGATGTTACCCGTGCCAATTTCCTCATTTCCCACAGGGTACATTGGAGAGTTAAATATGGCGTCCGTCCCTCTTGGACCAAACATTAAATCGGCAACAAAACCTGTTTTTTTACCTTCATAACTAGCAACAAGGTTTACCATACCTAAGGCAAAACCAGGCAAATTAGCAAATGAAGACCCCGGCGCAACATGGTTTTCATCGTTTGGTGCCGTAAAGTTGGCTCTATAATAGGCATCAACACTACCGCTAAAGTTAAACTTTGGAGCCGGTGCTTCTTCTTGAGCAAACATCGCGGTTGCCACAAAAAACATTAAAAGGGTCGTAATTTTTTTCATAAGTTTCAATTTTAGTTATTCGTTCTATTATTTTTTTTTAGAACAGGTCAAAACTATTTAAAAAATATTTTACCCCCATAAAAAATAGGGTTAACTAATTCATTTTTATTAATATTTACATTTCAACCCTATTTTTTTATGGGTATGAAGATTTGAATTTGATTTTTTTGAGTATTTTTAATTTCAATTTTGAATTATTATTAGCCTTTCTCTTTTTTAATTGATTTTAATTTTAAACAAATGACGATTCATTAACATTAATTCATGCTTTTGCATTTAAAACTAGTTTTTATGAATTGAGTATTTATTAAAATATTTTTGTTTAATTGATATATAATTAGTTTTGCGTTGACTAAATTTTCAAAATCGGAATAATGATTCAACCCTTGTTATTATTCAAACTCTAGTGCATATCTTAGCTTTTCAACACCTATTTTTAACTTAAAATTTGTTGATTATGCTGAAGAAACAAGGACTTTATTTGCCTGAATTTGAACACGAAAATTGTGGTGCAGGTTTTATATGTAATCTAAAGGGAGAAAAAACCAATCAAATTATACACGATGCCTTAGAAATTCTGGTAAAACTAGAACACAGAGGTGGCGTAAGTGCCGATGGAAAAACAGGCGATGGCGCAGGACTTTTAATCGATATTCCGCATGCCTATTTTAAAAGGGTTTGCGATTTTAAAATTCCGGTACAAGGAAAATATGCCGTGGGCATGGTGTTTTTGCCAAAAAACGTAAATCAATATAAATTTTGTAAAGACACTTTCGAAAAAGAAATTATGGGCCAAGGCCTATCGGTTTTGGGCTGGAGACAAGTGCCTGTTGATTCTTCACAATTGGGCGAGATTGCTTTAGCGTCCGAACCTAATATAGAGCAGATATTTATCGAAAAAACCAACGATGTTTCTGAAGATGTATTCAAGGCAAAATTATATGCGGCCCGCAAAATAACCGAGCATATTATAGCCAATTCCAAAATGTCTGAAAGCTCGTATTTTTATGTGTCAAGTTTATCAACAACCACATTGATTTACAAGGGTATTATTATGCCCGAAGACATTGGTCCATATTATAAAGACTTACAAGAAACCGATTTGGTTACCCGATTGGCATTGGTGCACCAGCGTTTTTCTACCAACACAATGCCTACCTGGGAACTCGCACAACCGTTTAGGTTTATGTGCCAAAACGGAGAAATAAACACTCTTCGTGGCAATGTTAGCAGAATGCGTGTTCGCGAAGAAATTATGAAAAGTGAGGTTTTCGGTCCTCAAATTGATAAACTGTTCCCCATTATTTTACCCGGAAAATCAGATTCCGCTTCCATGGATATGGTAGTTGAATTGTTAACCCACACCGGACGCTCGTTGCCAGAAGTCATGATGATGATGATTCCGGAAGCTTGGGAAAAACACAAAACCATGTCGCCAGAACGCAAAGCTTTTTACGAATACAATGCTTGTATTATGGAGCCTTGGGATGGGCCCGCATCGGTACCTTTTACAGACGGCAATTATATTGGCGCCTTATTGGACAGAAACGGATTGAGACCTTCGCGATACACGGTTACCAAAAGTGGCAAACTGATTATGTCGTCTGAAATTGGGGTGGTCGATATTGCTCCCGAAGATGTTGAAAGCCACGGTCGTTTAGAACCAGGAAAAATGTTTCTGGTTGATATGAACGAAGGACGTATTATTAATGACGAAGAAATTAAAAGTAAAATTGTTTCGGAAAGACCCTATCAAGAATGGTTGGACAAAACCCGTTTGCATTTAAAGGATATTCCCTATAACAACGAAACCTGCCCGATTGAAACCATCGATTTAAAAACCCGCCAGCGTTTATTCAATTATACGTTCGAGGATATTCAGGAAGTTATCACCCCAATGGCAGTAAACGCCAAAGAGGCTTTAGGCTCCATGGGCATCGATACGCCTTTGGCTGTTTTATCGGACAGACCACAACTTATTTCAAATTACTTCAAACAATTATTCGCCCAAGTTACCAATCCGCCCTTGGATGGTATTCGCGAAGAAATCGTAACCGATATCAGTTTAAATTTGGGCAAAGACCGTAATATTTTCAGTATTTCGGAAAGACAATGTAGAAAATTAAAAATTCAGAACCCTGTAATTTCCAATGCCGATTTAGAAAAGATAAGATGCATCTCCGTTGAAAGTTTTAAAGCTGAAACCATTGAAATGCTCTATCCAAAAGCACAGGGACTAAACGGACTTGAAGATGCTTTAGACGATATTATCGTTCAAATTGAAAAAGCACTCGACAGAAAAACAAACATCATCATTTTGTCAGACAGAGGCGTTAATAAAGAGTTGGCACCTATTCCGGCTTTATTGGCGTGTTCGTATGTTAACCATCAAATGAATCGCTTGCGCAAGCGTTCGTATTTCGATATTATTATCGAATCTGCCGAACCTCGCGAGCCGCATCATTTCGCAACCTTGTTCGGTTATGGCGCCAGTGCCGTAAACCCTTATATGGTAAACGAAATCATTAGAATGCAAGTAAAAGAAGGCTTCATAACGGGAATGGACGAGCAAAAAGCGGTCGATAACTTTAATAAAGCCATCGGAAAAGGCATCCTAAAAATAATGAACAAAATAGGAATCTCTACCTTACATTCGTACCGAGGTTCTCAAATATTCGAAATTGTTGGGTTTAACTCCCATTTCGTTGAAAAATACTTCCCATATACCGCGTCAAGAATTGAAGGTATTGGATTATACGAAATTGAAAAAGAAATTAACGAGCGTTACAAATACGCTTATCCAGATAAATTAATAGACAAACGATTAGGCTTAAACATTGGTGGCGATTACAGATGGCGACGCAATGGCGAACGCCACATGTTTAACCCAACAACCGTTGCAAAATTGCAACAAGCCGTTAGGCTGAGCGACCAAGCCAGCTACGATGTGTATGCCAAAGCCGTTAACGAACAGTCTGAAAATTTAATGACCATTCGTGGGTTATTTGAATTTGACAACTTAGACCCGATTCCTTTAGATGAAGTCGAGCCTTGGACGGAAATCGTAAAACGCTTCAAAACAGGGGCGATGTCGTATGGCTCTATTTCGCGTGAAGCGCACGAAAATTTAGCTATTGCGATGAACCGTATTGGTGGAAAATCCAATTCCGGTGAAGGTGGCGAAGACAGAAACCGTTTTCAACCCGATGTAAATGGAGACAGCCGAAACTCGGCAATCAAGCAAGTAGCGTCTGGCCGATTTGGAGTGACTTCGCATTATTTAACCAACGCCAAAGAGATTCAAATTAAAATGGCGCAGGGTGCAAAACCGGGCGAAGGCGGACAATTACCGGGCGAAAAAGTATTGCCATGGATTGCCGCGGCACGTAACTCAACCCCTTTTGTGGGCTTGATTTCGCCGCCACCGCATCACGATATTTATTCCATTGAAGATTTGGCGCAACTCATTTACGATTTAAAAAACGCCAATCGCGAAGCCAGAATCAACGTAAAACTCGTTTCAGAAGTTGGTGTTGGCACTATTGCAGCGGGTGTTGCAAAGGCCAAAGCCGATGTGGTTTTAATCGCTGGTTATGATGGTGGCACGGGCGCATCGCCTTTAACCTCTTTAAAACACGCCGGACTTCCATGGGAATTAGGTTTAGCCGAAGTACAACAAACTTTGGTTTTAAACAAACTAAGAAGTAGAATTGTTGTGGAATGCGACGGCCAGTTAAAAACAGGACGCGATGTAGCCATTGCAACATTATTGGGTGCCGAAGAATTTGGTTTTGCCACAGCTCCATTGGTGGCTTCGGGTTGTATCATGATGCGTAAATGCCACTTAAACACCTGTCCGGTTGGTATCGCTACCCAAGATAAAGAACTACGTAAAAACTTTAAAGGCACACCAGAGCACGTTATTAATTTCTTCTATTATATCGCTGAGGAATTACGAGGCATTATGGCGCAATTAGGGTTTAGAACCATGGACGAAATGATTGGTCAAACCCATAAAATAAACGCCAATAAAGCCATAAAACACTATAAAGCTAAAGGCTTGGATTTATCTTCAATATTGTACAGGCCAGCAGTTTACAGAGAAATGGAAGTTCGGAATACTGAAAAACAAGACCATGGTATTGATAACGTTATGGATTTTCAAATTTTGAAAGATTCGCACCGTGCCTTATACCGTAAAGAAAAAATGACTTTAGCTTATCCAATCAATAACATAAACCGAACGGTTGGCGCTATTGTAAGTAACGAAATATCTAAAAAATACGGGCATTTAGGATTACCGGAAGATACTTTAAACATCAATTTTACAGGGTCAGCGGGTCAAAGTTTTGGTGCCTTTGGAGCCAACGGATTGACGTTTACATTGGATGGCAACACGAATGATTATTTAGGAAAGGGACTATCTGGAGCTAAATTAATTGTGAAGAAACCAGCGAAAGCAACCTTTATCGCGGAAAACAACATTATTGTTGGGAACGTTTGTTTGTTCGGTGCCGTAGAAGGTGAAGCCTATATTAACGGGATTGCAGGCGAGCGTTTTGCCGTGCGTAACTCGGGCGCAACCGCCGTAGTTGAAGGCGTTGGCGACCATTGCTGTGAATATATGACCGGTGGAAAGGTAGTTGTTTTAGGTAAAACGGGACGGAATTTCGCCGCAGGTATGAGTGGCGGCATTGCCTATGTTTACGATCCTAAAAACAAATTCACTAACGGATTGTGTAATACCGAAACCATTGAGTTTGAGGATATTTTAGAAGAGCATGCCAAGGATTTAAAAGAACTTATTGAAAAACACGTTTTATATACAGACAGTAAACTTGGTAAAAGATTATTAAACGATTGGGATGCCAGCTTAAAACATTTTGTTCGGGTAATGCCAATCGAATATAAGAAAGCTTTAGAGCGTTTGGAAAAAGGAGAAGTACTAGTTGAAGCATTAGAAACAGCATAATACGATGGGAAAAATAACAGGTTTTAAAGAATTTGAAAGACAAGACGAAACATACACACCTGTAAAGGATCGTGTAAAACATTACAAGGAATTTACAATTCCGCTTTCAGAAGAGGAACAAAAAAAACAAGGTTCGCGCTGTATGGATTGTGGCATTCCATTTTGCCATAGTGGTTGCCCATTAGGGAATTTAATCCCAGATTTTAACCACATGGTGCATCAAGGCGAATGGCAAAAAGCCTCGTGGATACTACATTCCACAAATAACTTTCCTGAATTTACAGGACGCTTATGTCCTGCACCATGCGAGCAAGCTTGCGTTTTGGGTATAATTGAAGACCCTATTTCTATAGAAAATATCGAAAAAAATATTGTTGAGCGTGCCTTTAAAGAAGGCTGGATTAAACCTCAGCCGCCAAAAGTTAGAACCGGAAAAACCATTGCCATTGTTGGCTCGGGGCCAGCTGGTTTAGCTGCGGCACAACAACTAAATAGAGCAGGACACGTCGTAACCGTTTTTGAACGTGATGATGAAATTGGAGGCTTATTGCGCTACGGAATTCCTAATTTTAAAATGGAAAAGGAAATTATCGATAGACGATTGGCCATTTTAAAAGCCGAAGGCATCATTTTTAAAACCAACGTCAATGTTGGCGTAAACTATGATGTGGAAAAACTCAAAGCATTTGATGCTGTGGTTTTATGTGGTGGCGCAACCGAAAGACGCAGTTTACCAACTCCCGGTATTGATGCCGATGGCGTGGTGCAAGCCATGGATTTTTTAACCCAGCAAACCAAAGTGTTATTTGGTAAAAAAGTAGAAAATCAAGTATTGGCAACCGATAAAAACGTAATAGTAATTGGTGGTGGCGATACAGGTTCGGATTGCGTTGGTACGTCGAACCGTCACGGAGCAAAATCGGTCGTGAATTTTGAGATTATGCCAAAACCTCCGGGGCATCGTTCGCCAACTACTCCGTGGCCATATTGGCCTTTGCAGTTAAAAACATCGTCTTCTCATCAAGAAGGTGTTGAGCGTAACTGGTTAATTAACACCAAAGAATTTATAACGGATAAAAACGGAAAACTCACGGCTTTAAAAACCATAAATGTCGAATGGGAAATGATTCCTGGGGAACGCCCAAAACTTATAGAAATTAAAGGTACCGAAAAGATATGGCCTTGCGATTTGGCCCTTTT
Source organism: Hwangdonia seohaensis (assembly GCF_031932625.1). Taxonomy (NCBI): domain Bacteria; kingdom Pseudomonadati; phylum Bacteroidota; class Flavobacteriia; order Flavobacteriales; family Flavobacteriaceae; genus Hwangdonia; species Hwangdonia seohaensis. Next base: position 393,846 of record NZ_JAVSCK010000001.1, read on the forward strand.
AGCTTTAGGGTTTACAGGACCCGAAAGCACTTTGGCCGATAAACTTGGTATTGAAAAAGATGCTCGTTCAAACTATAAAGCATCATACGAGAAATATCAAACCAATATTCCGAATATATTTGCCGCTGGCGATATGCGTCGTGGACAATCATTAATTGTTTGGGCCATTTCTGAAGGCAGGGAAGCAGCACGACAAGTTGATATTTATTTGATGGGCAAATCGGATTTAGCCACTAAAAATGCCGATGGCGATTTAGTTGGTGTGCATTAATAAATCTATATATATGCTATAAAAGCGGCTGTCTAAAAAGTCCTTTGAATTTAATTTGTCAGGTTGAGCTTGTCGAAACCGATCTTGATAGTCAATAAGTTAAAATATTTCGACAAAGCCTGTGCTGAGCGCAGTCGAAGTACTCAATATGACATAGAATTAGACTTTTTAGACAACCTCTTTTTTATTGTGAATTTCTCATAAATTCCTCACATTTTTCAACCATATTTTTACTGCCGCAAACAAAGGGCACGCGTTGGTGCAATTCGGTGGGCTCAACATCCAATGTTCTTATAAAACCATCACTCGATTTTCCGTTGGCCTGTTCAGCCAAAAACGCCATAGGGTTACATTCATAAAGCAATCGTAGTTTCCCATTGGGGTTTTTAGAGCTTTGCGGATATAAATAAATGCCGCCTTTAATCATATTTCTATGAAAATCGGACACCAAAGAACCAATATAACGCGAGGTGTACGGTCTGTCGCCTTCTTCTTGTTGGCAATACTTGATATAGTTTTTTATGCCCTGCGGAAAATGAATATAGTTCCCTTCATTTACCGAATAAATATTCCCGTCTTCAGGAAATTGCATGTTGGGATGCGACAAATAAAAAGAACCAATGGCAGGGTTTAAGGTAAACCCGTTTACGCCATCTCCTGTGGTGTAAACTAGCATGGTTGATGTCCCATAAACCACATACCCCGCAGCTACTTGCTGGCTTCCTTTTTGTAAAAAATCGGCTAAAGTAACCGGAGTTCCCACCGGAGTTACGCGTCTGTAAATTGAAAAAATAGTACCCACCGAAACATTAACGTCGATATTTGAAGAGCCATCTAACGGGTCGATTAAAACCACATATTTGTTTTGGTTGTTTTCATCTTGACTGTTAATCGAAATAAAATCGTCTTCTTCTTCACTGGCAATACCGCAAACAATGTTTCTTTTGGTTAGGGTTTGTATAAATTTTTCGTTCGCGTAAACATCTAATTTTTGCTGATCCTCACCTTGTATATTCGTATCGCCAACGGCACCAATAATATCAACTAAACCAGCTTTATTAACTTCGTGATTTACTACCTTTGCCGCCAATCGTATGGAATTAATAAGTCGGGATAACTCGCCCGAACTATACTTAAACGATGTTTGATTTTCAATAATAAACTCTCCTAAAGTTTGGTTTTTTCTAGTCATGAAAACGATTTTTTGTTTGTGCAAATATCAATTAATTTTTAACCAACTACAACGTTTTCGTAAAAGATTAATGGGTTTATATATTTAACTTTAAACTATATTTGAATTTATTTTAACACTATGACTTACAAAATAAGAAACGCTACAGCGCACGATATGCCACAAGTGCTGCGTTTAATAAAAGAATTGGCGCTTTTTGAAAAAGAAGCTGATGCTGTTGAAGTAACTGTTGAAGAATTACAAAAAGACGGCTATGGAGAAAACCCGCAATTTCACTGTTTTGTTGCCGAAGTCAATAACCGTATTGAAGGCATCGCATTAGTGTATAATCGCTATTCGACATGGAAAGGAAAAGCCATTCATTTGGAAGATTTAATTGTTAACGAGAAAATGAGAGGCTCTGGTTTGGGCACCGCACTTTTAGATGAAGTGATAAAATACGCTTATAAATTGGGTGTAAAACGCGTTAATTGGGAAGTGCTGGATTGGAACGAACCTGCCATTGCATTTTATAAGAAAAAGGGCGCCGACGTTAAGCGCAATTGGTGTGTGGTGCATTTAAACGAACAAGCTATAAAAGATTATATTTCGAAGTTAGGATAAACCGTTATTAAGGGACTCAAAACATGCAAGTATTCAAATTTGGTGGCGCATCGGTTAAAGATGCCAATGGTGTTAAAAACTTAGCGGCGGTGTTGCAAAAAACAGGTTATAAAAACACCTTGATTGTGGTTTCGGCCATGGGCAAAACCACCAATGTCATGGAGTTGGTTTTAAAAAATTATTTTAATAATAAAGCCCAGTTACAAAGCTCAATTCAAGAGATTAAAAAGTTTCACAATCAAATTTTATTAGATTTATTTGAAGATGAAAACCATCCTGTTTTTAAAAAAATAAGCTTGTTTTTCGATGAGCTAAACAGCTTTTTAAAAACCAATAAATCACCAGATTACAACTTTGTTTACGACCAAACCGTTGGTTTTGGCGAGCTTATTTCAACTACAATCATCAGCGAATATTTAAACATTATTGGTATAAAAAACAATTGGATAGATGTTCGGAATCAAATAAAAACCGATAATTATTACAGGCGTGCCCATGTTAATTGGGACGACACCCAACACTTAATTACCGCGCAATTCAACAAAAACGTTTTAAATATTACACAGGGTTTTTTAGGAAGCGATGCCAATAATTTTACAACCACACTTGGTAGAGAAGGCAGCGATTATACCGCAGCCATTTACGCGTACTGCCTAAATGCTGAAAGTGTAACCATTTGGAAAGATGTTCCGGGTGTTTTAAACGCCGATCCACGGTATTTTGAAAACGCACAATTACTTAATAAAATATCGTATCGCGAAGCTATTGAATTGGCTTTTTACGGGGCTTCGGTTATTCATCCAAAAACATTACAGCCTTTACAAAGAAAGGAGATTCCGCTTTACGTAAAATCCTTTTTTAATCCGGAACAAGATGGTACCATGGTTGGCAAAGACACCACTTTAGAGCCTATGATTCCTTGTTTTATCGTTAAAAAAAACCAAGTGCTTATTTCCCTATCGTCTTTAGATTTTTCGTACATTGTTGAAGATAATATCAGTGATATTTTCAAACTTTTGCACCAATATAAAATGAAGGTAGATGTGATTCAAAATTCGGCCATCAGCTTTTCGGTTTGCGTGGATAATATTTATAACAATCTCGAAGAATTGTTACATCATTTAAAAGCAAAATTTAAAGTCACCTGCAACAAAAACGTATCGCTTTACACCATTCGGCATTATACCGATGGTGCTATTAAGCAAATTGAAACCGGTAAAACCGTGTTATTAAAACAATTAACACAAGAAACCATTCAAGTAGTAACTAAATAGTTTATTTAGTACATTTACACTCATGACCAAACAACAAAATACAGGATTGGTAACCGCCAAAGAAGTAGCCAAAGCCATACAATTGGACAAGTATGGGTTTATTGGTACGTTTTTGGGTTGGGTTTTAATGAAACTGCTTAAAATATCTACACTCAACAAAATATACAATAGAAATAAGCATTTAAGCCATTTGGAATTTCTGAATGGGATTTTGGATGAATTTCAAATTAAGTTTGAAATACCCGAAGAAGACCTAAAACGCTTGCCAAAAGACGGTGCTTATATTACCGTATCCAATCATCCGCTTGGAGGCATTGATGGGATTTTACTTTTAAAATTAATGCTGGAACAACGCAGCGATTTCAAAATTATAGCCAATTTTCTGTTGCATCGCATCGAGCCGATGAAACCGTATATTATGCCTGTAAATCCTTTTGAAGACCGGAAAGACGCCAAATCCAGTATAGCCGGTTTTAAAAACGCAATTCGCCATTTAAAGGATGGGCATCCGCTTGGTATTTTCCCAGCCGGAGAGGTTTCAACCTATCGCGATGGCAAATTGGTGGTGGATAAACCCTGGGAGGAAGCTGCCATGAAACTGGCGCAAAAAGCCGAAGTGCCCATTGTTCCTATTTATTTTCATGCCAAGAACAGCAAGTTGTTTTACAAGCTTTCTAAAATTAGCGATACCTTTAGAACCGCAAAATTACCGTCGGAGCTTTTAACCCAAAAACGTCGGGTTATTAAAGTTCGAATTGGTAAAGCCATTTCGGTTAACGACCAAAAAGAACACACAACCCTTGATGAGTTTTCTGGATTTTTAAGACGAAAAACGTATATGCTATCCAATGCTTTTGAAGATAAATCTAAGATTTTAGATAATATTTCATCAACGCTAAAAGCCCCAAAAGTTCCTAAAAAAATAGTAACGCCAGTTGATTCGGAAACCATGATTTCTGAGGTTGAAGCCCTTAAAAACGAAGATTGCAGATTGCTAATAAGTAAGAATTACGAGGTGTATTTAGCGCCAGCCAAAAGTATCCCGAACATATTAAGGGAAATTGGTCGCCTACGGGAAATTACGTTCCGCGAGGTGGGCGAAGGCACCAACGAATCTATCGATTTGGATGGTTTTGATACCTATTACCACCACATGTTTTTATGGGATAACGAAAGCAATTTAATTGCCGGTGCTTATAGAATGGGATTGGGTTCGCAGATTTTTGAACGCTACGGGATAGATGGTTTTTACTTGCAGGATTTATTTCGGTTTGAGCCCGAGTTGTATAAAATGATGAGCCAATCCATTGAAATGGGGCGTGCTTTCATTATAAAGGAATATCAACAAAAACCCATGCCCTTGTTTTTACTTTGGAAAGGTATTGTGCACACCACATTGCGCTACCCCGAACACAAGTTTTTAATTGGTGGCGTTAGTATTAGTAATCAGTTTTCAAATTTCTCAAAATCGCTAATGATCGAGTTTATGAAATCGCATTATTACGACCCGTATATCGCGCAATATGTGCATCCAAAAAAAGAATTTAAGGTAAAACTGAAAGATGCCGATAAAGAGTTTGTTTTTGATGAAACCGAAGCCGATTTAAACAAATTCGATAAAATTATCGACGAGGTAGAACCCGGTGCATTGCGCCTCCCCGTACTGCTTAAAAAGTACATAAAACAAAATGCCCGATTGGTGGCTTTTAATGTGGATCCGCTGTTTAACAACGCTGTTGATGGCTTAATGTACATTAAAATTTCCGACTTACCCGAAAGCACCGTTCGCCCTGTGATGGAAGAATTTCAAGCGGAATTGGAGCGTAAGTTTATGGAGAATAATGGGGGTTAATCAAGTGATAATATTCCTTGCATGTTCCCACAAACTTTTCACAGCTACAAAAAATTTTGTTTTAAGCGCGTTGCTTTTTAATTCAGGTAGAACGAACAGTTTTCATTCGTAGGGTCGCAAACCGTTTAAACTTAACAACAATTACCACTTGGTGTGCAACAAGGTTCTTCGGTAGCTGAAACCGGCTCCTTTTCTTCAGAAACGGTTCTGTTGAGCTCAGTCGGAACACCGCAAGTACTTTTGGCTTTACAATCGGTTTTTTCGATGGCTAATTTAACTATTAAGTCGTTATTGCGTATTTCGAAATCGTTTACAAACAATTGTGCTGTATTAAACGTTGCATTGCTATATTCAAATTTTACCTCGGCTTCTAAAGCATAAGGTTTCATTTTACCAACTTTGTTAAGAATGGCCATGGCTTTGTAAACCGACATGTACTCTGTTTTACCAATTTCCTTCGGACTTTCCCATAGTTGTATAATGGTTTCTCTCCAAGCATCGGTTTGGGCACCGCAATCTACAGAGTCTATTGTAACATGTTTTACTTCGGTAATATGGTAGTTGGCGCCAACCCATTTATTTGGCGCGTATTCAAATAACAAAGATTTGTCTTTGTTCTGTTCTAAAATTTTAAATAATTCTTGTGTTTTCATAATTAAGTGATTTTTATTTTCATTCCCTCGAAGGAGGAAATCCATTCATTTTCTCTTTTTAATTTTGAAGATTCCTGACAGCGCAGGAATGACAACTAAAGTCCATCAGCAACAATTGGATTTTGTGGTGTTAAAAAATGTATTTAATTGATTTTGTAACTCGTTCCATCGGTCAACATTAATGCAATAGCACATGCTCTTCCCTTCTACTTCCCCGTTAAGCAAACCAATGCTTTTTAGTTCTTTTAAATGCTGAGAAATAGTAGCTTGTGCTAACCCGATTTCCTCAACCAAATCGTTGCAGATACATGCGTTCTGATTACTTATATATTGCAAAATTGCTATACGCGCAGGATGACCAAGCACTTTAAAGAACTGTGCTAAATCGTTTTGTTGTTCGGTAAATATCTGTGATTTTGTAATTCCCATTTCATTATCTATATATTGCAATATTACGATGTTAAATTTAATTAAAAAAGCCAAAATTGATTTTTTTTGGCTTTTTTGTTTCAATTAACTTATTAAAGATTTATTTATTAAGATTCCCGTTTTCAGGGGAATGACAATTTCAACGGAAACCTCGTTAAAAAAACGAGGAATTACTTTTCAATTAAAACCAAGGTTTTTTTCCTACTTGATAGGTGTTATAAAACTCTTCATCAGATTTTGTTAGATAAATGATACCTTCGATAAAACCTACAACACCGGGCACCCAAACAATTAAAAGCCCCACGCCAACACAGGATAAAAGAATACCTATTAATGTTGCTCCTAAAAGGATTCCACCTTCTTTATTATAACCCAAAATAAATTTATGAACTCCCAATCCGCCAAAAAGAATACCTAAAATTCCTGCCAATATTTTTTTGTTTTCTCCACCGGAAGCAAATGTTTCTTTGGCACTATCGGTAAACTCAGAGGCTGTTTCTTTAGCTTCTTCAGCAAGTTTTTTTGCTTTTTCTTTAGCATCTTCAGCAAATTCCCCTGCTTTATCGGCAGCTTTTTTTGCACCTTCTTTAGCATCGCCTAACATATCGTTTAGGTCGTCGCTTAAATTTTTTTCGTCGGACATTTTATTTAATAATTTTGGTTAGACCATAAAGTTAATAAATTTATGCATTATTAACTATTTCTTAAACTATTAGTATTTAAAATACGCTAATTGTTACAAATCACTTTTAAATAACAAATCATCTAAACAACATAATAACACCGCCAATTGCTGTAACAATTAAAATAAAGCGTCTGTATTTTATGTTTGAAATTAACTTGACAATATATGCGCCCAAGAAAAACCCTATAATAACTGCTGGGATTAACGCCGAATTTAAAACCAATGATTCTAAAGTTACGGTTTTCCAAATAAAAATATGAAAAGGAAGTTTGAAGATGTTTATAATGAAAAATAACCACGCCGCTGTACCAATAAATTCATTTTTAGGAAAGCGCATCGCTAAAAAATAAATGTTTGAAATTGGGCCTGCTAAATTACCAATCATGGTTGTAAAGCCAGCTAAAAAACCAGTTCCTGTTGAAAATAATTTATGGGTTGGCACTTTATTGGATTTTCTGCTTTCTGAGTAAAACATAATAATAACCGAGGCAATTATAATTATTGCCATGAGCCTTTTAAAAAGGACCTCGGAAATATCGTTACCAACCCAAACGCCCACTAAAACACCAACTATCATCCATGGGATAAGCTTTTTAATAATATGCCATTGGGCGTGCCTGTTGTAATAAACTACAGCGAAAACATCGGCACAGATTAACATGGGAAGCAAAATGCCCGTTGACGCTTTTTCGCCAAAAACAAAGGCGAGTATAACAACAATTACAATCCCAATCCCTTTAATTCCAGATTTAGATAAGCCCAACAAAAAAACTGCAAAACCAATGGCTATCCATTGCAATGCAGTTAAATGATATGATTGAAGTATTTCTAAATAAGTCAATATAGTCTAAATAATAAAAAGGCAAATTACGGGAATTTTTCAAATACGGATAAAGGTTTCCCGATTTCACTTCGACTTTGCTCAGTGACCACTCGGGAATGCACCCCAACACTTCGGGACAACGGAAATTTATTCGCTAAAAGTAACTTTTTAGCATTTACAAAAAAGCACTATCTACAGGTTCCCAAAGTTCTATTTTGTTGCCGTCGTTATCTAAAATCCAGCCAAATTTTCCGTATTCGTATTCTTCAACTTCGCCCACAATAGTAACGCCTTCCTCTTTTAAAACCTTTAAAAGTTCATGTAAATTTTCAACCCTGTAATTAAACATAAAGTCTTTTTTTGATGGCTCGTAATACTTGGTGTCTGCTGCAAAAGCACTCCATTGTGTTGTGCAATCATTTCCGTCTTTATCCTTCCACCAAAAGGTGCAGCCATAATCATCGGTATTAAAACCTAAGTGTTTTTTGTACCAATCCCTAGATGCTTTTGGGTCTTTGGTTTTAAAAAACAACCCGCCTATTCCTGTTACTCGTTTTTTCATTTTTTTCTGTTTTTTATCGCGTCTTCGTACAGTTGAATCCATTCGTCGGTACTCATTTTCGCGGTTAATTCCCCAATAAGTTCATATGGGATATCGTTCATTTTTTTTAATCTAATACAACTCTTGCCCATATCCAATTTATACTTACAGCGTTTGGCATATTCTTTTGTAAACCAATCATAAATGTCCTTTTTTGCATAAATAACCATGCTGTAAACGGCTATAAAGTTTTTTTGCGATGCTAAACTCATAAACGGCAAAGGCAAACTGGTATCGCAATGGTAACCTTCTGGATATACCGAATGTGGTATAACATAACCCAGCATACCATAGCTCATTTGTTCTTCCACGCCTTTGGGAAGGTTGCTTAAAATTTGCTGTCTTAATTTTTCAATAGCTTCTTTTCTTTCTTCTGGAAGTTCGTCTAAATACTGTTGTGGTGTGGTTGCTTTTGATTGCATAATTCTTAATTTTTACGTTGTAATATCAATCCTGAAATTAGGGAGATAATAAACCCAATCACGGTTACCAATGCCAGCATAAACAATGCTCCCATGACGCTTGTTATTTCGATAACCTCATCGCCTCTTCCTTGGTCGATTAGCATTTGCGCGTAATCCTCAAAAAAATTGGGATTTAAAAATTTGGTGTAAATAAAATCGGCAAGCCCAATGCCTATTCCCACTAAAACTGAAATCAGCAAGCCAACGGTTATCGCTTTTCCTAACGAAATAACACCCTGATTTACATGATCTCTGTAGTGTTTTATCGCAAAATAAATGAATGACAATGAAATGAATATTGAAATATAACCTAATATTTCTAAGGTGTCAAAGCTTAAATGTTTTGCGAATGTTAAATGCGATAAAAAAATGACAAACCCCGTTATGCCGCCAAAAAGCCCGTATTTAATTATTGTCGTTTTCATCTGTTTAAAATTTTTAACTTACTGTTATTAAGTTGTTTAAAAATTTAAGAACTGATGTAACCACTCGCTACACTCGTTCTCTCATGAATTTGTTTTAATCATAACACTGTGTGTATTTTTTGATTAAAAAAATTCATGTTCATTTCATTTTTTGATGTAAGGGTTAAACATGCTGATCGATAAGAATGGTGTTGCCATCGGGATCGAACAGCACAATACTTGCGGGACCTTGGGTGTTTTCGTCGGCCTCTCTTTCCAGTTCAATGGATTTGCTTTTTAGGTGTTTTTGAATCTCGCGAACATCGGTAAACCCCTCCAATTTGTTTGCACTCTCGTCCCAACCAGGATTAAAAGTTAAAATGTTGTTTTCAAACATGCCTTGAAAAAGACCAATTAAAGCATTGCCGTTTTTCATGATTAAATAATTCATTTCAATGTCGCCGGCAAAAACAGAAAACCCCAATGCTTCATAAAATGATTTAGATTTATTAATGTCTTTCACATTTAAGCTTGCAGAAAATGCTCCTAATTCCATAAATTTTATTTTAATATTAATATCGCCCTAAAAGTAGTTTAACCCTCTTTTTTAGAATTCATACTAAAGTACGAATTTTAAATAATCTGTAATTTTTTTGCGATTTGCATTGCTTGGATGCGTCGTTTTGCATTTAATTTTACCAGCAAATTTGAGACGTGCGTTTTTATGGTGCTTTCTGAAAGGTATAATTTATCGGCAATTTCTTTATTGGATAAGCCTAAGGAAATATGTTGTAAAACTTCGTATTCGCGATTGGTGATTCCCAATGCTTCAATTTTTTTATGGTTGATTTCTTCTGATGGTGTGTTTTGTTTCTGAAGGCTTTTTTTGTTTATGTAAATTCCAACAAAAAAGAAAACAATGGCGATACCGGCTACTACTATTTCTGTTTTTAAATCTCCTGAAACCATGGCGTATTTACCAATTTGAAACACTAACAACAATGCCAAAATTAGAAGTGCAAATATGACAATGGTTTTTTTCATCTACAACCTTTGAAAATCCTATTTAAACATGAATAATTTCATCATCAGTCAAAAGCGCATCGCCGCGTAACCTTAAAAATATTTGGGCCACGGCAATGGTATCTTTTTCGCAATAAATAATAATGCGGTCTATGTCGTTTTCTTCATAATACACCCGATAGACTTCGCTTCCATCAATATCATCTTTTGGCGAAGGGATGCCCAAAACATTGGTCAGTAATTTTAAAGAGGTATAGGTTTTGTAATCGCCAAATTTCCAGAGCTCCAGTGTATCTAAATGCGGCACTTCCCATGGTTTTTTGCCGAACAGATTTAGTTTGTACGGCAACTCGATGTTGTGGATTATCATGCGTCGCGCGATGTACGGAAAGTCGAATTCCTTACCATTGTGCGCACAAAGCAAGTGTTTGGTTTCGCTAAAATGAGAAATTAAAAGGTTTTTAAAATCTTTAAGAATTTTAATTTCATCACCGTAAAAAGACGTGACTCTAAATGTTCTGCTATCGCCTTGATGTGTAAAATAGCCCACCGAAATACAAACTATTTTACCAAACTCTGCCCAAATGCCGGCACGCTCGTAAAATTCTTCCGCGGTAAAATCGTCTTTGCGTTGGTACTGCGATTTTTGTTCCCAAAGGGCTTGTTTGGTGTCGTCTAAATCAGAAAAATGCTGTAGCTCTGGAACAGTTTCAATGTCCAGAAATAAAATGTTTTCTAAGTTTAGTTTAGAGATCATAACCCAACATGTTATAAGCTTCTTCAATATAAGTAAAAATATCGCCTGTAAATTGCCCGACCTTGTTGTTGTTTCCTTTGGAATGTCCAAGTCTGACGATGATGATATTGTCATTAGGCTCAACAATTACGTATTGCCCAAGGTGCCCACGCATCATAAAAAAGTTTTTGCTCCCTATGGTTTTTAACCAAATGCCATATCCATACATCGGGTAATTTTTAAATCGGGGTTTAATAGACTTTGCCACAAAAGCAGAATCCAACAATTGTTTACCGTTCCATTTCCCGTGGTCTTTATACAGTTTTCCAAAACGTGCAAAATCCTTGGCATTACTAGCAATACAACAATAGGCCTTAACTAAATCGTGCGCTTCACTATCCACTTGCCAAAGGGTTGGGTTTTCGCTTCCCAAAGGTTTCCAAAAACTTTCGGTTAAGTAATCGTACAGTTTTTTACCTGTAGCTTTTTCAATAACCATAGCCAGCATTTGGGTGTCGCCACTTGAATATTTAAAAGCTTTTCCGGGTTCTTCAACCACTTTTAAACCGAGCATGACTTTTTCTAAGTCATCATCAAAATAGGCCCTTGTTGTAATGGACAAAGGCGAATAATAATGCTCGTCCCAATTTGTACCGGAGGCCATGGAAGATAAATCGCCAACCGTCATTTTAGCGGCTTTTCCTTCGCAAAATTCTGGCAAGAAATCGCAAACGGGTTGGTCTAAGCTTTTAATATAACCCTCTTGAATGGCCTTTCCCATAAGTCCAGACACATAACTTTTAGCCATGGAAAATGAGTTGGTTTTAGAGTTTTCATTAAAACCATCGTAATAATTTTCAAACCAAATACTATCGTTTTTTATAATCACATAAGCAATGGTGCCATTGGCTTTGTTGATTTGTTTTAAACCTTCGGACTCTTGAACGGTATTGTAATTTTTATGGTTTGGCCAGGGTTGCGGTGTGCCGTTTTCAACCACTTGGTTGTCGAATTTTTTGTAATCTTCTAAATATGCCGTAGAATGTCCAGTAAGGTAAATGGTTCTAACCGCTTTAAGCAAATAATCGGTATCGGTGGCATAAAGTACAATTATCAATAAACCAAACAGGATGGCTATCCATTTTAAGAATTTTTTCAGGAATTTCATTTTAAGAATTTTAGTTGAAATAAATATAGGAAAAATTTTATGTTTTAAGTAAACTAAAATAACGATTGTTGCTTATACGGACTTTCGTGTTCCAACAGCCATTTTTTTCGATGTAAACCGCCAGCATAACCGGTTAAACTACCGTCGCTACCAATAACACGATGACACGGAACAATAATCCAGAGTGGGTTTCTGCCGTTGGCATTGGCAACGGCGCGAATGGCTTTTACATCGCCCAATTGTTTTGACAATTCTAAATATGAAAGGGTTTTACCGTAAGGAATTTGCTCTAATGCTTTCCAAACTTTCCGTTGAAAATCGGTGCCTTTTGGGTTGAGGTTTAAATCGAATTGCTTTCGAGACCCTTCAAAATATTCATTAAGCTGAATAACGCAATCTTCTAATTCAACAGGAATAATATCGGTGATTTTTTCTTCTGAATCTTTATTATTTAGAACCGTAACCGAAGTAATACCATCATGGTCACCAACTATTTTAGTGTATCCTAAAGGCGATTTGATGATGCAACTTTTCATCTGATTATTTTTATTTTATAATTGTCAGATGCCACATTCATTTTAAATATATTTTCAATTCGTGTTTTAAGAACGTATGTTTCATTAACTCCCGGAATTCATATCGTCTAAAATACCTAGTTTTTTGGCTCGGGCTTCCCAATTTTTTCTGGCTTGTACTTGTAAATCGGATACGTTATCGCTTTCGTCCATAATTTCCAGACCCAATAAGGTTTCAATAACATCTTCCATGGTTACCAATCCGCTTACGGTACCGTATTCATCAACTACCAAAGCCATGTGGTTTCGGGTTTCCACAAGCTCTTCAAACAGGGTTGGAATAGCCATGTTTCGGGTAACAACAATGATACTTCTTTTAAGTTCGTAAAGCTTTTTATGGCCATTTCCAAGCGCCATTTCCTTAAACACATCGTCCTTTAATACCAAACCTTTAATATTGTCTTCGGTATCAATAAATATGGGAACCCGTGAAAAACGAAGGTTTAAATTCTGATTGAAAAAATCTTCAACCGTGGTGTTTCCGTTTTCGGTTTTCATTACCGTTCGCGGCGTCATCACATCCTTGGCCTTAATTTCTTTAAAGGTCAACAGGTTTTTAATGACTTTGCTTTCCGATTCATGAAAAACGCCTTCTTCGTGTGCCATATCGGTCATAACTATAAACCCTTCCCGACTTAAAATGCTACCGTGGCCTTTGCCTCCTATTAATTTTGTGGTGAGTTGGAGCAACCAAAGTAGGCCCGTATATTTTAAAGGAAATATTAAAACCCTTAAGGCTTTGGTGGTAAAATTAACTAATGATTTCCAATAGGTTGCACCAATGGTTTTTGGTATTATTTCTGAAGCCACTAATATTAAAATCGTCATGATTGTAGAAACTATGCCAACCATTAAATCTTCGGTAAATGTAAAGCCAAAAATGGATTTTGTTTCCGAACCGTATATTTCGGCATAAGCTGCTTTTGCTTGCACCCCAACCAAAATTGCACCTACGGTGTGCGCAATGGTATTTAGGGTAAGAATGGCAATTAACGGTCTGTCTACATCTTTTTTTAAGGCCTCTAAAGCAAAGGCGTAATCTTTACCCTCTTGCTTTTTTACATTAATAAATGTTGGCGTAACGCTTAATAGAACAGCCTCTAAAATGGAGCATAAAAACGAAAAAAACACCGAAATAAAAGCGTAAAACAGAAGTAATCCCATAAGATAAATTAAAGGTCTAAAGTACTAATAATTTATGAGTTTTGGTTTAATCTTTTATAGCTGTATAAAATAATTGTTGCAATTTGGGCCTTATATTTAAAGTGTAAATATTTCGATGCGTTCGGCTTGGATAAACCCGATTGGAAAGAAATACAAAAACAAGCTCGTTTTTAGGGTCTGCCCAAACAAAAGTACCCGTAAAACCGGCGTGACCAAAGCTTTCCGGACTTACTTGTGGCGCAGGATAAGCCTCTTTAATACTCAACGTATCGTTACCAATTATTGGTTTATCGAACCCAAGGCCTCGGCGGTTGTTATTTTCCGGATATTGAATTCGGGTAAACTCCTTTACCGTTTCGGGTTTAAAATACTGTTTGTTGGCATAAGTGCCGTTTTGCACCAGCATTTGCATAAATTTAGCCAAATCGGTTGCGCTACCAAACAAGCCCGCATTACCGGAAATACCGCCTAAAAGTGCTGCATTATCGTCGTGCACCCAACCGTTTACCAAGGTTTTTCTAAACACCGTATCGATTTCTGTGGGAACAATGGCGTTTTTAAAGTTTTTCTCTTTTGGAAGATACCCAAGCGTCGTGCAACCCAACGGTTTGTAAAAATTATCTTGAAGATATGTTGTGTAAGGCACGCCCGTAATGTCTTCTATTATTTGCGGATAAATCAATGAGGCAACACCCGAGTATAAATACTCTTTTTTGCCATCGGCCTTAACCCGTTTTATATGTCGGTAAATTTTATTTTTGAACCTGTTTTTCACATACATATCGCTGTAATATTGGCTTGAAAAACGTTTGCTTTTTTCGGTTTTAATGAATCGCTTTTTCACTTTACCGTTTTTATAAACCTCAGCTAAAAAAACGATATAAGGCTTTATACCCGATTGGTGTGCCAACAGTTCCCTGAGCGTAATATCTTTTTTATCCTTTTTATGTTTCCAGTCTTTCCAATAGGTGCTAAAAGGCGCATCTAAATCTAATTTACCCATTTCGTAAAGCTTCATTAAAGCCGGTAATGGGCCTGCTATTTTGGTAACCGATGCTAAATCGTAAACATCGTTTAAATTTACTTTTTGAATGCTGTCGTAGGTATGAAACCCGTAAGCTTCATGGAATATGATTTTACCTTGTTTGGCAACCAGTAGTTGTGCACCTGGGAATGCTTTTTGAATAATGGCATCGCGCATTATAGAGTCGACATTCGTTTTTATATAAATTGAATCGAGCCCAACAGATTCTGGCGTATCGTAGCTTAATTGGGCATTTATTGATTGCATGCCAAATAAAAAGCAGCACAGCGATAAAATTTTAAAACGAATCATATGAAAACAAATTATGGACTTGAAAGTTACGAAATCAATTTTACAACCCTTCGACTGCGCTCAGGGTAACAAAATAATGGATTAATTTATAATTTATGTTATCGATTAATGAGTTTAACTATATCCTTTGCAAAGTAACTTGCAATCACATCGGCGCCAGCGCGTTTAAAAGCGGTGGTGGTTTCCATCATAATTTGGTCGTGGTTTAACCAACCTTTTTCGGCAGCAGCTTTAATCATGGCATATTCGCCCGAAACTTGATATACGGCAACCGGCACATCAAATTCATTTTTAATATCGCGTAAAATGTCTAAATAAGCCATACCGGGTTTTACCATCACAATATCGGCGCCTTCATCAATATCCATTTCGGTTTCCCTAAGTGCTTCATGCCGATTGGCAACATCCATTTGATAGGTTTTTTTGTCTTTCGGAATATCTTTTAAATCTACCGGAGCAGAATCCAAAGCATCTCGAAAAGGGCCGTAAAATGCCGAGGCGTATTTTGCCGAGTAACTCATAATACCGGTGTCCGGATACCCTTCCTCTTCCAAAGCTTCACGAATGGTTAAAATGCGCCCGTCCATCATATCGCTTGGCGCCACAAAATTAGCACCGGCTTTGGCGTGTGAAATGCTCATTTCTGCGAGAAATTCCGCGGTGTCGTCGTTAACAATAACACCGTTTTCAATAATGCCATCGTGCCCGTACATGGAATATGGGTCGAGTGCCACATCGGTCATGACCAACATATCGGGGCACACATTTTTTACGGTTTTAATGGCGCGTTGCATCAATCCGTTTTTGTTTAAAGCTTCTTTTCCTTTATTATCTTTTAAATTATCGGGCACTTTCACAAAAAGCAGCACCGATTTTAATCCCAGTTTCCAAAGGTCTTTCACTTCGTTTTCCAATAAATCCAAACTATATCGAAAGTAATTGGGCATCGATGCGATTTCTTCTTTAATGCCTTTGCCTTCAACAACAAAAAGTGGGACTAAAAAATCGTTTGGCGTGATTATGGTTTCACGAACCAAGCTACGAATGGCTTCGTTGGTTCTTAATCTTCGGTTTCTTCTTAATGGGTACATGGTTTTTATATTTTGATAGGTTTCGACTGCGCTCAACCTGACATTTGATTTTTAATTTGTGTTAAACCCAATCTTTAGGATTTTTAAGCACTTCAATTAATTTTTTCTCGTCGCTTCCAGCTTCCGGATGGTGGTCGTAGACCCATTGTACATGCGGCGGCAAACTCATTAAAATACTTTCTATGCGGCCGTTGGTTTTTAATCCGAAAAGCGTGCCTTTGTCGTGTACCAAATTAAACTCCACATAACGCCCGCGACGAATTTCCTGCCAATTGCGTTGTTCTTTTGTGTATGGTAAATCTTTTCGTTTTTCAACGATGGGCACATATGCCTCAAGGAAACTATCGCCAACTTCGGTAACAAAGTTATACCAATTTTCCATGGTCATGGTTTCTGAAGCTTTGCAATAATCGAAAAACAAACCGCCAACACCTCTACCTTCATTTCTGTGGGCATTATAAAAATACTCATCGCAACGTTTTTTGTAGGTTTGGTAAAACTCCGGATTGTGATTATCGCAGGCTGTTTTACAGGTTTGATGAAAGTGTTTTGCATCTGCTTCAAATAGGTAATACGGCGTTAAATCCTGTCCGCCACCAAACCAGCTATCAATAATGTCACCGTCTTTATTGTACATTTCAAAATAGCGCCAATTGGCATGTACGGTTGGCACCATAGGATTTTCAGGATGTAAAACCAAGCTTAGTCCGCAGGCAAAAAAATCGACATCGCCAACCTTAAAATAAGCTTGCATCGATTTGGGTAATTTGCCATGTACACCCGAAATATTTACTCCGCCTTTTTCGAAAACATGACCGTTTTCGATAACGCGTGTTCGTCCGCCGCCGCCTTCCGGTCGTTTCCAAATATCTTCTTGAAATTTGGCTTTGCCATCAATAGCTTCTAACTTTGACGTCATGGTGTCTTGTAAATCTTGTATGTATTGGTAGAATTTGTTTTTCATTTTCATTCATTTTCAAAATAAAGCTCATAAAGCTCCATATCTAAAGGTAATTCACCACTTGGCGTAAACTCATTTTTAAGTGTTTTTTTCCAAATAAAACCACAGTTTTCGGCCACTTTAACACTTGCTAAATTTGTTTTATGTGCAATAATCTGGAGCGTTTTTAAACCCAAATCCTTAAAAGCGAATTCCGTTAATAATTTTACCGATTTGCTCGCTAGCCCTTTATCTTCAAACGGGTAACCGATGCAATAAGCAAACTCCCCTTGTTTTTTAATGGGATCGATTTCTTTTATATAGATTAAGCCTACTAATTGCTGGGTGCTTTTTTCTTTTAAAGTGAATAAAAACTCTTCTTTTAATCGGAATTGTTTCACTTTTTTTTCAACAAAAACCTTCGACAAATCCGGTGTTAAATTCTGTTCTAAGGTTTTAGGGAAATAGCGTTTTAATCGGTCTTCATTTGAAATTATAAAATCGCAAAGTGCCCAAGCGTCTCGGGTTTTAATCGGTTGGAGATAATATGATTCTAAATCAAATAGCACGTTCAATTTGTTTAGGTTGCAAGGCTTCAACGGTTTTTAGGGTAGCTGCGGTTACCGATAAAGGCAGCACTAAAATAACACCAATTACCGGAATAAAAAGAAACCCCATAAAAACCAAGCCGTTACCAATAGCCAAACCACGATGCTTGCGAACGAATTTTACACTGTCTGCGTATTTATAATGGCGTTCTAAGGTGTAATCCATATTACCAAATCCTGCATAGTACGCTTGAACGACGAAGAGCAATATAGAGGTAATCCAACCAATAACAGGAATTATGCTGATGATTAATATTAAAATAGTTAGAATAATTTCCATGAACAGGTTACGAATATTAATACGTAAACCGCGCCAAAGTTGCTGAAAAAACGATGTGTTTCTGTGTGAATGCTCTTGTTTTCCTGTTAGATATGCTTCGATTTTTTCGGACACGGGACTCATAAATGGTGCCGATAATGCCATTATGATGTGTTTGTAAAGGATAAAACCAATTCCTAAAATTGCTATTGCAAATACAAAATAAAAAATTTTAGAAACCCAACCTATTGATGTGCTCCATCCAGGAATTAAACTTGTAATATAATCCACAATATTATCTGAATAGCTAAACGCTGTCCAAATGAAGACTGTAGCAGTTAAAAAACTAATAAGCATTGGTACGGCAAAATATTTCCAGAGTTTTAGCTTGGATATTAAACTAAACGCACCGAAGTATGCTTTAATGCTTGAAATAATATTTTTTATCATAGGCCTCTCCCTAGCCCTCTCCTTTGGAGAGGGAATTAATTACGTTTAAAGCTATTAAAATAATAAAAACCAATTAATTGACGTTACACCCACGCTTTGTGGTTTCTCCCCTCGGGGAGATTAAGAGGGGCTTTTATATTCCTTTACGGCATCTATAAACGCCTTGGCGTTATCTAACGGAATGTGTGGCAAAATACCGTGACCTAGGTTTACAATGTATTTGTCTTTGCCAAAATCGGTTATCATTTGGTGCACCATTTTCTTGATTAGAGCCGGTGGCGATAGCAAACGCGACGGATCGAAATTACCTTGTAACGTAATGTTTCCGCCCGTTAAATAACGCGCGTTTTGTGGCGAGCAGGTCCAATCGATACCCAATGCGGATGCGTTGGATTTTGCCATGTCGCCAAGTGCGAACCAACAGCCTTTACCAAAGGCAATAACCGGCGCATCGTCTTTTAAGGCTTCAATAATTTGATTGATATACTGCCACGAAAATTCTTGATAATCGGTTGGCGATAGCATGCCACCCCATGAATCGAAAATCTGTACGGCGTTAACACCTGCTTTTACTTTTTCTTTTAAATATGCAATGGTGGTATCGGTGATTTTTTGCAATAATTGATGTGCCGCCACGGGATTTGTAAAACAAAATTCTTTGGCTTTATCGAAGGTTTTGCTACCTTGACCTTGCACGCAATAGCACAAAATGGTCCATGGTGAGCCTGCAAAACCTATTAGCGGAATATCGTTATTCAATAATTCCTTAGTGGCTTTTATGGCTTGGTACACATAGTCTAATTCTACCGTAACATCGGGTACAATAACATTATCGACATCCTTTTGGGTACGCACCGGATTGGGTAAATACGGGCCAAAATTTGGTTTCATTTGCACCTCGATATTCATGGCCTGCGGAATAACCAAAATGTCGCTAAATAAAATGGCGGCATCCATACCGTAACGGCGTATGGGTTGTACCGTAATTTCGCTGGCCAACTCTGGCGTTCGGCATCTTGTAAAGAAATCGTACTTTTCTCGGATGGCCATAAATTCCGGTAAATACCTTCCGGCTTGACGCATCATCCAAACGGGTGGACGATTAACAGTTTCTCCTTTTAATGCTCTTAAAAATAAATCGTTTTTTATCATGGTTTTTTCATTCCTGCGAATCCGATTACTCCCAATAATTATCGGGATGGAAAGGAATTCTTTTTATCATACCTACAAGGTTTTAAAAACCTTGCAGGATATATGTTAAACATAATGCTCGTTTACCAACTCTATCACACTTTCAACAGTTGGTACTTTGGCAACCCTAACGTCGTTAAAGTGTTTTTTCGCTTCTTTTGCTGTGCTTTGGCCAATGCAAAATGCAATGACTTCGGCGTTGTTTTCTTTAACAAAACCCTGCACGGTTGAAGGGCTATAAAACATAACGCCTTCAATAGAATCGTTAACTTTTACACCATCATATTTGGTTTGGTACGCTTCAACTTCGTTAACTTCAATGTTGTTTTCCTCCAAAATATTAGGCAAATCGTCCAATCTTAAATCACTGCAGAAATAAGTAACTTCGGTACCATCCATAAATTCCACTAAATATTCGGCTAGGGCTTTAGCGTTTTTTTCGGAATGGGTTACTTTACCAATTTTCTGTTCTACCAAACGCTTGGTGCGTCTGCCCACACAATAAATATTTTTAAACTGTAATTCGGCTGCTGAATAGTTGGTAATTAAAGATTCAACGGCATTTTTACTAGTGATGATTACATTTTCAATTTCATTCTTTAAAAGCCTTGGGTGAATTCTGTTTAGGCTTATTTTTATAAAATCGATGCTTTCGGCCTTTACTTTTTGATGAAACAAAAGACGCTGGCTTTCGGTAAGCGATTTGGTGGAATAAACGTTGGTTTTTTTGGTAGACCGTTTAATGGTGTCCATTAAGCGTTTGCCACCACGCTCGATAACAAAATCGGCACAATACTTTGCCATGTCTTCGTGCTCTCCCAATTTTTTAACGCGGGTAACATCAATTCTTTTGGTGCCGTCTTCACTTAGCAGTACGCCTTTAAAATTAACTTCTTCGTTTTTTATATATGCGAGTGCGCCAATGGGTGCTGTACAACCTCCCTCGAGTCTATTTAAAAACTCACGTTCAATATTGATGCAAATTTCAGTTTCCTCGTGATTAAGTTCTCTGCAAATGGCTCTAACTTCTTCGTCGTCCTCCAAAGCCGTAATCATTATAGCGCCCTGTGCCGGCGCAGGAATCATCCAATCTAAATTAATGGCTTCTTCGGGTCTTACGCCAATACGCCCAATACCTGCTGCTGCGAAAATAGTACCGTTCCAATCCTCGTTATCCTTAAGTTTTTGCAGTCGGGAATTCACATTACCGCGAATGTCTGCAATGGTATGCGTTGGATATCTGTTGAGCCATTGCGCTTTTCGGCGTAAACTACCGGTTGCGATGGTGGCGTGTTTGGCGCTTAAAAACTCCTCGTTGTTTTTAAAAACCAGGGTGTCGTTAACGTTACCGCGCTTTATTACGGCGGCCTGTACGATGCCTTTTGGCAACAAGGTAGGCACATCTTTTGAGGAATGAACGGCAATATCGATGTCGTTATTCAACATAGCAATATCTAGGGTTCTTGTAAAAATACCCGTAATGCCCAATTGATATAAGGGTCGGTCTAAAACCAAATCGCCTGTAGATTTTACAGGCACCAATTCTGTTTTATGACCTAAATTTTCGAGTTGTTGTTGTACGGATTTAGCTTGCCATAGTGCTAATTCACTATCGCGCGTACCAATTTTTATGATTTTAGACATTTGTTTTTGTAGATTCTTCTAGCTGAAATACTTTTTTAATAAGGTCGAGACTCTCGTCCGTAGAAATGCTGTCATCTTTTAAATGATGCGCAAAATGATTTGTAATTTTTTGAATGATATTATTGCTAATTATTTCAGCTTGCTTTTCATTAAAGTCCGATAGTTTTTTACGTTGCGTATCCAATTCGGCCACTTTAAAATCGTTAAGCTTATGCTTTAAAGCTTTAATTGTTGGTGCAAATTTTCGGGTTTCCAGCCAATCATTAAATTCGGTATTAACTTCTTCAATAATAGATTCAGCCAATGGAATGTGCTTTTTTCTTTCCTCCAAGGTTTGATCGGTTAATTTTGATAAGTGATCTAAATGCACCAGCGATACATTTTCCAATTCGGTTACGTTTTCATCCACATTTTTAGGAATCGACAAATCTAAAATTAAAAGCGGCTTGTTGGTGTTAATCAGGTGTTTATCTATAGTTGGACGCTGCGCACCGGTAGCGACAATCAATATCCCCGAAGAATTAATTTCTTCCTGTAAATTGGCATAATCCTTAACCACCAAATTAAACTTACCTGCAATTTTTTCGGCCTTATCCTTCGTTCTGTTAATTAGGGTGATTTGCTCGTTTTTGGTGTGTTTAACCAAATTCTCACAGGTATTTCTGCCTATTTTTCCGGTTCCAAAAAGCAAGATATTTTTATTTGAAACGTTTTCAATGGTATTTAAAATATACTGAACTGAAGCAAATGACACCGAAGTAGCACCGGACGAAATATTGGTTTCGGTTTTAATACGCTTGCTCGCTTGAATAACAGCATTTACCAAACGCTCTGAAAAATGATTGAACAACCCGAATTTCCTGGACAGTTTCGCGCTTTTTTTAAGCTGACTAATAATTTCGAAATCGCCCAAAATTTGGCTGTCTAAGCCCGAGCCCACACGAAACATGTGCGCAATGGCTTCTTTGTTTTTATAAACGTAAGCTACTTTTTGAAACTCGTCAACAGTCCCCCTCGTATTATCGCAAAGCAATTGGATAAGTTGAAAAGGATGTTGTGCAAAACCATAGATTTCTGTTCGGTTACACGTAGAAGTTACTATTAAACTCTCAATATCATTGGCTTTAGCTTGGTTCATCAATGCTATTTTAGCATCGTCGTCCAAACTAAAACGCCCTCGTATTTCGGCATCGGCTTTTTTATAGCTTAACCCAATGGAATAAAAGTAGCTACTTCTTGATATATTGTATTTCTGCATTAGTGTTTTGTAATTTCCTTAGCAAATGTATATTTATGATTAGAATAAAAACAACGCTAAAAGAACTTTTAATATCGTTTGTGGTTTTTTAACCGTTTTTTTAAAAATTATATGATAAATATCATATTTTTGCAGTGAAATCAATGGGTTTTGACCAATTAGTTTAGAATGAATCTAAATAAAGTAGAATGAATAACCAAGAAATTGCAAAAAAAAATGTCGCTGAAAGATCTTTTACCGAGACTCAAGTAGATGATGGCTTTTTAGTTTTTACCTATAAAAATGACAGCAACCAAGTTGAAAAAGTTACCCGAGCTATTGATTGCGATTACATTCAATTTCATTTTTGTGTAAAGGGGCTAAGTAAGTTTCTTTTTAACGAAGGCCGATATGCTTTAAATATTCAGGAAGAAAACTCGTTGTTGCTTTACAATCCGCAACGCGATTTACCCATCAATTTAGAGGTGAATCCTAATTCGTGGATGGTATCTTTAATGATTTCAATTAAAAAATTTCATGGTTTGTTCTCTCAAGAAGCCGATTATATTTCATTTTTAAATGAAGATAACCGAGATAAAAAATACTATAAAGACGGTGTTATTTCGCCATCAATGGCCATTGTTTTAAACCAGTTAATAAGTTTCAATCTAAATCAATCTATAAAAAGTCTTTATTTTAAAGGAAAAGCTTTTGAATTATTAAGTTTGTACTTTAATAGAAGTGAAGATGCCGATATTGAACAATGTCCGTTTTTAGTGGATGAAACCAACGTTATTAAAATACGTAAAGCAAAAGATATTATTATTTCCAGAATGGCCGAACCACCAAGTTTACAAGAGCTTGCCGATGAAATAGGATTGAATTTAAAAAAGCTGAAAGAAGGCTTTAAACAAATTTATGGCGATTCGGTTTTTAGCTTTTTATTTGATTACAAAATGGAGTTCGCCAGAAAATTATTGGAAACCGGCGACCACAATGTTACCGAAGTTGGGCATAAAGTAGGCTACAGCACATCCAGCCATTTTATCGCTGCTTTTAAAAAGAAATACGGCACGACACCAAAAAAATATTTAATGTCTCAGGCATAAAAGTCCTGCAAGGTTTTAAAAAACTTGTAGGTTTAAAAAAATGAAATGTAAATGAAAGGAATTTTATTAGTAAACCTCGGGTCTCCAGATAGCCCAACCCCAAAAGATGTAAAAAAATATTTAGGCGAATTTTTAATGGACGAGCGGGTTATCGATATTCCGCTTGTGGCCAGAACTGCTTTGGTAAAAGGTATTATTTTAAAAACACGCCCCAAACAATCGGCAGCGGCCTACAAAAAAATATGGTGGGACGAAGGCTCTCCGTTAATTGTGCTGTCTGAACGATTGCAGAAAAAAATACAAAAACAAACAAGTATGCCCGTGGCTTTAGCCATGCGCTACGGCAGCTTGACCATTAAAAAAGGGCTACAGGAATTGGTGGACAAAGACGTTACCGAGGTATTGCTTTTTCCGCTATATCCGCAGTTTGCCATGGCAACAACCGAAACCATAACGGTATTAGCCGAAGAATTGCGTCAACAGCATTTTCCTCATATTTCTATTGAATCTGTTCCGGCGTTTTACAACAAGCCCGATTATATCGAGGTGCTTTCAAACTCCATAAAAAACCATTTAAAAGGTATTGATTACGAACACTTGCTGTTCTCGTATCACGGTGTGCCCGAGCGTCATATCCGAAAAAGCGATGTTACAAAATCGCATTGTAAAATAGACAAAAGCTGTTGCGTAACCCCAAGTAAAGCCCACGAGTTTTGCTACAGACACCAATGTTTGGAAGTTACACGATTGGTTGCCGAAAAACTACAATTAAAGGAAAACAGCTATTCCACATCGTTTCAATCGCGTTTGGGATTCGACCCTTGGTTGTTGCCGTACACGGACAGAACCATTGAGCGTTTAGGCAAAAAAGGCATTAAAAATATGGCTATTGTAACCCCGGCATTTGTTAGCGATTGTTTAGAAACCTTGGAAGAAATAGCCATGGAAGGTCAAGAGATTTTCCATGAAATGGGAGGACAAGATTTCACCACAGTTCCGTGTTTAAACGACGACCAAGAGTTTGTTGATTTGCTGTCGAATTGGATAAACGCATGGGCAGAGAAAAAGCTTGAAACCGCATAGTTTATGGATGATTTTTTAGACTACTACCAGTACATAAAAGCATTCCATCTTATTTTTATAATCACCTGGTTTGCCGGTTTATTTTACATCCCGCGCTTGTTTGTGTACCAAATAGAAGCGTCGCAAAAACCCGCGCCAGATAAGGATATTTTAGGCAAACAGCTCAAACTTATGGCAAAACGGTTGTGGCAAATTATCACTTGGCCATCAGCCATTTTAGCAACGCTTTTTGGCATCATCTTATTTGTTTTAAACCCAGCTTTACTGCATCAACCGTGGATGCAGGTTAAGCTAGGTTTTGTTGTGCTCCTCATAATTTATCATCTAAAAACCCATCAATATTTTAAACAACTACAGAACGATGTGGTAAACAAAACATCGAGTTTTATGCGCATCTGGAACGAAGGTGCCACCTTTATCCTGTTTGCCGTCATCTTTTTGGTCATTTTAAAAAGCGCCATAAATTGGGTGTTTGGCGTTGTTGGCATTGTCGTTTTGGGCATTTTGATCATGCTCGGTTTTAAACTGTACAAAAATATCAGGGAAAAGAATCCGGAAGCTTAAAATGCAAATTCCAATTTTCAAAGACTAAATTCCAAAATGAACACATTGGAATTTGGGTTTTTAATTTTGGAATTTACACATCGTGTTTTTGGTTTGATTATTGCTATATTTATGCATTATTCCTTCAAATGAAAATAAAGAAACTCTCTTTACGAACACGCATCTTTTTAACCATGATACTCTTGGTACTGTTGGCCTCTATTTTAATTGCTGCCGTAGCCATTTATCAGTATCGCGAGGAAACTAAAGACTACCACAAAGAACGCTTGGAGCGTAAAGAGCAAAATATAAAAACCCATATCAGTAGGGTTTTAAATAGCCGCCAAAACACGTGGGAAGTTAAAACCGAAAACATCCCATTGATTTTTAAGGAAGAAATCGGGAATATTGCCGAAATACACCGATTACAAATTAATTTGTACGATTTAGAGGGCGGACTTTTAATCTCATCAAAAGCCAATTTACAACCCAGTTTAAAGGAACAATGCATCGCTGCCGAAATTTTAAACAACCTATCGCATACCCTAGAAATAAACAGCATAACCAATGCCCCGGAACACAGGTTTGTAGATTATCATAAGGAAAACGGGGAGACCTTCCAGTCGTTGTACACCTATATTAACGACAACAAATCCAAACCCTTAGCCATATTAAACATACCGTATTTAGAGAACGACGATTTCTTAACAAAAGAACTCAACGAGTTTTTAGAGCGTATTGGCTACGCCTATTCCTTTGTGTTGCTTATGGCCATCGGTGTTGCCTTTTTACTATCAAAATACATTACAAAATCGCTTAAAACCATTAGCGATAAAATAAATACCACACGACTGGAAAAGCGCAACGAAAAAATCGTGATTGAAAATACCAGCGAAGAAATTTCAACCCTTGTAAAATCGTATAACAGCATGATTGACGAGCTTGAGGAAAGTGCCATACAATTGGCAAAAAGCGAACGCGAACAAGCTTGGAGGGAAATGGCAAAACAAGTGGCACACGAAATTAAAAACCCATTAACCCCTATGCGCTTAACGGTTCAAAACTTTCAACGCAAGTTTAATCCGCACGACGAAAATATCGATAAAAAAGTTGATGAATACAGCAAAACCTTAATCCAGCAAATCGATACCATGAGCTCAATTGCATCGGCATTTTCAAACTTTGCCAAAATGCCGGCGCAACAAAACGAAACCCTAAACGTGGTAAAAATCGTTAAGCTGGCCTTGGATATTTTTAACGAAGATTACATTCATTTTCAAGCCGACCAAGATGAGATTGTTGCCAAACTGGACCGCACACAACTTATTCGAGTGGTTACCAATTTAGTTAAAAACGGCATTCAATCCATTCCGGAAGATAGCGAGAACCCTAGCGTGGTGGTTAAGGTTGCGTCCGAAAACAATCATATAAACATTGTGGTTTCCGATAACGGTAAAGGCATTTCAGAAGAAAATAAAACCAAGGTTTTCGAGCCCAAGTTCACCACAAAAACCAGTGGCATGGGCCTCGGATTGGCCATGGTAAAAAACATCGTGGAAACCTACAACGGCAGCATTACATTTACATCTAAAAAAAATAAAGGCACAACATTTACAGTAACATTTCCTAAAGCATTACACCATGAATTACGATAACATTATAACCGCATTTAACCAAGGCATTACAACCATTACCATAAACCGCCCCAGTAAATTAAACGCTTTAAACAAGGCTACTATTAAAGAATTGCACGAGGCTTTTAAACAGGCCGATACCGATAAAAACACCAAGGTTATTATTGTAACGGGCAGTGGCGAAAAGGCCTTTGTGGCGGGCGCCGATATATCGGAATTTGCCCATTTCGATTCTAAAAAAGGGAAAAAATTGGCAAAAAAAGGTCAGGAATTATTGTTCGATTTTGTTGAAAACCTAGGCACACCAACCATAGCTGCCATTAACGGTTTTGCGCTTGGTGGCGGATTGGAACTGGCCATGGCCTGCCATTTTAGAGTAGCCAGCAACAATGCCAAAATGGGCTTGCCCGAAGTGTCGCTTGGTGTTATTCCGGGGTATGGTGGCACACAGCGTTTACCGCAACTTATTGGTAAAGGGCGCGCCATGGAACTGATTATGACCGCAGGTATGATTGACGCCAATCAAGCCCTGAGCTACGGTTTGATAAACCACGTAACCGCAGCCGAAGATTTATTACCACTTTGCGAAAAAATAGCCAGTAAAATAGCCCGAAACTCCTCAGTGGCCATCAGTGCCGCCATAAAAGCCATTAACGCGAATTATAAAGATGGTGTAAATGGCTTTGAAGTTGAAGTTTCCGAATTTGGAAACTGTTTTGATACGCAAGATTTTACCGAAGGGACTACGGCTTTTTTAGAGAAGCGAAAGGCGGATTTTGTGGGGGAGTAGGGTTTGATTTAACTTTTAGCGTGTAGTTTCAACGTTGATTTAGGATTTGAGACAATTATCAGGATAGTTTATGAATTTACTTTAAAGAACTAATTCTGTTACGTATTCTGTTTCTGGTTCTTTCGCTAAAAATAAATCCAATTCTTTTTGATTGTTAAATCCTTGTAATTTTTGTCTGTATTTAGAAGCAATTTTCGGGTTTTCAATTTCAAGTTTCCGATTTTTACTAATTTCTAAATACTCTTGTTCTTGGTCTATTCCTAAAAAACGTCTATTCGACAAATTTGCTGCAATTCCTGTTGTACTACTTCCAGTAAAAGGATCTAAAATCCATGCATTTTGTTTTGTTGAAGCTAAAATTAAACGAGTTAAAACTGACAAAGGTTTTTGAGTTGGATGTTTGGTGCAACTTTTTTCCCAAGGTGCTATTGCAGGAAGTTTCCAAACATCTTTCATTTGTTTGTCTCCATTGAGTTGTTTCATTAATTCATAATTGAAATAATGCGGTGTTTTTTCGTTTTTCCTTGCCCAAATTATTTGTTCTGTTGAATGTGTGAAATACCTACAAGAAAAATTTGGTGGTGGATTTGATTTTTGCCAAGTAACAATATTTAATATTTTGAAGTCTAACTCTGTAAGAATTTGTCCAACACTAAAAATATTATGCATTGTTCCACTTATCCAAATTGTAGCATCTTCTTTCATATTTTCTCGAATTAATGAAAGCCATTGTCTATTAAATTTGTTTATATGTTCTGTTCCAAGTGATTTATCCCATTTTCCTTTATTTACTGAAACAATTTTACCACTTTGAATTGACAACCCATTATTTGATAAAAAATAAGGTGAATCGGCAAAAACCATATCAAATTTATGATTGATTTTCGGTAACAATTCCATTGAATCTCCTTTTAAGAGACAGAATTTTATTCATATATTTTAAATTCAGTATTTATATAATTCTGTTCTCCTAGAACTATTTCCTCATCATTATACATTTTCTTTGCTTTTAAAATAGCTTCGTTCAAATCCTTTGCTTCTATTTCGATAGTTTCTGAAAGCGTTTCTAGAACTTCTATTTTGAAAATCTCTGTACTCATAATTTTATTTTTTTATAATTTCCTCGACCTTTAAATTCAATTAGCCCTTTATCTCTTAAATACTGTAATTGTTGTCTTATCTTGTCTTTGATGAAATTGTTATCAGGATATTTTAACTTTAACACTTCTTCAAATTGATACATATCTTTTAATGAAAATGAATCTTTTTTAATTATATCAACACAATTCATAACATCCAAAATCCAACCTTTTGAAACTCCCTTTTTGTTTTTTAAAAATTCTGTTCCTTGCCATTTTGCACGAACTTTTTCTTTAGGTATTATTTCAGAATTTTTAATTAAATAGATTCTTCCGTTATCAGGTACTTTAGTCAAATCAATATTACAGCCAATCCAGCCAGCTCTTCTTGCTGTTGGTGCTAATGGTTTTCGCTCTTCAATTATTTCTGAAATAAAATAGTGTTTAGGAATAATTAGAAAGTTTTTTACTTCCCATTTTATTTTATCATATGTCAAAAAGAAAAAGTTAGGGTTATTGTCAGAGTTTATTCTTTCAATCATTGTTGAATATGCTCCATCCACTATTTTTTTTCCAATCGATTTACTGTTTTTAGATTTTAGTTCATATTCACTATTACATTGTTTGCAATAGAAATCCGCAACTGGTTTATTATTTGTGAATTCTTCTAATTTTAATTCACCACAATTTGGGCAATAGCTGTTTGATTTAACCCAATCTTCAGTTAATACTCTTGCAATTTGAGAATTATTAGAATAGCCGTCTGCTAATTTTGTGTTGAAAGCTAAATTCATTTTACGCAGCTAATTGCGTTAGGGATTGAAGAGGATATCCTTTTTGTGAGAAACGAGCAAAAAGATTGGAACGAAAAGCCCGACCGAAGGGAACGCCCAAAAAAATATTATTTGCATT
Source organism: Hwangdonia seohaensis (assembly GCF_031932625.1). Classification (NCBI taxonomy): domain Bacteria; kingdom Pseudomonadati; phylum Bacteroidota; class Flavobacteriia; order Flavobacteriales; family Flavobacteriaceae; genus Hwangdonia; species Hwangdonia seohaensis. The sequence goes on from NZ_JAVSCK010000001.1 coordinate 423,669, forward strand.
TATACTTCTTCGAGCATTTACTCTATGAATATTAAAGTCTGAATATAAATCATCAAAGAAGTTGTCGTTTGGGTTTTTTCCTTTAACATCTGAATTACTTAAAATCCATTGATGATTTAAGTTGTCTAATTCAGTACAAAAATCTTTTAAACGTATTTGTTCAGCATCATTAAACTCGTCCTTTGCATAAGAATTGAAACTTGAAGTTTCGCTTAATGGTTTGTATGGTGGATCAAAGTAGAAAAAAGTATTTTCTGTAGCGAAATTTAGTGTTTCTGAATAATCACCATTTAAAATTTCTACTCTTTGTAAAACTTTTGAAACTGCTCTTAAATTTTCGCTATTGCAAATTAATGGTTTTTTGTAGCTTCCAATTGGAACGTTAAATTCGTTTTTACGATTTACTCGAAAAAGTCCATTAAAACAGGTTCTGTTTAAGAAAATAAATAAAGCACTTTGTGTTATTTGATTTGAAGTTCTTGAATTGAAAAGTGTTCTTTTTTCGTAATAATATTCTTTTTTCTCTGTATCATTTTGAGATAAAAGATAATATTCACTTTGCCAATCTGAAAGAATATTTATAATATTTTCAACATCTTCTTTTATTGAGATGTAGCAATTTGTTAAGTCTGTGTTTATGTCATTTATAACTGCTTTTTCCATATTTGGAAATTGTTCCAGCATCCAAAACAAAACTGCTCCACTTCCAACAAATGGCTCTATGTAAGTAAAATTATTCTCAAGTATATTTTCAGGTAATTGATTTTCAATTTGTTCAATCAGTTGAGTTTTTCCACCAGCCCATTTTAAAAATGGTTTTGCAACTATATTTGCCATATTTATCTGTTCATTTTACTGTAAAAATACATTATTAATTTCAAATCGAGTGTTGGAAAAATTTAGTCCTTTTAGCTTTTATAAAGTGATGTTATTAGTTGCAAAAAACTAATTTATCATCTAAGCTTTCTAATAAAATCTCAACATATCAAGTTTGTTAATAACCCATCCCACTTTTAACACTTTCCAAAACAAATAATACCTAATTTTAAAGGGCTATAATTTTCTGTAATGAATCCAAAATCTACCATAAAAGGGCGTGGTGCGCAGCAAAATGTACCCAATCGGTTTTTCGAATTGCGCCACGACATACGTGACGATTTTTTGGAGTACTGCCAAAAGGAAGGCGAAGCCAGCGATAAAAACAAAACGCTATATTTAGAGGTGTTCCCTAAAACCATAGTCAATAAAGTGGAGAGCCCCGATATTGGTATGGCCTACTCCATGAATGCCTACCAAGGTTGCGAACACGGTTGTATTTACTGTTACGCCCGAAATTCGCACGAGTTTTGGGGCTATAGCGCGGGATTGGATTTTGAGCGTCGCATTATGGTAAAAAAGGACGCGCCAAAAGTATTGGAAGCTTTAATTACTAAAAAAAGTTGGAAAGCGCACCCCATCGTGATGTCCGGAAATACCGATTGTTACCAACCTGCCGAAAAGCAATTTGAAATAACCCGACAGTGTTTGGAGGTGTTTTTAAAATACAAGCACCCGGTGGCCGTTATTACAAAAAACGCTTTGATTTTAAGGGATTTGGATATTTTAAAACAACTGGCCGCAGATCATTTAATTGGCGTAAACCTATCGATTACATCGCTGAATGAAGATACACGACGTATTTTAGAACCCCGAACGGCCACTATTAAAAAACGTTTGGAAACCGTTAAAGCCCTAAGCGAACACGGGATTCCCGTTAACGTGATGTTGGCGCCCATTATTCCATCAATAAACAGCCATGAAATTTTACCCTTGGCAAAGGCCGCATCGGATTATGGCGCTTTGGGCATTGCACATACCATTGTAAGACTTAATGGTGCCATTGGCGAAATTTTTACCGATTGGATTAAAAAAACCATGCCCGATCGCGCCGATAAAGTGCTGCGCCAAATAGCCAGTTGCCACGGCGGCACATTAAACGATAGCCGTTACGGCACACGCATGCACGGTGAAGGTAAAATTGCCGAACAGATAAATATGTTGGTGGATTTGGCCAGAAAAAAGTATTTTAAAAACAAAACCATGCCCAAACTAAACTGCGATTTGCATGAAGCGTTTAAAGATGGACAGTTAAAGTTGTTTTAAAAATGGGCTCGGTTTTATTAAATAAGCTACTCAAACTTTATATAATCAATTTCGATATTAAAATCTCCAGCTTTACCGTCGCTAACAATCAATGCAATATTAAAGACTTCCTTTAATACTTCTAACGGCATGTTTTCGCCTATTATTTCTGAAATTCGGTAATGTTTAAATTCCGTAATATTAATTTTTAATTCTTCCCAATCGGTTGATTTTGGGGTAAACGTAAATTTATGATAAGGTATGTAGTAACGTTGCGATGTTTTAAGCGACAATCCAAACGTTCTGTGAGTGCTCGAGCTTTTAAAGCGTATCGTCATGGTTTTGCAGTCTTTTAAACGACCTTTATCAATAAGTGTACGGATACTAGCAAAACCACCATTATTATCCAATGATGTTTCTCCCTTAAAAAGTATCGCGTTATCATTCTCGATTAAACTTGATGTTGATACGCCACCCATAACCCCATCGTTAACAATGCGCCAATTCTCAGTATTATGTTGAGTCCCAAAATTAAAAACGATGCCCGAAGCAGAGGAAAGAAGTGCCATAAGTATAAATGCTGTTTTCATAAGCTTAAAGCTAATGTAAAATAATTAGATATGGTAAATTCGACCTAACAATCATATAATATGTTGATTATTTAAATTTTTTTGTCAGGTTATGTACTACGACTGCGCTCAGAACAGGCTCTGTCGAAACCTTTTAAGGTGTTAGACTTTTAAAGACCTTTCGACTGCGCTCAAGGTGACAACACACTATTTTATTGCTTATTCGTGCAAAAATGATGAGCATTTATATCGAACCAACATTAAACCACCTGAACCTTAAAAGAAACTTAACCGTTTAGATTTTACCGTTCCATTCGTCATAAAACTGATTGAGAAAACCGAGCATATAATCGTGTCGTTTTTGTGCTATTCGTCTCCCGGTTTGGGTGTTCATTTTATCTTTTAACAGCAATAGTTTTTCGTAAAAATGATTGATGGTTGGCGCATTTGAGGTTTTATATTCCGTTTTGCTCATGTTCAGATTTGGCTTAATTTCCGGGTTGTAAAGCGCCCTGTTTTTAAAGCCACCGTAGTTAAAGCAACGGGAAATGCCAATGGCGCCAATGGCATCGAGCCTATCGGCATCTTGCACGACTTCCAATTCCAATGAATTGAATTTTTGCCCTTTTTCAAGTGATTTGTTAAAAGAAACGTTTTCAATAATTTTTACAACATGCTCGATAATCGCAGAGTCTATATTCAATTTAAACAAAAACTCCCGCGCTATTTTGGGGCCAATGGTGTCGTCGCCATTATTAAATTTACTATCGGCAATATCGTGAAGCAACGCGCCCAATTGCACGACCAAAGTGTTTACATTTTCGTTTTTTGAAATGAGCAAAGCATTATGGTACACCCTTAGGGTGTGGAACCAATCGTGTCCGCCCTCGGCATCGGCAAGTGTGTCTTTTACAAAGGTTTTGGTTTTGTTTATGAGTTCTTCGGAAGCATGCATGGTGTAAAAATAAAAATTCCTTTCAACTAAGAAAGGAATTGATTATAAATTGAATAAAGATAATGCGTTATCTAATAACCGCAGGCTCCACCCATTTAAATTCAAATGAGTTTTCCGGGATTTTAATACGGTCTGCCAATCGCAACATTCTACTTGGAAGTTTCATTAGATAATCCCGGGCTTTTTCGGCCTCATCGGTAAGGTTGGTAATTTTATCAATTTCCCAACGATCGATTAGCTTTTGCAAAATATCAACATAATCCCTTGAGGTATACACCCCAATACGTTGCGCGGTATTTGAAAACTCCTCGAAAGCAGTACCTATTTTATCTCCGGATTCTCTTAAAAAATGCGCTGGCATGGTTATTTTTTGTTTCATCATATAATGAAACGCCATCATCATTTGGCTGGGATCGACTTTAAAAATACGCTCCACAAACTCAGAATACGCGTGATGGTGTCGCATCTCGTCGCCCGAAATAATCTTGCACATTTTAGCCAATTGCTTGTTGCCTTTATCTTTAGCCAGTTTTGCCACCCGATTGTGCGACACATAGGTTGCCAACTCCTGAAAACTGGTGTAAACAAAGTTTTTGTACGGGTCTCTATCGGTGCCAATATCAAAACCATCGGCAATTAAGTGTTGCGTGGTTTTTTCAATTTCGCGCATGTTAACACGACCGGAAAGGTATAGGTATTTGTTCAGCACATCGCCATGGCGGTTTTCTTCACCGGTCCAATGGCGTACCCATTTTGCCCAAGCGTTTTCTCGGTCCACTTGGTTAACGCCTTCAACATCCATTAACCACGATTCGTAGGTTGGCAAAGCCTCTTCGGTAATCATATCGCCCACCAAAACCACCCAAAAATCATAGGGCAATTCTTTTGATAATTCTCTTATTTCTCTAACTTCTTCAAAAAAATGATTCCCTTCAGAATTCGGCAAAAAATCGGTGGGTTGCCATATCTTATCTATCGGAATCAGGTATTTTTCTATTAAAGATTCTACGTCTTTTTCTAAAAACTGCATTACCTCTAATCTCACATTTTTCGCAGACATCATTTTTATTTTTAAGGGTGAATATGTTCTTTTATAGTGGTTTCAACACTATTTATAAGCGCTTGCTTATCTGTAAAGGTACTAACTTTTATAGGCTTATGCACGGTAAAAGTGATATGAGTGCCCAATCCCATGGGGAATTTACCATAGCGCAAGGTTTTCCAAGAGTTATTTATGGAAATAGGAACCACCAAAGCCGACGGTATTTTTTTAAATAGAATTTCCAATCCTTTGGTTTGAAATGGTTTTGGTTCGCCGTTTTTACTGCGTGTGCCTTCGGGAAAAATAACGGCTGCCCGTTTGTTTTCTTCAATATACTCACCAAATTTCATGATGGCGGGCAAGGATTGACGCGGATTTTTTCTGTCGATTAATGCCGAACCGCCATGGCGTAAATTATACGACACGCTTGGTATGCCTTTGCCCAATTCTATTTTGCTTATAAATTTGGGGTGGTGTTTTCGCATGTACCACATTATGGGCGATATGTCGTACATACTTTGATGGTTTGCTACAATAATTAAAGGCTGATTGGTGTCAATTTGATGTGGATTGTTAAAGGTAAATCGCGTGCCCAAAATATTCATGCACCGCATTAAGCAAAACTGTAAACAATCGACACTTTTTTTATGCGCTTGGTATCCAAAAACATTAAAACAAAACCATTGTATGGGATGGAACACCAATAATGTGACCAAAAAAAAGACCAAATAGATAGCCGTTAAAGGGTATGATAATAGTTTTAGCATGCCCAAAAATACGTAAAAACTTAGTTTTGGTGGTTAGTAAGTTTACATTATTTTATTGATTTTATTAGTGGATTTACTACTAATCAACATGCTATACACAAAATAAAAACATATTCTTTTTCTTTCAAATATAATTTTATTTCGTATTTCGTCGAAAAATTACGGAAATAATCCTTTAAATGTCTAAATTCACCTTCTTAACCTATTTATAATGAAGTTATGAAAAATTTATTATTATCCCTATGCCTAGTTTCTATATTTTTAAGTTGTAATGTTGAAAGCATTAAAGAGGCTCAAAGCGAGCAATTAACCCTTCAAGAAAAAAAGAGCAACGTAAAAAACATTAATGTAGTAATTTCAGAAAGTACTAACCCAACATCTAATGGTACAGTAGAACACTGTAAAACAATTAATCTTGTTGCTGGTCAAAATCATATTGCCGGAACCGTAAGTATAGATGTTGACGGAGATAACTTGGTTGTTACATACACGAGCAACTCTGATTGGACTATTAATGCTACTCATTTACATATTACAAACTGTGAAGTAGATGGGTTTCCAACCACAAAAAGTAACAATCCTAAAATTGGAAATTTTGAATATGCTAGTACGCATGCCGATAATATAACGGAAGTTATTTATCTAATAAATTTAAGCGATGTTACAGAACAGTTTTGTTTTGCAGCACATGCAGAGGTTAGCGGTTCTTCAGAAGAAACAGCTTGGGCAGAAGGTGAAAGTTTTACTGGAAACAGTTGGGCAATGTTTGTAGAAGCTAATCTAGAAGATTGCGAAACAGATGGTGATGAAGATGGTGGAGGTGCTTATTAATTTATTTATAAAAATTCATTTCATCCAAATATTGCCAAACATGTTGTGGCAACATAGGTTGAATGTTCTTGCCCGCTTTAATGGCGTTTCTAATAAAGGTTGAAGATAGTTCCATTATGGGTGCATCGATATGATGGATTTTTTTATGATTATCGAACTGGGTTTCAACATGCCCGTTTGAAAGTCGTGGGTATACGTAAATATGATGGTTTTCCAGTATCAATTCGTAGTTTTTCCACTTGTGGAAACTCTTTAAATTGTCTTCGCCCATAATCAACGAAAATTCATAATCCGGATGTTTTTCCTGTAAATAAACCAGCGTATTTATGGTGTAATTGGGTTGGGGCAAATTAAATTCTATATCGCTGGGTTGCAGTTTGGCATAGTCTTTTGTGGCGCGATAAACCATTTCCAACCGTTGGTAATTATCCAATAAACTGCTCTTTTTTTTAAACGGATTGTGCGGTGTTACCACAAACCATATTTGGTCCAAATCGCTATGCTCTACCATGTGATTTGCAATCACCAAATGCCCAATGTGTATGGGGTTAAAAGAACCAAAGTATAAACCAATTTTCACTTGAAAGAAATTAATTTTAATCCTGCAAGGTTTTAAAAACCTTGCAGGATTTTATGTTTATATTTAAGTCCCGATAATTATCGGGATACAAAATCACTTATTAAAACCTCAGCTTCGTTAAGTGCTTTTTCCAAATTATCGTTTTCAATAATCACATCAAATAAAGGTGCGGTTGCCAATTCTGCCGAGGCTTTTGCAATGCGCATATTTATTTTATCGTCGCTTTCGGTTTTGCGCTTTTTTAATCTGATTTTAAGCTCGTCAATGCTTGGTGGCTTCACAAAAACAGCTAAAGTCTCTTCCGGAAACTTGCGTTTTATACGTAGCCCTCCCGATACATCGATATCGAAAATAACGTGTTTTCCTTTGGCCCAAATGCGTTCGACTTCGGTTTTTAAAGTGCCGTAAAAATTATCGCGATACACCTCTTCCCACTCTAAAAACTCGTCGTTTTTAATTTTGTTTTTAAACTCTTTTGCCGATAAAAAATAATAATCTTTGGCATCGATTTCCGCGCCGCGTTTTGCCCGTGATGTTGCCGATACCGAGAACTCCAAATTTAAATTATCAATCCCCAATAAGTGCCTTACTATGGTTGTTTTGCCAGAACCCGATGGTGCCGAAAATACTATTAATTTACCTTTGTTTTTTTTGTTTTGAACCAAGTTTATACTTTTTAAAAACGCTTCGAAAGCACTTCGAGGGCGCTTAGTGTGACATTTGTTTTCTTAATTGGCTTTCTTTTAAAGCACATTCAATAACTGTTCTTTAATTTTTTCCAATTCATCTTTCATTTGCACCACCAATTGTTGCATGGGCGCATAATTACTTTTTGAGCCAATGGTGTTTATTTCCCTGCCCATTTCCTGACTTATAAATCCTAATTTTTTACCGTTTGAATCTTTAGAGTTTAAACTTTCAGCAAAATAATCCAAATGATTTTTCAAGCGTACTTTTTCTTCGGTGATATCAAATTTTTCAATGTAATAAACAAGCTCTTGCTCAAAACGATTTTCGTCGTATTTCTCTTTTAACTCCTCAATGCCTTTTGATAAACGCTCGCGAACCCCATCAATTCTATCGGGATCCATAACTATAACCTGTTCCAATAAATCGGCAATACTAACGAGACGATTATTAAAATCTTGCTCTAAAACCTTGCCTTCGGATAAACGGTAACTTGTTAAATTTTCTATCGCAGTGTGAATTTCATTTAAAATGGATTGCCATTCGGTTTCATCAATTTCCTCGCGAATGGTGTTTAAAGCATCCGGAAAACGAACTGCCATTTTAAGCAAATCCATGTCGTCGCCATCAACCACTTTTTTTAATTGATTGATGTACTGTTTTACAACAGGCACGTTAATTTGTGTTGACGTATCTTCTGCAGTGGTTTCAACATAAATTGAAAAATCTATTTTACCGCGTTCTAATTTTTTGGCGAGAAGCTTTCTTATGGCCAGTTCCTTTTCCCTGTAAATGGAGGGCATTCTGGCGTTTAAATCTAAATTTTTGCTGTTTAAAGATTTAAGCTCTATCGTAATTTTTTTGGTTGGTAATTGTAAAACAGATTTTCCGTAACCTGTCATTGAATGTATCATATTCAAAATATATTAAGTTGTGCAAAGGTAAGTAAAAGCTAAGGTTTAGAAAATGTATTGTTTACAATTAGTTAGGTTTTATAAAACTTCATTTTTTAACCGATTTGTAAAGTGAAGACTTTTAGCATAATCATACAGATTTAGTAAAAGTAAATTAATATTTTTACGATTAATTTGATACCGAATTTCAATGAAAACCCCTTTATATTGCTTTATTTTTTGTTTTTGTTTTTTAGCCGTTTTTAGCTGTAAAAAACAAAAAACGGAAACCATTGAAGAAAATAACAATAGCCTAAATACAACCACATTAGACAGCTTAATTAAACACCCGCCAACAGGCATGGTTTGGATTCCTAAAGGATCTTTTTTACAAGGTGCTGTACCGCAAGACGAAATTGCCATGGCGCACGAAAAGCCACAACATGCTGTAACCGTTGATGGTTTTTTTATGGATATAACCGAAGTTACAAACGCTCAGTTTTCAAAATTTGTAGATGAAACCGGTTATATTACTACGGCCGAACGTGAAATTGATTGGGAAGAGATGAAAAAGCAACTGCCCGAAGGTACGCCAAAACCACACGATACCATTTTGCAACCGGGGTCTTTAATGTTTAAAAAAACAAAAACATCGGTTCCTAATTTATACGACTTTTCACAATGGTGGCGCTGGGTGATTGGTGTGAATTGGAAAAAACCAAGCGGAATAAACTCGACTTTAGAAGGAAAAGAAGATTATCCCGTAACCCATATTTCTTTTGAAGATGCGCAAGCCTATTGCAAATGGGCAGGAAAACGCTTGCCAACCGAAGCAGAATGGGAATATGCTGCCAGAGCACAAAACGAAAACACCACTTATTTTTGGGGCAACGATGTAAGCTTATTGTCTAAAAAAGCCAATACTTGGGAAGGTGAATTCCCGGTGTTTAACACTTTGGAAGATGGTTTTGAAAGAACGGCGCCCGTTAAATCGTATCCAGGAAACGACTTTGGATTGTACGATATGGCGGGTAATGTATGGGAATGGACCAGCGATTGGTACAACGTAAATTATTATAAAGAATTAGCTTCGAAAAATACCCCGGCAATCAATCCTAAAGGTGCAACTGAAGCTTACAATCCCAACAACCCGTATGTGCAGGAAAAAATTATAAAAGGCGGTTCTTTTTTATGTAGTTACACCTATTGCGCCAGTTACAGAATTTCATCTAAAATGGGTTCGAGTACAGATTCCTCATCGGAGCATATTGGGTTTAGAACGGTTGTAACCCCTGAAATGTTGATGACTAATTAATGCGATTTTATTCTGTAAACAACACATCGCTTTTTTCAGAAATACCATTTTCGCTAAAGGCTTCAATAGTGAAATAATAGGGCGTATCTCTATCGAGGCAGCGCATAAAATGCGCATTGGTATCGTAAACCTGCCACGATTGGTAAAGTTTGTTTGGAGCAATGCCCCAACGGATATTATAACCTTGTGCACCTTCTACGGGGTTCCAAGAAAATGAGATATCTCTTCGGTCTTCTTCTCTTTTAATTTCAAATCCCGTAACCGCATCTGGTTTTTCGCCTAACCCCAATCCGAATACTCTAATCTCTGACATGGCAAAGTTGGCTCCGGGTACTTCCACATTGTTGTAGCGTACATACTTCGCATTAACAGGTTTATCTAAAGCGATATACGCATTAGGTGCATCCAAGTTGCTTTTACTTCTATCTACTGCCATTTGCCAGTTTTTACCATCCTCGGAAGTTTCAATAGTAAAACGATGTCTCAATCCGTCTACACGTGTGTAAATTCCCGATTCGTGGTCGTGGAAGTTTAGCTGAAGTGCGTATATGTTTCCAGCGTTTTTCAATTCAATGGCAATCCATTGTTTGTCGTCATTTTTTTCAGCAACCCAAAAGGTCTTCGGGTTTTCATCGGTTAAAACCTTGGATATAATATGCCCCTCTGCATCCTTTTCAGTTGGTAGTTCCGTGATTTTTACATCATCATCATTTGAGGTAAATTTCATGACTTGGGTTAATGCCGATGACACGGTAACATTACCTTTATATGAAAGCAACATCCAACCATTATGCTGACCTGCTTTTGTGGGATGATTGGGCGCAAACCTGGGGTAATCTCCATAATCGGTAGTGCTGTACATTAAACCTTCATCATCAAAAAACGTAGGAAACATACATAAGCGACGCTCCCATTGTGCGTTTGAGGCTAGTGCCATAGTAGCAAAATGCCAATACTGTCCGTTGGTTTGTTTTACGGTAATTCCATGTCCCGCACCATTGGTAAATCCTCCAGGTTTAAAGCTCATAGGATTATTTTTCATATAAGTAAAAGGTCCAAGTGGAGTTTCTCCAATATAAGCACCATCTGCATATACATTAAACTGAGTTCCCGGAGCGGCATATTGTAGGTAGTATTTTCCGTTGTGTTTTGTCATGGATGCCCCTTCCATATAACCTTCCTTTAAAGTTGGGTGATAGTTGTTTTCGCCAAAACGTTCCCATCCGTGTTTTTCTTCATTAAGGTTAATCAATTCTTTTCTAACACTGGTTTCCAGAAAACGGTCGTCTTTATTCAGCATTTTTACACGAATTGGATGTACATTGGAAGAGCCCCAATAAAGATACGTTTTGCCATCATCATCAATGAATAATTCCGAATCCTGAATATTATGGGAAATGGATGCCGTTGGAGTCCAAGTTCCCTTTTTCGGATCGTCTGTGTACAGAATACTCCCGTAACCAGCAGGATTGCCCGCAAAGTACACCAACGAATCTTTATAATTGAAAGCCGTAGGGGCATTGCTTCCTTCAAAAAACCATTGCTTTGGCTTGATAAACTTCCAGTCTACGAGATCCTTGGAATGCCAATAGCCAAACGAACGTGTAACGAACATGTAGTATTCACCCCGAAATTCAATAACGGCAGGATCGGCTCCGGAACGGTACGATTTATTTTTGCTAGAATTGTAAACCATATAGGTGTAATCTATATCCAAAGGATTACAATAGGTTTTAAGGTTCTTCTTTTCGGTTGCTTCTGTTTCTAAAACAGGCGTGTCGCTCTTATTGTTTTTACAAGATGACATGGCCATTAAAGACAATAAGGCTACTAGTATTTTAAAGTTTTTAGTGTTCATAAGCTTTCATGGGCTGGCCCCTTAATCGTTCAAAACCTTTATAGGCGCGTTTAATGGATTCCGGACTGGCGCGTTCAAATTCTTTTTCGGTGACTTGATACTGCTCTTGTAATTCAGCTAATCGCAGTCGCAGAATATGTTCAATTTCATTATAAATATCCTCATCAATGACATTGTTCGTTTCTGATGGGTCTTCTCTTAAATCGTACAATTCCCATTCGTCAATATCATCGTAAACATGAATCAGCTTAAAACGATCGGTCCTTATTCCGTACATTTTTTTAACCATGTGAAAGGCAGGAAAATCATAGTAATGGTAGTATAAAGCATCTCTAAAATCGGCATCTTCAACAGCGTTGGTTAATAATGGTTTTAAAGATTTTCCTTGCATATCTTCTGGAATATCCACTTGTGCAAAATCTAAAAAAGTTTGGGCAAAATCAAGGTTTTGGGTCAATGCCGTAACTTCGGTTCCCGGTTTTATAAGCTTCGGATATTTCATTAACATAGGCATTGCCAATGATTCTTCATACATAAAACGCTTATCGAACCAGCCTTTTTCGCCTAAATAAAACCCTTGGTCGGTGGTGTAAACCACTATGGTATTATCTTCTAAATTATTTGCTTTTAAGTAATCCAAAATTCTTCCAACACCTTCATCAACCGCGGCAATGGTGGCCGAATAATCTTGCAGATAGCGTTGCAATTTCCATAAATCCAAATCTTTGCCTTTTAAATGCGCATCGTGAAACGCATCGTTTTTTGGCTGATAGGCTTTGTCCCATGCCGTGCGTTGTTCAGGTGTCATACGCTCAAAATCTGTTTTCCACGGATTGTGTGCCAATTCCAGGCTACCCTTTTTTTTGGTCATTTTTAAATCATGACCTTCGTACATATCCCTGTAAATGGTTTGATACTGCTCCTTTGAGGCCGTTGAACCTTCGTGCGTTGTAAAATAAGTATCGGGTACGGGGAAGGTAACCTCATCATATTTATTTAGGTGGCGCAACGCAGGCATCCAGTTTCTGTGCGGTGCCTTGTGCTGCACCATGAGCATAAAAGGTTGCTCATTGTTTTTAATTTTATCTAAATAACGTAGCGCATCTTCGGTAACAATATCGGTGGCGTAACCTTCAACCATCGTGGTGTCCACTGTTTTGGTTTCGGGGTTTGCAGAAATAAAATTAGGGTTATAATAATTGCCTTGATCCTGCAATATGTTCCAATAATCGAAGCCTTCTGGCTCGCCGTGTAAATGCCATTTGCCAAACATGGCGGTTTTATAACCCGCTTTTTGCAGCAGTTTTGGATAGGTTTGCTGGCTGCCATCAAAACGGTTTCCGTTCATTCTAAAACCGTTAACATGACTGTGTTTTCCCGTTAGAATTACCGCACGACTTGGTCCACAAATGGAATTGGTACAGAAATTATTTTTAAAAATAGCGCCTTCGTTGGCAATCCTATCAATATTTGGTGTTGGTGCCAATTGGCTGATGGGATGTCCATAAGCACTAATGGCTTGCGTTGCGTGATCGTCTGCCATGATGAAAATAATATTAGGACGTTGCTTTGTGGATTCAGCAAGTTCGTCTTTTTTTTCATTTTTACAGGATTGAAAAGCAACAGCAATAAGCACATATAATAGGATTCTCTGCATTAGTTTTGGTTTGATTTTTTAGTAATGATTTTTTTGGTTTGAATGACTTCATCGTGTAATACGGTTTTATTGAAAAATTCAAAAACCGCATCCAGTTCATCAAACGGAATGGAAGATAATTCGTGCCTGCCACCAATAACTTTATGTAAATAATAAGACGTCTCCAACTCATCCAACTTTACAGCAATGGTTTCTGAACCATCTAAAAGTAAATACCCTGGTTTTTCCGGACTGCAATAATGATGCGGTGCGCTTGCAAAAGGGACTAAATTATCATCCGTCCCGTGGAACAGAACCGTTGGCAATGCATTGTGCTTAGTAATATATTCTGCGTTAACTAAGGCGCCAGCTAACGAAAACACTCCGGCAAAACTAACGTCTTTGTAATGCTCTAAATCATCAATAAAAAACGATTTCATATACACCGCGTTCAAAACACCTTCGGCACCAGCGCTACTGCCACCTGCTATTATTTTTGTGGGATCGATTTGCAGTTCCGTTTTATTATCAAAAACAAACTTAGTCGCATCCAAATAATCGATGGCCGCTTGCTTAAAGGTTTCCAGTTTATCTGCTTTTGGGCAATCGCAACCAAAGCCGGTTTCGGTACCTTTTCGCAGCAACCTATACGATATTGAAATGCCTATATAACCCTTTGTGGTAACATATTCTGCCAGCTTTTGCTCGTGGTGTGCGTTATCTCTTGTTCCTCCTGAGAAACCGCCACCGTGCATCCAAAGCAACACGGGTAAACTATCATTTGGTTTCATATTTTCGGGGCTGTGAACATCCAATTTTAAAGTATCCGAGCCTTTAATAGCATAGGTGTACGTGGCTTTATTTTGAGACCAAACAAAACTGGTTATGCCAAATATTAGTATGAAAAGTTTGTACTTTATGTTTGGTTGTCTCATCTGTGTTTCATTTAACATAAAACTCAATTTAAAACCCACAAGGTTTCATAAGAAATCTTGTGGGTTTAGTTGCTATTAATCATTCTAAAGTGAATGCGTGTTCAAAATCGAAATCTGAAGTACCCTTAATGGCTATTTCAAATTCACCGGGTTCAACCGTAAATTTCATTTCGCTGTTGTAAAATTTTAAATCTTCAACAGACAAATCGAAACTTACCGTTTTGCTTTCTCCTTTTTTAAGGAATATCTTTTCGAAACCTTTAAGCTCTTTTACCGGTCTGGTGATGCTTCCTACTTTATCGTGAACGTAAAGCTGTACCACTTCATGCCCATCGTAATCACCTGTATTAGTAATGGTTGCCATTGCTGTAAGGGTGTCTGAAAAGCCAGTGGTTTCTGCCGATAACTTAAAATTAGAATACTCAAAAGTGGTGTAACTCAATCCGTGTCCAAAAGGATAAAGTGGTGTATTTGGTACATCCAAATAATTGGATTTGTAATCCTCTTTTGGGTTGTTGGCGGGAATGGGTCTGCCTGTATTTTTCATGTTGTAATAAATGGGTACTTGTCCAAGATTTCTAGGAAAGGTTACGGTTAATTTTCCCGATGGATTGTGTTTGCCAAATAACACATCGGCAACACCGTTCCCGCCCATAGTGCCTGGAAACCAAGTTTCTAAAATGGCATCGGCTAAAGTATCTTCCTCTGATAAATCGAGTGGACGCCCATTCATTAAAACCAACACGATTTTTTTGTTTGGTACGGCTTCGCGGATACGCTTTATCAATTTGGTTTGGCTGCCCGGTATTTTTATATTGGTTCTGCTGGCAGCTTCACCACTCATATCGTAATCTTCACCCATAACCATAACGACAATATCTGATTTTTTGGCAACCTTGATAGCCTCGTTAAATCCGCTTTCATCATCCCCTTCAATCTCGCATCCTTTCGCATAATTTATTTTAGCATCGTTAACATATTCTTGAATGCCTTGGTGTACGCTAATGGCTTTTCCTCTGCGGTCACCCGCTGCTCCCCAATTTCCTAAAATATTTTCTTTGTCTTTTGCCAATGGCCCGATTAAGGCTATAGTTTTTTCTGAAGTCAGCGGTAACGCTTTATCATCATTTTTAAGCAACACCGATGAAATGGCTGCGGAATGTCTTGCCGCTTCCAAAAATTCTGGTTTATAAATGGTTTCTTTTTCGCGTTGCTCATCGCAATATTTATAAGGGTCGTCAAACAAGCCCAATTTGAATTTTGCCAAAAGGATTCTTCGGCAAGCCTCGTTTACCAATTCCACATCCACTTCGCCTTCATTAACCAATTCCTCTAAATAAAGTCTGTTGGCGCTACTCATCATATCTTGGTCTATACCCGCTTCAATGGCCAACTTTGTGGCATGTTTTTCATCTTTGGCAAAACCGTGGTCTACCAATTCGTTAATGGCGGTATAATCGGTCACCACAAATCCGTTAAAACCCCATTCATCTCTTAAAATGTCCTTAAAAATATATTTATTCGCCGTGGCAGGCACGCCGTTAATTTCGTTAAAAGCCGTCATAAAGGTTTCTACACCTTCGTCAACAGCAGCTTTAAAAGGCGGGAGATAAACATTTCTAAGTTCTTCCTCACCCATATTTACCGTGTGGTAATCCCTTCCGGCTTGGGCAGCCCCATAGCCCACAAAGTGTTTCGCACAGGCCAAAATAGTGTTGGTTTTAGACAGGTCGTCGCCCTGAAACCCCCTAACGTAAGCCTTGGTTATCTTGCTTGCTAAGTACACATCTTCTCCCATACCTTCTGAGATACGCCCCCAACGTGGGTCTCTGGCTATATCTACCATGGGCGCAAAGGTCCAATGGATACCAACGGCCGAGGCTTCTTCGGCAGCAATGCGCGAGCCTTTTTCAATATCGTCTAAATCCCAACTGGCAGCCAACCCTAAATTGATGGGGAATATGGTTTTAAATCCGTGGATAACATCGTAACCAAACAACAACGGAATGCCCAAACGGGTTTCCTCTACTGCCAATTTTTGCAAATCCCTCGTGGCTTTTGCCGAATACACATTAAGCATCGCACCCACATTGGCTTCTTTTATATAGGTTCTAAAATTTGTGTTTACCGTTGGCCCCGTAATTGCGCCACTGCCACTGTACATAACCATTTGACCGACTTTTTCCTGCAAGGTCATTAAGCCCATTAAAGAATCGACCTTAGCGTGAAATACGGTTTCTGTAGTTGCATTGTTTTTTTTGTTTTCTGAAGTATTGCATCCTAAAAGGAATAAAAAAATAGTTCCTATAAAAAGCGTTGTTTTGGTTAGTGTTTTCATTATTAGTTACTGTTTTATATTTGAAAATAGCCAGGGCAAAAATTGAGGTTCAGCAAAGGCAGAATCCCAACTATTATGATTATCATTAGCGTATAAAGTAAAATTTGGTTTGCCACCATTTTTAAGCAATCCTTCAACCATATTAACCGATGATATTGGGTTTACAACATTGTCGTTTGCGCCATGAAACACCCAAAAAGGCGTTGTTTTAGCATACACTTTTGTAGCTTCTGGATTTCCGGCACCACAAATGCTAATGGCCGCAGCGAAAAACTGTGGTTTTCGGTAAACCATTTCGAAAGTGCCCATACCGCCCATGGATAAACCTCCAACGTATATTTTATTTTTATTTACATAGGGTTTGGTGCTTATCTCGTCCATTAATTGCATCACCAAGTTTAGCGGTTTTGTCGGCTCGATATCTAGCGGAAATTCGATTTTTAATGGATTTGAGGTTCTATCGATTCGGGCGTTTGCCCAATAACTGTTTTTTGGACATTGCGGAAAAATAACAATGGCCGGAAAATGTGCTCTGTTTTCTTCAGAAGCAAACAATTTACTGCCATGTACCAATTGCGCTTTATTATCGCTTCCGCGCTCACCGGCACCATGAAGAAATAATATTACGGGATATTGCTTGGAATCATCAAAATCCTTAGGCATCATAAGGCGATATTGCAACGTATCGGATTGATTGATATAGAGTTCTTTTGAATACAAAGCTTCGTGTTGAGCAGAAAGCATATTTGCTGTACCCATAAAAACCAATATTAAAATGTATTTTGAATATTTACCCATAATGCCTATTGTGCTTTAATAATTAAATCCTAGTTTATCCAGTCCGTTTTTTACATCGGTGTTTTGCATAAATAAATTCCACAGCAAACCTGTTCTGTGGTTTTCAATCATAATAATTTGAGGCCCTTGATCTATGGCTAAATAGGTATCGGTTACCCAAAAATTATAATGCGGACTAAAGGCATCGTAAAATCCTGCCGGCCCCAATAATTTATCTTTGTTCTGATAAAGATAATGCATAACTTTTAAAGATTCTGCTGGGGTATAAGGTATCGAACTTATGGCTGCCGTTGGTGATATAACACCTTTATCGTTTGATGGACTGTGCGCCGAATATCCTCTTGAGCCATCCGCATTTCTGGAGTAACTTGCAGTTAATCCCCAACAGTCTGCACCGTAATCGACATAGTTTTTAGGATTGGTGATGCAATATTGACGGTTGATTTTAGTGTGATTTACGGCAAGGTTCCAATAGTTAGCGTATTGATCGGTTAAGTTTTTAGGATTTAAACCCAAAAATGAATAATGGCTAAAAAACAAGGGGCCGCCAAAACTGGAACCACCGGCGTGATTTAAAACCAAAGGAAAACCGTATTGCGAAGCCGAAGAGACAATGTTACCGTTGTTTGCCCACCCGTCTTCATACACGGTTTTGGTGATACTATAATCTGGTGATGCTGCCGCCAATATATACGTAATCAGCACCTCGTTATAGCCTCGAAGTTTTAAATTAATATCGAACCCGTAATTGGGGCTCCAATGCCAAAACAAAGCGTTTTGGTTTTGTGTGTACCAATCCCACTCGATGCCTTTCCATAGCGCATTTGCTTTATCGGCCAGTGCTTTTTCTTCTGTTGTACCGTTTTTAAAATACTCTTTTACGCATACTAAGCCTTGTGCAAAAAAAGCGGTTTCTACCAAATCGCCACCATTATCTTTGGTGCTAAAAGGTATAACGCTACCGTTGCTTCCATTAATCCAGTGTGGCCATGCGCCGTGAAAACGGTCGGCAGTTTCAAAAAAGCCCAATATTTTATTCAATCTTGCAACGCCTTCTGCTTTGGTAATATAAGCTCTTTCAATACCCACTAAAATGCTCATCAAACCAAAACCCGAACCGCCGGTGGTTACAACATTCTGATTTAAAGTGGGTTCTTTTGGATGGTAACGTTCTTTAGCCGCACCAGAGTTTGTTTCGGCAAAATCCCAAAAATATTTAAAGGTTTCTTTTTGGGTTAAATCCATCATTTCGGTATCTGTTAGTTTTTCAACTACAGGGTCGTCGTCATTAGGAATATAAGGTTCTTGATATCCCGGGCCGTCATTCCCGCCACAGGATAGTATCAAAATAAAAAATACTATGTAACAAAACCTCATCTTCATGGTTTATTGTATTTGAATCCTAGTTTATCAAGCCCTGATTGAACATCGGGGTTTTTCATAAATAAATCCCATAACATACCCGAACGGTGATTCTCTATCATCACGGGAATTGGTCCTTGGTCGATAGCCAGATAACGCGGCAAATACCAATTATGCTCTAAGCTAAAAGCATCGTACGGTCCATATTTTCCTATTAAGGAATCGTGGTCTTTATACATTTTTTTTAGCATTTGCATACTTTCTTTAGGGGTATAGGGGAACGACGACAAAGCAGCTGTGGGCGCAATAACCCCAAAGTCTTTATCGGGTCTGTGTCCTTTGTAGCCTTTTACCGAATAGCTTGAGGTTAAACCCCAAAGGCTATCGCCATAACCTTTATAGTTATTAGGGTTATCGATGGCATATTTATAATGGATTTTGGCTTGGTTCTGGACCAGTTTCCAATAATCGGCGTATTTATCTGAAAGCCCTTTGGGGTTTAATCCCACATACGAATAATGTGCCCAAAACATAGGGCCAACAGGAGATTTGTCGTGTTCGTAATAATCTAAAACCAAATCTTCGCCGTAAAATTTTTCGTTTGAAACAATATCGCCATGTCGTGCCCATCCTTTATGATAGACCGAAGGTTTTATAGGATGTGTGGGCGACGATGCTGCCAAAACATACATGATTAAACATTCGTTATAGCCCCCAACAGGGAAATTCATGTCCCAACCAAATTCTGGAGACCAATGCCAATACAGTACATCTTCACCGTTTTTGGTGTACCAATCCCATTCTACTTCGCGCCAAAGTTTGTCTATTTTGGCAACAAGGGTCTGTTCTCTTTCGCTGCCATCTTTAAAATATTCGGCTACCGTTAACAAGCCTTGTACTAAAAATGCGGTTTCAACCAAATCGCCGCCATTGTCTTTTTTACTAAATGCCATTGCTTTACCGGTCTGTCCATCCAACCAATGTGACCACGCACCATGGAAACGGTCTGCTTTATCAAGAAAATCCACTATTTTTTCAAATCTTAAAAGCGCTTCTTCTTTGGTAATAAAGCCTCGTTTTACACCAACCAATATCGCCATTAGTCCAAAGCCACTCCCTCCGGTTGTAACGGTGTGCTTGGGCGATGTTGGGTAAATATCGTCCATATGTAAACGCTCGCGGGCCAAACCTGAAGTGGGTTCTGCGCCTTCCCAAAAATAGTTGAAGGTTTGCTTTTGAATGGAATCCAATAAGGCGTCATCATTCAACCAAAGATTGTTGTTTGTAGATGCCTGCTTAATTTCAGCATTTTTGTTATTGTTTTTACAACTAAAGACGAAAAATATAATCAATAAAAATAATGGAAAAGAACTCTTATTCTGAAAAAATCTCATAGGGATATGCTCATTAATTTTAGCTGCATTTAGATTCCCGTTTTCACGGGAATGACAATTTCAGCGGAAATCTCTTGGCTGATGCCAAGAAAAGTTCTTTTGATAAATGCAGCTAAAAATTCAACTAAATTAAAAAAAAACTAACTCAAAAAATTGCTATTAATCAGCCATTATGGCTTGAATTTCTGATTGAGTAAGGGCCTTATTGTAAGTATGCAGTTCGTCTAAAAAGCTTAAATCGGACTTGTGATTCCATCCTGTAAAACGAGGTGCTCCGGACATAATGGACATAACATCGCAACCTGTCCAATCTACACCCGTTATATCGCTTTCTTTTGCCACTTCGCCATTTATATAAACGATGGCTTTGGTTGGTGAAATGGTAAATGCCAAATGCACCCATTCTCCAGTCGCGGGATCGACATCTGCGGCAGTACCACCATCTACCCATGTATCAGCAGTTCCATTACCTACATTCAATTTAAAACGTTGCATACCACTAGCATTTTCCCTAAAAAATCTAAATCCGCTTTTTCTGTTATTTTGAGTATCTGGGTAACCTGCGTTTTCTGTGTCTTCCGGTCCAATAACCAAAACTCCTGCACGGTCTGGTGTTGCATTGACTTTATACCACATGGTTGCACTAAAGCTTTCGCCCAACAAGCCTGTGGTTGGAACTGATAAATAAGAATCTGTGGCACCAGCGTAAGCATCGGCACCTTTTCTTGATTCACCAGCAAAACCGGGTGTGCCAACTATTGTTGCCGCTGCACCAGTTACCCAGTTTTTATTATCGCCATCAAATGGCATATAAACGGTTTCGCCATCGGCTGGAGTATATGGGTTGGTAACGCCAATAATGTTTTGAATTTCGCTTTGCGATAAAGCAACATTGAACAAACGCAGTTCATCCATAAAACTTTGATCGGATTTATGATTCCAACCTGTAAAGCGTGGTGCTCCAGACATGATGGATAAAACATCACAGCCTGTCCAATCAACCGGACTTGATAAAGCACTTTCTCTAACCAGAACTCCGTTTATGTATACACGTGCTTCGGTGGCAGATATTGTAAATGCCATATTAACCCATTCACCTTTGGCGGGATCGACATCGGCCGCAGCACCGCCATCTACCCAAGTATCTCCATCACCACGACCAACATTAAGTTTAAAGCGTTGGTTACCTCCAGCATTTTCCCTGAAAAACCTAAAGCCGTTTTTTCTGTTATTCTGTACGTCTGGATAATTAGCATTATCCACATCTGGTGGGCCAATTACCAATACTCCGGCTCTATCCGGTGAGGCATTTACTTTATGCCAAAAAACAGCTGACAATTCCGTACCCAATTGTAAAGTACTTGTAGGTAATGTTAAATACGAATCTTCGGCACCTGCATAAGCATTATTACTTGCCAAACCTTCTCCTGCGAAACCTGGATTGCCAACTGCGGTAGCTTTGGTTACACTAATAAACTCGGTATAATCGCTTTCAAAATCCATGTATAGTACCTCATTTGCAAAAATGGGTACATAAGGCGGCTCTTTTTCGAAGTTTGCTGTTACGGTAGTAGTTTGCCCACCAAGGTCGGTTGCTACAATTTTAAGTTCATGAACGCCTGTGGTTACATTGTTAAAAGGTACATCGGCCAAAACACGTCTGTAATCCTTAAAATCGTTCATCGTAGCCACTTGATTGTTATCAATAAGGACATCAATATTAGCGACTTCAATATCATCAGTTACCTCGAATTCGATATTTATAGACGCAATGGGTTCGTTTACCTTAATTTTTGTACCGTCAGTTGGGTATTTAAGGTTAATTTGTGGTGCACTGGCATCCGCACCGGGATCTACTTCGGTTATTGGATCGATACCATTATCACAAGAATAAACCAGCAGTAAGGACAACAATACAATAAATTTATTTTTAAATGTTTTCATTTTTTTAAGCTTTTAATTTAGTGTTAAATAGATTCCTTCGCTAAGATTGGAAATTGATCTACTTGTCCTTGCGGATAAGGTAAATACGCTTTATCTACTGAAAATGTTCTGCCATCGTAACTCAATTCGTTATATCTTTCCAATCGAATCATATCGTAATAACGCTTGCCCCATTCCATACCTAGTTCGGCAAACTTTTCATCTAAAATATCATCTAAAGTAACGTTTGGTAACGCTGTTAAACCAGCTCTATCCCTAACTAGATTAACCGCTTGAGTGGCCGTTAAACCTGTTCCGCTGGCACCTTGGGCAATGGCCTCGGCGTGCATTAACAATATTTCGGCATAGCGAATAATATTGTAGTTTTTATTACTACCGTAAGCCGTTCTGCCAGGAATTAATTGATTTGATGGTAAATAATGTTTTCCGCTGGCAAATAATGCACGGGCATAATCGTTAATTACATCGCCGTCTCTTGTCGTGTTTGAAATCCAAGCTGGTAACACGGCGTAGGTAGGATCGGTTTGAATTTCAGCTATACCTCTATCGGTAAACAGTACACTGGTTTCCAAACGAACCGTTTCGCCACGATCTAACATAAACTTAATAAATTTCATGCTTGGTTCGTAAAAACCCCAACCGCTGCTGGCACCAACCACTGCGGGCGTCCATCCTTGAGGGCCATAAGGCGCATATAAATGACCTTCTCTGTCGCCTTCACCTTGGTTGAAATCGGAATATTGTAAATCCAAAATGCTTTCGTTGCTTAGTTTTCCCGGGGTTTTAAATAGTTCGTAAAAATCGGAAAACAGACTAAACTTGCCGGAATTTATTATTTGGCTCGTAGCATCGGCCACTGCTTGATAGTTTTTTAACTCCTGATTTGCTAAAGCTTTTATTGCCAAAGCGGTGTACTTGGTAACGCCTCCGGGTAAATCGGTGCGCTCGTTTGGACGCATATCCGGTAAAAGCGGAATCGCCTCGTCCATTTGGTCAGAGATATGTTGCATAACCTGGGCCTTGGTTGGCACTTCGGTAACATCTAAAAGTTCACCCGTATCAGAAGATTGCGGAATAAACACATCGCCCCAAACCCGCGAAATATCGAAAAGCATAATAGCCCTAAGCACTTTGGCTTCGGCAATGTATTGGTTCCCTAAAGCAATTCCTGCGTCATCAGCAAACTCTTGGTATCTTGCTATTTGCTCCATACCGGTGTGTGCCGAAATAACATCGACATAAACATTTTCCCATAAGGAGTTATACATCCAGTAATCTTTGTTGTAATTAAAAAGATCGGTTTCTGCAAAATCTTGTTGATCGCCCAAACCGCCTGCATTAACATCGTCTCCCCTTACCGAAATTAACAACGGTTGTTCCCATCCTCGGGATTGAAATGCTGCATAGACACCAACAAGAGATAGTTGCATGTCTTCGGTTTTTGTAAAATCTGTTGCGCCCGCAAAATTGTTGTTTTCTTGTGGTAAATCTAACTTTTCCGAACACCCAAGCGTAGCCAATATCAATAAAATCATTGTTATAGCAAACTTGGTCGTTTTTATTATAAATAGTTTTTTCATAGCTTTTAAATTTTAATGTTAACTCCCATTGTGTAGATAGCAGGAACTGGGTATGTTTGATTATCTACACCGTTTGACACTTCCGGATTAAATCCGTTGTAATTGAAAATGGTTAACGGTTTTTCTGCCGTTAAAAAAATTCTGACTTGAGGCATACTTTCATTATTCCTGTTTTTGTTTATGGTATAGCCTAAGGTAATGTTTTGCAATCTGAAATAATCACCATCTTCAACATAGTAATCGTTTAAGCGCTGGTTCCATCCTTTTCTAACCGCTGCCGATGATGGATAAGAGTTTGTAGTGCCCTCTCCATGCCAACGATTTATTGCAAAATCGCGGTCCCAGTTGGTATCACTTGTAAAAATGACTTCTAATCGTTTGCGGTTTAAAATTTTGTTTCCGCCCTGTCCTGTTCCTGTTAAGGTGAAATCGAAATTTTTGTAATTAAAGCCTAAGCTAAACCCATACGAGTATGTTGGCAAATAAGACCCCAACACGACTCTATCATCGTCATCAATAGTGTCTGGATCACCGCCGTTTTCTTTATACCTAAAATCTCCAGGTACGAGCCCATTAGCTACTGCAACAGGGTCAGATTGAATTTCGGCATTGTTTTGATAAATGCCATCAACTTCGCGACCAAAGAATGCAAATATGGGTTCGCCCACAATAGAGCGTTGTCTAAATTCCGCAGAACCAGCATCTAAATGCGGTTGTCCGCTTAAGTTTAAAACTTCATTTTTTAAGGTTGAAAAATTCCCGCCAATGTTATAACTAAAATCGTCAGAAACACGTTTGCTCCAATTGAGTGAAACCTCTAATCCTGAGTTTCTTATCTCACCTACGTTTTGCAAAGTTACTCCGGGTACTAAAGGCCTTTCAACGGGTATCACAGCATCTTCGGTATCCCTGATATAATAATCGGCTTCAATGGAAAGGTTATCATCCAATAAACGCGCTGTTAAGCCCACATTGATTTCTTCGGTAACTTCCCATTTTAATGCGGAAAAATCACTGCTCGTTAATAGTCCGCTAAACAAGGTATCGCCAAGAGCGGTGGTTACCACAGAACTGGTGATAGCCCCAGATTGAGAAGGTACTTTGTCGTTACCCAATTTCCCCCAGCTACCACGTAGTTTTAAGAAACTCAGTACGCCATTCTCTTTCATGAAACCTTCTTGGGAAACTACCCAACCTAATCCTACAGTTGGAAAGTAGCCCCATTTTTCGATGTATTTTCTAACACCATCCGCTCTAAAAGTACCGTAAAGTATATATTTATCGTCATAACTATAAGACACTCTTCCGAAGTAAGACAGCCCATATTCTCTCGAACCACCATCACCAACACTTGATTCTACTATGGTTTGTGCCTGATCCAAGTAATATGCTTCATCACCGGTTAAAGGGAAATTAAGCCCTGTAGCGCCTATAGATTGAAAAGATTCGTCTCTAAATGAAGCACCGGCTAAAACAGTTACATCATGTTTATCAAAAATTTGATTGTAAGTTAAAGTATTATCCCATATTTGATTTGAGATGGTAGTATTTGATTTCCTTAAAGTGGCATCGTCTCTTTTAAAATTATTACCAATAAAATATGGTAAATCAACATTCCTGGATTCTAAGGATTCGAAATTATGATTGTATGCTGTTTTAAACGTTAATTTTTCTGGAATTAAACTAATTTCAGCATAAAAATTAGCGAGTACGTTTCTAATTTTAGTTCTGTTTTCGCTAAGATCCATCAATGGGAATGGGTTTTGACCACCTCGGTAACCTAAATCTTGTGCATTTGCATAATTCTTTGGAAACACATTAGGATCGTTAAGTAAATTAGGATCGAGAACGGGCATTATGGGAACGGCAAAATAAGCGGTTCTCCACGCCGAATTTTCGCCATCGTATCGAGTGGCATTACTCAATACGGTATTGGCTCCAATTTTTAGCCAATCGTTAGCTTTAAACTCAATTTTGCTTCTTAAATTAAAACGGTCGTATTCGTTTTTCATTTTTAGAATACCTTCCTGTCCGAAATAATTTGCTCCAACAGAATATTTTACATTATCAGCACCACCGGTAACACCAATGCTATGGCTTTGAATAAGGCCTAATCTGATAATTTTATCATACCAATCGGTATTTACATCGGGAATATTTGGGTTGACTCTACTACGCCCATAGCGTTGCATGGCATTTAAAATGAATTGCGCATCGGGAGCAGAACCGGACTCTAAAGCCAAAGTTGTAAACTGTTCTGCATTGGCAACCTTTAGGACGTTTTGGGCCACTTGATAACCCGAATACCCATCGTAAGTGATTTCAGCCTTTTTATTAAATCCTCCGGATTTAGTTTCAATTAAAACCACACCATTAGCGGCACGAACACCGTAAATTGCTGAAGCCGATGCATCTTTTAAAACCGAAATGGATGCAATATCCGAAGTGTTTAAAAAATCGATGTTATTAAAAAACATACCATCAACCACAAATAAAGGATTTGATGCACCTCCTAAATAAGAGCCAATACCGCGCACCCTAATAGTTGGTCCTTGCCCGGGCGAACCGTTGCTTACAATTTGTAATCCAGGAACCTTACCTTGCATGGCCTGCATCGCAGATCCTGTTGGTACTGTTGCTAGTTCTTCTGCTTTAATTGTAGTAATTGCAGAAGTAAGATCTTTTGATTTCATCTGCCCGTAACCAATAACAACGACTTCGTCAAGCGAAGCAATATCTGGTTCTAGCGAAATATTTACCGTTGTTTGGGTTAGGATAGTTACAGATTGTGGTTTAAAACCAAGGAAGCTGAACTCTAAAACTTCGCCGCTTTGTACCTTAATAGAATAATTACCATCAAAATCTGTACTTACACCTCTACTTGTACCTTTTACTATTACGCTTACACCTGGCACGGGTATATTGTCTTCGGCACTTACTACGGTACCGTTAACTAATATTTCTTGTGCAAAAGCATGAACTGAAAATAGAAAAATTAGTAATAAAGTAAATCTTGTTTTCATATAGTTTGTTTTGAATGTTAGTTTCTACTAAATTATAAACTATATGAGCGCAATTCAAAAAATGGCTTACACAAAAAATACGTCATAAATCCACAAAATAACAAAAAACGCTTATTGACGTATGATATGATGAATGACTTTAACTAATTATAAAGGGTTTAAATGCTAAATGACGTAGTATTGACGTAGCGAATAGAGAGGTGTTAAACCGTGCCTTATTGGAAATTTCGCAAATAATCTGCTAAAGATTTATCGTTTTCTAGATTTAACTTGCGTTTTAATCGATATCTATGAGTTTCCAGCCCCCTTATTGACACATTCATCAATGGCGCAATTTCTTTGGTTAGCAAATTCATTTTAATGTAGGCACATATCTTTAAATCTTTATGAGTAAGCTGGGGGTATTTGCTTTTTAATTCATTAAAAAATTCTTCGTGTACTTGATTAAAGTTGTATTCGAACAGTTGCCATTCATCTTCATGTCCAATGGAATTATCAATTTTTCTCAATAGTCTTTTGTAGGCCAAACTGTTTTCAAAACCTGTTTTATTTTTAGCAATTTCATTTTTAATTTCAAGCAAAGACTCATTCTTTTTAACTAAGGACATTGCCGTATTTGCCAGTTGTTTGCTTTTAAGTTTTACTTCATTTTTTAACGATTCATTTTTTAACTGAACTATTTTTTTGTCGTTTTCAATAGCCTTTTCTTTTAGCAAGGTTTCTTGTTCAATTTTTAGTTTTTCATGAAGCGCATTTTGCTCTTTGTTGATTTTGCGTTTATGAAGCCCGTAAACCAATATGCTAATCAATAGTGCCGTAAAAAGAAAAAACAAGCTGTTTTTGTACCACGGCGGCAGCACTTTTAATTTTAGGGTTCTAATCAAAGAAACATCGCCAGAAAGGTTAGTTGCCCGAAAATGCACACTATAATCACCATTACTTAAATTAGACAATTCTAGCCTTTCGCTATCCATTTGATACCAACTTAAGGAGTCTGAATTGGAAATTGCATACTCGAAAAAATGATTGCTTGAATTTGGTGACGATACCGATATACTAATTTTTTGATTGAACGGGAGCTCGTAAGTATCGGCCGTATTTATATCAACTAACTGTTTATCTACTTCAATACGTTCTAAAATCGGTTTTTGTGGCAATG
The DNA here is from genome assembly GCF_031932625.1 of Hwangdonia seohaensis. NCBI lineage: Bacteria > Pseudomonadati > Bacteroidota > Flavobacteriia > Flavobacteriales > Flavobacteriaceae > Hwangdonia > Hwangdonia seohaensis. Next base: position 451,456 of record NZ_JAVSCK010000001.1, read on the forward strand.
TGGTTTGGCGTACATTTTGGGCTTTATTGATAAGCATGAATCCATCATAAAGGTTTAAAGCGTAAATGGAATCGTTTATTTGCGAAATGCTTTCTCCACCAACTACCAGTCGGTCCTTAAATATCTTATTGGGCAACTCCAAATTAGTATTGCCATTTTCCATGGAAACAAAACTAATTCTGTCCGTTTTATTTTTTGTTACCAACAAGTCTAAATAAGGCTCTGAAATAATATCGGTGTCTTGCCCAAAAGTATCGTTTAATAAAGTGTTGGGCACAATGCTATCTATTAAGGCTTCGTATTTTTGCCATCCTTGATTGGTTTTAAAACATATATCGTTTTTTATATTGTAAACGCGTACATTATAATCGGACCAAAGTCCTTTGTTTTTATAATCTTCAACCTCTACTTTTTCATAAGTTTCATCAAATTTTAATCTATACAAACCCTTGTAGGCATGAGCTGCCCAAGCCGTATAAGCATCTTCGAAAACCAAATACTTAATTGGTATAGTGGTTCCGCCTAAATGCACTGCTTGCCAATCAGCATTATCATATTTATATCTCACCAAACCCGCATAGGTGCCCTGTATATATGTATTCATGGCTTCTGGAACTTTTTTAATGACCCATCCGCCTGTTGAGTTTGATATTTTTTTCAGATTTTTATCCTGCACAAGAAAAGTACCGTCGTTATGCCCACAAAACAGTTCACCATTTATTTCCTTTAAATTCCATACTTGCCCTTGTGAGTTCTCAACAAATTTTAGTTTATCATCACCTTCATCTAAATAAAACAACCCTGTATTGCTGCCTATATACAGAACGTTTTTATAATTTATAACATCGTAAACTGCGCCTAATTCGCCAGAATTGTCATTATACAGCACATGGTTATAATTTAAATCAACAAGTGCAATACCGTTATCCAAACCTACCCATAATTTATTGTTTTTTCCCAGTCCAAGATTTAAAACCGTATTGTTTAACAACCCATTTTCTTTACTAATATGAAACAATACATTGCCTAAACTATTTGTTATGTAAACACCGTTTTTAATGGTTCCGAAAACCATATTGCCATTATCCAATTCTAAAAAACTATTGAGTTGTTGCTCTTTAATTATGGCATTTATTTGGGGTTCCCATGCCTCCAATGTATTGTTACTGTACAAATAGCATCCTTTTAATGCCGTGGTAATAAGCAATTTATTTTTAAACGCTGAAATGGAAACAACCTTTGTGTCGTATAATATATCTGAATTAACAAACGGCGCCAGAGCATCATCTTGTAACATATATATGCCACCTTTTAAAGTTGAAACATATACCTTGTTATTTACAACGCTACATGAAATTATGGTGGAATCTGGCCTTACTTTTGATATTTTTCCGTCTTTATAAATGTATAGATTTGCAAATGACCTAAACAAAATGGCACCGTTGTGGTGTAATATTTGCCAAAACTCTTCATCTAAAGATTTTTCCTGTTCTTGAAAATTGCTCAACGACGTGTAAACCAATACACCTTTTTTATTTTTTGTCCAATATCCAAACTCCTCGTAAGATCCCGTATAAATAACACCGTTGTATGCCATTACAGACCGGATAATGGTTTTGTTTGGAAGCTGATAGAAATTCCATTTTAGGCCATCAAACTCAAGCAAGCCTTTGTCGTTGGCAACATAAAGCTTTCCGTTATCGGCAAATGATATGCCCCAGTTTTGGTTTCCTGCATTAAACTCCGTTAGGGTATAATTTTGAAAAAACGGCGCATATTGTGCGTAAGAATTATTAAAAAATAATACTATTAAGATTAAAAAGAATGCGCTTTTAAATTTTACCAAAACCACTAATTAATAACTTAAATGAAGAAAAATTTGATTCAAACAAATCTAATCAATTTTAAAACAATTTATTTTAATAAAAAAAGCACTGGTAATTTGCAAAGATATTAATGGTAATTGCAGTCAATCTACGGGGTTTACAATATGATGCCACTACCTGTTTTTAAGTGATACTATTCGAGAAATAAAGATGAATCTGTAAAACCTTTAAGAGTTAATAAATTGGGCTATATTCCCATAACAAAAACGCCCTCAAAACTGTTGTTTTGAGGGCGTTTTAAAATTGCTATTTTCAGTTTAAATTATGTCTCTGTTAAGGGTTATTAACAAAGAAATTAGCTCTATTTTTTAATGATTTTAAAGTTACTAGTCCCTAAGTCATTTTTAACTTTTACAAAGTAAAGCCCATTATTAAAATGAGATACATCTATTTCTTTTCGCTCAACACTTACCTCAGCATCAAAAACTAGCTTGCCAACAACGTTGTAAATTTTAACTTCCGATTTTAGTGAAGCAGATATGTTTAATATCGATTTTACAGGATTAGGGAACAGCTTTGTTCCATTGTTAGAAGCTGATATTTCCTCAACATCCAAAGCAACAAAAGAATCAGCACTATCAGTTAAATCTTCCAAATTAAATCTTTTAAATTTAATTTTAGTATATCCGTCGGATTCATATAGCACTCCTATTTTTCCATCAGCAGTAATAGCAAGAGATGAATAGGCCGAAAAACCCGGTTGATACAATTTTGAATATGCCCATGTTTGGCCTTCATCATAACTTATTCTCAATGCACCATCTTTTCTTCCAGATGCACTTGCAGAATTGCTAAATAATATTCTGTTTTGATTATACCCATCCAATGTTGATGTGTATCGTAAAATATTTCCTTGACAAATAGGGTCTATTAGTGTGGAATCAAACGTATATGGTTCCCAGGTAGTTCCTAAATCGGAGGTGTAAGTAACAAGACGAGTACCTGTTCCATAGTGGTTTCTTGAATTTACCATGATGCGTCCATCATTTAGCTCCACCAAAGTATTTTCATCAAACTTATCAAAACTATTGGTAGCCGATCTATTCCATGTTGCACCATGGTCTGTACTGTAAAGCAATGCGCCATATATAAAATTCGCATTACTGCCTCTTACCACGCCTATTGGGATTACCAAAGTGCCATTTCTTAACTGAATACCTGTACCTGCCGATGCCCAGTATGACCTATCGCCTGTTTGATAAAGCGCTTCCGTTAAATCTACAGGCGCAGACCAAGTTAAACCGTCATCATCACTATACACGTATCGAGATCTTAAACAATTAGGGCTAGTATGGTCTCCATCTGAATTCCATATAGTACTATTTGTAGAATAGGCATAAAAAATAAAAATTCTACCTGTATCTCTATCAACAACAGTACAGGCATCACCTCCATGGTCTGTTTCAATGGTTATAGCACTACCCCAAGTATCACCATTATCTGTACTTCTTCTAACAGCCATATCTATTACACCAGGAACATCAGAGGAATTTTCATAACGAACATCTGTAATAGCCAGTAATGTTCCAGCTTTTGAAGTTACCAATGAAGGAATTCTATATGTATGCGGCGTACCATTACTTGAAAATGGTACTTGGTCACCTACGTACAAATCAATATCGACTTCAGGAGTCAACTCCTCTAATGGAGGAATGGCTTCTCCTATAATCACAGAATAATCTTCAATTTCTCCATCTGTAAATGTATCGCACGGTCCCATTGCTGGAATAGTGCTATTGGAAGAACGCATAGCAATTCGCATGGTAGTATTTCCTAATAGGGTAAATTCACCAATTGATACGCCTGAAAATTGAAGGTCATCGGTTGTATTTGCACCTGTCCAGGTATACACACTTTCTCCTGCATCAGAAAAATCACCATCTTGGTTTTTATCAATCCATATATGCACACGCTTGTTGGCTCCTGCACTCGGGTTGCCAACACCAAAATTAAATCGATATGATTTTTCGGCATTAAAAGCTACATTACTATCAGTGACATCTTCGTAACCCACATTTGCAGAAACATGGTTTAGCAGGTCACCATCAGTTACATCGGTAATTTTAAAATAATCTAAAAAGCTTGTGGTCGATGCCGTCATTGATGTTGGATAACAAGGACCGGCAGGAGGAAGCTCAAGGTTTATTCTATAGTCTTTAACTTCACCACCGGTAAAATTATCACAAGGCCCTATTGCTGATATAGCACCGTCTGCAGCAACCAAAGCTACCCGCATTCTAGTTAATCCTGCGTCTATTACTGGCCCTATATTCTTACTCGAAAAGCCAAGGTCTGCGCCCGTATTAGCCCCCGCCCAGCTAAAAGTTAATTCACCTGCGTCATCAAAATCGCCATCTCTATTCATATCAATCCATACATGCAATCTTTTATGCGTAGTGGCTGTTGGGTTTCCTACACCTATATTAAAGGCAAATGAGGTATCGGTCATTAATGCTGCATCAGTACTTGTAATATTTTGATAACCTACATTTGTAGAGGCATGATTTATAAAAGCACCATCGCCAGTACCTGCAGTAGAGATTTTAAAATTATTGATATAGCTTGTTGACGATACGGGTATTGTAGGCTCACAATACGTTGGTGGTGGCGTTAAAAAAATACTTATTTTATAATCTTGAACTTCGCCGCCAGTAAAACTATCACATGGTGATATAGGGCCTATGGTACCATTTGCGGCAACCATAGCCACTCGCATCCTGGTTTCTCCTTCCGAAATAACCGGACCTATGTTTTTATTTGAAAATCCGAGATTAGAACCGGTATTGGCTCCGCTCCAACTAAACGTTAATTCGCCAGCATCATCAAAATCACCATCTCTGTTCATATCAATCCATACATGAACTCTTTTATGGGTGGTTAAGCCAGGGTCGCCAACCCCAATATCAAATCGATATGAAGTATCGGAAATTAAATTAATCTCGGTATCCGTAATATATTCGTAGCCCATATTTGTAGATGCACGATTTAGTACAGCACCGCTATTAAGCTGCAAATTATTAATAAAGCTTGAAGCGGTTTGAGGAACCGTGGGAGTGCAATACTGCGCATAAGATACACTTGCACAGAGCAAGGCGACCATTATGCCAAATGTTTTAATGTAGTTTTTCATCATTTTGTGTTTTTTAAAAGTGAGTTTATAATTATATCATGTATTATGTATAACATAATATACAATCTTCTCAAAATTAGATATTAAACCTCGTTTTTAGGTGTAAATTTTAGTCAAAAAAGGGAGTTGTTTACAGCAGGAATTCATCACTCATCGATATTGTGCGCAAATATTTCGATGAATTGCTGTTTCTAAATTATAGGAGGCATGTTGTGAAGGTTTTATATAAAACCATTCAATGGAAAGGATTAGTGCAATCAAACTTCACATAACCCAAAATATATTAAATGAAAAAACACTAAAAACCTAAAAATTCTTAAGCTTCACTTTCAGAAGTCGTGGCCTCTTCCTTAAGCGTTAATATGCTCGGGAAAATCATTGGCACCAAACCCTTTACGGGCTCATAAAGTACGGTGTCATTTATTTGTTCTTCGTCAACAAACGTAACGGTGCTATTCATTTTATCAAAAATATTCAATACCACACTCAAAATAAGCGCTATTTTCAAAGCTCCAAAAACGCCACCTAAAAATTTGTTGATGATTCCTAGCGCAGCAAAATCGGCTAATTTGGTAAGTGCCTTACCTGCCAAGGCAATAGCCAGAACTATAACAACAAAAGTGATGGCAAAAGCAGTAATGTTTATCGTTTTTTCGCTCCAATCTACTTTGGTCTGTAAAAATTCGGCAGCGAAATTGCTAAAATGTATGGCGCCATAAACTCCGGCAACCAAGGCAATAAGCGATGCCACCTCAACAAAAAAGCCTTTCAAAAAACCACGAACCAGCCCAAATAGTATTAAAGCACCCAAAACAATATCGATAACGCCCATAAATAAAGAATTTTAACAAATATAGTAACACTTAGGTTTATTAACTTTGCAACTTTAAAAATATTATGTCAAGAGACGAACAATTAAAAGAACGCTGGAGTTTGGTGGTTAAAAAACTATCCGACCAGTTTGCCGATGGAGACCTTCTAGACCTCGACGCCATTATTTATTTAATTGGCGTGCAAGAGCTGGGGCAGTTAGACAGAACCTTTAAAAAAGACCAAAAACTCGATTTAATGCACATTGCCATTTGCAAGTTACTAACGCCCTATGGCTATTACGAACTCGATTTTGTAGATGAAGAGGGCTGGCCACATTACAAAACCTTAGAAGCCCTGCCGCACTTAAAAGCAGGCGAACAAAGCATTTTAATGAAAGAAGCCATTGTAAACTATTTTCTGGAAACCCATTATATCGTGTAAATTATTTGGGCGTTACCACAAGTGGTCGGGCTTTTCGTTTCAATCTTTTTGCTCGTGCCTCACAAAAAGGATTTCCTCTGCAATCCCTAACGCAGTTCACGTAAAAAATAGTAAATTTGCATTCATTTTTTAAATGACGTTATGATAGATAAGATAAAAGCACTTATAGCCGAAGCCGAAGCCTTTAAAGCCCAATCAAAGGAAGAGGTGGAAGCGTTCCGTATAAAATATTTAGGCTCAAAAGGGCTGCTAAAAGGGTTTTATAGCGAACTTAAAAACGTGGCAAACGACCAGAAAAAAGAATTTGGCCAAACCATAAACACCCTAAAAAAAACGGCCGAAGATAAAGTAAACGCTTTAAAAGAAGAGTTGGAAAGCAAAGAGGAAGTAAAAGGTGTTTTTGGCGATTTATCGCGCCCCGGCGAACCTATTCAAATTGGTGCCCGCCACCCTATTTCTATCGTAAAAAATCAAATTATCGATATATTTTCGGGCATTGGATTCAATGTTAGCGAAGGCCCCGAAATCGAGGACGATTGGCACAACTTTACGGCGCTAAACCTGCCGGAATACCATCCGGCACGCGATATGCAGGATACGTTTTTTATTCAAACCAATCCCGATATTTTACTGCGTACGCACACCAGTTCGGTACAAGTACGCTACATGGAAAACAACAAACCGCCCATTCGAACCATTTCTCCGGGGCGCGTTTACAGAAACGAAGCTATTTCGGCACGTTCGCACTGTTTTTTCCATCAAGTGGAAGGTTTGTATATTGATAAAGACGTAAGTTTTGCCGACCTGAAACAAACCCTTCAATATTTTACAACCGAAATGTTTGGCAAAAGCAAAATACGTTTGCGCCCGTCGTATTTCCCGTTTACAGAACCAAGCGCCGAGATTGATGTGTATTGGGGACTGGAAACCGAAACCGATTATAAAATTACAAAAGGCACCGGTTGGCTTGAAATTGGTGGTTGCGGAATGGTAGACCCCAATGTATTGGAAAACTGTAAAATAGATTCCACTCAGTATTCCGGATTTGCCTTTGGTGTTGGCATCGACCGTATCGCTATGTTATTGCACCAAATTGGCGATATTCGTCTATTGAGCGAAAACGACGTTAGGTTTTTAGAGCAGTTTAAATCGGCTTTATAATTGTCATTCCTGCGAAGGCAGGAATCTTTCCAATTGAATTTCTAAGTTTGTTATGAAAGACGATATTATTATCCCCGAAGTAAAAAACGTTTATATCGCCATTGTAAACGAATACAACGACATTTACAACACCCAAGATTGGAACGCTTACATCATCAACGATAAAGAGGTTGATTTAGAGATGGTACTTATTGTTACAAGCGGCTATTCAAAAGATAAAACAACTTCTGTTTTCAGAAAAAAACTAGATAAACTGCCTAAAAAAAGCTATGCTAAAATCGAGTTGATGCAAGAAGAACTATTTGCGCTGAACAATACTTTTAAAGTCTCTTTTTTTGAAGGCCATACCATGTTCGATAAAACTTATTTGTTCAGAAAAAACACGATTAATTTAAAAGCGTTGCAGCCTATTCCTTTAATGGAAGCAAAAGGTGTTTTAGTGAAGTAATTTTTCGTCAACTTTTTTAGTGTTTTTAACTTTAGTTTTAGCAAACTCATTCAAATCTAAACTATACAAACGAGATGTTGGAGATTTAGAGAATTCGTCTTCAAAATAACCACCAAGTAAATAGATTTTTTTGTTGTAATAGTAAAGCTCAGAAGCTTTTAAATTCAAATTTATGTCATATTCATTTAACACTTTTGTATCAATATTGTAAGTCAACATTTTGCCATCTTCAAATATGTAAATTATACGATCATTATACGCCAAAGCAGGCTTTTCCATCCCATAAAACAATTTGCCTTCTTTTTTCCATTCTCCACTTGTTATATTATAACATTCTATTTCAGACAAAGGTTTGTCATTAAATCCGCCAATAAGATATATTTTGTTTTCAACTAAAATTCCTTTTACTTCCTTTGCTTTTGGCATTTCATTTAACGCATACCAATAACCAGTTTTTAGATTGTAAATATGTGATTTATTAGTGTAAACCTTACTGCCATCTTTATTTAACTTGATAGAACCACCCATAACAATAATGTTATTATTATAAGTGAAAGACCCAAAATTTACTGCTTGATGAGGGTTTGTATCATCGATTGTAATCGTGTTGTTTTTTAAATCAAAAACTTCAATTTTATCGTCTAAATACTCATGTTTTCTGCTTCTAGATAATCTTTTACCTCCTAAAACATATATTGTATTGTTGTCATAATTTAACGCATTATAAGCGCGTTTTCTAAATTTTAAATCTGATTTCAACCAAGTATCCTGGGCTACATCATAAACCTTTAAATCACCTTTATAATTATCCAAAGAAGGATTCTCGATTAAGCCATTAACTATATCATTTATTGAGGCATCAGTTTTGTGTCTTAAATCGTTTAAGACTTTTCTGGGAGCATCTACTATATTTGACGCATCACCACCAATTACGTAAATTTTAGAGCCTATTAATACTGAGGCGAACGAGTGTATGCCTAATTTTAAAGAAGATAATTTTTTAAAACGAATTTTGGAATTTAATTCTTTATTTGAAGCTACAATTACTTCTTTTAGATTCTCGATTTTTTTCTGAAGATAAACAATGTTATCACTGTTTTTTAGTTCGGAAAATAGAATTTTTTTTGACGTATAACCAATAGCAGAAAAACTAATGGTGTCGTTTCGATTAACCTCTATTTTTAAAATGAACTCGCCATTTTTATTAGAAACAGCTCCTGTTTTTGAGTGATTTATAAAAACATGAACATGTTCTAAAGGGTGTTTTGTTTGCTCATCTAAAACAACGCCCTTAGCGTTTTGTCCGAGTAAAATAAATGTTGAAAAGAATAGAAGTATAACTAATTTCATATGTGTAAATGTATAGGTTCTATCATTGTTTTGAAGTGAGGCTTTCTTGTCCGTAATTTACATCAAAAATTAAGCCGTCTTTTTAATTGATTCCGGTTGCGTTAGGGATTGATGCCCTTCGACAAGCTCAGGATAAACTCATCCTTTTTTTTGAAAGAAGGAAAATACATTTTATTTAGAGCTAAAATTTAAAAAATAGCTACGTCGTTCTTCCTCGCTATGACGTAAAAAAAGATATAGCGGAAAGCCCGACCACTTGCCCTGAGCGCAGTCGAAGGGTTGTGGTAACGCCCAAAATAATTTAGCGCTTTAAAGTAACGTGTCCCGTAAATTTTTGCCCGTCGATTACAACAACATACCAATAATCGTCGGTTGGCAATTGTTGGTTGTTAAACGTGCCGTTCCATGAAAACGCAGTGTTTCTGGAACTTTTTAAAAGTTTTCCGTATCTATCAAAAACGTAGACTTGCGAACTTGCGTAATATTCGATGCCTTTTAAGTTAAACGCGTCGTTCTCGCCATCGTTATTTGGCGTAAAAAACTTGGGGATATAAAAATGCAAATAGGTTTGCGAAGCGATGAATGAGCAATCGCGGTCTTTTACATAAACGGTATATAAACCGCCCTCAACGTTGAAAAAAGTGTTGTTGGGTTGAAAGATGTTTCCGTTTAATGAAAACAACAGATTTCCGGTGTTTGAGGTGGCAGTGACAACAATATCGTTGCCATCTGATGTCACATTTTCTATTACCGGATTGTTTATTTGTGTAACGGTTATGGTTTTTGTAACCGAGCAGTTAATGTTGGTTACTTGTACCGTATATGTTCCGGGAGCAGCAACGGTTATGGTTTCGGTAGCATCGCCTGTGCTCCACAAATATGCTGTGGCATTACTGGCATTGGCGTGTAAATCGACGCTCGTGTTCTCGCAAAACTCGACAGTTTCGTCTTGTACTTGCGGAATTGGATAATAGTTGATTTGTACAGCGGTTCTTGATGATGAAATACAATTGCCGTTAACGGTTTCGGCTTCGGCATAATAAATTCCCGAGCCATTAGGATTAAAATTTCTGTTATTGGATTGAAGCAGGTTTCCTCCAACGGAAGCATCATACCAATTAACCAATACACCAGTTGGAACGGTTACCGAGAGTGGCGTGTCGTCATTTTCACAAATCATTAAATCGCCATTACTAATTGGTGCACTGGGAAGCGGAATAACTTGAATTTCAAATATTTCGGAAGTAGAATTACACGAATCGTTAGTTAAATTAATAGCATCTTCGGCAATTTTAACTCTATAAAAGGTGGTGTTATTTATAGGTGATGTGGTGTAACTTTGGTTGTTTTCTCCGGCAATATCAGTCCAGTTTATTCCATCTGTACTTTCTTGCCATTGATAAAAATGAGTGGAAAAAATAGTAAAATCAGGAACAGCCGTTAATTGCGTGGAATATGGTAATTGGTCTTCGCACACATAGGTATTCATGTTATTTGCTGTGTCCTCAATCAACACGGCATCGCCACAGGATTTAAACACAATATCATCAATAGCCAAATCGTTTCCGCAACCGCCAACACCATTGTTCAGCATCTTTAAAATAACCGATGTTTGGGCTGGCAAGGTTTGAAACACCAAAGCGTATTGCACCCAATTGGGGCTCGATGTTCCGTTTATATTTCCTGTATCCCCGCTTGCTAAAAGATTGGTGTCCGTATTGTCCCAAATTTCAAATTTCACGTTAATGGGAATGCCACCATTGGCACATTGCGTGGTACTGGGCAATAAATTAATCATCCACGAGGAGAACTCGTAAGTGGTGTTTTCGCATAATCCGGTTATCGTGGTTCTGTAAAATTCGCCAGCGGTAAAATCTGCATTAACAACAAGCATTCTTCCGTCTGTATCGTTTGGCGTATGGTCGTCAATATCATGCCAGTCAAAAAAATTAGTGTTGCTCGATACGGTATAAAATCCATCACTGGGCGATCCTCCTGCAAAAGTATACGATGTTGTTCCTGCGGGTAATGGCGAACTTGTTGTTCCGGTGCCAAAAGTTTCGGTAAAAATAGGATCGCCGGAATTTCCGCTACAAAACCCCAATTGGGCTTGTAACTTTAAAACCGCTAGGGTAAAAAAAGCTAAAAAGAGTATTTGGGTTTTCCTATTGATAATTTTTATATTTAATTATTAAGATGCTAAAAATAACAATAAACTACCTTGGTGCAAGCCCACGAGGTATTAATATTCCAAAAAGGCAATAACTAAATTCGGAAATGAATAAAAAACGAAACAAACCTCGACGTATAAAATCCTAAAAAATGAATAAAGCGAACTATATTCGTAAAAAAAGGGTTTAAATTTTAATTAGATGAAATCGACTGACATATTAAATCAGAAACTGCACCGACCGTTTGAATACCCCAAGCGCCCATGGAAATTCTACCAAGAATGGAACAAAGCTGTTTTTTTACATTGGGAAGTTGAGGAAACATTGATAAAACCCTTGCTTCCAAAAAACATTCAATTGGATACCATTAACGGTAAAACATTGGTAAGTCTTGTCGCTTTTAACATGAATAATATTGGCGTAAAAAGTTTTCCGAAAGTGCCTCATATTTCTGATTTTTATGAAATAAACATTCGTGTTTACGTGGTTTGCAATAATAAACCGAGCGTTTATTTTTTAAGTATGGAAGGCAGTAAACGATCGTCTTGTAAGGTTTTAAAAACATTGTCAAAATTCCCGTATCGCTATTCAAAAATGAAAAGAAATGAAGGTGATTTTATTTCGAAAAACGCCGTATTTAATGATGCTTTTTACCTTAAATACCGATTAGAAGGTGGTCCTGTTAAAAAGGACAAAACCGATGTATGGCTTACCGAACGCTACGCTGTTTTTCAAGAATATAAAAAGCATATTATTGAATACGATGTGCACCATGTGGAATGGCCCATGCAAAATATAATATTAGAAAACCTAAAAATTGACTACCCGAGATTTAATCATCTTATTAATAACAAACCCGATAGAATTCATTATTCAAAAGGGGTTCAAGTGTTGACTTGGAATAAGAAAAAATTGCCAATACATTAAAAAGTTAGAAAAAAAATGAAAACAGAATTTAAACCCTATTACGCCGTAATTTTCACTTCAACACAAAATAAAAACTTGGACGGCTATTCTGAAATGTCAGAAAAAATGGAAACCCTGGCCAAACAACAAAACGGTTTTTTAGGAATGGATAGCGCACGAAATACCGTTGGGATTACCGTGAGTTATTGGGACACTTTGGAAGCTATAAAAAACTGGAAACAACAAAGTGACCATTTACAAGCCCAACTAAAAGGACGCCAAGATTGGTACAGTTGGTATAACGTTAAAATTTGCAAAGTAGAACGCGAGTATGACTTTAAAGCCACCTAGTCTTCAGATTTTTAAGAAATCTGAATCCACTCCTCCTTTGAAATGAGGAGAGATTAAAATAGAAAACATATTAATAATTAGAACTAAATTTAGAATTGAAAGTCGGAAGGGTAAAAAAAATATGAACAAAATTCACAATCATAAATACTTAGAAGAACGCCGTAAAGAATCGCGAAAAAACTTAACTTCTGCTGAAGCATCATTATGGAGATATCTTAAAGGAAAGCAACTTGAAGGAAGAAAATTTAGAAGACAACATAGTATTTTAAATTATATTGTCGATTTTTATTGCGCATCTGAAAAGCTGATTATTGAGTTAGATGGTGCGTACCATCTAGATTTTGCCCAACAAAATTATGATTACGAAAGAACACAGAATTTAGAAAAATTGGGTTTTAAAGTAATTAGATTTGAAAACAAATTAATTTTTGAGAATATTACAGATGTGCTAGAGGAAATTAGTAGTTGTTTTAAAAATTAATAACCACCTCGTCATAACATTATAATTCAACTAAATTTAAAATTTAAACAATACACAAAACTCCTTCCCTTAATAAGTGAAGGTGGCTTCCGATAATAATCGGAAGGCAGAAGGGTTAAAATTATCTTAAAACACATCTAAACACAATAGCTTAGAGTATATATTTTTAAGTGACACGATTAACAAACTACATAAAACGCCATAAAATTAAATCAGTAATCATTGCTGTACTTTTGGTTGTCTATTATTTTTGTTTACCAAACCAACTTTTTAAAGATCCCACTTCAACCGTAATTACAAGCTCCAACAATGAATTGTTAGGGGCACAAATCGCTAAAGACGGGCAATGGCGCTTTCCGGAAAGTGATTCCATTCCAGAAAAATTTAAAACCTGCATCATTCAGTTTGAAGACGAATATTTTTATAAGCATCCCGGATTTAATCCCATTTCAATCTTTAAAGCGCTGCGCGATAATATAAAATCGGGCAAAGTAACCCGTGGCGGAAGTACCATTACGCAACAAGTCATTCGATTGTCAAGAAAAGGCACAGAGCGCACCTATTTTGAAAAATTTAAAGAAATTATTCTGGCCACCAGATTGGAGTTTCGAGATTCTAAAAACAAGATCTTGTCTTATTATGCAAGTCATGCACCTTTTGGCGGCAATGTTGTGGGGCTCGATGCTGCATCTTGGCGTTATTTTAATAGGAATGCCAACCATTTGTCGTGGGCAGAAAACGCCACTTTAGCGGTTTTACCCAACGCACCAAGTTTAATTTATCCGGGGAAAAATCAGGAGCGATTACTAAAAAAACGCAATCGGCTTTTAAAAAAACTTTTGGATAAAAACATAATAGATTCGCTTACTTATAATTTATCAATTGTAGAAGGCTTGCCACAAAAACCTTATCCGCTACCACAAACGGCACCACATTTGTTACAAAAGACGGTAAAGTCTTTTTATGGGAAACACATCCAGACGACTATAAATGTACAACTTCAAAAGCAAGTAAATGAAATTGTGAAAAATCATTACAACAAACTAAGCCAGAACGAAATTTACAACGCCGCTGTTTTGGTTTTAGATGTAAATACCAGACAGGTTTTAGCTTACGTGGGCAATACACCAACAGATAAAACACATCAAAATCATGTTGATATTATTGATAAACCCCGAAGCACGGGCAGTATTTTAAAGCCCTTTTTGTACACCGCTATGTTGGACGCTGGCGATATTTTACCCCACACTTTGGTGGCAGATGTGCCCACCCAATTTGGAAGTTATAACCCCGAAAATTACAATAAATCTTATGATGGCGTTGTGCCAGCAAGTCGTGCGTTATCGCGGTCTTTGAATGTACCTTCGGTTAGAATGTTGCAGGAGTTTGGTTTGGATAGATTCCATCATTATTTAAAAGAATTTAAATTAAAAGATTTAAAATATAATGCCAATCATTACGGGTTGTCTTTAATTCTTGGCGGTGCCGAAAGTAATTTGTGGGATTTGTGTAAAAGTTATGCGGCCTTGTCGTCAACCTTAAATCATTTTTCTGAAACATCCAGCGAATATTATTCAAATGAATTTTGCGAACCTACTTTTATAGCTTCCGAGGTTGTTGGTTTTGGAAAGAAAACAACCGATAAAACCTTATTTGATGCCGCTTCAATTTATTTAACTTACAACAGTTTAAAAGAAGTAAACCGACCCGAAAGCGATGAGAGTTGGGCTTTTTTTGACGGCTCGAAACAAATCGCTTGGAAAACCGGAACCAGTTTTGGTTTTCGCGATGCCTGGGCCATTGGTACGACCAAAAATTATGTGGTTGGGGTCTGGGTAGGCAATGCCGATGGCGAAGGACGCCCCGGTTTAGTTGGCGTAGAAACCGCTGCCCCTATTTTATTTGATGTGTTTGATGTGTTGCCAAATAGCGATTGGTTTGCTGAACCTTTTGATGAAATGCAAGCTGTTGAAATTTGTAAAGAAAGCGGCCATCGCGCCTCTCAAAATTGCAAAAATACAGCAACGCAATTTATTCAAATAAGTGGTTTAAAAACGCAACCTTGCCCCTATCATGTTTTAATTCATTTGGATAAAAATGAAAGCTTTCAAGTCAATTCATCCTGTGAAACCATTGATAATATCGCCCATAAATCTTGGTTTGTTTTACCGCCTTTAATGGCCTATTACTACAAAACCAAAAATCCGTTTTACAACCCGTTGCCCAAATTTAGAAGTGATTGTTTGGGTGATAATACCATGTCTATGCAGTTTATTTATCCGAAAGAAAGCAACAGTATTTTTTTACCAAAAGATTTTGATGGCAACACCAACGACCTCGTTTTAAAAATGGCGCATTCTAAACCCGAATCTATATTATTTTGGTATTTGAACAGTCGTTTTTTAGGAAGCACCAAAGACATCCACGAGTTTGCCATGAAACCCAAAACAGGAAAACATATCATTACCGTGGTTGATGAATTTGGAAATGAAGCCAAACGTTGGATTGAGATTTCGGAATAATAGTAGAACATTTACACCTACAAGGTTGGAAAAACCTTGCAGAAAAACACAAACATTTTCACTTTCTAACGTAAGTTTTAAGCATACAATGATCTGATACTTTGGAGTAAAACTTCTTTGTTTTTAAAACCTTTAAATCTTTTGAAACCCAAATATGATCTAAAGAAAGTAACGGGATGTTCCAAAACCATGTTTCTCTAAAACCATTCCCTTTTTCATTAAATGCTTGATTAAAATTTTTCTTAATCTGCTTTAAATATTTAGATTCATAAGGCGCATTAAAATCTCCCAAAACGATGGTGTTATGTGTTCTCTTAACAAATTCATTTACATGTCTTAGTTCCCACTCTCTAGGAACATCAGGGCTTCCAGTAACATCAACGGCATAAAAATTAATTCCAGCAGTTTTAAATTCTATCACCGTTGTTTTAAATTTTGAAGTGTTTTCACTTTTAATTTCCAAAGGGGTTTTCGAGAAAATAAACATCTCTCTATCAGATGTAAAAAAATAATAATTAGGGTACTTTTGCTGAAACTCCTCAATGCTATATTCTCCAGTTTCTACTAAAACCAAAACATCTGGTATATCACCATTTTTATTTAAGGCCGCTTGAAAATTATTTTCTCTAGCCGCATTCCAAAAAACAACCTCTAAATCGGTCTCATTAATGGTTTCAGGAAAACTAATTTTAAAGCTCCTTCCCAACCAAATCAACAATAATAATCCCGCTAAAATAAGGTTTAACTTCTTAAATTTTCTATTTAAAAAAATGGAAAGCAATAAAACGGCAAGAATAATAACCGGTAGGGGAAACGTGTAATACAGCAACGAACTTTGGTAACTATGTTCTTTAAAAACAAAGTGAATAGCCAATAACGCACCAATAATTACAATGTTTAAAAACAGATATAGGACTCGAATTATTTTTAGCATTATCGTAACGGAAAGCCCTTTGCAGCCCACCAAGGATGTATTTCAATTTCCAATCGCCCAGCTTGTACCATCGGGTCCGATTTGGCCAAACTATCTGCCATCTTTAGCGTGGGCACATTGTAAATGGTAATACCACGAATGTCGCCATCGTCTCCAAAAGGTCCAGAAATATCGGCATAGCCCAACTCGTACATTTTACTTAAATGTGCTAAATGTTCTTTTTGTAAATCTGCAGCTTCCTCTTCATTTTGACCACGAATTGGTCCACGTTTTAAAAAAGCCATAAAATATTGCTGCATTAAAATGGTGTCTTGTGTTTTTTCGTCAACATAGTCAAAAGTTTTATAGCCTTTGGCGGTTAATTCTTGTTTAATCTGCCTTGTGGTTTTTTTAACAGGAATTTCATCTAAAACTTCAACTTCTATTATTGAATCTATGGGTTGCTCTACAATTTCAACAGCTCTTTCGTCAACTTCTTTAACGGGTGTTTTTGCTTCATCTTTACAAGAAATAATAACAAAAATAAACAGAATAAAAGTTATTGTTTTTTTCATAATCTTAAATTTTTATTAGCTATTTCCAGCTAATATAAGGTTGTTTGCTTAATTGCGAATTATAATATTTTATATGCCCAGTAACTTCTTTACCTAACCAAATTGGTTTTTCAAAGGTTTCGTTTTCGTGTTGTAACTCTATTTCGGCGATGACCAAACCTTGGTTGTCTCCAAAAAATTCATCCACTTCAAAAATATGGTTTCCTACTTCAATTTCATGTCGAATTTTTTTAATAATGCCTTTTTCGCAAAGTTTTAAAAGCGATTCGGCTTCTTGTTTTTCAATGTCTTTTTCCCATTCCAACCGCGACAAACCATTGTTTGACGATTGGCCTTTTACGGTTAAAATACCTTTATTCCCTTTTAATCGAACCCTAACGGTGCGCTCGGGATCTCGATTTAAAAACCCTTGAACAATGCGCGTACTCTTAAAGGCTTGGTCTTTAAAAGCATTTGAGGTTACTAAAAATTTGCGTTCTATTTCTATCATTATTTGTCCTAATCTAAATTTAATAACCGCAAGAGTAAATATAATTAAAAGGCATTTAATGCCTAAATTTACAGCATGTCTATCGATTTACCAATTCGAAAAATTATTCATGTGGATATGGATGCGTTTTATGCCTCTGTTGAACAAATGGATAACCCCGATTTAAAGGGTAAACCCCTTGCTGTTGGCGGTGGTGGTAAGCGTGGTGTGGTAAGTGCGGCGAGTTACGAAGCTAGAAAATTTGGTGTAAAAAGTGCGATGGCTGGAAATTTAGCCGCTAAACTGTGTCCCGATTTAATTTTTGTGAGACCTCGTTTTGAACGCTATTCTGAAATTTCTAAAAAGATAAGAGCCATTTTTTATAATTATACCGATTTGGTTGAACCGCTTTCGCTAGATGAGGCTTATTTAGATGTTACCGAAAACAAAAAGGGAAACCCGAGTGCGTCGTTAATCGCTGAAGAAATTAGAGCGCGTATTTTTAACGAGGTTGGTATAACGGCATCGGCGGGGATTTCCATCAATAAATTTATAGCTAAAATAGCAAGCGATTACAATAAGCCCAACGGACAAAAAACCGTAAATCCTGAGGAAGTTTTAGATTTTTTAGAGCAATTGGACATTCGCAAATTTTATGGTATTGGGAAAGTAACCGCTGAAAAAATGTACCAAAAAGGCATTTTTACGGGCAAAGACCTAAAATCGAAATCTGCCGAATATTTAGAAGCAAATTTTGGCAAGTCCGGAAAATCCTATTTCTATATTGTACGAGGCATCCACAACAGTAAAGTAAAGCCCGACAGGATTAGAAAAAGTTTGGCTGCCGAACGTACGTTTAGCGAAAACTTATCATCCGAAATTTTTATGCTCGAAAAGTTACATCATATTGCAGATGAAGTGTCGCGGCGTTTAAACAAAGGTAAAGTTGCTGGCAAAACAATAACCTTAAAGATAAAATACAGCGATTTCACTTTGCAGACCCGAAGCAAAACCTTGCCTTATTTTATTAGTGATAGTGGTTTAATTTTAGAAACCACAAAAGATTTATTGTATCAAGAAAAACTAAAAAACTCGGTTAGATTATTGGGTATTTCTTTATCGAATTTAAATACCGAAACCAAGAAAAAACCAGAACGCCAAAGTGTAAGCGTACAGTTAAAATTTGAGTTTTAGCTGCTACAAAACACTAATTATTTAAAGGATTGTAACCCAAATAAGGCACTTCTTTTTCGTTAAATTGAATCCCAAAATCCTTTAATTCTTTTAAAATAGGCTCGTAAACTTCTTTAGTGATTGGTATCTGCACACCTGGGGTTTTAATTTTACCGTTTAAAATAGCCAAAGTTGCCATGGCAACCGGTAAACCCACGGTTTTTGCCATAGCGGTATAGGTTTGATCGTCTCCAAGCGCAACCATAGTAGCATCTATTTGATGCTTTTTACCGTTTTGCTCGTACCCAAATTTATGGTACATCACAATCATGTCTTTATCGTTTTCTTCAAGCGTCCAACTATCCATTAATATTTTTTGAAGAATTTGGGCCGGTGTTGCTTTTTTAAGTTCTACCCTCTTTTCAGCATTAAAAATATCGAGTTCAACCAATTTATCCCAAACAATATCGTCTTGATCGATTTTAAGGGCATGCCTTAATTTTAACTCTACAGAATCTGAAGGGCTGTACGGCAAAAAGGCATTTACAAAATCGCGGTAACTCATGTTTTCGCTATCCTCAATGGTATAGCTATCATCAGTCATTCCTAAGGCTACAAAAATATTCCACGCCCTGCTAAAGCCAACACGACGTATCGTGCCTCGGTATAAGGTTTTAATATTATCCAACCCGTAAACGCTTTGGTACTTTAAAGAATCGCGATTTGCATAGGCTTCAAAACGTCCAAAACCATCAACATCTAAAAACTCGGTGCGCCTAAACAACAGGTTGTACGGTATATATTTATACGTGCCTTCTTGTAAAAACTTGGCAGCGCCACCTTGTCCGGCAACCACCACATTTCTTGGGTTCCAAGTAAATTTATAGTTCCATAGATTGTTGTCGCTTTCCGGTGCTACAAGTCCGCCCGTAAACGATTCAAACAAAATAATTTTGCCGCCTTTATCTCTAATGCGATCTAAAACCTGCATCGCACTCATGTGATCTATCCCGGGATCGACCCCAATTTCTTTCATTATAACAACCCCATTTGCTTTTGCCTCGTCATCTAAAGCATGCATTTCCGGACTTGTATAAGATGCCGTTACCATATGTTTTTTGTAGGTAACACAGTCTTTCGCAACTTCAATATGAAATCGTGCAGGCAGCATGGACACCACGATATCAGCATTTTTAACAGCTTCAACGCGAGAGTTTTCGTTAAAAATATCTAATGTAATTGCTGTGGCATTTTCATGATTCCCAATGAGCTTTTTGGTATTATCTAAATTGATGTCGCCAATAGTTATGTGTAAATTTTCAGAAGTCGACTTGTCTAATAAATATTTTATAAGGTATGATGTTGATTTTCCAGAACCAATAACTAAAATTTTTCGCATAGTGGGATTTGTTGAGTAATTTTGTTTTTTAGATTCCCGCATTTGCGAGAATAACAGTTTTTATGTGCTTTCAAGATTTTATCTTGAAAATCATTTTATTATTAAGTCCGTTTTTAAGCAGATTAATTTTGCGAATTTAGTAAATATAAAAAGGATTTTTTACGAATAATTTATATAAATATGAACAGGAAAATTTTAATTACAGCATCACTTTTAGGTTTAACCAGTGTTATTTTAGGAGCTTTTGCCGCTCACGGATTAAAAGCATTAATCTCGGAGGAATCTTTACAAACCTTTGAAACAGGTGTTCGTTATCAAATGTATCATGCCATATTATTGCTATTTGTTGGAAGCACTTCGTTAATTGCCCAAAACACAAAACGACTGGTTTTTTACTTCGTATTGGTAGGCGTAATATTCTTTTCTGGATCTATCTATGGTTTGGCAACTAACCTATTAACAGCCTTCGATTTTAGAACGGTGGCGCTAATAACCCCAATTGGCGGATTACTTTTAATCTTAGCTTGGGGCTTTTTATTTAAAGATTTCTTAAAATTAAAGTCAAAAAATGATAATTAAATAATTTGCGAGGTTAAAATAATGTTTATTTTTGCCAGATAAATAATTTTATAACAAAAAATGGGAAATAATAACCAATTTACGAAAACGATTTCGTTAGAATCTTACGGTATAAAAAATGCCAAAGTAAATTATCAACTTTCGCCCGAACAACTTCATAATATTGCTATTGAGAAAGGCCAAGGTAAAGAGGCTTCGTCTGGTGCTTTGGCGGTTAATACCGGCGAGTTTACAGGACGTTCACCTAAAGATCGATTTATTGTAAAGGACGATGTTACCAAAGATCGTGTTTGGTGGGGCGATATAAATATTCCATTTGAAACCGATAAGTTTGATGCCTTATATAATAAGGTTGTAGATTATTTATCCAACAAAGAAGTTTTTGTAAGGGATAGTTACGCTTGCGCGGACGAAAACTATAAATTAAATATTCGAGTTATCAACGAATATGCTTGGAGCAACCAGTTTGCATACAATATGTTTTTGCGCCCAACGGACGAAGAATTAAAAGATTTTAATCCAGAATGGACAGTAGTAAACGCTCCGGGTTTTATGGCCGTTCCCGAAGAAGACGGCACACGCCAACACAACTTTGCCATTTTAAATTTCACCAAAAAAATAGCCTTAATTGGCGGAACTGGTTATACCGGCGAAATTAAAAAAGGTATTTTTTCGGCCTTAAACTTTATTCTGCCCGTATTTAAAAATACCTTGCCCATGCATTGCAGTGCCAATGTTGGCGAAGGAGGGGATACTGCTATTTTCTTTGGTTTATCTGGAACGGGAAAAACCACATTGTCCACAGACCCCAACAGAAGTTTAATTGGCGATGACGAACATGGTTGGACCAACGAAAACACCGTGTTTAATTTTGAAGGTGGCTGTTATGCGAAAGTGATTAATTTGTCGAGGGAGCAAGAGCCAGAGATTTATGATGCCATTAAAAAAGGCGCCATTCTTGAAAATGTGATTTTAGGTAAAAATGGTGATGTCGATTTTGGAGATATTTCAATCACCCAAAATACAAGGGTGAGTTATCCCATTTATCATATTGAAAACATAAAACAACCTTCTATTGGTAAAAACCCAAAAAACATCTTCTTTTTAACGGCCGATGCTTTTGGGGTAATGCCTCCAATTTCCAAGTTAACACCCAGTCAGGCCGCCTATCATTTTATTTCGGGTTATACCGCAAAAGTGGCAGGAACCGAGGCCGGCGTTGTTGAGCCGCAGCCCTCTTTTTCAGCCTGTTTTGGCGCCCCTTTTATGCCGCTGCATCCAGCAAAATATGCCGAAATGTTAAGCAAAAAGATGAAGGAATCTGGAGTAAACGTTTGGCTGGTTAATACGGGTTGGACCGGTGGCCCTTACGGTGTTGGTACAAGAATGAAACTAAAATACACACGCGCCATGATTACTGCGGTATTAAATGGCGATTTAGGATTGTATAATTACGACGATTACCACATTCATTCGGTTTTTGGCGTAGCACAACCAAGATCGTGTCCCGGTGTTCCAACGGAAGTTTTAAGTCCGCGTGCCACTTGGAACGACGATAAGGCCTATTACACAACAGCATTCAAATTAACCAATGCGTTTAGGGAAAACTTTAAAAAGTTTGAAGCACATTGTAATGAAGAAATTAGACGTGGCGGACCGCAGCGTTATGCGTTTTAAAAACAAAGACTAATTCAAAATAAAAAAGGGCAATTTATTTAAAAATTGCCCTTTTTTTAATGATTTAAATATTAAAGAATAATAATTAAAAGTAAAATTATAATTATTGCTCCACTTGATATGTAAATACCATTTCCAGATGCTCTAACGCTTTTCTTCATAGCACGAACTTCTTTTCGTAATTCTTTTCTTTCAGCACGAGTCAAAGATGATTTATTCATGCTCTTTATTTCATTTATTCTATCAATCATTGATTTAATTTCTGGAGGAATCTCATTAGCCTCAACAGCGGTATATGTTGGAGTTTTTTCGGTAGCCATTACCGAGTTGGGAGACATAACAAACAATAATGTTATTAGTATTAAACATAGAATATTGTTTTTCATCTTCAAAAATTTAGAATGTGTTTTTAAATATACGATTTAAAAACAAAAAAGGGATGATATATATCATCCCTTTTTTGTTTTATAAGTAATAAGTAATAGTGTTTATTTCCCTTTATTAGCTTTATCGATATATTTTTGTAGCGCCATCGTCATAGATGGTGTTTCGGGTGTTGGAGCAGCAATATCTACGCGTAAGCCTTTTTCTTCAACCGCTTTAATTGTGGTGTTTCCAAAAACAGCGATACGTGTATTGTTTTGTTTAAAATCCGGGAAGTTTTTAAACAATGACTCGATTCCGGACGGACTGAAAAACACCAATACATCGTAAGTTACGTTTTCCAAATCGGATAAATCGCTAACTACCGTTTTGTAAAAAGTAGCTTGTTTCCAATCTACACCAAGAGCATCTAACGTACTGGGCACTTCCGGCTTCACTTTATCGGTGTTTGGGAGTAAGAACTTTTCATCTTTATACTTTTTGATTAAAGGCGAAAGTTCAGAAAAAGTACGTTTACCCACATAAATTTTTCGTTTTCTGTAAACCACATATTTTTGAAGATAATAGGCTACTGCTTCAGACTGGCAAAAATATTTCATAGAGTCTGGAACTTTAAAACGCATTTCTTCAGCAACTCTAAAAAAATGGTCAACGGCATTTCTACTTGTTAAAATTATGGCAGTGTAGTTGTTTAAATCTACTTTTTGCTGCCTAATTTCTTTCGCAGGAACACCTTCAACATGTATAAAAGGTCTAAAATCTATTTTTACCTTTTGCTTTTCCTGTAAATCAAAATAAGGGGAGTTCTCTATTTTAGGTTCTGGCTGAGATACTAAAATTGTTTTCACTTTCATGTACACAAGTAGTTTGTTTAGTTACGTTACGAAACTAATACCTTATATAAAACAACATAAGGTGCGATTTCGAGAGCGCAAAGATACAAAATAAAATAAAATAAGTTGCCTTTTATCGTGTTTTGATGTGTTTTAAATGAAGTGATTACGCCAGAAATATTAACGATCAACAAAAGCGCTATTATAGTGTAAAAAACAGGCAATGTGGGCTCTATTGAAAAAACCAATAAGGCGTTAATGGGCAGCAATAACAAGCCTAAATAATTTTTATAAGTTATTTTTTGAAAAAGGTATTGGTCCATTAATTTATCCATCTCAAAAAGGCTGGCAATTAAGCGTTCAATAAGCACCTTAATGAGTATAAACGTGCCGATACCGAAAACCAATTTAAAAAGCAGATTAACCGAAACTATTTTAGAATCATGGGCATATTGGTAAATCAAATGGCAAAAAACAGAAACCGAAATAACCAAATTAGAAAAAAGCAAAGCATCAAACTTATCTAAGAATTTTTGGTCTTTAACGTATATTTTAAGGTATTTTGAATTGACCAAAACATAAAAAAAATCATTGAACCGCTGCGGTGCCACCAATTTTGCTGTTGCAATAATGGCGAGCCCGATAACCATTAAAACGGTAAAAAGTTCGTTTGAGATGATGTCGCGATACATGCCCTAAAATTATTATAATTATTCACACTTTGTCCATAAATATTAAGGAATATTTAAAAAAAATAAACTTTTAAATAATGTACATTTGCTAAAAATATTACGATTACAATATATTTCAAATGCAAGATACGGTTGTTATAATTCCAACATACAACGAAATAGAGAATATTGAAGCTATTATTAGAGCCGTTTTTTCGCAATCGGATAATATTCACGTTCTCGTAGTTGATGATAATTCCCCAGATTTAACCGCTTTAAAAGTAAAGGAACTTCAAGAAGAATTTCCGAATCGCTTATTTTTGGAAATCCGTAAAGAAAAAGCAGGTTTAGGTACGGCCTATATCCATGGGTTTTATTGGTGCTTAGAAAAATCGTATCAATATATTTTTGAAATGGATGCCGATTTTTCACACAACCCAAAAGACCTCATCAAGCTTTATAATGCCTGTAAAAATGATGGCGCCGATTTAGCCATTGGGTCGCGCTACGCTAAGGGCGTAAATGTTGTAAATTGGCCTATGGCACGCGTGCTCATGTCTTATTTGGCATCAAAATACGTGCGTATTATTACGGGTATGCGCATTCACGATACCACCGCGGGTTTTGTGTGTTACAAAAGACAGGTGTTGGAAACCATCGATTTAAGTAAAATTAAATTTATTGGGTATGCGTTTCAAATAGAAATGAAATTTAAAACTTATTTAAAGCAATTTAAAATAATTGAAGTGCCTGTAATATTTACCGATAGAACAAAAGGCGAATCCAAATTGAGCTCAGGAATTATTTCTGAAGCTGTTTTTGGCGTAATTTCGATGAAGCTAAAAAGTTTGTTTAAAAAATAAAAAGCAGAAAAATGACCTTGAAAACAACACTTATTAAAAATGCCAACATAGTAAATGAAGGTAAAATTTTTATGGGCGATATTTTAATTGAAGGTGAATATATAAAAGAAATCAGCACATCGATAAGTGCAAAAACTGCCGATGTGCACATATTTGATGCCGAAGGAAAATATCTGCTTCCCGGTGTTATTGACGATCAGGTGCATTTTAGAGAACCTGGTTTAACGCACAAAGCGAATATTGAAACCGAATCTAAAGCGGCCATTGCTGGTGGTATTACTTCGTTTATTGAAATGCCAAACACCAACCCGCAAACAACCACTATTGAAAAATTAGAAGAAAAATTTGAGATAGCTGCCCAAACATCATCGGCAAATTACTCGTTTATGTTTGGTGGCACCAATGATAATTTAGATGAAATTTTAAAAGTTGATGCCAAAAATGTGGCGGCATTAAAACTGTTTTTAGGGTCTTCAACAGGGAATATGTTGGTTGATAATCCTGAGGTTTTAGAGAATATTTTCTCAAAAACCAACTTGTTAATCGCTGTGCATTGTGAAGATGAAGGCACAATAAAAGCCAATTTTGAAACGTATTTTGAAAAATACGGCGATGCAATTCCCATTAAATATCACCCTGAAATTCGAAGTGAAGAAGCCTGTTATTTATCCTCTTCAAAAGCCATCGAACTAGCTAAAAAAACGGGCGCTCGATTGCATGTGTTTCATCTTTCAACAGGAAAGGAAACCGCTTTATTTGATAACAAAATACCCTTAAAAGATAAAAAAATTACTGCCGAGGTTTGCATTCACCATCTGTGGTTTACCGATAAAGATTACGATGAAAAAGGCACGTTTATTAAATGGAACCCAGCGGTAAAATCTAAAAAAGATAAAGACCAATTGTGGGCGGCTTTGCTTGATGATAGAATTGACGTTATCGCTACCGACCACGCACCACATACCATTGAAGAGAAAGATAACGTTTATACCAAAGCACCTTCGGGCGGCCCATTGGTGCAACACGCCTTACCCGCTATGTTGGAGATGCATCATAAAAATAAAATTTCAATTGAAAAAATAGTAGAGAAAATGTGCCATAATCCGGCTATTTTGTTTCAGGTTGAAAAACGCGGATTTATAAGAGAAGGTTATTTTGCCGATTTGGTTTTGGTGGACCTGCACCATCCGTGGACGGTTAAAAAAGAGAATATCCTATACAAATGCGGGTGGTCTCCGTTTGAGGGCACAACCTTTAAATCGAGAATAACCCATACCTTTGTAAACGGAAGTTTGGCCTATAAAAACTTTAAGTTTCATGATGTTAATGCTGCAAAACGATTAACTTTTAACAGATGATTTTAAAACGGTTATTTACATACTTTACAATTTTATTCATAGCAACGGCATGCTATAAATATGATAAGCCCAAAAAACCGAAGAATTTAATTCCGAAGGAAAAAATGGTGCAAATTATCATGGATGTTAGGCTGCTATCTTCTGCAAATGGAACGAACAAAACAATCTTGGATAATAACAATTTGCAAGCTGAAACCTATGTGTACAAAAAGTACGGGATTGATAGTTTACAGTTTGCTTTAAGCAACGATTATTACGCGTACTATGTTGAAGATTATAAAGCTATTTATGAAAAGGTACAAGATAGTTTTGATGTTTTGAAAACCAAGTACGCCGATTTACAACTAAAAGAAGAAGAGGAAAAAAAGTATAGGGATTCTATCCAAGGCATTATTAAAAAAGACTCAACGCACATTTTAAAACTAAAAGAACACCTTAGTGTTTTGGTAAAAAAAGATTCAGTAAGTCCTTTAATTAAAAAGGATTCTTTGCGATTGATAAAGCTGAAGGATTCTTTAAATATACTGATTAAAAAAGATTCTGTTACCAGATTTAAACTCAACTCAAAATCTGATGAACTGCTAATTACACCTGTTTCAGATACAGATTTCCAATAGTAGCAATACTTTTATCAATTGGTGTAAACTCAATAGCCATGGCCTGTTTAATTTTAGCGCTGCTGTAATTGGTTTCAGAATGCAACGAGGTTACAATCTGCTTTGTTAATTGCCTTCTTTTTCCGGTTAATTTATGGGTTAACCAATCCATTCTCCAAGCTAGTTGCAACAACCAAAGTTTAGCTTCTTTTTTGGGCGGTTTTGCGTTTACGGCCTTTGCCATAGTTTGTAAAAACTGTTTGTAAGTCCAATTTTCGGCAACCAAAACAAAGCGTTCGTTTTTAATATCGCTTTTTAAAAGTGCAATCATTATGGAAACAACATCTTTCACATCAACCAATCCAATAGTTCCGGCGGCGAAGTATTTTAATCCTTTATGAGCTTTTTTAAATAAACTGCCACTGCCATAACGCCAAATACCCGCGCCTAAAATAACGCCCGGATTTACAATAACCACGTTGACACCTTCTTGTGTGGCACGCCAAACTTCCATTTCGGCCCCATACTTTGTAATGGCATAAACGCTGTTATCGCCTTCGGGATTCCAATGGGTTTCTTCGGTAATTGGCTCATTATTCAAAGCTTTTCCTATAGTTGCAATAGAGCTTACGTAGCATAATTTTTCTATGTTATTCGAGATACAAAGATTAACAACATTGGCAGTGCCTTCAATATTTGTACGCCGTAACTCGTGATATTTATTGGGTTCGAAAGACACAAAAGCGGCACAGTGGTAAACATGGGTAACATCCACAAAAGCATCGGATAATAAGGGTATATCCAAAATATCGGCCTCAACCCATTCAATGGAATTAAACAACGATTCATATGCTTCGGTATAACCCGAAAACACCTGTTTTACATTGTTAAGCTTACGCTCGGTTCTGTAAATAGCGCGAACCGATTCGTTATTACTAACCAGTTTATAAAGTAAATGTGCACCAACCAAACCGGTGCCACCCGTAACTAATATCATGGCACTAAAGTAATGAATAATTCAAATAGATAGCGGGAATAAATTAGTTTTCAGTCATTGGTCTTCCGTCTTTTAATCCAAAGAATTATTCAATATACAAGCGTAATTATGCACGTATTTTTATCTTTGCCAAAGTTTATAAAATATATAGAGTAATGAGAAAGAATTTTGTTGAAGAATTAACGTGGAGAGGCATGATACAAGACAGTATGCCTGGGACAGAAGAACATTTGTTAGAGGCCATGCGTATGGCTTATGTGGGCATCGATCCAACGGCAGATTCTTTACACATTGGGCACATGGTGGGTGTTATGGGGCTTAAACATTTTCAATTGGCGGGACACAAACCCGTTGCGCTAGTTGGTGGCGCTACGGGCATGATTGGTGATCCTTCGGGGAAATCGGCAGAGCGTAACTTACTTAACGAAGAAACACTTTTACATAACCAAAACGCTATTAAAGAGCAATTGTCGCGATTTTTGGATTTTGATAGCGATGCTGAAAACGCCGCTATTATTGTTAATAATTACGACTGGATGAAAGAGTTTTCTTTTTTGGAATTTATTCGCGATGTTGGTAAACATATTACCGTAAATTATATGATGGCCAAAGATTCGGTGAAAAAGCGTTTATCATCAGAGTCATCGGTAGGTATGAGTTTTACAGAGTTCACTTATCAATTAGTACAAGGCTACGATTTTTTACACCTTTACCGAGATAAAAACTGTACCCTTCAAATGGGTGGCAGCGACCAGTGGGGCAATATCACCACGGGTACAGAATTAATCCGTCGTGTTGATTCTGGAAAAGGATACGCCTTAACATGGCCATTAATTACCAAAGCCGATGGCACCAAGTTTGGAAAAACCGAAGGCGGAAATATTTGGCTTGACGCCGAAAGAACTTCGCCATACAAATTCTATCAATACTGGTTGAACACTAGCGATGTTGATGCCGAAAAATATATTAAAATCTTTACTTTTTTAACCCGAGCAGAAATTGAAGCTTTAATTGAAGCCCATCAAGAAGCGCCACATTTACGGGTTTTACAGAAACGTTTGGCCGAAGAAGTAACAACGATGGTACACTCTAAAGACGATTTAGACAATGCCATAAAAGCCAGCGCCATATTGTTCGGAAAATCTACAAGCGAAGATTTAAAGCAATTGAATGAGCAAACTTTTTTAGATGTTTTTGATGGTGTGCCACAAACAGAAATCGCACAATCTGAAATTGAAAACGGCTTGGATATTATTGCGGCATTGGCAGAACAAGGCGGGTTTTTAAAGTCTAATGGGGAAGCGCGTCGGGCTTTAAAGGAAAACTCTATTGCAGTAAATAAAGAAAAGGTGAAAGACGATTACAAAATCACCGCAATAGATTTGATTAACAACAAATTTGTATTGCTGCAACGTGGCAAGAAGAATTATTTTGTTTTGCGAATTGTATAAAACAACAGAAAGCCTAGGATAAAACCTAGGCTTTCTTTAACCAACCAACTAAAAAACTAAATTTTTCTTTTTCTTAGCTGTCGGTTTGGTCGTAATAACTGCGGTAATCTTACAGAAAACTAGTCTTTATTTAAAAATTTCTTTGTGGTTTCTAAAATCTGATACTCACTATGCTCGCCTAAATAGTAAACAAAAACACCACTAGGTCTTATAATTAGGAAGTTCCCATACATTACATCATAAGGAAAAAACATGTTTTTTATAAAATCATGCTCATCTGCTAACCAATTAAATCTATTTTTATGGAAGTACTTTAAATGGTCATTTTCTGGATTGTAAATTGAGTATTGTTGAATGTTATCAATCCTATCTATTTTTCTTAAATACTCCTTACCAAATGCATTCCAATAAGGGTTTGGCTTAGTGTTTTTAGATTTTTTTGGTATTGAAGACAAGTAATTGATTACAATAAACTTAGTTGTGTCTAACTTAAAACGACTTATTCTATTTAAATGATTTTTAAGAGCAATAAATTCTTTAGGATTTAATTTACCAACAACAGATCTTGGTATTAAAATATAGTTTTTAGTAGTGTCATTTTCAAAATAAGCATCTAAGTTTACCTTATAATTTATGCTTTTTTTAAATATACTTTTTGAAACTTCGACACCCTTTTCATTATAATATTTCACAAGCTTCTTTTGTGAATAACCAATTATTGAAAACAAAAAAAGAGATATGAATAATACTATTTTCATTTGAATTAAAAAAGTAAGGTTTAATACACAAAATAAAGTTATAACACCATCAA
This sequence comes from Hwangdonia seohaensis, assembly GCF_031932625.1. Lineage (NCBI taxonomy): Bacteria > Pseudomonadati > Bacteroidota > Flavobacteriia > Flavobacteriales > Flavobacteriaceae > Hwangdonia > Hwangdonia seohaensis. The sequence goes on from NZ_JAVSCK010000001.1 coordinate 481,865, forward strand.
GTTACAACCTCTAATATCGGAGTTGTCAAAACGTCCAATCACTTCAAAAGACCCATTGCTAAAAGTTTTTCCCAAATCTTGGGTCGCAATAAAGGCGCAGGAATTTACATTGGCTAAGTCTATAACATTTATGCCACCCGATTTTCCGGATTTTTGAATAGTCAAAGCATCTTCGGTATCTCGTGTTAATATCCGCATCCAATTGGGGCAATTAAAAACACCCTCACCTTTAGAATAAGCCTGACTTAAAAGTTCGGTCATGCCGTATTCGCTATGTATTGTTTTAACGCCAAAACCAGCTTTTAATTTTTTGTGTAATTCGGCCCGAATCAATTCCTTTCGTCTGCCCTTCATCCCACCTGTTTCCATAATAATGGTGTTTTTAAGTTGGAATTGATAGGTTTCGATTAAATCCAATAAAGCAAAAGAAACTCCAATTAACAGTACTTTTTTCCCTTCAGCATTTAACTTAATTAAGGTGTCTTTTAATTCAGAAAAGTTATTGAGATAAAAACCACTTTCAGCGTGGTTGGATTGCGAAATCATGGTATTAACCATGTAAATTAATGAGGAACCTTCGCGCTCTAAATACGAAGGCAGTAAAGCTAAAACCACATAATCTTCAATATTGCCATAAAACTGATGGAAACCTTTTGTGAAACTTTGCTCGTAAACTTTTAAGTTGGTTACATGGTGTTTACTTGTTAAACTCCCTGTAGTGCCCGAACTTGTAAAGCTGGTTTCAATATGGGCTTTACTGCTTAATATGCTGTGCGATTTAAAAAACTGAATGGGTAAAAAAGGAATGTCTCGAATGGTTTTAACGTCACTAGGATGCTTGTAAAGTAAATCGCAAAATGAGCGATAAACACGGTTGTTTTTAAACTGATGCCCAAAAATTTGCAATGCCAAATCTTCAAACTCTGTTTGATTTTTAATATTAAAAATGGCGTTATGGTCTATCATTTAATTATAGTAAGTTCGAGTAAAATGGTTTTATAATTTTTATATCGAAAACCTAGGCAAAAGTATATAAAATAAAAAAGCGTTGCTACTTGCAACGCTTTTAAAATATAAGTTTAAACGTTTATAGTATTACAATTTTTTTTGTGATTGAAGCCTCGTCTTGAGCCACCCTCATAATATAAACGCCAGCATTTAAACTGGAAACGTCTAATCCTTTATTGGTTACAGTTGTATTAACCACTTGTTTCCCTAGAATATCGTAAACCGATACTTCCATAATTGAGTTGCTTCTGCTAGACATGTTTACATAACCTTTATTTGTTGGATTAGGATACATGCTGAAACCTTCTATTTGTTTGTTTTTAGCTGATAAAACGGCACCAAATGTTGCTCCTAAATAAAGATTATCAACACGAACAGTTTCGTTTTCAGAAGAATCAGATTGACGAAGTCCAAATGCGTTTATGGCATTACCGGGATCAGTTTCATCTGCTCCCAATATAGACGTATCGCCTTCAGATGTGGCGTTAATCCAAAGTTGTGCTTGATTAGAATCTTGGTCATATTTAACAATGGCGCGGTATGTTACGCCAAAAGTGAGATCTGTAGCCCAAACTGCATCTGCTGTACCACTTGACGTTGCAATACCCACAGAATAATCTCCACTAGCTGAAGGTGGCACAATATCGAGACGACCTCTAAAGCTACCTGTTCCAACCATAAAATGTGCAAAGTATTCATTGTCTGCACCGCTGTATGGCGCTCCTAAATCGTCAACCGAAAAATCCAGCCCGAAATAAACACATCCAGAAACAGCTGTAAAATCAATTTTTGCGTCTTCACTGGGTGCTCCATGTTGAACTATAGCCTTACCAGCAGAAACCAAAAGGTCACCAGATGTACCGTTATGATTAACCCATCCACCATTTCCAATAAGACTGCCATCTGCATAGGCAAAACCATCGTTATGTGGTAAAGTTACTTGCGCAAAACAGAAAGAGCAAAATAATAAAAATAAAAAGTAAAGTTTTTTCATAATAAAAGGGATTAATTAATTAGTTTATTAAAATAAAAAGACTTTTGCGTATAAACCAAAAAATCAACCTAATAGGTTGATTTTTTTCGATGAAATAACATTATAATTATTTTATCACTAATTTTCGGGTTTCGCTTATGTTGCCCTCGGTGATTTTTAAAATATAAACGCCTGTACTCAATTTCGAGATATTTAATTCCTTGCCAATTAATACAGCCGATAAAATTCGCTTGCCTAAGGCATTAAAAATTTCAATTTTCTTAGTTAAACTGTTTTTTGATGTAATATATATAAACTGCTTACCGTTATTAACAGGATTAGGGTAAATAGAAAGTCCTTCAATGTTTTGTTGCGCAGGTAAATTAGTGTTGCCCGCTTGTGCAAACCCTGGTTGGGTTACAAAAAACATTAAAACAAAAAGTGTAGTAAAAAAGTAGTTTTTTTCCATAGTTAACTTTCAATCTTATAAAATTAAACAATTTACGTCAAAATCCATACCAAAAAAGTGTTAAAGATTTCACCCTTTTATCGAAAGGTTAAATCCGTGTAAACTATAGATTATCTAAATGTTATTAATTTTTGCTTAACCAATAATGTTACGTTATTAGTTTTATCTTTACTCCGATTTAATCATATAATCTATTGTTTTTACAATGAATAAAAAGGATTTAAAAATACTTTTAGTTGATGACGAGCCCGACATTTTAGAAATTGTTGGCTATAATTTATCAAATGAAGGCTATCAAGTTATAACCGCCGAAAATGGGGCAAAAGCCGTAAAAAAAGCTAAGAAAGAGCTTCCCCATTTAATTATTTTAGATGTGATGATGCCCGAAATGGACGGCATTGAGGCTTGTGAAATCATCAGAAAAAACCCAGATTTAAAAGACACCATTATTACCTTTTTAACGGCAAGGGGCGAAGACTATTCGCAAGTTGCAGGTTTTGATGCTGGTGCCGACGATTATATTACAAAACCCATAAAACCAAAAGTTTTAATAAGCAAGGTAAAAGCTCTTTTGCGCAGGTTTAAACAAGAAACCAAAACTGCTAAGGTTAAAATTGGTAATTTGGTAATTGATAGAGATGCCTACAAAATTATTTTAAAAGGAAAGGAAATTATTTTACCCCGAAAGGAATTTGAATTGCTATCTTTATTAACCTCAAAACCAGGAAAAGTTTTTAAGCGCGACGAGATTCTTGACAAAGTTTGGGGCAATGAGGTTGTGGTTGGCGGAAGAACCATAGATGTGCACATTCGTAAACTACGCGAAAAAATAGGTGACGATAGCTTTAAAACCGTTAAAGGTGTTGGTTATAAGTTTGTAGATTAATACTTTTAGTACTTGAAATTAAAAAGAACATATCGTTTTGCGATTAAAACATCGCTGTTTATTACATTTTTTATAACGCTCTTATTGAGTGTTTTTTTATTTGCCTTTTACACCATTAATTGGGTGCTTATTTTGGCATTTGCTTCGGCCAGTTATGTGTTTTCGTTTATTGTGATTCAATTACGCGTTGAACGCTTTATCTATAGGCGCGTAAAAAAAATATACGACGACTTAACGCTTTTGGAATCGGCCAGTTTAACCAGAGGCTCTATCACTACCGATATGGGCACGCTTACCAAAGAGATAGATAAATTTGCACGCGATAAAAAACTGGAAATAGAAACGCTAAAAGTTCGAGAAAAATACCGCAAAGAGTTTTTGGGCAATATTTCGCACGAGTTAAAAACGCCCTTATTTACAGTTCAGGGTTATATTTTAACGCTTTTAGATGGCGCTATTGATGATAAAAACATACGAAAAAAATATTTGGAACGCGCCAATAAAGGTGTGGAACGACTCAGTTATATCGTGAAGGATTTAGACATGATTACCAAATTGGAAATTGGCGATTTAAGTCTGAATCTTGAAGTGTTCGATATTGTAGAATTGGTAAACAATGTGTTTGATATGTTTGAAATGCGAGCACACAAAAAAAACATCACCCTCATGTTCGATACCGATTATACAAAACCTGTATTAGTTAAAGCCGATAAGGAACGTATACAGCAAGTGTTGGCAAACCTTATTGTAAACTCCATAAAATACGGCAAAGAAAAAGGCACGACTGAGGTTAGTATAGAAAATTTAATAAAAAACAAGGCTATTGTGCGCATTACCGATAATGGCGAAGGCATCGAAAAAAAGCATGTTTCCCGTTTGTTCGAACGGTTTTTTAGAGTCGATAAAACCGGAAACCGAAAAGTTGGCGGTTCTGGCTTGGGCTTATCTATTGTAAAGCATATTATTGAAGCGCACAACGAAAAAATATATGTTGAAAGCGAATTTGGTGTTGGCAGCGAGTTTTCATTTACGCTCGAAAAGGCTAAATAAATCCTTAAAATCTGTGTTGTAATTTAAGGTTTTTAAGCCTTTAAAATTTTCAACACTCTTAAGCTTATCTATTTTAAAATCTTTTTGATTACAGCTTGGTACCAAGTTTAAATCGGTTAATCGTTTCGCTAAATATTCCTGTTCAAATTGCCCCGGCGTTGGTATAAAAAAAGCTTTTTTATCGAGCTTAGCCAAATCCATAATGGTGGTGTAACCCGATCTGGCAATCACCAAATCGCTTTCGTTTATGGTTTTTTCGAGCAATTCGGAAGTCATAAAATTGTAAATCGTCATATTTCCAATAACTTGAATGGTTTGCTCTTTTTCAACAACGCCTTTTACAAAAACAATGGTTTTATCAAAGTTTTTAAATGCTTGAAGAAGCTGCTTTTCAAGTAAACTGCGTTGAGGTTCAGGGCCAGAAAGCAGTAGCAAAACAGCGTTTGTAATGGGAACATTCCGTTTTTCAAATCGGCTCAACGGTCTCATATATTTAATTGGAAAATTAAACGCGTCTGCATGCCCTAACTTTCCGCTTAAATTAATAGCCTCTGCGGTATCGGGAACCCAACATACATCAAACTTTCGCATCAATTTCTGATGCATTTTAGTGCTCAACCAGGTTGTGTTTCCGCTTAAAACATTCAGTTGATGCGTTACAAAAACCGATGGTATTTTTTCGCAATAAGCACCCCATCGATTATCGGAAATAATCCCCGAAATTTGATGGCTATCTACAATTTGTGCAATGGTTTTTTTTTCGGCTTTAATCGTTTTGATAAGCTTTGGCGCATCCCTTAACAGCTTCAATTTAAAATGCTGCTTTTTTTTAGCATAAGTAATATGGTATGCTGGCAATTCTATGGGAATTAAATCTGGGAATTCCTTTTGTAAAAGCAATAACGCATTACCATCGCTCGCCAAAATAGGCTCAAAACCAGAAGCTATTAACGCCTTAATTATGGGTATGCATCTGGCGGCATGCCCAAGACCCCAATTTAACGGTGCAACCAATATTCGTTTTTTCATTTTTTATTTTGGCTTTGCTTAAATCCTTCGACTGCAATTCCGAACCCACATATTAGCCATATTAATTTTGATCAAGTTATTTTTGGTTGTTATAACAATTACAGATTCTTGTTCTCGTCCGTAACGATTGTGAGTGTTTTATTTCTCAACAATTACCCATTGTCCTTTAGTCCTAATCAAATACTCATTATCGTACATGGCTTCCGCTTGAATCCCTGGTAAATAATAGGTGCCTAAATAGGCTGCATTCAGCATCACGTTAAAGGTTTTCGTACTGTGTTTTCCTTTTTCGGGCAAATCGAAATAAAAGTTTACGCGGTCATCACGAATATCTGTAAATCGCGCTTGGCTTGTCGTGCTGCTGCCAAAAGCGGTAAATCTGGTATTCACAATTTCCCATCCCGAAGGAAAAATTTGCGTTAATGCCACATCGTTAACCTGTTCATTTTTCAAATTACTAACACGCACTGTGGCCACAAAATCCTGCCCTTGTTGCAGTTTGGAAACATCAATGTTGTTGCCTTTTAAATCTTTGTAGGCGTACGATACGCTTAAACCACGTTGTTCGGCAAGCTCGTGCCCAAGCGGTAATTTCCCTGAATTTAAAACACGCACATAAACCACATTGTCCTTTTGATTTGTAAAAGACAGGTTATTCGAACCATCGTTTGCTTGCAATTCGCGTTGTGCAATGGCACTTTTGGTATCGATATTTTCTATTTTACCGTTAATGGTGTAATTTATATTTAAGGCTTTTCCGCCATTGGCGTTTACCATTTTTGCCATCGCCAATAAACTATAGGCTGTGGTTTGCGTGCTCATCCAACGGTTGCTCGATAAGACCTTGGCGATGTACTCTGCTAATTCACGTTGTTTTGGATTTTTGGTAAGCACCATGGTTTCTAAGGCCATGGCCCGATTTCTGTCTCTCGAACCATAGGTATAATAATTATATTTAACGGGTTTAAACTCGATATTAGCGGATTGCGAAATATTATCGCTTGCTTCTTTTTGTCCCGCTAAAACATAGGCCGCCGCGAGTCGCCATTTGGCTTCGTTCGATATTTCGGTGAATTCGCGAAGTCTGTTCATACTTGCCAAATCCGGATTTCCTGCCAAAGCCAAGGTATATAATCGGTAAGCTTGCGCCAAATCCGAATTATAAGTTCGGTAAGTTGGTCGCCATTGGCTCGCCGCTTGTTTTTGATAAGCAATCCAGTTGCTTTTAAAGGTTAGCGGTAAAGCAAATCCTTTCTTTTCAGCCTCAATCATAAAATGACCCGCGTAACTGGTGCTCCAATCATTTACAATGTTTTCACCCATCCAATAACTCATGCCGCCATTTGGTTTTTGAAAATGTGCCAATCGTTTAATACCATTTTCAATATTGGTTTGAATCTCTTGCTTTTTCTGATGTGTTAAATCGAAAATATCGGTTAAAAATAACTGCGGAAACACACTCGATGTGGTTTGCTCTAAACACCCATGCGGATATTGAATGAGGAATTGCAACCTGCGTGAAAAATCCATTGGCGGTAAGGTTGAAAACTCTAAAGTAGCGGAGTTTGTCCCAACAACACCAAAGGTTGAAAACGCTAGAGTTTCAGTTGCGTTCGCAGCTAAAGCTTTATCAATGGGTTTTGATGTAATCGGGTTTGGGTTTACGACATCCAATTCTACTTTATAAGTTGATTTTTCGCCATTTCCCGTGGCAATAACTTCAACGGTATTGATGCCTTTTGCTTTGCTAACGTCGAGTTGAAAATAGGCCATTTGCTCGTCTGGTTTTGCGAAGCTTAAAGTTTTTGAATTCTCACCAACAACTGAAATGCCATCACTCAATTTCAAACTAATAGCAACGTTTTTTACTTTGGGTTCCATCGCAAAAACGGTAACAGGAAGCGTTACTTTTTCACCCGGGCTTAATTTCCGCGGAAGCGTTGCCAAAACCATTAAAGGCTTTTTAACCTCAACGGATTTATCTGTGCTTCCGTAAGCCTCGTTTTTATTATCGCCAGCAACAACCATGGCACGCACTGCGCCAATGTAATTTGGCAGTGTTAGGGTATGCGATTTTTTCTCGCCCGCATTCAAATGAAAAGGTCCTAAATAGGTAACCACGGGCTTAAACCGATTCGCTTTTTTGTTTTTTCCGCCAGCCGCATTGCCGTCGCCACCAATGGCAAATACTTGGTCGATACTACCTGAATACGCACCGATAACATCATCAAAAACATCCCAGGTTTTTACACCCAAGGCTTCACGTTTGTAAAATTCGTCCCAAGCATTTGGGGTTTTAAAGCGTGTTAAATCGAGCAAACCTTCTTCAACCATGGCAATGGTGTAAGTCATGGCTTTGTTGTTTTTTTCTGAAATATTTGCTTGAAATGTTTCTTTTGGGCGCAGCACATCGGGTATTTTTAGCTGCGGTTCCAATTTGGTGTTTGGATCTTCGACCATAATTGGAATTACACCAAATAAGCGAATGGGCAAATCGTTTGCCGAAATAGCATGCGGTTGCAAAAGTGAAATATTTACAAATACATTGGGGGCCATTTCTGGAGTTACGGGCACATTAACCGTAGTTTCGTCTTGCTGTGTTTTTACCCATTTGTAATCCAACACTTCGGTACCATTTTCAATGCTTACCAAAGCACGACCTTCGCTACCCGATTGAAAGGTGATTTTTGCCGTTTCCCCAACATTATATGTTTCTTTATCGGCGGAAAACACAAGCATTTTTGCTGCTTCTTTATCGCCGGAACTGGAATTGGTCCACCAGTTTTTGTAGAAATACGCCGTTCTTCCTGTGGCATGACCGCTTTTGGGGTCGATAATCCGTATCAGATAGCGCCCGCGATCGTTATCGGGAATGTTGATGTTTAAGGTGCTTTTTCCGTTGGCATCTGTATTTATTTTAGAGCTTAAATACGGTTTGTGATAACTGCTGGATACATAACTTGATAGGTTATCGTAAGAGGAATTCCACCACCAACGCCATTCAATTTTATAGACTTTTACTTCGAGGTTGTCGCGTTTTATGGGCTTGCCAAAAGCATCGACCACCACCACATCGAAGGTTTGGTTTTCATCTGTAAAAAACGAACCATAGGCGTTTCCTTCGGGTGAACGCAAACCGACAAACGACTTATAAGGCGCGTAGGGTTTTGTAAAGGCATCCATCGAGAAATCGCCTCCGTTTTCGAAAGCACGCACTAAAAATTGGGCGTTTAACATGCCCGGGGCATTTTTGCCAACATTTAATTTGCTGTTTATTTTTGCTAAACCATCGGCATCAACATTGCCTTCAAAAACATTGATTTCCTCGGTACTGAATTGACGCGTAGGGTCGTTGAAAACGTAATTTTTATAGTTTTTAAAACTGGTGTACGATGGTGTAAACTTCGCCTTAATTTCAGCTTTAAGATTTTTTCCGGGTGCACCGTGAAGCCATTTTACATCTAAAGTTCCTTTTAGTGGGGCATCATTGGTTAGAACTTCATTATCGAAATCTACCTTGATTTTTAATCGGTTTGGTTTAACGGTTTCAACCTTTAATCCTTTGTAAAATATGGCGCCACCAACCGAAACTTTGGCGTTGTAATTGCCTGTTTTATCCTCGGTTGAAGTGGGAACAGTGAATTTGTAAAAGTTATTGAGATTATCGTTGGTTACGTTTTTATAAACCAATTTCCCGTTGGGATTTGTAATTTCCATTTTAACCGGATGTCCTTTGGGAAGTTTGTTATCGGTATCATTTAGCATAAAGGTTAAATGCAAGCTGTCTCCCGGTCGCCAAACCCCGCGCTCACCATAAATGTAGCCTTTGAGTCCACGTTGCAAACGATTTCCGGAAACATCAAATTTGCTTAACGACAACGAATTGCCATCTTGTAGTTTTACGTAGGTGGTGTTTTGTCCTTTTGAAACGATGGCGAAATTTGCATGTTTTTCAGAGTCGATGGTAATTAAACCTTGTTCGTCGGTGTTTCTGCTGGCGATTTCCTGTTGCTGAAAATTGTATAACGTAATTTTCGCATTGGCCTCGAGGTTGGTATTTAAAATATTGGTCACCGCAAAATAATACGAGTTGTTCGAACCCCGTTTTGCAATGACTCCAAGGTTTGAAGCCAATAAATTTTGAGACACTATTTTGCGCTCATTGTAATAGGCATCGTGACATGGGTTGTTTTCCTCACGCCAATTATAGGAGTAGTTTTTGTAGCGGTACGCGAGATTGTCCCAATAGGCTTCCTCTTTTAAATCTTCTTCTTCAGGCGATATTTCGTTAAAATCAGCTTCATAGTAATCGTCTTCGTAATAATCGTCGTATTCATCATCTTCGGTATTTGTAATGTTAGCATTTGCCTCGCAGTCGTATAACGAATAGCTTTTGTTGAAACTCAATTCCACACGATAAATAGCGCCGGCATCGGCCTTAAAAAACTTTGATAAATCGATGCTGTACGCCTTCCATTTCCCTGTATTTTCGGCCGATGTTTGCAATTGAATGGTTTGTTTTGCAATACGGCGACCAACCTTTTTTATGTCGTATTTATTGTCGCTGTCTAAATTATTATCCTGTAGAAATTGAAGCACATTATCTTCAAAAATTTTAATTACCCTAACATCAACAGCACTTAAATTAACGGCTTCAAAATTGAATTTTAAGGCTTCGGAATTGGGTAAAATGGTGCCGTTGCTAATCAATCGAGCTTGCGGTTTTAAATCTTCAAAAGCAATAATTTCTGAAAAGGGGTTCTTTAATTTATACTCGTCGGTATTTTTGATACCTTGGAATACATCCACTTGAATATTGCCCACCAATTTGCTGTCCGGATACACTTTTAGCACATTGCCATCAACGATGTATTTCGGGTTTTTTATCTTTTGAATGCTAACTAAACCATCAAAATTTTGTTGTTTTTTAAGCGGATCGGAAAAGTTGATGGATAGATGTTGTTCTGGCGATTGAATCACATTGACGTCTACAATCGTAAAATTATTTATTCCCGGAATCGCAATCGTGTTTTTACCTTTGTTTGATGCGTTTATAGATTTTCCGTTCCATGTTATATCAATTTTGCTGTCTTCAATTTGGCGATTAATACTATCAATTTTAAACTCGAAAAACTTAGAATTTTCATTCGCTTCATTAAAAACAAGATTTAGTTTTTTACCGTTTTGAGAGGCTTCAACCAAGGTTTTTGCATCGTTAATCGATATAACATCGGCAGTTTTTATAACGCCCTCAAGGTATTGCCAATTTTTGCTGTACGATTGCAAATGGTTGGTGACCACATTAAAATTGGGCGTAATGGTTTTAAACTGAAACGTGTAATCCTTAAAACCATCGGGCATATTTTTATAAATATCCCTAAGTTTTACCATTACGGTATATTCTGTTGCGGGCTCTAAATGTTCGTCCGGTGTAAAAAGTAAAGTGTGTTTATTGGCAACCGTTAATTTGCCTTCAACATGCGGTTTTATGATCACAATTTTATCTGTGATTTCCGCACCCATTTCCCAACCCTCAACCTCGTTAGCTAAATTAATTTGAATGGGATTTGCAACCGAAGCAATGCCCGACGTGGTGTAACTTATGTAATCTCGAAATTTGAAAAGATTATCGGTTTCAACTACTTTCTTTTTACAGGATGCCGCTAACGCAAGAATCAATACGATAGCAAAAAGCTTTTTTAATGACATAGATTGATGGATTTTAAATGAACAAAATAACTAAAAAAGAAAGCGTAAGCAGTTTCATTTGTAGATCCTTAATGATATTATCTGTCAAATGTAACATCGAAATAGCTTTTGTAGGATAAAGATATTTTTCACATACGATGTTTCTCGTTAATAAAGTTACGTTCAATTTTTGGTGTTTAGGCTTTTTAAAAATGTTAAATAAGTCTTAAGGTTTTTAGGTTGATGTTTCGAAAAATAAACAAAACACACGATAAACGTCACGTATTTGGAAATTATCATTCGAATTTTTACCGCTTAGCAACCTTTAAACGAACAATTACCGTATATTGAAATACCCAAAATTGTATTTTAATGAAAACCTACTATTTAAGAAACTGGTTTGTTTTGCTGTGTTTTGCAGTATTAGCTTGCACGGTTTCATGCTCCAAAGATGATTCCGCAGAAGCTAATGAAAGGCTTGAAGCACTTACCATTGAAGAAAATATATTCCAATTAGTTAATTCGCATAGGGCGGATATTGGTAAAGAACCACTTGCTATAAATTACCTAGCCAGGGAATTAGCCGAAGAACACACCCGCTATATGATAACGCAAAGCGATATAAGCCATGACCATTTTGATGATAGGGCCAATAGATTGTTTGATGAGGAAAACGCTAAACGCGCAGGCGAAAATGTTGCAGCAAAACAAAGGTCTGCAAAAGATGTTATGGAAGCTTGGTTAAATAGCAGCGGGCATCGCGAAAATATTGAAGGCGATTTTACACATATTGGTATTAGTGCCGTTAAAAATGATGTTGGACAGTATTATTACACCCAGCTTTTTTTAAAACAGTAACGTTTTAAAAGTTTTACATTAATATTAATAACCTATTAAGATTGACTCCCCTCCAAGGAGGGAAAAAGCCATGTGGGGGGTTTACAAATTTTCATACCGAACTTAATCCTATGCTTGACAAGTTCCCCTCCTCGTAGGGGTTAGGGGTGGGTTTTTAACGCCTCAATTGTTTTTTCAATTTCAGTTAGCACCCAACCAAGATTGTTTTTAACATCTAAATCACTAAACCTAATCATTGTAATTCCAAGTGACTCTAAACGCTTTTGTCTCTCAGCATCATTTTCTTGATGACCTTCTTCAAAATGGATAGAACCGTCTACTTCAATTGCTAACATAAGATTTTTACAATAAAAATCAACTATAAAATTATCTATGGGAATTTGTCTGCTGAATCTTACCCCTGTCTTTCTTCGCTTTATTTCACGCCATAAGGTTATTTCTCCCAAAGTCATATTGTTGCGAAGGTTTTTCGCAAGTGGAACTAAATTTGGATTGTAGGGTATTATTTTTCTCATTTTATGACCCACCCCTTAATCCCCTCCAAGGAGGGGAAAAGCTTTATGGGAAGTTTTAGAGTTTTGTTTTTTTTAGTACAGTAATTTACAAATTTTCATAACGAACTTAATAATAATAATAATATGTTTGACAAGTTCCCCTCCTAGGAGGGGCTAGGGGTGGGTTTTTGTAGTTATAAAAGCCACTTGCTAAATCTATAAGGCTACAGATTATTCTTTATAAATCCCAATAGTTAACTCCCCTTTATCATTCATCGTCGCTCTGTACATGCCAGCCGTGTTAAATTCGGCAACCATATTTCCGTTTTTATCGATGGCAACAATACCGCCAGTGCCACCAAGTTTAGTTAGTTTATTTTGAATGACTTCTTTTGAAGCGGCTTTAAGCGACAAGCCTTTATAGGCCATAAGCGCAGAAATATCATAAGCCACCATGCCACGAATAAAATACTCGCCCCAACCCGTGCTCGATACGGCGCAGGTATTATTATTGGCATAAGTGCCAGCGCCAATTATGGGCGAATCGCCAATACGCCCCCAGCGTTTGTTAGTCATGCCACCCGTTGAAGTTCCGGCAGCTAAATTCCCCTTTTTATCGAGTGCCGCACAACCTACGGTTCCAAATTTTGAATTTTTAATATCGGCATCATAAAACGAAATTTTACCGTCGTGATCCAATTCTGTTTTTTCTTTGTCTTTTATATTTTGAAGGGATTTAAATCGGCTTTCGGTATAAAAATAATTTGGGTCAACAATTTGTAAACTTTGTTCTTCGGCAAAAGTGTCCGCCCCTTTTCCAGACAGCATCACATGAGGCGATTTATCCATAACCGCCCGTGCCAAATCAATGGGGTTTTTAACCGTTGTTGTTCCAGCGGAAGCACCAGCATTTAAGGTTTTTCCATCCATTATTGATGCGTCGTGTTCGTTCGTTCCTTCATTCGTGAAAACAGCCCCTTTCCCCGCGTTAAAAAGCGGCGAATCTTCCATAATATTTATGGTTTTGGTTACGGCATCCAAACTGCTTCCGCCATTTTTTAAAATATCATAACCCACGCGAATTGCCTCTTCTAATTTTGATTTATAAGCGGTTTCCATTTCGGCAGACATGTTCTTTTTTAAAATTGTGCCCGCACCACCGTGAATGATTATAGCGAATTCTTGTTTGGGAGTTTCAGTGGTTTTTTCCGTGTTATTTTCGGCGTTTTTGCAAGCACTAAGAATGAATAAAACAGACCATAAAAAGATGATTTTTTTCATAACGATATAGATGTATTGAGTGGTTTTAAAGATAGTATTTTAATATAAAATTGAGGAAAACAAACACTAGAAATTAGTATATTCGCAAATAATTTGAATAATAATATTAAAACAAAAATATATGGGAGCGGTGATAACTGATTTCGGAATTGAAGAAACGCTAAAAACATTGGGTGTACATGCAGTAAATGATGGCACATCTACAGGTTCAAATCATTTTTCCAACGGTGAAATAATAGAATCTTATTCGCCAGTTGATGGAAAATTAATTGGAAAAGTAAAAACGACATCGCGAGCAGATTACGACAAAGTCATGGATGCTGCAACCAAGGCTTTTAAAATTTGGAGAGACGTACCTGCACCTCAACGCGGAGAAATTGTGCGTCAATTTGGAAACAAATTACGGGATTTAAAAGAGCCTTTAGGAAAATTGGTGTCTTACGAAATGGGTAAATCTTTGCAAGAAGGTTACGGTGAGGTACAGGAAATGATAGACATCTGTGATTTTGCGGTTGGATTATCTCGACAGTTAAACGGCCAAACCATCCCATCGGAACGTCCAGGGCACGTTATGCGCGAGCAATGGCACCCCATAGGTGTGGTTGGTATTATTTCGGCATTTAATTTCCCCGTTGCTGTTTGGGCGTGGAACACCGCTTTAGCATGGATTTGTGGCGATGTTTGCGTTTGGAAAGCTTCAGAAAAAACGCCGTTATGCGCTGTGGCTTGTCAAAATATTATTGCAGAAATCTTAAAAGACAACAACTTGCCCGAAGGTATTTCGTGTATTATAAATGGCGATTACAAAGTGGGCGAGTTTATGACAACCGATAAAAAAATCGCGTTGGTTTCTGCAACGGGTTCAACTAGAATGGGACGCATTGTTGGAAAAACAGTTGCCGAACGTTTTGGTAAATCGTTATTGGAATTGGGAGGTAACAATGCCATTATCATCACACCAACGGCCGATTTAAAAGTGGTAGTTCCTGGTGCTGTATTTGGTGCTGTTGGGACTTGCGGACAGCGTTGTACATCAACGCGTCGTTTAATTATTCACGATTCGGTTTACAATAAAGTTAGAGACGCCATTGTTGGTGCTTACAAACAATTAACCATTGGAAATCCGTTAGACGAAAAAAATCATATTGGCCCTTTAATTGATAAAGATGCCGTTACTACCTATTTAGCTGCTATTGAAAAAGCAAAAGCTGAAGGCGGAAACGTGTTGGTTGAAGGAGGTGTTTTAAGTGGCGAAGGTTACGAAAGCGGATGCTATGTAAAACCCGCCATTATTGAAGCCGAAAACCATTTTGAAATTGTGCAGCACGAAACCTTTGCGCCCGTTTTATATTTAATGAAATATTCTGGGGATGTTGAAAATGCCATTGAAAAACAAAACGGTGTTGCTCAAGGTTTATCTTCATCCATTATGACAAACGAACTGAAAGAAGCAGAGAAATTCTTGTCGTATGCTGGTTCAGATTGTGGTATTGCCAATGTAAATATAGGGACTTCGGGTGCTGAAATCGGTGGTGCCTTTGGAGGCGAAAAGGAAACCGGTGGCGGACGCGAATCGGGTTCCGATGCTTGGAAAGTGTACATGAGACGCCAAACAAATACCATAAACTATTCTGATGAATTGCCTTTAGCGCAAGGAATTAAGTTTGATCTTTAAGCAATAAACAACTAATAAAGTAAAAGCTGCATCATTTAAATGCAGCTTTTTTTGTTTAAAAAAAAACCTTGTCTCAATTCCAGAAATTTTCTGACAGAAACAAGGTTTATATCTAATTAAAGATTAATAGCACCGCAAAAATGCTTATAAATAATCTGTTATACAAGAGCTGAAAGTTAAATTAACATTAATTTTATCAACAGATAATTAACTGTATTTCACCTTTCTTAAAATCCGTAACGACTCTTTATAAAGGCTGTATAATTCTTCACTATAGGCTCTAAGGTAGGGTTTTACTTCGTTTAGTTTATCAATAGCGTCATGGAAAAGATTGAGGTAACAAATTAAATACGTAACCGGTAAATTTTTTAAATCCTGTTCTTCATTTTTTGTAAACGGAAGTCCTTTTTTAAGCTTTTCCAAAATGGCATTATTGGCATTGTAAATATGATGCAATACTTTTTTGTCAAATTGTGGTGGCTCGAACAATAATTTGGTTTCAATATTATAATTGGCATTATCTTCAAAACTTATGATGGTTTCTTCCAACGGATAATATTTGTTGGTGTTTTGAAGCCCAAGGTTTACATATTCAATAATTTTAAAACTATTCGAATCAATAGAAATTGAAACCTCATCCAACACCGAAAAAAACAAACGCACTTGCTCGTTAATCAATTCAATATCAACCCGTGAAAAAAAAGCTTCGCCTTTTACTAGCTTTTTTTGGGCAGACCAACACACCACAAAATACTCTTTAAACACTTTATATTGCGCATTGTAGTCTTTTCGCGTGTTCATAAAATGAAAAACAGCATCGAGCGTGTGTTCAATATTGTTTTGCGCATGGTTCTCGATAGCCTCGACAATTTTAGAATTGATGTCTTTTATTTCAATATCAAAAACCTTAGGCATGCTCATGCTGCCATCTCTAAAAAACACCGAACCGCCATAATATTTCCAAATGTTTTTGCGCAAAGAGGTGATTTTTCCGGTAGGACGAATGGTTACCAAACCCACAACTTTATCGTCGGGCAAATGCGGAAACGGAATGTTTTCGTACTGAACAATGGGCGGATGACTTAAATAGGCATTAATAAGGTTTTGGATTTTGCTATCGTCAAAAAAATCGACTCCAACAATATTATTGTCCTCATCTTCAACACCAATTACAATGTACGAGTTGTTTTTTGGATTGCTGTTTGAGAGCGCACAAATGTGTTTTAAAAATTTCGCTTTTCCTTCTTTTTGGCTAATATCAATTTTACGTTTTTTATCGTAAAAACTGTTCTCATCGTTATGAGCCAAAAGGTGTTTTATAAGGAGACGTTTGTTAATCATAGCTATCATTCCCGCGAAAGCGGGAATCTCATTGTTTAAATTCTAAAGTTCTTTTTTTACCAGAGTTGAACTCGCCTGCGCCGTACAAAACACCAACAAATCGGCAATATTTACATGTGGCGGACGCGAAATGGTAAAATATATAATCTCAGCAACATCTTCGGCTTGCAAGGCTTTGTAGCCCTTGTACACGGTATCGGCAACGGCATCCCCTTTAAATCGTACCAGCGAAAATTCGGTTTCAACCAAACCCGGATTTATAGCGCCTACTTTTATTCCAAACGGATTCAAATCAATACGCATGCCTTCGGTAATGGCCAAAACCGCATGTTTGCTGGCACAATACACATTCCCTTTAGGATACACTTCTTTACCTGCCGATGAGCCAATATTGATAATATGTCCCGATTGTCTTTCGGTCATTTGCGGAATTACGGCTTTGCTCACATAAAGCAAACCTTTTACGTTAATGTCCATCATGGCATCCCAATCGTCTATACTCCCAGATTGAATAGGATCCAATCCGTGGGCATTTCCAGCGTTATTAATAAGAATATCAATGGTTTTAAATTCTTTTGGAAGCGATTCGATGGCCTTCAACGTTTCGGTTCTATCGCGAACATCAAAATTTAAAATATGCACATGGGTTAAACGTTCCAATGCTTTTTTTATGGTGTTTAAGCGTTCTAATCGTCTTCCGCAAAGCACTAAACGAATGCCGTGTTTTGCAAATTCGTAAGCCGTGGCCTCACCAATACCACTTGTTGCTCCGGTAATTAGGGCTGTTTTTGTCATTTTAAGTAAGATATTTTGCGTTTTTCATCTATAAAAATACTTAAACAGTTTGAATAGACTTTAGTTGAAAAG
Source organism: Hwangdonia seohaensis (assembly GCF_031932625.1). Classification (NCBI taxonomy): domain Bacteria; kingdom Pseudomonadati; phylum Bacteroidota; class Flavobacteriia; order Flavobacteriales; family Flavobacteriaceae; genus Hwangdonia; species Hwangdonia seohaensis. The sequence goes on from NZ_JAVSCK010000001.1 coordinate 499,484, forward strand.
CAACATTTACAATAAACTTATCATAATTATATGTTAAACGCCGTAATCATTACATTTGGCTGAACTTTTAACCAATTTTTAACAGCATTACAATAAAAATTTTAACAATTTGCAATGCTCAAAATAAGAATGGTATATTCGAGTTTTTAAAAAACAAAATAATGGAAGAGACAGGTACAATTGATATTAAAACAATTAACGAGAAAATTGAAAAAGAAAGTGCTTTTGTTGATTTGCTGATGCTGGAAATGAACAAGGTTATCGTGGGCCAAAAGCACATGGTTGAACGTTTGCTAATTGGCTTATTGGGCCAAGGGCATATTCTGCTTGAAGGTGTTCCCGGATTAGCAAAAACATTGGCCATTAATACGTTGTCACAGGCGGTTGATGGCAGTTTTAGCCGAATACAATTTACACCAGATTTATTGCCGGCCGATGTTACGGGAACCTTAATTTACAACATGAAGGTTAGCGATTTCTCGATTAAAAAAGGGCCTATTTTCGCAAACTTTGTTTTAGCCGATGAGATTAACAGAGCACCGGCAAAAGTGCAATCGGCCTTACTGGAAGCGATGCAAGAAAAGCAAGTTACCATTGGCGATGAAACGTTTATTTTAGATAAACCATTCTTGGTAATGGCAACACAAAACCCGGTTGAACAAGAAGGAACTTACCCGTTGCCAGAAGCTCAGGTAGACCGTTTTATGCTAAAAACCGTTATAGATTACCCCAAATTAAACGAAGAGCAGTTTATTATGCGCGCCAATTTAAAAGGCGCTTGGGATAAAGTGAATCCTGTGGTTTCGGTAGCGCAAATATTAAAAGCCCAAGAGGTAGTGCGTGAGGTTTATATGGATGAGAAAATCGAAAAATACATCCTCGATATCATTTTCGCGACGCGTTATCCTGAAAAATATAAGCTCGCCGATTTAAAACCACTAATCTCTTTTGGAGCCTCGCCCCGTGGCAGTATCAATTTGGCAACAGCGGCAAAATGTTTCGCCTTTATTAAGCGTCGTGGTTATGTAATTCCTGAAGATGTTCGTGCCGTTGTGCATGATGTTTTAAGGCATAGAATTGGCATTACTTACGAAGCTGAAGCCGAAAACGTAACTTCAGAAGACATCATCAACAAAATTGTAAACGAGATTGAGGTACCTTAAAAAAGTTCAAAGTTTTAAATTCAAAGTTTAAAGTTAGCCTAACCTTGAACTTTTAATATTTAACCTTGAATATCTAACATGGATACTAAAGAATTACTAAAAAAAGTACGAAAAATTGAGATTAAGACACGGCGGTTGTCTGATCATATTTTTGGAGGCGAATACCATTCTACCTTTAAGGGGCGCGGTATGACGTTTTCTGAAGTACGCCAGTATCAATTTGGAGACGATGTTCGAAATATCGATTGGAACGTAACCGCGCGTTACAACGAACCTTATATAAAAGTTTTTGAAGAAGAGCGCGAACTCACCATGATGCTTATGGTTGATGTTTCGGGCTCCGAATTATTCGGTACGCAAGAGCAGTTTAAAAATGAAGTAGTTACCGAAATTGCAGCAACTTTGGCGTTTTCGGCAACCCAAAATAACGATAAAATTGGGCTCATTTTATTTTCGGATAAAGTAGAGCTTTATATTCCGCCAAAAAAAGGACGTTCGCATGTGTTGCGCATTATTCGCGAATTGATTGAATTTAAACCAGAAAGCAAACAAACTAATATTGCTGAGGCTTTAAAATTTTTATCGAACGTAATGAAAAAGAAAGCCATTGTGTTTGTGCTGTCCGATTTTATTGCAGACGACTATAAGCAAACCATGAAAATTGTTTCTGGAAAACACGATGTTACTGGCATTCGCGTGTACGATAAACGTGAAGAAGACCTGCCGAATTTAGGTATGGTACAAATGCAGGATGAAGAAACAGGCGAGTTGATGCTGGTTAATACGGCATCAAAAAAAGTAAGACGTAATTACGGAAAGTTCTATCAGGAAAAAGTAGATTATTATACGGATGCCTTTACTAAATCGGGCGCAGGAATAATTGATTGTCGTGTTGATGAAAGCTACGTAAAAAAGTTGTTGGGCTATTTTAAAAGAAGAGGGTAATGGGCACGAAATGCGAAGCAACAAGCATGAAGAAAGCAAAAATGGAAAATAAAATTAAGATAAATATAAAAGATATGCGCAAGAAAAATTCAGGCCTCAGGCTTCGAGTTTCTAGCTTTCTTTTCTTTTTTCTATGCTCTTTTTTCACTTTTGCCCAAGTTACTTCGGCAATCGATTCAACTTCTATAAAAATCGGAGAGCAAATCACTTACAGTATTCAAGTGGAAACCGACTCTACAAAATTAGTTGTGTTTCCCGAAGGCCAAACCTTTTCGCCTTTGGAAATGATTGAATCCTATAAAGTGGATACCTTAAAAAACAACGACAAATTCAATCTTATAAAAAAATACGGTTTAACACAATTCGATTCGGGCTCGTACACCATTCCGAGGCAAAAAATTATTATTGGCGATAAAACCATTTTTACCGATTCGTTAAAAGTTGAGGTGCACAATATTGTTGTCGATACCACAAAACAAGGCTTGTACGATATCAAACCCATTATTGAGGTGTATAAAAGCGGAAGTAATTGGTGGAAATATGTACTGCTAACACTTCTCATAATTAGCATTATCGGGTTTTTAATCTATTGGTTTATTTGGCGGAAAAAACCACTTTCAGAGGAAGAACAAATTGCCTTATTGCCACCTTACGACAGAGCAAAATTAGCATTAAAAAAGCTTGACGAAAGCCATTATTTAGAACACGAAAACTTTAAGGATTACTATTCTGAGCTCACATTTATCATCAGAAAATATCTTGATGAAAAAGTTTACGACCGCGCTTTAGAAAGCACCACGGACGAATTGATAAGCCGACTTAATTTACTAAAAGATGGCAACCAGGTTGATATTAGTAAAGACGATATTAAAAAACTTGAAAGCATTTTAAAACGTGCCGATTTAGTAAAATTCGCTAAATCCGCTCCAGACGTTGAATTGGCTAAATTAGATAGAAATACCATTGATATTGAAATTGATAATGTTAAGGAAGCATTGCCCGAACCAACCGAAGAAGAGAAGCTGCTAGATATAAAATATAAAGAAGAACAAGAGCGCAAAAAGAAGCGTAAAAAAGTTATGGTTACCATTGCTATTGGCGTGTTTTTACTCATGGCAACCTTTGTTGGTTTTGGCTTAAAATACGGTTTCAGCTATGTTAAAGACACCATTATCGGGCACGAAAGCAAAGAGCTTTTAGAAGGTAATTGGGTAACCAGCGCTTACGGGTTTCCGCCAATAACCATTTCAACTCCTAAAGTTTTAAAGCGCGTTGAGGTGCCTATGACCGAGGAAGAAAAAAGCAACGTGTCCGTTTCGGCGTTTAGCTACGGTACGCTTTTGGATTTCTTTTCGGTAACCGTAAGTACAACCGTGTTGAACAATGCTGGAGAAAACAACATAGATTTAGAAAAGGTTTCAGAAAACAGCCTTAAAGGCTTTGAAGCAAAAGGCGCCAAAGACATTGTGGTTTTAAGAGATAAATTTACAACGCCAAACGGTGCCGAAGGATTGAAAACATCGGGGACATTAAAAATACCAAGCCTCACTTCTGAAAAACTTCAAAGTGGAAATTATACCATGCTTCAGTTTGCCTCGAATAGCGTTTTGCAACAAATTATAATTACAAGCGCAGAAAATGATACATATGCAGACCAAATGGTTGAGCGTATTTTAAATTCAGTAGAACTAAAAGAAGCAGAAGAATAATGTTTGAGGGAATTCAATTTTTAAATAAAGAACTGTTTTGGTTGCTGCTACTGTTGCCCTTAGCCATATTGTGGTATGTGCTAAAACATAAAAAGCAAACAGCCGAATTAAAAATATCGAGCTTAAAAGGTTTTAAAACCACAAATTCGTGGTTGCCAAAAGTAAAGCATTTGCTATTTGTTTTCAGATTGATTGCCTTGGCCTTATTAATAACTGCCATTGCTAGACCGCAAACGGTTGATGTATCAACAAGAACGAAAACCACCAAAGGTATTGATATTGTGATGGCCATTGATGTTTCGGCAAGTATGCTGGCTAAAGATTTATCGCCAAATCGATTGGAAGCCTTAAAAAAAGTAGCAGCCGAATTTATTAAAGGCAGACCAAATGACAGAATTGGCTTGGTTGAATATGCCGGCGAAAGCTTTACCAAAACACCCATTACAAGCGACAAATCGATAGTACTAAGGTCCTTGGCAGATATAAAATACAATACGATTATTGAAGGTGGCACGGCCATTGGCATGGGGTTGGCAACCTCGGTTAACAGGTTAAAAGACAGTAAAGCTTCCAGTAAGGTTATTATTTTATTAACCGATGGCGTTAACAATTCCGGGTTTATAGACCCAAAAATAGCCAGCGAATTAGCCTTGGAATACGATATAAAAACATACACGATTGGTATAGGAACCAATGGCACCGCGCTAACTCCCGTGAGTATATTATCAAATGGTAATTTTCAATATGCACGTGCACAAGTTGAAATAGATGAAGAATTGCTCAAAGAAATTGCCCAAGTTACGGGCGGAAAATATTTTAGGGCGACCAACAACAAGAAGTTAGAAGAAATTTATAGTGAAATAAACAAGCTTGAAAAAACAGAAATTGAAGAGTTCAAATTTTATAATTACGAAGAAAAGTATCGTTCATTAGTCCTTTTAGCAGGAGCATTATTGCTTTTGGAATTGCTATTGCGCTTTACCTTTTTTAGAAGTTTTGTATAGAGTTTGTTTCCGCGAAAGCGAAAACCTTTAAATTTTTGTTATTTGGAATTTAATTATTGGAATTTTTAAAAGCATGCAGTTAGAAGAAAAAATATGGTTTTGGGCACTGGGAATTATTCCGGTAATAATCCTGTTCTTTTTTGTGCTTCAAATCTGGAAACACAAAGCACAGAATAGGTTTGCCGACAAAAAGCTGCTTAAAAGATTAAGTCCAAATAGGTCGTTGTTCAAATCCATTTTAAAAATAGTGGTTTTAAGTTTGGCATTTGCATGTTTGACCTTGGCTATGGTAAACCCGAAAATCGGAACAAAGTTAGAAACCGTTAAACGCGAAGGTGTCGATATTGTTTTTGCCGTCGATGTCTCAAAAAGTATGCTCGCCGAAGATATTGCTCCAAACCGACTGGAAAAATCGAAACAATTGGTTACGCAAATCATAAATAATTTGGCAAGCGACCGCGTGGGTATTATCGCTTACGCTGGAAAAGCATTTCCGCAATTGCCCATAACCACAGATTATGCTTCGGCCAAAATGTTTTTAAACAACATGAATACCGATATGCTATCATCGCAGGGAACGGCCATTGACGAGGCCATTAAATTGGCGAAAACCTATTTTGATGACGAGCAGCAAACCAACCGTGTACTCATTATTATTTCGGATGGCGAAGACCACGGCGAAGGTGCCGTTGCACTTGCCGAAGAAGCTAATAAAGAAGGTATTCGGATTTTTACCATTGGCGTTGGCGATGTAAAGGGCGGTCCCATTCCCGAAAAACGCAATGGTATTATTTTAAATTATAAAAAGGATAGCCAAGGCGAAACGGTTATTACACGGCTAAACGAAGAAACGCTTAAAAACATTGCCGCAGAAGCCAAAGGCGCTTATATTAACGGAAAAAACACCAGCGATGTGGTTGAAAACATTAGGGAAATACTAAATAAAATGGATAAAACCGAGTTTGAAGCCAAACAATTTTCCGAATATAAAGACCAATTTCAATGGTTTTTGGGCTTTGGTATTTTCTTTTTGCTTTTGGATATTTTTCTTTTAGAACGCAAAACAGCATGGTTGAAAAAATTGAATCTGTTTAACGAAAACTTGTAAAGTATCGCTTGAAACATGTTTCAAATCAGCCGTTGAAATTGTAATTTCCACGACCTGTGCTGAACTTGTTTCAGTAAAGCGAAAACCAGATGAATTAAGCTATTATTAATAAACATTTATAAAATTTTTAACGAACTTAAACTGAAAGGTTTTCTATATTAGAATTTAGAATCGATAAAAATGAAACACATAACCATATTTATATTAACCTTGTTTACAGCCTTTTCTTTTGCACAGGAAAAAGAGCAGTTAATGGCATTAAAAAAAGCCAATAACTATGTGTACGAAGGCAATACCTTAGTAAATGAAGACGATTTTGTTTCGGCTGAAATGGCCTACAGAAAAGCCATATCGGAGCAACCAACAAGTGTTGCAGGCATATACAACTTAGGAAATTCGTATTACAAAAAAGGGAATTATGAGGAAGCCTTATACCGTCATCAACAAGCGGCCGAAAATGCAGAATCGAAAGCCGAAAAGCACAAGGCATTTCATAATATCGGCAATATTTTAATGCAGAACAAAAAGTGCAAAGAAGCGGTTGAGGCCTATAAAAGTGCCTTGAGAAACAACCCTGCCGACGATGAAACACGCTATAATTTAGGATTGGCAAAGGAATGTGCAGAGCAGCAAAAAGACCAGAATAAAGACGACGAAAACAAGGATAACAAAGACGAGAACAAAGACCAGGAAAAGAAAGAGAACGAAGATAACAAGGATAAAGAGGGCGAAGACAAAGACAATAAAAAAGACGAAGGCGACGAGGATAAAAAAGAAGGCGACGACAAAAAAGACGACGAAGGAAAGCCTAAAGACGAAAAAGAAGACAAAGGAAAAGGAGAAGACGACAAGAAAAAAGAACAGCAAAAACCGAAGCCGCAACCCGGACAATTATCGCCACAACAAATAAAGAGTTTATTGGAGGCCATGAATAACCAAGAAAAAAAGGTGCAAGAAAAAATGAATGCCGAAAAACAGAAAGGCGTTAAAGTAAAAACCGAAAAGGACTGGTAAAGAAGCTAGAAGTTGGTAGCTGGAAGTTGAAACCTGCTTTTAGTGGTCGTTTCCTGCAAGGTTTTAAAAACCTTGTAGGTATGAAAAAGTTAAAAGTTGCATGACCGAAGTTGAAACGATTAAAGAAACAGTAAATCATTATTGTCATTCCCGCGCAGGCAGGAATCCATTTTGAAAAGAAAAATGAAATTAAAAACATACATATCCATTTTAATACTAATGTTTGTTACAAGCTTTACGTTTTCGCAGGTAAAGTTTGAAGCCAAGGTTAGTAAAAAGAAATTAGGCGTAAACGAGCGTTTGCGTGTCGATTTTGAAATGAATCAAGATGGCGACAACTTTAACCCGCCAAGCTTTAGTGGGTTTACGGTTGTTGGCGGTCCAAACCAATCGGTAAGCAACTCGTGGATTAATGGCGTTCGATCGTATAAAAAAACATACAGCTATTTTTTGGCGCCTAAAAAACAGGGCAATTTTACAATTAATCAAGCCACGATTTCTGTTGATGACGAGACCTATAAAACCTTGCCCGTAAACATTGTAGTTACGGCCGCCGTTGATAAACCCAAAGACCCTAACGACCCAAATTATGTCGCTTCGGAAAACATCCATTTGGTCGCCGAAATTTCGAAAACAAACCCGTATTTAAACGAAGCCATTACGGTTGTTTACAAATTGTATGTTTCACCAAACACAGGCGTGGATAATTGGCGCGAAATTGATAGCCCAAGATATAACGATTTTTGGAGTCAGAACATAGACATGAAAGGGCAAAAAGTCCAAAATGGCACGTATAAAGGTGAAGATTATCGCTTTTTAGTGTTACGTAAAACAGTACTCTATCCACAGAAAACAGGTAAATTAAACTTAGAGCCTTTAAGTTTGGATATTACGGTGCAAGTGCCAACAAATAGACGCGACATTTTTGGAAGTCGATTAATGACACGGGCACATAGAACCGTTTCGGCCGGTAGTAAAACAATCCATGTTAAACCCTTACCGGAAAAAGGAAAACCAGTAGATTTTACTGGAGCAGTTGGTGATTTTAACTTTAATGTATCGGCTTCAAAAACCGAATTGGATGCTTCAGAATCGTTTCAAGTAAAGGTTGGTGTAAGCGGAAAAGGCAACCTAAAATTGTTTAAATTACCTAAAGTATCATTACCAAGTTCATTAGAGGTTTACGAGCCAGAACACACCGAAAATGTTAAAACAAACCTGTCTGGTATGCAAGGGAATATCTCCGACAGTTACACTGTTGTGCCTCAATATAAAGGTAAATATCCCATACCTAGTATTTCATTTTCATATTTCGATTTAAAGACCGAAAGCTATAAAAGATTATCCTCTGATGAAATTATAATCGACGTTTTGGAAGGTCCGCTTAATAACGATTCAAATTCCAATACAACTAGTATAAATGTAGGGAAACAGCGTGTAGTTTTAAACAACGACCAATTCGCATTTATAAAAACAAATACGAGTTTTTCATCTATAAAATCGACATATTTCTTTAAAACACCATTATTTTGGAGTGCCTTATTGTTGCCGTTTTTAGCCATTCCGTTGGCCATAATTATCAGAAAGAAAAAAGCAACCCGAGATGCCGATGTTTACGGAAACAGAATAAGAAAAGCCGATAGATTAGCCAAAAAATATTTAGGCAATGCCAAAAAAGCATTGGGAAATAAAGAAGCTTTTTATATTGCCTTGGAAAAAGCGTTGCACAATTATTTGAAAGCCAAATTGCATATAGAAACCAGCGATTTGAGTAAAGATAAAGTGATTGATTTATTAAAAGACAAACAAGTAGATGACATTGTAATTTCAGATTTTGTAAGCATTATTAAAAACTGCGAATTGGCACGTTACACACCAATTACCAATGTAGAAATGCAGCAAGATTATGAAAAGGCCGCAAAAACCATTTCGTTAATTGATAAACAAGCTAGATAAAGATTTGTCATTTCTGCGAAGGCAGGAATCCATTTTTATTATAAAATTATAAATGAGACCACTAATTCACATACTAATATTTTTACTATCTGTAGTTTCAGTAGCTCAAAACAACGTACTTTTCGAGGAAGCAAATACCCTGTACAATCAAGGGAAATATGCCGAAGCCATAGATAAATACACCGCCATTTTAGAGACGGGAAACCACTCTACCGAACTGTATTTTAACTTAGCCAATGCGCATTATAAATTAAATAACATAGCGCCCAGTATTTACTTTTACGAAAAAGCCTTACTGCTGTCGCCTCATGACGATGAAATAAAAAACAACATGGCTTTTGCAAAAAACATGACCATTGATGCTATTGATGTTGTTCCGGAATCCGGTATTTCCAAATTCATCAAAAGCACAACAAACATGATGGCTTACGATGTTTGGGCAAAAATATCGGTTGCTTTGGTGCTCTGTTTTGTCATACTATTTTTAATCTATTATTTTGCGTATTCAACCATAAACAAACGTCTCGCTTTTATAGGCAGTTTAACCAGTTTGTTTTTAATGTGTGTTTCTTTAACGTTTGCCTTTCATAAATTTAATATCGATAAAAAGAATAAACCCGCCATTGTTTTTGCACAGGAAAGCAAAGTAAAAAGCGAGCCGAACTCCAGAAGCGAAGAATCTTTTAGACTGCACGAAGGCACTAAAGTTCAGGTTTTAGATACCGTAAATGAATGGAAAAAAATTAAACTGGCCGATGGCAAAACTGGATGGATTTCTTCCAACGATATTAAATTGTTGAATGATTTTTAATTTATATAAAACAAAATAAAAGTAAAAAAGGCTATATTTGCGCCCATAAAAGCATCATTTGAATGTCAAAAAAAGGAATATCAATATTTTTTTCAATAATCTTTATAGCGTTTATAGCTGCACCAACGGTTATAACCATAGTTGATGACACTATTGATGTTTCCATAATTTTCTCGACTGCTGAAGAAGAGGAAAAAGGATTCAAAATTGTATTTTCAAATGAAAAAGGCAACGAATCCGACTTAGCTTTTACTTCCATTGAAAACAATTTAGGGTATTACTTTAAAAACTACCCCAAACCACACTTAAACCTTATTTCTCCACCTCCCGAGTTTATTTCATAGTTTTTTAATTTCAGAACAAAACCTTGTTCAAACAAACAACCATGGAAATAGCTATCATATTTTATTGATAGTAGCCACGGTAATCAAAATATTTACTAAAAAGTAAATCAATTATAAAAAACAATGAAAAACTTTTTTTCAAATTTTAAAGGTGATGCCTTTGGCGGTATTACGGCCGGAATTGTAGCCTTACCATTAGCTCTGGCTTTTGGGGTTTCCTCAGGATTAGGGCCAACAGCTGGATTGTACGGCGCCATTTTTATCAGCTTTTTTGCCGCTCTTTTTGGCGGAACAAACACCCAAATATCTGGACCAACAGCACCAATGACGGCGGTAAGTATGGTAGTAATTGCAGGTATTATCGCTACTAACGATGGTGACGTAAACAAAGCTTTACCCGTTATTTTAACCGTATTTTTACTTGCGGGATTAATGCAGATTGGCTTAGGTGCTTTGGGTCTTGGAAAGTACATTAGATACATTCCGTATCCGGTAGTTTCCGGATTTATGACAGCCATCGGGGTTATTATTTTACTCACTCAAATTTTACCGTCTATAGGTTATTATCCAAAAGAAGATGTAGAATTTGTAAACCAATTTAAACCACAGGCCGAAGAGGTTATTCTCGAAAACATTTTAAAGGAAGAAGCCGGCGAGGGTATTTTGGTTCTCGAGGATTTTAAAGAAACCATTGCAAGAGCGGGAGAGGTTTCGCAAGAGGCTATTTTAAAAGAATCGCAAACACTTGCAGCCAAAGAAGCATCAGGTGCACTTGGCGCTATTAAAGCCTTGCCTCGTGCGCTACAGAACATAAATTGGTTAGAATTGCTTTTAGCCTTAGGAACCATTTTTATAATCTACGGGTTTAAGCGCATTACAAAAGCTGTTCCAAGTACATTGGTTGCTTTAATTGTAATGTCTGGAATAGCAGTTGGCTTTGGCTTAAATTACAGACCAATTGAAGAAATCCCAAGCGGCCTCCCTGTACCAAACTTAGAAATATTTACATCCTTTACATTCAACAGTATTTCACCGTATATTTTTACAGCACTTACATTGGCATTATTAGGTGCCATTGATTCGTTGCTTACAAGTGTGGTTGCCGATAATATGACCAAAACCAAACACAAACCGAATAAAGAATTGGTCGGTCAAGGTATTGGTAATAGTGTTGCCGCTATATTTGGTGGGATTCCTGGGGCTGGAGCAACAATTAGAACGGTAGTAAATATTACTTCGGGTGGAAAAACAAAACTATCGGGCATGATTGCCGGTGTTTTGCTGTTTATTATTTTACTCGGTTTAGGCCCCATTGCATCACAAATTCCGGCAGCGGTTTTAGCAGGAATTTTAATTACCGTAGGTATTGGCGTGATGGATTATAAAGGCTTAAAAGCCATACCAAGTTTGCCAAAAGACATAAAACTAGGCACCTTAAAACTAAGCTCGGAAGTGGTAATAATGTTAATCGTATTGTTACTTTCAACCTTTTGGAACTTGGTTTACGCCGTAGGTATTGGGTTGGTAATTGCCTCATTGATGTTTATGAAAAAAATAGGCGATTTAACGGCTGGCCGAAGCGATGTAAAAACACTTAAAGAAGAAGTGTGGAAAGACGAAATTAATTTTCCAGATCATTTAAAAGAACACGTATTTATCAAACATTTAAAAGGGCCCTTGTTTTTTGGATCCACAAGCGAATTTCAACAACTTACCTTGCAAATTCCAGATACGGCAACTTATGTTATTATGCGATTAGGGCGCATGCAGTACATGGATCAATCGGGATTATATGCCATGGAAGACATGCTGCAAGATTTAAAAAAGAAAAATATTGAAGTTCTTTTTGTGGGCTTATTGAAACAGCCACGATATATGATGGAACGTATTGATATTATCCCGGACTTTATTCCAGAAGCACATATTTTCCCTAAATTTGAAGACTGTGTGAAATGGATCAAACAAAATGTTAACGAAAAAAACTATTAATAATGGATTTAAAAAAAGTATTTGAGAACAACGAAAAGTGGATTAAAAATAAACTAAATGTTCAAGACAATTATTTTGAAGAACTCGGTAAAGGCCAAACCCCAGAACTCTTATATATAGGGTGCAGCGATAGTAGGGTTACTGCCGAAGATTTAATGGGACTTGGTCCGGGCGAGGTTTTTGTACACCGCAACATAGCCAATATGGTTATAAGCATAGACTTAAGCGTAATGTCGGTTGTTAATTATGCGGTTAACCATTTAAAAGTTAAACAAATTGTAGTTTGCGGGCATTATGCTTGCGGTGGTGTAAAAGCGGCAATGCAATCGGCAGATTTAGGTATTTTAAACCCCTGGTTGCGTAACATTCGCGATGTGTATAGAATTCATAAAGACGAATTAAATGCCATAGAAGATGAAGATAAAAAATATGACAGACTTGTAGAGCTTAATGTACAGGAACAATGTGTTAATTTAATTAAAACAGCAGCCGTACAAAAGGCGTTCAGAGATCGAGGCTTGGTAGTACATGGTTGGGTGTTTGATATTAGCACTGGAAAACTCATTGATTTGAAGATTGACTTCGAAAAATATTTAAAGGATATTATGGAAATTTATCATTTAGATTAAAACAAAAAAACCACTCTTTCGAGTGGTTTTTTTGTGTCAAACTGAGTGCAGTCGAAGTTTTAATGATATAAAAACCAATGCATTTCGACTGCGCTCAATGTGACATTAAGAGTAGAAATTGACTTTTCAGGCAGCCTCTTTATGATTAACTTAAATGGGTTTTATCCAAAGTAAATGTTTCCATTTTTCTTTTTCGCGCATTACCAAACCAATGTTAATGGCAAACAAAGCACCCGTTTGTACAAGCTCTTCAATGTCATCTGGTTCTAAAAACAAATGAAATAAGAAAATGTGCAAGGTTATCGGCAACAAAAACAAAGCGCCAATAAATCCTGTGCCTTGAATAATTAAAAGCAATCCGAATAATAATTCGCAAATACCTAAAACTTCCCAAAAATAGCCTGTTTGTTTTGCGCCATTTATATAAAGGATTTTTTGCAGGGTGTTAACCTTTTCAGGTGCTGCAAATTTTTGAGCTTTTTCAACAACTTCAATGGGTTCGGGCATTGGTTTGTTGAATTTTTGAATCCCTCCATAAATCATAAATCCTCCTAAAAAAAGACGACATGCAATAACTAAAATATTAATTGATTTTTTCATGTTTAAAAAGTAGTTACACCCGTATTAGGTTGAAAAACATAGTTGAAAGTATAGTACGGTGTTTCATCTGCATAAGCATCAGGGTTTGCCGGTGCATCTTTATAATAACTTAAAATTTCAACTTTGGCGTAAAGCCCATTGTGCGTTTTAAAAACCAATATTTTCCCTGGTGTTGGCGTAATCAAATGTGTTGGCGGACCAGCGTAAGTGTACCAGCTATTGCCGCTTCCTGTTGAAATGGCATAACCCGTATCGGAATCTTGTTCAAATAAAGCTGTGTCAACATTTGTTACAGAAGCCATGGTTCCGTTGGCAATGTACACCGCTGCGTTTCCTGTACGGTTTGGCTCGTCGGTTGTTCCTAAAGTTGTTCCGCCATTTACAATAATCGAAGTGCCTCTAAAGGCAATATCCCAATTGGTATCGCTAGTTGTTGTTTGTCCTGTTGCAAAATTAAACTTTGTAAATGTGCCCGAAACGGGTTGGCCTTGACCACCTGTTTGTGGGGCGTGTAAATTGGTAACGCTTTCGGATGCTACCTCTAATAATGGTGGGGAATCATCATCGCTACAAGATGTGAAGCCTATAAATATTGTTAATAAAATTACGAGTTGAGTTGTTTTAATGGTGTTCATAGTGTTTATGTATTTAAAATTGAATATTTAATTTTCCGTATATAATTCTGCCAGCAATATTGCTGATGTTTTGTGTGTCTGTAAAATTGAATAGATTATCAACCCCAAAACCTAATTGGTAGTTTTTATAAATGGTTTTGTTAAGAGCGAAATCGATAATGGCATAGCCATCAACAAAATCGTCATAAACATCTAAATAGGTGTTCCCGTTGGCGTCAAACAACCCGTATTTACTTCGGTAAGTTCCTCTTATGTTGGTGTCTAAATCCCATTGGGGTATGTTATAAAACAGCTTAAGATTTGCCATGTGTCGGGAGCGGTTGTACAAACCGAAATAATCCTGCTTTTTAAGTTGAAACGATGGCGAGCTGGGATTTTCGCGGGCAAAAACCTGTCCGTTTTTAAATGCTTTTTCGGCAGTTTCATCTTTGGCAAATAATAATTGATAACCGCCCGATATTTTTATTTGATTTACGGGTTTCCAAGTGGCATTAAATTCTAATCCCTGGGTATAAACCTGATTCACATTGTAATAGCTAAACACATTTTGGCCATTGGTTTTAGTTGCAATAACCCGGGTATCGATTAAATCGTCAATATGATTTCTAAACAGATTTAATTCCAATTTAATGGCAGAAGATGGTTTATAATCAAGCCCAACATTTATGCTTATTGAATTTTCTGGATGCAATTCCGCTTCAAATTCTGAAATAGGAACAACAATATTCGCTATTTCACCTTGCGATTCTAACTCTGGAATGGTTGTAGACACGGCGTTGTATCCTAAAATCGTGTAGCCCACCGTGGCATTGGTAAAATTAAAATACAGTTGCCTAAAATCTGGTGCCTTAAAACCGTATCCAACCGAACTTTTTACAGCGAACTTATCGTTTATCTCATAGCGTATCGCCGCTTTGGGACTAAATTGCGATTTGTATTTGTTGTGGCTATCAAAACGTGCGCCCAAAATAAGGTTGAGCTTTTCGGTTAAATCGCCGTCATATTGCAGGTAAACATATGGCGAATTAAACTCGGGTTGCACCATAAAACCGGTTCTATTTAAAGTTTCGTGATTAAACCCCAAACCGCCAATAAAGTTATTTGCATGGTTTAGCTTATAAGTGCTTCGAATTTCAGGGCGAATTAATAATTGGTTGTAATAACTATCGCTAAACCTGCTACCGTTTTCGTCATTCAAAAAATCTTTAGCTTTATACTGTGTGGTATAAAATTCAAAATAACTGCTCCATTTTTCAGAATAGGCATGGCTTAATTTCAAATGCGTATTCCACTCGTTTATAGCGCTTTCGCCCTTTAAGGTTGATGATGCGTTGTAATCTTGATTTTGGGTGTAATATTTACCAGCGATAAACAGGTTGGTCGCCTCAGAAAAATCAAAAGTCACTTTGGTATTTATAGTGTAATTTTTAAATGGATCAACAGTGTTTAAATCATCATTTTTATTCAAATCATAACCATCGCTAATGTATCTGTTTAAAAAAATACCAGCTTTAAGTTTCTTGTTTTTGTAATTGATTGTAGTACTTAAATCGTTGGTATTAAACGTGCCTATCCTATAATTTATATCACCTTTAAAACCTGTTTTTGGCGTTTCGGTAATAATATTTATAACGCCTCCAAGCGCATCGCTACCGTATAAACTGGACGATGCCCCTTTAACGATTTCTATTTGTTTGATGTTGCCAACGGTAATTCTACTAAGGTCTAAAGTCCCGGCAGATCGCCCAACAAGTGGTACACCATCAACCATTATTAAGGTGTATTGCGAGTCTAAACCTTGGAGTTGAATCCCTTCTCCACCACCAAAATCCGGAACGGTAATCAGTCCGGTTTGCTCGTTTAAAATATCGTTTAATCGTATTGAATTTGAGCGCTTTATGTCTTTTTTCGAAATGATTTGTGCAGGCATTGGTAACGACGATAATTGCCTAATGGTTCTTGTAGCCGTGATAATAACCTCATCTAAATTTTCAGTTTTAGTTGAATCGGTTAAAACGTTTATGGATTCTTGGGAAACCGAATAACTGAGAAAAAAAAGCGAAAAATAAATGCAAAAATATTTTTTATTTAGAATCATTCTTGATTAAATTTGTCGCAAATATATAGGTTATTTTTATTCAGTCTAAATAAGAATAAATAAATTTTCAATTTTTTTTAATCATAAAAAACAAACCATTTAAAATGAAACGATTAACACTTTTACCATTATTACTTTTAACATTTTCTCTAGTAACATATGGGCAAACCAAAAAAGAAAAAGACCAGAAAGCGATAAAAGATATGTGCGGTTGCTATGAAATTAAGTTTAAATACGCCGAAACGTTTTCACCGGATATCGCCTACGAAAAAGCTTATGATTACAGAGCCCACGCATTAGAATGGGCAGAATTGATAACCGATAAAGATGATGAAATAAGCATACAGCACTTGTTGGTTGTAAACGATACCATGATTATAAAACATTGGCGACAAGATTGGCAGTTTCAAAACCAAAACGTATTTGATTATACCGCCAAAAACACATGGCGCGTTAAAGAACTTTCAGAAGAACAGGTAAAGGGGCAATGGGCACAAAAAGTGTATCAAGTAGATGATAGCCCGAGGTATTCCGGATCGGCTACTTGGGTTCATGTTGATGGAAAGCGTTTTTGGGAAAACAGAACCGATGCACCGCTTCCCAGACGTGAATACTCAAAAAGAAGCGATTACAACATTTTGGCCAGAGGCAATGCCGTAAAACTTACAGACTATGGTTGGTTGCACGAACAAGATAACGACAAAATTATAAGGGAAACCGGTAAAGACGACATCCTTTTAGCCCAAGAAAAAGGCTATAATATATACACCAAAGTAGCTGATGAAAAATGTAAAGTTGCCAGAGATTGGTGGAAAGAAAACAATAAAGTTTGGAAAAAAGTAAAGCAAGAATGGGATAAGGTTTTTGCGGAAAACAAGGAAGTGAAATTAAAAAGTAAAGTTGATGGCAAAATGTTGCATCAGCATTTATTCGCTTTAGATAATAAGGCTAGCAGAAAAGATATTAGAGCCATAATCAATACGTTTTTGAATTAGTTTAGTTGATCTTGAAGCAGCATATTTTCACCATTGGGAAGATGTAAATACCATCTTTTATAATATATTATTTTGGAATTATTATAACATGGAAAGGTATGCTGTAAAAGGTTTTAAAAATGCCACCAATACACGAATAATTATTTTTGGTTTTATTCGTGTATTTGTGGCAAAAAACCATGCTATTTGTGGCATGCGACCCTGAAACAAGTTCAGGGTGACGAACTAATTATGTTACATTACGGACAATCATTCTGATTATTTATTTGGGATGATTTTGAGGTCATATTACAAATTCATCCAACGTTTTACAGCATCATTATAACTTCTGCCCGTGGTTATGGCTGTTGAATCACTTAAGGTGATAATGAATCTGCTATTAAAATATTTTTGAACGTTTTTTACAAACTCCGTATTAATAATGAAGCCCTTGTGCACTCTTAAAAAATAGTCCGGTAGTTTTTGTTCTAAACCCGATAAAGAATCTTCAATTAAATAACGCCCATCTTTGGTATGCAGCGCCACATAGCGGTCGTCTGCTTTAAAATAGCTGATATGTTCCAGTTTTATAATAATGAGCGTATCGCCTTTTTTTACGGTAATGGAAGTCATTTTTTTGGCTTCTTTTTTAGACGTTAATTCTTCTAATAAAGCCAAAACATTTTGCGAGGTTGTATGGTCACTAAACAGTTTTAATTTGTTGACCGATTGTTGCAATCGCTCCAAACTTACGGGTTTTAATAAATAATCGATACTATTGGTGTCGAACGCTTTTAAGGAATACTGGTCGTAAGCCGTACAAAAGATAACGATTGGAATGGTTTTTAAACGCTTCAATAAATCAAAACCCGATACTTCTGGCATTTCAATATCCAAGAAAATAAGGTCTGGCTTTAGCACTTCAATTTTTTCTTGAGCGTCAATAGCATCTTCTGCAAGGGCGATGACTTGAAAGGTGTCTGGGAAACTTTTCAATAATTTCAGCAAGCGTTCCCGTGCTGGTGGCTCATCGTCAATAATAATGGTTTTATATATTTTTTGCATTATTTAATTTTTTGGAATTATAATCGAGATATGTTTTGCAGGTGCATTCTCCCAATGTAAAGATGCTTTGTCGCCATAACTTAAACGCAATAAATCGTAAACCGTTTGCAAGCCGTGGCCACTTACCAATCCATTTTCAAAATCAGGACCATTATCGATAACTCGAATTAATAAATTGTCGTCTTCCTGTTTAATCTCCAATACAATAAGGCCTTCGCCTCTAATTTGGGACACACCGTGTTTTATGGCATTTTCAACCAAAGGTTGTAAAATATACATGGGTATTGCTTCATTTTCCAGCGTTTTCTCAACCTCTAAAATAAATGTTAATCGCTCGCCAAAACGGATTTTTTCAATCTCTAAATAGTTTTGCACCATAAGCACTTCTTCTTTTACGGTGCTCATTTGTTGCCCTTTTTTATTAATGGAATAGCGAAATAAATTAGATAAGGACAAGGCCATTTTTTCTGTTTTCTCCGGGCTTTTATACGCCAAACCTGCAATGGAATTTAAAGCATTATACAAAAAATGCGGATTGATGTGCGATTGTAATAATTTTAATTCCGATTGGGTGTTTGCTTCTTTTAATCGGCTTAATTCTACGTCTTTTTCGTTTACTAGAGATTGGGCCATGTGATTTAGGTAGATGAGTAAACCTCTTCCAAAAGCTAGTGCAATCCATATAAATAGTATTGGAGCATAAGATTCTTGAAATTGAAAGTTTTGTATAATACCTTTTCCAACTGCTAACATTGGAATATTAAAAGCAACAAAAGTAAATATAACTTTTAAAACCAATTGTAAAGTGAAATTCAGATTTTGCTTTTTTATGAGGTTGTCAAATAACCATAATGATAAAGAAATTATAACAGTAAAGACAGTTGCACCAACAATCATATATAGAGATTCTATCCAGGTGATTGTAGAGTTTATATCTATTATATAACCATAAATTTGTATGAAATACGCAAGATTCAACATTATAAATAATATCGGATAAAAATAATTTAAAAACGAATACTTGAATTTCTTATTTTGAAAATACCCAAAGAGTAAGATGAAAACCAAAATTCCTACTCCTACAATGATTATTAACGCTTTTGCTTTCGTTAATTTTTTGTTTAAAAAATTACTCGCATACCTCCAAGGATAATTTGCGTACATATACTCCTTGAATTGTTCATTAAAATTTTCTGAATATAGCTTTTGAAGTAAAAATTTATCTTGCTCATTAAATTTAGCGTATTGAGGCACATAATCTTGAGAAAAATACACCCCCTTATTAGCAATATCAGCATATGAATTTAAATCATTAGGATGAATAAAACAAAGCGTTCTCAAAAACTCATATTGTATGTATTGTTTTCTTTTTTCGTATGAAATAGAATCTTTAAAAAAGAACCAAACACTATTAGGTTCTCTTTTAAAACCTTCTTCTTTAATCTTATTAGACCTTTCAATGCTACTTCCATCGGATAATACTGTTTTTATTTTGGCACCAAATGTTGACCTATCTGCTATTTCAAAACTTAATGGTACAACAGAATATCGTAATCTATGGTACGGAATATCCTTAATTTTTTTCTCCCAATCATTTTTATATTTACTTGTATTGGAAATTTTTTCGCCTGCATAATCATCTAAATATTCAATAGTTTTGAGCGGAAGTAGAGCCCTTAAGTCTTCCATTATTTCTTGTACAGCAATACTATCTAGTTTTGTAGCTCTGTTAAGTTCTAATAATATTGGCCCATCATCCATAAGAGGATTAATTTTATAAACAGACTCTGTTTTTCCATCAAATAGCCGATATTTTATATATTCCCAATTATCATCTTTGGGGTTTTTATAATTTTCAATTGCCACTCTATTAGACAATGATAATCGATTGTTTGACTGAATAATTAGTTGGGTTACAACAAAAATTAAAATAAGTGCTATTATTCTTTTCATAATGACATATTCACTTGTTTACACCACAAAAGAACGGTAACGGTTGGTTTTAAAAAACCAGTTTCGGGCAAACTGCAAAACAAGTGTGGTAAGTTGCATAGATTCTTAATGTTAATAGGCATATAAAAGAAGCTGTCTGAAAAGTCTAATTCTATATCGTATTGAGTACTTCAACGGCACTCAACACAGGCTTTGTCGAAATATTTTAACGTATTGATAATCCAGTTCGGTTTCGACAGACTCAACCTGACAAATTAAATTCAAAAATTTTTTCAATCAGCTTATTAAATGTGTTTAAGTATTACATGACTTGATTAATAAGTAGCTAAAACTGCCAAATGCGTGTATTTAAAATCGCCATGGCCGTTTATAATTTTTATTTTAAAATACCTATAAGTAGTGTTATCTGGCAAGTCTATAAATTGGTGGTTTTGTTGTCTTTTCAAGCTATAATCGCCTATTTTTTGCCAGTTACCATTGGTGTTACTACCCCAAATTTCGAAGTCTTTTATAACGCCGTTTAAATTGTCCCGATTGCCAAAAGCAAAACCATTTATGGCAGTGGTTTCATTTCTGTCTAAAACAAAATAATGCGGATAATTAGGTAGGCTATTTCTATATTCGGTATGCCAAAAGGTATCTTGGTAACCGTCTAATATATTACTTGCTGGTCCATCTTCTTCTTGACTGTTGACTTCAATAATTTTCCAGTTTGTTGGATGGATTGTTTTTTTGCTATCGATGACTTCTATATTAGAAACACCATTTTTAAATTCATACTCATAACTGTAGGTGTTCTGCGTTCCGTTTTCGTGATAAAAACGGATTCTGAGCTGGTATTCGCCTTCCAATTTAAAAAATTCTGATAATGAATTTTCTACATACAGACTGTCCGTACCAACGGGTTTTGTGTTCCACGCAATTGCATCATAATCTTTATTGCCTCCTGCTGGGTAAGGGTCGTGCCAAACCACAATGTCTGTAACGGGCACATCACTTTTAAAATTACCGGAAATAATAATTTTTCCATCTTCTACTTTACCTTTTAGTTGTGTGAGTTTATTTTTGGTTGGACCATACCAATCTGTGCGAACCTCGTTGCTAAAGGCTTGACTATTAGAAAATGTTGCCGCAGTAGCTCCTGTAATAAATGTGGGCGATTTACCATAAGTGTAATTACCGGCACCCATTAATGCCGTACCTTTAGAGTCTCTTTCACTCTTTTTTTCACTATTATGCGGCGCATTTAAACCATGGCCCAATTCGTGGTACAAGCCACCAATCCATTTGGTTGCCAATGCGCCATATTTACCGGATGTTCCCAAGTGCTCCAATTTCATTTCTGGATAATCAAGCGCATAGCAAAAGGTGCCCAATCCATAAAAAGGAACGCCGCCGGGGTTTAATGGGTCTCCGGATATTGAAGGTAAAATGACTAAAGAGTGATCGCTGTGTTTTTTATCTGGGTTTTCTATAAAATACGCCTGTAGCTCTTTGTTTATAACAGAACCTCCGCCTCTATATGGATAGGTTTCTTTACCATTTTTAGAATATATGGTTATGATATTAACTTGGTTATTCTCTTTTAAATCCAATCCAAAAGACTTCCTCCCAAAGCCTTCCTTTTCCATATAATTGGCGCAATATTCTTGGAAATCAAGTAGAATGTCGCTTATTCTTTTAGAATACCCAGGAACGGTATCTACGCCTTTTGGTACCCAATAAATAACATTTAATTTGTTGGCTTGATTCCTCCATTCGTTATCCGTTCTTGTAGTGTTTTTTAAATTGACTCCTGAAGTGGTATCCTTTGCGTTTTGGATGTTTTTTGGACATCCATAAAACGTTAATGTAGCAAGGATTATTAATAGAATAATAGGTTTTTTCATTTTAAATGATCTATGTGGTGTAAAAATTAGTTTCACTTGAAAAAGCTTCAGAAGTAGCATATCCAAACAGGCAATAATTACGCACTTTTGTTAGAAAGGTGTACATAGTATATTCTGTTTTTTTACCGGGACTTAGCTCATTAATATCATCGTTTAATAAATTGAAAACAGCATCTTCTTTTTCAGGATTAAAATATGTTTTAAACGATGCTATAAAGTCTTCGTCACTTATTTTATTTACTTTTTTGTTGTGATTAAGCGATAGTTCATTTTCGAATGCTTTACTGCCTTTTCGGAAGTTTTCTTTGCTCTTATCGTTTTCGGTGTGGTAAAACATCTGGTCTAAAAATACCGTGAGATTCATTGTTTCAACTAATGGAAAATGCATTTTAGGCATAATGGTTTCCGTTAAACGCTTAACCAATTCCGCTTCACTTTTAGATAAAAACAAATAATTTGTGGTGACCGAGTTATCGGTACAGGCAGTTACAACATTCAGTAAAGTTGGCGTTGCCACGGTACAGCCAAAAGCCAGTGCTATATTTTTTATTGCTTTTCTTCTATCCATATCCTTAAAATTTACCGCTTTTAAATTCGGCTATGGCGTGATGCGCTGCCCTAGCGGTTAATGCCATATAGGTTAATGACGGGTTTTGACTTGCGGAAGAGGTCATGCAAGAACCATCGGTTACATAAACATTAGGTACGGCATGAATTTGATTGTATTTATTTAATACCGATGTTTTTGCATCTTTACCCATTCTGGCGGTTCCCATTTCGTGAATGGCATGCCCGGGCGCAAAAGCTCCATCGTATCCTTTTACATTTTTAAACCCAGCTTTGGTTAGCATTTCTACGGCTTCGGACTGCATGTGTGCCCGCATTAATTTTTCGTTTTCCTTAAACTCGCAGTCAAAGGTTACAGTGGGCAATCCCCATGCGTCTGTTTTGTTATAGTCGAGCGTTAATTTGTTCTCATGATACGGCAAACATTCGCCAAACCCCGTCATACCAACTTGCCATGGGCCTTGTTTTTTAAGCGTTTCTTTTAAATCAAGCCCATAACTGAGTTCCATTATAGCTCGACGCCAATCGCCTCTAGTTGCTGTTCCTTGAAAAAAATAACCTCGCAAATAATCCTTTTTAGTCGCTTTATCTCCCAGATTTTGAAATCGAGGAATATGGAAACTTGCCGGTCTATTATCAACAAAAGTTACATCTTTAAAACCATCGTAATCTGCGGTAGCGCCCACTCTAAAATGATGATCCATTAAATTGTGCCCCAGTTCGCCGCTATCGTTGCCTAACCCATTTGGAAATCTTTTGGATTTCGATTGAAGCAGAATACTCGTTGACGCCACCGTAGAGGCACAACAAAAAACAACCTTCGCATAAAACGTTAATTTTTCTTTGGTTTGGGTATCTATAATTTTAACTCCAATGGCTTTTTTAGAGCGCTCATCGTATATAATTTCATAGGCATTGGAATATGGTCTCAAAGTCATGTTTCCGGTTCTTTCGGCTGCCGGTAAGGTTGAAGCGTTGCTACTAAAATAACCCCCTAAAGGGCAACCTCTCATGCATTTGTTTCTATAGGCGCAATTGTATCTGCCTTCGTAGGTTTCATTTCCAGTAATATTCGCAAACCGCCCTATCGTTAAAGTCCTATCGGTATAATGCTTGTGAATTTGCGATTTGAATTCTTCTTCAACCACATTAAGTGCCATGGGTGGGGAAAAGTAACCGTCCGGTAATTGCGGTAAGCCTAATTTTTCGCCGCATACGCCAATATATTTTTCAACATAGGTGTACCAAGACTCAATGTCTTTATAGCGTATGGGCCAATCGACACCAAAACCGTCTAGCTTGTTGGCATTAAAATCGAGATCGCTCAATCTTAGAGCTTGTCGTCCCCAAGTTAAGGAGCGGCCACCCACATGATAGCCTCTAATCCAATCAAACCTTTTGGTTTCGTTATAAGGATGTTTTAAGTCGTTAACAAACCAATGCTTAGTGCCTTGATTTGTAACATATCCCGCTCTTGCTTGTTTGGGTTGGTTTTTTTGGTCTTCTAAACTGGGGGTTCCTCTAAACTCTAATTCCCATGTTTCTTTGTTGGCGGTAGGGTAATCAACAATATGCTCAACAGGTCTGCCTTTCTCTAAAACAAGGGTTTTTAATCCGCCTTCGCAAAGCTCTTTTGCTGCCCATCCACCAGAAATCCCTGTGCCTATCACTATGGCGTCAAAAGTATTATTAGTATTACTATAGGGCATTCTGTTTGTAATTAAATGGTAATGTCAACTCTATTTCCAAATATTATTATGAAGGTCTAAAAATAGGAATTTTATACTACTTAAAATCACCAAAACCGAACCTTTTACATTAACAACCCTAGCTTGAAAATATTTATAATAATGAAAAGATTAAATGAAATTAGAAAGCACCAAAAAAGTTATAAAATGAATACTATTTGTGATTATATGAAAAATTCGGTGGTGGAATGGATTTCCTTTAAAACAAAATAACTTTCAAGTACACCAATGTTTTCAATCTTGGATAGTTTAAGCCTTACAAACTCATGATAGGCATCTAAGCTTTGAAGGTTTATTTTTAGAAAAAAATCTACTTTTCCTGCCATGTGATAACATTCCTGAACTTCTTTGAGTTCTTTAATTTGGCTTTCAAATTTATCAATAAATCCCTCATTATGATACCGTAATGACACCATGCACACGGCCGTAATAGGTCGGTTTAATTGAATTTTATCAAGCAGCGCCACATATTTTTTTATATAACCCTTGTTTTCCAATCGCCTTATGCGCTCATAAACCGGGGATGCAGTGAGGTTTAGCATTTGGGCAACTTCCTTGGTTGTTTTTTTGGAATTCTTTTGAAGGATTCTTAAAATTTTAAGGTCTATATCGTCAAGTTTTTCCATAAGGCAGATAAAATTACTTTTTAAAGGTTTAAAAATATAAAATAAAGATAAAAGAAAGGCGATAATTTATAATTGAAGTTAAAATTACTTATTTCAACCCAAAACACAGGTGTTTCAATCTTATTATTGCTGTTTTTATTAATTTTACCCTGCTTAAAATTGTCAAAATGAAAACAGAGCGAATTTTAATAACAGGTGCTAGTGGCCAATTAGGTACGGTGCTAACAAAAGCTTTACAAGAAAAATACGGTTTTGATCATGTAATTGCTTCAGATTTAAGAAAAAGTCCGAATTTTGAAGGATGTTTCGAGGTTTTGGATGTCACAGATTTTGATGCGCTTCAAGGCTGCGTATCAAAATACGGCATAACCCAAGTATATCATTTAGCGGCTATTTTATCGGCCAAAGGAGAGCAGTTTCCACTAAAAACGTGGGACATCAATATGAGTACTTTGTTCAACGTTTTAGAGGTTTCTAGATTACACGGTGTTAACAAGATATTTTACCCAAGTTCAATTGCTGTTTTTGGTGATGAGATTGAATGTGTCAATACGCCACAAGCATCAAATTTAACACCTTTAACAGTATATGGAATGAGTAAAGCCGCCGGAGAAAACTGGGTGAATTATTACCATAAAAAGTATGGTATGGACATACGTTCTTTAAGATATCCGGGGGTTATCGGCTACCAGTCGCTACCGGGAGGCGGCACAACGGATTATGCCGTAGACATTTACCACAAAGCCGTTAAAGAAGAGTGTTTTGACTGCTTCTTAGAAGCCACAACCATGTTACCCATGATTTTTATGGACGATGCCATTAGAGCTACTATTGAACTCATGGACGCTCCTGCCGAAGATATTAAAATAAGAACTTCGTATAACCTTGCGGGAATGAGTTTTACAGCGGAACAAGTATACTATTCGATTAAAGAGATTTATCCGAATTTTGAAATAAACTACAAACCGGATTTCAGACAGGACATAGCAAAATCATGGCCAGATAGTGTCGATGATTCTGCAGCTAGAAAAGATTGGGGATGGAAACCAAAATATGACTTATCTTTAATAACCAAAGAAATGATTAAAAACATAAAAACCTATTACCAATTAACAACTAAAATATAACCAAGTATGTACGGAAGCATTAAGGATCATTTAATAAAAGAATTACAAAATATAAAAGACTCGGGTTTATTTAAAGAAGAGCGCATTATAACAACACCACAAGATGCCGTTATAAAGATTTCAACAGGACAGGAGGTTATTAACTTTTGTGCTAACAATTACTTGGGCTTATCCAATAACAAAGAAGTGATTCAGGCCGCCAAAGACACTTTGGATACGCACGGTTTTGGGATGTCGTCCGTACGTTTTATTTGCGGAACCCAAGATATACACAAACAGTTGGAAACCAAAATAGCTGAGTTTTTCCATTGTGAAGACACCATTCTTTACGCTGCAGCTTTTGATGCCAATGGCGGTGCTTTTGAGCCGTTGTTAACGCATGAAGATGCCATTATTTCAGATGCTTTAAACCACGCTTCAATAATAGATGGCGTTCGTTTGTGTAAGGCAGCTCGATACAGATATGCCAATAATGATATGGAAGATTTGGAGGCCAAATTAATTGAAGCCAATAAGCAAAACCATCGTTTTAAAATAATTGTTACAGATGGTGTGTTCTCCATGGATGGGATTGTGGCGGAATTAGATAAAATTTGTGACTTAGCCGATAAATATGATGCTTTGGTAATGGTTGATGAATGCCATGCTTCTGGTTTTATTGGTAAAACAGGGCGTGGTACCATAGAGTTAAAAAATGTACTCGGACGAGTGGATATTATTACCGGAACTCTTGGAAAGGCTTTGGGAGGTGCCATGGGCGGATTTACAACAGGTAAAAAGGAAATTATAGAAATGCTGCGTCAACGTTCAAGGCCTTATTTGTTTTCAAATTCATTGGCGCCCGCTATAGTTGGCGCTTCATTGAAGGTTTTTGAAATTTTGGAAAGAGACACCTCGTTGCGCGATAAGCTAGAAGAAAACACAAATTATTTTAGAAGCCAAATGGAAGCTGCCGGTTTCGATTTGGTAGGTGCCGGCGCCGCCATCGTTCCTGTAATGTTGTATGATGCAAAGCTTTCTCAAGTTATGGCCAATCAATTATTGGAAGAAGGTATTTATGTTATTGGATTTTTCTATCCCGTTGTGCCACAAAACAAGGCGAGAATACGAGTGCAATTATCGGCAGCACACACCAAAGAACATTTAGATAAAGCCATACAAGCATTTACAAAAGTGGGCAAAAAACTAGGGGTAATAAATTAAATACAAACAGTTTAATTAAGTTGGCTAAACAGGAAACTGTAATTTATTTAAAAGCAGAAAAACAAACACGTATTGATAATGTTTTTTGAATATTTATCAAGTTGTCAATATGTGTTTTACCCGTTCTTTCAACTCCGGCAATACCTCAACTTCAAACCACGGGTTCTTCGCTAGCCAAAACCGATTTCGCGGCGACGGATGTGGCAAGGGCAAATATTTGGGTAAATACTCTCTATAATTTCTAACCGTTTCGGTTAATGTTTTCTTTGCGTCTTTTTGCAAATAATACTTTTGGGCATACATGCCAATTAAAATAATAAGCTCTACATTTTTAAGTTCGTCAAACAAGAGCTTGTGCCATTGTGGTGCGCACTCTGGTCGTGGTGGCAGATCGCCCGATTTTCCTTTTCCCGGATAACAAAATCCCATGGGGATAATGGCAAATTTTTTTTCATCATAAAAATCTTCATCGGTAACATCGAGCCATTTCCGTAATTGTTTGCCGCTTGGGTCGTCCCACGGAATTCCAGTACTGTGCACTTTGATTCCCGGAGCTTGACCGATAATCACGATTTTAGAATCTGGATGTGCCGATACCACAGGGCGTGGTCCCAATGGCAAATGGGCTTTACAAATGGTGCATTGTTTTATATTGTTCAATAAAACATCCATCATGATTAAATTGATTAATTGTTCGCTTATTTACCCCAATTGGTTAATTGAATAATTTTATGATATATAGCATGGTTTTCATAAATACCTTGAAAGCTCTCTGAACCGGGGCCATACGCAAACACTGGAATTAAAGTAGCCGAATGCCCTCCTGTTGAGAAGCTTCCTTTAATTTTATTATAATCTCCATTTTCGGAAGCAAGTGTATAACCTCCCGTTTCATGGTCTGCAGTTACAATAACGAGCGTGTTGCCATCCTTCTCTGCAAAATCAAGGACTTCACCAATAACTTTGCTAAAATCCTTTACTTCTTCAACAATATACTCGGAGTCGTTGGCATGTCCGCCCCAATCTATTTGGGAGCCCTCTACCATAAGGAAAAAACCTTGATTGTTTTGAGATAAATACTCGACACCTAATCGGGTGGCTTGACTTAAAAAATCACCACGACCTTCACTCATTTTGGGCATATGTTTTGGTGCCAATAAATAGCCGTATTTTTTATCTAAATTAAAATTTTGAGGTTTTTGCAAAGAAACGGTATCGACAATAAATCCGTTTTCAGAAAAAAGTGCTCCCAAATCTAAGTTATCCTTTCTTTTAAAAAAGAAATCATTACCAGCTCCCGCAAAAAAATCTATTTCAGACCCCGGTAGTTGAGCCGCAATTTCCTCTTGCATATTTCTACTTTTAACATGAGCGAAAAATGAAGCAGGTGTTGCATGCGTTATCGAAGAAGTGCTTATTACCCCGGTTACTACTTTTGCTTGCGCGGCTTTATGGGTTATTAACGGTACTGACAAAGCGTCTTGGTCTACTCCTATAGCGCCATTGTAGGTTTTTATACCTGCTGAAAAAGCCGTGGCTCCAGCTGCCGAATCGGTAATCAAGTGGCTTTTGGAAGACGTTTTGATAAACCCTATTTGTTTAAAGCGCTCAAAACTTGAGCTTTCATTACCAAAATAAAAACTACTTGAAACCTGGGTTAGCCCCATCCCGTCTCCAATTAACAATATAACATTTTTAGGTGTTTTAATTGTTTTCTTATGCTCCACTTCTACGGGCTTAAAACCAATTGTAAACACAAAAACAATTAACAATACAGACGATATTTTATAATATTTCATGGGTTTTATGTTTTGAATTTTATAATAAATATTAAATTTTTGTTTTTATTTCTTTCCGCCAACTACAATAACAATCTCGCCTTTTGGAGGCTTATTGGTATAATATTCTAAAACTTCTTTAGCGGTTCCGCGAATGGTTTCTTCGTACAGTTTCGTTAATTCTCGTGACACCGATACTTGCCTGTCTTCGCCAAAATACGCGCAAAAATGACCCAGTGTTTTAACCAATTTATGCGGACTTTCGTAAAAAATAATAGTTCTGGTTTCTTCGGCTAAAAGCAATAATCGGGTTTGCCGGCCTTTTTTAACGGGTAAAAACCCCTCGAAAACAAACTTGTCGTTTGGTAATCCTGAATTTACCAAAGCCGGTACAAAGGCGGTGGCTCCGGGCAAACAATCCACTTCAATATTATGCTCGATACAAGCACGGGTTAACAAAAACCCGGGGTCTGAAATGGCCGGTGTTCCGGCGTCGCTAATTAGTGCTACCGTAGTGCCGCTTTTTATTTTTTGAATGACGCTTTCTACCGTTTTATGCTCGTTGTGCATGTGGTGCGATTGCATGTGGGTTCCAATCTCGTAATGTTTTAACAGTTTCCCTGAAGTACGCGTGTCTTCGGCGAGAATTAAATCGGCTGCTTTTAAAACATCGATAGCTCGAAATGTAATGTCTTTTAAATTACCTATGGGTGTTGGTACGATGTATAGTTTACTCATGTAATAATCGTTGCTGCTGTGTTAGGGATTAAGGTATTGTTGGAGCTCTTTTTGTGTTGTTGCACCTATGCAACACAAAAAAGCGACTACCGAAAGCGCGACCACGCTTTTTTTGGCGTGGGTACACCCAAATTTTAAAGAAACTTACTTTCTATAATTTCCATAAATCGTGCTTCGAACTCTTCTTTATCTACCCAAAAGTTATAATCTGGTTTTACAATATCTTCAATAAATCGTTTGGCATCGCTAAGGGATGCGGTTGTGTTTAATTGCGACAATACGCGATCGTAATCTTCGCTTTTGCCGTTAAACAAATGCTTGATAAAAGCTATTTTGTCGTTTAGCCCAATGTTGAGCCCGCCATTTTTTAGCTTATCGTTTAACGATTTTTTTTCGCCGCCATTTTGCGATTTTGAAATGGGCTCGAAAACCGGTGTTTCTTCAAAACCAGAGGTTATGGTTTCAAAATCGTTTTCGCGTTGGGTTGCCGATTTTACAGATGGCTTAGGCGGAATGGCTTCTTCAAAAACCGGATCGACTTCTAAACTCTCCAGTGGCATATGCGCCACCATATCTTTAATGGTCTCCATTAAGGGCTCTGTAATGGCCTCGTTTTCATAGTCATCGAGATTAATGTATACCTTGTCTTCTACCTCAATATTGTCGCTAACCTTATTGTTAAACGCCGTATCTAACATATCGAAAAAAGAGGAATCGTTGCCAATGGACGGGATATCGTCCTCAAAGTTTTCGTGTGCAAACTTTAAAACCGCCAGTTTTTCGCAAAGTGCAACGGCTTCTGCGTGCATTTTTAAAACGTCTTCCTTTCCTTTTAATTTAAGAATTCTATGTGCTATACTAATGAGATCCGACTCTAACTTCTTCTTCATCATTTATATTTTTTAAAATTATTGCTATTTAGCCTTTTGATTTTTAATAAATTTGCGCCACCTTTATACAAACGAAAAATTCCTTTGTTTTAGTGTTAAAATTACGAAATGTTTCTTGAAAATACAGTAAATCATAAAGAACAATTTGGTTGGATTGAAGTTATTTGTGGCTCCATGTTTTCTGGAAAAACCGAAGAACTCATCCGAAGGCTCAAGCGCGCGCAATTTGCTCGACAAAAAGTGGAGATTTTTAAACCCGCTATCGATGTGCGTTACGACGATGCTATGGTGGTGTCTCACGATGCGAACGAAATCCGCTCTACACCGGTTCCTGCCGCAGCCAACATCCCAATTTTGGCCGATGGTTGCGATGTAGTTGGTATTGATGAAGCCCAGTTTTTTGATGATGAAATTGTACGTGTTTGCAACGATTTGGCCAATAAAGGCATTCGCGTTATTGTTGCCGGATTGGATATGGACTTTAAGGGCAACCCTTTTGGGCCCATGCCAAATCTTATGGCAACGGCCGAATATGTTACCAAAGTACACGCTGTTTGCACCCGAACGGGGAATTTGGCACAATACAGTTACCGGAAAGCCAAAAGCGATAGCCTGGTACTTTTAGGCGAAGTTGATGAATATGAGCCCTTAAGTAGAGCCGCATATTACAAAGCCATGATGCGCGATAAAGTGCGAAACATGAAGGTTAACGACGCTGAGGAAATTACTTCTAAACCCAAAAACTCCAATGCCTAAAGCGCAAGAAACCCTACTTGAAATCGATTTAAAAGCCCTTAAACACAACTTTAAGCATTTAAAATCGAAACTTAATAAGCACACTCAATTTTTAGCTGTTGTTAAAGCTTTTGGATATGGTAGCGATGCCTGCGAAATAGCCAATTGCCTGCAAGAACTCCATGTGGATTATTTTGCCGTGGCTTACGTAAACGAAGGCGTGGCATTGCGGCATGCGGGCATTACAAAACCCATTTTGATATTGCATCCGCAGGCTGTGAATTTTAAAACCTTAATTGAACATGGCTTAGAACCTAGCTTGTACAATGCCAAGGTTTTAAACGAATTTATAGCTATCGCTTCCGCGGAAAAACAAACCAACTATCCCATTCATATTAAGTTTAATACGGGTTTAAACCGATTGGGCTTTTGGGAAAATGATGTAGATTATATCACATCAAAATTAAAAGAATCGCCTTCGGTAAAAGTAACATCCATTTTTTCGCATTTAGCCGCCAGTGAGGATTTTAATGAAAAAGCATTCACCTTAAATCAAATTGAAAGCTTCAAATCGATTTCTGAAAACTTCATAAATACTATGGGTTACAAACCGATACTTCATGTCTGCAATACCTCGGGTCTATTAAATTATCCCGAAGCCCATTTTGATATGGTACGAAGCGGCATTGGATTGTATGGTTTTGGAAATTCGAATAAAGAAAACAAGTATTTAAAACCCATTGCGACTTTAAAAACGGTTATTTCTCAAATTCATTCGATTGAAAAAGGGGAATCCGTAGGTTATAATCGGGCCTTTAAAAGTGATGCCTTTTTAAAAACGGCAACGCTACCTATTGGTCATGCCGATGGCATTGGCAGACAATACGGTAACGGCAAAGGTTTTGTAACCGTAAACGGGCAAAAAGCCGAAATTATTGGCAATGTTTGTATGGATATGATTATGGTAAACATCACCAATATTGATTGTAAAGAAGGCGACGAAGTAATTGTTTTTGATGGAAAACACACCGCCGAAAATTTAGCCGAAACTACAAACTCCATTTCTTATGAGCTTTTAACGGCCATTTCGCAAAGAATTAAACGCGTTATTATTCAATAGATTTTTAACATTTGTTAACATTTAATTTTTTTAACTAAATTAGTAACCTACTAACTAAAAATTTAAAATTATGTTAAAAGAGTTTAAAGAATTTGCAATGAAGGGCAACCTTATAGACATTGCGGTAGGTTTTGTAATGGGTGCTGCGTTTAAAGAAGTGGTTACCGCCTTTACGGGAGGCATAGTTTCGCCTTTAATCGGTTTGATTTTCAATTCCGACTTTAAAGATTTACGCTATAAATTACAAGACGGCACAGTTAACGATACTGGCGAAACCGTTGGCGAAGTGTTTTTAGAATACGGTACTTTTTTAACCAATGTTATCGATTTCATTATCGTAGCCTTCGTTATGTTTATGGTTGTAAAAGGTGTGAATAAAATGAAGAAGAAAGAAGAGCCTGCTCCAGAAGCTCCTGCAGGACCATCGCAAGAAGATTTATTAGCTGAAATCAGAGATTTGCTAAAAAAATAACAAATTGTTAAATAAGTAACATTTTGTTTTTTGTTGTCAAAAAGCCTTTGTTTTATGTAAACAAAGGCTTTTTATATGTTTTAAAATAGAATTAATACTTAATTTTGTCGCAGTCATTATTTTAAAAAAATAAAAATGAAAGTAGCTGTTGTAGGCGCCACTGGAATGGTTGGCGAAGTGATGCTAAAAGTATTAGCAGAGCGTAATTTTCCAATTAGTGAATTGTTGTTGGTTGCTTCAGAACGTTCTGTGGGCAAAAAACTAAGATATCAAGATAAAGAGCACACCGTTATTGGTTTAGCCGATGCCTTGGCAGCCAAACCAGATATCGCTATTTTTTCTGCCGGAGGCGAAACCTCTTTGGAGTGGGCTCCAAAATTTGCAGAAGCGGGCACTACGGTTATCGATAATTCTTCGGCTTGGAGAATGGACCCGACCAAAAAATTAGTGGTTCCGGAAATTAATGCCAAAGAGTTAACCAAAGCCGATAAGATTATTGCAAACCCCAATTGCTCAACCATTCAAATGGTGATGGCATTGGCACCACTACATAACGCATATAAAATGAAACGTGTTGTGGTTTCTACGTATCAATCGGTATCTGGCACGGGCGTAAAAGCCGTAAAACAGTTGGAAAACGAAATTGCCGGTGTTGATGGCGAAATGGCTTATCCGTATCCTATCGGAAGAAATGCCTTGCCACATTGCGATGTTTTTGAAGCCAACGGTTACACCAAAGAAGAAATGAAACTAGCCCGCGAGCCTCAAAAAATATTTAACGACAAAACCTTTTCCGTAACAGCTACGGCGGTGAGAATTCCAACGTCCGGTGGACACTCGGAAGCGGTTAATGTGGAGTTTGAAAAAGATTTTGATTTGGCCGATGTTCGTAAAATGCTACACGAAACTCCTGGAATCATTTTACAAGATAACACAGATACGAACACATACCCTATGCCAATTTATGCACACGACAAAGATGATGTTTTTGTGGGCAGACTGAGAAGGGACGAAACGCAACCAAACACTTTAAACATGTGGATTGTTGCCGATAACTTACGCAAAGGCGCTGCGACCAATACCATTCAAATTGCTGAATATTTAGTTGAAAACAAGCTGGTTTAGGTTTTTAACTTTAAAATTATATTATTAAAAAAGTCCTTGTAAAAATTACAAGGACTTTTTTAATAAAAATAAATTCGATATATTTAGACATAATTGTATTAAAAATCAACCTTTTACCGTACTTTTTTTCGGAACTATTTTTGTAGTACAATAACCATATCCAAGCCAAAAAACACGTTCAATGAAACCACACTTCGCTTCTCTAGGCCCGATAAGTATCAACCTGTTTGTCATTCTGTTATCACTAACCGTTTTTCCAAATAACACCGGATTTTTGGTTGCCGATATCAAGTACAAAGCTGCTTCGGTTTCAAAAGAAAACATATACATCCATTTTGACAAAACCCATTACAATCAAGGTGAAAACATTTGGTACAAAGTATATTTGGTCGGCACCAAAAACCATGCGCCCCGAACTGCAAGCAAAGTAACCTACGTAGATTTGATAGACCCAAACAACACCATAATTGACTCTAAAACAATTAAGATGAACGAAGGTGCCGGAAAGGGCGATTTTAAATTGCCCGAAGATGCCATGGACGGCGCTTATACCATAAGGGCCTATACCAATTTTATGAGGAATTTTGATGGCTCCCATTTCTTTAGGAAAAACATTTACGTGAACGTCACAGGGCCAAATAATGGTTTTAACACCCATATGGCAACGGCAACACCCTTTATTGCTTTTTCCCCGGAAGGCGGCAATATGATTGGCGGTTTTTTAAATAGAATCGTTGTAAAAGCAACCAACTCTTTGAAAAAAGGTGTGCATGTAAAAGGCGATGTTTTTGATGACACCAATACTAAAACCCTACATTTTGAAACCACTAAATTCGGGTTGGGAAGCTTCCAGTTTATCCCCCAAAAGGGCAGGAGCTATACCGCAATCGTTTCCCATAATGGCGTAAAACACGGCTACCCTTTGCCGCCCGTTAAGGACCACGGCGCCACCATTAGAATCGATGAAACACATAATAGCTACAGGGCAAATGTGTATTCGTCATTGCCCAATGGTATGGACGGCCTCGAACTGTCGGGCTTTCAGAAAGGGGAAATTATTTGTCAAGCCAGATTAAATGGGAATAACGCCGTGGCCGCCGTTGATTTGCCAAAATCCGATGTAGAATACGGCTTAATCCGGTTCCAGCTTGTAGATAAAAACGGAACGGTTTTAAGCGAAGAACTCGCCTTTATCGATTCTGAAAATCTAGAACAAAAAGCAATTGTTACGCCCTCAAAAAAAACCTATGAAGCCCATGAGCTGGCCGAAATTGAAATAAGTTTCGATCAATTATTGGACGAAAGCCTAAAGGCGGACATGTCCGTTTCCGTTACCGAAGTCAATCCCGAAACAAACAAGGGTTCGGGCCCGGACATAAAATCCCAATTACTTTTCAATCCCGAAATAAGAGACGATTTTGAGCGGTTTGGTTCTTATTTCGCCAACGATTCAGTAAGCAAAAAAACCGTACACCAAATATTAATAGCTCAAAAGAGCAACCAACTTTTTTCCAAAGACAATATTGGGGGCAATGACTTGAAATTTTTGCCCGAATCCGGTTTTAGCCTAAAAGGAACGGTTAAAGAAGTGCACAAAAACAAACCGGTAAAAGCCCATGTAACGGTTACCTATAAAAACGGCAATGAGATTGGACACGATAAAACGATAACGGACAGTTTAGGTCGTTTTAGCTTCAATGACCTTAATTTTGACCAACGGACTTTTGTTGCAGTAAAAGCCAAAAGATTAAATGCCAGAAATTATAGCAGGGACTTTATTGTTGAGTTGGACTCATTTATCCCGCCCCCGGTGCACATAAAGCCTATTCCCGAAAAAACAACAACCAAGGGCAATGCGCTTTTAGAGCCTAAAATAAAACAACATAGAAATACTGAATTTGCGCCACGAAAAGGCGAAATTAAATTAAACGAAATAAAGCTAATTGCCGAAAAAAAACGGTTGGATAGATATGCTGAAAAAAGAAAGGCAGCTTTATATGTAAGCCCATCGCGCACTTTAGATTTTAAAAATTTGCGCATTTCACCAACAGCTACAAATCCACTTCATGCTTTACAAGGTAGAATCCCAGGGTTTGATGTAATTGGTAATTTTATAATAATTAGAGGGAGGCGCATAAATATGGTTGATACAGTAGACCCATTCAAAATCGGTACTCCTGGAGAAGAAAAAGAAGAATATAATGACCCAAGACCGTTGTTTTTAGTCGATGGGTTTCCTACAGATTATGATTTTGTTACTTCAATGTCAATTCAGGATATAGATTTCGTTGATATTATACAACCCTCTCAAGCTGCTATTTATGGTGTGAGAGGCGGTGTTGGTGTTATAGCTTTTTATACCTTTGACGGCTCAGAAGAAAATGATATCCCAAATAATAGAAATGTATCGATTAGTTTTTATCACCCAGGCTATTACCAAGCTAGAAAGTTTAATCAAGATGAAAATGACTCATCTACACTCTATTGGAATCCTGATTTAAAACTGGAACCATCCCATTCGTGTAAAATAGCATTTAAAACCGGCCATAAATCGGCAACTTATAAGATTTTGTTAGAAGGCATTACATCCAAGGGAACGCCTTTTAAAGCTGAAGCCTATTTTGATGTTAAATGAATTGTTGATATTTAATCTTGCTTGAAAAACTCCATTTTATAATCGGTAGTAGCAAGCTTCATAATCGTTTTAAAAATATATTCGGACACCTGTTTTTGGCCTTCGAAGTTTATTAGATCAATCGTGTCTTCTGGTTTATGGTATTGCGGATGTCCGCCCGTATGCATCCCTAAAACCGAAATGCCTTTTTTGTAAAACGACACATGGTCGGATCCGCCAACAGAACCGGCATGCACAATGGGTGTTAAGTTTAAGGATTCGCCCAAGGTTTGCATAAAATTAACACCACCGGGAAATGTACCCGCACCGCCCATATAAACGTGCTTTTCTTTATTCATTCTGCCAACCATATCCATGTTAATCATTAATTTAATTTGAGATAATGGCACTAGAGGATTATCAACAAAATACTTGCTCCCTAACAACCCTTGTTCTTCGGCACCAAAAGCAATAAAAATAATACTGCGTTTTAAAAGCTGTTTTTGACTTGCAATTTTTTCGGCAATTTCCAATAAGGCTGCTGTTCCGCTTGCATTATCATCGGCACCGTAATGAATGGTATTCTTTTTATCGGATTTTGACGATGGACCACCCAAACCCAAATGATCGTAGTGTGCGCCCAAAACAATATATTCATTTTTAAGCGTAGCATCGTTACCTTCAATAAAACCAACCACATTCCACGTTTTCACAACTGGCTTTTTATCCACACCTTTTTCAACTCTTAACGTCGCATTAAAAGGTTGCTTATAACCCATATCAAAAGGTGTAACACCTATGTTTTTAAACTCCTTTTTTAAGTAATTAACAACGCGTCTATTGGCTTTTCCTCCGGGATATCGACCTGCATTTTTTTCAGATGTTAAAAACAACATGTGGTCTTTTAATTCCTTTTCTGTGATTTCAGCCTGTGAAAACACGCTTACGCTTAAAACGCCAATCAATAAACACAGTAAAACCTTATTCATAATCTCTCATTTTTAATAGCTTCAAATATATAACAAGTAGCCATAAACTTTGGTTTGTTTTGCTTATTTTTGGAGATTAATTATTTATCAATCATGAAAAAAATATTAGTTATTATTTGCACACTTACACTTACTGTAGGTTGTAAAAATGGAAAAGAAGAAAAAAATGTAGTTGTGAATTATCCTGAAACAAAAACGGTAGATACCGTTGACACATACTTTGGCGTAGAAGTTAGAGACCCGTACCGTTGGTTGGAAGACGATAGAAGTGAAGAAACCGAAGCATGGGTAAAAACGCAAAACCAAAGTACTTATGCGTATTTAGATAACATTCCGTTTAGGGACGAATTAAAAGAGCGTTTATCTGAACTATGGAACTACGAAAAAATAGGCGCCCCGTTTATTGAAGGCGAATACACGTATTTTTCAAAAAATAACGGTTTACAGAATCAAAATGTTTATTACAGAAAAAAAGGCGTTGAAGAAGCCGAGGTGTTTTTAGACCCGAATACATTTTCTAAAGATGGCACCATTTCATTGGGAGGTGGCCTAAGCTTTTCAAAAGACAGTGATATGCTGGCCTATTCCATCTCTGAAGGTGGTAGCGATTGGCGGAAAATTATTGTTATGAATCCTGAAACACGAGAAGTGGTTGAAGACACGCTTAAAGATGTAAAATTCAGCGGTATTTCGTGGTATAAAAATGAAGGGTTTTACTATTCAAGTTACGATAAACCCAAAGGCAGCGAACTTTCTGCCAAAACCGATCAGCACAAATTATATTACCATAAATTAGGAACTCCTCAAAAAGAAGATGCTTTAATTTTTGGTGGAACAGCAGAAGAAAAACACCGATATGTTTCGGGCAGCGTAACCGAGGACAACCGCTATTTAATTATTTCGGCTAAAGTATCTACTTCTGGAAACAAGTTGTTTATAAAGGATTTATCTAATCCTAAAAGTGAACTTGTTACCATTTTAGATCATACCGATAGCGATACTTTTATTATTGAAAACGAAGATAGCAAGCTATTTTTGGTAACAAACCTAAATGCACCAAACAAAAAGATAGTAATGGTTGATGCCTCTAATCCAACACCAGAGCACTGGGTGGATTTTATCGCTGAAACTGAAAACGTTTTAAACCCTTCAACCGGAAGCGGGTATTTCTTTGCCAAATATATGGTTGATGCGCTTTCTAAAGTAAAACAATACAACTATAAAGGCGAGTTAATAAGAGATGTTGAACTGCCAGGTTTGGGTACTGTAAATGGTTTTGGAGGCAAAAAGAAGGACAAGGAATTATATTATTCGTTTACCAATTACAATACACCTTCAAGCCTTTATAAATTCAATCCGGAAACCGGTGAAACCCAATCGTATTGGAAACCGTCCATTGCGTTTGATAGTAACGATTATGTGTCCAATCAAGTGTTTTACACCTCAAAGGACGGCACTAAAATACCCATGATGATCACACATCATAAAAACCTGATTATCGATGGTAAAAACCCAACCATTTTATATGGCTATGGCGGATTTAATATCAGTTTAACACCGTCGTTTAGTATTGCCAATGCCGTTTGGATGGAACAAGGCGGCATACTTGCTGTTCCTAATTTACGTGGAGGTGGCGAATACGGTAAAATTTGGCACGATGCAGGCACGCAAATGAAAAAGCAAAATGTATTTGACGATTTTATAGCTGCAGGTGAATATTTAATTGAAAACAACTATACCTCATCTGATTATTTGGCCATTCGTGGTGGTTCAAACGGTGGTTTATTGGTTGGTGCGGTTATGACACAGCGCCCGGATTTAGCCAAAGTGGCATTACCTGCCGTTGGTGTTTTAGATATGCTGCGTTACCATACATTTACAGCTGGAGCAGGTTGGGCCTACGATTACGGAACGGCCGAACAAAGTAAAGACATGTTTGAATATCTTAAAGGTTACTCCCCATTACATAACGTAAAAGAAGGCGTAAAATACCCAGCAACTTTAATAACCACTGGCGATCATGACGACAGGGTGGTGCCGGCGCACAGTTTTAAATTTGCTGCCGAATTACAAAACAAACAAGCGGGAACAAACCCAACGTTAATTCGTATTGAAACCGATGCCGGCCATGGTGCGGGAACACCGGTTAGCAAAACCATTGAGCAGTATGCCGACATTTTCGGCTTCACGCTTTACAACATGGGCTTTGATGTGTTGCCAAGTAAAACCAAAGAAAAAATAAAAGGCTAATTAGGTGTCACGCTAAGCGTAACCAAAGTGTCTCATTATAAAGTTAATCAAAAACCGTTTTTCTAAAAAGAGGAACGGTTTTTATGTTATTTTTGCGCTATGCTTCAAGTTAAAAACATAACATTTTCATATAAAAAAGCACCCATTTTAAAAGGCATTTCTTTTAAAGTAAACCCCGGTGAACACGTTTCTATTATTGGTGAAAGCGGCTCGGGCAAAAGTACGCTGTTAAAGTTGTTGTACGGTACCTACGATTTAAACGATGGACAAATATTTTGGAAAGATGAAGAGATTCTGGGGCCGAAACACAATCTTGTTATTGGTCCGGAATACATGAAATACGTCGCCCAAGAATTCGATTTAATGCCGTTTATTACCGTAGCCGAAAACATTGGCGCTTATCTTTCAAACTTTTATCCCGAAGAAAAAAAGAACCGGATTGATGAGCTTTTAGAGGTTGTTGAATTAACAGCCTTTAAAAACATTTTGGTTAAAGAATTAAGTGGCGGGCAAAAACAACGCGTCGCTTTGGCAAGGGCCATTGCGAAACAGCCCGAAATTATTTTGTTGGATGAACCATTTAGCCACATTGATAATTTTAAAAAACAGTCTTTACGCCGAAGTTTATTTAAATATTTAAAAGAAAAAAACATCGCTTGCATTGTGGCTACCCACGATAAAGATGATGTATTGCCTTTTTCGAACCGTATGATTGTTTTGCATGCCACTAGCATTATGGCAAACGATACACCACAACAGTTGTACAAAACGCCTCAAAATAAATTAATCGCTTCTTTTTTCGATGAATTTAATGTTATAGACGATGCCTTTGTTTACGCGCATCAGCTTAAAGTGGTGGATAAATCCGATTTAAAAGCCACCGTAAAACAAAGCTATTTTAAAGGCTATTGCTATTTGATTGAAGCCGATTTTAACGGTGACACTGTGTTTTTTGAAAGTGAAATACAGCTAAACGCAAATCAAGTTGTCTACCTGTTAACATCCTCATAGTCTTTAAAACATGTTCTAGTTTATGCCAACCCTCTGTTATAGCAAGAAAATATTGATTTTTTTTGATTTAGGCATACCCTCCAAAACAAAATATTATGCGGAAATGTTACTACATTGCAACTTTATAAAAAGCAAAAACCCTGTAAAACAAAATGTTAACAGGGTTTTTTGGTACTCAAGGTGGAACTAACCAAAAATGGGAAAACCTGTGTTTTTAAAGGTCTTTAAGAGGGTGTGAAATTTACTGACACCGAATTAGCCCCTTTTTAACAATAATTTAACTCATTTAGTTGAATTTGACATGATTTTAATTGAATTTGCATCCTTCTGTTATAAACTTAATTATAATAATATTTTAAAATACCTGTGATAATTTGGATAAGGTTCTTCGTTTGTCTGAGCTAAGCTAAATTTTTTCTTTTTTCTATTAAGAAATCATTTTTGTATTTAATTCTGAACTTAATCAGTTATCAATGTGGGTTTATAAAAGCATCAATATCAGATCTCGACAAAACTGGGTTCGCACCTTCGCTTTGCGCCACCAATGCCCCTACGGCACAAGCAAAATCTATTGCTTTTTGAGGATTTACATTATTTAATAATTGACTGATTAAAGTGCCCAAGAATGAATCTCCTGCACCTACAGTATCAATAACTTTTACAAGAAAACCACTATTGTAATATAATTTATTGTCGTATAGCAAAACAGCTCCATGCGACCCTTTTGTTACACAGATTTGTTTTGTATTTGTTTTTTCTGAAATAAACATAAGATTCTGTTCCAGCGAATTAAATTTAGAGCCCATGTATTTACATACCTCAAAAAGTTCATCATCATTAAACTTAATAAAATCGGCCTTATCCATTAAATGAAACAAAACGTCTTTTGTATAGTAAGGTGGTCTTAAATTTAAATCGAATATTTTGTATTTCGCTAACTCAATGAGGCCATATAAGGTGCTTCTAGAACTATCATCTCTTGCCACTAAACTCCCAAAAACAAATGCATCCGAGCTTTTTACAGCTTTTTTATTCACTTCTGTTAATCTGATTTTGTCCCAAGCTCTTGGATATTTAATGTCATAAGAAGCAGACCCCTTTTCGTTCAGCATCACTTTTACTTTTCCGGTTTTATATTCATTATGTACTTGTATACAACTTGAATCAATACCAACATCTTTAATATAGTTAAGCAATTTAGCACCATTTTCTCCATTACCTATAGCACTGATCATAGTAACCTCATTATCTAATGATTGCAATCTATTTGCAACATTTAAAGGTGCACCTCCTATTTTTTTATGGGTTGGGAATACATCCCACAACACTTCTCCGAAACATGTGATTTTTGACATATCAATATTAATTTAATCCAGAAGATATTAAAACCACTAATATCTTCTGGAATTTAAATAACTAAATAAAAAAACTAACTCAAACTCTATATTATTACTTTGTTCTTTTAACGGTAAATATTTTAATGCTGCCTTTTTAAGCAAGGCTACTTTGACAATTTATTAATTTTAATCTGTTCAATAAATTGTATTTCCTCGTTAGCAGTAATCTCTAAATTTTTAAAAGGTGCTAATGGAAATACCAAAGCTGTTATAACCCGTTCACCATCATTAAGAAAAATTTCCATTGAAGACTTATCGACCAGCATATTTATTTTTAACTGATTCGAATCAGGTAACACATATGGACATTTTAAAATATTACTATTCAAGTTGTTAAATTTGTATCCAGATTCTGCTCTATTTAAGATTAATTCACCTTTAATTTTGTTATATTTTATAACAACGCTTGAGCTTTTATTACCCCATTCAATTTTTGCTTCATTAATAGCACTAAAATCTATAGTAGTTTCTAGGTAGAATTTACCTTCTCCCAATGTTTCATCATTCAGCAATTCAAATCTACTTCCAGCATTATTGTTTTCAACAACTTTACCACCAATTGCATAGATCATCTCCGTTGGCAGTTTACTTACAATTATGCTTTTCCCATTATTTTTTTGCCAATGTAACGTCCTTGGGAATGTCATTGCACTTCTATAACTATAGGTTGGAACATTTTGAGCATATGACCAATTACTCATCCATCCCATGAATAAATTTCTATTATTTGGCTCATTACTCCAAGTTACACCAGCATAATTGTCCGTTCCGTAATCTAACCACAAAGTACTTTCTTGTGTGGTGGTAAATATTTCTCCATCAAAATCACCCAAAAAATATTGAGTTCCAGAACCTCCGTTTGGTCCTCCTGGATTAATACTAACCAATAATGCCCATTTTTCCTGTCCATTTTCATCCTTGATCTTAAACAAATCTGGGCACTCCCATACACCGCCGTGCGCACCTAAATCAATTCCAAAACCCTGCTTATATTCCCAATCAATTAAATTAGGTGATGAATAAAATAAAATTTCATCACCAGCAGCTACAACCATAACCCATTTTTGTGTCTCTTGATGCCAGGACACTTTTGGATCTCTAAAGTCAACAATATCATTATTAACTAAAACGGGATTATTTTGATACTTCACCCAAGTTCTCCCTCTATCATTACTGTAAGCTAAACTTTGAGTTTGCTCATTATTCAATGGGTTTTGGTGGGTGAAAATCGCTACCAAAGGACTTTCACTGCCTGTCTTAAAACCAGCAGTATTGTTCTTGTCGACAACTATACTTCCAGAAAAAATATTACCCAAATCGTCAGGATACAATGCAATTGGAAGTTCATTCCAGTTAACCAAATCTGTAGAAACAGCATGACCCCAATGCATTGGCCCCCAAACTGTAGCATTTGGATTATACTGATAAAACAAATGATATTCTCCTTTATAATAAACCATACCGTTTGGATCGTTCATCCAATTTTCCTCTGGTGAATAGTGAAATTCAGGTCGATATGTTTCATCCCCAACAGTTACTAACTGCGCTGTTGAATTTGACGAAAAATCATCATTGTTATCACAATTCATTAACATTAGTAAACAACAAAACAGTGTTGAAGCACTAAATACTTTCTTTAAATTCATAGTTGTTAGTTATTTAGTTTTTAGGTATTCTAATGCATTCTTTGTTATAGTCTCAATATTATCCTGATAGAGGTTTGTTCCGTCGTTTTGATTCCATTCAAAAGCACCTATTCCAATAGCAATAGCAGTGCCCTCAAATTCGGCTTTTGGCATTGCTTCAAAATTAGCCATCATCCAATAATCTCTAATGCCATCCCAAACTCCAAGAATTCTAAGTTTTGCGTCATTAAATAAATTCGCATACACCTGCTCATTAGCATTGCCTATACCATAATAATCTCCTATCCATAACACGAAATTATGATCCTCTCTGTATCCTGGCCCTATTAATGGAATGATTTTACGCTCATCTGGTTGTATAATATCTAATCCTTGATAAACCGGATGAGTGCTTTCATCATGCACAAGACCAATATTTATCCCAACAGACCATGTGTCTCCATTAGAAAATCCAGCACCTGCTCCTTTAAGTTTCCCTATATTATCTGTAATTCTTCCAATGGTCCATAAATATTCAATAGCATGGGTATTAAGTAAAAGACCACCACCATTAGCATGAAAATTAGTAATTGCAGAAACCACATTTGATGTTAACGCTTCAGCTGGAAGTTCTGGGTTGTTATCATCTTTGTCATAATGCCACCAAAGCACTCTAAAATCGCTTAAATCTTTTCCTGCCTCTAGATCTGCAAATGAGATATATTCCGCATCCGGATAATTTTTGAAAAGCCATGCAGCTGATGCCATTTCATCATC
Organism: Hwangdonia seohaensis; assembly: GCF_031932625.1. Taxonomy (NCBI): domain Bacteria; kingdom Pseudomonadati; phylum Bacteroidota; class Flavobacteriia; order Flavobacteriales; family Flavobacteriaceae; genus Hwangdonia; species Hwangdonia seohaensis. The sequence continues at coordinate 544,162 of NZ_JAVSCK010000001.1, forward strand.
ATCACTAATTGAAGCAACATCTGCTGCTAAACCTAGATAACCTATTTTAGTTTTCCCAACCTTAAAAATTAAGTTTCTAGATGGTGATTCTTGATTTTGTGAATTAATCGTGTTTATTCTAAAACTATATTCTCTAAGCTCAGCATTTTCAAGTGTGTATGTTGTAGCATTACTAGGCAAATCAATCACTTCAGAACCATCAATTGTTAATTTTATACCAGTAATATTGGTGTCTTGGATACCCCAGGTCAAAATAACGTTAGTTTCTTCTTGTGTGCCAGCAAAATTTAAAACTGGTTGTGGTCCTTCTCTGGTTAAGCTAACTGTTTCTCCTAACGAGAAGTTTCCTGTATCATTATCTTTTAATTTTAGAGTAAAAAAGTATTCTATATTAACTTCACGAATTTCAAATTCATAACTTGATTTTGAAAAATCGAGTAATTCCAATCCGTTGTTGTGTTTTAATACTGTCGTAACATTTCCTGTATATGTTGGATTACTCCATGTTACGGTAGCAATATCACCAACTAATTCAACATTTAAATTTTCTACTGAAGGAACTATAGCATCAGCAGCAGCTTCTATTTCACGATCTTGAGAGCATGAATAATTTATAATAATAAATAAGCTTAGTATTGTTATCTTTATTATGTTTAATGTATGTTTCATAATATTATTTTTTAATAGATTAATTATATCCTTTATTTTGTTTGTAAACGTCTTGACTGAAATTAATTTGTGCCTGAGGAATTGGACAGTATTCTTCTACGCCAGAGTTGAAATTTGCACCTTCATAATACTCTACTTCCTCACTTTCCTCTAAGTAGTATTTATTAAGAGTCTCTTCTGCAATTCCCCATCTAACCAAATCAAAGAAACGACTACCTTCCATGGCAAACTCTAAACGGCGTTCCCACCTTAATGCTTTTCTTGCAAACTCTTGGGTCCATGTACAGTTAACGCCATCTATATATGGACTTATATTTAAATTTGTTGCATAACCAATAAAGTTTGTGCTCTGCGAAGCCCTACTTCTTATTTGATTGATTATAGGTAAAGCTTCATTGTGCTGCCCAAGTTCAATTAATGCTTCAGCTCGCATCAGTAAAACATCAGCATATCTAATTTGAATTCTGTTTTTTGAGTTACCATAAAATGGGTCTATATTAACAAAACAACTTCCGCAGTTAGGGGACACATTTTCTTTTAATGAAGCAAAATAACCGTATGTGCTTGGGGTTCTATTCCAGCCTTCCATGTATATGTAGTCATTGTCGTATTTGAATGGTAAATTAGGTATGGCCACAGTATGATACAAACGAGGATCTACCTGTACATTATTTAAATTATCGTAGTCAACATTAGATTCATTGTAAGTGTCAAATAAAGGAACACCATTAGCATCTGTCTTAAAAGCATTAACTAAGTTTTGACTAGGCTTATGAAAATCACAACACCCTAAGCCTTGTGGCGTTGCCAATACATCAGAATAATTTAGCCTGCCATGCAACGTGTTATCACTGTCAGTAAACTGAATGGAAAAAACTGATTCTACCCCGTTTTCATATTCTCCTGGCAAGAAGTTATTTGCAAAATCCGACTCAAGAGCCCCCTGACCTAACACATTATTAGTAGCATCAATTACCATTTGTAATTTAGATGGGTTGATACCAGTTACATTATGGTTTTCATCTTGTTCATAAGCTTGATATAATCGCACCTTAGCCAAATAGGCATATGCAGCAGTTCTATTTGCTCTACCTATTTCCTGTTGAGACACTGGAAGTCCATCTTTTGCAGCTTCAAAGTCCATCGCAATCGCATCCCACAACTCATCATTGGTTAAATCTCTATTGGATATGGAACCGTATTCTTCAACCGGCACATCCTCAGTAATGTAGGGTACGTATTTGAACATTATCTTTAGCATAAAATAAAAATGTCCTCTTAAAAATTTCATTTCAGCAATCCTAGTTTCTTTCATAGGAAAATCGCTTTCACTAATACTTTCTAAATTTCTGATTGCACGATTAACTCTAGAAATGCCTATATAGCTATTAAACCAGAATCTATCTAACTCTCCAAAGTCCGTACGTATATTTTCAGATATTTCAAAAAAATGAAATACTTGGATATCATTAGGTCCACTGCCTCCTTTGTAGGCATCATCAGACCTTACATTTCCATAAGGCCATAAACTGAATGGAATATCATAGTGATCGTTACCTAATGCCGCATAAGCTGCAGTGGCAAAACCATCAATATTTTCTGGAGTTACTAAATCTTCTTCAGATAAAACCGATCTTGGACTTTCTTCTAAAAAATCGGAACATCCATTAGCCGTAACTAATAGAATAAGTCCAAATAAATATTTTATATTCTTCATGATTAATATTTTTATTGTTTAAAATGTTATGTTAAAACCAAGGGTTGATGTTAAAGGTAATGGGTATCCAAACCCAGCATTTTCAGGATCAACACCAGTGAAACCAGAAGATGTTATTGTTAACAAATTCTGAACCCCTAGGTAAATTCTAAATTTGTTAACTGCATACTTATCCAAAATAGTTTTAGGTAAAGAATATCCCAATTGAATATTTCTTAACTTAAGATAACTGCCATTTTCTATAAAATAGGTAGAGAAACGAGATTCAGCATTTGAATCAATAGTTGTCAATGCTGGTATAGTAGAATTGGTATTACTTGGTGACCAAGCATTTAAAAGACGAGAACCTTTGTTTGAACCAATATCATCTACACTCCAAAAATCTGTTTGATACTTTAGCTGATTTACAATATCAACTTCTCCAATACCTTGCCAAAACATAGTAAAATCAAAATCTTTATATTCCAGATTTATGTTAAAGCCATAGGCAAAATCTGCATATGGTACTCCTATCCATGTTCTATCGTCATCATTAATAACACCATTGCCATCTAAATCTCTATACCTAATGCGCCCTAAACCTTTTCCTTGTTGTTCAGCAGAGTTCAACACCTGTTCATTAGTTGTAAACAATCCATCTGCAACATAACCATACATGGAATTTAACGGTCTACCTAAAATATTATCATCACCGCCATTGCCACCATAATTATTTTTCACCTCCTCTGGAAGCTTGGTTATTTTATTTTTATTGGAAGAAATATTTGCATTGATTTCATAAGTAAAACCTCCCGAAGTTTCATTTCTATAACCTATTGAAAATTCAAGACCTTCATTCTCCATGCTGGCGCCATTTACCCATCTATTTCCACCTTCACCAATTGCTGCTAGATACGGTGGTAAAACCAAAATATCTTCTGTTTCTTTTTTGTAATAATCTATTGAACCATAGAGTTTTTGATTAAAAAAACCAAAATCAAGACCAAAATTTGTTTGAGTAGTAGTTTCCCATTTTAAGTTGTCATTACCAATTTGAATTGATCTAAACCCTGATGGTAACAAACCTGTTCCTTGCCCAAAAATATCATAAGCAGTTCCATAAGAAGTTGACCATGTTGGATCCCCTCCAGCATAATCTGCAAGATATAATGAATAGATAGCACTATTATCTATTTCTTGATTTCCAGTCTGCCCCCATCCCATTCTTAATTTTAAATCAGATATTTTGGAGAAGTTATCTTCTATAAATGTTTCATTACTAATTCTCCAACCTGCGGAAAATGCTGGAAATGTTCCAAACTGATTATTCTTTCCAAACCTTGACGACCCATCATGTCTTATGGTTGCAGAAAATAGGTACTTTCCATCAAAATCATAACTTATTTTTCCAAAATATGACAATAAAGTATATGCTGTGGCTGACCCAGTATTAAACTTTTCTCCAGTTGCAGCATCTGGGAACATAAAGTCAGGAGTTTCAATGGTAAAATCTTCAGCTCTTAAAAAATGATTTTCAAATTTATCCTTAAACATTTCTGTACCAATAAAAGCTTCTATGTTATGCTTTTTTAAATTAATCTTATAATTTAACGTATTAGTCCATGTAAACTTGGAGCTTCTAAAGTTCTCAATGTTAACTGCATTTTGGTCATTCCTTAAATAACCTGACTCATAACTAAACTGTAATGATCTTTTATAGAAATTGCTATAATCCAATCCATAATTAGTTTTGAAATTTAAATTTTTTGCGAGTTGCAGATTAGCAAAAACGTTACCAAATAATCTATGATATTCATAACCGTTATATTTATTGGCATCCAACAAACGTACAGGGTTTTGTCTATCATTCATACCTCCAACTGGGCCACCCCATCCTTCACCATCAACAGTTCTTACTGGAATAATAGGAGATGCTTTCAACGCTAAATCTAATACTCCAGGGATTTGAAGTTCTTCTGTTTTATTTATAGATAAATTCTCGCCTATTTCAAGTTTATTATTAAAAAGTTTGAAGCTGGTATTTAGACGTGCAGAAATACGTTCAAAATTTGAATTCTTTACAATACCTTCATTATCTAAATATCCTATTGAGAACAAATAATTTCCTTTTTCAGTTCCATTGGAAACATTTAAATTATAAGAATTAGCAATCCCTGTTTGTGATATTTCATCATACCAATCTGTATCAGCTGACTTTAAAGTTTGTTCATCATCCAAAAACTCCGGGACTGAAATAAAATCCAATACAGCATTATTATCTGAGTCAAAACTCCAATCAAATTGATAACTCAAATTGTTATTATTAGGATTTAATCCATCATTTATATTGGCTTGCCAAAGCACTTCTCCGTATTCTTTAGAATTTAAAACATCTAGTCTATTAGCATAAGAAGATGCTGTTAGGAATGAACTAAATTCAATCCTAACCCTTCCACTTTTACCTTGCTTTGTCGTTATAATAATGACGCCATTGGATGCTCTTGACCCATAAATACTCGCAGAAGAAGCATCTTTTAAAACCTGTATGGAAGCTATATCATTAGGATTTAACTCATGCATACCAGATTTTGTAGGTACACCATCTATAACAAATAGGGGTGATGTATTATTTAGAGTTCCAACACCACGAATTAATATGGCTGTATTTCCCCCACTAGGTGATCCATCTGTGCTAATTTGAACCCCAGGAATCCGTCCTTGTAATGCTTTTATTGGGTTTGGTTCAACTTGTTTATTAAGTTCTTCCATATCCACTACCGCCACAGCACCAGTAATGTCTGCCTTCTTTTGGCTTGAATACCCAACAACTACAATTTCATCTAACTCATTTTTATCTATTTCTAACTTAATGTTAATTGTTTTTTGCCCATTTACTGGAATATTGACTGTCTTATAGCCTATATAACTAAAAACCAATATCGCATTTGTATCAATATTTTCCAACACATAATTACCATCAAAATCTGTAGCAGCTCCTTGCGTAGTGCCAGATACAATAACAGACACTCCGGGTAGAGGCATTCCGTCCTCTTGTGAGGTAACAGTACCTTTTACCTGAGCTTGTGCCCAAACGCTCATAAGAGCAAATACAGGCAGAAATAAAAGTTGTTTTAATTTCATTTTAATTTAATTTAGTTAATATTTAGTTTGTGAATTTCAATGCTGCCAAGAGTAAACTCTTGGTCTTTAGATTCTATACTTAGTTTTTCGAATGGAGAGTTCGGAAAAAATATTTCTGTCATTACTGTTTCTCCATTATCAAAAAATAATTCAATTGATGTTTTATCGAGGATAATTGTACCAAACAAATCTGGATTTAGCGATGTTCGTTTAACCATGGATAAACGATTTGCAAACTTTTCTGAAAATTCAGTTTTGCCAGATTTACTTCTATCTAAAAAAAAGTTTTTATTACTATTATCATAACCGAAAGCCAAAGTATCCCCTTGTATATTTGTAAGCTTAAAGGTGAAACTACTGTTTTTTAAGTCTGGAATTTGAAAATAAATTTCTGCACTTGATAAATTGATTGACTTTGAATCAATAATTTTGGTACTTCCATTTATTGTTACTGATTCCATTTCAAGTTTAGTGCCTCTATAATTGGTTAGCTCCTTAACAGGTTTAAACAAAAGTTTATAACTAGAATTTACTTTTTGAAGTTCAACTGTCCTTGCCACCGTCATAGCACTTCTCCATGTTTCAGTTGGTACTGCATTGGCATATTCCCAGTTAGACATCCATCCCATAAATAATTTTCTACCATCCGCATCTGGGATATTGGCCCATGTAACTCCTGCATAATTATCTCTTCCATAATCTATCCAAATAGATTTGTTCTCTTTTTTATTTAAGTCATTCTTAAATGATGGATCTATTTTAAATTGTTTACCATCAAAATCGCCCACAAAGTACTGAGTGGCACTTCCGCCATTTGGACCACCTGGATTAATACTAACTAACAGCACCCATTTAACCTCATTTGTTCCTTGAACTTTCAAGGGAAAGAAATCTGGACATTCCCAAACACCACCATGTCCGCCTATACCAGTACCAAAATCCGATTCCTGTTTCCAATCTTTTAAATTTTGAGAGCTATAAAACATAATTTTTTGCCCAGCAGCCAATACCATTAGCCATTTTTCGTGAATTGAATCCCAAACCATTTTAGGATCTCTAAAATCTCTTATTCCTGGATTTTTAATTACTGGGTTTTCAGAATATTTGATAAAAGTCTGACCTTCATCTAAAGAATATGCAATAGCTTGAGATTGATAATTTGTCTTTCCTGCCTTTTCAGCATCCATGTCATGATATGTAAACATAGCTATTATAGGCACAATACCATCTTTGGAAAACCCTGAACTGTTATTAATATCTACTACAGCACTTCCTGAAAAAATATACCCTTTTTCATCTGGGTATATTGCTATAGGCATTTCTTTCCATGTTACCATATCTGTACTTATGGCATGCCCCCAGTGCATAGGCCCCCAAGTATTTCCATTTGGATAATGCTGAAAATATAAATGATAAAACCCATCTTTATAGAACATCCCATTTGGGTCATTCATCCAACCTTTTTTAGGTGTAAAATGAAAGTTTGGGCGATAAAGATCTTCTTCTGAATATGTTGTTTTATCTGATTTGTTTTCTGTAATTTGACTTTCTTCTGTCTTATTTTTACAACTAACAAATAATGATAACAACAAAATAGTTATGACAAATTTTGGATTATTAATACGTTTCATAGGCTTATATATTTCGTTCTTTAATTAGTTTATTGCTTAATTCTTCCAGAGATACTCCTTTAGTTTCTGGCATCATAAAAATCACAAATAGTAATTGTAGTACCATCATTATGGCAAAAATCAAGAATACCATGCCTGCTCCAATGGTAGAAAATAATATGGGGACCAAAGAAGGCACAACTGCTGCCAGCACCCAATGCACTGAACTACCAAATGATTGCCCAAAGCCTCTTAGATGGTTAGGGAAAATTTCTGAAATAAATACCCATATCACAGTTCCTTGTCCTATAGCATGTGATGCTATGAACATGAACAGTAATATGGGTACAATGCTACCTTCCCAACTAAAAAAAAAGGCAGCAGAAACTAGACTCAATGAAATTATATAACCAAATGAACATATGTACATTAATTGTTTTCGTCCTAATCTGTCTATTAGAATAATACCTAACAGTGTAAAAATCATATTGGTAACTCCTATTCCTATACTACTTAATAAGGCTGTACTTTCACCAAGACCTGCTTCTTCAAAAATTCTTGGAGCATAATACAATAATGCGTTAATACCTGATAGTTGATTAAAGAAAGCTATTAAAAAAGCCAAAATCAAAGGGAATCTATATTTTTTAAGAAATATATTTTCGTTAGGCACGGTGTTTTCCATCTCATCCTTAATCTCTAACATGAGCTTTTCTGGATCTTGATCTGGATTAATAATTTTAAGTACTCCTATAGCTTCGCTATTTCTAAATTTGGTAAGTAACCAACGTGGGCTTTTGGGAATTGTTAAAGCAAATATTGTGTAAATAGCAGCAGGAAAAGCTTCGACACCTATCATCCAACGCCAAGCGTTTTCGCCCACATTATTTAATAAGTAATTTGATAAAAAGGCTATAAGAATACCAAATACAATGTTAAATTGATAAAGACCCACTAGTTTACCTCTATCCTTCGCTGGCGCAATTTCAGATATATATGCTGGTGCCGCAATAGTTGAAGCTCCTACGCCTAAGCCTCCAATAAATCTAAAAACAGCAAATGTCCAAGGGTCGTTTGCTAAACCAGAACCAATGGCTGAAATGGTATATAGTACACCTATCCAGATTAAGGTGTTTTTCCTTCCTAATTTATTAGTTGGTATTCCTCCAAAAAAGGCTCCAATTACAGTCCCCCAAAGTGCCATTCCTATAACAATAACACCGTGAAACATATCTGAAGAACCCCATAATAGTTGTAATTTTTTTTCTGCGCCCGATATAACTACTGTGTCAAATCCAAAAAGGAAACCAGCCAAAGCTGCGGTAATAGACCATATCAATATCTTTCTGTTCATGTGGTGTATTTAGTTTAGTTATTTGGGATTTTGATTTCCCAATGGCAATTTATGCAGCCATAAATGAAATAGGGTTAAAATTTGTTACATAGAATAAAAATTTAATAAAAAAAACACAACTACCTAAAAAACAATTAGTTACTAATTAAAAACATGTTTTAGAAGATACTTTTTTTACATTTCTAAAGTGGTTTTTAAAGAAATGTTACATAGAAGTAATAACAGGAAATTATAATATGATAAAATTTTGACCTAGATGTTATTGAACCCTCAATTAATCTTAATCAAAATAATAACTTACAACCCAAATAGCTCAAATAGTATTGAATATATAATTTGAAGTTAAAATTGGTTTATAACTTATCTCTGAAACGCTTAGGTGTTACCCCGAATTTGACTTTAAAACTGGTAGAAAAATAAGTCTGAGAAGAAAATCCTGTAGAATAAGCAATTTCAGAAATGGATAGATCTAAATTATTCTTTAGCATTTCCTCTGCTTTTTCTAATCTTATATTTTGGATATAATCACTAACTTTAATATCCAAAATAGCTTTTATTTTCCTGTATAACTGCACTCTTGATATTCCAAGTTCTTCAGCTAAAATTTCAACTGTGAAATTAGAGTTATCAAGGTTCACACCTATTATAGCATTCATTTTATGAAGGAAATCCTGTTCAGTTGCAATAAAATCATGGTTCTCATTTAACTTATGAATATTATTAATATAATAATATCTTAGTTTTTCTCTATTATACAATAAGGTTTTTACAGATTGGAACAGTATAGATAAACTAAACGGTTTAGTTAAATACAAGTCTGCACCTGACTCTAAACCTTTAATATATGATTCTTTATTGCTTAGTGCTGTTAGAATAATGGTTGGGATATGAGAAGTTCTTAAATCTTTCTTCAAAATTTCACAAATTTCAAAACCATTTTTAATAGGTAAGTTAACATCACAAATTATAATATCGGGGATGATTTCGAAAGCTTTCTCAATTCCATCATGACCATCCGATTCGTGTATCTCATATACTTGTGATAGTTTATTTCTTAAAAACTTTACTAAATCAGAATTATCTTCAATAATCAAAATACTAAATCTCTCGCTTTCATTTTTATTGAGGATTATAGGTGTAAAATCATCATCATAATCTGTAATAAAATTTAAATTAGGACTTTCAAGGTTATCGGATTCAAAAACAATTTGATTACTATTGAGGTGAGTTCTATCTTTATAAAGCACTATAATTATCTCAACACCATTATTAGACTTGATTTCAATCTTTCCTTTATGAAGATCAATAAACTCTTTAGAAATATGTAATCCAATACCAGAACTAAGATTATTATTATTTGAACCTTGAAAAAAGGGTTTGAAAACATTTTTTAGTTCATTTTCTGGAATACCTATTCCTGAATCTTTAAAATGAATATTGACAAAATTGGTAGTCTTATTATCTATAATATCAATAGAAATTTTCCCATTATTTGGGGTAAATTTAAAGGCATTTGATAACAAATTAAAAAACACCTTATCCATTAGATTTCTATCTATGTAAACAAGCAAATCTTCATTATTACTATGTATTTGAAAATCTATATTACGCTTTATGGCTTCACGCTCAAAATCCCTATAGATACTATTAGTAAAATTGAAGATATTTGTTTCTGAGGCTCTTAAAATAAATTTTCTGTCTTCAACTTTTCTAAAGTCCAATAATTGATTAATTAGTCTAAGTAATCTCTTGGAATTATTAAAAATTAAACCCAATTCGTTTTTTAGTTTAAAATCTCTCTTAATATTATCTTCAATTATGGATTCAATAGATGATAAAATAAGAGTAATTGGTGTTTTAAACTCATGCGATAATCCTGTAAAGAAATTTAACCGAGCATCATTACTGGTCTTTATCTGATCTCTTTGAACTAGAATCTTTTTATTGCTTATTTCTAATTGGCGTTTTTTTCTTCTAATCAAACTCCATGAATAAATAGTAAGTATTATTAAAAATATACTAATGATTAACAATCCTAGAACCAATTTCAATGTTTTATTTTGCGTGGTATATGTTTGTTCTTGTTTTTTTATTTTTTCTTGTTGAATTTCTATGTCATTTTGATGTTTATTAATTTTATCATACTGATTTTTCATAATTTCAGCATTTCTATAATCAATTACGGTGGTACTCAATATATTGTTTTTGGGAACCTTTTCTTTTCTCAAAATTTTTATGGCAATTTTTATGGCTTCATCACCACCTGTTGGATATAATATAGTTGCAGCCAATATCCCTTTTTGTACTAATTGAATACCATTATTTTCACCATTTAAACCATCTACACCAATAAATTTGATAGTTTTTTCAATTCCTTTAGATTTAAAAATTTTCCAAGTATTGTAAGCAATTCCATCATTAAATGCGAAGACATAGTTAATTGGTTTCACATTTAAAGAATCTATGATTTGAGGTATTCTTCGGCCAATATCTCCATCTTTAATACTACAACAAACAGTTATATTTGGCTCATTGTTAACTACTTGATTAAACCCAGAATGTCGTTCTATAACTGGTGAAGAATCATCACCTCCTCTTAATTCTAAAACATTGATTTTTTTTTCATTTTGTGAAGCTATATAATTTGCGGCAGTACGACCAACGTCAATGTTATTGGCTCCAATATATGCTGTGAATTTTTGTGAATTAATTTTACGATCTACAATAATAATAGGAACCCCTTTATCATAAGCTTTTTCAATTATTGGAACTAATGGTTCTGAACTTAGAGGAGAAACAATAATTACATCAAAACGATTACTTATCATGAACTCAATTTGTGATTTTTGAAGTTCTATATTTCCATTAGCTTGAAAAATATTTAAATCTATTTCTTCATTTAATGAAGCTTCCACTTTCATTTCATGATCCATTGATTTTCTCCAATCATCAGTACTAATACATTGCGAAAATCCTATTTTGTACTTTTTTGGTTCTGAACCTTTAGAACATCCTAAAATTAAAATTACAGCTATAAGAAAGATTGATTTTGAAATATTTGACAAGTTAATCTCTTTCATTTTTTTATTATGGTATGTTTATCGAATGTAAAAAATATTTAGTGGAACTATTCCCTGATATTTATTTTATTCGAAAATTAATAAAAGTATTTTTAACACTACCCCTTTTATATTGACAATTATGAATCATAACATCTAAAAAGATGTTTAAAAAAACAATAAATTGTTAAACACTTTTTAGATAGCTCCGTAAATTATTGAACAAAAACCAAACAACAGGGCAATTATAAAAACCACCACCGCCCAAGTAGGATAAATTTTAGCCTCCTTAATTTTATCATTAAAGCGGCTTTCAAAACCTTCTATCATGCTTTTATGTGTCGTTATTTCTTTTTGATGGTCAGCAAAGAGAGTTTTATATTCCGACATATCCATTTGGATTTTCAGGTCATTTAATTGCTGGCTGATTGATTCCAATTTTTCAATGTTCTTATTAAATTCATGAAGCTCGTTGACCAATAAAGCAGATAATTCTTCTAGTTTTGTCATGATTATCCTGTTTTATTTAATAGCCTATATCCATCCCTTTGATGGCTTTTTTAATAATGAACTTGGTGATTTTAAGAGCCAAACTCGGTGTCAAATCAACCACCTTACTAGCTAGTGTGACGCTTACATTGTTTTCCTTTAATATTCTTGCCCCGTGGATACCTGATATCTGTTTTCCAATATTACCAAGAGACATATTACGATGTACTTCGCTACCTTTTAAGTTATGACCATCAAATTCAAACCGAAAGCCCTGTAGCTTGTTTTGATTATTAATGGTCGGGATGACCTTAACCCCATTTACCTGCATGGCTTTTACATAATCATCAAAGGATTTGGGCTGGAACTGTTTCATGGTCAGATCATGCCGCCGCTTGATTTCAGTTCGTATTTCCTTTAGATTGAACTCCTTTTCAAATTGGATCTGTTTTACGGTGGTCAATCCCATGTGTTCCGCAGTTTTCTCAGCAGCCTGTTGACTCCGTTTCCCAATAAAGCTATCGTTATAGGCAGCCCCTCTAAAATCAATACGGTTGACGTATAGATGGATGTGCTTATGCTCTTTGTCCTGATGTACAAAGGCGATGGCTTGTCGTTCCCCCAATTTCATTTCATGTATAAAGCGTTTGGTAATGGCATGCAGCTCTTCCTTTCCCAACCGTTTGCCATCTTGAATGGTCGGACTTAAAACAAAAGACAAGGTGTTTTTTGTACAATGGTAATTTTGGTCCTGGAGCATTTTGAACTCTTGGGTGATTTCTTTGGGTGTATCACCATGCAGAAATTCTTTGAGGACCACTTCAGCATCCTTTTCCTGATTCCATCCATAGGACATGGATGCCATGGTGTGTGATATGCTTTTGCCTTTGCCTATCATGGTTGAAATTTTTTAAGATGTTTCTTGATGTCATTTGCTAAATCATATACTTCTTGGGTAAGCTTCGGATTTCGTTTTTTGTACATGTTTCCAATGGACTTAAAATTATTGTGATATTTAATAAGCATTTTATATATTTCAATATGTTCATCTGAAAATCGTTCCGTGATTTCCTGACCAAATAAGCTACGTCGGATATATTCGCTTAAGGTCAATCCACTACGACTTGACTTTACTTTTAGCAGCTTTTTTTCATATACGGAACATCGAAACTTAACGAGGTCACCTTTCCCCTTAAACACTTTTTTTACTTTGCGACCAAGGGGAGCAAACGAGAATGTGTCCACAGGCACACATCTCGAATTCCTACCCAAAAGCTTTTCGTTTTCCGATAGATCTTTTTCCAAATCAAGTTCCAAACTATCAGATTGACCGAGTACTTCAGTAGGAATCTTTAGTGTCCGTGTTGTTTCTTCTTTAAAATAAAAATCATTTTCATCTTCCTTTTTCATGGCTTAATAGGTCGTTTAAATCTTTATGGTTTTCATATCTATTACTTTTATCCAAAACATGATTGTGCTTATCAATTATATACTTGGTAGCCTTAAGTCCAGCTGCATCCCTATCCAAATAAAGGTGTACCAAATCATATGTTTCAAAATATTTTTCAGCGTCCCTAATAAAAGCCAGGGAATTTAAAACGAGTATATCCGAGGTGTTCAAAAGTTTTGTATCCAAAGTAGCCAAGGACAATAGGTCAAACATTCCTTCCAATAGAATTAGTTGTTTGTTTTTGTTTTGAATGATTGTATAGGATTTTGGGCTACTACTATTTTTAAAAAGCCTGTTTCTTAATTCCCAGCCGCTTTTATGGTTCTTTAAGCCCACAGCAAAAAACGTTTTATCCCTATAGTTATACCATACTTCTTTGCAATAGGTTTTGGCAACTATTATGGGTATACTTCTTAAACTTAAATATTGGAGCAGGGCAAGATGTTCTAATTCCTTCACTTCTATAATTTGAATCTGGTATTCCAAGGTATTGCCAAAGGGGTGCCGTTTGATAGAACCGATAGCATTATCATCATCTAAAAAGGACAGCGCTTCTTTTATTGTACATCTTAAAATCCTGCATACCAAATCAATTACATTACCACCTACACCTTCGCCGTGGTCGTACCATCTGTTTTTAGTTCTGGAGACTTTCAAAGAGGCTTGGGTTTCTGACCGAAATGGACTCAGAAACCAAGCTTCTTGTTCCGTTGTGCGATTGGGAAAGTGCCCTAATTTTTCCAGTGCTTTTTCCACTGGAAAATTACGGGCTGTTTCACAATTTATTTTTCTTTTCATAAGCCAATGTGTTTTTAGGTGTTATTTTGATGATATGATGACAGCAACCTCTAAACCCTTATCCTTACTGGGTTTTCCTTGTCATCATTTTGTCATCACATCATCATTTAAGTGTTTTTTAATCGTTTTTCCGTCATCATTATTTTTTTTGATGACAGTTTGATGACGGTTTGATGACAGCCTTAGCCCTTATAAACAGTGGTGTTAGCTCATTCCGTCATCGTGTCATCAAAATTTTTGGTCAAGAAATCCTTTTTCACCGTAAAATAGCGTCCTTTTCCATCTGTTAGATTGATATCTCCATCACTCCAAATGACCATTTTTTGATATTTATTCGAATTGGATTGGTTAGTAAGTTTCCAATCTATTTTCAGCAATTTTCGAAGCTGCGTCAAATCTGTTTTCACCCGTGTCTTGTTCAGAACGTAAAGGGCATCTATGGGGCAGAGGTGTACTTCGTTCAAATCAAATTTTTCAATCACGCTGATCAGAATACTTGCCAGTTCCTTTTCAACCCGGTTGCGGTTATTCTGGACCAACTTTATCAAGGCCGCTGTTTTGATTTGTTGGGCCGTAAACCACATCCGGGTTAAGTGCCTTGAATGTAATTTTCTGTTTGTTAGATAATAAAGGAAAGCAGGTATCTCTTCAACCAGATTTTCAAGAAAGTCGGTTTGTTCTTTTTCCACTGATGGTATCTTGATTACCCAAAACCGGGTTTCATTGGCATCTATCTTTATAAAACTATCTTCATTGTTACTGCACAGGATAAACTTGCCAAAGAACTCAACTTCACGCTTATCCTTGCCCTTGGCCTCCAATTTATTGATATTGGTGGTACTTAGGTATTTGATGCGTTCCGTGAGCTCTTCCTTATTGAACAGAACTTCATCGATGCATATCAACAGCTTGTTTGCCCAATCGGCATTGAACTGGCTGCTAAAACTGTCATTGGTCAAATAGGTCAGGTTGTTCTCAAAGATTTCCTTGAGCCATTTTAAAAAGGTACTTTTTCCCGTGGAGCGTTCCTTGGAGACCAAACATAATATGGGAAGTACTTGGATGGGTTTTAGATATAACAATTGGAGGTAGTCCAATCCCAGTTCGTAATGCTTTCCAAAAATGTGTTTTACGAATTTGAGGGACAACGTAATATTTCCCTCTTTGGGCGCTTTACCCAACGGGGAATAGATATTATAGAACCCTAAATATTCCTGTTTGAAATCTACATGGCTTGGAATACAGGTAAAGCCATCATATTTTGGGATTTTGCTTAAGTGGTCTTTGCCATGGTCCTGTTTGATGGTCTCCATGTTCCAATGCACCAAGATTTCATTGAAGTGACCAGCTATAGTTGGGGCTTTCACGCGTTTATAATAGGACGTTCCCACACGTATATAAGGTATCTGTTTCATAAGAAGTGTTTATGCCATGAGAAATCACAGCAGATTGTTAGACCGTTTGATTTTGTCTTAAAAAAGTTTAGACATTCTTTTTTGCTAGATTACCTGCTTGGTTGTTGTCCTTTATTTTTAGTTCGGGTTCTCGCTTATGTTGGAGTAACCAATCCACAAGTTTCTTTTTATCAAAAAAAACCATCTTACCATTGGGTTTGGAGTGTGGAATTTTTTTAGAAGCTGTGAGTTTGTAAAGATAACTTCTGGATATGCCCGTATAATCACTGGCTTCATCAAAGGTCAATACCTCTTTACTTCCTATGAGTAGTTTTTCTAAACGATCCAATCGTTCAAGAATTAAAATAGTGTCCATTTTTATTGCTTTAGGTTAATAAAATGAACAAAAGCGCTTTTGTTTTCCCTTATGGGATTATAGAAATAAAGGTAGAAAACGTGGCTATTGAAAGAAAAAAGAATTTCAATTAGTTATTCACAACTAATTATAAAACAACAAATTAGACCATATACCATCATAAGATTATTCTCTATTTTTTTTTGATGTTATATGATATCAAATGACATCAAACTAAATATCAGAAAATGACCGATTTGAGGGTGTTTTGAGTTATTAACAATGGAATTCGAGGATTTTTGTAAATAATGGAATAGAAAAACGCAGATTTACTATTAATTTCTATTGTGGCATTTATAGTTACCCATTATTTTATTGATTTATTAGAGTTTGTTTGTTTTACTCCACTCATTTTTATCCTCAATGCATTCATATCCTCACTTACCTTTTTATCAAGAATTTTGGCATAGTGCTGGGTAGTTCTTAATGATTTGTGACCAAGCATTTTGCTTACCGATTCTATTGAAACACCATTAGTAAGCGTTACAGTAGTTGCAAAAGTATGTCGTGCCAAGTGAAATGTTAAGTTTTTATTTATTTCACAGATAACAGCAATTTCTTTTAAATATGCATTCATTTTTTGGTTACTTAATACTGGTAGAACTTTGTCATCATCTATAATCTCAGAGAAATTTTGATACTTCTTAATAATATTATAGGCGCTTGGAAGAAGTGGAATGTTTATTTTACTATCTGTTTTAGTCCTTTTTGTATTAATCCAATATTCTCCATCAATTCCTAAAACAATGTGACTATTCACTAATTTTTTTACATCAATATATGCTAAACCTGTATAGCAACAAAATATGAAAATATCTTTGACTTGATTCAGTCTTTCAATTCTGAAATCCTTTTCAATCAGGGTTTGAATTTCTTGTTCCGTTAGAAACTCTCTATCTACAGTTTTGTACTTTGTTTTATAATGAACAAAAGGATCCTTTTTAATCCAACCATTATTATATGCGATCCTGACAATCTTTTTTAAATTTGAAATATATTTAAATGTGGTATTATGTCCACAATTTTCCGATGTTTTAAAATAATATTCTAATCTATTAATAAAGACATTGTCTATTTGATTCAATGCAATATCCTTAATGTTATACTCATTTAACAGAAACTTTTTTAAGTGATTTAACGTTGTTTTATATCTTATCAATGTATTTGGAGCAAAATCAATCCCTATTAGTTTTTCAACTTGGTTATTATGATTCTCAAATTCCTCAATCAGCATTTTAAATTTGGTCTCCTTTTCTAAAAGGGCATCACGTAATTTTTTAGATGTAATTGGTATTCCCTTGTCAATAAAACGCTGTTCGCATTGATATAATTTGTTTTTTATTGACGAAATATATCTATTGAGCTCCTGCGTTTCACTAGAGTTTCCCTTGGCTAAGCCTGTTTCATTGCTCCATCTAGCTGGGGTTATTTTGCGTCGAATACTAAATTCCGCTCGTTTACCATCAACCGTTATTCTTAAATAGATATTAGCCTTCCCAAGGCTATCCGCTTTACTCTTTTTAATGTAAAACAAAATTGATAATGAATTGTTCATCGGTGTCAGTTGTTATTTTAGACTTTAATATACTAAAAATTCAACAAACAATACTTTTCATAATTAACTGAAATACAAACGCTTATAAGCTATTCGGTGTCAGTTGAAAAATCAAATTTAGTGACACCGAATTAGCCCCTTTTTAAATGGTATTTTATGCTATTATATGACATCAAATAAAATTAAAAAGCCCGTAAATCATTGATTTACAGGCTTTTTATTATAATTTGGTGTTTAAAAAGTACTCAAGGTGGGAATCGAACCCACACTTCCGAAGAAACTGGATTTTGAATCCAGCGCGTCTACCAATTCCGCCACTTGAGCATTTAGACCGCAAAAATATATATATTTTCCATATAATTCATAAAAATACTCGACAATATACTTTTTAGGTTAAAATAAATGCATAAATTTGCACCTCGTTAAAAATAAAGTGCCGTTTTTGCGCTATAAAACAATAAGTTAACCATGCCCGACGCTATTACCGAAGCTAAAATTTTTACCTGTTCACAAAGCACAGGACTAGCTAAAAATATTGCTGCAGCCTATGGCACAAGTTTAGGAAATGTAATTACCTCAACTTACAGCGATGGCGAATTTCAACCCTCTTATGAAGAATCGATTAGAGGGACACGAATTTTCATTATAGGATCTACCAATCCGAGTTCTGAAAATTTAATGGAATTACTGTTAATGATCGACGCTGCAAAACGCGCATCGGCGAGACACATTACAGCAGTAATGCCATATTTTGGCTGGGCAAGACAAGATAGAAAAGATAAACCCAGAGTGCCAATTGCAGCAAAATTAATAGCTAAAATGCTTGAAGCTGCAGGCGCTACCAGAATTATAACAATGGATTTGCACGCCGATCAAATTCAAGGCTTTTTTGAAAAACCCGTAGATCATTTATTTGCATCTACCATTTTCCTGCCTTATTTAAAGAGCTTAAATCTGCCTAATTTAACCATCGCTTCGCCAGATATGGGTGGCTCAAAAAGAGCGTATGCCTATTCCAAGGCTTTAGAAAGCGATGTGGTTATTTGTTACAAACAACGCGCAAAGGCTAATGTAATTTCCCATATGGAACTCATTGGTAACGTGGAAGGCAAAAACGTGGTTCTGGTTGACGATATGGTAGATACAGCAGGAACACTAACCAAGGCAGCAGATTTAATGATGGAGCGTGGTGCTTTAAGTGTAAGAGCCATTTGTACACATCCTATTTTATCTGGTGACGCTTATAATAAAATAGAAAATTCAAAATTAGAAGAATTAATAGTAACAGATTCAATTCCCTTAACACAAAAAAGTAATAAAGTAAGGGTATTAACCTGTGCCGATTTATTTGCAAACGTTATGCATAAAGTGCATCATAATAAATCCATTAGTTCTCAATTTGTAATGTAAATTAATAATTAATATATAAATAGAAAAATGAAATCAATTACAATCAACGGATCTCAAAGAGAAAGCGTGGGCAAAAAAGCAACAAAAGCCTTACGTAATGCTGGTCAGGTTCCTTGCGTACTATACGGAGGAGACAAACCAGTGCATTTCTCTGCACCAGAATTAGCCTTCTCTAAACTTGTATACACGCCAAATGCGCATACAGTTGTGATTGAGTTGGACAACGGAGAAACTTTAAACGCAGTACTTCAAGACATTCAATTTCACCCGGTAACAGACAGAATCTTACACGTAGATTTCTATCAGTTATTCGAAGACAAAGAAATTGCCCTTAATATCCCCGTACAACTTGTGGGTAACTCAAAAGGTGTTAAAAACGGTGGTGTTTTAAGAAGAACCAACAGAAAGCTACGTATTAAAGCACTTCCAGCAAACTTGCCCGATTTTATAGAAATAGATATCACACCTCTAAAAATTGGCGATAAAATTGCAGTTGGCGATTTACCAACCGACGGGTACACTTTTTTACATAACGACAACACGGTTGTTTGTCGAGTAAGCACATCCAGAGTAGCTATCGAAGACGAAGAAGATGATGAAGAATTAGCAGAAGGCGAAGAAGCAGGAGATGTTCCGGCAACCGAAACCGACGATGCTGCTGCAGCAAAAGAATAAATTACTTTAAACATAATCCTTACAAGCATCCTGTTTCGTTCAGGGTGCTTTTTTTATGTTTAAAACTTGGGCGTTACCCTTGCCTTTCGACTCCGCTCAAGGTGGCAGGTCGGGCTTTCCGCTATATCTTTCTTGTGCTGAACTTGTTTCAGTATCTCATCAAGTTTGTTTCCCACATTGTAAAAAACGTTTTAAAACAAACTTTATGGTTGGTTAAGCACAAAAAAGGATGCCGCATCAATCCCTAACGCGGGCAAATCAGCCCAAAACAAAGTAACCACCCATATTTTGGCATGTTTATGTATTTTAGCTAAAAAATAAAAATAGCATGTGGCAGTTTTTATCAAACATATTTAAAAAGAAAAGCAAAACAGCACAACAAGATCCCATGAAAAAATTCTTAATAGTAGGTTTAGGAAATATTGGCGAAAAATATCAAAATACCAGGCACAACATTGGTTTTAAGGTTTTGGATTATTTTGCCGATAAAGAAAACTTGGTTTTCGAAACCAATAAACTGGGAGACATGGCGACATACAAATTAAAAGGC
This sequence comes from Hwangdonia seohaensis, assembly GCF_031932625.1. Taxonomy (NCBI): domain Bacteria; kingdom Pseudomonadati; phylum Bacteroidota; class Flavobacteriia; order Flavobacteriales; family Flavobacteriaceae; genus Hwangdonia; species Hwangdonia seohaensis. Next base: position 564,427 of record NZ_JAVSCK010000001.1, read on the forward strand.
AGAACATTTATTTTCTTAAAACCCAATACCTATATGAATTTAAGCGGAAAAGCCGTTTTGTATTGGTTAACAAAAGAGAAAATCCCTTTAGAAAACCTACTGGTTATAACCGACGATTTAAATTTACCCTTCGGAAGCATCCGTTTAAAAACCAAGGGAAGCGATGGCGGACATAATGGACTAAAAGATATTCAAGACAAATTAAACACCGTAAAATACAACCGGTTTAGGTTTGGCATAAGCGATGTTTTTAGCAAAGGCCGGCAAGTAGATTATGTTTTGGGCGAATGGACCGACGATGAAAACAAAAACCTCAATGAGCGTTTAGAGAAATCCGTTGAGCTCATAAAATCTTTTGTGTTGGCAGGTGTTAACCATACCATGAATTCATTTAATGGAAAATAAAAAAGCTGTCTAAAATGTCTTTTTAATTTAATTGGTCAGGTTGAGCTTGTCGAAACCGATCTTGATTGTCAATAAGTTAAAATATTTGGACAAAGTTTGTGCTGAGTGCAGTCGAAGTACTCCGTATAACCAAGAATTAGACTTTTCAGTGTCAGTCCTTTTTTATGAATTGACTTTTATTTACTCAACAATTATCTTTTTAGTAGATGTTCGTAACCCATCGCTTACATTCAAAATATACATTCCAGATTGAACCTTGTTCAAATTCACTTTTTTATTAAAATCGCCAGCATCTTTGTAGGTGCTTTTATAAATTGTTCGTCCTCTTAAATCATAAACCTCAATATCAACATTACGAGATAGCGAGCTGTTCAGTTTTATGGTAAACTCGCCTATGTTTGGGTTGGGGAAAACCATGAAATTTTCAAACCCAAATTCTTCAACAGCTAACGATGCTTGCACGTTAAGTATATAATCCTCCACTTCGCCATCAAAACCATTTTCGCATGCCACAGGAATCCCTTCGCCATCCCATTTTGTAGATATGCGCATTAGGGTATTACCCAAAACAGCATCATTGGGGATTGTTATGCTTAATGCTGAATTTGATGTGACTCCATCAGTTACGTTATTGGCCGTTCCTAAGTCATAGCCTTCAGTAATATCATCAAATTCACAATCACGATTCCAATCCACCCAAACCGTAGTATTCGTCGTATAACTTCCTGCAGTGTTAACGTTTACGGTTAAATTGTAACTACTATTTCTATTTACATTTGTGGACATAGAAGTGTAATCAGAATAACCCGAAGGTTTTGTAGAAGCGTTATTAATGGCATTAAACTCTACTAAAGTAGTACTCGTATCAAAATCTGTATTCGCTACAGATGTACAATTGCCATTATAAAACGGAAGCGCAACATTTTTGTTTTTAGGAGAAGATACACTAGGTGTTCCCGTTATGGTTATGGTATAATCATTCTGCGGTACATCTAAATTGGAAACGGTCATGGTTACAAGCCCAGAAGAACTCCTGGTCGTTGGCGAAAAGGAAACGGTTGAAGCCCCGGGGTTTCCTGAAGCGCTAAACACCGTGTTTTCCGAAAAACCATTGGTAGCAACAAAATCAAAAGTAAAAGTAGCTGAGTTGTCGCTACAGGCAATAGGGCTTAGCGTTTCATTTACCATTAAAAAATCAGGATCTGTTGAAATTAAAAAATCAAAATCAGAAACATCATAGAAAATATTATCGGCAGCCTCTACTAATACTCTTGCTTCATCGGTATTGGCAACTGCCGGAACCGTAAAAGTGTACGATCCGTTATTGGGCACATTTGTAGCTATAGTTGTTAAAAATTTTTGGCCACCATCAGTAGATAATTTAATATTCACCGTTTGGCAATTTATAGTGCCGTTTGTTGTTTGCCCTTCTTCCCATTCTACCGTCTGGCTGGTACCTTGTGTCCATGCAACGGGGTTGTTTACCGTAAAAGGGGTCACATCTTCAACATTTATTTGCATTGTATCGAAGCTCGATTGTCCGCCAACAGCAGATGAAGGCGATCTATCTCTTACTGTTAGTGCCCAGTTTAAAGTTCTTGCTACTGTTGAAACGGTTTCCCAATCGCTCCCTAAAACAGGGTCTGTTTGGGTTGTGTTACCGCTAACTACACTCGAAAATTTAGGAATATATCTGTCGGCAAATCCAGTTGGAGGTAAGGACCTATTCATAGAACCACCAGGTAATGTTGGGCCAAAATTCTGATAATTTGTTACCCCGCTATCAATTTGTTCCCAGCAATAGGTAAGGTTATCACTCCCATCAGCATCGGTTGCAGCACCTTTTAAAACATAGGCTGTACCTTTGGGAATATTGTAATCGTTCCCAGCATCTGCAATTGGTGGGTTGTTAGTAATAGGTTCGGTAGTTTGGCAGCTTTTTGTGGCTAAATTATCCAGTATTTGCTTAATGCTATGGTAGTGGAAATAATCGTCGCTGTTTAGGGCAACATCATCAGCACCTGTAATTCCGGCATAACCCATTATAGTTGTGCCGCTGCCGGGTTCTGAATTTACTCCAGTTCCCTCCGTAGAAAAAGCCCATGTGTGGTTGGCCCCCATTTGATGGCCTATTTCGTGGGCTACATAATCAATATCAAAAGTATCGCCTTCCGGTATGCCGTTAGATGGAGAAGTAAAAGCACTGCCTTTGTTTTTGTCTGTTGTGCTGGCCGTATCGTCTCTACAAACACAACCAATACAACCCGCATTACCACCGCCACCAGAAGCGCCAAATAAGTGGCCAATATCGTAAGCTGAATTTCCAAGTACCGTGGTTAATGTGTTTTGAACTTGAAGGCTCCATCCGTTTAAGTTGTTTGAATTATCTGAGTCTGCACCTACATTCGCTTCAGAATAGGGGTCTGTAGCGGTATCTGTATAAACAACTAAGTTGTTATTTGGAATAAGCTCAAAAGTTACCGCCATATCAGTTTCAAAAACCTGATTTACCCGTGTTAAAGTAGCGTTAATGGCAGCAAGCGCATCGGCAACGGCATTTCCATTTCCTGGGATTCCATCATCGTGGTAGTTTGTATATTCAGCAGTGGTTGACACGGCTATTCTAAATTTTTGCAACGTTTGGTTATTCGCTCCACCTTCGTTGACTTTGGATTTACTCGATTTATTAAACGTCTCATTTAACTCATCAATGGTATTACATTCAAAACGGTCGGTCGATTTGTTTTTAGAATGTTTTGCATACAAAACATATTCATTACTTCCCTTTTTAACGGGTTGCATAAACACCGTTGGTTTATCAACATAAGATATCATGGTTTGAACACCCTGAGGGGAAACGCTCATACGCAATCGCGTTTTAGGGTCTTTAGTGCTCACCCCTAAATACGATTTAATGTTAGGGTATTTTGCGGTAAGCTCTGGTGAAAAAACAGGAGCTTCAAAAAGGCTAAAACTTTCAAGTTCCCCGTTTAAACCAGGAATACTAATTGTTTTAGCCGATGCCTTTTTTTGGGCGTTTCGTAACGGCGTAGATAATACCTCTTGGTGCAATAACGAAGCATTCAGTTCGAATAAATGAACGGTATCATTATTTAGATTAAGTTTTGTTAAACTTTCTGAGTTTTCAATATGCTCAATTTTTTTCCATGTCGTATTTTGGGCCGTAGCCGAAAATATAAACAAAAGTATTGCTATTGATAAAACATAATGTAGTTTTGTTTTCATAAACATTTTTTTCGAGCAATTTTTTTATCGGATTGCTAACAAATCTAATTTTTTAAGATGGGATTTGCAATTTTATTTGTTAAATGAACAGTGTAAATAATATTGAATCATATAAGGCACAGGCACCTACAGTTGTTACCATTGGTACTTTTGATGGCGTACATATTGGGCATCAAAAAATTGTTAAGCGCTTAATTAATGCTGGGAAATTAGAAGGCTTAAAATCTGTAATCCTTACTTTTTTTCCGCATCCGCGTATGGTTTTGCAAAAAGATTCTTCTATTAAATTAATTAACACCATTGATGAGCGGCATGCCATATTAGACGCCTTAGGATTGGATTACTTGCTTATTAAAAAATTTACCAAAGAGTTTTCAAGGCTCTCCGCCGAGGATTTTGTTAAGCAAATTCTGGTCGATAAACTACATGCCAAAAAAGTAATAATTGGTTACGACCACAGATTCGGCAGAAACAGAAATGCCAATATCGACGATTTAAAACGCTTTGGAAAAGTATATGATTTTGAAGTTGAGGAAATTTCAGCACAAGACATTAACGATGTGGCCGTAAGTTCAACCAAAATCAGAAAAGCTTTAAACGAAGGCCAAATGGCAAAAGCCAATATGTTTTTAGGCTATAATTTTATGATTACCGGAACCGTTGTTAAAGGCAAGGGTTTAGGCAAGAAATTAGGATTCCCCACCGCAAATATTAAGGTTGAAGAAAACTATAAACTCATACCAAAATACGGGTCTTATATTGTGAGTTCAACCATCAACAACAAAAAAGTATTCGGCATGCTGAATATAGGCATGAATCCAACTGTAGCTGGAAATACCGAAAGCATTGAAGTGCATTTTTTCAATTTCAATAAAGATATCTATAACAAAACCATCCAAATAGATCTGTACGAACGCATTCGCGACGAACAAAAATTCGAATCGGTTGAGGCCTTAAAAAACCAACTGGCAAAAGATAGGGAAACCGCCTTGGTGTATATTGCGAAACATCATGCTAGATAAATGGCTATTTAAACATATTGATAATTCGGCTTTAATCATTTTTAGAATCTTTTTTGGGCTGCTTTGCTTTATAGAATCTATTGGCGCCATTTATACTGGTTGGGTAAAACGGGTTTTTATCGACCCCAAATTCACGTTTTCGTTTATCAGTTTCGAGTGGTTGCAACCCTTACCGGGTAGCGGTATGTATTGGTATTATGCCGTAATGAGCATATTTGCTTTAGGCATCATGCTGGGTTACAAATATCGCCTAAGCATTTTAGGTTTTACAATTATGTGGTCTGCAACGTATTTCATGCAAAAATCGTCGTACAATAACCATTATTATTTATTGATGCTTATAAGTAGCATTATGGTTTTTATGCCCGCAAATAGGTATGCTTCAATCGATGTCAAACAAAACCCAAAACTTAAAAGTTATGCCATGCCCCAATGGTGCAAATGGGTGTTTGTACTTCAACTTTTTATTGTTTATACCTATGCGTCGGCAGCCAAATTATACCCCGATTGGTTGGATGCTTCGGTTATGGAATTGCTCATGAAAAGCAAACAGAACTATGTTTTAGTAGGTGAACTGCTCCAACAAAAATGGATGCATTTTGTGTTGGCTTACGGCGGTATTGTGTTCGATGGTTTAATTATTCCGTTGCTATTATTTAAAGCCACCAGAAAATGGGCGTTTATAACAGCTATATTTTTTCATCTGTTTAACTCGTTTGTGTTTCAAATTGGCATTTTTCCGTATTTGGCATTGGCTTTTACCGTGTTTTTTTTCGACCCGAAAACCATTCAAAAGTTATTTTTTAAAAAGAAGGTTTTTTATGAATTGAACGAGGTTATCATGCCTAAATACAAAACCCAACTTATTACGTTGTTTGCCATATATTTTTTGATTCAAATAGGATTGCCGCTGCGGCATCATTTTATAAAAGACGATGTACTTTGGACCGAAGAAGGGCACCGCCTGTCGTGGCGCATGATGCTTAGGGCCAAAAGCGGAAGCACAACATACCGGGTTGAAAACAAGAATACCGGCAAAAGTTACCCCGTAAATTTAGACGATTATTTAAGCCCAAAACAAAAACGTTTGGCAAGCACAAAACCAGATGCTATTTGGCAGTTTTCGCAAAAACTAAAGGCCCTGTTTAAAAAAGACGGACAAGAGGTTGCTGTTTACGTAAATTGTAAAGTGAGCGTTAACGGAAAACCATATAAACAACTCATAAACCCAAATGTTGATTTGGCCCATGTGCCTTGGAATTATTTTAAACACAACGATTGGATTTTACCTTATAAGTAAAGTCCCTCCTAGCCTCCCCAAAGGGGAGGGATAGCTACTCATGGAAAAAGAAAAAAGCTAAAACATTTGAGATTTTATACCTGACTGCTTACTGATAACTGCCCAATGTAGACTGTCTCGCGTTAGGGATTGAGGCATTTGTTGGAGCTCGCCGACGCAGGAGGAAGCGACTGCCGAAAGCCCGACCCCTTTTTCGGGGTAACGCCCAAAAAAATCATCTGAAAAACATCGTTTTACTCTATCTGTAATTCATTAAATTTCTTCAGTAAAATGCTAAATTTTTGTCTTAAAAAAGTACAAAATTCAGCTTTACTTTAGTAACCATTTTATTAGTACATAATTTTATTTCATTTGGTTTTAAGAAACTAAAAAATGAAAAAAATCATGTACTTTTGTCCCTTAAATTTTTCACCCATGTTACAAGTCCCTTTTATTAGAGAAAACAAAGATTTGGTAATTGCACGATTAGCAAAACGAAACATTGATGCTTCAAAAATGATTGATGAGGTTATTGCTTTTGATGAAGACAGAAAACGTATTCAAACTGAATTGGACAATACTTTGGCGGAATCGAACGCGCTATCAAAAGAAATTGGGAACTTATACAAATCTGGCGAAGCGCAAAAGGCAAATGCCCTGAAAGAAAAAACGAGTGCGTTAAAAGATAAATCCAAAACCCTTAATGATTCACTTAATAACAAAGTTGAAGCATTAAATGAGTTGTTATATAAAATCCCGAATGTACCAAATGAGATTGTCCCATCTGGAAATTCAGATGAAGATAACGAAGAGGTTTTTAAAGCAGGCGATATACCGGTTTTACACGATGGCGCCTTGCCGCATTGGGAGTTAGCCAAAAAATACGACATTATAGATTTTGAACTTGGAAATAAAATTACGGGCGCAGGTTTTCCGGTTTATAAAGGAAAAGGTGCCCGATTACAACGCGCTTTAATCGCCTATTTTTTAGATAAAAATACCGAGGCTGGATACACGGAATATCAATTGCCACATTTGGTTAACGAAGCTTCTGGTTTTGGTACGGGGCAACTCCCCGATAAAGAAGGGCAGATGTACCACGTTACCGAGGATAATTTGTATTTGATACCAACGGCCGAAGTACCGGGAACCAATATTTTTAGAGATGTGGTTTTAAACGAAAGCGAATTGCCAATTGGCATTACTGGTTACACGCCGTGTTTTCGTCGCGAGGCCGGAAGTTATGGCGCACATGTTAGAGGTTTAAACAGATTGCACCAGTTTGATAAAGTTGAAATTTTACGGGTTGAGCATCCAACAAAATCTTACGAAGCATTAGACGGCATGGTAAACCACGTAAAAACCATTTTGCAAGAGTTAAAATTACCGTACCGGATTTTAAGGCTTTGCGGTGGCGATTTAGGGTTTACAGCGGCATTGACTTACGATTTTGAAGTATTCTCAACAGCGCAAGACCGATGGTTGGAAATTTCGTCTATTTCTAACTTTGAGACCTTTCAAGCCAACCGTTTAAAATTGCGTTTTAAATACAGTGATGGAAAAAACGAATTGGCGCACACACTAAACGGAAGTGCTTTAGCGTTACCAAGAGTACTTGCCGGCATTTTAGAAAACTACCAAACCAAAGACGGTATTGTAATTCCTGAAGTGTTGCAATCGTACACCGGATTTTCGATTATTGATTAAAATCAGTTTTGATTTTATAGACAGCTGTCAGTTCGAGTGATTCCAATTTTTTAATTGGAATTGTATCGAGAACTATATAATAAACGTTAATCTAGAAATATAAATAAAAACCTACAAATTGAAGTTCATTTTTTAAAATAACTCGACGAAATGCAAATATTTCATGTTGTTTAACGAATTTACATGGATTTTCTTTGCAAATCGAAATATATTATAGAAGTTAGCTTCAACCAAAAAATTAAACTTAACCTACCATGAAAAATATTAAACGCTTATTGCTTTTAATTGCATTAGTTTTGGTTGCCGGTAAAGTATTATTTTCAGATTTCGAAATAATTAAAACTGAAAATAAGGCTACTGCGGCAGTGGTAAGCAAGTAAATATTTGCTTAAAAAACTAAATTTTCTTTTTAGTAGTCGTTCTCGTTTTTTCGAGAATTAAAGACAGTCCCCAATCTTGAGTAATATTACTTTCAAATTAACGGTTGTTAATAGCAAAGGTATTGTTGATTGGTTTATGCCCGAATTTTTATTCGGGCATTTTTTTAATGAAACTCTAATTTATGGAGGTTTTTTAACGACCAAAAATCAGTTAGTTGAATTAATCCCGATGAGAATCGGGATCTCTTAAAAGTTCTTCCTCTTTTTAACCAAATATAAAATTTAAGAAAACTTCAACAATTACTAACCATCACATTCGCTATATTTACGTCATGAGGATGCTTTTTATTTTATGTTTACTTTTTTGCACCAGTCTGTTTTCGCAAGAGGATGTTTTGGCAAAAGACTATTTTAATAAAGGGGATTTTGAAAAAGCGCTTTACGAGTATAAACGATTATATGCACAATCGCCTTTAAACATAAATTACATCAATCAACTTGTAAGTACGCATCAGCAATTAGAGCAATACAACGAAGCCGAAGAGTTTCTTTTAAGCGTAATAAATCGCATAAATTACCCTGCTTTTTTTGTTGAGTTGGGATATAATTACCAACTTAAAAACGATTTGGAAAACGCAAATTTATTCTATCAAAAGGCCATCAATAGTTTAGATAACAACGTAAATAATGCATTTTCGGTGGCGCGCAGTTTTCAAAACCATACGTTGTTAAACGAAACCATTACGGTGTACGAAAAGGCCATGGTTTTAAAGCCGGAATTAAATTTTAAATTTCAGCTTGCCAAAATATACGGCGAACAAGGAAATGTTGAAAAAATGTTTGTCAGCTATATTGAATTTGCCGAAAAAAATCCTGTGGCTTTAAATAACATCAAACGGTTTATCAACGATTTTATAAGTGAAAACAGTGCGAATGAAAACAATATTTTATTCAAAAAAATTCTACTTAAAAAATCCCAACAACAGCCCAATTTACTTTGGAACGAAATGTTGAGTTGGTTATTTATTCAGCAAAAAGATTTTAAAAAAGCATTTATCCAAGAGAAAGCCATTTTTAACCGACAACCGGAAAGCTTAAGTAGAATTGAAGAATTGGCAAGTATTGCCGCCAATGAAAACGCCAACGAAATTGCCAAAGAAATCTATACGTTTTTAATTGAAACCGCCCAAGATTTAGAAACCCAACTACATGCCCATTACAGCCTGTTGCAGCTTGAAACCAAAGCAAGTACCCCTGATGATTACGAGGCTATAAACCATACATATTTAGCATTGTTTAAGGAATTTGGCATGTTTCCGCAAACCTTAAAACTACAGATTTCCTATGCGCATTTTTTAGCCTTTTATAAAGACGAAGCCCAAACGGCCATCGAGTTTTTAGAAAACACGCTAGAACTTCCACTTACCGAATTTGAAAAGGGCGAGGTAAAACTGGAACTGGGCGATGTTTTAGTGCTTCAGGAAAAATTTAACAAAGCATTGATTTATTACACCCAAATACAGCGCAACCTAAAAAACAGCACGCTTTCGCAGGAAGCGCGGTATAAAGTGGCCAAAACCAGTTATTATAAGGGCGATTTTAAATGGGCCGAATCACAGCTTAAAATTTTAAAAGCCTCAACCTCGCAACTTATTGCCAACGATGCGCTCGATTTAAAATTATTGATTACTGATAATAAATACGAAGACTCCCTACATACGGCATTAAAACTATATGCGAAAGCCGATTTACTGGAATTTCAAAACAAAAACGATACAGCCATTTCTACTTTAAATACCATTTTGGAAAACCATAAAACCGAGCCTATCATCGCTCAGGCGCTTTTCAAACAAGCTCAATTATTTGAAAAAAAGGCAGAATTTGAAAATGCAAAGGCCAATTACGAATTAATAATCGCCAATTACAGAGGCGGTATTCTGGTGGACGATGCCTATTATAAACTAGCACATATTTATGAGCGATATTTGAACGAACCGGAAAAAGCAAAAGCCTTATACGAGCAAATTATTTTTAATCATGCCGATAGTATTTATTTTGTTGAAGCTCGAAAAAAATACCGCGCATTACGGGGCGATGCCATAAATTGAATAAAACCCAATGATCAAATTCCAAATCCCAAAAACTAAAAACCAGCCAACTTTGGAATTTTAAATTAATGATGATTATAGCCGAAACAGAACGCTTATTGATTTCAAAATTCACACTTTTTGATGCGCCTTTCTTTTTGCAATTGGCAAATTCACCCAACTGCCTAAAATATATTGGGGATAAAAACCTTAAAAATATTGCCGATACCGAATTGTATTTACAAGATAAAACCATAAAAAGTTATGCAGATTTCGGCTTTGGTTTTTATAAACTAACCCTGAAGAAAAACAACAAGCCCATTGGCACTTGTGGCTTGGCGAAACGCGATAAATTAGATGATGTTGATATTGGATTTGCATTTTTGGAAGACTACGAAGGCCAAGGTTTGGGTTTTGAAGCATCGGTTGAAATTATAAAACTTGCCAAGTTTAAATTCAATCTTAAAAAAATTGTAGCCATAACAAATCCAGATAACCGGAATTCAATTAAATTATTAGAAAAACTAGGGCTGCTTTTCGAAAAAAGGGTAAATCCTTTTGATGATGACGAAGAACTCCTGTTATTTGCAAAAACAATATAAACAAAACGCTGTCATTCCTGCAGACGCAGGAATCCAAAACCGAATAAAAATGTATATATACAACGTAACCGTAAATATAGACGAAAGCATTCACGACGAATGGTTGCTGTGGATTAAAGCACACATTCCGCAAGTATTGGGCACTGGGAAATTTGAAAAAGCTACCTTAACCAAGGTTTTGGTTGAAGAAGACATGGGCGGACAAACCTATTCCATTCAATACCGCTCGTATTCGCGCGAAGCTTTAGATGCCTATTATCGAGACGATGCTGAAAAACTTAGGATTGAGGGCCTAAAGAAATTCGGAGATAAAATGCTGGCTTTCAGAACCGAGCTACAAATTGTAGATGAATATACGGTTAATTTTAAGTAGATAATATTAATGGAGCAATTATACAATATCGTTGTAAAACAATTAATTATAACATATACGGGAGGAACAATTTTGTATTTATATTATAAAATTAAGGGAAGAAAGATTGCTTATTCAGATATTTTAAATGAAGTAAATCCAAAAACGGGATTAAAAAAACATAGATATAAAGCTTTTTATTTAGGAATCACATTTTTTATAATTTTAGTTATTATTGTTTCTACAATAGCTGGGTTTAACCCCAAGTTATACGAAACCACTAACTGATTTTTTAAAAAAAATAATAGAAATCTATTAAATATTACACTTTGCGTCTCTGCGTCTTTGCGAGACAAAAAAATCTTCATGTGCATTAAGCTTTTCGAAACATAGTTTTCTATCTTCGTAAACAACATAAAAACATTCGCAAATTCGTGGCATACAAACCAAACCAACATCAAGTAAAAGCAAAAAAACATTTAGGGCAACATTTTCTAAAAGACGAATCTGTGGCACAAAAAATTGCGGATACTTTATCGTTGAAAGACTATAAAAAAGTTCTTGAAATTGGCCCGGGAATGGGCGTCTTAACCAAGTATTTGCTTAAAAAAGAGATTGAAACCTATGTGATAGAAATCGATACCGAATCGGTTGAATATTTACAAGCCAATTACCTAAATCTAGCACCAAGAATCATAGAAGAAGATTTTTTAAAATTCGATTTAAACGTCGTTTTTAAAAACCAGCCCTTTGCTATTATTGGTAACTTTCCCTATAATATTTCAACGCAAATCGTTTTTAAAACGTTGGAAATGCGCGACCAAATTCCAGAGTTTTCAGGCATGTTTCAAAAAGAAGTGGCGCAACGCATCTGCTCAAAAGAAGGCAGTAAAGTTTATGGCATTCTTTCGGTTTTAACGCAAGCCTTTTATAGTGCCGAGTATTTGTTTACCGTTCCGCCATCGGTTTTTAATCCGCCACCAAAAGTAGAATCCGGGGTTTTAAGGCTCACAAAAAAAGAAAACTACGCACTGCCCTGTAACGAACAATTACTGTTTAAAACAGTAAAAACAGCCTTTCAACAACGCAGAAAAACACTTCGCAATAGTTTAAAAATCTTCAATTTATCCGATAATTTAAAAGCAAATGTTATATTTGGCAAGCGTCCGGAACAATTAAGTGTAGAAGCCTTTATTGAGCTTACGCTATTAATTGAAAACGATAAAAGTTAAATGTCACTTCGAGTGATTTCAAAATGAGTTTTGAAATAGTATCGAGAAGTTTTAAATCTCATGTCCGAAGAAAAAGAAAACATACAATTTGAGCTAACAAAAGAACTTGTTGGGCAAGTAGAACAACTTATTGAAGTTAATAACGATAAGGAACTCCGCAAGCTACTCAATGAGTTTCACTACGCCGATATAGCCGAAATTCTAGATGAATTAAATCTGGAAGAAGCCATGTATGTTATTAAGCTGTTGGATTCTGAAACGACTTCAGAAATACTGATGGAGCTTGATGAAGACAATCGGGAAAAAGTATTAAAAAATCTATCGGCACAAGAAATCGCCGAAGAAGTTGAGGAGTTAGACACCGATGACGCCGCAGATATTATCTCAGAACTTCCCGAAGCGCGTCAGCAAGAAGTTATCAACAGGATTGAAGACCTTGAGCACAAAGCGGAAATCACAGAACTTTTAGCTTACGATGAGGATACAGCCGGTGGGCTTATGGCAAAAGAGTTGGTTAAAGTTTACGAAACCTGGACCGTTGCCGGATGCATGCGCCGAATTCGAGGGCAAGCCAAAGAAGTTACACGGGTGCATTCCATTTATGTGGTCAATAAAGAAGAAAAACTCATTGGCCGTCTGTCGTTAAAAGATTTAATAGTCGCCAAAAGCGACCAAAAAATATCAGACTTGGTAAAAGTCAATGTCGATTATGTCAATGTACACGACAACGCAGAAGATGTAGCAAAAATCATGGCAAAATACGATTTGGAAGCTATTCCTGTGGTAGACGATAAACAAACATTATTAGGCAGAATCACCATTGACGATATTGTAGACGTATTAAAAGAAGAAGCCGAAAAAGATTACCAATTGGCAGCTGGTATTACCCAAGATGTGGAGGCCGACGATAGCATTTTAAAACTAACCAAAGCACGTTTACCGTGGCTACTTATAGGCATGTTTGGTGGTTTGGGAGCAGCCAGCATCATCGAGTATTTTAACGAAGCCATGGGCTCGTTTATCGTGTTGCTCAGTTTTGTGCCGCTTATACAGGCAACCGCAGGAAACGTGGGCGTACAGTCGTCAGCCATCGTCGTACAGGGGTTGGCAAACGACAGTGTGGACGGCAACATTATAAAACGGCTTTTTAAAGAATTTTTTCTGGGCGTTGTTAACGGTTTCGCCATTGCCATCATCGCACTAATTATTACCCATTTTTTATTTGGCACACCGTACATTGTTTCAATCACTATTGGTATCGCGCTAATTTCGGTCATTATTATGGCAGCCTTAATTGGCACATTTATACCTATTTTTTTAGATAAAAGAGGCATAGACCCCGCCGTGGCCACAGGCCCTTTTATTACAACAAGCAACGATGTGTTTGGTATTTTAATGTATTTTTTAATAGCCAAATTAATATTGGGGTTTTAGTCTTTGGGCGTTACCCCAACCCTTCGACTGCGCTCAGGGCACGTGGTCGGGCTTTCCGCTATATCTTTCTTGTGCCGAAATTGTTTCAGTATCTCATCAAATATTTCAATATATTTTAAAGTAAATTTTATATTAAACTTTATAGTTAAGCACAAAAAAGGATGCCGCATCAATCCCTAACGCAAAACATCGTAATTTTGTAGAATGAAGGCAATAAATATCAAACAAAAGTTTTCAAAATTTTTAAAAAACTGGCACCCACATCAAATTGCCGTGGTCGACGATATGCAGGTTATATTGGCAAAACTTAAAGGCGAATTTGTATGGCACAGCCACGACAATGAAGACGAGCTTTTTCAAGTTATAAAAGGCACCTTATACATGCAATTTAGAGACCGAACCGAAGTTGTAAATACCGGCGAAATTATTGTGGTTCCAAAAGGCGTAGAGCACAATCCGTGTACAAAAAACAACGAAGAAGTCCATGTGCTACTATTCGAAAAACTAAATACGGCGCACACTGGAAACGTACAACACGAAAAAACTCAAACCGAATATCCAAAAATATAGTAACGTCATGCGCGCCCGAAAGCTATCGGGATGTTGCATCTTCTTTTAATGTTTTAAAATGAAAATTCTACACTTAGACACCAATCACGAACTATTAATTAACCAACTCAACGATTTGGGCTTTACAAACCATGAAGATTATACCTCATCAAAAGAAGCCGTTAAAGCCAAAATCCATCAATACGACGGGTTTATTATTCGAAGTCGGTTTTCAATCGACAAATCGTTTTTAGATGCCGCAACCAACTTAAAGTTTATTGGTCGTGTTGGTGCAGGTCTGGAAAATATAGATTGCGATTATGCCGAACAAAAAGGAATTGCATTAATAGCCGCACCCGAAGGCAACAGAAATGCCGTTGGTGAGCACAGCTTAGCCATGTTGCTAGCGTTATTTAATAAATTGAATAAAGCCGATAAAGAAATTAGAGCAGGCAAATGGTTGCGCGAAGAAAACCGTGGTTTAGAGCTCGACGGAAAAACGGTTGGTCTTATTGGCTACGGCAATATGGGTAAGGCTTTTGCAAAAAAACTACTTGGTTTTGATGTTACGGTTTTATGTTACGATATTAAAGACCATGTCGCCGATAAAAATGCAAAACAGGTTTCGTTAAAAGAACTGCAACAACGTGCCGATGTTTTAAGTTTGCACACACCGGAAACACCTTTAACCATTAATATGATTGATGGTGCTTTTATCAATCAATTTACAAAACCGTTTTGGCTAATTAATACGGCACGGGGCAAAAGTGTCGTGACCAAAGATTTGGTTTCCGCATTACAATCGGGTAAGGTTTTAGGCGCGGGACTGGATGTTTTAGAGTACGAAAAAGCATCGTTCGAAAACCTGTTTTCTTCAACCATGCCAGAACCGTTTCGGTATTTAATACAAGCTGAAAACGTTTTATTATCACCACACGTCGCGGGTTGGACGGTTGAAAGCAAAGAAAAATTGGCACAAACCATTGTCGATAAAATTAAAGCCTTTACACTTTCTTAACTAAGATTTCTTAAAATAAAAAAAGTCCAGATAAAAACTATTATCTGGACTTTTCCCAAGGTTAAAAAGGTTAAGCTATTTACGCTTTATAAACTTTTTTGTCATGGTTGTATTACCATCATTTACTTCTATATAATACACACCAGCCTCTAAGTTGTTTACCTTAACTTCTTTAGTGGTTTTGCCTGTATTGACAACCTGTCCCAACATATTTATAATTTTGTAGGATAGGTTTGTTCCCTTTGATAGTTTGATGTTCAATACATCTCCTTTTACTGGGTTTGGAAACAGCTTAAACGTATTTAAAGTATTGGTATTTACATCCAACAATTTATCGTTTAAATTGTTTTTGGCCAAGGCTGATGATGCGGTTAAGTTAATATTGTCTAAAGCAATATCGGCCTGCCAAGTGCTTCCCGTTACTCGGTTAAAACGTAACTGAACACTGTTGCCTACATACGCAGCTAAATCTACGTTTGCCGTTTGCCACGAGTTGCCTTTGTTACCAGATTGGTTCCAAATACTTGTCCAACTTAGGCCATTATCGTTACTTGCTTCTAAAGCAATGGTTCCCATGTCAGAAGCACCATACATGTGGTAGCTAAAGCTAAATGTAGCTGAAGATTGCCCACTTAAATCATAACAAGGCGAATTAATAATGGCTTGTTTGTTAGGATATCCTGTGCCATTGCCCGATGCTTCAACAAAAATGTAATAACTTCCTTGAACAGCACTCGCTGGTCCTGTACTTCCAGATGGTGTACCGTTGGCATCAACGGTCCAATTTATATCGTCGGATGTGGATTGTGTCCATGCACCTAAAGTATTCTCAAATCCTTCGGTATAAGGGAACGACGTTATTCCGCCAGAACATGCCGATACTACTATGCCTCCTTCAACCATGCTAACATCATCAATAGCTATATCTGCTTGCCAAGTGCCTCCAACAAATCTGTTGAATCGTAATTGAATACCGCCACCTGTATAAGCCGATACATCGACATTTGCAGTTTGCCATGAGTTTCCTTTATTGCCTGTTTGACTCCAAATACTTGTCCAAGTACTACCTTCGTCGGTACTAACTTCCAAGTCTATGGTTCCCATATCTGAAGATCCATACATATGATATTTAAAGCTGAATGTGGCTTCTGTTAATCCACTCAAATCAAAGCATGGTGAGTTTAAAATAGCTCTTTTGCTAGGATAATTAGGTGATGAAGCTTCTACAAACACATAATAACTACCCTGAACCGCACTAGCTGGTCCGGTGTTATTTGATGGTGTGCCGTTGGCATCAACGGTCCAGTTTATATCGTCGGATGTCGATTGTGTCCATGCGCCTAAAGTATTCTCAAAACCTTCCGTATATGGAAATGACGAAATACCTCCTGTACATCCATTAGGAACCTCTGCTACATTTATCGTTCGTGTAACCTGGGTGGCTGCATTTCCTGCGGCATCGCTTA
The DNA here is from genome assembly GCF_031932625.1 of Hwangdonia seohaensis. Lineage (NCBI taxonomy): Bacteria > Pseudomonadati > Bacteroidota > Flavobacteriia > Flavobacteriales > Flavobacteriaceae > Hwangdonia > Hwangdonia seohaensis. The sequence continues at coordinate 581,206 of NZ_JAVSCK010000001.1, forward strand.
CGTTATAAGTTACTACATAAGTTCCCGCGGTATTAGTATCAACTACATCGCCGGCTACAACAATGCTTGCGGTGATATCGCCATCTTTATTGTCGTTCGCTGTTGCACCTTGTTCGGTGTAAACATCGCCAACGTTTAAGTTAATGGTCGCTGCTCCGTTTAAAGTGATTACCGGTGCGGTGGTATCGGGAATTACGTTTACCGTTCGGGTAACCTGAGTCGCTGCATTTCCTGCGGCATCGCTTACGTTATAGGTGACAACATAAGTGCCCGCTGTGTTGGTATCAACCACATCGCCGGCTACAACAATGCCTGCCGTAATATCGCCATCTTTATTGTCAATTGCCGTGGCACCTTGTTCGGTGTAAACATCGCCGACGTTTAAGTTGATGGTCGATGCCCCGTTTAAGGTGATTACCGGTGCGGTGGTATCTGGAATTACGTTTACCGTTCGGGTAACCTGAGTCGCTGCATTTCCTGCTGCATCGCTCACGTTATAGGTTACTACATAAGTTCCCGCTGTGTTGGTATCAACTACATCTCCGGCTACAACAATGCTTGCCGTAATATCGCCGTCTTTATTGTCGTTCGCTGTTGCGCCTTGTTCAGTATAAACATCACCGACGTTTAAGTTTATGGTCGATGCTCCGTTTAAGGTGATTACCGGTGCGGTGGTATCGGGAATTACGTTTACCGTTCGGGTAACTTGGGTGGCTGCATTTCCTGCGGCATCGCTTACGTTATAGGTCACAACATAAGTGCCCGCTGTGTTGGTATCAACCACATCGCCGCCTACAACAATGCTTGCCGAAATATCGCCGTCTTTATTGTCGTTCGCTGTTGCACCTTGTTCGGTGTAAACATCGCCAACGTTTAAGTTAATGGTCGATGCTCCGTTTAAGGTGATTACCGGTGCGGTGGTATCGGGAATTACGTTTACCGTTCGGGTAACCTGAGTCGCTGCATTTCCTGCGGCATCGCTTACGTTATAGGTAACAACATAAGTGCCCGCGGTATTGGTATCAACCACATCGCCGGCTACAACAATGCTTGCCGTAATATCGCCGTCTTTATTGTCACTTGCCGTGGCACCTTGTTCAGTGTACGTATCACCAACATTTAAGTCAATAGTCGATGCGCCGTTTAAGGTGATTACCGGTGCGGTGGTATCGGGAATTACGTTTACCGTTCGGGTAACCTGGGTCGCTGTGTTTCCTGCGGCATCACTTACGTTATAGGTGACAACATAAGTGCCCGCTGTGTTGGTATCAACCACATCGCCGGCTACAACAATGCCTGCCGTAATATCGCCATCTTTATTGTCAATTGCCGTGGCACCTTGTTCGTTATAAACATCACCAACGTTTAAGTTTATGGTCGATGCTCCGTTTAAGGTGATTACCGGTGCGGTGGTATCGGGAATTACGTTTACCGTTCGGGTAACTTGGGTGGCTGCATTTCCTGCGGCATCGCTTACGTTATAGGTCACAACATAAGTGCCCGCTGTGTTGGTATCAACCACATCGCCGCCTACAACAATGCTTGCCGAAATATCACCGTCTTTATTGTCGTTCGCTGTGGCACCTTGTTCAGTGTAAACATCGCCAACGTTTAAGTTAATGGTCGCTGCTCCGTTTAAGGTGATTACCGGTGCGGTGGTGTCAACCAATCCTTGAATAACTACGGTATAATCTTCAACTTCACCATATTGAAATGTTTCACAAGAGGTTGGAACTGCATTATACTTCATGGAAACACGCATTCTTGTAGAGCCTTCAACCGCTGTAGATGGTATGGTAAAGTTTCCGCTTACTGGTGTTGTTTTAGTTCTAGCATTAGTCCAAACTTGTTCGCCTGCATCATCAAAATCACCATCAATATTATAATCAATCCAAACGGAATAACCTTCGTTATAAGTTGTTCCCGTCCAAGTTGGTGTTACTGTTATTGTAAATTGCGTATCTTTCGTCAATGTGGTTGAAACACTTGTAAAATCAGTATAAAACTGTGCACCCGAGCTGTTGTCAATGGTGTTTAGCTGAACCCTACCAATATATTCGTCATTAACATTTGTACTTGCAGAATTACAATAATTCAACTGTACATTTGTGGTCGTAAAATTTATGGAAGCACTATAAGCGGAACTACTCCCGCCATTACAATTACTTCTTACTTGTGCCTCGTATTGTGTTAAAGCAGTTAATCCCGTTAAATTGGTAGAGGCGCTAGATAGCCCATTAACATCTGTCCAAGTTGAATTCCCATCCTCTCTATACCTTAAATCGTAAGTTGCCCCAGAGGTAGCGTCCCAACTTAAAGACGCTGTGGTTGCTCCTAAATTAGAAGCGGACAAGCCTGTAGGGGCAACAGCACCAATTGGAGTTAGCAAAACATCTGCCAATGCAAGCGTTTGGTAATCTGAAATGGTTTGCCCCGTTAAAGTAACCGGTTGGTAGCAAGGTGCTTCAAAAAGAATATCGTAAGTCCCTGCTTTTATCGGTCTGTAATAATCCCCATGAGAAATATCTGTTACGGTATGCGACCCATAAGCATCATGGCCAACAATGGTTACTGTTGCATCAATAGGATTGTTAGTATTAGCATCTTTAACGGTGCCCCTAAAACCATAGGTGCCTTGGGTTAAGTAATCTAGCAAGGCATCGCGGTTGTAAAGCCAGTAGTTTACCAATTGGCTTTCGGGTAAAATTTTAGTGTCCGATAATTCAACGGTAATCTCTCTACATTGATGGTAAAAGTTCATAAAATCTTGTCTGCCACCGTAAACACGATACCATTCAGCACCATGAGTTACACCCGGACTCGGATAAACATTGCTGTCATCATCAGCGGTCATGTAAGTGGTATCGCCTAAGGCATCACTGTCATTTTGGGCATGCATTGCGTATTCTACACCAGTAAATTCAAACCAATTTCCATCAGGGTGGGTGTACTGACTTACATAGGCATTATCGAAAGGATAATTTACCAATTCAGTCCCACCATGAAAATTCGCTGAAATCACAAAATGATTGGCATCGGCCAAAGCCATAAAAGCCAAGGTTTCTGTTTGATAAGCATTGCCATCGGTATGTGCCCCTTGTACATTATCTGGATAATTCCTGTTTAAATCCACATTGTTGGCATTACCTCTTCTAGCATTTGCTACCGAGGTGTTTGATGGACTATTGTGGTAAGTACCATCTGGATTGGCGTTAGGGTTTATCCATATTTCAGTATTTTCTACCAAGTTTTTCACTCTGGCATGATCGGCATGTCCAGGATTGGAATATACCGTTAAAATATAATCTATTAAACTTAACATCATAGGATACCCTGCAATTTCATCGCCGTGCATTGAAGAGGTAAACAAAAGTTTAGGCTCTTGCTCATCGGTACCAACATTATCAGAAATTTTTACAAAGAGTAATTCTTTATCACCTTGAGTGGTTGTTCCAATACTGAATTTATCAACCAAAGTAGGGTAGTCGTTTTCAAAATCCTGCATTTGTTGGGCATATTGGGCATAGGTTGGGTAATTAGCAACCGGAAAGCTAAGTGTATTAGCAAGTCCTTTTGCTGAAAGACTACCTTTTGAATTCTTAGATTTACTATCATAAATTAAATCTGCATCCATTTCATTTTCGCTCTCGGGAACTTGAAAAGGTATATGTTTAGCTTGAAAGGCTCTAAACTGATTTTTGTTTGCCCAAGCTTTAACGGTTTTGGTTTTTGAATCGTAATTTACTATAGAAAAATCCTTTGAGTAATTGTCGATTTCTTTCTGGCTATTAACTTTAAAAGTAAATGTTAACTCACCTTTAGTAGATAAGTATTTTTCTGCTTTTTGTACATCATTGCTTTGAGAAAAAGCAAAAGTAACATTGAATAGAATTAGGAGTGATAGTAATAGTTTTTTCATTCGGGTTTGGTTATTTGATTAAAAATTGCTCTGAAAAATAAATGTTTTTTTAAGACTAAAAGTGATTTTTATAGACAATCTTCATTTCATGTAGTTTTTTACGGATTACCCATAACGCTTTTGAAGAAACAACTTACTTTGTCCTTTTGAAGGATAATTTTGATTTAGGTCTTTTGGGTTGTAACACAGTGAATTGGAGTTAAAAATGGCTTATATTACTTGAGCGCTACTACCAAAAAAAGGTGTTTTTAAGAATTGATAACCCTTATATTCCTGTTATTGAAATAAACCGGATTGGTGATGAAATCAAATAACTATCTTAAATAAAAAGAGAAATGAAGAAATTGACAGATGAAGAAAAACTAATACAGATTGGGCAAAAAAAAATATTTATGCTAAAGCATAAATATTTTTTTTGTTAGATAAAGCAAACTTTTTAAAAACCGCAAATTTTCTTGGAGCGCTTCTTTTAGTTTACTATCTCTAAAAGTGGGTTGTTCAGGTAGATTTGATTCCATAATTATTTAGGTTAAGTTTATGGTAGATTTGGAAAAATCTATATAAATTGATTTGGTAAATTTGCTGATGTAAATATGGAACAAATTTTTAATTTATCAGATTAAAAACACATTAATTCGACGAAATGCAATTTATTTTAACATTTAATGCGTTTTATCTATTGTTTTTATTCATCGAAAATCATTTCCGGTATTTCGCCTTCAACAATTAAAGTACCTTCAGTAGCCTTTTTAATCGCTTCAACTGAAACTCCCGGTGCACGTTCTAAAAGTTTAAAGCCTTTTTCGGTTACTTCCAACACGGCCATATTAGTTACTATCTTTTTTACACAACCCACACCGGTTAATGGCAACGAGCATATTTTTAACAATTTAGACTCTCCTTTTTTATTAGTGTGCATCATGGCAACAATTATATTTTCTGCACTTGCCACCAAATCCATAGCGCCTCCCATGCCTTTTACCATACGTCCCGGAATTTTCCAATTGGCAATGTCTCCGTTTTCTGCAACTTCCATAGCGCCTAAAATGGTTAAATCTACATGTTGCCCCCGTATCATGGAAAAGCTTAAGGCAGAATCAAAAAAACTAGCTCCTGGTAAAGTGGTAATGGTTTGTTTGCCCGCGTTAATTACATCGGCATCTTCCTCGCCTTCAAAAGGAAATGGTCCCATACCCAATACGCCATTTTCACTTTGAAATTCAACTTCAATATCGTTTCTTACATAATTGGCCACTAAAGTAGGAATCCCGATTCCTAAGTTAACATAATAGCCGTCTTTCACTTCTTTGGCTATTCGCTTTGCAATACCTGTTTTATCTAACATCTATATTTTATTTTGTCATTCCCATGGAAATGGGAATCTTTTTAAATGAATCTAAATTTTAAAAAGTGGATTCCTACTTTCGCAGGAATAACATCACTTAATTTTTTGGTCTAACGGTGCGTTGCTCAATCCGTTTCTCATATCTTTCACCTTGAAATATGCGTTGTACAAAAATTCCAGGGATATGAATTTGATTGGGGTCCAAAGTTCCCAATGGGACCAATTCCTCAACTTCAGCGACGGTTATTTTTGCAGCGCCACACATATTAGGATTGAAATTTCGAGCAGTGCCTTTAAAAATTAAATTGCCTGCCGCGTCGCCTTTCCAAGCCTTTATAAAGGCAAAATCGGCATCAAAAGCATGTTCCAAAACATACATTTTTCCGTTAAATTCTCTGGTTTCTTTGCCTTCGGCAACCTCTGTTCCGTATCCCGCTGGGGTGTAAATAGCAGGGAAACCCGCTTGCGCCGCTCTGCAGCGTTCTGCCAATGTACCTTGTGGAATTAACTCTACATCCAATTCGCCTGAAAGCATTTGTCGTTCAAACTCATCGTTTTCTCCCACATAAGAGGACACCATTTTTTTTATTTGATGTTTTTGCAACAATAAGCCCAATCCAAAATCGTCAACTCCAGCATTATTGGAAATACAGGTTAATCCTTTGGTGCCCATTTTTACTATTTCAGCTATGGCGTTTTCAGGGATTCCGCTAAGTCCGAAACCTCCAAACATACAAGTCATATTATCTTTGATGCCTTGAAGTGCTTCTTGAACATTAGCCACTTTTTTATTTATCATTATCAATAATTTTTGTCGTCTAAAATTACGAATAATTGAATAATAATATTAAATAATAGCCATTCTTTTACCATATCGTTTTTATACGACTTATGTTATGCAGGTAGAAATTTTAGCTTTAACACAAGGTTGGGCTTAAGGAGTTGATTATAATTTTCAAAAAACCTTCCTATTAAACTTTTAAACTTTTGGCAAGTCCAATTAATACTATTAACCCAAAATCTCTATTGCTATGAGAACTTCAGTTATTTTATTTTCAGTATTATTTATGCTAAGTGCAACATCGTGTGCAACCTATGTAGAAACCAGACCTGCAAAGGTTACGGTTATTAAAAAGGCGCCAAAACATTACAAAATTGTAAGGGTAAAAGGCAAGCGCTACTATTTTTGGAACGGAAACCATTACAGAAAAACAAGAAAAGGATTTGTGATTGTTAGAGTGTAAGCAAATAAAATGAGGCTGAACTATTGAGGCAGCATGACGACCGTTTTACATTTTATAAATCCAAGACGCTGGGTTTTGGGTGCTGCTTTCTTTCGAGATACTAAAACTCAATATCGTTTCACCGGTTCTTTTATTGGTAAAAACCTCGCCTATTTCCTGTTTAGTGGTAACTTTATCACCTTCTTTTACATAAACTTTAGATAGGTTTTTGTAGGTGGTAATGTAGTTTCCATGGCGAATCATAACCAGCGGGTTTATGTTTTTCATGGCAACAACACCAATTACTTCGCCACTAAAAACAGCCCTAACCTTAGCGTTTTTTTCGGTGGCAATTCTAACCCCGTTACTTTTAATGGTTAACGATCTATTTATAGGATGGGGTTGCGTGCCGTAACGTACTTTTACAATGCCTTTTTCAACAGGCCAACCCAACTTGCCTTTATTCGATTCAAAATCTTTAGCCAAAGCTTTACCGGCTGGGGTTAAGGCAAAGGTTTTTGAGTTAGAGGATTTGCCTGCCTTTTTATTCGATTTTGCAATGGCAGCTTTTATGATTTTATCTATTTCGGCATCAATTTTTCTGGCTTCACGCTCTCTATTATTAATTTGGTTTGTATAAAGATTGATGTTGTTTTTAATGGATTGCATTAAAACCTGATGCTGTTTGCGTTCGGCTTCCAATGATTTTTGAGTTACTTTATTTTCGGCAATTAACTTTTGTTTGTCTTCTTTTTGCTTTAACAAATTGGTGTTAATATCCTGTAATTCTTTTGTTTTCGCTTTTATGGTTTCGCCTTGTTGCTTTTGGTGGTCGCTATATTGTTTTATGTATTGCAGTCGTTTGTAAGCTTGTTTAAAATCGTTTGAAGACAGCAAAAACATAATCCTACTTTGTTGGTTTTTGCTTTTGTACGACTTTACAATCATGTCCGCATAATCTTCTTTAAGCTGTTTTAATTCGTCTCTAAGCTTTGTAATTTTCTTTTGATTTGAACTAATTTCCCTGGTAATTAAATTGGCTTGCTGGTTGGTAACCTTAATTAAGTTGTTTAGGACGTTTATTTTATAATTAAAATCTTCAATTAACGATAATTGCGATTTTTCTTTTGACTTGTTTTCTAAGCGCAGTTCATTGATTTTTTGGATTTCGCGCCTTAATTCTTGACGGCGTGTTTCCAGTTCTTTTTGTTTGTTATTTTGAGAAAACCCCGAAGCACAGCACAGGCAAAAAACCAGCAGAGTTAAAAATATATATGTTTTTTTTGTGTTCAATGTTATAACTTAATTTCTTTAAAACCAGATGGTATTTTAAACGGAAAACGCAAGTCTTCATTTAACGATACGTTTTTAAATTCCAATTTAATAATGGTTTCTTCATTCGCATCAACAGCAATAATTTTGGTGTGTAGCGGAAGCGTTTGTCCATTAACTTCTTGGTACGCCAAATAATCTATTTGTAGATGTCTAAATGTTTTTGGTTGTGAAATTTGCTGTGATTTTACCTTAAAATACGACGGATCCAACAAAAAGAAAATCTCAAATAATTCGCGTTGTTTTTTTGGTTGAAGCACGTAAACGCCATTATCTACACTGGACTTATAAGCCTCTTCTTTTAAATTAAATAACGCTTCGCCAAGCAACAGATTCTGTACTTTTTTAAAATCCAGTTCCGTTCCCAATAAATCACTTAAATACTCGTAATCGCCTTCAAAATACGTATTATCCAACTTATTGTAAAAACTTACTTTTTCCGGGGTAACTTTGGCCCTTATAACCGAAAAAGTGGCGCTTATCCATAACACCTCATCCCTTTTCGCTCTAAACGAAACCGCGTGCGTTTGTTCTTTTTGGTCTTGAAAATAGCTTATTTTAAGTTTTGCCTGCAGTGTTTTAAAACGCGCTGCTTGTTTGGCGTTTTCATTTATTAATTGCCTTGTGGATAAGTCATAATTTGCTTCACCAGTACTAATTGTTTTGCTCGATTTGCAGCTAAACATTAACAATGTAACCAGCGTAAAAATAATATAAGTAGGTCTGTGCATTAATTTGAAGTTTCTAATTGTTTCGCTTTATCAGCAAACGTTTTTGCCTTAGCTGTATTGTTTAATGAGGTATAAGCTTTACTTAATTGACTGTAAAAATCGGCTTCCATTTTGGTGTCTTCAATAATATAATCCAATCCAGATTCTAAAATTTCTACTGCTTTTTCAGATTGACTCAATCCATTTAAGGCAACGCCATTTATTAAATAAAATATGGGTTGCGACGGATATTTTTCCAGAGCTTTACTGCTTTTTTCCGAAGCCAAATCAAACTGTTTCAAATCGATATAAAGCAGTAACACATTACGCAAAATTTGAAAGTTATTGGTTTCCAAAGCCAAAGCATCCTCGTAGTATTTTAAGGCTTTTGTTTTATCGCCTTTTTTTAAATAATACTGTGCCAATTCAACCAAGGTTTTACCATTATTGCTATCGCCAACCAAAGCGGTAACTTCAACCAAATCGGATTCATATTCCGGATTTTCACGAACAAAACTCACAAAATCCGACAACACTTTAAGTTTGGCCTCCGGTTTTATTTGGCTGCTTTTTAAAACTATTTTCATCGATTCAATGGCCTTATCGGTAGCATTATCATCTAAATAAAATTTGTACAAGGCTAAATGTACTATTTGCGATTTCGGATTTATTTTAAGCAATTCCTTGGCTGTTTCAAATGCTTTTTCTTTGTCGTTGTTTTCGCTGTATCGGAAAATAAGCGCTAAATAATTCGATTCTTTGTCTGGGTTATTTTCAACGCGGGATTCCAAGTTTTTAATTTGGTCTTTTTTGCGCCCCGTTGCCTCGTAAATTTGATTGCGCATCAGGTCTCTGGCCACCGATATTCCAAACTCGGCATCCAATTCATCTAAAACCTTTAAAGCATCATTATACTTTTTTGTCTGCACATACAACGATGCCAAATCTTCTTTGTAATCGGGGTGGTATTTAACCAGTTGCTTTACTGTTTTTATTGCCTTATCGTACTCGTTTTGAGAAGCATAAAACCCATACAATTCATCCAAAAACCATTCGTTATCGGGTTCTATTTTTACAGCTTTTTTAAGCGCATCTTCAGCCGCACCAAAGTTTTTAAGCTTGTTGTAGTTTTTACCCAATTCGAAATATAAAACGGGTACAGAATTATCTATTTCGATGCATTTTAACAACGCTTCAACAGATCGGTCGTAATTCTCGATACCTTTTTGTTTTAAAGCTTCATAGAACAATTCCTGAAATTTATCATCTACATTGCCTAAATCGTCATCTGGTTTTTTGTTAAAATCGACTTGGGCGTAATTTACCTGCGGAAAGAGAAACAATCCGAAAATGAAAACCAATATGTGTAATTTTTGTTTCATAAGAAAGATGCTTCGATTGCGCTCATCATAACATTGTGTTTCCAAATAGTATTCCAAAGTCAGTTTTATAAGATTCCTGTTTACACAGGAATTTATTCCAATATGGAATAATCGCCAATACTTATGCTGGTAAAATTACCATCGTACTTTACGTGGTTACCAATCATGGCATGGTCTAAATTAGCATTTTTAATGCTTGTTTGGGTTTGAATTAAGCTATTTTTAACGGTTGAATTTTCAACAACACTATCGTTTCCAATGGAAACAAATGGTCCAACCGTACTGTTTTTAAGCGTTACATTATCGCCAATAAAGCATGGTTCGATAATATTTGAGTTTTCCAATTTGGCTGAATTTGATACCAATTGCTCGTCGCCATCAGCTTTTAAAAACCCTAGCATCCGCTGATTGGTTTCTATAGTTATGGCTTTATTGCCGCAATCCATCCATTCGTCAACAGTGCCCGTTTTAAATATTTTCCCTTCAGCCATCATGCGTTTTATACCATCATTAATTTGGTACTCGCCACCATTCATAACGTTCTCATCAAGAATTTCTTGTAGCTTTCCTTTTAAAACACCAACATCTTTAAAATAATAAATGCCAATAACCGCTTGGTCGCTTACAAAGGTTTTGGGTTTTTCAACAAGCTCAACAATTTCTTCTTTGGCATTGAGTTTTACCACACCGTAAGCTTCCGGGTTTTCAACTTGTTTGGTCCAAATAACGGCATCTGCTTTAGGGTCTAAATCAAATTCGGCTCTAATTAAAGTGTCGGCATAAGCGATAACTGCCGGCCCCGAAAGTGATGGTTTTGCGCACATAATGGCATGACCGGTTCCCAAAGGCAAATCCTGACGGTAAATAGAAGGCTTGGCGCCTAAGCTTTCTGCCAATGCTTCCAAGCTTTTCACAACATCGTCGCCAAACCAAGCTGGATCGCCTAAAACAAAAGCGATTTCTTCAATAGGTTGTTTTAAAATTTTAGCTATATCTTTAACCAAGCGATGCACAATGGGTTGCCCTGCCACCGGAATTAAAGGCTTTGGAACGGTTAAACTATGTGGGCGTAAACGAGAACCTCGCCCTGCCATGGGAACTATTATTTTCATCTTTTAGAGTTAAGTCGTTTTTTGTTTAGTTGTTAATTTGTTTTAGCCACGAATACACGAATGTTTTCCTGTTTTGAAATCAAAAATCGTTAATCGTAATTCGTCAATTACTTCGTTCCTGTACTCCCAAAACCGCCTTCGCCACGAGAGGTTTCAGAAAGTTCTTCGACTTCAATCCATTCGGCACGGTCGTGTTTTGCTATAACCAATTGCGCAATTCGCTCGCCGTTATTGATAACAAAGTCTTCATTTGAAAGATTTACTAAAATCACGCCAATTTCGCCTCTGTAATCGGCATCAATGGTTCCCGGAGCATTTAGAACGGTAATGCCTTTTTTTGCTGCTAACCCACTCCGCGGACGCACTTGAGCTTCAAAACCAATAGGCAGTTCTATAAACAAACCTGTGCCAACAATACTGCGTTCCAAGGGTTTTAATGTTCTGGATTCTGAAATATTTGCGCGTAAATCCATGCCTGCCGATGCTATGGTTTCGTAGTGCGGTAAATCGTGATTGGATTTGTTTATTATTTTAATTTGCATATCAACGCTTTAATAATTGTTTAATTTGATTTTTTTCTGAAAAATAAATGATTGTCAAAAATACGATTAACAATGCTATTCCAACACTATAATTTTCTCTAAATTGATAAAATGATAGACTTGATAACCCAACGGAAAGCGCTAAATACATTCCGATTTTTTTCAAATTATAAGGAATGGGGTAATATTTTCTTCCGAAATAAAACGATGCCAACATCATGCAAGCATAGGCGGCTAGGGTTGCAATTGCAGAGCCTTTGTAACTTATTATTGGTATGAGCCAGAAATTGAGCAAAAGCGTCAATACAGCTCCGAAAACCGAAATGTACGCCCCGAATTTTGTTCTATCGGTTATCTTGTACCACACCGATAAATTGTGGTAAATACCCAAACAGAAATTTGCCAGCAAAACAATGGGTACAATCCACATGGCTTCCCAATAGGCCTCGTCTCCAATAAAAATAACTTTTAAAACATCGGCAAAAACAACCACCGTCAATAAAATTACCGAACCAAAAATAACAAAGAACTCCAAGATTTTGGCATAGTTTTTTTGTGGGTTTTCTGTTTTGGCATGACTAAAAAAGAAGGGTTCAATCCCTAATCTGTAAGCTGTTGCGAAAAGCGTCATAAACAACGCCAATTTATAACAGGCCGAATACATTCCAATTTCGGTTTTGGCTATGTTTTCGGGCAATAGTTTATCCAATAAAATTCTATCAAAAGTTTCGTTCACCGAAAATGCTACTCCAGCAATTAAAACAGGAAAAGCATAACGCATCATTTGTTTCCAAAGCGCTGTGTTGAAAGTGTATTTTACTTTAAAATAAAACGGAAGCATCAATAACAACGTTACCGCACTAGCCACTAAATTGGCAATGAATATGTAATTAATTTCGTAATTCGGTTGATAAACCGATGCGAATACAGAAGACTCCGTAGCTAAATCTTTTAACCATAATAGCAAAAATAGGTTCAATCCCAGGTTAATCACTATGTTCAATATTTTAATTACCGCGTACTTTATTGGTTTGGCCTTGGCGCGTAACCAAGCGAAAGGGATGATAACCAAAGCATCTAACAATAAAATCCAAATGACTAAATGAATGTATTCTGCTTTAATATCAATAGCATTTGCAATCTGGTTTTGAAAAGCTATGGCCAAAACAAAGAAGAGCAAAGACGTAATTATTAAGGATACGGAAGAGGTTCCGACGACTTTGGATTTATCGTCCTCTTTATTGAAAAACCTAAAAAAGGCGGTTTCCATGCCATAGGCTAAAACCACATTGAATAATACAAAATAGGAAAATATGAGGGACACATCGCCATAGTCGGCAACCGATTTTAAAACGCTTTCATCAGTGTGCAACCTTACCAATAAAAAACTCAACATTCTGGGTAGCACTGTGGCTAATCCGTAGATAAATGTTTGCTTAAAAAGTGATTTGAGTCCGCTCAACGATTGGTTATTTATAGGGCTAAAAATACGTTTTTAGCTAACGTAAACCAAAGATATATTATTGCGGCGGTACGCTTGGATATGATGCCATTGGTTTTTCGTTAATCTGATCGATTTTAATGTATTTGGTTTTCTTATTTTCTTTATAACTTACAATACATTCGCTTGCTTTTAAGTCAAACGGGATTTTCTTTGGTATTGGTGGTGTTTCGTTGCCGTATTCTTCAAGTGGATCGCTGCTCATTACAACATTGTAGCTCCGTTTTTCTTTCTTTTTGAATATGCCAACATAACGCAAACCGTCATGCGACAATAAGAGTTTTGTAACTTTTCCTCTAAAATAAACCGAGTCTAATTGCAGGTTTTTATTTGACTTTGTAACTGGAATAAACAACTTGATGCCCGAACCACCTTCTTTAATGCCTGAGGTCCATTTTTGAGAATACACATCTCCAAAATTTATTGAGGTTTTCTTTTCTAGCTTTGGGACACCGGAACATTGCGAAAAGCTAGACATCATGACCAACAATAAAAATGAGAATAAAATATGCTTTAAAAGTTTCATGGCTTAATTATAGAATTATAAAGATACGGTTTCAAAATTGATGCCATAAAAAAAATCAGAAAACTGGATTTTTGAAAGAAAAATGAGTCAGTCGAAATGTTTAAAACTAAATACCGGCATTTAAACACATAATAATCAAATAGTTATTTATTTATTGAAATATATTTCTTAATTTTAAGAGTTGCTTTATTCCCATAATCTAGACATGGCTACCTCTTCAAAAATATGGTAACACTTTATTTTAATTCAAATTTTTAATTATGGGAAAGTACAAAATAGGGAAAGACATTGGTGAATTGACGGTACGTCTTCAACATGTGGAGGAAAAAGTAGCTTACGCACGAAACAATGGTCAATCAGGTAATACTTCTAATTCTGCATGCAAGTGTCGGGGTGTATCAGACAGCGAACTTTATGAAAGCCTTGAAGATGCTGCACCAGATAGCAAGGTATTCGAGATTCTAAAAAATTTAATGATTGATGCTGGGGAAGTTACAATAAGAGAATTGTTTGCCTGTACAATAGAAGATGTTGGGCATAAGGCAGCAAATGCAATAGCATTAGCTAAAGAAATAGGGTTTCTAGCTTTAAGCAATGACAAATGTTGCCACGAGGTAGATGATGTCTTGCAGAATGATTACTGTAAGAGTAAAACTGGAAAATGGTGTAGCCTTGTAAAAAAACATGGGCGTAAACGTTGCACACTGGCAAGCGATAAGTGTTAATCAAAATCAAACAGCAATAAAAAAACCTCTCACTAAATGTTAATGAAAGGTCTATAATGTTGTGAATAAAAAAATCGTAATCTAATTATTCAAAGCTTCCGCACCTCCAACAATTTCAAGGATTTCGTTGGTAATTGCAGCTTGACGCGCTTTGTTGTACGTTAATTTAAGCTGGTCTCTTAATTCTGTGGCGTTATCCGTTGCTTTGTGCATTGCTGTCATTCGCGCACCGTGTTCGCTTGCAAAAGAGTCTCTAATACCTTTATACAATTGTGTTTTTAACGATTTAGGAATCAACTCCTCAACGATTTCAACTTTCGATGGCTCAAAAATATAATCTGAATTGTTATTTGCTTCACCCTCAATAGGAACAATTGGTAAAAATTGCTCAGTCATTACAATTTGAGTTGCCGCATTTTTAAACTTGTTGTAAACAATTTCGATTTTATCGAACTCACCGGCAACAAATTTCTCCATTAACGATTCAGCGATTTCTGCCACATTATCAAAAGTCAAATCATCAAAAACCTCACTTTTATTGGCGATAACCATGTTTTGTTTTACAAACGCATCGTTTGCTTTTTTTCCAATTGCAACTACCGAAACCTTTTTACCAGCGTATACATTGCTAATTAAATGTTGTGTTTGCTTAATAATATTAGAATTAAAAGCGCCACATAAGCCTCTATTGGATGTAATAGGAACAATTAAAACATTGTTTACTTCGCGTTGCGTGGAAAATTTGCTTCCAGAGTCTGCATCTAAAGTGGCACTTAAGCTTTGTAAAAGCTCAGTCAACTTATCTGCATAAGGGCGCATTGCGGTAATAGCATCTTGTGCCTTCTTTAACTTTGCAGCCGATACCATTTTCATGGCACTGGTAATCTGCATCGTTGAAGATACCGAGGATATTCTGTTACGTATTTCTTTTAAGTTTGCCATATTAGCCCCACCTAACCTCCCCAAAGGGAAGGGATTAATTGATTATGTTAAAATACAAGCACCATCTCACAACTCTTCCCTTTCGGGGAGGCTGCGATGGGCCTTTTTATTAATTTCTATACTTTCCCGATAAATCTTTAGCCACAGCTGTTAATGTATCTGTAACTTCATCAGTTAATTTACCTGCCTTTAAAGTATCTAGAACATCTCTGTGCTTTGCGTTTAAGAATTCTATATAATCACGTTCGAATTCTTTAACTTTTTCAACAGGAACATCTTTCAATAAGTTTTTAGACCCTGCGTAAATAATAGCTACTTGGTCTTCAACTGTAAACGGATCGTTTTGTGCTTGCTTTAAAATTTCAACGTTACGTTTTCCTTTTTCGATTACGTTTAAAGTAACGGCATCTAAATCAGATCCAAACTTTGCGAAAGCTTCTAACTCACGGAATTGCGCTTGGTCTAATTTTAAAGTACCTGATACCTTTTTCATTGATTTAATCTGAGCGTTACCACCAACACGAGATACCGAAATACCTACGTTAATTGCCGGACGAACACCAGAGTTAAATAAATCACCATCTAAGAAAATTTGTCCATCGGTAATGGAAATTACGTTTGTTGGAATATAAGCTGATACGTCACCTGCCTGCGTTTCAATAATTGGTAAAGCGGTTAACGAACCTCCACCTTTTACCATGGGCTTTAAGCTATCTGGTAAATCGTTCATTTCTTTAGCAATCGCATCATCATTAATCACTTTTGCAGAACGCTCTAATAAACGTGAGTGTAAATAGAAAACGTCTCCAGGGTACGCCTCACGTCCTGGTGGGCGACGTAACAATAAAGATACCTCACGATACGCTACCGCTTGTTTAGATAAATCGTCATAGATAATTAAAGCTGGACGACCCGTATCTCTAAAATACTCACCGATTGCAGCTCCGGCCATTGGTGCATAAACTTGCATTGGCGCAGGATCTGATGCATTTGCAGCAACAATAGTAGTATAAGCTAATGCTCCTTTTTCTTCCAGGGTTTTAGCTATTAAAGCTACTGTTGATGCCTTTTGCCCAACTGCAACATATATACAATATACAGGCTCGCCTGCATCGTAAAATTCTTTTTGATTTATAATGGTGTCAATACAAACGGCTGTTTTACCAGTTTGTCTATCTCCAATTACCAGCTCACGTTGTCCACGTCCAACAGGAATCATTGCGTCAATTGCTTTAACTCCGGTTTGTAAGGGCTCGGTAACCGGTTCACGATAAATAACCCCAGGCGCTTTACGCTCTAAGGGCATTTGGTAAGTTTCACCGGCAATAGGGCCTTTTCCATCTATTGGTGTCCCTAATGTATCAACAACACGACCAACAATACCTTCACCTACGTTAATAGAAGCGATTCTGCCCGTACGTTTTACCGTAGAACCTTCGGCAACTGCTTTAGAGTGTCCTAATAATACAATACCTACGTTGTCTTCTTCAAGGTTAAGTACAATACCTTCAAGACCGCCATCAAATTCTACCAGCTCACCATATTGAGCGTTTGAAAGTCCATAGGCACGTACAATACCATCACCAACAGTTAATACTGTTCCTACTTCATCTAAAGATGCTGTAGCCTTGAATCCTGCCAGTTGTTGTTTTAAGATTGCTGATACTTCAGCTGGTTTTACTTCTGCCATCTTTATTAATTTTGAACCCAGAATTTAGAACTCTGAATTATTTTAGTTTAATGTAAATTCTCTTTTTAACTTATTTAATTTGTTTGCAATACTTGCATTGTATTGAATATCTCCAACACGCAAGATAAAGCCTCCTAAAATGCTTTCGTCTATAATGCTTTTAATTTCAGCATCTTTTCCTGTAAGCTCTTTAACCTTAGCCAACACCTTAACTCTTAAATCGTCTGTTAAAGGTATAGCGGTAGTTACTTGGGCCACTTGAGTTCCTGTTAATTCGTCGAATAAAAGATTGTATTTTAAAGCGACTTCTTGTAAAAGCGGTAATCTTTTATTTGTAATTAGGGTATCGATTAAATTTTTTGTCATTTCATTAGAACCTTTAAAAACATCTAATAAAATGGCTTTTTTAACTGAAGAACTCACTACAGGATTTTGAAGCGCATTGTTTAACTCTGTGCTCTCTGCAATAGTTTTGGCTATTAGCTTCATGTCTTTATTTACAACCTCGGTTGTATTTTTATCAGATGCTAAACTTAAAACTGCTTTTGCGTAACGTATTGCTGCTCTTGCTCCTGCCATGATACTATTAGTTTAATTTTGCTTCAACCAGCATAGACTCAACCAATTGAACTTGTTTGTCTTTGTTGGAAAGTTCTTTTCGCACTACTTTTTCAGCTATTTCAATGGATAAATCCGCAACATGTTTTTTAAGTTCTGCCATAGCGGCTTTCTTTTCGCTTTCAATTGCAGCTTGAGCTTGGGTAATTATTTTATCCGCTTGGTTTTGCGCTTCGCCTTTGGCGTCGTCGATCATTTTATTTTTAATATCGCGCGCTTCTTTTAACAAAGCTTCGCGTTCTGCTCGTGCTTCTTTTAAAATGCGTTCGTTATCGGCATGAAGGTTTTCCATCTCTTTACGAGCATCTTCAGCTGAAGCCAATGCTTTTTTAATACCTTCTTCTCTTTCGCTAACCGCTCCAAGAATAGGTTTCCAAGCAAACTTTTTTAAGATAATAAGTAAAAACAAAAATGTAATTACTGTCCAAAATACAAGTCCTAAACCTGGTGTAATTAAATCCATTTCTTAATTTATTTAGTTTTATAATCCCACGTATGGGTTTCATTTTTTGAGGATTGCCCCAAATTTAAAAATTATTTTCCATGTTGTTCCTTACGGATAAACCTTAAGGTTATAGAAGCTTTAATTAAAATACAGAGGCAACCAACCGTTACCTCTGTACTTTGTAATCATAATTAAACGATTAATGCAGCAACAACACCAAATAGTGCTACTGCTTCTACGAAAGCTGCTAAAATAAGCGCTGAAGTTTGGATTTTTCCTTGGATTTCCGGTTGACGTGCCATGGCATCCATAGCAGAACCACCGATTCTTCCAATTCCCATTCCAGCTCCAATTGCTGCTAAACCAGCTCCGATTGCTGCGATTCCTGTAATAGTCATAGTTATAAAATTTAAATTAATTAATGATGTGCTTCTTCGGTTGCCATGCCAATATACAGGGCAGACAACACGGTAAATATATATGCTTGAATTGCTACTACTACAATTTCTATTAATCCGATAAATAATGAGAACGCTACCGATACCGGAGATACCCATGTGGTCTCAAAAATAAATATTAAGGACATTAAGGCTAAAATAATAATATGTCCTGCTGTAATGTTTGCAAATAAACGAATCATTAACGAGATTGGTTTTACAAACATCCCCACAATTTCTATGGGCATTAAGAAAATTTTCATTGGCACAGGAACCCCGGGCATCCAGAAAATATGTTTCCAATAGTTTTTGTTGCCGCTAAAGTTTGTTACCAAAAAGGTAAACACCGCCAAAGTTAATGTAAAGGCAATATTACCACTTACGTTGGCACCGTTAACAATAGGTATTAACCCAAAAATATTATTAAGCCATATAAAGAAAAATACGGTTAATAAATAGGGCATGTACTTTTTGTATTTATGATCGCCAATCATAGGCTTTGCAATCTCATCGCGAACAAAAACAATTAAAGGTTCCATAAAACCTGCAATTCCTGTTGGGATTTTAGTGCTAGATTTTTTATAAACCCGAGCGGTAGAAATAAACACGAGCAATAATACGATAACCGACACCCACATCATGAACACGTTTTTTGTGATAGAAAAATCCGCTGGCTTGCTAGCGTTTGTAGGGTGATGCTCGGCATCAAAAGCTACAGCTTGTGCGTTGGCATCTAGTTGATAAATTTTTTCGTGGTATTTTACAAATCTCAAACCGTCTTTTTCAACGATGTGCGACCCAGAGTCGTCATGATGAAATTCGCTGGACATAAAGGTAACCAAACCTTGGTCTGTCCATAAAATAATAGGCAAAGCAATCGAAATTGGCTTCCCATTCCAATCAAGAATATGAAATTCATGAGCATCCTTAACGTGATGCATAATCATCTCTTTGGCATTGAACTCTTTATCGTTCTCGTTCTCTTGGTTTTCCGACGCATAGCCACCAAATGATGTGGCCATAAATAATGCAGAAAAAAATACGCTTTTAAAGGTGTTTAATGTCATTCTATTTTGATTAAAAATACCTTGCTTTAAATTCCGTGCAAATGTACGCACATAAAGTTAATTGACAAATAATAATTTAATGATTATTTGTCAATACGGTTTTTTATTGAAAATTAGCGGTGGACGCCTACTTTTTTTGAAGTAATCTAGTTACAGCATACACTTCAAATGCAAGAAAAATAAAATAGGGAACAAAAAAATTGGCGAGATCGTATGCTTTTTGTTCAGGTTTTGATAAAATCCACGGCAACAAAAACACCATGGCCAACACCATTTTTAATAGCATGCCCAAAACAAATGCATTGAACACTTCGATTTTGCCAATCGATTCGCGGTAGTTAATTAGCGTATAGATTATTACAACGGTAACCAAATGAAACATATAAATATGCCATAGCGGAAAAAACAAAACAGCGTTTTTTGCAAAATGCAAGTTTAAATAGGCGTGGATACCAAATAACAAAGCACTCAACACTATGAGTTGCACCAGAAAGTTTAGCTCTCTCTTTTTAAAAAGATTGTTCATTTATTGTTCTTCTTTTGAGATTGCAATAATACGTCTTATTACAAAAACAATCGCAAAAATTACAAACACTAAAGATAGAATAATAGTGTAAAGGTTATGCTTGTTTGGAAATGCATCGTCGAGTTTTACACCAACAAAAGCACCTATGCCAATAATGGCAAACATTTGAAAAACAATACTAGAATAACGCGCGTAAGTATTAAGCTGTTTTTTCTGGTTCTGACTTTTTTTGTTGTTGCGGTCCTTGTCCACTTTTGTTCATATCTTTTACAGAGCCCTTCATAACACAGGTTACATTAAAGGTTGCCCCTGGTTCAACGGCTAGTTTGCCAACAACCACTTCGCCTTCAATGTGTGCTGCTGCTTTTAATGTAAGGGTGCCCGACAGCGATAATTTTCCTGAAAATTTACCTTCAAAATAGGCATCGGTGCCTTGCAGGGTGCCTTTTATAAAACCTGCTTTACCCACAACTACTTTTCCTGTGGTTTTTATATTTCCTTCTATAATTCCATCTACCCTAAAATCGCCTTCGCTATTAAAGTCGCCAACAATTTTAGTGCCTTGGGATATTATATTTTGACTGGATGTTCCTTCTACCATGTGTTTGTCTTTTTTATTATCAGAGAACATAATGCTATTAATTTTAATTATTACTAATGTTTAAATACGTATCCAGATTTTTATGAATCTGAACGATTTGATAATTTGCAGATGATATTGCAAAATAAGGTTCGGTTATTTTTCGGCTGTCTTCTTTGGTTAATAATTGGTCGAAAGTTTTAGCAACTTGAGCACTTTTTAAACCATGAATAACAACGAGTCTTGTATTTGGGCTGTAAACATCGACCGATGTTTTTAAATCGTAATATTTTATGTTTTTTAAAACAGAATCCAAAGTTTTTTGGAACGCTTCAATTTCATCAATTTCTGTGTTTTCAAATTTATAAACCACTTTAAAGTTGGTTGAAGCATCATCGGTTTCTTCAATAAAATCGGAGCTCGCCATTTTTGGTAAAATCTCTGTATCCATTTTTTCGGCTTGCTGGCCTTCTGGCGTATTGGCAAAGGTTATCGCCACATAATTAATGGCTCTTTTGTAAGCCTCATAACCAAACAACCTGCCTATGGCCGTGGCTTTTAAAAGCTCGAATTTTGGCACAATGGGATCGCCATCAAAGGCATTGATATAGGTTTCGCATGCTGAAATGACTGTAGCATATTCCTGATTTTCATGTTGCGCAAACAGCTTTTCGTAAACCCGCTCAGGGCTCTGCTCGTCTTTTAAATTCGCTAAATCCGGGTTGTTTAAAATGGTGGCGTAGCGCGATTCCGGATGGTTTGTAATAATCTCGTTTTTGGCAATGGAAGCCTCATCGTTTTCGCCCAACAATTCATAAATCTTATATAGATTGTATTTTGAAGGCACTATTAACCGCTCTTCCGGTTGGCTATTCATTAGGTTTTGGAACTTGCTTTTTGCTAAATCGTATTCTTTGAATTTTTCCTTGTAAATAAGACCCAATTGATAGTAGGCAAAATTCCGGTCTTTTGAAATACTGTCGATGGCCTTTTCTTCGGAAGGAATTTTAGAGATATAGAACTGCGGATCAAACCGTTCTTCATCTGAAGCCAAATCAACGATATTAACATCCGAAGCACTATTTCCGGTGTTGGAATTTGCTTTGTTGGACCATCGCCAATTGTCTTCTAAAGTTCTGTTGCCCCAAATTTTAATAAACTCGTTTTTGCCATAGGCCACCGTGGTTGGGTTGTAAAAATAAAATAGGGTCGCTTCGTTTGGTGTTCCCCTGTTTTGCGACTGTCCACCAATGGTATTGTTAACCGTAGCCAAACCTGTATTCCGTTCGGCAGCTTCGGCTTGTTTTTCATCTTCTTCGGCTTTTTCTTTTAAAGCTTCAACAAAGGATTCAAAGTACTCCAATCGTTCGGTTTCCGAAAAATTCACTAATTGCAAGATACTATCGTTAACACGGGCTATGTTTTCGTAATAAATAACATCTTCCAAATTATCGCGTTTCCTTTTAATAATGCGATAGGGCTTGGAGTTTAACTCCAAATTCGTCATCGTGCTGTCGTAATAATTACCTGCGATTTCATACTTGGATGTATCAAAATTCATGTCGCCCAAAGTTTGGTAATTTTTAGCTCTCAACAATTTATCCTGCGAATTGGTGCGCAAAGATTTATTATAGTAGTTTACCGCTAAAGAATCCGATTGATTATTTAAATGATATTCGGCAATTTGATGGTAAATTTTATCCAAAAAGGGTCTGTTTTCCCTATTTTCTTCAAGTGCCGTAAGGTGTTCCAAAAGCGCCAGTTTGTTTCCGTTTTCATAATCGAAATTTTTAACTTTTTCAATATGGGCACTTATCATGTAAATACGCGGTGTTTTTCTATTGAGCCCTATAACCTTATCAAACGCGATGTTGGCACTGTCTTTATAACCTAATTGATTGTATAGTTGCCCTTGGATAAAACGATAACGCCCGCGCTCGTCGTTGTTTTTCGTGGCGTTTGCGGCAATGTTTAATTGCGTAATGGCGCTGTCAACAGATTTGGTGTTTAAATACGCTTGTGCCAAAATAGACGTGGCATCGGCCAAATCTTGATCGTTTAATTCTTCATCGGCCAACAACCGTTTCAACTTTTTTATGGCCACTTCATTGTTGTCCAACCGGATATTGGCCTTTTCGCGCCAAATTTTAACTTGATTTATTTTGTCGCTCGTTGGGTATTTATTCAGAATATTATTGAATGCCGCCAATGCCGGAACAAAGCGTTGGTCGAAATAACGGGCTTTTCCCAAAAGCAAATACGCTTCATCTATTTGCGGATTTTTTTCTTTGCCATCAATATTTATACTGTGTTTTTGAATGGCTTTTACCGCCTTTTCTTCGGCTCTATTAAAGTTCTCGTTTTTAGACTGCCCGGGCAATACAATGTCTTCTTGAATTTGCATGCGCTCGATGGGAAGCACGTCCCAATAATTATCGGCGTACCCTTCGTTAAGGGTGTTTCTGCCTTCTTCTAAAGCTAAATAGCCATTGTAAAGCGCATTGAATTCGGCAGTAACGGCGTGATAATTTCGGCTAACAAAATTGTCTTTTTTTCTAGAACAACTGGTTGCTAAAACAGTAGAAAAAACTATAAGTAGTATGGCTTTGATAGATGTTTTCAACGGTGGTTATTTAGTCTAATAAATAACTATAAACTCTAGTTATTATTATATGTAACCGTAAAAATAAGCATCTTTTTGGATTTAGCTATAAATTGCAGTTATAAAATGCTCGCGCAAAGACGCTAAGGCGCAAAGTGGACACTGTATGATTATGGATTGTTTCGCAGAGACACACAAAGTTTTTACAGAGACTCGTAGAGGAATACATAGTAAAACATGAATTAACACAGTGATTTTGATAACATTCTGAAAACGCTCCGTGTATCTCTGCGAAAACCCAGCGGGACTCCGTGTTATAATTTTAAACAGCCTCAGTTCCCGAAAAATGTGCTTCAAGTTCTTTTAAAGTGGCTTCGCTTGTGTTTAAATCTTTAACTATTTCGCCTTTTTCAAGTACTACAATGCGTTCGCAAACGTCGGTTACATGCATTAAATCATGACTGGAAATTAATACGGTTACGCCTTGTTTTTCGGCTAAATCCTTAATAATGCCTTTTAATCGAATTTGTGTTGTGGGATCCAGGTTTGCAAAAGGTTCGTCTAAAACAATAACTTCCGGGTTGCCAATAAGTGCCGCAACAATGCCTGCTTTTTTCTGATTGCCTTTACTTAAATCGCGTAAATACTTTTTCTGCCCGAGGATTTCCCCGTGGAAAAAATCTTCAAACTGGCTTACCAATCTATCAACATCGGCTCTGTTTTGTCCGCGTAATTCACCAATAAAGTAAAAATATTCTTCGGCCGTTAAATAACCAATTAAAAAACTTTCATCAATAAAAGCTGATGTAAAGGGTTTCCAATCTTCACTTTCATTTACCTTAATATTGTTGTTTTTAACATATCCGGTTGTGGGCTGAATTAAATCCAACAGCAAACTAAAATACGTGGTTTTTCCAGCGCCATTGTTTCCTACCAATCCAAAACTTTGGCCTTTGGGAATGTCTAATTTTTCAATATTTAAAACAATATTGTTGCTGTATTTTTTTGAAAGATTTGATGTTGTAATCATAATGTTTTCTTTTAGTTGTCTTGATCAAAGGCATTGATCATTTTGTATTTTGATTTTGTGTATTTCAGAGTAATGATTTTCATTAATTTTTGATGAAAAACAATACCAATAACGCCCAATAAAGCGAGTACCAAACAAGCTATTTCAAACCCTATTAAAAAGTAAAATAGCGCAAATATACCCATTGGCAATATTAAAAGCGGAATGCCAATAAGCCATTGTACCGCACCTGTACCTTGATAATTAAAGGCTGCTTTTTGGTTTAAATCGATTTTCTTGCGGTTAAAAGATCCGCCGTACAAAATAACATGCGTATTAACACCTATGTTATAAATGGCAGCTACAAAATGAGCCAATAAAATTTTCCATCCGAAAAAGACATACGGAATACCAAGAACAAACAAAATAATAACGCTTACCGCCATTAAGGTAAATTTCGATTTTAAATACTGCTCGTATTTAATGTTTTGGCTCATCAAGAGTTTATAATAACCACTATCCCAAGCGGGAATAAACTGCCCGAAATTGATTAAAAAGATACCCGTTGAAAACACACCAATAAACATAAAAAACCAAGGTAGGTTTTGATAGGTGGGTTGCGGATAGAAAAACAAACCGTACAAAAGGCCAATTAAAACCATCCAAACCGAGGATTTTGTTCGCTTGTTGCGCCAAATCAGTTTTAAATCCAGTTGCATAAAAGGGGCAATGTCGCCAAAGTTTTTGGTCCACTCCATATTTGAGGTGTTTACCTCTTTAATCTTAGCTTTTAATCCGCTGTCTAAAAACAGTTTTTGTTTTAGTATTTTAAAATTGTAAGCGTATAAGGCTGTCAGTAATAAAATAGGAACGATTAATAAAACCGGATTTTCAGTTATGTAAGTGACGCCATTTGAAAGCGCTCCCGCAATATTTATAATATTAAAATGATTTAAACCGAACAAAGCACCAGCAAATACAATAATGGGTAAAAATGACAGTTCGGTTTTAGCCGATAAGCTTTCAATAATAAAATTTAAAAAGTTATTTATTAGCGTAATGAGCACAATAACAAACATCCAAATTAAAACGGCTGATGTGTTGTAATCGTTTGCTATTAATTTGAGCCCAAAAGGAACAATGGCGAATAATGGTAAAAAATTAATGAATGACAATGCCGATTTTCCCAAAACAAAATTGACCACAGATTTTCGTTTAACGGGCAGTGTCAGTAAAGGTTTAACACTCATTACCGGTAGTTTTTGAAAAAAGAATCGAATCAACAAATCGCCAATTATCCAGAAAAACAACAAGCCGTTAAAAGCAACCAACGGATCTAAATCCGGATATATTTCCTTTAAGATTTTATCCATCAAAAATCCTATAAACAGAAACATAACCATAAAATACAGCGTGAAAAAGCCCATTAATATTTTAATGGCTAAACTTTTGCCAAAGCTGGCAGACCTAAAAAAAGCTTTCCATTCTAAATTTATAAAATGTTTAATCATAGTTTGGCTGGTTATATTTTTAAATTTGGTTCAATGGGTTAGTAAGCCTTTTATCGCAATTGTTACAAATAAAGTTAAAATTTAAAAACCAACTTCACTATTTTTGTCAAAAATTTATATATGTCATCATTTTATAAACTCACCATAAAAGAAATAAAAAGGGAAACCTCTAAAGCGATAAGCATTAGTTTTAATGTCCCAGAGCACTTAAAAGAAACGTTTGCTTTTAAAGCGGGGCAATATATTACTCTAAAATCGGAGATTGACGGCCATGAAGTACGTCGCGATTATTCACTTTGTTCTTCGCCTAAAAGTGGCGAGGTAAAAGTAGCGGTAAAAGAGGTTAAAGACGGTACCTTTTCGGCCTATGCCAACACCACATTACAAGCCGGTGACACTTTAGAGGTTGCGCCTCCAAAGGGTCGATTTGTTTTTGTGCCCAACGATTCCAAAACCAAAAACATCGCGCTTTTTGCGGCAGGAAGCGGTATTACGCCCATTTTAAGCATTATAAAATGCGCTTTGGAAGAAGAGGTTTATAGCAAGGTTATTTTGGTCTTTGGCAATAAAACCACAAAAGACACCATGTTTTTAAACGAACTTTTAGAGCTCCAGCACCAATACAAAGACCGTTTTTCAATACAATTTGTGTTTAGTCAAGCCGATGAAGATGATGCTATTTTTGGCAGAATTGAAAAAAGCACGGTTAATTATGTGATGAAAAACGAGCATAAACATGTTGTGGTTGATGCCTTTTATCTTTGTGGACCAGAAGCTATGATTCACACGGTAAAAGATGTTTTAACCGAACACCATATTGACAAAGACCGCATTCATTTCGAGCTATTTAAAGCAGCAAAACCTGCCGAAATAGAAGAAGAAGCGGTTACCGCAAGCGGAAAGACAAAAATTACCGTTATTGTTGATGATGAATCGACGACTTTCGAAATGTCTGCCAAACAAAGCGTACTCGAAGCTGCGCTGGATGAAGATTTAGATGCGCCTTATTCTTGCCAAGGCGGTATATGCAGCAGTTGTTTAGCGCGCATAAAAGAAGGTGAAGCCACAATGCGACAAAATAATATTCTAACCGAAAGTGAAGTTGCCGAAGGTTTAATTTTAACCTGTCAAGCGCACCCTACAACGCCAACATTAACTGTTGATTATGATGATGTTTAAGCCCCCTCTGTCCTGCGGACATCTCCCCCGAAGGGTGAGAACTTAAATCGCGGACTTAATTTTGTTAACTATAATTTAAAAGCGCTAGACTTTAGACCGCTTCGCTCTTAGACGTTAGAAAATTTAAAATAGATTCCTTCCCGATAGCTAACGGGATTCGCAGGAATGGCAAATCACATTTAGATGATAGATTTGATTTTTTCAGTAATCTCTTTTGGAGCAATACTTCGTGAGGCTTCTTTGTAATGTTCCGGGTATTTATTCCCGTAAATAGAAGTTGGTATTTTTGGATATTGGTTTCTATCTGCAAGTAATGCATAATCTTCAGGTTGATTAAACGGTGCAAAACCGGCAAACGGATGCGTAACACCCCAAATGGTAACCACCTTTATGCCCAACATAGCGGCGATATGGGCGTTACCCGAATCCATTGAAAGCATCACGTCTAAATTTGAAATGATATCCATTTCGTCATCAAGTGTCAATTTCCCTGAGACATTTACAGTATTGTCAAACTCGGTTTCAAACGTATTCAAAAGTTCGGTTTCATAATTTCCACCGCCAAATAAAATCACTTTATAATCTTTTGAAAGCGTTTCAATCACTTGTTTTATGGCGTCCAAAGGATACATTTTACTTTCGTAGGTTGCAAAAGGAGCAATGCCAATCCTTTTCTTTGAAACATCTCCTAAAATATTTTGGAGTTTTCTATTTAATGCCGCTTTTTCAGGAAATTTAGGGTTTGTTAAATCCAACGGAAAGCCTAAGGTTTCAAAAACATCGGCATAGCGTTGGTGTGTGGTTTTAAGTTGTTTGAATATTTTTCCTTTGGTTAAAAGTCGTTTTTCTTTTCGGTCTTTGTCAATGGAAACAAAACGTTTGCAGTGCAAAAACTTTTTTAAAATCTTACTTCTTAAAACGCTGTGTAAATCCGCAATGGCATAAAAACGATTGTCTTTATTGAGTTGTCGCGCTAATTTATAAAGTCCGAAAACGCCTTTGTGTTCACCTTTAACATCAGCCGGAAAAACAGTAACGTTTTGTAAATCCCTAAAAAAAGGTTTAAAAAATGCTTTTGTTAAAACAGTTATTTTAACTTCGGGATGCTGTTGTTCCAAAGCGCGTAAAACCGGAACGGACATAGCCACATCGCCCATGGCCGATAGACGAATAACCAGGATGTGTTTTAGTTTATTAGACATGAGCTTCAATAGAAAAAGTCTTCGACAAGCTCAGACTGACATAACGATTTTAATTGGCTATGTTGCTCTATTTCTGCGAACGCAACACAGGGTTTAATTCATCGTCATTGTACATCTTCATTTGTTTGTAAACCTTCATGTATTTATCGCCTTTTTCAATATCGCTTAAAAGCGTATCGATAGCCGTTGATAAATCCACACGTTGCTCTAACAATACGTCTAATTTTGTTTGACAAGCTGCTCTGTGTTCCGCGGAAGCGTCATTACGCGTAGCCTCCTCATTCATGTGGTATACTTTTAAAGCTAAAATAGACAACCTATCAATGCCCCAAGCAGGACTTTCGGTGTTAATCGTGGCATCGTCTTTTACGGTAACATCTTTGTATTTTTCAAGAAAATAGCTATCAATGTATTCCACCATATCGGTTCTGTCTTGATTTGATGCATCAATTTTACGCTTTAGTGTCAATGCTGCAACAGGGTCTATCTGTGGGTCGCGAATAATATCTTCGTAATGCCATTGCACAGTATCAATCCAACTTTTTCTGTACAATAAATGTTCGATTAAATGCGAATCTTTGTTGTACGGGTTCTCAAAAGGTTGATCAACCGTATTGATAATGTGGTACTTCTCTATAACTTCCTTAAAAATTTTATTGGCTTTACTTGTAAACATAATGTATTGATTTTAAAGTGTAAATATACTTCTAAATAATTAACTTTACTACCTGAAAACCACAAAAAACACACGATGCATATTCATGATTTATCGCAACAGAACTCTATATTAAATACTTTTATTTCTGAAATGCGAGACGCTAATATTCAAAAAGATAGCATGCGTTTTAGGCGTAACATTGAACGTACAGGCGAGGTTTTAGCTTACGAATTGAGTAAATCTTTAAATTATAAAGCTTCAGAAATTGAAACCCCTTTAGCGAGTAGCACTATGGATTTGTTGGAAAATGATGTTGTTTTGTGCTCTATTTTAAGAGCTGGAGTGCCTTTGCACAATGGGCTGTTAAACTATTTTGATAAAGCTGAAAATGCTTTTATTTCGGCTTACAGACACCACAAAGAAAACCCTGAAAGCTTTGAGATTATTGTGGAATATCTAGCCTGCCCAGATTTGGAAAACAAGACTTTAATTCTTGCCGATCCTATGTTGGCAACGGGTCAGTCCATGATTGCTACCTTTGAGGCCTTAAAGCCTTTTGGCACGCCTAAAGAAGTCCATTTGGTTAGCGTTATTGGCGCTCAAGAAGGTGTAGATTACGTTTCGAAATCCTTTGATGAAAACACCCATTTATGGATTGCGACCATCGATAAAACCTTAAACGCAAAAGGTTATATTGTTCCGGGGCTCGGTGATGCCGGCGATTTGGCTTTTGGCAAAAAACTACAGCAATAAAATTACAAAAGGCACTAAAATTATAGCTGAAAGAAACAACTCTTTAAACCATTTTTCTTGAATGATTTCAATGTAATTGGCAATTATAATCGCTAAGGGTGCAAATAAAAACAAAAACTCACTGCCGTCTTTATTTGGTGCAAAAACTATAATTAAAAACCCAATAAGTACCGCAAAAAGCACCACGTAAAACGAAGGCCTCAACGCTTTCTTTTTCTGCTTTATGTTTTTTATATAGAAAATGGATGCCCACACCCCAAAAGAAAGAAGCATGGTTATTATAATTACATATTGCGCTGAATTGTAATTGTTAAAATTGTAACTCAATTCGGGTAAACTACTGAAAATTCCAAAAAAACTGTCGTCCCAAATTATCGAAACACTAATTGAAATTAAAAAAACGGTTAATAATCCGGTAAAAGGAATCAGCCAATGTTTAATATTGTTATCGGTGTATAGAAGCAATGTGATAATAATAAGCACAAAAAACAATATGGCCCAAAAGTAAAACAGAGCTGCAATGGCAATCCAAAAGGCCGCATCGAATAATTTTTTATTGACGTTTATTTGAGAGCGTAAGCTTATAATTCGTCTATAACCAAGCAGCACAAAAAAGTTAGCGTAAATAATATCCGGATGGCTTACCGTTTGCGGAAGAGCCAACAAAAACAAGCTATACAATACAATTTCGTAATTGCTCTTTTGGGTCAAACTATTTTTGCCAACAATAAAACTAAGGGCCAAAACAGACACGTAACTCACTAAAAACAAAAATGTTTCTTTTATAAAGAAAGTCCCTGTAACAGGTGCTTTTACGTACTTTATGTTAAGTACAATGAAAGCAAAAAGCATAATAAAAAAAACAATAGCAAAATTAATTGGCTTAGATTTTTTAAAAAGGCTTGTAATCATTAACTGTTTTTGTATTTTTGCTATGTAAATATACTAACTAAATTTTCGGTTAGAAAATAATAAAATACACATGAAAGATTTCTTTTACGCTATACAAGATTTATTTGTCGATGTGCTTTTTGCACCCTTCGATGCTTTAAGAGCTTTGGAGCTAGACAATTGGTGGATGGCAAATATTGTATCCTGGATTTTTATCGTAATATGTTTTGTTGCCATGCTTTACTGGATGAAGCAACTTAAAATATTTAATGATAATAATGAAGAAGATAAAAGCATCTCTTCGCATTCGTATTTATAATTTATAAATCGAAACCAATATCTTTACGATAATTCATCTTATCAAAATGTAGTTTTTCTATACTTTGGTAAGATTTTTTTATGGCTTCTTTATAGGTGTTTCCGTATGATGTAATAGCCATAACCCGTCCGCCTGAGGTTACTATTTTACCATTTTCAATAATGGCGCCCGCATGAAAAGGTATGGAATCAGTTATGTTTTCAACACCAGAAATTTCCTTTCCTTTTTCATAAGCTTCCGGATAACCACCAGACACCAACATGATGGTTGTTGCCGCACGTTCGTCAATTTCAATATTTATTTTATCTAATGTTTGATTTGCCATCGCTTGAAGGATTTCAACAAAATCATTCTTTAAACGCGGTAATACCACTTCGGTTTCCGGGTCGCCCATTCTAACATTATACTCAATAACTTTGGGGTCATTACCAACTTTTATCAAACCGATAAACACAAAACCAACATAGGGCAAATGGTCTTTTTTAAATCCTTTAATAGTTGGTTTTACGATGCGCTCTTCAATTTTATTCAGGAATTCATCTGTAGCAAAAGGCACTGGAGACACCGCGCCCATACCGCCTGTATTTAAGCCTGTATCGCCTTCGCCAATGCGCTTGTAATCTTTAGCGGTTGGTAAGATTTTATAGTTTTTGCCATCGGTTAACACAAAACAGCTCAACTCGATGCCGTCTAAAAATTCTTCGATAACCACTTTTGTGCTGGCCGCACCAAACTTAGCATCAACAAGCATGCTTTTTAGTTCGGCTTTTGCTTCGTCCAAATCATTAAGGATAACCACGCCTTTTCCCGCCGCTAATCCGTCGGCTTTTAAAACGTAAGGCGGATTTAAGGTTTCTAAAAACGCATAAGCTTTTTCCACTGAATCTTTTGTAAAACTCTGGTAGGCTGCTGTTGGAATATTATGGCGAAACATAAATTCTTTGGCAAATTCCTTACTGCCCTCCAATTCAGCCGCTTTTTGTTGTGGACCAATAACCGAAACATGTTTTACGCTAGCGTCGTTCAAAAAGAAATCGTGAACACCCTTAACCAAAGGGTCTTCTGGCCCAACAACGACCATATCGATATTTTCATTTAAAACCAAAGTTTTAATGGCTTCAAAATCGGTTACACCAATATTTACATTGGTTGCTATTTTCGCGGTTCCGGAGTTTCCGGGAGCAACAAAAAGATTTTGACATAACGGACTTTGGGCGATTTTCCAAGCAAAAGTGTGTTCTCTTCCGCCAGAACCTAATATTAAAATGTTCATCGTGGTGTGGTTTTTTTTCGAAAACAAAAATAAAACTAATGCTACTAAAACACGACTTTTTTTTATTTACTTTACAAAAATTATCTTTTCTTTTGAAACTATTCGATCTTTCGTTAAAACTAAAAGGCTTCCCCATAAAGGAAGCTAAAAATCATTTAAAATTTATTCAAAATAAAGATGATAATGCCTTTAAAGATTATCTGGAAACCAGAAAACAAGATATTGTATCATATCATTTAAAACACAATTCGTTTTATAAAAACTTTGCAAAAAATGCTAATCCATTGGATTGGAATAGCATTCCCGTGATGACCAAACAGGATTTGCAGCAGCCTTTACCATCGCTTTTATCTGATGGTTTTTCAAAAAACAATATTTATATCGATAAAACATCCGGCGCTTCGGGAACACCGTTTGTTTTTTCAAAAGACAAGTTTTGCCATGCCTTAACTTGGGCTGTTATTCAAGATAGATTTGGCTGGTATCATATTGATTTCAACACCTCGAAGCAAGCGCGATTTTACGGTATTCCGTTAGATAAAAAAGGATATTACACAGAAAAATTAAAAGATTTTGTAAGCAACAGAACTCGATTTAATGTGTTCGATTTAAGCGAAGCGGCTTTTTATAAATGGCTATCAACTTTTAAGACAAAACCTATTGAATATATAAATGGCTATACCAACCCCATTGTACAGTTTGCTAAATATTTACAAGGCAAAAATCTGGTATTAAAAAGCGTTTGCGGTTCCATAAAAGTTTGTATTGTAACTTCCGAAATGCTTTTTGATGACGATAAACAACTTATGGAAACCCAATTTGGAGTGCCTGTTGTTAATGAATATGGGGCTTCTGAATTGGATTTAATTGCTTTTGAAAACCCAAAAAACGAATGGCAAGTGAATAGCGAAACCCTTTTTGTAGAGGTTTTAGACGAACAGAATAGCGTGTTGCCATTAGGTGAAGAAGGCCGGTTGGTTATCACGTCACTTTACAATAAGTCGCAACCATTTATTCGTTACGATATTGG
Source organism: Hwangdonia seohaensis (assembly GCF_031932625.1). Lineage (NCBI taxonomy): Bacteria > Pseudomonadati > Bacteroidota > Flavobacteriia > Flavobacteriales > Flavobacteriaceae > Hwangdonia > Hwangdonia seohaensis. The sequence goes on from NZ_JAVSCK010000001.1 coordinate 614,255, forward strand.
CGATATTGGCATACTTTCAAAAGAAAGCACCTTTAAAAAGCCCATTCTTGAAAAACTAGTGGGCAGAACCAATGATATGGCTATTTTACCCAGCGGAAAAAAAGCGGCAGGACTTACTTTTTACTATATTACCAAAAGCATTATTCAGGACGATGGCCATGTAAAAGAGTTTGTAATTGAGCAGCAAAAGCTTGATACGTTTAAAATTTTGTATGTGAGCGATAAGACTCTTTCAAAAGAAAAAGAAGCTATAATTATAACAGAAATGGAGCGTTATCTTGAAAAAGGATTGCATATATTTTTTGAAAAGAAAACGCATTTACAACGCTCAAAAAGTGGTAAGCTCAAACAGTTTTCATCTTTAATACCAAAAAAACAATGAACATTACTATTGTAGCTGGCGCACGCCCAAACTTTATGAAAATTGCACCTATAATTAAAGCTATAAAACAGAAAAAAAAAGAAGGTTTTAATATTAATTACAGATTAGTCCATACCGGTCAGCATTATGATAAAAATTTAAGCGATACTTTTTTTGAGGAACTTAATATTCCTTTTCCAGATACAAATTTAGAGGTGAAAAGCGGCACGCAAGCCCAACAAACCGCGGCCATTATGATTGGTTTTGAAAAGGAATTACAACAAAATCCATGCGATTTGGTGATGGTTGTGGGCGATGTTACATCAACCATGGCCTGTACCATTGTGGCTAAAAAAGCAGGCGTAAAAGTAGCACATGTTGAAGCTGGTATTAGGTCGGGAGACATGAATATGCCCGAAGAAATAAACAGGATTGTAACCGACAGCTTAACTGATTATTTTTTTACAACCTCAACATACGCAAATAACAACTTGAAGCAGTTGGGCGTATTGGAAAAAAATATTTTTTTTGTTGGAAACGTGATGATTGATACTTTACGTAAAAACGAAAACAGGCTGAAACAACCTTCAATTTGGAAAGATTTAAACTTAAAGAAAAAGCATTATTTGGTGATGACGCTTCATAGGCCAAATAATGTCGACGAAGAAATACAGTTAAAAAACCTAATTACACAAATTGCTACCTTAGGAAAAGGTTTTCCTATTGTTTTCCCTGTGCATCCTAGAACAAAAAAGTTACTGCAAGGGCTTAAGCTGAATTTTGAAAACCTGCATTATATTGAACCCTTGGGTTATTTAGAGTTTAATTATTTGGTAAAAAACGCTTTTGGTGTTTTAACAGATTCAGGTGGCATAACCGAAGAAACTACGGTTATGGATGTGCCCTGTATAACGCTTAGGAATTCCACCGAACGCCCCGAAACTTGTGAGCTAGGTACAAATGTTTTAGTTGGAAATGATCCCTCAAAAATTAAATCTGCTTTTGAGAATTTGCTTTCTGGTAACTGGAAACAAAGTAAAATTCCAGAACTTTGGGATGGAAAAGCTGCCGAACGAATTGTAAATCATTTGGTTGAAATTTATAGCCTATAAATGAAGAATATTCTAATAATAACCAGCTATTACCCTCCAGAAACCGGTGCGGCATCCAATAGAATTTTTCATTTAGCCGATGGGCTTCAAAAGCGCAACTTTAACGTGTCGGTAATTACGCCTTTGCCCAATTATCCTACCGGGAAAATATTCAACGACTACAAAGGTGAGTTTAAGCATATTTCAACTGAAAAAGGTGTTAAAATTTTTAGATTATGGATTTACGCGAGCAACTCAAAAAACAAGGTGTTGCGATTGTTAGCAATGCTCTCTTACAGTTTTAGTTTAATTTGGTTTTTTATGTGGAATAAAATACCGAAAACCGTCATTATTCAATCTCCGCCTTTGCTAGTTGCCTTTACTAGCGTGTTATTTTTAGGGTCAAAACAACGCAAGATCATTTTGAATGTAAGCGATTTATGGCCTATTGCTGGCTTGGAACTGGGTGCTTTAAAAAAGAATTTTAGCTACAAAATCCTTGAATATATTGAACGATTCAACTATAACAATGCTGATTTGATTCTAGGGCAAAGCGAAGAAATTATTGCACATGTAAAATCTATTTTCCCAAAGAAAGAAACCTTTTTGTATCGAAATTACCCAGATTTTTCGCCTCCTGAAATTATTCAAAAAAAAATATCTAAAGAAAAATTGACCTTGGTATATGCTGGGTTGCTTGGTGTTGCCCAAGGTATTTATAAGCTTATAAAGCATCTAGATTATAGTAATATCGAGTTTCATATTTATGGCAACGGCTCAGAACAAGACAAAATTAAAAGCTTTTTAAACTCTAACCCAAACCTTCCCATTTTTTACCATGGTGAAGTAGCTAGAGATAAGCTTCACAAGGCATTGTTACAATATGATGTAACCATCATTCCGTTACTAAACAGAATTTATGGTTCGATGCCTTCAAAAATATTTGAATATGCGCGATTAGGTTTGCCCATAATTTACTTTGGTGGCGGTGAAGGCGAAACCATTATTAAAGATAACGCGCTAGGTTGTATTGCAAAACCTGGTAATTATAATGATTTGAATAGAATAATTGCAAAGATTAAACCGTTTGAAATAGATTTAGAACTAAAGCAAAAAATAAAGAAAACAGCTCTTAAAAACTTTGACTTTAACACACAGTTAAACCATTTAGTGGCGCATGTTTAATATGCTTTTTCTTCCCCTTTCAAGGCATTTAAAAATGTTTGAACAATAATTTTTATATCTAATAGCAGCGACCAGTTTTCTATATAAAAAATATCATATTTTACCCTGTTTATAATGTCTTTATCCTTTTCTATTTCTCCCCTGAATCCGCTTACTTGCGCTAATCCAGTAATTCCAGGCTTAACAAAATGACGAACCATAAATTTATCAACTTTTTGGGCATACATATTGGTATGGCTAACCATGTGAGGTCGTGGACCAACAACAGACATATCGCCAAATAATACATTAAAAAACTGGGGCAATTCGTCTATACTTGTTTTGCGAATAAATTTTCCAATCTTGGTAATTCGCTGATCGCCTCTAGTGGCTTGATGCAAATGAGCGTTCTTATTTGGCGTCATCGACCTAAATTTATAGCAATCGAACTCCTCATAATTAAAGCCATTCCTAGATTGCTTAAAAAACACAGGCCCTTTAGATTCAAGCTTTATTAAAATGGCTAAAATCGGGGTTAACCACGATAAGACGAAAACAATGATAAACGAAGAAAATAAAATATCGAATAAACGCTTGATAAATTTATTTAAAGATTCCTGTAAAGGTATAGACCGTAAAGATAAAATTGGGATGTAATCATAATATTCGTACTTAAGTTTTTTAGTAAAAATATCTTTGTTGTCAGGAATAAACTTTAACTCCCGCAAGTTATTATCAGCAAAATCGATCAATCTATTTATTTGTTTATTAGAGAGTTCTGCTATTGAAAAGTATATTTCGTCAATATCATTGTCAATAACATAATTAAAACATTCGTGCAGTGAAAACCCTTCTTTATTTGTATTATACTGCTTCATAAACTTGTATCCAAAATCAAGTCTATTATTGAACGTTTTTATTAACTGTCTGGTTTTTTCGTTTTTTCCTATAACGATAACATTTCTGGTATTTCCTCTTAAAACAGATCTATATCTTTTAAGTAAAATAAAAGTCAATATTTTAACCACCGAGATTAACACAAAAACCGTAGCCAAATATTGAGCCAATCCTAATCTGCTTATATTGGGTTGTTTAAATACACCTATGTAAGCATACATAATTACGGCAAAAAAAAGCATCTGTGTTACCAAAAGCGGTATAACCTGAATTATTCTAGTGTGCCTTTGGACTTCATAAAAATGATTTTTAAAAGAAATGATTATCCATAGCATAGACAAATAGCCTACAAAAAGGTAAATGTTTGTTAGGTTTAACTCAAAAAATAAAAGAGTAGAAATAATAATGCTTAAATCTATAAAACCAAATAATGGTTTCATTAAATTTGAATATCTACCACGTTTATAATCCATTGCTACTTATTAATATAACCTTTAAAATCTTTATGCTCGCTTTTAAATAATTCTTCTTTTGATAAAGATTTAAAGTATTCAAAAGTTATTTTCATACCTTCTTCTCTTCCTGTTTTCGGCTCCCATCCCAATAGTTTTTTTGCTAAAGTAATGTCGGGTTGGCGTTGCATGGGGTCGTCTACTGGCAGGTCCTTATAAATCACTTTTTGTGCTGTTCCTGTTAGTTTAATTATTTCTTCGGCAAAATCTTTAATTGCAATTTCATTAGGGTTTCCAATATTAACAGGGTAGGCATAATCACTTAACAGTAACCTGTAAATGCCTTCAACTTGATCATCAACATAACAAAACGAACGGGTTTGCATACCATCGCCAAAAACGGTTAAATCCTCTCCTCTTAAAGCTTGCCCCATAAACGCGGGAATAACTCGTCCGTCATTAAGTCGCATCCTTGGTCCGTAGGTGTTAAATATACGAACAATCCGTGTTTCCAATCCGTGAAATCTATGATATGCCATAGTAATTGATTCTTGGAAGCGCTTTGCTTCATCATATACACCTCGCGGGCCAATGCTGTTTACATTACCATAATAATCTTCGGTTTGCGGATGTACCAAAGGGTCGCCATATACCTCTGATGTTGAGGCAATGAGTATTCGTGCCTTTTTAGCTTTAGCCAATCCTAACAGGTTATGCGTTCCTAAAGACCCCACTTTTAGGGTTTGTATTGGAATTTTTAAATAGTCGATAGGACTAGCCGGAGATGCAAAATGTAGAATGTAATCTAATTCGCCTTCAATTTTGATAAACTGGGTCACATCGTGTTCAACAAACTCAAAGTTTGGATTAGAATCTAAATGCTGTATGTTTTTTTTGTCGCCAGTAATAAAGTTATCCATTCCTATAACTTTATACCTCTCAGAAATAAATCGGTCACATAAATGAGAGCCTAAAAATCCCGCCGCACCTGTTATTAAAACTTTTTTCATGTTATTTAATTTCCGCTACCTATTTTGTAGTAGATAAAACCAATACCCTCAATTATCTCTTTATTTAAAATTCCTCTTCCGTCAAATATAAATGCCGGCTTTGGCATGTTATTATAAATGTTTTCCCAATTATAGTTTTTAAATTCATCCCATTCAGTTAAAATAGCTATGGCATGTGCGTCATTGCAAGCTTGATAGGGATCTTTTTTTACTGTTAACAAGGTTTTGTTTTCTTTTGCTGATCGTGTATTTAAATTAGCTATATCTGCATAGATTCTTTCTTCGGAAACTTTAGGATCATAAACCTCTATTTTAGCTTGCTCATTTAAAAGGTTATCGGCTACTTTTATGGCAGCGGACTCACGGGTATCGTTCGTATCTTTTTTAAACGCCCAACCTAAAAAGGTTATTTTTTTACCGGAAACGGTATTGTATAATGTACTTACAATGTTATCAGAAAAGCGATTTTTCTGGTGGTCATTCATAATAATGACCTGTTCCCAATAATCTGCCACTTCGTTCAATCCATAACTTTTTGCAATATACACAAGATTTAAAATATCTTTTTGAAAGCATGATCCACCAAAACCAACCGAAGCATTTAAAAATTTAGGCCCAATTCTAGAATCCATTCCAATAGCCTTTGAAACTTCTTTAATATCTGCGCCAGTTTTCTCGCAAATTTCTGACATGGCATTTATTGATGAAACACGCTGCGCTAAAAAGGCGTTAGCAGTGAGTTTTGAAAGCTCTGAAGACCATACGTTTGTTGTTAAAATCTTGTTTTTAGGGACCCATTCGGTATAAATATCTACCAATGCCTTAACGGCTATTTCTCCTTCTTTCGTAGATTCATCTCCCCCAATTAGTACACGGTCCGGGTTTAATAAATCTTGCACCGCAGTACCCTCGGCTAAAAATTCTGGATTAGATAAAATTTGAAATTGAACACCATTACCCACATTATCTAAAATACTTTTTATGGCAGATGCTGTTCTTACGGGAAGTGTAGATTTTTCTACAACAATTTTGTCTTGTTTCGCCACTCTGGCGATTTGTCGGGCACACAATTCAATATATTTTAAATCGGACGCCATCCCTTTTCCTTTACCGTAGGTTTTAGTTGGCGTATTTACCGATATAAATATCATTTCGGCCTCATCTATGGCTTTATCTATTTCTGTAGAAAAGAAAAGGTTTTTGCCTCTGGTTTCTTTCACAATATCGGCTAAACCTAGTTCGAATATGGGTAGCTCATCAAGGTTTTTGGAGTTCCAAGCCGCTATTCTTGCTTCGTTAACATCTACAATGGTAATCTTTATGTTTGGGCATTGTTTGGCTATTACCGCCATGGTTGGGCCACCTACGTAACCTGCGCCTATACAGCAGATGTTATTTATTTTCATCTTAATTAAATAAAAATTTTAATGTTTGTAAATTTTTTTTAATGTGTTTTGTATTTGATAATTATTTGAAAAATCTCCAATAACTGAAATTAATTTTTTGTTTGAACCAGTAAGTGTTTTTATTTCGTTTTTTCTAATGAAATCAGGATTTACATTGACGTTTATTTTATAATTCGCCAAATTTTCCATTGCGCTAATTATATACTTTATATTTACTGCTTTACCACTACAAACATTAATAATATCTGATTTTAAGTTAGAGATTAAAAGCTTTGTGTAACATTCTATAACATAATCGACATCATTAAACTCTCTATAAACATCTATGTTTCCTAAAGAAATATTAGCTTTTTTTTCTTTAAAATGCGATACAATTTTAGGAACTAAAAAATGTGACTCTTGCCCTACACCTGTATAATTAAAAGGTCTAGTTATAATTATGTTCTGACTATTAAAATAAGCTTTTGTCATATTTTCCATAACCAATTTACTGTTCCCATAATGGTTAACGGGTTGCGGGCATAAAGTTTCATCTAATTCACCTTCAATATTACCATAAACAGCAGCACTACTTGCAATTAGAATTTTATTAGGAATATAGTCTAATTTATTTATTGCTTCGAGTAAATTTATAGTGCCAAAAACATTAACATTATAAATGTTTTGTTTGTCTTTAGAAGCAACAAAGGAGATAGCTGCCAAATGAATAATATATTCGGGTTTAATCGTCACCAAAATATCACTAATCCGTTCCTCTTTTAAAATATCACAAGGATAGTGATTGGGATTATCTGTTTTTCTAAATGTAGTTCCAAAAACTTCAAATCCTTTTTCCAATAAATGTTTTTCTAGATGAAGTCCTGTAAAACCATTAATACCTGTTATAAATACTTTTTTCTTAGAACGTTCCTCCATTTTGATTTCTTTCAATATCTTTCTTAACCATCATGTCGCAAAGTTCTTGAAGCGTTGTTTTAGGTTTCCAACCTAGTTTATCATTGGCTCTAGAGGCGTCTCCAATTAGCAAATCCACCTCAGCTGGCCTGTAAAACTTTGGATTTACTTTAATTAGTGTTTTACCAGTATTTACATCTAGACCAATTTCATTTTCTTCTTTTCCATTCCATTCAACATCCACATCAATAGCTTTAAAGGCTAATGAAACGAAATCTCTAACAGTTTGCGTTCTATTTGTAGCTAACACAAAAGTTCCTGGTTCGTCAATTTGTAGCATTTTATACATCCCATCAACATACTCTTTAGCATATCCCCAATCTCTTTTAGCATCCAAATTACCCAATTCTAAATGACTTTGTTTTCCTAAATGAATTTTTGCTACTGCATCAGTAATTTTTCTTGTTACGAACTCTTTACCTCTTAATGGAGATTCATGGTTAAATAAAATACCGCTAGTGGCGAATAAACCGTAAGACTCTTGATAATTTAGTGTTGCCCAATGCGCAAATACTTTTGCAACACCGTATGGGCTTCTTGGGTGAAATGGTGTATTCTCATTTTGAGGAATTGCATGGACTTTTCCAAACATTTCAGATGTTGAGGCTTGATAAAATTTAATTTTAGGGTTAATTGTTCTTATAGCTTCAAGTAAATTCATAGCTCCAACCCCTGTAATTTGAGCTGTGGCAATTGGTTGTGTAAAAGAAACACCCACAAAACTCTGTGCGGCCAAATTATAAATTTCATCTGGGTCGATTTCTGAAATTATTCTATACGCACTAGATAAATCAATTAAATCGTACTCTAATAAGGTTAAATTTGGGTGTTGGTCTATGCCCAATTCTTCAATTCTCCAAAAGTTAGTCGAACTTGTCCTTCTATATGTCCCATAAACTTTATAATCCTTGTCAAGTAAAAGTTCAGCTAAATATGCAGCGTCTTGACCTGTAATTCCGGTAATTAATGCTTTTTTCATTTTATTTTATTTCTTTCCAATTATTATATAATCTTTCTACTGTTTCTTTAAATTCATTTTCAAATCTTTTAATGCTAAATCGCTCCGCATTTTTTCTTATAACTTCTTTATTAAACAATGATTCGTTTTTTTCAAAATAATTTAAAGCTTCTAAAAGTGAGTTTACCTTTTGATTGTCAAAAAATACTCCAGTCTCAGTTTCGGAAATCATGCTTTCACTTGGAAACACTCCCTTAATAGTTTCAAGAGCTCCCCCTTTTCCAAAGGCAATTACAGGAACTCCACAAGCCTGAGCCTCAATCGGAGCAATCCCAAAATCTTCTTCAGCTGCAAAGATAAAGGCTCTTGCTCGTTTAATCAATTCTTGCATCTCTTCCTTTTCAACGTATCCTTTTAGATTAATATTTGGGCTTACTAGTTTTTTTATTTTTTTGTAGTCAGGACCATCTCCAACAACAATTAATTTTTTATCCGTCTTAGAAAAAGCCTCCACAATTAAATCAATCTTTTTATAAGGAACCATTCTTGAGCATGTAATATAATAGTCACTAGTTTGTTTAGTTATTGTAAACGATTCTGTATCAACTGGTGGATAAATTACAATAGATTCTTTATTATAAATTTTTTTTATCCTTTTTCCTACATAATTAGAGATTGCTATATAATGATCTGGTCTATTTGCTGTCGAATAATCCCATAGTCTTAATTTAAACAAGAAATATCTAGCAAAGAACCCTTTAATTCCTTTATCTAACTTGGCCTCTTTGATGTATTGTGCGTACAAATCCCATGCATATCTTACAGGAGAATAAACATAAGATATATGTAGTTGATTAGGTCTCGTTAAAACTCCTTTTGCAACGGAAGATGAGGAAGAAATAACTAAGTCATAATCTGTTAAATCTAACTGCTCAATCGCAAGAGGAAAAAATGGTAAATAGCTCCTATATTTTGTTTTTCCAAATGGAAGCTTTTGGATAAAAGAATTTTTTGTCTGTTTACCCTTTAAAATGATATCTCTATGCTTTTGTGATAAATTATCAATTAAAGAAAAATGATCAAAATCACTCCAAATATTCGTAAAACTCTCAACGCACCTTTCTGCTCCGCCATATACGGTGTACCAGTCGTGAATTAATGCTTTTTTCATAAAATGCCTTCTATTTTTTTAACTAACCTATTTGTCGAATCATTCCAACTAAATCGATTAACATTCTTTTCTCCTTTTTTCTTTAATTGATTTCTTCTATTCGAATCAATTAATAGTTTTTTAATCGCGTTTTTAATACTTTCAATAGAATGCGGATCGCAGTATTCTACTGAATCCTCATATACTTCTGGTAATGAAGTTGTGTTAGATACAACACAAACAGTCCCGCAGGCTTGAGCCTCTAATGGAGGAATGCCAAAACCTTCGAACAAAGAGGCATAAATGAATACTTCCGCTCTATTATAAAGTTTAATTAAATCTTCATCACTTAAATAGCCTGTAAAGATAATGTTTCTATTATACTTTTTTTCGTTTAATTCAATATTTGAAAACGTTTTGCTTTTTGATCCCACAATAACGAGTTTATAGTCTGAATTCAATTCATTAAATGCTTTGATAACTCTTTGAAGATTTTTTCTAGGATCGATTGAAGATACGGTTAAAATAAATTTTTCTTTTTTTAAATTCAAATTCTTAAACTTGACTGAAGGTGCTGCATATATAACATAAATATTATCATTGCTAATCTTGTATACTTTATGTATATCTTCTTTAACATAATTGCTGTCTGTAATAATCTTCAAAGAGTTCTTTAAACTTAAGGGTATCAAAAGATTATATGGTTTTTGAAATGAATAAGAAAACCATTCTGGATAATGTTTAAAAGCTAAATCGTATAAAAACATTACTTTCCTTTTATAAAATACCGGTGCTATACCAACAAAATTAATTAACAAGGGGTTTTTATTCTTGTTTAAAAATATTGGTAAACTAATCTGTTCCCAAAGTTGCCCTTTTAAATTACCATAAAAAACAATATCTATATCGTTATCTAATTTATTTATTATTGTGGCTTTTGGAGCAACCAAAACAATTTTTTTATTTCCTATTTTTTTTGGTAACAAATTGCATATTTCAAAAGCATATCTTTGAACGCCTGTCATCTTTTGAGTTAAAAACCTAGCATTAATCACTATCATTGTTTGATATTTAAATTAAAATTTTTTAATAAAGTAGAATAAGCAAATAAACAATTAAACATTACAAATAAAACTATCCCCGTGTTTCTAACTAATATATTTTCAGTTAAAAACGCAATATACATTAAGATTAAAAAATTAAAATACTCATTGTTTTGGGTTACAATTGCAATTTTTAAAAAATATGCAAATGAGAATAAAATTAAAATAAAACCTATTGCTCCGAATGATAAAATATAATCTAGATACTGATTGTGGGTATTGTAATTAGTTTTTTGAAATGCACTAGTATCAAATTTCTTATAACACTCATTTAATTTTTGCTGTAAATCGGCTGGAGCAAAGCCTATAATTGCCGATTCATTAATTAACGACAAGGAGCAATTATAAATGGCCATCCTTAAGTTAAACGAATTATAGTAGTCTCCTTTAGGATAAATGTACTTGGTATTAACAATTTCAATTACTCGTTTTTTAATAGGAGATACGTAAGCTAAAACAGCAAAACCTGAGATTGACAACACTATTATTATAACTAATTTCCTTTTATTTTTGATTTCTTGATAAGCTAATAAAACCCCAACAATCAATATGGCTATAATCACGCCTCTAGAGCTCGCAATAACAATTCCAATTGTTAACATCAAAAACAAAAAAATATTAAGTCTACGATTTTTGAATCTGTTGTAAAAAAGCAATAATAATCCTATTCCTAAAATTAGTGAAAAATATATAGCATGTTCTCCAATAATTGGCGTCAATTCAATAGTCTCTCTAAGTTTTATATTTATAAAATAAGTGTTTTGTTGATTATAAATACTTTTAAGATTAATGAGTATATATAATATTGTAAAAATTACAGAAATAGAACATGATATAATATACGTTTTAATGAAGTTTTTTATTTGCAGATGTGATTTAAAGGGTTTTAAAATAAAAACCGTAAACGGAATTACTAAAAACGATAAATTCTTTTCAATTAGTTTAATGCCGAGTGATAAGTCTTCAGTCCAAATTAAAGCAATCAAATAAAACAAAAAAGGAGTTGTAAATAAAAAAAACAAAAACCATTCCTTTTTGACCATTGTGTTTTTTTCTTGGTTAGTTAATCTAAAAGAAATTATAGAAAAAAAAACGAACAGCATGATTGCTATACTAACCAAAGGTAAAGAGAGTAAAGGAAGTAGAGCTAACAAGTACAAGAATATCTTGCTTGCTTTTAATACGTAGTTAGGGATTTTCATTTACCCGTTTGTTATAGTTAAATGCATAAGGTATAGCTAAATAAACCCAAATGAATAACATTATAAAAGAAGGAAATGCGTTAAAAGAAATCAAAATAGCAATAACTCCTCCAGTTATAAAATCATTTTTATTTTTGATTGCCACAAATAAGGTTTTTACTAAAAAAAACATAAAAAAAACAAACCCAACTACACCATACTCAGACCATACTTCTAAATATACATTGTTTGTTATAGCCCTCTTATTAGTTCTTGCAATATAATTATCAAACCATTTAGATGGGTTTTTTACTACGGTTTCATAATCATTATAATAATCATAATGAAGCGCATAGTTATATGGACCTACACCAATAAATGGGTTATATAAACCTTGTTTAAAAGCAATTCTACCAGTAAGATATCTATCTACTTTAGAAAAGTTATCATTAGTAAGATGACTAACAGGTTGAAATATTTTTCCTTTAACATAACGCTGAAAAAACTCTGTTTTTGCAGAAAAAATAACCGCCATTAAAATTAAAGGGTAAACAATCAAAATTTTGCCTGTGAACATTTTTTTTCTGTAAATATAAACCAATGTTAAACACCCACTTACAATAGAAATCGTGGACATAGTTGTAATAATTGTAAACATTAAAAACCAACCTACTTTTGTTTTACCTCTAAAAAAGGCAATTAATGAAGATAATATTAAAAATAGGCCGAAAAAATTACCTTCTTTAAAAGTGCCACATCTAATTATCCCAAATAAATTTTGGGGATTTGATTCCATCCCAAATAGCTTTATATAAGGTAACCCGAGCGCTGAAAAAACAAACAAATACCATGAGTATGAACTTGCAATAACAGCTCCTAAAACCCAAAACTTTAAAATCCTTTTGTTTCTTGAAATAAAATATATACTAATAAAAAAAGCTGTTATATTTAAAATTATATAACAAAACCTTAAAAAACTATCTCCAATAGCACTTATTCTGAATGGTATCTGTTTTAAAGGATAATCATACTGCCAGAAGCTATTTATCATAAATGACAGAAGTGCCCATAATAAGAAAAGAAATATGGCCTTGTTATTTATAATAAAGTGTAAATATTCTTTAGGCACATACCCAATAAAAAAGTATATTCCAATCATTACTATTAGTAATATTTCTGACACTTTTAAAGGGAATCCCACATTCAGTGTAAGAGCTTGCGTAAAAGGCAGGAAAAACAAGAACAAGCAAAAAAATGTAGCAATTTTGACTTTCATTATTGACTTATTAAATATTTTTTTTACTATACAGTGTCAAAGTATTCCACAAATCCAAACATATTAAATTTATTATTCCTTTTTTTTGCAAAATCATCGTTATCTTCAGAAATATTTGAGATAACTTTGATTGTTGATTTCCATGACCTACATATTGGCCCAATCTCCAAGGTTTCAAAGTCATAGTAAAACTGAGCTTTATTGGTGTACTCTTCTAAATCATGACACATAAATATTATTGGTCTATCCAATAACAAAAAATCAAAGAAAACACTTGAATAATCAGTTATTAATACATCAGTAAATTTAAGTAACGGATATGGGTCAGAGTTTGGGTATATTAAAATATTGTTAAATCCTTTTGTAATTCCTTTAAGTAAGTCAAAATCTAAAAAATGAGCTTTAATCACAAATATACTATTCGTTTTTCTACAAAAAGCATCCATTTTTTTCATGTTCAACCCAGAGTCTTTAATTACGTCTATTATTGTTTTATTAAATTGTTTTCTTTGGGTTGGCAACCATGAAATAATGCATTTATATTTACTCCTAAGCTCTAAAAGCATTTTCTTTTCTGGAAAGAAAGTTTCGCTTAATTCAAAGGTTTCTTCAAAACAGAATGTTCTAGGCTGTTGCGATAATACAATATTATCTTCTATCTTATTATTTCTAAATGACTTAGAAAATGGTTCTACATAATTATCCTTTGCTCTTTTAGAGGGTGCCATTAAAACATCGCACTTCATATAATATGCATATGGCAACCATTTGGAAATAAAAAGTTTTACTTTGCCAGAAAGATTGTCGTCCATCCAATCCCCTCCATACCCAATTTTTCTTAACGGCATCCCGTGCCATAATTGAACAATTTTTGCTCCTCCAATTAAGGCTCCATTAATATCGTCTAATTGGTGAGACAAATAGGCTTTTGACGCTCTTAAGGCTGTATAAGCGCCTCCAAAAGAATATAAGAATTTTACTGGTAAACCTTTTGAATTTAGTTCTCTAACAACATCTCTGCTCTTTGTTAGCCAAATTAGATTTAAACCACTCTTGTCTCTGTTATAGTACTTTAAGTAAAAATACTTTGAATTGTCTGCAAAATATTTTCCTAATGAAGACCCGATTACAATTAGACCTTTTTTCTTTGGAAAAAAAATAGAAATATAATAAATAGGCAGCCCTATCACTGTTTTTAATATTATCTTTAATCGTCTGAGAGCTGTTTTCATTAAAACATCTAGTTTTTTTTATTACCTAATAAATTTAATTTAAAAAGTTTAATAACACCTACAGATCTTATACTTAAAACAATAACTTGAGTGAAAATTAATAATAATACCATTGAATATATAGTAAGGAAAGAAGCTATAAAAATTAAAATAGTTACATGAATTATACATGCTACAACAACACTATAGTTGGCGTATTTTTCAAAACCAAATGCACCAAGTAATGGGTAACCAATAAAAGTCGCTGGCACAATAATTAATGCTAAAAAGCAAAAATATTTTAACAACATAGCACTTTCTTGGTATCCTTCTCCAAAAACAAAATTAACTATTTCGGAAGAAAAAATTACGGTAATTAAACAAACTAGTAGATTAAAAACCATTGCAGAAATAAATATTTTTTTAAACAGTTTTAAGTCTTTTTTTTTAACCATATATGGGTAAATTGCATCAGATAATGGGCTATAAATTACTGTCATTGCTGTAAACAACCTTTCAGCAACTCCAAAAATTCCTGCATAAAATTCTCCAAGAACTAAACCTACAATAAAATTATTACTTGAGGTATATAGAGCAACCGAAGCCCTAGAGTAAAAGTATTGGGTACTGTTTTTTAATTCTTCTTTTATATCTTTCCATTTAGATAAATAAAAGGAAACTCCAAATTCTTTATAAGCAAAAAATAATGATAATACTCCTGCAAGAACAAACCCAATAGAATACAATAAGGGTACGAATATAAACTCGCTTGAATGTTTTATAAATACAAAAATTAAAAGTGTAAAAAGCGACTTAGAAACTAAATTAACTATGGTAATATATTTCATTTTTTCCATACCTTGAAATAACCATGTTGGCGTTATTGCTTGGCCAACTACTATACCAAAACCCCAAAAATAGGCCAATCGATTCCCTGCTAAAACAGGTATAAGATTGGTTAATATTAATAAAATAGCCAATGATATTATTAGCAACAATACTTTAATAATTAGGATACTGCTAAAAATAGTGTTAACTTTTAACTTATCATTTCTGTGTAATGAAATATCTTTTGTAGCTGATAAATTAAAACCATAATCACAAATCACATTTAAAAACTGCATAATAGAATAAACCATTACCACAACCCCATAATTAGAAACCCCTAGCACTCTAGTTAAATAGGGCAAAGTTACAAATGGTAGAATAAGGTTAACTCCTTGTAAAGTAGAAAGAGCTAAAAAATTTTTTACTAAAACATGTTTAAATGTTACAAGCTTCATTTTAATAAGTTAAATTTATAGCTCCTGCATGAAAAAACCTACTCTCTTAGCTTCTTTAAAGTTTCGTTTATTAAAGTAGAAGATGTTCCTTTGGTATATGGAAAGTACACAATTTTTACTCCAACGGCCTTAAATTTTTCATCAAGTTCTTTCCATTTTTCACTCTCAAACCAGTCATCGCCAACAAACATGACATCAAACTTTAGGCGTTCCCACATTTTGAATTTGTCCATATCGTTTTGGGGAACAACTGCGTCAACATGTTTAATGTTTCTAACAATTTCCATGCGCTCTTGGTGGCCTATTACGGCTTTTTTGTTTTTATAAGCAACTAACTCATCAGATGTTACTCCAACAATTAGCTTGTCGCATAATCCTTTAGCATTTTTTATTAAATTTAAATGTCCAATATGAAATAAGTCGTACACCCCAGACGTGTATCCTATCGTTGTTTTTTCGTCTCCTCTTTTGTACATAAGCTAATGTTATATTACCACTTCCACTGCTTATTGAAGTAGTTACTTTTAAATAATTCTATATTAATAAACATCCAGAGTATTTGTCCTGCTCTAGATTCGGTTTTACTTTTTTCTATTAAATCGTTAACAACACCCTCTTTTAACCAATTGGCTTTTGGTAAAAGCTCTTTGGCTAGAGATTCTAGGTTATCAAACCATTCTGTTAAAGGCACAGGAAATCCTATTTTTTTTCGCTCAATGATTTCTTCGGGCAAATATTTGTAAGATAATTTCCTGAGTAAATATTTTGGTGTGTCCAAGGTTTCGCTATATTGATCAGCACTCATAGACTTTGCTTTATTCTCCGCTTCGTCATTTATCCAACGTAGTTTCATATCGTAAGGAATATTACGATATGAAAATTCAATTAAATTATGATCTAAAAAGGGTACTCTAGCTTCTACTGAGGTTTGCATCGTTGTCATGTCAACCCGCTGTAATAATCCTTTTACATGGTATTTATGAAAAAACTTGAAAACACTTTCTTCTTTAGAGCTAGAATCAAAACTTTCCTTTATTTCTTTATCAAACTTGTGTCTGTAGTTTTTAGGTGTGTTAATTAATTCATCTCGCATAGACCTGGGTACATACTCGTATTTTGAAATAAAGTAATCGTAAAATGATTTATTAGTTTCTTTATTGGAATAATCAAATGGTGATCTAAAAATCCTACCATATCCTCCTAGCAATTCGTCTGCTCCTTCGCCCGATAATACAACAGTAATTTTTTCTTTTAGTTTACTAGACATTACAGCTAACGGGATTTCGTTGGGCACACCTAGTGGTGCATCTTTGAATTTAATTAGGCGCTCCCAATTAGACATATAATCTTCTTTATGCATTAAGATTTCATGGTGTTCGGTATCATATTTTTCAGCAATCATCTTTGCATACTCAAACTCATTAATTTCCTTAAATCCAATTGTATACGTGTTAACTTTTTCCTTTTTATTTATAGCCGTAATTGCAGTAATGACACTAGAGTCAACTCCTCCACTTAAATAAGTTCCTAATGGCACATCGGCAATAAGCCTATATTTAATCGCTTTATTTAACTCTTCGTCTAACCCACTTAGAATTCTACCCTCATTATACTCCTTGGACATATTAAATACTTGTGGAATGTCCCAATATTTGTTTTCAATTGAAGACAGGTTTTTATCAACCAGTAAATATGTTCCGGGTTGTACTTGAAAGATGTTTTTAAAGAATGTATAAGGGGAGCGTATGTACCTATTTGCCAAATATTCGTCTACTGCTTCTTCGTTAAATTGTGCATCCACCAAGCCACTAGACAGGATGGCTTTTATCTCTGATGAAAAAATTAAATGTTCGCCATCATTATAAATGTAAAGGGGCTTTATCCCCAACCTGTCTCTTACTAGGTACAAATTTTTAGTCTCAGAATTATACAAAGCAATTGCAAACATACCATTAGCTTGTTCAATAAACCAATCAATTCCTTTTTCTTCTACGGCCGCTAAAATGACCTCTGTATCTGAGGTTGTTTTGAAACTGTAATTAAGCTTTGATTTTATTTTTTTAAAATTATAAATCTCTCCATTAAACACTACATGCCAATAGTTAGAGTTGGAATGCATTGGTTGATTAGAAACCTCTCTTGTATCTATAATACTTAATCGTCTGTGCCCAAGTACAAGATTATCATCTCCATAAACTCCTTCGGCATCAGGCCCCCTATGTTTTATAGAGGTATTCATCCTTAAAACTCTTTCTTTAATATTTTGAATATTTTTTTTAGAATAGATTCCCGTTATTCCGCACATTAAATCTAAAAATTTATTTTAATAAAACACTTCTTTTTGGTCTGCGTGCAAAAGTACGATAATTCTTTGCCTTGGCAAGGTTTACTTTATTAAACAAACCAATTTCTTTTAAAATCTGTTCTGTAAAACCATACCAAGTCATTTCTCCTTCATCACAAAAATGTTTTATTCCGTAATCTTTTGATTTGATTGCAATTAGACTTATTATGTATTTTGCTAGGTTCTCAGTGTTTGTTGGACAACCTAGTTGATCATCAGTTATTAGTAAAGCTTCTCCTGCTTTAGCCTTTTTTAAAATGGTTTTATAAAAGTTATGTCCGTATTGTTTACTGTACAGCCACGAGGTTCTTATTATAAAGTAGTCATCTAAAATATCTTGAACATGTTGCTCGCCCAATAGTTTTGATTTACCATATTCGTTAATAGGATTTGGGATGTCCTTGATTGTGTAAGGCTCTGTTTTCTCGCCATCAAAAACATAATCTGTTGAAATATGGATTAATACCGTATCGGTTTCTTTGCAAGCCTCAGCTAAATACTTTACACCTTCGGCATTTACTTTATAGGCTATTTCAGGTGTTTTTTCTGCTTGCTCCACATTGGTGTAAGCGGCACAATTTATACAATAATCAAACTTGTTATTTTTAAAAAACGGTTTTAAATCGGCTTCTTTGGTAATATCTAATTCTGCTTTAGTAACAAAAGTAAATTCTAGGCCGTATTCGTTTTTAGCGAATAACTCATTAGTGGTTTTTCCTAATTGCCCATTGGCTCCTGTTACTAAAACTCGTTTATTCATTTAGGTAAGCCTCTAGTGTTGGTAGCGCTTTGTCTTTTTCTGAAAGCATTAAGTTTTCCGTTGGGAAACCCCAATCGATATTTAATGTTTTATCGTTATAAATAATGCCTCTTTCTGAAGCTTTATTATAATAATTATCACATTTATAAGAAAAAATAGTTTGGTCTTCCAAAACTAAAAAACCGTGGGCGAATCCTTTAGGAATGTAAAGTTGATTGTGCTCTATAGCGTCTAAAACTATTGAAAAGTGTTTTCCAAAGGTTAGCGAATCTTTTCTTAAATCTACACAGACATCTAAAACTTTGCCTTTAATTACCCTAACAAGTTTGGCTTGAGCAAACGCTCCAGTTTGTAAATGCAGTCCTCTTAAAACCCCTTTTGAGGATTGCGATTGGTTATCTTGAATAAAGTTGGTGGCAATTCCTGTTTTAGCTTCGAATTGAGCTTTGTTAAAACTTTCAAAAAAATAACCTCTTTCGTCTTCAATTACATTAGGCGCTATTACAAAACAGCCTTTTAAATTTGTTTCTTCAACCGTCATGTTAATCTATTAATTGTTGAAGGTATTCGCCGTAGCCGCTTTTAAGTAGTGGCTGTGCTAGTTTATTTAGTTGAATACTGTCAATATATCCCATTTTATATGCCACTTCCTCAATACATCCTATTTTTTGACCTTGGCGATCCTCAATAACTTGTACAAATTGAGAAGCCTGCATGAGCGATGCGAAAGTACCAGTATCTAACCAAGCTGTGCCTTTATCTAAAATTTCTACGTTAAGCGCTCCTTTAATTAAATAAGCTTTATTAATATCTGTTATTTCTAGTTCGCCCCTATGGCTCGGTTTTATGTTCTTTGCAATTTCAACTACATTATTATCATAAAAATATATGCCCGGAACCGCAAAATTAGATTTTGGTTGTTTTGGTTTTTCTTCAATTGAAACCGCTTTGTTTTGGTCATCGAACTCAACAACGCCATAGCGCTGTGGATCGTTAACATGGTACGCAAAAATAATACCTCCGATTGGATTAACGCTAGCTCGTAAAATGCTGTTTAAACCTGAACCATAAAATATATTATCGCCTAAAATAAGGGCTACGCTATCGTTTCCTATAAATTCTTCTCCAATAATAAATGCTTCGGCCAATCCGTTTGGCTCCTCTTGAATGGCGTATTGGAAATGACAACCGTAATCGCTTCCATCGCCCAATAATTCCTTAAATTTTGGGGTGTCTTTTGAAGTGGAAATAATTAGAATTTCTTGTATTCCCGTAGACATTAACGTGGTAAGCGGATAATAAATCATGGGTTTATCGTAAATAGGCATAAGTTGTTTACTAACCACTTTGGTTAGTGGATGCAAACGCGTGCCCGAACCTCCTGCTAAAATGATACCCTTCATCAATTATTTTTTTCATTTCCACGAAAGTGGAAATCTCTTTAAATTAAACGTTGTATTTCTTAATATACCAATTAATGGTTTTAAGTATGCCGGTTTCAAAACTTTCGTGTGCTTGCCAACCCAGTTCGGTTTCAATTTTTGACGCATCAATGGCGTACCTATAATCATGCCCCGGCCTGTCTGTAACAAACGAAATTTGATTTTTATACGACTTCGTTTTAGGTTTCATTTCGTCCAATATCTCACAAATTCTATTTGCAATATATAAATTGTTACGTTCATTTTTGCCTCCAATATTATAGGTATCACCCGCAATGCCTTTTTTAAAAACCAGGTCTATCCCGGTGCAATGGTCTTTAACATATAACCAATCTCGAATGTTTTTTCCATCGCCATAAATGGGAATGTTTTCTCCAGAAAGTGCTTTTCTAATTATGGTTGGAATAAGTTTTTCGTTGTGCTGATTGGGGCCGTAATTGTTTGAGCAATTGGTGGTAACCGCATTCATGCCGTAAGTATGAAAATAGCTTCGAACTATAAAATCTGATGATGCCTTTGAGGCACTATACGGGCTGTTTGGTGCATAAGGTGTTTGTTCTGTAAATAAGCCATGTTCTCCCAATGTACCATAAACCTCATCGGTAGAAATATGATGAAATCTTGAGTTTTTATGCTGTGGTTTTGGCGATTTTGGAGCATCCATCCAATGGTTTTTAGCTACATCAATTAAATTAAATGTTCCTACAATATTGGTGTTAATAAAAGCTGTAGGTTTACTGATAGAATTATCAACATGAGATTCTGCCGCAAAATGTATAACACCTTTAAATTCGTATTGAGTAAATAAACGTTCAATTAAGGCTCTATCACAAATATCACCCTTAATAAAAGTGTATCTATCGTTGTTTTCCACGCTAGCTAAATTTGATACATTAGCGGCGTAGGTTAATTTATCAATGTTTACTATTTTAACATCTGGGTTGTTTTCTAAATAATATAGGATGAAATTTGATCCTATAAATCCGGCACCACCTGTTATTAAAATAGTCATAGTCTATATTTTATCTTTATAGCGTCCTAAAAACTTAATAAACTCTAAACCCATTAAAACTAAAAAAGTTAGTGTTAACAAAATCAAGGCGTAATAGCTTTTTAAGCCCATTGATTTGCCTAAAAGTTCTTTGCTGTTATCTATAGAGCCACTGTCTTGCTTACTTGATGTTATTTCTATAATGTGTTGCTTGTCGGCAATGTTTCTTTCAATTTCCACTAACTTTTCTCTTAATTCCAAGTCTTTAGAGTACAATTCAAACTCTTTTGTAGAACTTCCGGTATCTTTGTTGTCAATTGTAATTCTAGCTTGTGAATTATTGTTGTTTTCTGCAGCTTTTATAATGGCTTTTTGGTAAACATTAAGTAAAGTATCAGATTTAATCAACGACCTATTGATTGCCAACGCCTGTTCATTTAATGCTTTTATATCTTTTTCTTGTTCTCTTTTAAAGTATGGATTAGAGTTTATATTTTCTATAATATTATTAAAAACGGCACTAAAACTATTTCTTTCTTTAGCTTTAATGGTAATTTGCTGATACCTATGATTGTAATCCTTATCATTTTTTAAGAACGATTCATAATCAATTGTTGATGCTACGGTAGAATCGAGTGTTTTTATGTATGCATCGTAAGCTTGTATTTTTTGATTTTCACTAAGTGTTGATTCAATTTCAATTTTGTCTATAGAAGACAACGCGTCCTGCTCAACACCTAAAACACTTTCCAAAGTACTTATATCCTGTTGCTCTACTAAATCATTATAATAGCTAATAGCATTGTATAAATTTTCTCCAGTATTATAATTTTGCTTAACAGTGATGTACGATTTGTAAACCGGTTCGGAAGTTTTTTCCAATAATATGCCTAGAGCAACTCCAACAATTCCAGCAATTATAAATTTTATAAAGTGTTTTTTTAGAAAAAACACAATCCAAACAAACGCCAAAAAAAGACTGTTCAATATGCTACCTATAAACTTAAAAAAGCGGTCAAAAGCATTTCCTATAAGTTTGAACAACTGTCCTAAATCGACTTCTTCAGACGGGTTTTGTTGTGGCAAATCTTTACTCATAATTTTATTGTGTTAATTAAATAGTTGTTCTAATATTTTTCTGGTTATTAAATAGGTTGGCTTTACGCCCGAAGTTCCCAATCCGCCAGATGCTAAAGTGCTTCCTGTTTCTAAAGGATTATCACTGGCGTAATAAGCGTAACGCACTTTTACGTTTGGGTTTATGCTATTTCTCACCTTGGAAGCCGCTTGAATGGCCTTTTGGTAATGGGCACCTTCCATCTCCAAGCCTATAACGTGCCATGTCGAGTCATGGAAAAACTTTAAAATATCCTTGTTTTGTAACGATGTGCCCAAAACAGTAATCATTGAGCCTTCGCAAACATTAACGTTTTCACCTTCAAAATCTTCTTTTTTCAATTCATTTTTAAAAGGGTAATTATCTGCTGTTCCTTCAAAAATATGCGCCGTGGGAATCATAATATCGCCTTTCCCGCCTTCTAAAATTCCAGCTTTACCCATTATAGAAATGGATTCTACATTTAAATGGATATCTTTTCCTTTTACGATATAAGGTTTCAATAATTCATCAATCGTTTCGTAGGCTTGTTCACCAAAAGCATAATCCATTACAAACACCACTGGTTTTTCTGAATTTAATGCGGCT
Source organism: Hwangdonia seohaensis (assembly GCF_031932625.1). Classification (NCBI taxonomy): domain Bacteria; kingdom Pseudomonadati; phylum Bacteroidota; class Flavobacteriia; order Flavobacteriales; family Flavobacteriaceae; genus Hwangdonia; species Hwangdonia seohaensis. The sequence goes on from NZ_JAVSCK010000001.1 coordinate 636,994, forward strand.
TCGTTGGTTTTTACGTCAATTTTAGAAGCATCTATTTTATCGGTATCGAAAATTTGAACGTCGATATTGGTACCCGAGCTGTCCTTAATATAAATCATCCCGTTAAGCAAGGCCTCTTTAGTGACTTTATTTCGCAGGCTTTCGCTTTCTTTTTGACTTAAAGACTCATAGACCTCAAAAATATCTTTTTTAGATTTCAAGGCCGTTGGAGCGAAAAGCGTATTCATAACACTGTGCATATTGGCGCTAATAATATGTATTGGCCGTTCTAATAAATTGTTTTTATGTAAGGTTTCCTTAATCGTATTTGCCCAAATCTCACCGTGTATATGGTGGCCAAGGCGCTCCCTAAGCACCGGACTAAAAGTAACCGTGCGCTTATTGTTATTTATTTGCTCTTCAATGGCAAGTTTACCCAGCCAGTACACAATATGCAACAGGCGCTCCGGTTGTTTGGGTGTTGCAAATTTAGAATACACATTAGTTAACTCGTTAAATGTGCGCCCCAATATGTTTGCCGTATGCGTAATTGCAATTTCACGTTCGGGTTGTGTTAACTTTTTAGTTGATAAAACCGCTTTTTCCAACTTAATCCAATCTCTTGTGGTAGCGCCGTTTTCATCAATAATGACCCGATTACTAATTTTGTGCGATTCGATAAAAAGAAAGGTAAGGTGGGTTAAAATATCGTAGATGTCCGATCGTCCTCTGGTAATCTCAATATTCATTTGTTCGGCATCTATTCTATAGCAATTTCGACGCCTTTTGGGTGGGATTATAGGTTTGAAATGAGAGTTCGCATAACCCTCATCACTCGTTAAATTGATAAAAGTACACTCTTCAATACCAATTGGCAATCTATCAATAACATAAAGTAAACCTTCCAATTCTGCCTTTTCATCGCCAATTGATCCGTAAATTTCTGGTCGTAGCAACAACAACGATTGTCTTAACGTTTCGCCCGAAACCCCCATGGGTTTATAAAAACCACGGTTAAACAAATGGCGCATTGTAATGTACATTCTCTCAATGGCATTCGAGCTTTCTTGAGCTCTCGTTCTTTCGTGACGTTTCTTTTTACTCATACTTATTAAATTCTTGCAAAGATAATACTATTTGTATTACTTTAAACATGAAAGCTGCAATGGTATTGGTCAATTCTACACATAACCGGTCCTTAAATTTTTAATCCGTCGAAAAATGCTTAGCAATCTTCCTGTCGTTTGATAGGCGCGGAATTTTATTTTGCCCGCCCAATTTCCCAACAGATTTCATATACTCTTGAAAACCGTCTTTTTTAACTTTAGTGATTTTAAGCGGTTGCAAAACTTTACCTTCTATTAAATCGAAATAATAACTGTTTTGTTTTTGAAGCGATTGGTCTATATTTTTCGCTAGCGCGGAAAGATTTTCTGGTTCATTTTCAAACTCAACAAACCATTCGTGATACGGCAAACCTTCAGTTGGGTTAATTTGAGGCGCCACCGTAAATTCTGAAACCCTAACCGCTGTGTTTAAAGTGGCTTCCTTCATGGCTTGCTCAACTTCTTTACCAATCACATGCTCACCAAAAGCCGATATAAAATGCTTTATTCTTCCTGAAACGATTACACGGTACGGGTTTGTTGACGTAAACTCAACCGTATCACCAATATTGTAGGCCCAAAGTCCGGCATTTGTAGAGATTATCATCACATAATTTACCCCTATTTCTACATCTGCAATCGTGATGCGCTTGGGGTTGTCGTTAAAAAAATCATCGGCTTTAATAAACTCATAAAAAATACCAGAGTTTAATTGAAGCAACATGCCTTTTTCGTTTTGTTTATCTTGAAATGCAAAAAAACCTTCGCTGGCGGGGTACAGTTCAATACTATCTACTTTTCTGCCAATTAGGTTTTCAAATTTTGCGCGATAGGGCTCGTAATTTACACCGCCAAAAATAAAAAGATTAAAGTTTTTAAAAATATCACCAACCTTTTTGCCTGTTTTTTGTTGCAGTTTTTCAAAATACATTTGCACCCACGACGGAATACCTGAAATAACCGTCATGTTTTCGGGCAAGGTTTCTTCAACAATAGCATCCACTTTGGTTTCCCAATCTTCAATGCAATTGGTTTCCCAGGATGGCAATCTGTTTTTTTGAAGATACTTGGGCACATAATGGGCCACAATACCCGAAAGCCTACCTAGTTGAATGCCATTTTGCTCTTTTAAAATTGGGCTGCCTTGTAAAAAAATCATTTTCCCGTCAACAAATTTAGCATTCCCGGTTTCGTGAATGTACATTAAAATAGCATTTCTTGCCGCCTCAACATGGGTGGGCATGCTTTCTTTGGTAATAGGTATGTATTTGGAACCGGAGGTTGTGCCCGAGGTTTTTGCAAAGTAAATAGGTTTTCCTGTCCAAAGTACATTTTCTTCGCCCGATACTGCTTTTTCAACATAGGATCTAAGCGCTTCGTAATCTCTTACAGGAACGCGTTTTACAAAATCTGAATGGTTATTTATACTAATAAAATCGTGGTCTTTCCCAAAGGAAGTTGCAGCCGCTTTACTTATTAATTCCTGAAAAACCTTCTCTTGTGTTTCAATAGGCTTTTCTGCCCATTTTTTAATGCGCTTGTAAGCACGTTTTGCAAAGGGTTTTGCTAAAGCCGATTTTATTGATAGCATTTAATTTATAGTTAAATATTACATCGAGCGCAGTCGAGACCTTTTATTAATTTTGTTTTTAACCTCTCGACTGCGCTCGAGGGAACCGCTTTTATTCAAAATCTATAAAGTTTGTTGGGTTTATTGGGTAACCGTCGTTCCAAAGCTCGAAATGTAAATGTGGACCCGTTGAAAGCTCTCCAGAATCTCCCGCTGTGGCTATAACCTCGCCTGCCTTTACCAAATCGCCTTGTGTTTTTGTTAATGCACCATTGTGTTTGTACACAGAAATTAAACCGTAACTGTGCTCAATAATTATTACATGTCCCGTAGTTGGTGTCCATTCGGCAAAAATTACAATACCATCGGCCGTGGCTTTAATGGGGGCGTCCTTGGGCACTACAACATCTACCGCATAATGTTTTTCCTTAAGATTATAAGGCTCGCTAATGGTACCGTTAACAGGGGGAAACAGTACAAAATTTGAAGCCGATATAGCCGACTCAAAGAGGTTGTATTTGTCTTCTTTGGCCACTTTTTCACGCAATAAGGAATCTTCCAAACTTGGACTTAAGTCTATTTCGGTATCTTCTAATTTTATGGCTTCTACTATAGAATCCTTATTAAAATCCACAACGCTTACATCGCCTTGCAATACTTTTTTTATCGATGAAAAATACCTTTCGTTCATAGAAATAACCTGTTGCAACGAATCGGTTTTATAATTAAGCTCTACGGCTTTCTTTTTTAAAGCTGTTGAAGAATACCCAGGAATATACTCCCTAAGCGGTGTAAAAGCAATTAATGCATATGTAGCGCTTATTAAAACAATTATTGAGATTGAAGCCAACACAAAAACGTTTAGTCTTGTTAGTTTAAAAGACAGGCGTTCCTCGAAGGTGTTTTCGTTTAAAATGACTAAGCGATACTTATCGAGTAATTTTCGTTTTATTTTTTTAGGTTCTTTCTTTTCGTTCTTCATGTTGAAAACAAAAATATATAAAATTATGGCACGAGTAGTTTCTCTTTGTACTAAAGTTAGCTTTAAAACGCCATTATTAAACTTTAATTATTAACTTTGCTTTTTAAATTTTAAAGTTATGAGTTTTTATATATTACCATTAGCGATTGGTCCTTGGCAAATAGCCTTAATTGTTGTTGTTGTTTTACTGTTGTTTGGCGGTAAAAAAATACCGGAATTAATGCGAGGATTGGGTAGCGGCATTAAGGAATTTAAAGACGCTAGCAAAGAAGAAGGCGATGAGCCTGCAAAAGATAAAAAACAGTAAAAGTGTATTTTACTAGTAATGAAAAACCAGCTTAAAAAGCTGGTTTTTTTTTATGACTGAATTTTTTAAATAAAGGTCTTAAGGATGCTCTGTTTACACGCAAACCGTTAATTAATTTTAATCGTTTTAATTATGGCTTCTAGCTCGAACATATAATCCCGTTTTTCAACAGATGGCGCAAATGCAAAGCCTTCTGCAATAATCCATCTGTTATTAATTTTATCTTCAATGGCATAATTAATATAGGGACCAGCCATAAAAGCACCTTTTAAATCCCAAAGTCCTTTGGTCTCTAAAGCGGGTTTGTTGTCTAAAATGGTTTCAGAATGGAATGGCGCATAAGCATTCTCGGTAACCATATAAGAGCCATCTGTAGGGCCTGGGATATACTTTTTACCAATAGAATCTCGAATTTTAATAATTTGATTTACAACACTATCATTTCTTTTAATAGCACTCAAAGGCAACTCGTAAATCATTAAATTGGTTGTTCCTGTTGAAATATCTTTACGTATCCAAAAGAAATTATCGATTTCTTTGGCGATTCGGTAAGCCGTCTGGAACTTAATACTCAACCCCAGTTTTTCTTCAATCTTTTTTGTACGGTGAAGCGATTTGCTCATACGTCGCTGCTGTTCTGCTAGCTCTTCATTTTTAAATTCTTCCAATATTTTTTCCGAATTGTCTTTAAGCAACCCAATAACATCGTCTTTGGTATTTCCTGAAACAACAATTACTTTTTGAGGTTGCGCGTATACATTTCTAACGACTTTAAACCCTGAGGGTTTACCCATTTCTATTTTTAAAATGGTTCGGTTTCTCGTAATAAAATCGGAAAACACCTTGGTTGGTATTTGGTTAATATTAAACATGGGTTCGTCTTGTGGCAGCCCATAAATTGGCGTGGTAAGCACGTTTCTAATGGCTTCTCCAACACTACCGTTCCATAGTTCGTTACTAACTACAACCGAAATGTGATTAACGTTTCCAGACGAATCGAAAAGTATTCTGTCGTTGGAAGATTTTTTGTCTCCGCAAGAGACTAGTAGCACAATGGCTAATGCTGTTAAAAGAAAATTACGCATCATTAAGTTTTTGGTTTTTTAGGAACTTAACCCTTTGATATTTTAAGTTTCATTCCCGGTTTTAATTTACTACCACTAATATCGTTCCAATCTTTAATATTTTGAACAGAAACTCCAGGAAATTTTTGGGCGATGCTCCAAAGCGAGTCGCCACTTTTTACAGTATAGGTTGTTACATTGCCGGAAATAGGCTTTGATTTAGGTGTTGTATTGGTTGCCGTTGCGCTTGCAACATAAGGTTTTCGCGGGTAAATGGTTAATCGCTGGCCAATTCTTAAATTGTTACTCCTCAAGCCGTTCCATTGTTTTATCTGGCTTACGCGAACACCATAATTTCTGGCTATTTTTCCTAAGTAATCACCAGATCTTACGCGGTATCGTACCTTATCATTCGCATTAAAAAACTGCGGTAATGGTTTTTCGCGCTGTGCAAACTCTTCTTTTACAAAGGCATATATTTTTTCTTCGTTATTTACAAAGGTACCAACCACCTCTCGTGGTAATCGCAACACATAATTTTCTTTTTCTATAAAAGGAATAATATCTAATTTATACGAAGGGTTTAAAAACTGAAGTTCTTCAATTGGTGTGCCCGTAACTTCTGAAACCTGATCGAGCGTTATCATATGTTTTACTATAACCGTGTCGGTTTCAATTAATGTGAATTGGGGTTTAAGATTTTTAAAACCATGGGCTTCGGCATATTCAAAAATATACATATTCGCTAAAAACGCCGGTAAATAACCTGCGGTTTCGCGTGGTAAATTATGCCTAATGTTCCAATAATTTTCATAACCGCCAGAGCGCCTAATGGCTTTGGTAACATTTCCGGGCCCGGAATTGTAGGCGGCCAAAGCTAGGTCCCAATCGCCAAATATTTTATATAAGCGTGTTAAATATTCTGCGGCAGCTTTGGTAGATTTTATAGGGTCGCTACGCTCATCAACATAACTGCTTACATCCAATCCGTGCTCTTTGCCCGTACCAAACATAAACTGCCACAAACCTGTTGCTCCCACTCTGGATTTGGCTCTGGGTTTTAATGCCGACTCAACAATGGCTAAATATTTTATTTCTAATGGAATGTTATGTTTATCCAATTCCTCCTCGAACATAGGAAAGTAAAATGCACTTAAAGTCATTAACTTTTGCAAATGCTTTCTGCGATGTTTTAAATACGATTTAATAACGCTTTCCAACGACGGATTGTACTCCACATTAAAAGGCGTTCTGGCATCGAGTTCTTTTAAGCGTTTTTTTAAGGTGTCGGTAGGCAATTCCGGATAGTCGATGGGCTCGTAAGTAAGCTCGGTAACCGATTTGTAAATGGTGTCGAACAGATTATTGCTGTACAGTTCTTCAAGCCATTTTTCATCTATTTTCGCCGCAAACTCCAAGTCTTCCAATTTCTTAATGGAGGTACTATCTTTTTCAGCTTCAATTTTTTTAACACCATGGGGTTTCCCATCAACTATTGAATCTTTAATGGATTCTTTTTTAGGCAAAATGGAGTCTTGAGTTTGTGCAACACAAACACCATAATTAAAAAGCAAGCATATTATAAAAAATCGAAAAGCCATAAAATCTGTTCTGTTTGTTATCTAACCTAGATAAGGTTTAACGATAGTATGGCTAAAATCGTATTTTTTAATGTAATTTGAAAACTTAATTTCGTTTATTCTAAAATAGCGGCAATTCCAGGTAATGTTTTACCTTCTAAACTTTCAAGCATCGCGCCGCCGCCAGTACTAACGTAACTTACTTTGTTCTCAAAACCAAATTGTTTTACCGCGGCAACAGAGTCGCCACCACCCACAAGTGAAAACGCTCCATTTTTAGTAGCTTCTGCTATAGAATTCCCTAACTCAATGGTGCCTTTTGCAAAGCTTTCCATTTCGAAAACACCTAAAGGACCGTTCCATAAAATGGTTTTGGAATCCATAACAACATCGTGAAATAATTCAATCGATTTTGGTCCGGCATCAACACCTTCCCATCCGTCAGGAATGGCATTAATATCCACAATTTGCGTGTTTGCATCGTTACTAAAATCGTCTGCAGCAACCACATCAACAGGAATGTGCACGTGAACGTTTTTAGCTTTGGCTTGTTTTAATATATCCAATGCCAGTTCCATTTTATCGTCTTCACAAATGGAATTTCCTATTTGTCCTCCTTGAGCTTTAACAAAGGTAAACGACATACCGCCACCAATAATTAAATGGTCTACTTTATCCAGAATATTCTCGATAATTGTAATTTTTGAAGAAACCTTTGCTCCGCCCAAAACAGCTAAAACTGGTTTTTCGCCTGTTTCCATGACTTTTTTAATGCTTTCAATTTCTTGCGCCAATAAATTTCCGAAGCATTTTTTATCTTTAAAAAACTGCGCTATAATAGTGGTTGATGCGTGTGCTCTGTGGGCTGTACCAAAGGCATCGTTTACGTAAATGTCGCCCAGTTTCGATAATTTTTTGGCAAACTCGATATCGCCAGCGGTTTCTTCCTTATAATACCGTAGGTTTTCCAACAATAAAATTTGACCCGGTTCTAGGTTTGCCACGGCGTTTTCTGCTTCGTCTCCAACACAATCGGGTACGAACTTAACGTCAACACCCAACACATCTTCAACTTTTGATGCGATGTGCTTTAACGAAAATTCTTCTTGAAATCCTTTAGGGCGACCTAAATGCGACATTAAAACACAACTCCCGCCATCTTCCAATATTTTAATTATGGTTGGTTTTGCCGATACAATTCTTGTGGCATCGGTTACCTCAAAATTGTCGTTTAATGGCACGTTAAAATCTACTCGGATTAGTGCTTTTTTATTTTCGAAATTAAAGTCGTTAAGGGTTTTCATTGTATATATGTTTTTGTTTCTTAGTTATTTGAAACACAAATGTAACCAATTATACAGCCAATTAAAATGTGTTTTTTAACGAAAACGATGTAGCTTGAAAGAAATATTTAATTTTAATATGTTACGTCTTTTGCGTTAGGGATTGAAGTGGCATCCTTTTTTGTGCTTAACCATAAGTTTAACTTGAAACCCATTTAAAATATGGAAAACTAACTTGATGAGAGACTGAAGCACGTACAGCACTAAAAAGATATAGCGGAAAGCCCGACCGCTTGCCCGGGGCGCAGTCGAAGGGTGCGGTAACGCCCAAATTAAAAACAAGAATGACATTTTACTGCTTTTTTGGTGCTTAACTTCTAATAAAATTCGTTTACTTTTGCTTTATGCTTTTTGAAGATATTTTAGGACAAGAACACATTAAAAACCATTTAACACAAAGTGTTGATAATGGCCGAATACCGCATGCCCAATTGTTTGTTGGTAAAGAGGGCTCTGGCACTTTACCCATGGCCATTGCTTATGCGCGGTACATTTTATGCTCTAATTCGGGCGGTGAAAACCATACTGGAAATGATGTGTGTAACCTAAAATTCAAGAATTTTTCGCATCCCGATTTACATTTCGCATTTCCAGTAACCACGAGCGATAAGGTGAAAAGCAAACCAGTTTCGAGTTTTTATTTGGAAGAGTGGCGCCAGTTGTTAAAAGAGCAACCTTACGGAAATTTGTTTGATTGGTACAAATTGCTTGGGGTTGATAATAAACAGGGGCAAATTGGGGTTGATGAAGCCCATGAGATTGTAAAATCGCTTACGCTGAAATCTTACGAAGGTGGCTATAAAGTGATGCTGATTTGGATGGCAGAAAAAATGAATACCGCCTGTGCCAATAAACTTTTAAAACTGATTGAAGAACCGCCAAGCAAAACCGTTTTTATTTTAATTACCGAAGACGATGAGCAAATAATCAACACGATTAAATCGCGTTGCCAACTACTGCAGTTTCCGCCATTGGCTGAAGATGTGATAAAAGATGCTTTGGTGAAAAAGTATGGTTTAGAGCTTTCTGTTGCTACAAAAATAGCGCATCAATCGGACGGGAATTACAACAAAGCTTGCGATTTGGTGTATCGGGATTCTGAAGACATCCAATTTGAAACTTGGTTTATTTTCTGGATTCGTAGTGCTTTTAAGGCCAAAGGCAACAAAGCGGCCATACACGATTTAATTTCGTGGAGTGCCGATATTGCAAAAACAGGGCGCGAAACGCAAAAGCAGTTCTTAAATTTTTGTTTGGATTTTTTTCGTCAAGCATTATTGCTAAACTACAAAGCTACCGATCTTGTTTTTTTAGAGCCTAAAACCGAAAAATTCAAACTTGAAAATTTTGCGCCTTTTGTGCACGGAAATAACATTATGGATATTAGCAACGAGCTACAAGATGCGATTTACCATATTGAGCGCAACGGAAATTCAAAAATTATTTTAACCGATTTGTCTATTAAATTAACGCGCTTGCTTCATAAAAAGGAAGCATAAGCCACTAATTGGGATAAAAAGAAAAACGCTTCCAGAAATGACTCCAAAAGCGTTTAACTATTTGTTTATTAGTGTTTTAAGACTTATTCCTTTTTGTCAGTTTCTTTAGCAACTTCTTTTTCGGTTCCGTTTAAAGCCTCTAAAATGGTTTGGGTTAAATCGTTTTCTTCCGTGCTGTACATAACGGTTGATGCGGCATCGGTAGTACCTAAAATGTAGGTGTAACCGTTTTTCTCGCCGTAATCTTTTACAAAATCCTTTACTTTAATAATTACAGAATCGATTTCTGTTTGAAAAGATTGTGTTAACAATTGCTTCTCATATTGCATTTGCTGTTGCAATTGCTGTTGTTTTTGCTGCAAACCGCCCATTAATTCTTGTTGCTTTTTTTGAGAAGCTCTTTGAGCTTCCTTTTGGGTTTCTTGCACTTCTGCTTGAAATGCTTTACCAATACTGTCGGCTCTTTTCTTAAAAGCTTCTTCCTTAATCTGAAATTTTGCTTCAAGATCCTTTTTTTCTTGAAATTCGTTTATAAGCGTTCCGTTATTTACATATCCGATTTTTGCTTGTTTTTGGCAAGAGGATAAAACAATCATTGCTAATACGAGGTAAACTATATTTTTCATGGGTTTGGTTTTTCTGTTTTTAGAATTCGCACAAATGTAATAAAGTAAGTGATAATTTAAAGCGGAATTATTTTGAATTTAACGTATAAGTAATTTTTATAGAATGTATCTATTAAAATAGTCAGTGTCTATTGAAAACAGAATCGTTTAAAGCGATTTAAGAGCCTTTTTTAAATAGGACTAGCATATAGCTGTTTGTATGGTTAATCGCTTAAATGCGTACACGAAAACAAATTTTACCTGTTTTTTATGATATAAATTAAGGAAGATGCCTCTTTAGTGCGTAAGGATTTTAAATTTGAAAGCAATCCTATCCAAAAACCATTAAGCATGTTCATTTTTCCTGTTTTGTATTTTTCCGAAAGTAGGCTCACATAAAACGCATCAAAAAGCAAGGGTTTCATTTTAACAACTTGCATATCCTGTTTTGAAACTAATTTTGAAATTGATTCTTTATTAAAATGCCAAAGATGTCTCGGAACATCGTAAGCGGCCCAAAACTGTTTGTAATGTTTGGCATCGTAACTTTTATAATTAGGAACGGCTATTATTAAAGTGCCATTGGGTTTTAATATTTTTTTGAATATTGAAATCTGTTCTTCCAAATTTGGTAAATGTTCTAAAACATGCCAAAGTGTAATGACATCAAAACGGTGTTCTTCAATCTTAAAAAGCTCATCGGTTTTAAAAACGGAATGGTTTGTTTTTTTATTGGCAATGTCCCGGGCTTTTTTGTTGGGCTCAATTCCGAAAACAGTCCAATTATTTTGTTTTGCGGTTTGCAAAAAATCACCTGTACCGCATCCAACATCCAATAGGTTTTTTTCGGTTGAGGAAAAAGAGTTTATCAAATTCAACTTCTTTTTAAGTGAAAATTGCCGAACTAAATGATATGCTTTTTCAAATAGATTGCGTTGTGAATCCGTATGCGAAATATAATCTTCACTTTTATAATATTCGGGTAATTTATCTGAATCTGGTTGTGGCGAGGTTTCTAAAAATCCATATTCTGAATTTAGAATTAATTCAAATTCCTCCCCTGAAACAGAATGGTCTTTTACTTTTAAATTTTCTTTAGCCACGAATACACGAATGTTTTAGCAAGTTGTTTTCTAAAAATAAATCGCACTATGACGATCTTGTTTTGTTTTCAAAAGTGGATTCCTGCTTTCGCAGGAATGACAAAAAAACGAATGTTCCACGTGGAACGTTTGTAAGTAATTCGCGTTTTAAATAACAACGTTTACTTGTTTTCAATAATTAGATTACTGCATTCGCAGGAACTTAGCGTCCCATATAAACCAATAACACCGAAATATCATTTGGAGAAACACCACTAATTCTTGATGCTTGCGATACCGTAGTTGGTTGGATTTTTTTAAGCTTTTCGCGCGCCTCAAAACTCATGGATTTAATTTGAGAGTAATCAAAATTTTGCGGGATTTTCACATATTCCAATCGGCTTAGTTTGTCTGCATTGTTCTTTTCTTTAGCAATATACCCAGAGTATTTTACCTGTATTTCAGTTTGCTCAATAACCTCTCTGTCCAGATCGTTTTCCTGAATATAAGCTTCAACACTTTCTATCTTTCTAACATCATCCATTTCAATATTTGGTCGAGCAAACACTTTAAATAGTTTTCCCGATTGATTAACCGGTGATGATTTTTTTGATTCCAATATCGGATTTATTTCCTCTGGCTTGACGCTTTGTGTTTCAAAAAAATTCACGAATTTTTCAGCTGCTTCATGTTTTTCTTCCATTCGCTTTAAACGCTTTTCTGAAGCCAAACCAATTTCAAAACCTTTTGGTGTTAATCTTTTGTCTGCATTATCTTGACGTAACAACGTTCTGTATTCCGCACGAGATGTAAACATACGATACGGTTCTTCGGTGCCTTTTGTAATCAAATCATCAATCAAAACACCAATATAAGCTTCATCTCTTTTCAAGGTAAAAGGTTCTTTTTCCTTAACTTTTAAACTGGCATTTATACCTGCCATTAATCCTTGCGAAGCTGCCTCTTCGTATCCCGTAGTGCCGTTAATTTGACCAGCGAAATACAATCCATCTACCAACTTGGTTTCTAAAGTATGCTTTAATTGTGTCGGTGGAAAATAATCATATTCTATGGCATAACCTGGTCTAAAAAACTTAACGTTTTCAAAACCGACAACAGAGCGCAATGCTTTAAACTGAACATCTTCAGGAAGCGAAGTAGAAAACCCATTTACATAAACCTCGCAAGTTTTCCAGCCTTCGGGTTCAATGAATAATTGATGCCGGTCTTTATCTGCAAAACGATTAATTTTGTCTTCAATAGACGGACAATATCGAGGGCCCAAACTTTTAATTCTACCATTAAACATCGGTGATCTATCAAAACCTTCACGTAGCAAATCATGTACCAATTCGCTTGTGTAAGTCATGTGACAAGAGCGCTGGTTCCCCAATGTTTTTGTAATATCTAAAAAAGAGAATTTTTCGGGGTTTTCATCCCCAGGCTGTTCTATCATTTTAGAAAAATCCAATGACCTTCCATCAACCCTTGGAGGCGTTCCGGTTTTCATTCTACCCGATTCAAAACCTAAACCAACCAATTGTTCCGTGATTCCAGTTGCGGCTTTTTCACCTGCTCTTCCTCCTCCAAAATTCTTGTCGCCAATATGAATTAAACCGTTTAAAAAAGTGCCGTTCGTAAGCACAACGGTTTTGCCTATTATTTCTAATCCAAGCGACGTTTTTATTCCGACAACTTTATGATTCTCTACCAATAACCCAGAAACCATTTCTTGATAAAAATCAAGATTTGGTGTGCCTTCTAAAAGTAATCTCCAATCTTCCGCAAAACGCATTCTATCGCTCTGCACTCTGGGACTCCACATTGCAGGCCCTTTGGATTTGTTAAGCATTTTAAACTGAATGGCCGAAGTGTCGGATACAATACCGCTATAGCCACCAAGCGCATCAATCTCACGAACGATTTGCCCTTTCGCAATACCGCCCATAGCTGGGTTGCAGGACATTTGCGCAATGTTTTGCAAATTCATGGTAACCAGCAATGTTTTGCTTCCCATATTGGCAGCGGCAGCGGCAGCTTCACTTCCTGCGTGGCCAGCACCAACAACTATAACATCATAAAGGTCGTTAAACATCCTATTGTTTTTTTTATTGCTTTGAATGATACACATTTCGGCAAGCTCAATGTCTCATTCATTTTATAATCATAAAACGTTCCACGTGGAACATCTTAATATTTTTGGTTTGCAAATATACGCTGAATTCTTGAATATTAAACCAGTTGCTTTAAGTAGTGGTTTTCTTTATTGCGCATTTCCTTGGCGTCCTCTTCAGTTTTATCTTTGTAGCCACAGTAATGTAAAATACCGTGGATTATAACGCGATGTAATTCTTCTTCAAAAGGAGTGTTGAAATCTTTGGCATTATCCGCTACCCGTTCCACAGATATAAAAATATCCCCTTGTATAATTTTTCCGACTGAATAATCAAAACTAATTATATCGGTTAAAGTATCGTGATTGAGGAATTCAACGTTTAATTTATGTAAATAGGCATCATCACAAAACACATAATTTATATCATCTTCTTTCAATCCTTCTGTGGAAATAGTTTGTGAAATCCATGAGGAAACAGCCTCTTCGTTTTCCAATGAAAAATCGGTTTCGTAATTAAAACTAATCATTTGTTTTTTTAAAGTACTCTTGAACTTTCTTTCTGTAAATTTGACGCAAAGGTAAGGTTTGTCTGTTCAATATTTCGGTAGTATTAAAATATTGTTTAGCCGATGGAATTTGATTGTTTGTGTTATTGTCGAAATCATTTTTGTTGGTTTCAGATTCTCGTTTATTGTCTTCGCCCTGTTGAAACGTAGCGTTCTCCATTTTTAATAATTGATGTTTTAATTCCATCATTTTTTGAAGGGTTCGATTTGTAAATCCTTCATTTAATAAATCCAACTCTACCTCTTCCATTTTTTTTAACAGCGCATCGCCATCTCCTTTTGATCCCTTTCCTTCTTTTGCCAAACGTTCTTCTAAGGCTTTTCGCAATTCCTGTTGCTGCTGATAAATCTCGTATAGTTTACCATTCAAATCATCGTTTTCTCCTTTACCGTCACCACCATTTTGGTTGCCGTTTTCTCCCTTTCCCTCATTATTTCCTTCTTGTCCTTGCTTTCCTTTTTCTCCCTCTTTTTCGCCCTCACCTTCTTTATCGCCTTCACCCTTTTCAGGTTTTTGTCCTTCTCCTTTTTTCAAGCCTTCCTCCATCATCTTATTGAGCTCTTCCTGTGTCATAATAATATCTGGAAGTTGCATTTCGCCCTCTCCACCCTTGCCTTGAGCCATGCTCATATTTTCTTGCATATTGTCTAAAACATCACTTAAAAAATTGGCCAGATTATTCGCGGCTGTAATGGTGAATTGTTGATTTGAAACCCCTTGATACAATTGGTTTTCGGCTAATAAACTTAATGCTTTATCAATATTATAAAACACCTCGGTAATTTCTTTGTTTACCGTTTCGGATAGTTTGGGCTGACGCAACGACATAGCAAATAAGCTGTCGTCAATATGCTCAAAATGTTCTTTAAGGTTATGCTGTTTTCTTAAATAAGAGGCATACTTATTGTTATTGGCTTCAATGGTTCTAAACTGATTCATTAGGGCTTCTTGATCAAAAGAAAACAATACCAAATTATCTAGAATTTGTCGAAGCATTTCAACATCTTCTTGCATTTGATTGGCATCACTCCCTCCCATGGAACTTTTTATTTTCTCGCTCATCTCCATCATTTTTTTTGCCGCCTTCTTTTGACTTTTTTTAGCGTTTTTCTGATTTTGATTTTCACTGTTCTTGAGCTCACTTTCTTGCTTGTCTGACGCTTTTTCCTCTTTGCTTTTTTCCAATGATTCCGTAGCTTTTTGCTGTTCGTCGTCTACTTCCCTTTCATCCAATTTATCCCGGGGAATATCAATGGGCTTTTTTAATGTTTTGCTGTCTTTTTCAAGTTGTTCAATTTGTTTTTTAAATTCTTCAAACTGCTCGTTTAAACCATCTTGATTTTCTTTGGTGTTTTTCACTTCAGGTTCGTTGGATAATTTTTCTTGGTCGATGGCCAACTTCATTAAATCCTCTTTTAGCTTTTCCAATTTCTTTTCAATGTAAAAGCGTTTGGTTAACTCAATTAATTGCTCAAGACTTCTCTTTTTGTTTTTATTTTGTTTTGCTAATTCATCAAGTTTTTCGGTTAACTCTTCCTTATTTATTTTTTCTTGAAGTTTTTTTAATTCCTCTAAAAGTTTTTCGTCCTTTTTAAGTTGCTCTTCATTTTCATCCAACCGCTTTTTTAAATCTTCTTTAAAGGTGTCCTCCTCTATGTTTTCTTTTTGAAAATTCTCTAAATTATCTTTGAGTTTTTTATTGAAATTTTTCATCATTTCGTCTTGTTGTTGTTGACGCTTTAAAAATGATTCCAATTTCTTTTTATCGTTAAAATTTAAGCTCGACTTTTCCTTTTGGGTTTTAGATAATTCTTCTAGGTTTTTTTCTTGTTCTTCGAACTTTTCCAAGGATTTATTTAAGTCTTTTATTGTTTCGTTTTGTTCATTCAGTTGTTTTTGTTCCTCTTCAGCCTTGGTGCGTTTTCTATAGGTAAACACATCGCTTTTTGTACGCTTATAATTGTTAACCACATCATTATCAAATACTTGAAAATATAATTCGTAAGCAATGCCAGCTTTAATATTTAAATTATTGGGGAAAGCCGTAATAAATTCATCAATATTTGTGTTGGAAATAGGTATGTTCTCCACTTGCTTTTTAGACGCATCATTAACGGGATAATAAACCATTTGAAGTTTGCTAAACCCATAATCGTCACTAATTTGACCGTAAAAATAAAGGGTTTGTAAATCCAGGCTATCCACCTGCACTTTTAAGTTGAGTTCGGGATACTCATCTTTATCAACATCAATTCTAAAAGCCAAATTTTCGTAGTTTCTAAGGTTGGCGTTACTTGTGCTTAAGCTATAATCGAAATGCTTGTAAAGACGTTTGGATAATTCAAAATTATCCATTTTATCCGAAGAAAAATCCACCGTGTCAGTGGCGTATAAGCGCACAATATCGGTCGATTTTGTTTTAAGTCGCCACGTTACATTGGTGCCTTCCGGAACAACGGCATTGCCGGTACTTTTTAAAGTAGTATTCTTCTTTTTGGTGTGTTTCGGAAAATTCAAAACCATCTCAAAACTCAATAATGATGGTGTTTCAACAACATTTAAGGTGTATGGTTTTGAGGTTACGGTGTTTGCCGTTAACTGGAATTCGATATTGGTTTTAGGCTGGGAAAACACATATTCAAACTCGCCTATTCCTTTTTTGTTTAAAAAATAGGTTTCGTTATTGTAAACGATTTGCACGCTTTCTGGAGCAACATCGCCGGCAGTTCTAATTTCTAATTTAAAATCTTTATTTTCAATGGCTTTTAAATCGTTATTAACTACAAAAAACTGAAATGGCGCTGGTGGCTCATAGGCCGTTTTGTAATGTACAACGCGTTTATAACTGTCGCTAAACCAATTGGATTCGCCGGTCAAAAAGGTAGCTAAAATGATCAAAACAGGAATGGCGGCATATTTTAAATAGCCCAAATTCTTTTTAAAATTTACGGCCAATTTAAACGGAATGGGTTTCAGTTCCATCGATTTTTGTTCAATACTCGCCAACAATAATTCAGATTGCGATGGGTTTTGTTTCAGCTGAACAACATTCAACAATTTATCGCTAACTTCAGGGAAATGATTGCCTATAATTTTAGAAGCATCCACATAATCTATTCCCTTTTTTAGCTTAAATAATTTAGCCAACGGTACAGCTATAAACTTAGCGAGTAACAAAACCTCAACTAAAATAAAAACCCAAAATAAAATGGTTCGCGCTAAAGGGTTTAGCCATAAAACATACTCGATAAACAGCGTAAATAAAAAATATAACAAGCCAATGGCGAAAAACAAAATAGCACCCTTTATTAATTCGTTGGTGTAATACCGACTAATAAATTGCTCTAATTTGGTTTGTATGGTTTTAAAATTGTTCAATTGTAATGTTTAAGGCTTATAACTTACTAAATTACAATTTTATTTTTATAAGCGTCTTAACTGTCTGTTAATTTAGGTTTAAAGGCAAATTAGAGTTTACAAGGTTTATTTGGCCCCTCACAGATTTACTATATGCAAAACCTTATCCGCGAAAATCAGTGCAATCTGTGTCTTTAAAAATCTCGATAATTGTATCTTTGAAGAAATTTATAAAACATGACCAAAAATGTTCGTGTGCGTTTTGCACCAAGTCCAACCGGGCCTTTACATATTGGCGGCGTTCGAACCGCGCTTTTCAACTATTTATTCGCTAAAAAACACAATGGTACTTTTATTTTGAGGATAGAAGATACCGATCAAAACCGTTATGTTGAAGGCGCCGAACAATACATTATTGATGCATTAAATTGGTGTAATATGCCTTTTGACGAAGGGCCACGGATTTCCGCGGAAGCGGAAATGAAAAAAGGACCGTATCGTCAAAGCGAACGTAAACATTTATACAAACAATATGCCGATGAGTTGATTGCTTCGGGTAACGCCTATTATGCTTTTGATACGGCTGAAACATTGGATTTTCACAGAAAAGACCACGAAGCCAAAGGCAAAACCTTTATTTACAATTGGCATAACCGGCTTAAATTAAACAACTCTTTATCGCTTTCGGCGGAAGAAACCAAAGCCAAATTAGAGGCTGGCGACGATTATGTGATTCGGTTTAAATCGCCACAAGACGAAACGCTGCACTTAAATGATATGATTCGCGGTACGATTAAAATCGATACCAATATTTTAGATGATAAGGTTTTGTTTAAAAGCGATGGTATGCCAACCTATCATTTAGCCAATATTGTGGACGACCACCTTATGGAAATATCGCACGTTATCCGTGGCGAAGAATGGTTGCCAAGTTTAGCATTACACTATCAATTATACAAAGCTTTTGGTTGGGAAACTCCAGAATTTGCCCATTTACCCTTAATATTGAAACCTACCGGAAAAGGCAAATTAAGCAAACGCGATGGCGATAAATTGGGCTTTCCAGTGTTTCCTTTGGAATGGAAAGACCCAAAAACCGGAGACGTTTCAAGAGGTTATAAAGAAGATGGATATTTCCCCGAAGCTATGGTAAATTTTTTGGCTTTTTTAGGTTGGAATCCCGGTACGGAACAAGAAATTTTTTCTTTAAATGAATTGATTGAAGCTTTCGATTTGAAAAAGGTAAACAAATCCGGGGCACGTTTTGATCCGGATAAAACCAAGTGGTTCAATCACCATTATATGCAAGAGCAAGATAACGATGTATTGGCTGAATTGTTTAAAGCAGAACGCTCTGAGTTAGTCCAAATTGATGTTAATTACATCGCCATGGTTATTGGTTTAATTAAAGAACGTGCGACCTTTGTATCCGATTTTTGGGCGTTGAGTCATTTCTTCTTCATTGCCCCAACTTCTTATGATGAGAAAGCTTCAAAAAAAGCGTTTAAAGACGACACCAAAGCCATTTTAGAAGAAGTCACATCAATAGTAAACAAGGTTGAAGATTTTACCGTAGAAAACCTTCAAACCGAAATAAAAGGCTGGATAACAAGTAACGAAATTGGTTTCGGAAGAGTTATGATGCCCCTACGTTTAGCTTTGGTTGGTGCGTTGCAAGGTCCCGAAGTGTTTGATATTATGTTTATGATTGGAAAAGCCGAAACGGTTAAACGGATTGAAAAAGTGATTAGCTCACTAAACTAAGATTTTATCAAAAAAATGGCTGACAAATGTAATTGACAGCCATTTTTTATTTAAATGTGTTAAGTCTTATTTTAAAATAGGAATATTGGCCTGTTTACATTTTTCAATCATTTCTTCGGGCCAGATACTGGTTTGTATTTCGCCTATATGCGCTTTTTTTAAGAAAAACATACATAAACGCGATTGCCCAATACCACCACCAATAGATAGTGGCAATTTATCATTAAGCAGCATTTTATGCCACATTAATTCTTTTCTGTTTTCAGCTTTTTCTATGGCCAATTGTTTATTTAAGGCATCTTTATCAACTCGAATCCCCATCGACGAAATCTCAAATGCGCGCTCAAGTACAGGGTTCCAAAGCAGGATATCTCCATTTAAGCCTTTATTACCATTTCCGGTTTCGGTACTCCAATCGTCGTAATCTGGTGCTCTTCCATCGTGCTTTCGCCCTTCCGGAAGTTGCGCTCCAATTCCAATTATAAATACGGCACCGTGCTTTTTTGTGGCTTCGGTTTCTCTTTCATCAGGCGTAAGATCGGGGTATTGTTCTGCTAATTCTTGGGTGTGAATAAATGTGATTTTATTAGGAAGAACGGGTTTTAATTGTGGGTAATTTTCAAATACCACATATTCTACCCTTCTTAAAACGCTATAAATTTTAGTAACAACGTGTTTAAGAAAATCAATATTTCGTTCTTCGTTAGTAACGACGCGTTCCCAGTCCCACTGATCTACATATATAGAATGTATATTTGTAAATACTTCGTCCGGACGAATGGCATTCATATCTGTATATACGCCATAGCCCGACTCGATGCCTAATTCGGCCAAGGCCAATCTTTTCCATTTTGCCAGCGAATGCACGATTTCAGCTTCAGCGTCATTCATCGATTTTATAGGAAAGGAAACAGGGCGCTCTATCCCACTTAAATCATCATTAATTCCAGACCCCTTTTTCACGAACAACGGCGCTGTGATTCTTCTTAATCGCAATTCCGAAGATAAACTAAGCTCAAAAAAATCCTTAATCAATTTAATGGCTTGCTCTGTCTCTTGTATATTTAATTGCGGAAAGTATCCTTTTGGAGTTTGTAATTTATAACCCATGGTGTTCATATTAAATTAGTTGATTAGCGACTCGGTATTTATGGCACAAAAATGCGATAAATAGAATGAATATCAAAACCTTGGTGAATGGGAAATACTTAAAAATTCGACCGTTAAAATTGAAAAAATGCAGTTTTATGTGTTTTAGGTTATAAATTATGAAGGGAAATAAATAAAACAGGTCTATTTAATTTTAAGCAGGTTTAAAAAGTGGCGCAATAAAGATGCCGAAAAAAAGTTAAAACGAAATTATTCCGCCCAAAACCAACATCGTTTGATTACCCTTAAAACGAGGGGTTCCACCGGAAACATCCACATTTTCAGAATTTAATTTCTTTAAAATATTGGTAAATCCGTAAATATATTGGGCTTTTAGCTTAAAGTTTTTAATGCCAACCGATGCACCAATAGCACCATTGACGTTAAACTGGGAAATAGTTGTGATGTCTTCGGCGGTTAAAAGGTTATAATTATTGATGTAGTAGCCTTTTTTAGTGTCATCTTTAAGTTCCAATTTTCCGTTGTATTGCAACATCGGCCCCAAATCGATGGTTAAATAATCCGGAATCACTTTAATATGCATCAACATTGCCACTTGGGCGGCAAACATTTTATACGCAATAAATTCGTCCGGATTACTGTTGCTTAACGGCGTTGGTCTCGCAGAAATTTCAATTCGGTTTTCAGAGAGTTGCATCCCAAAACTAATATCGTACCATCTGGTAGGAATATTAACGGTTGAAGACATACCGCCCAAAAATCCATTGGACGATTTGGTTATAAAATTATCTGTGGTTATATCAAATTGGGTGATTCCTCCACCAATTCCAAAGCCATTTTGTATGCGATAATTTCCTTTTTGAGAAAAGCTTTTTGTAACAAAACACAGTGTTAGTGCTACTAATAAGAAATATCCGTTATTATTCATTGCTTATTTAGGGTTAAATATTCAAATATAGCTTAAATTAGTAGTTCATTTTCTTAACCATTAAAAATATTTCCATGAACAATTTTCTTTTTATTCCCATTATTATCTTCGGATTAATCATATTAATCTCTGCTTTCTTCGTTGTTAAACAACAAACGGCTGCCATTATAGAACGCTTTGGTAAATTCCATAGTATTCGTCAGTCTGGTTTGCAGCTAAAAATCCCTTTAGTAGATAGAATTGCCGGTCGTTTAAGCTTAAAAATTCAGCAATTGGATGTTATTATCGAAACCAAAACACTGGACGATGTATTTGTGCGTTTAAAAGTATCGGTGCAATACAAGGTAATTCGTGATAAAGTGTACGATGCGTTTTATAAATTAGATTATCCACACGACCAAATTACCTCTTATGTATTTGATGTGGTGCGTGCCGAGGTACCAAAAATGAAATTGGATGATGTTTTTGTGAAAAAAGATGATATTGCATTGGCCGTAAAAGCTGAATTGAACGACGCCATGTCCGATTACGGTTTTGATATTATAAAAACCCTGGTTACCGATATTGATCCGGATGCGCAGGTAAAACAGGCAATGAATAGAATTAATGCTTCCGAACGTGAAAAAATCGCAGCCCAATTTGAGGGTGATGCACAGCGTATTTTAATTGTTGAAAAAGCAAAAGCCGAAGCCGAAAGCAAACGTTTGCAAGGTCAAGGTATTGCAGACCAGCGTCGCGAAATTGCGCGTGGTTTAGAGGAATCTGTCGAGGTTTTAAATCGCGTTGGCATTAACAGTCAGGAAGCTTCGGCGTTAATTGTGGTTACACAGCACTACGATACCCTTCAATCTTTAGGTGAAGAAACCAATAGTAATTTAATTCTTTTACCCAATGCGCCACAGGCCGGAAGCAATATGCTAAACGATATGGTTGCTAGTTTTGCTGCGAGCAATCAAATTGGGGAGGCCATGAAAGAAGCTAGGAAGAAAAAAGAATAAGATATTCTATTTATAAAATCAACCCTCTGAATTTATTTTTAGAGGGTTTTTACATTGCTCAAGCGCATGAAAAAAACCGTTTTAATCGTTTTAGGATCTCCAAATTCCCCAAAAGGGGAATTAAGTGCCATTTCTACAAGTAGATTGGATTTTTGTGCAAACATATTTTCAAAAGAAAACCTTGTGCTTTGCACTGGCGGTTGGGGCAATCATTTTAATACATCCCCTAAACCTCACGCCTATTATGCAAAAGCATATCTACTTAAAAAAGGAGTTTTAAAAGATGCTTTTTTAGAGCACGCTATTTCATCAAATACGGTTGACGATGCCGTAAAAATAAAGCCCATTGTTGAAAAATTAAACCATGTAGGTTTAACTATTATTACTTCCGATTACCACTTAGCACGCGTAAAGTTAATTTTTAATGAAGTTTTAAAATCTTTTGAATTGAAGTTTCATGGAGTGGAATCTAATCTAAGTATAGTAGCTTACAATAAATTGGTTGCCCATGAAAAAAAAGCGATGAAATCCATAATAAATAATGGGTTATACTATTAATTTAGATTAGCTAAACGGATGCCGCTCTTCCCATTTTCTAATCGGGTTCATGTATTTTACAATGCACTTTAAAATGGTGTTCGCTATAAAATTATTGGTGTGCTTTAAATACACATGCATCGTTTTGGGTTTTGCGCCAATAGAGCTTTTAATTTCCATAGCAGTTCTGGCATATACAATGGTTTTAAAGCCGTTTTCAATACCAAAAAATGCCATGTTAAACAGCATATTCAAATACATTTGATGCTTGTGCTGCAGCTCTTTATTATAGCCTAAAAAGTAGGTTTCCAAAACGTCGTTATTCAAAATTAAGGTATAAAACCCAATCAAATCTTCATTTAAAAAGAAACCAAAAACTTTAAGCTTTTCGCCTAAACTGACTTTTAAATTATAAAAATGCGATTTGTGTAGTTTAAAGGAATTGACTCTGGCATTATCCGAAACGGTTTCATATAATTCAAAAAGGATTTCGGAATTTGCCTTGATAAAATCTTCGTTTAGTTCTTTACAAGCTATGTTCGATACCTTTTTTCGAGCCGTTTTGTAACGCCTTTTGTATTTTTTATTTAATGACGATACGTAGTCTTCAGGCGATTTCCAATTTTCTGAAATTGAAAGTACCATGTTGGGTTGTACCTGGACTTTGTACAAATTATTCCTTTTGAAGAATTCAGGGCTTTTATGAATGGTATCGTTTTCAAAATAATCTTTAAAAGCAATAATGCGTATCTTTTTATTAAACTCAGATTTGATTCTGGCCGTTAAATCTTGTAGTGATTTTTCAAGCTGATTCAAATAATCTTTTTGCGATATGTCTTGGGGGTTATAATAAATTCCGTGTTGCCCCGTATGCATTAAGCTACCAACAATTAAGGCGTTTCCTTTTATAATTTTAGAAACCAATTGTTTGGCCAATTGCTTTAATGTTGGGCTTTTATTGTTTCTAAAAATATCATCGGCATACATTTCCACACGCTTAATTATAGCAATGCCAACTAATTTTTCATTTTTAAAAACGCCCAAATAATAGGGTGTAATGTTATAAGGCGACGATAGCTCAAGCCCTTTTAAAAAATAGGTTTTTAAGAAAATATCGTTATTTGGTAAAGCATCCCAAGAATTTGGAAGCTGACTAACCGTGTTATAGATTTTATAGTGTATCAATACAAAAAGAAAAAAGACCGAAGTTAAATACCTCAGTCTTTAAATGTGTTAAAAAATTACAAAATTTTACATACCACAAAGGATAGCGCCCATAACCGCAAGCGTAACAATCCAATATCCTGCATTTATAAAAATGTATTTGGCGCTTTTGCGTTCAAATAAGGCATTGGTTCCAATAATGGGAAGCGCTACAAAAATTCCTGCCAGTGTGCCATGAAACGCACCGTGTTTAAAGGTTCTGTAAGCCGTTCCGTAATCTGCCATAAACGCTTCAAATGACGGTAAAGCTATGGTTGGATCTCCACCAACCATTCCTAAGGCGCCCCATTGGTGATTGGTCATTTGCATAAGCTGTACGGCTAATAAGGCTGCAAAAAACAAGGCTAATCCAAATATTTTGGCCATATTTCCGCCTTTAATTTTTTCTTCCGTCATTCCAGAAGCTTGCATCCATGCGTTTCCAAATACTTTTGGGTTGTACCATATAAATCCTACAACCAGTGCAGCAACTGCAGCAATTGGGATTGCTATGGGGTTAATTGGCATTTCCATATATTTTAGTTTTATAGTTAGAACTTAAATATAGGTAAAAATATTAATCACGTATTTTTTTTTAACACTTTAATGGGTGTTACACTTGCTTAGCCTCAGCAACCAATAACGCATTTTTATCGTCTAAAGCTTTTGAAATAAACGCATTTATAGCCTCATTTTTTTTCAAGCCGTTTTTTAACAAAACTCCGAGTGTAATCATGGTAATAATTCGTGTTCCGGATTTTTTAACAGATGTGTTGAACAGCGGTTCTAAATCATCATAAGCCACGTGTTTTGCCAATTCTATAATTTCTGCTTTGGCCTTTTCCCGTGCATCTTCTGGTAATCTATCGTATTTTTTACCGTACGATTTTATTTGTTCAATCGCCGGACGGTTATTTTGTTGTTGGGGTTTCGCTTGGTTTTGATTGGTTTTATTTTTAGTCTCGACACTTCGGGATTGCTTCGCCCAAGAATCTCGTAAACCAACCGTTTTATTGAATACTAATTTTTCTGAAATAGAATCGTCATCAACATTAAAATAACCTAAACGTTGAAACTGAAACCTATCGCCTATTTGAGCTTCTTTCAAACTTGGCTCGACAAAAGCTTCAATGATTTTTAATGAATTTGGATTGATAAAATCCATATAGTTTTTATCTTGATGACTATCTGGAGCTTCGTCCATAAACAGCCTATCGTATTCTCTAACTTCAGCCTTAATCGCATGATTTATAGACACCCAATGCAAGGTGCCCTTTACTTTTTTAGTAGTGTCTTCGGTATAGGTACAACGAATTTCAGTAATGTTTCCGCGGGTGTCTTTTACAACACTTTCCGCTTTAATAATATAAGCATTTTTTAGTCGGACTTCGCCACCTAATTTCAGTCTGAAAAACTTATTCCCAGCCTCTTCTTTAAAATCTTCTTTTTCAATATAGAGTTCACGAGAAAACGGCACTTTTCTAAAACCTGCACTTTCATCTTCTTGATTGTTTTCGGCTTCCATCCATTCCACTTTGTCTTCCGGATAGTTGGTAATTACAAGCTTAACAGGGTTTAAAACCGCCATAACCCGAGGCGCTGTTTTGTTTAAATCTTCGCGAATACAAAACTCTAAAAGCGACACATCAATCACATTGTCGCGTTTTGCCACACCAACGGTTTCAACAAATTTTCTAATAGCATTTGGGGTATATCCGCGACGGCGCAAGCCAGAGATGGTAGGCATTCTCGGATCGTCCCAACCGCTTACAACACCATCTTCAACCAATTGAAGCAACTTGCGTTTGCTCATTATGGTATAACTTAAATTTAAACGGGCAAACTCACGTTGCTTGGGCAACAATGGGTATTTGTTTTTGCTGTAAGCGTACACTTCGTGTTTAAACCAATTATAAAGCTCTCTATGAGGCTTAAATTCAAGCGAGCATAAAGAGTGTGATATTTGTTCAATATAATCGCTTTCGCCATGCGTCCAGTCGTACATCGGGTAAATACACCAATCATTTCCTGTTCTGTGATGGTGCTTCTTTAAAATACGGTACATAATCGGGTCGCGCATGAGCATATTGGTGTGCTGCATATCAATTTTAGCGCGTAAAATGTGTGACCCAGCTTCAAATTCGCCATTTTTCATGCGTTCAAAAAGGTCTAAATTTTCGGCAACAGTTCTATTTCTATAAGGGCCATCCACTCCTGGTTGGGTTGGCGTGCCTTTTTGTTCGGCCATGGCTTCACTAGATTGCGAATCTACATAGGCCTTTCCGTCTTTAATAAGCAAAACGGCCCAATCGTAAAGTTGTTGAAAATAATCTGAAGAATACAGCTCGTTAGCCCAAGTATACCCTAACCACTCAATATCACGCTTTATAGCATCAACATACTCTTGCTCTTCTTTTGCGGGATTGGTATCATCAAAACGAAGGTTTACCGGCGCATTGTATTTTTCGCCCAAACCAAAACTTATTCCAATTGCTTTAGTATGCCCAATATGCAAATAACCATTGGGTTCGGGTGGAAAGCGGAAGCGCAAATCGTTTTTCGACATGCCGTTAGCTAAATCTTCTTCTATGATTTGCTCTAAAAAGTTAAGTGATTTTTTTTCTTCAGACATAAAAATTTACAACGCTATGTATTAGCTTTTAAAAACTAATGATATTAAACAAATTATTGTGCAAAATTAGGTAATTTTGACGACTTAAAATGAACCTCATGGGAATTATAAAAGTTGAAAATATTCGTGTATTCGCTTACCATGGTTGCTTAAAGGAAGAAACCAAAATTGGAAGTGATTATCGTGTGGACTTACAGGTTAAAGCCAATTTACAGGAATCTGCAAAAACGGATAAATTAACAGACACGGTGGACTATGTTTTTTTAAACAGGATTATAAAAGAGGAAATGGAAAAGCCATCCCATTTGCTTGAAACGGTAGCAAAACGTATTTTAAATAGAATTTTTGCAGAAGATAAATTAGTTGAAAAAGCCACCGTTTGGGTAAGCAAACTAAATCCGCCAATTGGTGGGGATGTGGCAAGAGTAACTATAAAAATGAGTGATAAAAGAAAAACCAAAGACAAGTAGTGTAAAAAGTTTATTTTTTTTACATTTGCAAACGATTAAGGCGTCGTGGCCGAGTGGCTAGGCAGAGGTCTGCAAAACCTTCTACAGCGGTTCGAATCCGCTCGACGCCTCTAAAAACCTTCAAGGAAACTTGGAGGTTTTTTTATTTTAAATTTTTAGAAAAAATTATATTAAAGTAGCGCAAAACCTTCTAATGAATATATTTGAATCCGCTCGACGCCTCTAAGAGCCTTCAAGCACTACCTTTGAAGTTATTTTAGATTATTAATTTTTTGAGAATGACTCCCGGAATTTCGGGACAATGGAAACTCCTAGGCATAGCCTTGAGGAATTCATTTCGATTGAACTTAAGGGTTTTTGAATGTTTGTAAACTGTTGAATTACGCTGTAAATTGCGTTAGGGATAGCAGTGGAAAGCCCACAGCGACGCAGGTAGCGAGGACTTGCAGCGAATAGCCCGACCACATGCCCTGAGCGCAGTCGAAGGGTTGTGGTAACGCCCAAAAAATAATACCGTACTAATACAAGATTTTTACTTATTCTGAAAGCCTATCTTTTATAGGGTTGATTTGTTCCAATCGTTCTTTTATCATTTCCTTTTCATTTGGAAAAAAACCTTGAACCAATAGCAAAATACCAAACCCGAGAATAACCAATGCTATTATTTTTTTAGATTTAAAAATGAGCCTGGGCGTTAGCCTGTTTCTCAGTTTTTTTGCAATAGCTATTTTAACCAAATCCACTAAAAAATAAACGATTAATATAGTTGATAAAAAAGTGATAACCCCAGTTTTGGTTTCGGTTAATGAGTTTGCCAATACAATAAAAGCGATCCAGCCCAACAACACGCCAATATTGATAAAGTTGAGTAAAAACCCTTTAAGGAATAATTTACCGTAACCTTTTTTTATTTGAATTTTATGGTATTCCCTTACTATTTCCCGAAAAGACTTTGAGGTTTTTACAAATGAAATGATACCATAAGTAACCAGTAAAACACCACCAAAAATTAAAAACCCAGGGTCGTCTTTTACTTTTTCCAACAGCCTATTTGTACTGTAAAACGCAACGAGAATAAATAAAACATCGGCAAACATAACGCCGCAATCAAAAATCAATGCACTTTTAAAACCTTTTGTTGCACTAGTTTCCAAAAGCACAAAAAATACAGGACCTATGGTAAAGGCAAGTATAATACCAAATGGAACTGCTGTTAAAATATCATCAAACATAATTGAGAGAAGCTTTACACAAAGTAAAGAAATATTTTATGATTATTTAATAGCTTTGCTCACTATTTAAAAGAAAACCCACTGTAAACAGTGGGTTTAAAATTTATAATGTATTGTATTTTAATTCATTCGCTTTACACGACCACCAAATACTCGACTTTCATTTACATATTCCGGATCGCCATAAATAAAGACGTCGCCTCCAGCCCGTATTTTAATCTCTGCTAATTTGGATGCATTTATATAAGCTTTACCTGCTGCTCTAATGGCAACTTCGGTGTTTTTCGTTTTTAAGGATTCGCCTTTATAAACACCACCGGTTAATAGCGATATTTTTTGATTTTCCGATTTTCCATCCGTGGTAATTACGCCGCCTGTAACCGATTTAATATTAGCATAATTTACATTTAATTTAACGTCTATTTTGCCACCTTCTTGGGCTTTTAAATTTATCTCGAATTGTTTTATTT
The DNA here is from genome assembly GCF_031932625.1 of Hwangdonia seohaensis. Classification (NCBI taxonomy): domain Bacteria; kingdom Pseudomonadati; phylum Bacteroidota; class Flavobacteriia; order Flavobacteriales; family Flavobacteriaceae; genus Hwangdonia; species Hwangdonia seohaensis. The sequence continues at coordinate 665,495 of NZ_JAVSCK010000001.1, forward strand.
TATCATTGGAGTGCACCAGTGCGCCTTCGTTAACATCTATAACGTCAACATTGGTGTAGTATAATTTTACCGTTGTGTTATTGCCATCAAAAATTTCTTCTAAATTCATTTTAATCTTTAGCTTTCCGTTTTTGTTATTAACCAAAACGCTACTTCTGTTTTTTCCTGAAATAACCACTTTGTTTTCATTAGCCTTAATGAGCTCTACTTCAATTAAATCGTAGACTTTAAGTTCTGAAAATTCACCAATTGATTTTTCTATGGGTTTTTGGGCCATTGAAAGTGTTGAAATACAAATAGCGAGAATTGTTACTATACGTTTCATAAACATTTTTATTAATTGTTTTTTTATTAAACGTAAAATTATCAATAATTATTCCGTTGTTACTTTATTTATGAAAATTTTATAATGAACTCATCTTGACTTTTTAGGAAATAGAAAAAGATGAGTAGAAAATTAAACAGCCTTAACAGCGGTTCCTGTAATGGAAACAAATATTAAGCCCGATGTTGGTGAAGTTTCAACATCTACCCTAATGCCCACTACAGCATTGGCTTTTAGTTTAATGGCGTTATCTCTAAGTTTTTGAAAGGCGTCTTCTTTAACATCATTGATTTTTACTTCGTAAGATTGGTAATATTTTTCCATTTTAAATGAAAACGTTGCTTTTGGCATATTTACACTAATTCCTGTTACAATACCTAAATAATCTTGAATGCTATGCCCTTCAATGGTGTTTGTTGTTGTTAGTATCATGGGTTGTATTTTATATTAGTATAATTCATTGTGCTTTTTAAAAAAGCTTATATCCGAACTTAAACTATAGCTAAATTAAATTAATTTTCATGTTTTCCGATAAGATTAAAATCGAGGTGTTTTTTGACCAAATCGGTGTTTTTAACTTTTACAACAACTTCATCTCCCAGCTGATACATGGTTTTGGTATTTCTGCCAACCATGGCGTATTGGTCTTGATCGAAGGCGTAATGATCGTCTTTCATATCGCGAACACTTACCATGCCTTCGCATTTATTTGAAATAATTTCTACGTAAATTCCCCAATCGGTTACCCCTGAAATTACGCCTACAAATGCTTCATCTTTATGGTCTTCCATAAACTTAATTTGCATGTATTTTATAGAATCGCGTTCAGCTTTAGTGGCCAAATTTTCCATGTTGCTGGAATGGTTGCATTTATCTTCGTAAATAGCTTCGTTAGCCGATTTTCCGCCATCTAAATAGTGTTGTAACAAGCGATGCGACATCACATCGGGATACCTTCGAATGGGCGATGTAAAATGACTGTAATAATCGAAAGCCAATCCGTAATGCCCAATATTATTCGTGGTATATTCGGCTTTGCTCATGCTTCGAATGGTAAGCGTATCAACTAAATTTTGTTCTTTTTTCCCATTGACTTCCTTTAATAAATTATTAAGTGATGCCGATGTTGTTTTACGGTCTTTAAAATTAAGTTTATACCCAAATTTAGAAACAATACTTTGTAAATTAGATAATTTGCTATCGTCCGGTTTGTCGTGCACACGATATACAAAAGTCTTTTTTGGTGATTGTTTACCTATAAACTCAGCTACTTTTTTATTGGCCAATAACATGAATTCTTCAATCATTTTATTAGCATCTTTACTGGTTTTAAAGAACACCCCTATTGGATTTGCTTCTTCGTCCAAATCAAATTTTACTTCTACTTTATCAAACGAAATGGCTCCAGAACTCATACGTTTACGACGCATTTTTTTAGCTAATTCGTCCATTTTTAATATAGCATCTGCAATGGCTTGATCTGTTTTATAAGTTTTTCCTGTTAATGAAACTTCTGCGGGAATCGTGTTGGTTTTAGATTCAATTACAGCCTGTGCTTCTTCGTAAGCAAAACGGGCATCGCTATAGGTTACTGTTCTGCCAAACCATTGGTTTTTAACATCGCAGGCATCATTCATTTGAAACACTGCAGAAAAGGTATACTTTTCTTCGTGCGGACGTAACGAACAGGCATTATTCGATAATACTTCTGGTAACATAGGTACCACTCTATCGACTAAATAAACCGAGGTGGCGCGCTCGTAAGCTTCATCATCTAAAATAGTACCTTCTTGCACATAATGTGATACATCGGCGATATGAATACCTATTTCGTACAAACCGTTTTCCAACATTTTAAATGATAGGGCATCATCAAAATCTTTAGCGTCTTTAGGGTCGATAGTAAAGGTTAAATCCTGACGCATATCGCGTCGTTTTGCTATTTCTTCTTGAGTAATTGACGTGTCTATTTTATTAGCAAAATCTTCAACTTCCTGGGGAAAATCGTGTGGTAATCCATATTCTGCAAGTATGGCATGTATCTCGGTATTATGATCTCCCGGTTTGCCCAAAACCTGAATGACCTTTCCGTAAGGAGAATCGGCTTTTTCCGGCCAATCTTCAAGTTTTACCAATACTTTATCGCCATTTTCAGCTTTATTGATTTTATCAATAGGCACAAAAATGTCTTTGTACATTTTATTGCTATCCGCCACTACAAAGGCAAAGTTCTTTTTCTCTTGAATTTGAATAACGCCAACATATTCGCTTTTTTCGCGTTTGATGATATTTGTTATTTCGCCTTCTAGATTTCCGCGCTTACGTCGTTTATAAACATAAAATTCTACTTCATCGCCGTTTAGGGCTTTATTGATATTGTTTGATGCAATAAACACATCATCATCAAAATCTTCGGAAATTATATAACCATTTCCTTTTGCGGCCAAATCTAATTTACCTATGTGATATTCGGTATTTACAATGGCTTTATACTTACCGCGCTCAACCTCTTCAATTTCCTGTTTTCCTTGTAAATCGCGTAATTTTTTTATAATTTGATTTCTGCTGCTCGCATCGTTTACACCAAGTTTTGCAGCAATTTGTTTGTAGTTGAATGATTGGTTTCTATCTTTTTTTAAAATACTTAGAATGGTATTTGTTAAGTTGGAAATGCCTTTATTTTTGGATTTCCCTTTTTTCTTTCTTGTCATTTAATTTTTTGTAATCATTTTAATTTCCAATCCCGAAGTGTCGGGAGAAAATTTTGTTATTAAATAGCTTTGTTTTTAGGAGAAGATCGCTATTTGTTTTGTGCAAAGTTAGGGTTTTAATATTAAATAGCATTTTTTTAATGTTAAGCTTAGGTAAATTCAACTTATCCACATTATATATTATATAATAATTTTTCTTTTAAAATTTAAAAAAATAAATGATGGTTATTATAGTGTGTTAATAGCGGTATAACTTTTTTACGTTTTATTTTGATGGTATTACAATAGCATTCTATTAATAGTTTATTAACATACTATTTGTCCTTAAAACTTTAATATTTAGCTGATTTAAATTTTATATGCACAGTTGTTAACAACCAAAATTAACAGTGTTTTACTCATAACTTTTTAAAATTTCATGTTTATAGGTACCATTTTTTAATCTCATAACATTGCTAAAAAAAGTGACTTAAATTTTTGGTGGATTGACATGGGTTTTTGCTTGTAAAATTAATTGGATATACCATGTTTTTCTTTTAAAAAATAATGAACACTTATTAACAAGTAATGAATATAGTAATTGACAATGTTAATTATTATTACCTTTGTGTTATTACAAACTAATATATAAAAAATGACAATTGCTATAGGAAACGATCACGCGGGGACCGATTATAAATTCGCTATAAAAAAACATTTAGAAACCAAAGGTTATACTGTTATTAATTTTGGGACCGATGCTAGCGATAGCGTAGATTATCCAGATTTTGTACATCCGGTTGCCGAAGCTGTTGAAACTAACAAATCCACATTCGGAATACTAATTTGCGGTAGCGCCAACGGTGTTGCGATGACAGCTAACAAACACCAAAAAATTCGCGCTGGTTTATGTTGGAATAAAGAAATAGCAACGTTAACCAGACAGCATAATAACGCTAATGTTTTGTGTATTCCTGCACGATTTACTGCTATACATCAAGCTGTTGAGATGGTTGATACGTTTTTAAATACCGAGTTTGAAGGTGGTAGACATCAAAATAGGGTAGATAAAATTCCATTATCGTGTTAAATGGGTCATCACCATTCTCATAATCACACACATGCACATCCCGACTTAAAAGGACGCAATCTTTTTATATCCATTTTATTAAATATAGCTATAACAATAGCTCAGGTTGTTGGCGGTTTAATGTCTGGCAGTTTGGCACTTTTAAGCGATGCGCTGCATAATTTTAGCGATGTTATTTCGCTTATTATTAGTTATGTAGCCGATAAACTATCAAAACGAAAAGCTTCATTTAAAAAAACATTTGGGTATAAAAGGGCCGAAATATTAGCGGCTTTTATAAATGCAGCCACCTTAATTATTGTTGCTGTTTTGTTGATTATTGAAGCGGTTGAACGTTTTCAAAACCCACAGGAAATCGAATCTAATTTAGTGATTTGGTTGTCTTTAATCGCTATTTTAGGAAACGGTTTTAGTGTTCTTTTATTGAAAAAAGATGCTGAATCCAATATGAACATGAAAAGCGCCTACCTCCATTTATTAACCGATATGATGGCGAGTGTTGCGGTTTTTATCGGTGGGTTGCTTATGAAATACTACCAATTATTTTGGGTAGATAGTGTGCTTACTTTTGCTATTGCGGTTTATTTAATTTGGATGGGTTTTGATTTGCTAAAGGATTCCACTAAAGTACTCATGTTATTTACACCAGATTCAACGCCTATCCATAAAATAGTAGATGAAATCAATACCTTTGAGAACATTAAAAATGTACATCATGTACACATTTGGCAACTGAACGAAGATGAAATTCATTTGGAAGCACACATCGATTTTAAAGAAGATATAACCCTATCTCAATTTGATATTATTTTACATAAAATTGAAGATTTTTTGTTGGATAAATACGGTATCAACCACGTAAATATCCAACCGGAATTTGGAAAAGATGATGCGAAAGATGTTATCGTTCAAGATTAAATTAAAACGTCATTCCAAGAAGTTTACGACGTGGTAATCTGTTTAAAATAGTTTAAAATAAGATGAGTTAAAAATATTTTTACGCCTTAAAAAAACTCACAATAACGAATTTCATGTTAGAAATAAAAGTTAAAAAATTCCAAGAATTATCAATCGACGAGTTGTACTATTTATTACAATTACGTAGCGAAGTTTTTGTAGTGGAGCAAGATTGTGTGTATCAAGATTTAGATGGAAAAGACGAAAAAGCACTGCATGTTTTAGGTATTAAAAATGATAAAATAATAGCTTACACGCGTATTTTTAAACCAGGTTATTATTTTGATGAAGCCAGTATTGGTCGTGTAGTGGTTGCAAAAAACGAACGCCAATATAAATATGGATATGCTATAATGAAAGCTTCAATTGAGGCCGTGAAAAATCATTTTAATGAAACAAAAATTAAAATTTCGGCTCAAACATATTTGAATAAATTTTATAATAATTTAGGTTTTAAGGCTATTGGTGATGAATATCTTGAAGATAATATACCTCATATTGTTATGGTGTTCCAATAAATAAACCTTTTTTACAATTGTGTTTTAAAAATAAAGCGAAGATTTTTTTAAATGTATTCAGATTTTTAAAATGTACATTACTAGCAATTTTATACGGTCGGTTTTTCAATTAGTTAGTAGTATAAAACATCAGCAACACGTCTAATATATAAGTCTACTCTTCCTTCTTCTTCTAAGTTATATTTTCCAGCTAAACCTCTATATCTAACTCTTTTAGCATCTACACCATACTTTACTAAATAATCACGAATGTATTTTGCTCTTACAATACTTAAGTTTGCAATTCCTGTTTCTTTATTTTTAGCATCAATTCCTCCACTGGTACAACAAACATGACCATTTATTGTAAAGTAAATATCTGTACGTTGAACTAAAAATTCAGCTAATTCTTTTAAAACGTCTTTAGATTCTGGCGTTAAATAACGATATCCTGTTTTAAACTTTAGGTTTTTTAAGCTAACTAAATCTCCTTCTGATAAGTCTTCACCGTAAAAAGAACCAGCTATTAATTTGGAGTTATTTGTTGTAGCTGCTTCTTTTTTATTATCAGTATTTGTCTTTTGTAGATTGTCTTCTTTTACATGATCTGATGCAAAAACATTATTTAATGTAAAAATTAAAACGAATAATAAAGTAATTTTTTTCATGTTCAATAGATTTGTTATTTATTGGGTACCCCAAACCTATAGCAACAAAGATTTTAGCACGAAATTTTTAGACTATTCTCAAATTTATTTGGTTAAAATACACGAACTTAGATGAAGCACACGCTAATACCGACAAAACAGAGTGTTAATCGGCTGTTTTTAAATACACTTCATAGATGACTATTAAAAGTAGAGAAACAAAAAGATAAAAAAATCATCTTTTTAAAGCAAAATAACCTCGTAAAACTTCTCTGTTGTTTAAGGTAATTTTGTACCAATAACTATCTGTTGGTAATAATTCACCATTATAAATCCCATCCCAACCTTGGGAATTAGGAAGCAAAAACTTTAGTAATTGCCCATACCTGTTATAAATTGAAATGTTATTTATACTGTTATTTATGTCTGTAACGACCCAATAATCGTGTTTACCATCGTTGTTTGGTGTAAAATATTTAGGAATAAAATAATCTTCGGTTGTAATGGTAACCGTAAAATTGGATTCGTTGCTATCGCAACTTGTTTCGTTGTAAATATAAATTGTTTGAGAACTGTTTAGAACATCTCCAGCCTGTAATAACGTACCGTTTCCGCCTGATTGGGTATAATAATTTCCGTCGTTAAGTACAGGTAAAGTATAGTTTGTACCAATAAAATTCTGTAACGTGTCAACCGGAACAAAATTTGAGCACTCGGATAATTCGTTAACAAAGTTTGAATACGGATAAGGTTTCCAATTTGGGTAACTTAGTGAGGCATCGTCCACTACCACACAGGTTAAATTAGGATTAAAATCAAAATGCATAATGGTTGCATTTTCGTTGGTGCCATTTTTAATGTTTAGCCAGCACAAATCATTATGACTGCAATCTAAATTTACCAATGAAGTGTTTTTAGACATATCTAATTGTGTAATTTGATTATGCACACAACTTAAATCGCTAAGCAGTGTATTTTGGGTAACATCCAAACTTGTTAATAGGTTATTAAAGCAGAGTAAAACACGCAAATTGGAATTTTGGGTGACGTCTAAATTAGTGAGCTGATTGATGCCACAATCTAAAAAAGCCAAATTGGTGTTTTTGGTAACATCTAAAGTGGTGAGCAGATTACCTCTTACAAGTAAAGAGTTTAGGGTTAAATTCTGGGTCACATCTATATTTAGTATTTGATTGTTTTCGCACACCAAAACATTTAGATTTAAGTTTTGTGTTACGTCTAAACTGGTTATCAAATTATCACCACAGGTTAATGAAATTAAATCTGAATTATTACTAACATCAATGGCTGTAAGCTGATTAAAATCGCACCACAGTATTTTTAAAAGCGAAAGTGCCGAAACATTTAAACTGGTTAAGGCGTTGTTGTTACAAAATAATTCGGTAAGGTTTAAATTGGAGCTAATTGATAAGCTGGAAAGATTATTATCCGAGCAATCAAGAATAGATAAGGCTGCAAAATCTTGAATCCCGGTTAGATCGGAAATGTTTAATGAGGCGACATCTAAATTGGTTACGGTATTAATGTTTGCAGTAGGTACAAAATTATCTAAAGGACCTATATCGTAGCCCAAATCGATTAAAGCTTGTTCAAAATTATCATCAGGCACAAAGGTGTTTTGAGAAATACAATAGGTACTTATTAAAAATAAGTATAAGGTAAAAAAGTTAATTTTATTAACCATACATTTTTAATTCTCATTACCCACATACGTAATTAAAATTTCAACACGTCTATCAAATTTTGGGTCGCCACCAAGTGGAAATTTTCGGCGCATACCCATATAGCGCATCCTTTTTTTACTAACGCCTTTTTTGGCAAAATAATTATATACATATTTCGCCCTAGCTTCAGATAAATTACGTTTTTTGGTTTTTCTGTTTACGGCATCTCGCGAAAATTGCGTACAGCAAACATGCCCTTGAATGGTAAAATAAATATCGTCGCGTTCAACCAAAGCATTGGCAATAGCGTTTAGTATTTTTTTAGAACCGGGGGTAACCGTAGCATACCCCGTTTTAAATAAAATATTTTCAAAAGTTATTTTATCGCCAACTTTAAGTTTGCTTTTTATTTGTTCCGGGACATCTTTCTTTTTGTCAGTTTCCGCAATGGGCTTTACTTCTTCAACAATTTTCGGCTTTGGCTTTACAATAATTTCTACTTTTCGGTTTAAACCCCTAATTTTCAAAAGGTTCTTTTCATTAACTATTTTGAGTAAAATTTTACCTTTTCCATCAACATTGGAAATTAATGATTCGCTTATTTCGTTATTGGAAAAAATAGATTTTATAGCATCGGCGCGTTGTTGCGATAGTATTAAGTTATAATCATCGGCCCCAACATCATCACAAAAACCATAAATGGAAATAGATTCAATATCGATATCGGTTAAATTAGAGATAAAGAGCAGCAATCTGTTTTCTTCGGTAGATGGTACAACGTGTTTATCGGTATCAAAATACACATCGTGCGTAAGTTTGCTTTGAGAAGAAGCGATATTACAGCAAAGTACAATTAGTATAAGTCTAATTAATTTATTCATTACTTGGGGGAATAGAATATAAGTATAAAGATACTGTTTTATCTTAAATAATTGGAATAGGCTAAAGGGCTATTAAGAATTTCGGTAGCTTTCTTTATTTTTGGGTCGTTAATTTTGTAATAGTCGTATAAACCCTCTCTGTAAACATAGCGTTTTACAATCTCCTTGGTTAAAAGCGTTAACAAATAGTCTTTATTCTCGTCAATAGCTTTGGTTTTTGAAGTGCTTAAATTTGAAATTAAGGTGTTGTAATCCGCTTTAATGGCATCACCTAAATCTTCTTTTTCAGCCGTTTCAAAGGCTTTTAAAAGGACTTTTTCGGTTTGGGTTTCAAAGGAAAAATTATTGGCCTTTAAATAGTTTTTAAAATCTGAAAAATCTGAAGCCGATAGTTTAAAATCATCAATATCGGTGATTTGATTGTTGTAATAATATTGTGTGGCAAAATCAAAGATCAGGTTTTCGTTTGCTATGGCATTAATAACCGCAGAGTTTTTTAAGGTGCCTAAGTTTTCATCAGGGAACACGCCGCCGCCATCAAAAACCTGTCGACCGTTTTTGGTTTTATAAGCATTGTAATTTTCTTGTTTTACCCTAACGGCCTCGCCTTTATCGTTTCTATTCCAATAATCCAAAGACTGGATACATCGGCCCGAAGGCGTATAATACCTGGAAATGGTTATTTTAACCTGCGTACCATAGGTTAGAATTTTTGGGCGCTGCACCAAACCTTTACCAAAACTTCTGGAGCCCACAATTACGGCGCGATCTAAATCTTGTAATGCGCCGGAAACAATTTCGCTTGCCGATGCACTACCGCCATCGATTACGACCACTAAAGGAATTTCGGTATCAATCGGATCTTTTTGTGTATAATAGGTTCGGTTATATTTTTTTACTTTAGATTTTGTGGTTACCACCAATTGCCCTTTTGGCACAAATAAATTAACAATTTTTATGGCCTCGTTTAGCAATCCACCCGGGTTGCCGCGTAAATCCAGAATTATGCGTTCGGCACCTTGAGCCTTTAAATCCCGAAGTGCGTAATTGGTTTGTGAGGCTGCCTTGTTATTAAATTGCGACAGCACTATATACCCGGTTTTTTCATTAATCATTGAAAAATGAGGTACCGCATTAATCTCTACTTCCGCTCTGTTTATGGTGGCTGTTTTGGTTTGGTTTTGTCGTTTATAAGTCACTTCAACCGAAGTTCCCGGGGCACCTTTTAGTAAATTGCCCGCATCATCTTTATAGCTTTCAACAGAGGTATTGCCCACTTTAATAATTTCGTCTCCGGCTTTTAAACCCGCTTTATCGGCTGGATAATCTTTATAAGGCTCAACAATAACGAGTTTGTCTTTAAGGGTTCGCACTTTGGCTCCAATTCCAATATAATCGCCGGTATTATTGATTCTGGCGGCTTCAACATCTTGTTCGTTTAAAAAGTTGGTATAGGGGTCTAAATCGGCCAACATGCTTTTTATGGCGGTATCCATTAAATCACCCGGATTGGTCTCGTCAACATAATTCATGTTGAGTTCTTTAAACAAAGTGGTGAATATTTCAATTTGTTTGGCGATTTCAAAAAAATCGTTTTTAAAAGCCGATCCCGTAAAAAGGATAGTTAATGCTAGAACTGGAATAATTACGTTCTTTTTTAGGAGATTTTTCATGTTGTGGGTCTTTTATATTATTCTGAAACCTTGTCCAAAAACTTTTTAAATACGTGTTTCATTTTGGTTTCAACTTGGGTAAATGTGGGTTTATCTTTGCCAATGTACAAAATCATAAACGCATGTTGTGTTGTTAAATTGTTAAAAAAATCGGCTTTATTTAGTCTATAAGCTTCTCTTAATAAACGTTTTATACGGTTTCTATCAACGGCGGTTTTAAAGTTGCGTTTACTTACCGAAACCCCGGTTTTTGCAACAATCCCATCATCAAAATTGGTTTGCAAATACACCAAACGCAGTGGATACGCAGAAACCGATTGCCCCTCTACAAACAGCTGGTCTATGAGTTTTTTGCTTTTAAGTTTTTCTTTTTTTGAGTAGGTAAGTTTCAACAACAATGGTTTTAAAAGCCAAAGGTAGTAAAATATGTATTTGTTAGTTGGTCAATTGGTGGTTTCCAAGCTACTTTAAGAACATTAAACGAATAATTATACAAATAACCTTAATGCAGAAATATGTATTGAATTGATAGTAAGTACGGCTTTATTCGTTGGTTTTATCGTAATATTTTTTCCGTAACCAAAAGGAAACCTTAACCAATAAAATCAATGCGGGGACTTCAACCAAAGGCCCAATAACTCCGGCAAATGCTTGGCCAGAATTTAGTCCGAAAACCGCAATGGCAACCGCAATTGCCAATTCAAAATTATTGCCTGCCGCTGTAAATGCCACCGAAGCTGTTTTATCGTATTTTGCGCCTGATGCCTTGGTAACGAAGAAACCTATAATAAACATTAAAGTAAAATAGATAAGCAACGGCACTGCAATGATGAGGACATCCATCGGGATTTTAACAATTAATTCGCCCTTCAGCGAGAACATAATCACAATGGTAAACAAAAGGGCAATTAAGGTAATTGGCGAAATGGTTGGAATAAATGTATTGCTGTACCATGCCTCGCCTTTTAATTTTACTAAAATGTGTCTGCTCAATATGCCCATTACAAAAGGAATTCCCAAATAAATGGCGACGCTTTCAGCAATCGTTCCTATGGAAATATCTACTATAGCGCCTTCAAATCCAAAATAAGGCGGCAGAACCGTGATAAAAACCCAGGCATAAAAACTGTAGGCAAACACTTGAAAAATGCTATTTAACGCCACTAAACCCGCGCCGTATTCGCTGCTGCCTTCCGCGAGGTCGTTCCACACCAAAACCATAGCGATGCAACGTGCCAAACCAATTAAAATGAGTCCGACCATATATTCGGGATAATCACGTAAAAAGGTTATGGCCAAAACAAACATTAAAACAGGACCGATAATCCAATTAAGGATAAGCGAAATGGAAAGTATTTTTGTGTTTCTAAATACCTTTGGTAACAAAGAATAATTGACCTTTGCCAAAGGTGGATACATCATTAAAATCAACCCGATGGCAATCGGAATATTTGTTGTTCCGCTATTAAACGAGTTTATAATGTTGGGAAATGAGGGTATAAAATAGCCAAGCGCAACACCAATGGCCATGGCTACAAATATCCATAAGGTTAGATTTCTGTCGAGAAAGCTTAGTTTTTTTGCTGCCATTTTTTAGGGGTTTATTTGCGAGAAAACGTAAAACAATTCGGTGGCGATTTGCAGGCTTCTTTCATGGTATTTTTCAACCTGTTGTGGGGTGTTGTCAAAAGCTTTTGGGTCTACAAAAGTTATCGGGACGCGTTGTTCTGCGCCTGGAACTAAAGGACAGGCTTCATTTGCCGAATCGCAAGTCATAACCGCTACAAGTCCGGATTTTGGATTAAAATCATCATCCATTTTTTTTGAAAAACCGATGATTGGATGCGCGTTGTCGGCATATTTAATAGCGTAAATGGGATTTTCGCTTTTTGAAATGGTTTTTATTTGAAATCCCGAGTTCCGCAATGTTTTTGCAACCATTGGAAAAAGCGCCGTGGTTTCTGTGCCACCTGAATAACAAAACACATTTTTAATATTTAAATAATAAGCCAGGGTTTGCGCCCAAACTTGTGATAAATGACTTCTTCGTGAATTGTGCGTGCAGATAAAGTTGATGCGAATTTCTTGATGATTTGAAACTTTTGCCTGAATAAAATCCGCTAGCGGTTGTAAAATTGCTTTACGTTCATTGGATATACCATCAATATTTAAAGCGTTAATTACACGTTTAATTTCGGTGTACAAGGTTGTTTTTTCGGTTATCATGTTTGTTGCGATTAAACGGTTTATTAGTCAATTTTTTTTAACAACAGTCTTCATTATTGGAGATATCTTGATTTAGAAATTGCAGCATAGTCTCTTTCATTTTTATCCAATTTTCGGCGTTAATGCAATAGCAAACGCTTGTTCCTTCAACATTCCCTTTAATTAATCCTAAATGTCTCAATTCTTTTAAATGTTGCGAAATGGTTGGTTGTGCCAATCCAATTTCGTTGACCAAATCACCACAATAGCAAGCGTCAATTTTAAAGAGTTGTTGTAAGATTGCTACTCTGGCAGGATGACCAAAAACTTTTGCGAAAAGTGCAATTTCATTTTGTTGGTCTGTAAACATTTCGGTTTTTGAGAGTCCCACTTTCCTTTTATTAGTTAATTGCAATATTACGATTAATGTGTAATCCGACAAATTTTTTTAAAAGAAAAGATAGAATAACTGTAATAATTTGTGTGGATTTGATTTAGGACTAGTCCATTTAAACGTTACTTTTTACGACCTGTGAAATGCTCCATGGTTTTATAAATTCCGAGCACATCTCCAGCAAACCAATCAAAAATATTAATCGACATTACGGCTTGACCGAAACGTGTAAATCTGTAAATGTAGCCCGGGATGCTTATTAATTTTTTATTCTTCTCAATCGCCTTAACAATTGTTAACGCTGCGGTTTCCGGTTCAAGAATTGGAATTTTGGATGTTACGCCATCAAACATACCTGTATTGATGTAGTAGGGCATTATTGTGGTAACATTTATTTTTTTATCCAATTGCTTCATCTCCAAACGCAAACTGTCCGACCAACCGATGAGCGACCATTTGCTTGCTGCGTAAACAGACATTTTAGGGTTTGAAACCAACCCGCCAGACGAAGCAATATTGCAAATATGTCCTGAATTTTGATGCAACATATCCTTAAGAAATTCCATGGTGATAAACATGGGGGCAGTTGCATTAATTTCCATTGTTTTCATAATATCGGAGGCTGTATGCTCATTGAAATATTTGCCTACTATTATGCCGGCATTATTGATTAATACATCAACAACACCTTGTTCCGATTTAACTTTTTTAGCGGTATCTTGAATTTGTTTCAGGTTTGAAACATCAACGTTGTACCCAAATAGCTCTCCAATGTTTGAAAATTCAGCTATGGTTTTATCAATGCTTTCTTGATTAATGTCCCAAATAATTACTTTGGCTTTTCGTTCTAACATTAAACGAACCATTATTTTGCCAATTCCAGATGCTCCACCTGTTATTAAAACCGTTTTATCTTTTAATTGCATTTTTTTGTTATGGTTGCCAACATTAGTATATCCAAACCTATTAAAAGAATAACCGATATGCAATTAAGTTATTCAACGCTTTTTTATAGTAACTTTAAATACTGATTCTGTTATTCGTTTTATCAACGTCTGCCATCATTTCCAAAGGGTCTATTTGAACCGATTTTATGGCCTTTGAGGTTTCAAACGCATAGGTGGGATAAGCCCAAGCCCAATCTTTTATTATCGTCGCCTTTGTTGGTTTTTCGCCACGCATCATTCTTAATGGGATATAGAAATCTTCGCTGCTTCCATCGTTATAGGTTACCGTTACATCAATAGGCATGGGCATTAACCCGATACGCTCTAAAGTAATCGTGTTCCCTTCAACGGATTTAACACCGTAATCAATAGTATTTGTGGTTTGTGCAAAATCTATAAAATACCAATCGAGTTCCAAGCCCGAAACCTTTTCAGCAGTTCGTATTATATCAAAGGGTTTTGGGTGTGTAAAGGCAAAATCGTTAAAATATTTTTTAATGGTTTTCTGTAAATTTTCTTCGCCAATAACATAACCTAATTGGGCTAAAAACACAGCGCCTTTGCTATACGCTTGAGTACTGTAAACGCTGTTAAATTCGTATCTGTCGGAATGTGTGGTAAGCGGTTGTTCTAATCCAGATTTTGCCAAACCTATGTAGCTGTTGTACGCACTTGTTAAAGGGTTTTTTTTGCCCTGATTCATAACCTCATTCATGGCATGATTGCTTATGTATACCGTAAAGCCTTCGTCTATCCATTCGTGTTTTGTTTCGTTTGTGGCCAGTAAAAACTGAAACCATTTGTGAGCTAGCTCATGTGCTGTTACACCAACCAAGCTACCAAAACTTCTTTTTCCTGTTATTAATGTGCTCATGGCATATTCCATACCGCCATCGCCACCTTGAATTACAGAATATTGTTTGTACGGGTAGTTACCAATGTGCTTATTGAAAAACTGCATGAGTTCAGCTGTTTTAGGCTGAAGTTTTTTCCAATTTTCCAGTTCATTGGCATTCAAATCTTTTTTGTACAGGAAATGAAGTGTTGGGCCATTGGGCATTTGTAACACATCGTGTATATAATCTGGGTCTGCAGCCCATGTAAAATCGTGCACGTTAGGAGCTTTAAAATGCCAAGTGAGTTTATCGGTATTGGGTCTATTAACCGTGCCGGTTTCGTAACCATAACCAATTTGATTGGGATTTTGTAAATAGCCCGTACCGCCAACAATATAGTTTTTATCAATACTGAGCTTAACATCAAAATCGCCCCAAACGCCATGGAATTCCCTTCCAATATATGGGTCGGCATGCCAACCTTCAAAATCGTATTCCGCCATTTTAGGATACCATTGCGCCATGGATAGTGCCACACCTTCTTTACTGTTTCTGCCCGAACGGCGAATTTGAACCGGAACTTGGGCATCAAAATCCATGTTAAAAGTCACCTTTTCACCCGGTTGAATAGGCTTTGCTAAATCGACTTCTAAAACAGTACCAACGGTTTCATGTTTAATATTTACACCGTTTTGTTTTAAAGAATTTACTTTTATATAACCAATTTCGTTAGGGTTTAATTTGCTTATTCTATCGCCAACCCTAGCATCTGGATCTGCAATGGTTCTGGAGCGCACATCCATTTCGCTTCCGGGTTGAAAGGCATTAAAATACAAATGATAATAGACACGGTATAAAACATCTGGCGAGTTATTGGTATATATCAATTCTTGTTTTCCTTTGTATTGATAGGTGTTTACATCCATATCAATATGCATTTTATAATCTACATGTTGCTGCCAATAACCTGAGTTTGGTGCTGATGCTGGCATTGTGGGCGTTGGTGTTTGGGCAACGGCTATATTTTTTTGACTATTACAGGATAGCACTAGTAAAAAACTGAAAAAAGGAAGCATTATTTTTTTCATGATAGATTATTTTTTTATTGAATTTTTTTGATAGAATTATAAACAAGAGGCTGTCGAATTAGACTATTTCGACAGCCTCTTTAAAATCAATTTTTAAAGGTTTAAATTTTTGATGCCATAATTAAGGCATTGTAAGCGTTAACCATTTTTGATGATTTTGATAAATCGGCAAAAGGTTTCACGTTATTGGTATCGCCACCAACAATAACTTTGGTTTTAACCGCAAGTCCGGAATCTAAAATAACCTGTTTTACTTGTGCAGCACTTAATTTTGGGAAATACGAACGAATTAAAGCCGCAACACCGGCAACAGCAGGAGCAGCCATAGAAGTTCCGCTTATGCTTTTGTATTCGTTTTCCGGGAATGTAGAATAGATTGCCGATCCGGGTGCAAATACGTCTACATTCTTTTTTCCGTAATTTGAAAAGCTGGAAATCATGTTCGACCCGTATTTTGAAGTTAAGGAACCAACTCGAATATATGTATTTGAAATTTCAACAAAATCCACATTATCATCAGGGAAGTTAGGCTCAATATCAACATTTTCGCCAGAGTTACCGGCGGCATGCACAAATACCACATCGTTATCTGAAGCATACTTTATAGCATCTCTTACCCATTGGGCGTGTGGTGAAAACGATTTACCAAAACTACCGTTAATTACTTTTGCGCCATTATCTACGGCGTAACGGATGGCTAACGCGATATCTTTGTCGTATTCATCACCATTTGGTACAGCTCTTATAGACATAATCTCAACGTTATTGGCAACTCCATTAGCGCCTTTTCCGTTGTTGCGTACAGCGGCTATAATACCTGCCACATGTGTACCGTGTGATTCAGATTTTTTTACGGGTTTAACATTGCCGTTACCGTAACCTACATCAGATAAATCATTAATGTCATCACCCGTGGTTCTCCCTTTAAAATCTTTATTAAAGTGGTAGTTTAAACGCTCGTTAATGCTTTCTAAAGCATCATTAATTTCTTTTTTTGCTTCAGCTAAAGTCAACCCATTAAGATTCATGTTCTTAGCGATTTGAATGGCTTGATATAAATTTTGGTCTTCGGTTTTAATTTTATTTACCTCTTCAATGGTATAATCACTTTTTCCCAAATGTTGGGTTAAAATATCGTCGGCATTTTTTACAGCCTGCGCAATTTGGTCGTACTGGGTTTTTCTTTCCAAATATTTTTTTGATTCTTTTTCATGTAAAGCGACTGCTTCGTTATAGCGAGGATTTGATGTATCTCCGCTTGCAATTAAGCGCACATATTCCAATTGCTCATCATAGGCATCTCCTAAAAAATTCCACCCATGTATATCGTCTACGTATCCATTATTATCATCGTCTTTTCCGTTATTCGGAATTTCTTTTGTGTTGGTCCAAATGTTGGCGTTCAAATCTTCGTGATCGATATCAATGCCTGAATCGATAACCGCCACAATAACGGATTTTCCTTTTTTGTTTTTAATAATTTCAGCGTAAGCTTTATCTACACTCATGCCGGGAATGGTGTCTTGTACCAAGTCTAAATGACCCCAGTTTTGTTTTTCGGCTTCGGTTAGCTCTGAAACCTTTAAAGGAATGGCATCAATGTTTTCAACCGGTGTTGATATGATGCTTGCTGTACTACCACAGCCATAAAATATAGACGCTATTAATGCGGTAAGTAGGAATGATTTTGTAAAGTTCATTTGTAATAAATTATAGGTTAATTGAATATATCGTTTGTAGATAATATGCTTGCTAATCGCACGCCTTTTTCGGTGTGTTTTACGGTAATAATTTCGTTATGGGCATCGTGCTCTAAAAACAAGTAGAAATTATTATCGGCAGCAAGGTTTAAAAACTTTTCTTTTTCGTCTAAAGTCAAAAGCGGCCTAGTGTCGTAACCCATTACATAGGGTAAAGGCAAATGGCCTACGGTTGGCAATAAATCGGCCATAAAACAAATGGTTTTCCCCTTGTAGTTAATCATGGGAATCATTTGTTTATCGGTGTGGCCGTTGGCAAAAAATATATCGAACCCAAGGGCTGAGTTTTTAAGTAAATCGGTATCTGGGAGCGCGGTAAATTTTAGCTGTCCGCTTTCTTCCATGGGTAAAATGTTCTCTTTTAAAAACGAGGCGCGTTCACGCCTATTGGGTTGGGTTGCCCATTGCCAATGGTTTTTGTTGCTCCAAAAGTGAGCGTTTTTAAAGGCTGTTTCGTAGCCTGTTTTTTGGCTGTTCCATGTAATGCTTCCGCCGCAATGGTCAAAATGCAAATGCGTCATAAACACATCGGTAATGTCATCTTTATGAAACCCGTATTTTTTAAGCGAGTTGTCTAAAGTTTCGTTTCCCCAAGGGTGATAGTAGCCAAAAAATTTACTGGATTGTTTATCGCCCATACCGTTATCTATTAAAATAAGGCGATTGCCATCTTCAATAAGCAAGCATCTGGCAGTGAGATCAATCATATTATTGGAATCGGCAGGATTGCTGCGTTGCCACAATGACTTAGGGACCACACCAAACATGGCGCCACCATCTAGCTTAAAATTACCGGCATTTATGGGGTATAAGTTCATCTGTTAATAGTTGTTGTTTTTTATATGTCAGATGTAATTCGTCATTAAATTTTACGGGCGGTATCAAAAATTTAATAAGACTCATTTCATAGCGGCGTAAAATTAAGAAATCTATTGTGAATTCTTATGAAGGTTAAGAATATATTAAGAATTCAGAGGGCTAGTTTGGTGCAATAACATCTTTTAAACGCTTTCCAAAGTCGAACAAGGCTTTAATTTCCTTTATACTTGCCAAACGTTCCTTTCCGAAAATGAGTAAAGAGCTTCCGTTAGATTCTACATGGTAGTACGGGTTGCTTTCAAAAAAATGTGTTAAATCGTCATTAAAAAAGGCACTAATTGCCTTTTCGTTTTCGCCTTGCAAATAAAAACGATCGGAGAAATCGTCGTGGTTTTCAATATCAATATCTTTAAAGCCGGCAAGCGCCGATACTTTTTCCAAAAAACCTTCCCTATCCAAGGTGAATTTTGGGATGGTATGATTTAATTCGATATGAAGCATGGTGGAACGCACCACTTCTTTAGTGATAAGTTCACCTTCTGAAAACTCAATATCGAACAACGAAATAGTGTTTTTTTTATGCACTAATTTATTGTAAATATGATTGATGTGTTTGGTGCTGAAAAACTGAAATAGGTTTAAAGCCGATACTTCTTTTTCTTTTTTAGGGCTGTAATTAAAGTTGTAGTCTTCGGCCAAAACCTCCATATTGGTTTGGCGCCTTGTTAAACTATTTTTAATAATTCTTGGCACCGGAAGCATGCGCCTTAAAGCAAACGGGTGTTTGGAGTCGGTATCGTGCATGTCTAAACCAATCACATCAAAATGACCACCGCGTTTATTAAATAATTCTTGGTAGCTGTGCATGTTTTCCATCACGGTATGATCCACAAACTCGCACAACGAAAAATCTACAATAACATCTTCATTTTCAGGAACGGCATCAAGTTGTTTTTTAAGTCTGTAGTAATTTAAAAAACTGCAAAAATGTTTAACACTAACGTAATAATTGTTATCGTCA
This sequence comes from Hwangdonia seohaensis, assembly GCF_031932625.1. Taxonomy (NCBI): domain Bacteria; kingdom Pseudomonadati; phylum Bacteroidota; class Flavobacteriia; order Flavobacteriales; family Flavobacteriaceae; genus Hwangdonia; species Hwangdonia seohaensis. The sequence continues at coordinate 685,010 of NZ_JAVSCK010000001.1, forward strand.
GCGGTTTCCTTAAACATTAAAACATTGGGTTTTAAAACGTTTCTAAAAAACAGTCCAACACTTTTACTAATAATAAAATGAATGATTAATGTGGTAATAACCCCAGCAATTATGCCGGTAATCAACCCTATTTTTAAAGTCAGGATTAAGGTTACAAAAAAGATGATAAGTTGCTCTTTTCCTATTGAAAATATTTTGGTGACAACGCGAGGCGACGCTAATTTATACCCAGCATACACTAATATAGCCATTAATGCAGGCAACGGAATTCGGGTAAGTTGCGTGCTAAACAAAACAATAAATAACACCAAAAAAACGGCGTGAAAAAAGTTTGACGAGCGGTTGCTGGCACCATTATTTACGTTAACCGAGCTACGCGCAATAACGGTTACCACATTTAATCCGCCCAAAAAACCGCTGCCAACCGTGGCCAAACCCAAGGCTTTAAGGTCTTTGTTTACATTGGAGCGTCTTTTTTCCGGGTCTAGTTTATCAACTGCCTTAATGCTTAACAATGATTCAATGCCCGAAATAAGGGTTAAGGCCAAAACGCTTCCCCAAAAGGAAAACGACCAAATATTGCTGAAATTAGGCGTTGGAATATCCGAAATTATATTTTGAATGGATGGAATGCCGGAAATCATATATTCTTTTGCTATGGGATTTGGTTCGTGCAAACCCAACTCGAAATAATAACTAAACCCAATGGACAAAATAACAATCCACATGGGCGCAGGGATAAGCTGTAAATATTTATTCCTGATTTTTGAATAGAACAGCATAATTACCAAACTTAAAACACCGGCCAAAGCAGCGTAAATTAAGCCTGTGTTTTCGTAATTCACAGCATCGTTGATGGAAAAAGGGATTTCAAAAAGATAATCAACCGTGTCTTCGCGCTTAATTTTATGGGCAAGCATAATATGAAACTGTTTGCCAAGAATAATAAGCCCAATGGCTGCAAGCATACCCTGAATGGCAGACGACGGGAAAAAATCGGCAAGGGTGCCCATTCTAAAGAAACCCAAGCCCATAATAAGTACGCCAGAAAAAATAACGGCAACATAAGCGTTTTCTAAACCTAAAGTAGTAATAGCAACTAAAAGCACACCAACCAATCCGTTTCCTGGCCCCGCTATGGTAACGTGGCTTCCGCCTAAAATAGATACCATAATGCCACCAACTATGGCGGCAATAATTCCAGAAATGGGTGGCGCATCACTGGCCATAGCAAGTCCTAAACCCAAAGGCAAGGCAATAAGGCTTACCACAAACCCCGAAAAAATATTTTTAGGTAAGTCCTTAACAAAGGCTCTTAAATTATTTTTTTTCGGACTCATTGTAAAATTAAAACATCGGTTGGTAATTCGGTTAAAATATGTTCGATATCATGCGGAAACAGGCGGTCCCAAAAGGTCATTTTCGAGGGTGCATTCATCACGAGTAAATCGGCACGCGAAATTTGTGCATAATGCCCAATAGAATAGCCTTTTTTACCAAAAATAGGTTGTAGTTTTATGGCTTTGCTTTTGGTGTAAGTTTCGGGAATATGGCTTATAATCTCTTTAATTCTGGAGTTTTCCCTTAGCTTGATACGTTCTTTAATAATATTGGCACGTCTTAGCGATTTATCGTCATCAACTTTTACGGCTATTTGGTCTTGTTTAATTTCTTCAACAATAGTAATTTTTTCAGAACTTAACTTTGTGGCTACGTAAAAAGCCACTTTTATGGTTTGCTCTGTTTTTGGGTCTTTTAAACCGTTAACCACAATATGCTCGCAAGGTACGCGTTCAACCGCAGGTTTTATCAACAGTAAAACAGAGCATTTGGCGTTGCGGGTAATTTTTCTGGCAATTGAGCCAACGTAGTATTTTAAAAATTGCTCGCGTTGTAAGGCGCCAAGAATTAAAAGGTCTATCTTTTTTTCTTCTGTGGTCGATAAAATCACATCGACAGGATTACCCGTTTTAAAAACCACTTCGTAATTTAAGTTATCTTTTTTAAAACTATTAAGAATAACTTTAAGCATGTTTATTTTTTCCTCGGAGTTTTCGCCAACATGGATTAAAATCAACTTGGAGCTAAAAAAAATAGCTAAACGAGCGGCCTCAAAGAGATTGGCTTTTAAGTTGGGCGAATAAGCTACACCAATTCCAATACTTTTAAAGGGTTTTAATGACACGGTTTATTTTGATTATTTGCTGAAAGGTGAAAGATAGTATTTTTTTAAAAACATGGAATCATCTGTTTTACTTAAATTAGTGCCTTAAAAAATATTTATGTTAGAATTAGCAGGTATTATCATTTTAGGCATATTAGCACAATGGGTGGCATGGAAATTTAAAATCCCCGCCATTTTACCCTTAATTTTAATCGGATTATTTGTTGGTCCAATAGCTGCCGAATATTTAAGTGCAGATGGTACCAAATGGATTGAGCCTATTTGGAATGGTAAAAAAGGGCTTTTCCCGGGAGACGGATTATACTACTTTGTATCGCTTGCCATAAGCATTATTCTTTTTGAAGGTGGCTTAACCTTAAAACGAGCGGAAATTAAAAATGTAGGTCCTGTAATTACCAAATTAATCACCTTGGGTTCTGCCATTACTTTTTTTGGTGCCGGCATATTGGCCCGTATTATTTTTAACTTAAGTTGGGAACTTTCCTTTTTGTTTGCAGGATTGGTTATTGTTACCGGACCAACAGTAATTACCCCTATTTTAAGAAACATTCCGCTTAAAAAAGATGTCTCTGCCGTTTTAAAGTGGGAGGGTATTTTAATAGATCCCATTGGCGCTTTGGTGGCGGTATTGGTATTTGAGTTTATAAGCGTTGGTGGGGACAGCGGTTTTACAAAAACGGCCTTAATGGAGTTTGGCAAAATTATTCTTTTTGGCACAACCTTCGGATTTACTTTTGCCCACGCCTTGGCTTTCGCGATTAACAAAAAGCTCATTCCGCACTATTTATTAAACGTTGTATCGCTATCCACGGTGTTGCTGGTTTTTGTAGAGTCCGAGATTTTTGCCCATGAATCTGGGCTTTTAGCTGTTGTTGTAATGGGTATGGTTTTGGGCAATAGCAAGTTGGAAAACCTAAAAGAACTGCTCTATTTTAAAGAATCTCTAAGTGTTTTACTAATTTCCATTTTATTTATTCTGTTGGCGGCAAATATTGATATTGATGATTTAAAGCTGCTGTACACCTGGAAAACCGTCATCCTTTTTGCCATTATTGTATTTGTAATTAGGCCATTGGCGGTGTTTTTAAGCACGCTCAGATCCAATTTAAAGCTTAACGAAAAACTGTTTATTAGTTGGGTTGGCCCGCGTGGTATTGTGGCTGCCGGAATTGCCTCGTTATTTGGCAGTAAATTATTGCGACAGGGTGTTGCTGGTGCCGAATACATAACACCTTTAGTGTTTATGATTGTTTTAGGAACCGTTTTATTAAACGCTACAACAGCGCGTCGGTTTGCAAAACTAGTTGGAGTGTTTTTAACAAAATCGGAAGGTATTTTAATAGTTGGAGCCTCAAAAATATCTAGATTGATTGGGCATTATCTGGCAACAAACGGGAGGCACGTGGTGCTAATTGACAGTAACGAACGAAACATTAAAAAAGCCAAAGAACTGGGACTAGAGGCTTTGAGCACAAATATTTATTCGGATCGGTTAATGGATAATATTGAGTTAAATGATATGGGCTATTTAATGGCGCTCACCGGAAATCCGGATATAAACAAATACGCCATTAATAAATTTAGCCAACAATTTGGTGAAAATGGTTCTTTTAGATTGGTAACCACAAATGAAATGCTAGACGAAAACAACAACCCAAGAGAAGGTTTGTTTTCCCATACGGATGATTTTAGTTCGTTGTTAGATTTAACAAGAAGGCACCCATCAATACAGGAGATTGATTTACAGGATAAAGAGCACTACGAAAGCTTGATTAGCATAACCAATGAGGACAAGGATATTATTCCTCTATTTATAAAAGACAATGAAGGTGAGCTGCATATTATATCGTCTTATAATTTGGAGGTTGATGCCATTGAAGAAGGATTTCAGTTGGTGTATTTAGGAAAACCCTTTGATGTGGAAGAGGTATAAAAAAAGCCCTTTCAAAATTGTTTTGAAAGGGCTTTTTTGAAAGTCGAATTTTAAGAATTATCTATCCTTTAATTTGAATGTTTGTAACCTCTTTACTTACAACAAGAGAGTTCTCACCATTAAATTTAACATCTTTTAAATCAATATATTCGTTATCAATCTTGATGGATTTCACTTTAAATGGCAATCCGATTAAATTGAGCTTAAAGGTATTGTACGATGTAAAGAACTTTCCTCTTTTATGGATTCTGATAACCAATTTATTATCATTTCCAGTCAAGTTAAACTTTCTTAAACTGTAACGTCCTTTTTTGTAATCAAACCCGTCATTGGCGTCTTCGTACAATTCAGAATCCTCTTTACCGTGTTTATAATACACATCAAGTGTTAACTCATCAATTGTTTTTTCGCCAACATACTGCTGTATGGGGTATTTAGGAATAATAGCACCTGCTTTTACAAAAATGGGCATACTGTCTAAATCGGCATCTACCCAAGTTTCTTTACCACCTGAAACCAACTCATTGGTCCAGAAATTAAACCATTCGCCTTTAGGAATGTACATACGTCTTCCTTTTGCATTTGGCTCGTTAACAGGGCAAATTAACAGCTGGTTACCGCAAATAAACTCATCAATTCTGTAATGTGTTTGAGAATCGTCTTGATCAAATAAAACCAACGATTTTAACATAGGCACATTATCCTGCGAATATTGATGAAACGCGGTATATAAATAAGGTAATAATTGATATCTTATCTCAATAAACTTGCGTACAATATTTGTTATATCGTCATCAAAAGCCCAAGGTTCTTGGTCGCCATGATCTCCAGAGGAATGTGTTCTACAGAATGGGTGGAAAACACCAAGTTGAATCCAACGTGCGAATAATTCGCCATTGGGTTGTTCGGCAAATCCACCAATATCCGATCCGGCAAAAGAGAAGCCCGACATGGCTAAACGCTGCGCTTGGATATTTGCTATTTGTAAATGCTCCCATGATGCTACGTTGTCTCCCATCCAAGTTGAGGTATAACGCTGTGTACCCGAATAAGCCGATCGTGTAATTACAAATGGGCGTTTTGGGTAATTAAACTTTTTTAAACCATGGTAAGTGGCGCGTGCCATTTGCATTCCATAAATGTTATGTGCTTTACGGTGGCTACAAGGATTACCATCGTAATCGTGCCTTACATCGTTAGGAAAGGTTTTTCCGGGAACGTCCATTACGGCGGGTTCGTTCATATCGTTCCAAACACCTTTTACGCCAATATCTTCTATGAGCTCTTTAAATAATCCAGCCCACCATTTTCTAACTTCTGGTCTTGTGAAATCCGGGAAATAACATTCCCCGGGCCATACTTTACCTTTCATGTATGGGCCATCGGCGCGCTTACAGAAATAATCTTTTTCCAAACCTTCGCGGAATACATCGTAATCCATATCGATTTTAATGCCCGGATCGATAATAACCACGGTTTTAAATCCATCATCGGCCAGTTCTTTAACCATGCGTTTTGGATCTGGAAAATAATCTTTGTTCCATGTAAAACAACGGAATCCTTCCATGTAATCGATATCTAAATAAATAGCATCGCAGGGAATATTTAATTCTCTAAATTTTGAGGTGACTTCCTTAACGTTTGATTCCGGGTAGTAACTCCATTTACACTGGTGGTAGCCCAATGCCCAAAGTGGTGGCAATTCGGGTGTACCGGTTAAATCGGTGTAATTTGAAACCACATCCAACATTTTAGGGCCGTAAATAAAGTAATAGTTCATTTCGCCTCCCTGTGCCCAAAAACTGGTTACGTTTCTGCGTTCGTGGCAAAAATCGAAATAGGTTTTAAAGGTGTTGTCAAAGAAAATACCGTAAGATTTATTGTCGTGCAATGCCGTGTAAAACGGTATGGCTTTGTAAATAGGGTCGGTGTCTTTTCCGTAGGCATAAGAATCGGTAGCCCAGTTTTCAAATCGCTTTCCTTTTAGGTTTAAGTGATTTGGTTTATCGCCTAAACCGAAATAGCTTTCTCCGTTTTGGGCGGCTTTACTCATTTTAACAATATCGCCACCTAACTCGTAACTTTCTTCCCAATGGAAGCCTTTTTCGTCTTCGCAGATAAGGGATTTGTCTATGGCATCAAAAATGGATTTTCTTAAATCGGATTTGTAAATGAAGCAGATTAACTTTGATGTGGTAACGATGTATTTTTCATCATCATCTGAAATTTCCAAATGGTTGTAGCCTCTACTTGCATTTTCATCAATAGCATACGAAAAATCATTTTCAAATTTACCAACGGTGGTATATCTAAATCTCAATACGCTATCCCTTAAAACCGTAAGTTGAAGGATAACGTTATTTGTAGTTGAAAAATGCAGAACATCCACATCTTTTTTGTAGGCTTTTATGGTTGCAGGAAACAAGTCTCCTTTGTATTCTAATTGGGTATTTAAAATCATAAATGATTAGCAATTTAATTAATTGCCGAAAGTACTAAAATCATTATATTTTAAAGATGAAATTTCAATAAAAATACGGGGGATTGGTTACATAAAACACAATCAATCAGCAAAATAATTGTGTTTTATGTAAGGGTTGATTATTGTTTGAATTTGAATATGGAAACACCAAGCGGCGAAAGCGTAATTTCTGCCGAATAATCCTTCCCGTTCCAAGTTTGTTTTTTTATGCTAATTTCTTTTGAATTTGAAATACCGCTACCTCCAAAGGCTTTTTCATCGCTATTAAAAACCTCGGTAAGTTGGCCTTTTTTGGTGACGCCAATACGATATTTTTCCCTTACCGTTGGTGTTAAGTTGCAAACTACAACCACATCATCGGTTGATTTTTTTCCTTTTCTGATATACGATAGTACGCAGTTTTCGTGGTCATCGAAACTAATCCACTCAAATCCCTCGTTAGTAAAGGCTTTTTCAAATAAAGCCGGCGTGGTTTTGTACAAGGTGTTCAGGGCTTTAAAAAAGTGCTGAAAGTTTTTATGCGATTTGTATTCCAGTAAATTCCAATCTAAACTATCTTGGAAGTCCCACTCGTTTTGTTGCCCAAATTCGCCGCCCATAAACACTAATTTGGTTCCGGGATGCGTAAACATATAGCTATATAAAAGACGAAGGTTGGCAAAGCGCTGCCACTCGTCACCGGGCATTCTTCCTAAAATAGATTTTTTGCCGTACACCACCTCGTCGTGCGAAAGCGGTAACATAAAGTTTTCTGAAAAGGCATATGCCAAACTGAAAGTAATATCATTTTGGTGGAATTTTCTGTAAATGGGGTCTTTGGCAAAATACTCTAAGGTATCGTGCATCCAACCCATCATCCATTTCATTCCAAAGCCCAAACCACCTAAAAACACGGGTTTGGAAACACCCGGGAATGCCGTCGATTCTTCGGCTATGGTTTGCACATCGGGGAAAGAGCTGTAAATTTCTTCATTCAATTCCTTTAAAAAGCTTATCACGGCTAGGTTTTCCCTGCCACCATATATATTTGGTTCCCACTCGCCATCTTCTCTCGAATAATCTAAAAACAGCATGGAAGCAACGGCATCAACACGTAAACCATCGGCGTGGTATTGATCCATCCAAAACACGGCATTACTTATTAAAAACGAACGCACTTCATTGCGCTCATAATTAAAAATCAAACTTTTCCAATCTTGATGGTAGCCCTTGCGTTTATCGGGGTGTTCGTATAGATTTGAACCATCGAAGAACCCTAGTCCGTGGGCATCTTCCGGGAAATGTGATGGTACCCAGTCTAGAATGATACCTATACCGGCTTGATGGAATTTATCGACTAAATATTTGAATTCCTCGGGATAGCCAAAGCGCGATGTTGGTGCAAAATATCCTGTAACTTGATAACCCCAGGAAGGGTCGTAGGGAAACTCCATAATGGGCATCAACTCAACGTGTGTAAAATTCATCTCCTTTACATAGTTAACCAAATCGTCGGCAAGCTCGTAATAAGACAGAAACCGGTCTTCTTCAACCTGCCTTTTCCAAGAGCCCAAATGGACTTCGTAAACCGAATAAGGCGCATCTAAGGCATTGTGCTTTTTACGCGTTTTCATCCAGTTTTTGTCTTTCCATTTATAATCGTCGTCCCAAACTATGGACCCCGTTTTTGGGTTGTGCTCGTAACGTCTTGCATAGGGGTCGGCTTTTTCGGTTTTAATATCGTTGTTGTTGCTTTGTATTTTATATTTATATATCGCTCCTTTTTCAACCAGCGGGATAAAACCTTCCCAAATACCACTGGAATCCCAACGCACGTTTAATTGGTGCTCGCCTTCCATCCAATAGTTAAAATCGCCAATTACAGAAACCTGTTTTGCCGTAGGTGCCCAAACTGCAAAATATACACCATCAATACCATCAACCGTAATAAGATGAGAACCAAATTTTTTGTAAAGTCTAAAATGTTTTCCGGCTTTAAAAAGGTTGATATCGAATTCTGTAAATAGACTGTGTACTTTTACTTGTGCCATAGATTAATGATTTATTATGTTAGATATTCCTTTTAATGGAATCACTGCCCATTCGGGGCGCGAATTGAGCTCGTAACCCAATTCGTAAACTGCCTTTTCCAATAAGCAGTATTTTAATATAAATATACGTTCTTGATTGTATCCTAAATTCAGATTTGCGTTTTGTGTTTCGGTCACATAGGTGCCTAAAAACAAACCTGTAATGTAGCGGTACAGTACTTCTGAAGCTTTAAATAACGCTTCTTGATTAGCTTTGTAATGGGTTTTGCCATTATTGAATACGGTAGCGTAAATAGCATAGTGAAAGGACCTAAATAAGCCTGCAACGTCTTTTAACGGGGGCTGTTTTACTTTCCGGTCTCGGATGGTGCTTTCGGGTTCGCCTTCAAAATCTATAATATAGAAATCGTTCTGTTTTACTAAAATCTGGCCCAAATGGTAGTCGCCATGAATGCGTATGCGTTCGCCCTTTAATTTGGTCCAATCAAAATCTACAAATCGTTTTCTGATGCGGTTTTTTTTATCGAGAAATTCGTTGGCCAATACCAAGGCCAATCCATCTAATTTGTGCATGTTGTTTTCAATGGCATTGAGCCTGTTTTGAAACTGATGGAGCATTTTGTTTTTCAACCAAACCGAATAATCGCCGTTATAATGTGCCGGGGTAAACGCGGTTTCTTCAAATTCCGAACCCAAAGCAATGTGCATTTCCGCGGTGCGCTTCGCCAAGGTTTTAATTTGATTAAATAAGTTTAAACCAGCCCAATCTATAATTTGTGGTGGTATATCTTGAATGGTTAAGCGTTGATACAATTCGGTGTTTGGAAGGGTATCAATATTTATGTTTTTGTATTCTAAATTTGAAAATACCTTATGCAATTCTTTTAGCATATAGGTCCAAGCGTCGCCTTCGTTAGGGATTAATTCTTGCAAAAGGCCGATGGTTAGGTTGGTGTTTTCAGAATCCACTAAATTTATACTTCCCAAATAAGAAGGGGTGTTTTTGTACTCTTTTTTTTCTGATAAAAACCGACTCATTTCGTAATCGGGATTTTTATCTGCAAAAATGCGTCTGAAAAACTTTAACACATACTTTTCGTTGTAAACCAGCGAGGTGTTGCTCTGTTCCACACCCATACACCTTGACGATTCGTAGGTTTTGTTTTCAAACAAGTGGCTTTTGTGGTATTGTACTTTTGTGGTGTCTTTAGGTTCTGCCGTAGCAATACGCTCAAAAACCAGTTTTCTAAACGCTTCTAAGTTTACGGCATCAATAATATGGCCTTTTCTGTTGTTTATTTCAATAGGAAGAATCCTGTCGTTTTGTGCAAAGTTTTCATCTGTTACAAATGCAATAGGTAAAAAATAGTGCTGATAAAAAGCTTCAACAAAATTAACCTCCAATATCAGTCCGAAATAAATTTCGCCATGTTGTTGAATTTTAAAATATTCAGCGAGTTCTATATATTTCAACTGGCTCGACTTACCGCCGTACCAACGTTGCTTAACCATATAATCTTCTAAAACATCCGATAGAAAAACCTTGACAAACTCGTTGCTATCAAGCAGTTCGTTCCAACTTTTATGAAACTTAAAAGGTTGGTTTATGGCCGATATAGACGCTTGTTCTGGCATACTATTTATTAATCTTGAAAATATGAAAGGGCATGGTAGGGTGCAATTCTACATAGCACCATTCGCTATTCCAATTGTAGCGGCTATCTGTAATTAAATCGTGCATTTCAATATTCTGACCCGCGTGTACCTTTAAATCGTGCAGAGGTACTTGAACGGTGCCTTGTTGCGATCGGTGCGAATCCAGGCTTATAACCACAAAAATTTCATTGGTACGATCGTCGTTCCATTTGTAAAAAGCCATTAAGTTATCGTTTGCTATGTGGCAGAATTTAATGTTATTGGTTTGCTGAAGCGCAGGATTGGTGTGCCTGATATAGTTTATTTTTGCTATAATAGTAATCAGTTTGTTTTGAATGTTCCAATCGTAATGTGTTATTTGGAATTTTTCTGAATTGAGATACTCTTCTTTCCCAAGCAAAGGGCTTGAAAGCATATATTCAAAAACAGGACCGTAAATACCAATACAGGAACTTAAAGTTGCAGCCAGCGCATAGCGCAGTATGTGCATTGACTCGTTTGCACCTTGTAAATGATACGGGTTGATATCTGGTGTATTTGGCCAGAAATTAGGCTGCATATATTGGCTTAACTCGCTTTTGGTCAATTCTTCAATATATTCAATAAGTTCGTGTTTGCTTTCTCGCCAAGTAAAATATGTGTAAGATTGTGTGTAACCTTGTTTTGCAAGTTGCTGCATTACTTTAGGTGCCGTAAAAGCTTCGGCTAAAAAGATAACATCTGGGTGTTTTGCCTTAACCTTGGTAATTATCCAATGCCAAAAATAAAAGGGTTTGGTATGTGGGTTATCCACTCTAAAAATGTGAATGCCGCAATCTATCCAATACATTAAAATATCCAAGCATTCTTTCCAAAGGTTTTTATAATCTTCGCTTTCCCAGTAAATGGGTAAAATATCCTGGTATTTTTTTGGGGGATTTTCAGCATATTGCACGGTGCCGTCCGGTCGCCATTTAAACCATTTTGGGTGGTCTTTAACCCAAGGGTGGTCTGGAGCGGCTTGTAGCGCATAATCCATGGCAATTTCCAAGTTGTTCTCTTTGGCCTTATTAATTAAGGATTTAAAATCGTCAAGCGAACCTAATTCAGGATGGATGTCTTTATGTCCGCCATGTTTAGAACCTACGCCCCAAGTGGAGCCCACATCGCCATCTTTGGCTTCTGTGGTGTTGTTTTTACCTTTTCGGTTAACTTCGCCAATGGGATGGATAGGGGGCAGGTACACCACATCAAACCCCATGTTTTTTATTCTGGGAAGCAAACGCTCGCAATCTTTAAATGTGCCGTGAACACCTTCTTTTTCTGATGCCGAACGCGGAAAGAATTCGTACCACGTACTAAATCGTGCTTTTTTTCTATCGACATAAACGCGAAATTCCTTTGATGCGTTATCAAGGATTTTTACAGGATTGTTATAAAACAGGTCGTACAGTCTTTTTGTGCTGGCTTCGGTAATGGCTTCGCCATAATCGTTTTCATCTTGAAAAATACGATGCAGGTGATTTAAATAAGTTTTATCCTCGGCATTTACTTTATCTACAATGGCCTCAATAAACTGAACGCCTTCCAATAATTCTGAACGCACGTGCTGCCCGTCATTAATTTTTCGGATTAAACCATGCCTCCAATTAAGGGCGTAATCTACCCATGCTTGTACTTTATAGGTATAAAAACCTTGTTTTTCGACAGTAAAAGCGGCTTGCCATTCGTCATTTGACAACAAACGCATTCTTGTTTCCTGCCAATTTTTGGCCTTTTCGTGTTTATATAATACAGATGCTCCAAGCACATCATGCCCATCGGCCATAATGTAGGCCTCTATGTTAACAATTTCGTTTACTACGCGTTTAATATAAAATTCGCCGCCATTAACGCTGGGCGAAACATGGTCTATTACAACTCTTCTTTGGTCTTGCATGTTAGTAGATAATATATATTGCCAATTTAACGGTACACCAAGGTATAACTATATTGGCATAAGAAAAATAAAAGTTTTTTTAGTCTTGGTTTTTTTTCAGTTATCAGAATTATGAGAAGCTTTTTTTAAATTACAAATCCTGGAGGGATTGTAGCTCCTTTTTTGATAATTACAATGCCTTGTTTAATCATATAGGTATCTGTTTCAACTTCTTCTAAATGAGTGCCTCCGTTTATTCTAACATCATCGCCAATGCGGCAGTTTTTATCCAAAATCGCATTTTTTATAAAGCAGCGTTGTCCTATACCCAATAAAACCGGAGTTTTATTTCTATCAATAATTAAATTATTTTCATAGTAGTCCGAACCCATCATATAGGTGTTTATAACCGTAGATTCGTCACCAATTCTAGAACGAATGCCAATAACAGATTGCTCTATTTTAGCAGCACTGATAATACAACCTTCGGCTATTACGGCTTTTTCTAACATGGTGCCTGCCACTTTTGTAGTGGGCAGCATGCGCGCATGGGTGTAAATGCGTTTTTTCTTGTCGTATAAATCGAACTTTGGAATATCGGCAGTAAGCCCAATGTTGGCTTCAAAAAATGAATCTATGTTACCTATATCGGTCCAGTACCCTTCGTATTGGTAACTTAGTGTTTTTTGGCTTTCTATACTTTGAGGAATGATTTCTTTTCCAAAATCATTGGTGTCCGGGTTTTTCATTAACTCGGTTAGTAAATCCCGGTTAAAGATATAAATACCCATTGATGCTAAGTAATCTCTACCCTGGTTTTTCATGTCGTCACTTACTTCCGATGTCCAATCTGGTAATAAACTGGCATCGGGCTTTTCAATAAATGAGGTTATGATATTGGAGTTGTCTGCTTTTAAAATTCCAAATTCCGTGGCTTCTTTTGCCGTAACCGGAATGGTGGCTATTGATATTTTAGCATTGGCTTCCTCATGGGCTTCAATCATTTTTTCATAATCCATTTGGTATAATTGATCGCCGGATAGTATTAAAAAGTAATCGAATTCATGGTTTAAAAAATGGTGCATGCTTTTGCGCACGGCATCGGCAGTACCTTGAAACCAGGTTTTGTGGTTTGGCGTTTGCTCCGCGGCTAAAATGTCGACAAAAGCACTGCTAAAAAAACTAAAATGATAAGTGTTTTTAATATGCTTGTTTAACGAGGCCGAGTTGAATTGCGTTAATACAAACATGCGTTTAATATCCGAATTGATGCAATTTGAGATTGGAATATCTACCAATCTGTATTTTCCGGCAATGGGAACGGCCGGTTTAGATCTTGCTTGTGTTAATGGGTATAATCTTGAGCCTTGGCCGCCACCTAATATTATGGCTAATACTTTGTTGTTTATCATTTTCAGCTGTGGTTTTGTATGTTATAAAATATAGTTTTTAAGAAGACTTGTGCTTCTGTAATTTACAACTTTTATATTAAAGATTTGTATAATTTTTCGACTTGTTTGGCAATGGCAATCCAGTCAAAATGATCTTCAACGCGTTTCCTCCCGTTTTTGGCCATAGTCTCCCTTAAGGCTTTATCGTTAATGACCTTGTTAACGCCATCGGCTAAGTCTTTTGAAAATTTATCGGGATCAATAGGCTCAAAAGGGGCTTCTTTTTGTTGTTCCAAAGGAATTAATAGTCCTGTTTCGCCATGTACAACCACTTCTTTTATACCGCCAACCGCACTGGCTACAACAGCCGTGTTACAAGCCATGGCCTCGATATTTATAATTCCAAATGGCTCATAAATTGAGGGACAGCAAAATACATCGGCATGAGAATATAACTGAATGATTTCTTCTTTGGTAACCATCTTGTCAATCCAAATAACGTTGTCCCTTGTCTTTTTTACCTCGTTAACGGCATCTTCCATTTCTTTACCAATCTCAGGCGTATCCGGCGCTCCGGCACAAAGTACGATTTGCGTGTTTGGGTCGATGTATTTTATGGCATTTACCAAATGAATGATGCCTTTTTGACGCGTAATTCTACCCACAAAAAGGACGTAAGGTTTTGTTTTGTCAACGCCATATTCATCTAAGGTTGAGGTTTCGGAAGTCGTTATGTATTGCTGCAGGTTAATACCGTTGTAAATAACATGTATTTTGCTTTCGTCAACATTAAAATGTTTGATAACATCCTCTTTGGTTTCTTCTGAAACCGCAATTAGGGCATCTGCCATTTCTATGGCTGTTTTTTCAACCCAAGAAGAAGCATCGTAACCTCTGCCCAACTGCTCTCTTTTCCAAGGTCTTAAAGGTTCTAAGGAATGCGTTGTAATAACAAGCGGCGTGCCGTAGCACAATTTAGCAACTATACCTGCAAAATGGGCGTACCAAGTATGGCAATGCACCACATCGGCATCAATGGGGTCTGCATTCATGTGTAAGCATGTGCTCAGTGTTTTAAATACGGATTTTAGTTTATCCTCCGAGTTTTTAAACACACCGTCATCAAACGGAAAGCCTTTTACTGTTAAATTATCCGATGTGCTATTTTGGTCTCCAAAACATCTTACATCCACTTCCATGAGTTTGGCCAATTCGCCTGCTAAATACTCAACATGAACTCCTGCGCCACCATAAACATAAGGTGGAAATTCTCTAGTGTAAAAAAGTGCTTTCATCTATTGGTCTTTAATTGTTTTTATTGAATTAATAAAGATGCCATGCGCAAAACAAAATAATATTTTCAAACTCATTTAGTTATGCCCATTTCATATCAAATGGTTCAGTAAAACATCAAAAAAATGCAATTACAAAAGCTATAAATCAATTGAAAACCAAACTATGGGTTTCCTTAAAACAATAAAAAATGTTAATAACAATGAATGGCTTGATGTAAAAAAAATTTAAAATTTGGCATGAGTTAAACACAGTGTTTTTAAGTGTTTGTTGAAAGTTTAACCATTAATGATGTTTACTATGTTATAAACATACAAAATAATTGTTAACAATTTTAGGGTAATTTTATTTTTACGAAAAAAAAGGTATTCGCCCGATTAAAGGAAATTATCAATAAAAAAAGATTGGAAAATTCCATTTTTACTTTAATTCCTGCAATCAAATATTAAGGCACATCCGGTAGGGACTATTGGGTTTTAAAAATAAATAAATCGCCAATAATTTAATGAATTAACAGGTAAACCCTTAAAGTTTTAAGTACTTGCAAGCGTATTTAATCATTCAGCTTTAAAACCGCCATAAAAGCTTGTTGTGGGATTTCTACATTACCCACTTGTCGCATACGTTTTTTACCTTTTTTCTGTTTTTCAAGAAGTTTACGCTTTCGCGAAATATCGCCACCGTAACATTTAGCGGTTACATCTTTACGGAGTGCTTTAATGGTTTCCCTGGAAATAATTTTGGCTCCAATAGCCGCTTGAATAGGAATATCGAACTGTTGGCGTGGAATTAATTCCTTGAGTTTCTCGCACATTTTTTTACCAATGTTCTGAGCGTTATCGGCATGTATTAAAGCCGAAAGGGCATCAACAGGCAATGCATTTAACAGAATATCCAAACGCACCAATTTTGATGTTTTCATACCTATAGGCGAATAATCAAAGGATGCGTAGCCTTTTGAAACCGTTTTTAAACGATCGTAGAAATCGAAAACAATTTCCGCCAAAGGCATTTCAAAAGTCAATTCAACACGCTCTGGCGTTAAATAGGTTTGATTGATAATGATACCGCGTTTTTCAATACACAGCGACATGACGTTTCCAACAAAATCCGCTTTGGTAATAATAGTGGCTTTTATATAGGGTTCTTCAACACGGTTTATGGTTGAAGGATCTGGTAAATCGGACGGGTTATTTACAACAAAAGCCTCGTCTGGGTTTTTGTTTGTATAGGCGTAGTACGATACGTTGGGTACGGTTGTAATCACCGTCATATCAAACTCGCGCTCTAAACGTTCTTGGATAATTTCCATGTGAAGCATGCCTAAAAACCCACAACGGAAACCAAAACCTAATGCCGCTGAACTTTCAGGTTGAAATACCAGGGAAGCATCATTTAACTGAAGCTTTTCCATCGAGGCTCTCAACTCTTCATAATCTTCTGTGTCAACAGGGTAAATACCAGCAAATACCATAGGTTTTACATCTTCAAAACCTTCAACAATATTGGTGGTTGGTTTGGCAAAATCGGTAATGGTATCACCTACTTTTACTTCTTTGGCGGTTTTAATGCCGGTAATTAAATAACCAACATCACCAGCTTTTACACTTTGTTTGGCAACTTGACTTAGTTTTAAGGTTCCCACCTCGTCGGCATAATAATCCTTACCTGTGGCAACAAATTTTATGTGTTGGCCTTTTTTTATTTCGCCGTTAAAAACCCTAAAATACGTTTCAATACCTCTAAATGTGTTGTAAACCGAATCGAAAATTAAAGCTTGCAATGGTGCATTGGGGTCGCCTTTTGGCGCAGGAACACGATCGATAATGGCTTTTAAAATATTGTCGACACCAAAACCAGTTTTTCCACTGGCGTGAATTACTTCTTCGGGGTCGCAACCTAATAAATCTACAATATCATCGGTAACTTCATCTGGGTTAGCACTCGGTAAATCAACTTTGTTTAAAATTGGAATAATCTCCAAATCGTTTTCCAACGCCAAATATAAATTGGAAATGGTTTGCGCTTGTATGCTTTGTGCCGCATCAACAATAAGCAACGCCCCTTCGCAGGCTGCAATGGATCGTGATACCTCGTAACTAAAATCGACATGCCCAGGGGTGTCAATTAAATTGAGAACATATTTTTCGCCATTAAGCTCATAATCCATTTGAATGGCGTGCGATTTTATGGTAATCCCACGTTCGCGCTCCAAATCCATGCTATCCAGTAATTGGTCCTGTTTTTCCCTAGCGGTAACAGAGCCTGTGTAGTCCAACAAACGGTCTGCCAAGGTGCTTTTACCGTGGTCTATATGTGCAATAATGCAAAAGTTTCTAATATTCTTCATAGTCAACAATCTTCATAAAAAGATTTTGCAAATATAGATGATTTTATCTGGATATATTTATTGTTTTTAGGGTATTGAAGGGCACTTTTATAAATATTTCATTCATTTTCAATACTTTTGCAATCCAAAATATACTAGTGGTAAAAATAGATAACATAGAACTCCCTGATTTTCCGTTGCTTTTAGCGCCTATGGAAGATGTTAGCGATCCGCCATTTCGTGCGTTGTGCAAAGAACAGGGCGCCGATGTGGTGTATACCGAGTTTGTATCGAGCGAAGGCTTAATACGCAACGCCGCGAAAAGCGTTATGAAGCTTGATATTTATGAAAAAGAACGGCCTGTTGGTATTCAAATATTCGGTGCGAATTTAGACAGTATGCTGCAAACCATCGATATTGTTTCGGCATCAAACCCGGATATTATCGATATTAATTTTGGTTGCCCCGTAAAAAAGGTGGTGAGCAAAGGCGCGGGCGCAGGAATTTTAAAAGATGTCTGCCTGATGGAAAGCCTTACTGCCGAAATGGTAAAGCGCACCAACATTCCCATTACCGTAAAAACGCGTTTGGGCTGGGACCACGATTCCATAAAAATTGTTGAGGTTGCCGAACGTTTGCAGGATGTGGGCTGTAAAGCTATTGCGATACACGGGCGTACACGAGCCCAAATGTATAAAGGCGATGCCGACTGGAAACCGATTGCCGATGTAAAAAACAACCCGCGCATGCATATTCCAGTGTTTGGAAATGGTGATATTACATCGCCCGAAAAAGCCATGGAAATGCGCGATAGTTACGGATTGGATGGCGCCATGATTGGTCGTGCCAGCATTGGCAACCCGTGGTTTTTTAAACAGGTAAAACACTTTTTTAAAATCGGCGAACATTTAGCACCCATTTCTTTGGAAGAACGTGTTGAAGCGGCTCGCCGCCACTTACAAATGGCTATAGATTGGAAAGGCGAAACTTTGGGTGTTTTTGAAACCCGCCGCCATTACACCAACTACTTTAAAGGAATCCCGCATTTTAAGGAGCACCGCATGAAAATGGTAACCAGCGACGCCTCCAAAGATGTGTTTGCTGCTTTTGATGCCGTGTTGGAAAAGTTTGCGGGCTATGAGTTTGTGGAGTAGTTTTTAGGACACGAATTTCACTAATTTTCACGAATAAAAATTTCAATATGTTTTTGGGCAAATGGCAAGCCACCGCGCTATCCGTTACTAGTTTTGGTTCGATGCTCGCCTCGCCAAAAGCTAACCACTGCTATCGCTTTTGCGCGTGTTTGCTAAGGTTTGGTTTAAATTTTTAATTTGCTATTTCTTTCAATCTTTTTTTCAGAAGGTTAAATCTTTCTTTACCTAAATCGGTAGCCCTCAAAACAGCTGTTTTATCTTGATAAAGCTCGTAGTCTTTAAATTCAGTTATTTCTCTAGCTTTATCGCTTATGAACTCATAAAGATATTGTGAGCCACTTCTATAGTTTTTAAATGAATAGTTTTCACTTAGTTCCCAAAATAACCTTCCCATTGAATAATTTTCAATACTTTCTAAAATTTGAGAAAAACAATTGTCATTATATTCGGATTCTACCATAATTCTTATTTCTTTCAGAGTATCTTTATATTCATTTTGATCCTCATTGAATTCTAGTTTCACCCCAATTTCATGATTGTTTATTTGAGAATATTCGTATAAATTCATTGAAGAAATTACAGCAACATCTTGATTGAGATAGATTTTTGAATGTAAGTTTTTTATTGAGAATATTTTTAAATTTTTGAATGATTTTAACCAAATCAAATCTTGACTTTTAAGTTGATTCTCTCTGTAAATTAAATAAGCGTTATCGACTTTTTTAAAAGCGTCTGAAAGTCTAACTTTCAGTCTTTGGTTTAGTTTTAAGTATGGTGATACTAGAATTAGCTTTTTTTCAGCGCTATTTAATATTTCCTCTATTTCATTGGAAATTTTTGTTGTTCCGATTACTTTCAATTTATAAGCAGGTTTTTTTGAGTTAGGTTTATTAAGAACAAAAATAAGCGTTTGCTATAACAAATGAAACTAAGATTCTATTAAAAAACAAAGTTTACAAACACGCTCGCGAGAAGGATTGAGTAACTTGTTTGAGCTCTTTTTTGTTTTTTCAAAAAAAGCGAGTTGTGAAAGCCTGTTTGCCATTTTTATGGCAACTCGCCATAAACCGTTTTAATTATTGCGTCTGCACCAGTGCTTTTGTAATGCGCGCCGATGCTATTTTTGAGGCCAAAATCCCTAAAACAGAAATGGTTATAAATACGATAAATAAGTTTTCGGTTTTAATGGTTACGGGATAAGCCAACGATGGTGTTATCATGACCAAATCGAACATGATTTGAAGCACCAAAATTATTAAGGCTAAGCCCAGGCCAACCAATCCGCCCAAAACCGACATTAATGTGCCTTGTAGAAAGAATATTTTCCGAATATCCTTAATCGTAGCACCTAAATTAAAAAGGGTGTTGAGCGATTTTTTTTTGTCTAAAATCATCATAATAATAGACCCGATCACATTAAATAAAGCGATGATTAAAACCAAGGTGAAAATTAAGTAAACCGCTAAATTTTCGGTGTTGAGCATTTTGTACAGGGCGTCGTTAAGTTGGGCGCGGTTTTTTATAACAACCCTGTCGCCCAAAACGGTTTGGATGGCTTCTTTAGCCTGAAGCTCGTCTGCCCCTTGTTTTAGTTTAAATTCAATTGATGATACTTGGTTGGGCTTATAGTTTAAAAGATTTTGCGCTAAATTTATAGACGTAAAAACATAGGTATCGTTTAGGGTTTCGTTAATATCAAAAACCCCAACATTAGTGGCGTTAACGGTGTTAAAGGCGTTTTTGGCCGATGTAATTTGCCCTGTTCCGGGTTTGGGCACATATAGGTTTATGGGTTTGGCATAATTTAAAACGCCAAAAGACAGGTTGTTGGAAATGCCCCAGCCCACTACAATCTGGTTGGTTTTTTGCTCAAGCCAACTGCCTTGTGAGATCACGGAATCGATGGCAACAACGTTTTTAAAATGGGCATCAACACCTTTTATGGTGGCCAAATAGTTTTTATCGTTCGAGGCTACAATAACACGTTCTTCAATAACTTGTGAGAATTCTGCAATCGCTTCTAAATCGTTTAATTTGTTAAGGTCTTCGTCAGTGATAAAAAAAGATTTCCCAACGGCGGTTTCGGCTTTTAAATCGGGGTCGACAATAGTTGAGAATTGCAGTGTAAAATCTTTTAAACCCGCAAAACCAGAAAGCACTATAAATAAAGACGCTGCACCCAGAATTATGCCAATAACCGCAATAATGCTAATAATATTTATGGCGTTGTTGCTGCTTTTTGAGCGTAAATAACGTTTAGCGATATACAGTGAAACATTCATGATTTAAATATAAAAAGAAAAATGAGTTTTACTCGATAATGGAGATTTGAAATGCTCACATACTTACTCGAAATCAAAATTGGTTTCCGGCAAATACGCTCGTGTGCCTGCACGGGATTGGTTTACTTTAAAGTATTTTACTTTTAGGAATTTAAAAACCGACTACGATTTTTTTCGTTTATCGAGAATTGAAGGGTCTTTTATTGGGTTTTCCTCGCCTTTTAATGACTTATCAATTTGGTCGATATACTCTAAAGAATCATCAATAAAAAACTCTAATCTAGGCATGCGCCTTAATTGGTTTTTGGTACGCTGCGCCAATTCGTGCCTAATTAATGGCGCATTGGATTTTATGCCATCAATAAGTGCTGCGCCTTTGTTGTTGGGAAAAATACTTAAATATACTTTAGCCACAGAGAGGTCTACCGTAACTTTTACTTTGGTTACCGAAATCAGTACGCCTTGCATGCCGCCTTGGGTCGCTGCGTTTTGTAACACATCAACCAAATCGCGTTGTAAAACCGATCCTATTTTTTTTTGTCTTTGACTTTCTTCTTCCACAGAATAAAATTACTATTAAAAATGCAAAAATAGCGGATATTTAAAGATTATCTTACTTTTGATTTGTAAAATATGTATTTTAAACCAAAAGAAGTTTACATGAATAAGATTGAGCATATTGGCATAGCTGTAAAAAACCTTGATGATTCGAATGAATTATTCTCTAAATTATTCGGAAAATCACACTATAAAATAGAAAAAGTAGCCAGCGAAGGCGTAAACACCTCGTTTTTTAAAGTGGGCGAAAACAAAATTGAACTATTGGAAGCCTCGCATGAAGACAGTCCCATCGCCAAGTTTATTGCCAAAAAAGGCGAGGGCATACACCATATAGCTTTTGATGTAGATGATATTGATGCCGAAATTAAACGCCTTAAAAATGAAGGCTTTAAAGTGTTGAATGAAACACCCAAAAAAGGTGCGGACAACAAGTTGGTGGCTTTTTTACATCCAAAATCTTCAAATGGTGTGTTAATTGAGTTGTGTCAAACTATAAAGCCTTAAAAATTCTTGTAGAGTTATAAAATATGTATTAATATTGCACCCTCTTTTAAAGAGAAATGTTAGCGAAAGCCAACAGGTCCTATAACTCAGTTGGTTAGAGTATCTGACTCATAATCAGAAAGTCCCTGGTTCGAGCCCAGGTGGGACCACTTCTAGAAATTGCAAAAGCCTTACAGAAATGTGGGGCTTTTTTATTTTATAACATGGTGTTAATCAAACCTGTAATTAAATTTTGTTTTGTTAGCAAATTATATATATTTGTTTTGTGAATAAAAAAATTGAGGGATCATTTTTTTGGCTCATATAATTTTATAAGAAAATGTGCGTTTTTCAATAAACGAGTTACAAGGTAAATAGTGTGTTTCATCGATGATTTTTAACGTTTCATGGATGTTTTTCCGTTAATAATTGTATATTTGTTTTGCTAACTCGCTTTTTTTTATACATTTGCGTACCAATGACGATACAAAATAAAAGAATATTTGCCTCAATCTTATTTGTATTAATAAGTTTTGTGTGTGTTGCCCAAGGCAGTGAACCACCACCACCCGGACCGCCACCACCACCTGGTACTCCAATAGATGGAGGGTTACTTACGGGCGCTTGTTTTGCCTTATTTTACGGTGTTAAAAAACTACTTAAAAAAAGCTAGTAGTTATTTTAGCAGGTTCAGCTCTAAGAGTTTTGTAACGTATTTTCCTAAAACATCAAATTCTAAATTTACAACAGTCCCAATTTTTAGGGTGTTAAAATTTGTGTGCTCATAAGTGTACGGAATAATGGCAACACTAAAGCTGTCTTTTTTAGAGTTAACAACGGTTAAGCTCGTGCCGTTAATGGTTATCGAACCCTTTTCAATAGTGATATTATTTAGGGTGGCATCATAATTAAAGGTAAACACCCAACTTCCCTTTTCTTCTTTAATATCGGTGCAAACCGCTGTTTGATCTACATGACCCTGTACAATATGTCCATCAAGCCTATCGCCAAGTTTCATGGCGCGTTCAAGGTTTACCTTATCGTTAATCTTCAACGTTTCTAAATTCGATTTGTCTAAAGTTTCTTTAATCGCCGTAACGGTGTATACATCATCATTAATTTCAACAACCGTTAAACAAACACCATTATGCGCAACGCTTTGGTCTATTTTTAACTCAGAAGTAATCGCACTTTGTACTGAAATGTGAAGGTTATTCAATTCCTTTTTCAAATGCGTTACAACACCTACATCTTCAATAATTCCTGTAAACATAATATTATCTGTTTATTTGGTTAAATTTGCATCTATAAATGAGTTCATTTAAATGAAAGTCAAAATTACAAACAATAGTTGTTATTTTTTATGAAGAACGCAGAAAATATAATTGTAGGCATATCGATAGGTGACCTAAATGGCATTGGTGGCGAAATTGTTTTAAAAACATTTGAAGATAATAGGTTTCTGGATTTTTGCACGCCTGTAATTTTTGCTTCTGCCAAAACCATGGGCTTTTTAAAAACACATTTTAAATCGGAAATTCATTTTAATAACATTAATAATATAGAACAATTAGCTATTGGAAAAGTTAATGTGTTTAATTGCTGGAACGAGCCTGTAAAAATCGAGTTTGGAAAAGAAAACCCTAAAATTGGGGAATACGCCATAAAATCGTTAGAAGCGGCAACAAAGGCATTAAAGAACGATGCTATTGACGTTTTGGTAACCGCGCCAATAAACAAACATAACATACAATCTGAAACCTTTAATTTTCCGGGACATACCGATTATTTGGCACAAGAATTAGAAGGCGAAAGCCTAATGTTTATGGTAAACGACAGCTTAAGAGTTGGTTTGCTAACCGATCATGTTCCTGTAAAAGACATTGTTAATCATATTTCTGAAGAACTCATCATTAAAAAGATAAATACCGTTTATAAATCGCTTGAAAAAGATTTTAAAATACGAAGACCGAAAATTGCAGTTTTAGGAATCAATCCGCATACCGGCGACAACGGTGTTATTGGCAATGAAGATGATGCTGTTTTAAGGCCAACCCTTAAAAAAATTAAAGATGGTGGCAAACTGGTTTACGGGCCTTATGCCGCCGATAGTTTTTTTGGCTCCAACAATTATAAAAATTTCGATGCCATTATAGCCAGCTATCACGACCAAGGCTTAATTCCTTTTAAAACGCTGTCTTTTGGCCAAGGTGTTAATTATACCGCGGGCTTAAACAAGGTTAGAACCTCGCCAGACCACGGTACGGCATACGAAATTGCAGGACAAGGTAAAGCCGATGAAAACTCATTTAAAGAGGCTATTTTTACGGCAATAAAGATTTTTAGAAACAGATTGGAGTACGATGAGATTACATCAAATCGGTTAAAAAAAGCACCAAAAAAGATATAAACAAAAAAATGTTTATAAGTAGAGTTGCGTAAATAAAAAAGTTATATATTTGCAGGCTCAAAATAGATGTGATAATGAAGCCGTTGAAAGAGTTTACAATTCCATTTGTAGGGTTAAAGATAGGGAAACATCATTTTAATTTTGAAATCGAACAAAAGTTCTTTGAGCATTTTGAGTATGAAGAGTTTAATGATGTAAACATTCAGGTTGATGTTGAGTTTGAAAAGAAATCAACATTGCTGGAATTACGATTTAAAACTTCAGGATTTGTTAATATTAATTGCGATATAACCAACGAGCCGTACAATCAATCCATTGAAAATGAGTTTGATTTAGTGGTTAAGTTTGGAGATGAGTTTAACGATGAAAACATTGATATCCTCATCGTTCCACACGGCACTTACGAGGTTAATATCCAACAATATATTTACGAATTAATTGTACTTGCCGTACCAATTAAGCGTATACACCCTGGAATTGAAAACGGCACATTGCATTCTGATATACTTGAAAAACTCGACGAGTTAAGCCCAAAGCTAAAAGAAAATAAAGAGACTAACGAGGACATTGACCCTCGATGGAATACATTAAAGAAACTATTAACGGATAAATAACATAAAAAATGGCACATCCTAAAAGAAAAATCTCGAAAACAAGAAGAGATAAAAGAAGAACACATTACAAAGCAACTGCGCCACAGATTGCAACTTGCCCAACAACCGGTGAGGCTCACTTATATCACAGAGCGCATTGGCATGAAGGAAAATTATACTACAGAGGTCAAGTTTTAATTGATAACTCGGAAGAAGTAGAAAACGTAGCATAAATATTATGCACGCATATTATAAAACGCTCACCTGTGAGCGTTTTTTTTATGACAAGTATTTTCTAACAAGACAAAAATGATTAATTTGCGTATTAATTAGCCAAAATTTAGTAGTTTTCACAAAATTTTGAACGTTTTTGTCCAATTTTAATGTTTTTTTTGGTCGAAATAACTATAAAATTATGAGTAAAACCTCGGCGGCGATTACAGCTGTAGGCGCATATGTGCCAGATTATGTATTAACCAATCAAATTCTTGAAACGATGGTTGATACAAACGACGAATGGATAACTACCAGAACCGGGATAAAAGAACGTCGCATTCTTAAAGGCGAAGGTAAAGGCACCTCTTTTTTAGCTATTAATGCAGCTAAAAACCTCATTGATAAAAAAGGCATCAATCCCAAAGATATCGAACTTGTTATAGTTGCCACGGCAACACCAGACATGAAAGCAGCATCAACCGCAGCATATACGGCCTCAAAGATAGGAGCTGTAAACGCTTTTTCTTTTGATTTAGATGCGGCCTGCTCTAGTTTCCTTTTCGGTATGTCGGTTGCCGCCAGTTATATTGAATCCGGACGTTATAAAAATGTACTATTGATAGGAGCCGATAAAATGTCTTCTATGATTAATTATAAAGACAGGGCTACCTGTATTATTTTTGGAGATGGCGCAGGTGCCGTTTTATTTGAGCCAACTCAAGAAGATGTAGGCCTAAAAGATGAGTACCTGCGAAGCGATGGTACGGGCAGAGAGTTTTTGCAAGCTACCTATGGCGGTTCGTCATATCCAATAACACCAGAGGCCATTGAAAAAGGGGCACATTGTGCATTTCAAGAAGGTCGAACCGTATTTAAAAACGCGGTTTTTAATATGGCCGATGCTACCGTAAAAATATTAGAACGAAATAACTTAAGTAAAAACGACGTTGATTGGTTAGTAGCACATCAAGCAAACAAACGCATTATCGATGCTACGGCCAGCAGAATAGAACTTGAAGATGAAAAGGTAATGATGAACATACATAAGTATGGCAATACCACATCGGCTACCTTACCTTTGCTTTTAAGCGATTACGAATCGCAATTAAAGAAAGGGGATAACTTAATATTTGCCGCTTTTGGGGGCGGATTTAATTGGGGCTCGATTTATTTAAAATGGGCATATAATTCATAAAACTAACCACTAACTAATAAGCAAAATTATGGATATTAAAGAAATTCAAAATTTAATTAAGTTTGTTGCCAAGTCTGGTGCTAGCGAAGTTAAATTGGAGATGGACGATATAAAAATCACCATCAAAACGGGGTCGGATTCAGACACTACAATAGTGCATCAAGTTCCCGCTGCTCAAATTCCACAAGTGGCAGCAGCTCCCGCGGTAGTTGAAGCAAGTGCTCCGGCCGCTACACCACCACCTGCAGCAGCAGGATCAGATGATTCAAAATACATAACCATAAAATCTCCAATAATAGGAACATTTTACAGAAAGCCAGCACCGGATAAACCGTTATTTGTAGAGGTGGGGCAAACTATTGCCGAAGGCGATGTTCTGTGTGTTATTGAAGCCATGAAACTTTTCAATGAAATTGAATCTGAAGTTTCCGGAAAGATAGTTAAGGTATTAGTTGACGACTCTTCGCCTGTAGAATTCGATCAACCACTATTTTTAGTTGATCCATCTTAAAAATTCGGAATTCAGAATTCTGAATTCATAATTTATTCTAAGTTATGTTTAAAAAAATATTGATAGCCAATCGAGGAGAAATAGCATTACGTGTTATTAGAACCTGTAAAGAAATGGGCATTAAAACCGTGGCGGTATATTCTACTGCCGACGCTGAGAGTTTACATGTAAAGTTTGCAGACGAAGCTGTTTGCATTGGTCCGCCAGCAAGTAGCGAGTCTTACTTAAAAGTCTCTAATATTATAGCTGCAGCGGAAATCACCAACGCCGATGCCATTCACCCCGGATATGGATTTTTATCTGAAAACGCTAAGTTTTCAAAAATTTGCGAAGAGCACGATATTAAATTTATAGGCGCTTCGCCCGAGATGATAGACAGAATGGGAGACAAAGCCAATGCCAAAGCAACCATGATTGCTGCAGGTGTGCCTTGTGTACCGGGAAGCGAGGGTATAATTAAAGACTTTGAAGAGTGTAAAAAACTGGCCAAGGAAACTGGTTATCCGGTTATGCTGAAAGCTTCTGCAGGTGGTGGCGGTAAAGGTATGCGTGCCGTTTGGAAACCAGAAAACCTTAAAGACGCTTGGGACTCTGCACGACAGGAATCTAAAGCCGCATTTGGCAACGACGATATGTACATGGAAAAACTTATTGAAGAGCCAAGGCATATTGAAATTCAAGTTGTAGGCGACTCTACCGGGAGAGCTTGTCACTTATCCGAAAGAGATTGCTCCATCCAACGTCGTCATCAAAAATTAACAGAGGAAGTTCCTTCTCCATTTATGACGAATGCACTTCGTAAAAAAATGGGAGAAGCAGCAGTAAAAGCGGCAGAATTTATTAAATACGAAGGCGCAGGAACTGTAGAGTTTTTGGTGGATAAACACCGTAATTTCTACTTTATGGAAATGAATACGCGTATTCAAGTAGAGCACCCCATTACAGAGCAAGTTATAGATTTCGATTTAATTCGCGAGCAAATTCTTGTGGCGGCAAAAGTGCCAATTTCCGGAAAAAATTACACACCAAAACTACATTCCATAGAATGTAGAATAAACGCTGAAGATCCGTTTAACGGCTTCCGTCCATCACCAGGGAAAATCACAACATTGCACGCCCCAGGAGGCCATGGCATCCGTTTAGACACGCATGTATATGCAGGTTACACCATTCCGCCAAATTACGATTCAATGATTGCTAAATTAATTACAACGGCGCAAACCCGAGAGGAAGCGATTAGCAAAATGAAGCGTGCTTTAGATGAATTTGTAATTGAAGGCATTAAAACAACCATTCCTTTTCATAGGCAATTAATGGATCATCCAGATTACTTGGCAGGTAATTATACCACCAAGTTTATGGAAGATTTTGTAATAGAAAAGCCAATAGAAGAATAAAGAATAAGACTCCGAAAGCAATTTCGGAGTTTTTTTTTAATTTAGATTTTAATCTAAAAACACATAAAACAACTTAGTTTATGAAACAGGTATACGGTAAAATTTTGAGCTTAATTCTTTTAATAGCTTTGGTTAGCTGTAAAAAGGATAACAATAAAAACCAGGAAGAAGCCACAAACCAATCACAACCCAATATCGTTGTTATTTATGCAGACGATTTAGGTTTTGGAGATGTAAGTTCTTATGGCTCAACAGAATTGAAAACCCCAAATTTTGACCGCATTGCGAACGAAGGTATTCGGTTTACAAACGGATACGCCACATCGCCAACCTGTACACCAAGCCGATATTCATTATTGTCCGGCACTTATCCGTTTAGAACAAAACGAGCACAGGTTTTGCCCGGAAATGCGCCCTTACTTTTCGAATTGGGAAAACAGACGCTTCCGTCAATGTTGCAACAAGCTGGCTATAAAACAGGTGTTATTGGGAAATGGCATTTGGGATTGGGCGACGCCAATATGGATTGGAACAAAAAAATCGCCCCCGGCCCCTTGGAAATTGGCTTCGATTACGCCTATATTATGGCCTCAACAAACGATAGGGTACCCAGCATTTATGTAGAAAACCATAAGGTTGTTGGCTTAACAGCAGAAGACCCAATTTATGTAAGTTATCAAAAGAATTTTGAAGGCGAACCTACCGGAAGAGAAAATCCTGAGTTATTAAAAGTACACCCAAGCCACGGGCACGATATGAGCATTCATAACGGCATTTCGAGAATTGGATATATGAAAGGCGGCAAATCAGCTTTATTTATAGACGAAGATATGAATAATGATTTTTTAAAAGCTTCCATTAAATACATCAATAAAAACAAAAACAATCCGTTTTTCTTGTTTTATGCCTTGCACCAACCGCACGTTCCCAGAGTCCCACATCCTAGATTTGTTGGCGCTTCAGGATTGGGTCCAAGAGGTGACGTTATTGTTGAGGCAGATTGGGCTGTTGGCCGGTTTTTGGATGAGCTTGATAAATTAGGGCTTTCTGAAAATACCATCGTTATATTTTCAAGTGATAATGGCCCCGTTTTAGATGATGGCTATAAAGATGATGCCTTAGAAAAAAACGGAAAACATACACCAGCAGGTGGACTTAGAGGCGGAAAGTACAGTCTTTTTGATGCCGGAACCCACGTGCCATTTATGATTAGATGGAAAGGCGCCATAAAACCAGGCGTATCCGATGCGTTGGTTTCCCAAATGGATTTCACAGCTTCGTTTGCCGCTTTAACGGGACAGGATAATACGACGCCAGACAGTAAAAATATATTAGATGCCTTTTTAGGAAAATCCGATAAAGGACGTGAAGGACTTATTTTGGGACAGAATAATATTATGGCTTACCGACATGGTGATTGGGTTTTAATTCCACCGCATAAAGGCAATAAAATGACAAACAAATGGGTAAATATTGAAACAGGGAGAGACACTGTTTATCAGCTTTATAATCTAAAAGAAGACCGGGCGCAACAACATAATTTAGCAGAAACGCATCCCGAAAAATTAGAGGCTTTAATACAGGCTTTAGAGCTAGAAAAACAATAATATTTTGAACTTATCCTATTGGGAAATTAAATCGTGGCTAACCCATGTAGATTTTACTATTGTGGGTAGCGGCATTGTGGGTTTAAATTGCGCGCTACAACTAAAACGGCGTTTCCCAAAAGCCCATATCCTCGTTTTGGAAAAGGGCATATTGCCACAAGGCGCAAGTACCAAAAATGCAGGATTTGCGTGTTTTGGGAGTTTAAGTGAGATTCTTGACGATTTAAAATCACACTCCGAAGAAGCCGTTGTTAATTTGGTAAAAAAGCGGGCCAACGGCTTAAAACTTTTACGCCACACATTAGGAGATGCAAACATTGATTATCAGCAATTGGGCGGTTTTGAGTTGTTTACAGAAACAGATTCAGATTTATTTGAAGACTGTCTTTCGAAAAAAGAACATATAAATAAGTTGTTGAAACCCGTTTTTAATCAGGAGGTTTTCAGCTTAAAAGGCAATAGTTTCAACTTTAAGAATATACAAGGCCAATATATTTTTAATGCGTTTGAAGGGCAAATTGACACTGGAAAAATGATGGATTCATTGATGCATTTGGTATTGAAAAGTGGCGTAAAAATATTGAATAATATAAAGGTTGAAGCTTTTTCAGAAGGCACTCATTCGGTTAAAATAAAAACCAATTTGTTCGAGTTTTCAAGCACTAAATTGCTCATTGCTACAAATGGGTTTTCCTCGGAGTTAATTAACGAAAAGGTAAAACCGGCACGCGCCCAAGTATTGATAACAAAGCCCATTAAAAACCTGCATATAAAAGGCACTTTTCATTTGGATAAAGGGTATTATTATTTCAGAAATATTGATGACAGAATTTTACTTGGTGGTGGACGCAATCTTGATTTTAAAGCAGAGGAAACCACCGAATTAAATCAAACCGATCTTGTTCAAAACAAACTTGAAATGTTACTTAAAACGACCATTTTACCGGAAATCCCATTTGAAGTTGACCACCGTTGGAGTGGGATTATGGGTGTTGGAAATCAAAAAAAAGCCATTGTAAAACAACTTGGTAACAATGTGTTTTGTGGTGTAAGACTTGGTGGTATGGGCGTTGCCATTGGTAGTGTAATTGGAAAAGAATTAGCAGATTTAATTTAACGTATCTGTCATTCCGCACTTGATGCGGAATCCACTTTTAATAATAATAAATTGAATATAAAAGAAGAACTTTACAACCAATGTGTTCAGTTTGTAGAAAAACGTTATCAAACCGTTCAGCACGCTATAAGCGAAATCCAAGAATCTTTGCTCTCTGAAACCAAAAGTAGTGCAGGCGATAAGCACGAAACGGGGCGAGCTATGTTACAATTGGAACGCGAAAAAGCAGGACATCAGCTTGCTGAAATTGTTAAAATCAAAAAAGCACTTTCTAAAATCGATACGGAAAAGAAATCCAAAACGGTTGGTTTAGGCAGCGTCGTTTATACGTCGGGTGCTAACTATTATATGGCTGTAAGTGCAGGACAGTTAAAAGTTGAAAACCATTTGTTTTACGCCATTTCTCCAAACACACCCATTGGGCAATTGTTAATGGGAAAAACTGTTGGAGATAATGTGGTTTTCAGAGGAATAGAATTTAACGTAACCTCCTTGGTTTGAGGTTGAGGTGTTGCCGGAGTTGAGCGAGAGAGTTAAAAATTTACTTCCATAGTTTAGGAAGCTTGAATTTTGTTTTAGTATTCTTTATAAAACTTTCGATATCTTTAATTCCTGCTTTTGGATAAAGAATTCGTAGAAAGAAAATTTGCAAAACTTTTCCAGCGTTTATTGATTTCAATATTGCTGCGAATGCTATATAACCTAGATATGTTTCCATAATTTAATATTTAAATTAAATTTACAATGGAATGATCTATTTTAAAAGGACACTTTGCTGAAAACATAAATAATTGATTATAAGATTTTTACAAAAAAAGTTGATGTTTAGCCTCTTAAAATCCTAGTGTTTAAGCTTGTTTTACGGGACAAAACTATTCAAATTTTTTTTATGTCATTGTTTACAGGGAGTTTCAGAGTTTTTATCTTTAAACTTAACCCAATTCTATTTCTTAAAACTAAAAGTTCAAAATAACTTGAAGTTCTGACAACGTCGGAATCGACGATTTTCAGAAATAATGAGCGATACTGCTTATTTAAAGCTAATATTTAGGATTGGAAACGACAATATTAAATGAAATCCCTCAGTATTAAGTTATTAGCGAATGGTGCTTTAGCAATTTCCTAATAATCGTTTTGATTTTTTGGCTCGTTTTGTATCAAGACAAAATGAGTAAGAAATATTGTTTTCATTATAAATGGGACATTAATTTCGTTCTTTTAAAGAGAAAAACTTTAAATAATGAGATTCCTGCCTGCGCAGGAATTAAACATGTTTTCCCTTCTCCCAACCATGTTTCCCTAAATATTGATTTCCACTTTCAACGGCGCCATCTTCAATGGATGTTCCCATGCTATCGTTCCATCTGTTCAAATATCCAAATAGCGAAATAACACCGAGCATTTCAATAATCTCGCCTTCGTCCCAATATTCATATAAGCGTTTTTTTAGGGTTTCATCAACAGCATTTGGCACTTGAGAAGCCGCTAAACTAAAATCCAATGCTACGCGTTCCGCTTCGTTAAAAGCAGGATGCGTGCGGTACTCCCAAATATTATCCAATTGTTCTTGCTCTGCGCCGTAACGTTCGGCAGCTCGAATGGCGTGCGCTTGACAGTACCTGCAACCCGTAGAGTTACTCGAAACCCAGGCAATCATACGCTTTAACGCCGAAGTTACCCTACCTTCATTCGCCATAACGGCTTTGTTCAAATTAATAAAAGCTTTACTAATGGCTGGTCTGCGTTGCATGGTTAAAACAGAATTTGGACAAAATCCCAAGGTTTCGTTAAAGAATTCGGCAAGCGCTTTCGTTTCTAAATCGTGGTCTGCAGATAATGGTGTAACTAATGGCATAAATTTGATTTTTCGGTATCTTCAAAGATATAATTTTATTAACTTTCCCATATAAATAAAAACATATTTATGGATCTCATATTAAGACCATTCGAACTCAAATTAAAGCACACATTTACCATTTCCAGAGAGTCGCACAACACACAAAACACATTGATTGTAGAGTTGAACGATGCCGGTTTTTCTGGTTTTGGCGAAGCCACCTCAAACCCATATTACGGCATCACCATTCAAAAAATGACTGATGATATATTACGCATAAAACATGTAATTAAAGCGAATAACGACAAAACGCCCGAAGCATTTTGGGACGCCTTGTATCCGCATTTAAAACACAACATGTTTGCGTTATGTGCCTTGGATCTGGCTTATAACGATTTGTACGCACGGAAAAAAGGTAAAAAGCTTTTTGAACTTTGGGACTACACTACCGATAATAATCCCTTAACAGATTACACCATTGGGATTGATACCATTGATAAAATGGTTGCTAAAATGAAAGAGTTGCCCTGGCCTATTTACAAAATAAAACTGGGCACAAAAGAAGATATCGCCATAGTTAAAGCTTTGCGACAACACACCGATGCTGTTTTTAGAATTGATGCCAACTGCGGATGGACGGTTGATGAAACCATTAAAAACGCCGTGGCCTTAAAGGCGCTAGGTGTTGAGTTTTTAGAGCAACCTTTAAAGGCCGATGATTGGGATGCGCATAACGAAGTGTTTAAAAAATCGGTGTTGCCCATTGTTGCCGACGAAAGCTGCCAGATTGAAGCCGATATCGATAGATGCCACAATCATTTTCACGGGGTTAATGTGAAGCTGGTAAAATGTGGCGGACTAACTCCGGCAAGACGAATGCTTACCAAAGCCCGAACATTGGGTATGAAAACCATGGTGGGCTGCATGACGGAATCTTCGGTTGGTATTTCGGCCATAGCACATTTATTGCCCTTATTGGATTATGTAGATATGGATGGTCCGTTGTTGTTGGCCGAAGATATTGCACAGGGCGTAACGATTAAAAATGGGAAGGTAGAATATAGCGATTTAAACGGAACGGGAGTTTCTTTAATTTAAGGTTTTAATGATTGTTGAAAGCTTTCCGGACAGAACGATATCAATTGATAAAAAGGAATATTTATACTTTGGCGGTACGGCTTATTTAGGGCTTCCAACGCATGCCGAATATAAAAACACCCTCATAAAAAGTATAGCGAAATGGGGCACGTTTTACGGAAGCTCAAGAAATTCCAATATAAAATTATCGATTTTTGATAGAGCAGAACAGTTGTTCGCCACACAAATAGGCACTGAAAAATCGCTCACAACATCTTCTGGAACTTTAGCGGGGAAATTGGTTTTAGAGTTTTTATCTAAAACGGAAAGCACATTTTATCACTACCCAAAAACGCATCCGGCGATTTTACACAGCAAAAGTTTGCCTTTATTTGAAAACGGAAAACTGCATAAAAACCTTCTTAATAACACAAAGGAATCGGTTGTTATTACAGTCGATGCTATTTTAGCTTTGGAAGTTGAGCCCACATCATTTCGTTTTTTAAAAGAAATTTCATCTGAAAAACAGATAACGCTTTTAGTCGATGAATCGCATAGCTTGGGCGTTTTGGGAAAACAGGGTGAAGGTGTTTTTAAAACCATCCAAAATAAAAACCTAAAAAGGAAAATAATGATAGCTTCTTTGGGAAAAGCTTTAGGGCTTTCGGGAGGTGTTATTGCTTCAGATGAAAACTTTATTAACGCTATTAAAAACGAAGTGCTTTTTGTGTCATCATCTTGTGCCAATGCGGCTTATTTAGAAAGTTATATGGTATCGCAAAACCTGATTAAAAACCAACAAGAAAAACTTAAAGCCAATTTGAGGTTTTTGTTTAAAGATTTAAGTTTGAGCGATGCTTTTAAGTTTAATGAAAACTACCCTGTTATATATTGTAATTCTAAAGATATATATGATAAGTTATTTAAAAAAGACATCATCATTTCAAACTTTAAATACCCCAATTATATAGATGACATGAATAGGATTGTAATAACTGCAAACCACACTAAAGCAGATTTAACAAGGTTGAAAGAGGCCTTGGTTTCTTTGTGAAAAATCTATAATAAAGCGCATAAAAAAACCGCTCTTCTATTAAATTGAAGAACGGTTTTAATTCTATTTAAAAATTAGACTACTCTATTGATCCCACCAAACCGGTGTTATTGGTTCTTGCTGATTCGCTAAAACATTGGTTTCATTTCTGTTTAATTCCGTTGATGGATAATTGGCACGTCTAAACCATTGTCCGAAATAATCACCATCGCTATCTTCTTCCTCTCTAATGGTTAAACCAGTAAATACATCATCTGAAAAATCGTATCTTCTAAAATCTACAAATGTTTCAGGGTTTAAATAGTTGTGGATGTATTTCTCTTTCATAATGTGATGCAAGGCTAAACTACCTTCACCAACGTCTATAGAAGTATCGGCGATATAATCTGTCCCGTCAACACCCCACATGTCCATGCTTGCAGCAATTCCATCCATATAGGCTGTATAAGCTGTGGCATTGGTTCCTACGCTGGTTGTGGTGCCTCCGTTTGCTAAAAATGCAGCTTCAGCCTTAATAAACATAGCCTCGGCATACGATATTAAAATTAAAGGCGAGTCTATACTTGTGTAAAAACCATCGCTTTTAAATCGGGTATTTGCATCTACCAAACCACTTGGGGATTTACCAGCGCCACCACTTATAAAACCTCTATATTCGGTATCGCCATCTGGTATTTCTGCAATTTCGGGTAACCTCGGGTCTATGGTAATGGCCCCATTAAATGGGTAATAATCGCCATTCGTAGAACTTACAATTTGACTGGCAATATCGTTGCTTAGGTTACCGGTTTCACGAGACAATACCTCTGCCGAATACCAAGGGTTTATGTTTTTTTCGTCATAATACATGGCGAAATTATCAGCGTTAGATGTAAACCCGTTGGCGATGGTGGTTAAAACATCGTTGGCCGATGTAACGCCTTTGCCCATTACATGTAGTTGGTAACGCGCCTTAATGGTATAGGCTGCTCTTAACCAAGAATCTGAATCGCCTCCGTAAATTAAATCTGCAGAGCCTAAATTGAAACCAGAAGTATCGGCAGCACTTAAAGCCGCTATGGCACTATCTAACAGATTGAAAATCTCGGTATAGATTTGCTCTTGCGTATCAAATGCAGGAAAGTTAGAGTCTGGTCCTTGGGTTGCTTCAGAATATGGGATATTATCCCAAGTGTCTGTTGCTATTCCTAAATTGATGGCTACTAAAATATCTGAAATAGCACCAATATGTGGCGCATTGTTTTCAATAGCCTTTTCTTTTACCACTTTTAAGTTTGGCAAGATATAAAGATATACTTGCGTCCAAAGACCACTTGCTGAGGTTTGTCCTGCAGCACCTCCACCGGTTGAAACAAAATACTGGGTATAGTTTCCAAAAGCTAATTCTGCCGAACGTTGCCCTTCCATGGTACTATGGATCACAGGCGCTATTAAGTCCTTCATCCCCAATTCCTCTAATGCAGCGGTATTGGATGGTGTGTTCACATCAAAATATTCATCACTACACCCTACGAGCGCAATAACGAACAATGCTAAAATTGTAGTTGTTATATTAAATTTTTTCATAATTTCTTTTTTTAAAATATAATATTAAGACCAAATGAATAACTCTGGCTTAACGGTATACTTAACCCGGTAAATCCATAAACATTACTTCCTGCGCTATATTGATTTCCTTCAGGGTCGAATCCATCAAACGGTGTCCATAACAAAATGTTATTGGCACTTACGTTAAAGCTAAGTTTGTCTACTTTTAATTTTTCAGTAAGACTAGATCCAAAATCGTAAGACAGCCCTATGTTTCTTAGTTTTACCCAAGAAGCATCTTGCACTAAAATCTCTGAAGCCCTGTTGTAACGTGTCGAACTTCTGTAGTAGTTTTGATCGATTGTTGTTTCGATGGTATTGGGAGTAAAACCGCCACTGCCATCGTCCATAACGCCATCTAAAACAGTATCTACATTACGATAGGCTGTAATGCCACGAACACCGTTTCTAATAGAGTTACGCATTCCGGAATCGTAAAGATCGCCTCCTTTTTTGTATTCTAATACAAAATTGAATCCGATACCTTTCCATTTAAAACTGTTATTAACGGAAGATATAAAATCTGGAAATGCATTACCAACCATAACTCTTTCGTCTAGGTTAACACGGGGCAAACCGTCGCTTCCAATATAACGCTGTCCGTTTTCGTAGCGCCACTTGTAACCATATAAGTTACCCATTTTGTCGCCTTCTCTAACCTCGGAAGTTACACCAGCAAAACCGGCATCGGCAAATATAATGGCCTCAATATCATCAGGAATATCAAGTACGTTGCCTTCGCTTGTAGACCAGTTTAAAATCATATTCCACTTAAAGTCTGTTTTTCTAATAATATCCAAACTTAATAAGAGCTCATGTCCAAAAACCTCGTAATCTCCTGCATTTCTTGTAATAGCAGATAATCCAGAGGAATACGCTGTGCCCACATTGAAAATTTGATCTTGAACCTTGGTTTTAAAATAAGCGTAATCTACACGAATGCGACTATCGAAAAATCGTAAATCAGCACCAAATTCAGTAGACTTGTTGCTTTCTGGTTGAATTGCCAAATCTCCTAGTCTCGTGCTTCTTCTGTATCCGCCAGAGCCAGCAAATGGAAAATCGCCATCAACTACAAAATATTGTCCAACATCGCCAAACCCCGGACCTTTACCTACTTCTGCCCAAGAGGCTCTAAGTTTTCCAAAAGAGAAAATGTCGCTATCTCCAAAAAGACTAGTGATATCGTAGGCTAAACTAGCCGATGGGTAAAAGAACGACCGGTTTTCTTTTGGTAGGGTTGACAACCAGTCGTTACGGCCTGTTAAGGTTAAAAACAGTTTGTCTTTGTAAGCCAATTTAAGCTCGCCAAAAACACCCATGTTGCGCAACTGCACTAACGAATTGTCTATAAAGAAATTGGTTGTGTTACCTATTTCGTTAACGCCTGCAATATTTAAACCTTCACCACGTGCTTCATCATAATCTCTTTTAGTATCTGAAACTTGATGTCCTAAAGTTAAATCTGTAGTAAAATCATCAGACCAATCTTTGGTAAATGCAACCAATAAGTTAGATTCTAAAGCTGTGAAGTTTATATTTTGATTTAAAATAAAACCACCAACTTGCGAACCACCATCTAAATCGGGGCCTACATAACGATTACGTCTGTCTGAATAATTATCAATTTGGGCAGCATAGGTAATATTTACCCATTCTTTTGGTTGCCAATTAAAGGTCGCATTACCTACCCAACGGTTAACATCGTCAACAAGACTGCTGGTTTCCATTAAATATCTTGGGTTATCAATAATTCCAAAGGAATAATCACGCTCGGACCCATCGGGATTTTGGTAATCATTAATTGGGAATGTTCCTGAAAAATAAGACAGGGCACTCATTACCGATTTATCTCCACCATTTGCACGCCTACCACCAGAATTGGTAAAGGCAATTGAGCTATTAATAGTGAAATTGTCGGTCACCTTATAACCCGCTTTTAATCTAAGATTCGTTTTTTCGTAATCTGTGTTTGGTAAAATACCTTCGTCGCTACTATTACCAACAGATAAGAAATAATCCATAACACCGGTAGCACCACTAACACTTAAGTTTATTTGTGTGTTAACGCCAGTTCTAAAAATATCATAAGGACTATAATAGGCATCGTTTGAAAGGTCTACAACATCGCCATTGCCCAAAGTTGCAGAATCATCGCTAAATCTTGGTCCCCAAGAATAGAAAGAAGTTCCTCCTAATCTTGTAAACCCAATATCGGTTTCTGGTGTATACAAGGTTCTAGGCAGGTTGTTAAAACCTTCGCGATATTCGGTTTGATCATCAGGCGTTGTTTTAACTTCCCTAAAAGAAGTAGAGGCTGTTAAATTTATTTTAGC
The DNA here is from genome assembly GCF_031932625.1 of Hwangdonia seohaensis. Taxonomy (NCBI): domain Bacteria; kingdom Pseudomonadati; phylum Bacteroidota; class Flavobacteriia; order Flavobacteriales; family Flavobacteriaceae; genus Hwangdonia; species Hwangdonia seohaensis. The sequence continues at coordinate 723,623 of NZ_JAVSCK010000001.1, forward strand.
CTTTCCTAATTTACCTTTTTTAGTAGTGATAATAATGGCACCATTTGATGCTCTAACGCCATAAAGCGCGGTTGCAGCTGCACCTTTTAAAACATTATAGCTTTCTATATCTTCAGGGTTTATATCTCCCGCTCTGTTAGAAAACGCGAATTGTTCTGCACTATTTGGTGAATTTGAACCTGAACTTGGTCTTACTTCACCAGAAAACGTATCATTATTAAGCGCTAAACCATCAACAATAATTAAGGGTTGATTACTTCTGGAAGGATTAACCGAGGTAATACCTCTAATCAGAATATCGACACCACCACCAGCAGATCCAGAGGTTCGGTTAATTTGCACACCGGCAACCTGTCCTTGAAGCGCTTCAAGAGCGTTAGTTTGCCCCGTTAAATTAACATCATTGGCATCCACTTGGGTTACAGAATATCCCAAAGATTTCTGTTTTTTAGCAACACCAAACGCCGTAATTACCACTTCATCCAGTTTGCTTGCATCTTCTTCTAGAGTCACATCTAGTTTTGTTCCCGTTACGGAAACCTCTTTTGTTCTAAAACCAACAAAAGAAAAAATCAGTACATCGCCTTGATTTGCGGAAATAGAATAATTTCCATCAAAATCAGTAGATGTTCCTTTGTTTGTACCTTTTACTTGAATGTTTACACCTGGTAACGGAACGCTTGACGCATCGGTTACTTCACCACTTACCGTTATGTTTTGAGCAAACAAAAAACTGCATGTAGCGGCAAAAAAAACAAGAAAAGAGAGGGTTGCTTTTTTGTTCATAAATTAAGAGTTTGAATTAATAGTCTCTCAAATATAGTAATGTTTGCGTTTTTATGAGTGTTTTTTATGCATTTTTTTGCAATATTAATATGTTTATTGCATATTTAGTGCGTTTTTAATATACACTATGCTAAAGCAAGAAAGACAACATGCCATTTTAGACAAGCTAAAGGCCAATAAAAAAGTACTCTCAACAAAATTGAGCCGAGAGCTGTTGGTTTCTGAAGATACCATCCGAAGGGATTTAAAAGAACTCGAATCTAAAAACCTAGTATATAAAGTACACGGTGGCGCTTTGCTGAAAGAAAGCAGAATATTATCTTATGACGAACGAAGTATTGCCGATATTGATAAGAAAAAGAAAATTGCGAAAAAAGCCGTTAATTTAATACATGATGGACAAGCCATTATTATGAGCGGAAGTTCAACCAATTTGGAGTTGGCTAAAATTATACCACCAGATATTAACGCCACCGTTTACACTTATAGTTTGCCCATTGCCACACAACTGTCGTATCACCCTTTAATTGAGGTAATTTTTTTAGGCGGAAAATTAAATAAGGCCGCACAAGTTACCGTGGGTATAGATTTGGTAACTTCAATCTATAATATCAGTGCCGATATTTGTTTTATGGGCGTGGACGGAATAAACGTCAACAGAGGTTTAACGGAACAAGATTGGGATGTTTCTCGAATAAAAAGAAGGATGATTGAAGCTTCAAACCACGTCACGGTTATGTGTATAAGCAGCAAACTTATGTCGGTTAAAAGGCATACCGTTGTTCCTATTAATGATATTGATGCCATCATTACCGATATTGACCCATCCGATCCTGTTTTTGAAGATTTTAATGGCATTAATTCGGTCATTATTTAATCAACAATGATTCTAATTTTATTTGAAATGAATTTTGAATACCTTCCGGAAGAAATAAAATAATACCATTTTAAGAATGTTGACAGCTATTAAAAACAAACTGATTTATTTATGTTTATTGGCTTTGCTTTTTCTTAGCTGTAAATCAAACTACATTTCAAAAAACTTAGATAATTCCTTTTATAACAACCAATTTACAGGGTTGTTGGTTTACAACCCAAAAACAAAAGACACCGTATTTAAGTATAATGCCGACAAATATTTTACGCCGGCAAGCAACACCAAAATATTTACTTTATATACGGCTTTACAAGTGTTGCCTGCACAAATCCCTGCGTTTAAATATGGTGTGGAAAACGACACCATTACCATTCAAGGTGTTGGAAACCCCACTTTCTTACATCCGTTTTTTAATGACAGTACTGCGTTAAAAATGGCAAAACATTATAAAAATGTTAATTTGGTTTTAAATAATTTAGAAGATGATAAATTCGGCCCCGGTTGGGCTTGGGAAGACTACGACACTTATTTTAGCCCCGAAAAAAGCAGTTTTCCAATGTATGGCAATGTGGTTACCATTAGTAACCAAGATAGTTTACAAAGCATTCCGAATGTATTAAAAGATGAAATTCATTTATCCGAATCCAATAAAAGAAGACAATTTAACGATAACACATTTTATTACAACCCAAAGCGCAGGGACACCATTGAAGTTCCTATGGTTATCGATACTACATTAATAAAGCAGTTGTGGGATGATATTCTCCCAAACAAAGTATCTATTTCCAAGCCTACCGATAAAACGTTAACACATACAGCCTATAGTGTGCCATCGGATTCGTTATACAAACGGATGATGTTGGTTAGCGATAATTTTTTAGCCGAACAGATGTTAATTTTGGCATCATCAACACTTTCAGATACATTGAGTTCAAAACGAATTCGAGACAGTATTTTAAACAATCAATTAAAAGACTTAAAACAAAAACCGCGCTGGGTAGATGGCTCTGGGTTAAGCCGCTACAATTTATTTACACCAACCTCATTTGTTGAGGTGCTCACAAAATTGCACAACCAAATTCCGCAAGAGCGCTTGTTTAATTTGTTTCCTGTAGGCGGCAATTCGGGGACTTTAAAAAACTATTATTCGGGCGGAGAGAAACCTTATATTTATGCAAAATCGGGCACTTTAGGGAATAACTATTCGCTAAGTGGTTACCTAATTACAAAATCGGGAAGAACCTTGATTTTTAGTTTTATGAATAACCATTACCGGAAATCTACAACCGATGTTAAAAAACGCATGCAATTGATTTTTGAGTGGCTTCGCGATAATTATTAACTAGCTGCAAAAAAATCATCTATAAACCAAAGCATTTTTAAGCACATTCTTTTTAGTTTTCAAATCAATTAAAAACCCATTAATTACGGCATATTCGTTAACCCCGTTTTTCTGCAATAAAAAGGTAGGATTAACGCCGGGTCTTAATATAAGTTCAGGTATTTGGTGTCCAGCTTTAACCAAATGAATTGGCTTTGAGGCTTCTAAGTTGTTTTCAGGCAATGTTTCCAGTTGTAAATAGGTAAACCCCGATTTTAAAAGCTTGAAAACATCTAAATCTGAAATATCATCCACAGCATTAAACACCTCTGAATAAATTTTTCCTTCAACAATAGTGTACCCGTCAGCATTAAAAGTGTTGTATCCATAAAAGGTTGATAAATCGCCAAGATCTGCAATTCTGCCCACGTTATAAAAATCGGAATTATCGGCATTATCAACCTCATAACGCTTCACGCCAATATCAACGGTATAAGGCTTGCCCAATAAATTATAGGTGGCACCTTCAATTTTTAAATCGAATAATTTGCTGTCGTTTCTCGGGATGTTTTCGTAATCAGCAATTGGGATATTTTTGTACCGCCCATTGGCAATGGTATAAATTGCCGATAGAATAGAGACGTAATTCAGTTTTCGTATTTCCTGTTTTTCAACATCATTTTTATAGCCTCCGGACTCAATTAAAATCGTGCTGGTGCCCCATTTTTGTATGTTGTCGCCAAAAGCTCTGGGTTCGAAAGCATCATTGTATCTGCCCACTTGCCCCGGCGCGTACTTTTGGATAATATCATTCATAAAAACAATAATTTTCATGGCGTCTCCGCGCACTTGGTTAATGTCTTTTTCGTAATTATAAGCCGGTGCTAAATACGAAATGGTGGCAGGTTTGTCGGTGCGTTCGGCATTGTAATAAATGTTTTGGTCGTGTAGATTAAACCCAAAATCGGCATTTAGGCTGTCCCTAACACGCTTTAAAGTCCGGCCTTCAGGCGATTGTAGGCGCAACGCATCACGGTTAATATCAATGCCCAACGTATTCCGACGTGTATATTTTTCGGCGCCATCAGGATTTAACATCGGCAAAAAATGAAGCGTTACGCTATTTAGTATGGTTTCTTTTTCACTGGTAAAATCATTGCTAATCAACAAATTAAAAATATCAAAAATAGCTTGTGTTGCCGTGGGTTCGTCACCATGCATTTGCGACCATAAAAACACCTTGTTTTTACCAGAACCAATACTGATTAAGGTTAAATCCCGCCCTTCAATAGATTGCCCCACTTTGTTTACGGTGAAACCAGGTTTGTTTTTAAGCGCGTTGATTATAGGCTGAATATCTTGATGTTTTATGCGCCTTTTATCCAAGCTGGTTTCTTTGTACGTCTCGTAATTTTCGTAAATTTTAGAAGTAAAATCGTTGGTTTGGCTAGCCACAGATACGGTTATAAACAGCAATATCAGCTTAAAAAAAGATTTCATATTAATAGCAGGATTATTGTTTTAAGTATATAAATAGTACTTTTGAAACTACAAGAAACAAAAATAGTTATAAAATGGCAGATAAAGTTACCACACAGTGGAAAGGCGATATGGTATTTGAATCGGATAACCCACGTTGGGATTCCATAATGATGGATGCCTCAGAAGAATTTGGAGGCACCAATTCCGGAATGGCACCCAAGGCTATGATGCTATCCTCATTGGCCGGTTGTTCGGGTTTGGATGTTGTTTCGGTTTTAAAAAAAATGCGGATTAAAATTGACGATTTTAAAATGATTGTTGAAGGCGAGCTTACCGATGAGCATCCAAAATACTATCATAAAGTATCGGTCGATTATCATTTTTATGGTAAGGATTTGAATGAAAATAAAATAAAGAGTGCCGTAGATCTTTCGGTTGAAAAGTATTGCGGGGTTATGGAAATGTTTCGTCATTTTGCCGAAATTAAAATAGATATCCATTATCACAATAAATAAGAAATTATAATTTTTTCTGAAAAGAAATTTATGCGTTGGACACTAAAGCCCAAACCCGAAGCCGGTAAATTAGCAGTTTTAAAGGAGGCACTAAAAGTAAATACACCTATTGCAACCTTGTTATTACAGCGTGGCATTGAAACTTTTGAAGAGGCTAAAACGTTTTTCAGGCCCAGTTTAAACGATTTGCACGATCCGTTTTTAATGAAAGACATGGATCTGGCTGTTGCCCGTATAGAAAAAGCCATAGCCAACAAAGAAAACATTTTGGTTTATGGCGATTACGATGTGGATGGCACTACGGCAGTCGCGTTAATGTCCACTTATTTAAAAACCAAATATCCGTTGGTTCATACCTATATCCCGAATAGATATGATGAAGGTTATGGCATTTCATATAAAGGCATAAACTTTGCTTTAGAGAACGATTTCTCGCTAATTATTGCTTTAGATTGCGGCATTAAATCGGTTGAAAAAGTAGCCCATGCAAAAAAACTGGGCATTGATTTTATTATCTGCGACCACCACAGACCCGGAAGCGAAATCCCAAAAGCAGCAGCTGTTTTAGACCCCAAACGAGAAGATTGTAATTATCCGTATAAAGAATTGTGCGGTTGTGGCGTTGGCTTTAAACTGGTACAAGCCTTAGCATCAAAAGACGGCGAAACGGTTGAAGATTTAACCGAGTATTTAGATTTGGTGGCCACAGCTATTGGTGCGGATATCGTTCCCATTGATGGTGAAAACCGAACCTTGGCTTATTTCGGGCTCATGGTTATTAACACCAATCCGCGCCCCGGAATAAAAGCGATTTTGGACCAGGTTGAAAAAACCGAGCTCACCATTACCGACGTTGTATTTATTGTCGCCCCAAGGATTAATGCGGCGGGACGCATGAAACACGGTAATTATGCGGTTACTTTATTAGCCGAAGAAGAGGATGATAAAGCACGTCAGTATGCCTCTGAAATCGACGAGTATAATTTAGACAGGCGCGAAACCGACAAGCAAATTACCGAAGAAGCACTTCAACAAATTGAAGCCAACAACGAACACGACCGACTTACCACAGTGGTTTACCACCAAGATTGGCACAAAGGCGTTATAGGTATTGTGGCTTCCCGATTAACAGAAACTTATTACAGGCCAACACTTGTATTTACGCGCAGTGGTGAATTTTTAGCTGCTTCGGCACGTTCTGTTCGTGGGTTCGATGTGTACAATGCCATAGAAGCATGCAGTGCGCATATCGAGCAATTTGGAGGACATAAATATGCAGCAGGATTAACGCTTAAAGAAGAAAATTACGAAGCTTTTAAACAAGCTTTTGAAGATGAAGTATCAAAAACAATCGACAGGAGTTTGTTAATCCCCGAAATTAAAATTGATGCCAAAATCGATTTAAAAGAGATAACACCAAAGTTTTATAGAATTTTAAAGCAGTTTGCCCCTTACGGACCGTCCAATATGACGCCTGTTTTTATGACTGAAAATTTAACCGATACAGGTTACGGCAAATGTGTTGGCGCCGATAAAACCCACTTGCGTTTAACTGCAAAACAACCAAATTCTACCAAAAGTATTGTTTGTATTGGGTTTGGCATGGGCGATAAGTATGAATTGATTTCCGATAAAAAACCATTCAAAGCAGTCTATTCCATTGATGAAAATGAGTTTAGGGGAAATGTATCGCTACAACTTAAATTAAGAGATATAAAAACATAAACATTTCTTATTTTAGAATTTAACAAAAAACTAAAATAGTAACTGGCTTTATTTTAAATTTGAAGCGTAATCTAAAATAATCTTCAACTAAATCCTGCAAGGTTTCAAAAACCTTGTAGGTATTAATTAATAAGACTCTTGCCTTCGCAGGAAATTAAAGTATGGCAAAAAACGATCCGTATGCCGCATTGCGTATTAAAGAATTCAATATTTTTTTATTGGTGCGATTTGCTTTGGTTTTTGGGTGGTCTATGCAATTTGTCGTTATAGAATGGCAAGTATACTCATTAACTAAAGACCCACTGTCACTCGGTATTATTGGGCTTTGCGAATTTTTACCTGCATTTTTATTAGCACCTTTTGCCGGACATATCGTAGATAAAAAAGAAAAGCGAAATCTATTCACGCTTTGCATTGCCCTGTTTTCGTTAATTAGTTTTGGGTTGTTTTGGCTAACCTCCGACCAAATTGAGGCCACATGGGAAACCAACGCCATTTTATACGGCATTTATGCTTTAGTGTTTTTTGGTGGTGTTTTAAGAGCTTTTTTTGGTCCAACTATTTTTTCGCTTATCGCATTGCTTGTGCCTAAAAAAATATATCCCAATGCCGCAACCTGGAGCAGCAGCACCTGGAAAGGCGCCAATGTTTTTGGAGCTTTGGTTGGTGGATTTTTAATTGCTTGGATAGGTGTGCACTACACGCTTGGTATTATATTTTTGCTGGTTATGCTGGCTCTATTGTTAGTGTTTAAAATAACTAAAAAACCTGTTTTAAATAAAGGCACCAACGAATCGGTAAAAGAAAGCCTAAGAGCAGGACTTCGTTTTGTGTTTAACGACAAAGTTATATTAGGCGCATTAACCTTAGATATGATTGCCGTTTTGTTTGGTGGAGCCGTTGCCATTTTCGCCGTATTCGCAAAAGACATTTTAGATGCCGGCCCCAAAGGATTCGGTTTATTAAACGCCGCACTTTCCTCGGGCAGCATTATTACCATGCTGGCCACAACCTATATCCCAATAACCAAAAACACTGGGAAAAAATTACTCTTTTCGGTGTTCGGATTTGGAGCTTGTATGATTGTATTCGGAGCTTCAAAATTATTGTGGTTAAGTATTTTGGCGCTATTCTTCTCGGGGGTTTTCGATGGCATTTCAATGGTCGTGCGTCAAACCATACTACAACTTAAAACACCAGATGCCATGCGCGGGCGCGTAGGTGCGGTCAACTCCATGTTTGTTGGGTCATCCAACGAACTCGGCGCGCTGGAAAGCGGGATAGCCGCACGTATTTTTGGAGCACCATTGGCCGTGGTTCTTGGCGGCACAGTAACCCTTATCGTTGTTGGGGTAATAGGTTTAAAAAACAAACCGTTACGCGAACTTGACTTGCAAAAAGATATTGATGCGCACGAAGACGAAGATTGATTTTTTGGGCGAGTTGCCATAAAAATGGCAAACAGGCTTTCCACTGTATCTTTTTTGTGCAAAGTGGTTTTAGTATCCCATTAAGCCTATGGTAAGCCCTCTAATTTTTACATCAATTAAAGATTTAGCACGCACAAAAAAGGATGCCGTTGCAATCCTTCTCGCGGGGTGTACTTGCCATCAAAGTTTTAGGCCTGAAATGTTTTTAACTCCATCGTTTCCCCATCAAAAACAGCGTAGGTGTAATGCGAAATCCAATCGCCTAAATTAATATATTTTGATGTTTCGTTGAGGTCGATATTTAAAGGCAAGTGCCTGTGCCCAAAAACAAAGTAATCGCGGTGTTTGTCCTCTAGCTTGCGTTTGCAATATTGCACGAGCCATTCGTTGTCTTCACCTAAAAACTTGGCATCCTCGTCGCCCGAAATCAATTTGTTTTTTACCGATAAGTGTTGCGCCAACCGCACGCCCAAATCGGGGTGCAACCACCTAAAAAGCCATTTACAAAACGGATTTGTAAACACCTTTTTCATGCGTTTATAGCCTTTGTCGTGAGGGCCCAAACCATCGCCGTGGCCTATAAAAAAAGTTTTATTGTTAAAGGTAAATTCTTTGGGTTTGTGGTAAACGGGAATGTTGAGCTCTTCTTCAAAATAGCCGTTCATCCAAAGGTCGTGGTTGCCAACAAAGTAGTAGATTGGAATTCCGGAATCGGATATTTCGGCGAGTTTGCCCAAAGTTCGTGTAAACCCTTTTGGGACTACTTTTTTATATTCCATCCAAAAATCGAATAAATCGCCCAATAAAAATATGGCTGCGGCATCGTGTTTTACAGCATCTAACCAAGCTACGAATTTTTTTTCGCGCGGGCGGGAGGCTTCTTGTGTGGGTGCGCCTAAATGGTTATCGGATGCGAAATATATTTTTTTTCCTTTGGGAATTTGCATGTTGTAAATATAGTTTTTTGACACGAATTTCACGAATTATCGCGAATAAGAATGTGCGCCTTTATTGTTATTTTACAAAGTTTTAAAGTGACAGCACAGGGCTTTACAGAGAAAAAACACCATGGTATATTTCTTGAAGTAAGCAGATATGTGCGTTAGGGATTGAGGTATTGTTGAAGCTCTTTTTGTGTTGTTGCACCTATGCAACACAAAAAAGCGACTACCGAAAGCCCGACCTGCCACCCTGAGCGTAGTCGAAGGGCAAGGTAACGCCCTAAATATTATCGGAGGCATACCACTCTGCAAATGAGGTATCGGTTTCCTGGAGTTTTAAGGAATGCAACATAATGTGGTTAGGTAAGCGTTTTTTTATTTTTTCCGCAAAGTCGATAACCATCATTTCACTGGTGGGCTGGTAGTTTACCAAAAGCACATTGTGGCCGCGGTTTTCAAGTTCTTTGGCGAGCTCGACATGGGGAGTGTTTTTGTTGAACACCGTGGCGTGGTCGAAGACGTTTACAATTTCTTCTTTTACGATTTTTTTTAAATCGCCGAAATCGATGACCATACCGAATTTCACATGATTGGTGTCGGTTATAGGCTTGCCAAAAACGGTTACCGAAAGTTTGTAGCTGTGACCGTGTACGTTTTTGCACTTGCCATCGTAACCGTAAAGGGCGTGTCCGGTTTCGAAAGAAAATTGTTTTGTTATGCGAATGTTGCTCATGTTGTAATGCTATTTGCTGCGCAAAGATACTACCTTCTTTTTTTTCTGTTTATAAAGTAAACGATTATTAAGGCTAAGCCTAGAATTAAAAATAATCCGCTTCCGCTAATAAAAGACATGATATCCATAGTTTTTACTTTTTAGGATTTTTTTTGATTAATCTGAAAATTATATACGCTATGGCAATAGTGGCTACCAAAGGCAGGTATTTTCCAATGGCGTATCCTATATTGTACCCGGCATCGTGGGCGTTTGATTCTTGTAATGCCATTAAAAATGTCATAAAAATTAGTATTAATTAAATGTGCATTATGCACTCAAAGTTAATTTATTTTTGACAGCGGTATAAATATTTTTCTAAAAATTAGAATTAACGGAAAACCGCGTGCGATAATCCATAGTGTTAATGCTATAAAAATGGCTTGTAATTTATAATCGAGCGAATCTAACCAAAACAAAACAGGTACAAACACTAAAAAGGTAGCGGCCAAAAGCACGTTGCGCAAGGCCTTCATTTTGCCTAACCCCTTAAAAATACCATCGAAAATAAAAGCGATTGTACAAAGCGGTTGCATGGCCAAAACAATCCAAAATACGTTGTAAAACTGTTCTAAAACCTTGGGGTCGTTGGTGAATATTTTGCCTAAAGGATAGTATAAAACACCGCCTACTACAGCAATTAACACACCTATTACAATGCCGTATTTTATTAATTTGTTGCTTAACGTAATAAGTAAAAGGTATTCTTTTCCGCCGTATAACTTTCCCGATAAAATATTGCCGGCGCTAGCATAACCATCAACAATAAAAGCCCCAAGAAACCATAAATTAATAGCAATGGTATACGCCGCAATATAGGTTGCGCCGTAACTGGTGGCGAATGCACTGGCGTAATAAAGCGTAACGTTTAAAGCAATAGTGCGTACAAACAGGTTAAGAATCATTATTATAAACCGGTTGATTTCTTTATTAAAAGGAAAACTTAATTTTAATGGAATTACGGTTTTTTTTAGTAAATAATAGGCAGAGAAAACGGCCATGAGCAATTGTGCAATAACGCTGGCGTAGGCGGCTCCTTTAAGGTTCATGGGCGCGATGTAACCCTCAATGCCGTAAACCAAAACCACATCTAAAACAACATTTGTAATGGTGCCAATAATTGCAATTAACATGGGGTAATAGGTGTTTTGTAAACCGCGAAAGGCACCAAAAACAGCTATGGTAAAAAGCGTAAAAGGAAATCCGAAAACGCGGATTCTGTAATAATCTACACTGTAGTCTAAAATTAAGCCAGAGGCATTATAAAGTTTGAAAATGAAGTTCGCAAAAGGATATGTGCCCAATATTATTAAAACACTTAACGAGGTAATAATAAATATAGCTTGGGCAGGTAGGTTTTTGATTTTATCGAGTTTATTGGCGCCAACATATTGCGACACAATGGATGAAATGGCGCTTCGGGTTTGCCCCAACACCCAAATTAACATTGATAAAAAAGTGGTTACAATGCCAACCGCGGCCAAAGACTCGGTGGCGTTAAATGCTATATTTCCAACAATGGCAGCATCGGTTAACGATAGTATGGGTTCGGATACGCCAGCTATTAAAGCAGGAACCGCCAATTTATTTATATGCTTTAAACTTATGTTTGTGCTCACCATACTAATTCGTAACAGTAAAAAGGATAATCGCTTTGTTTAGGGAAATAAATATTGCCCAATTTTTTATAGCCGCGAAGTTCGTAAAACTTCTGGTTTCTTTTGTTTTGAGAGAAGGTGTCTAATCTTATAGAGGTATAGTTGTTTTCTATGGCAAAAATTTCGGCAAAATCCATTAGCTTTTGTGCATAACCTTTGCCTTGATATTCTGGGTGAATGGCTAAACGATGGATGTAAATATTACGATTGTTCTCGGTTAACCAAGTGATTGGAATATATTCTTCGTCCATAAAAGTTGAAACGACTACGCAGCCAATAACTGTTTTGTTTTCTTCGATAACGTATAACTCGTTTCTTGAAACATCATTTTCAAAAGCTGCTTCATTGGGGTAATGCTCGTTCCACTGATAAATATCTTTGCCAATCATAAAGACGGCGCATGCTTTTGTAATCTCTATAATTCGGTCTATATCCTTAAGCGTTGCCTTTCGAATCATTTTTATAACTTTTTTTCATAAATAACTTTGCAAATTTAGTCTTTTAAACCTTGTTGATTTTCTCAATTGCTTCCGAGAAAATGTGGCATTGTTGGTTATAATAATTTCAAAAACGAGAATGAATTAAACACATTTAATTTTTTTGTTTAAACAAAGTGAGAAATGTTCGTAAAAAAATGTAATTTTGGAATCTGTTAAAAAACACATGGTTTTTTAGCACAAAATAAAGTTTGGGGATGTAGCTCAGTTGGCTAGAGCGCTTGACTGGCAGTCAAGAGGTCGTCGGTTCGAATCCGATCTTCTCCACGGTAACAGAAAAGCTTCAAAAGGTTTAACTTTTGAAGCTTTCTTATTTGTGCACAATTCAAGATTTGGCAACAGCAAACAACAAAATTGGTTTCACTTTGTTTCGTTTTAAATATTTTTTAGTAAATTTGAAACTAAACAAAATTTAATAAAACCAATCATGAAGAATATCGTCGTGTTATTTCTGTTGATTTGTATGGTTTCGTGCCAAACAAAATCTAAAAAAGAAGAAAACAAAAAACCCAATATTCTTTTAATTGTTGTAGACGATCAAGGCTATGCAGATTTTTCGCCTTTTAAAAATCACGACAAAAGCATTTCAACACCAAACATAACGCGCCTTGGGAATTCCGGTACGGTTTTTACACAAGCTTATGTTACGGCGCCGGTTTGCAGTCCGTCGAGAGCAGGGATATTAACAGGGAAAAATCAATTCAGATGGGATAAACCGGCGAGTTGGGGCCCGGGTTTGCCAGATAATGTAAAAACCATTGCAGAGTATTTAAAGGATGCTGGCTACGAAACGGCACGTATTGGCAAGAATGATTTGGGGCGCAATTTTCATAAAAACAATGTACGCGAATACCCTTTAAATCACGGTTACGATGAGTTTCTAGGTTTTAGTGCACATGCGCACGATTATTGGTTGAATTCCCAAGAGATTAAAGACCGCACGCCAGATCCTTACGGTACAAGCGCGCTTTTAGGGCCATTAATGCACAACATGGGCGAAAAAAGTTATGACCAAGGCTACCTTACGGATATTTTGACAGATGAATCTGTTGATTATATTAAACGAAAACGGGACAAACCTTTCTTTTTAACCTTGTCTTACAATGCGGTGCATCATTTAATTCACCAGGTGCCCAAAAAGTATTTGGATAAATACAATGTAAAAGAAATACCAAATTACGATCCAGATAGTTTGGTGGCATTCAAAAAACACAAGCCCGGGTCTTATTCGGCTTACTACGATAAATATTCGCGTGTTGGGGCCATTCAGCATGAAGATTTACGCAAGTATTATTTGGCTAACCTTAATTGTTTAGATGATAATATCGGGCGCGTTTTAGATGCTTTGAAAACACAAAAACTTGTTGAAAATACTGTGGTTGTGTTTATTTCAGATAATGGTGGCTCGCCACTTACGGGTGCCAATAACACACCGTTAACAGGGGGCAAATACTCACTTTGGGAAGGTGGTATTCGCGTGCCTTTGGCAATTAGTTGGCCCAATGAAATTGATGCTGGAAGAGTGGAAACCAATTATGTTTCGGCAACCGATATTTTGCCAACCTTAACCAATATTGCTGGCATTGCGCTTACCGATAATGCAATTGATGGCATCAATCTTTTAAAGCCGGAAGCCAACCGACTATTAGTGTGGAAATGGCAAAAAACCTGGGCGGTGCGCAAGGGCGATTGGAAACTTACCAATGCTAAAGAGAACCATTGGAAAAGTGAGCCTTCGGCGCAATACATTGCACCTATAGTCGATAATATGGAGTTGAAATTATTCAATATCGCTAAAGATCCGGGAGAGCGTATGGATTTAGCGGCACAACATCCAGAAAAAGTAAAAGCTTTGGAAGCGGCTTATAAAAACTGGATTGATTTAAATGTTAGAAAATAAAACAGCCACTAAACAACCGTAACTTTAACGCCTTTTTCTTCTAATTTCTTTTTGATTGTTGATGAAATACCGCTGTCTGTAATAATTTCATCAATGGCGTTTAAATTGCAAATCTTTGCGAAACTCTTTTTTCCAAATTTTGAAGAGTCAGCTAAAACAATGGTCTTTTGGGCCGATGCCAACATTTTCTGGTTGAGTTGCGCTTCTTCTAAACTCGTGGTAGATAAGCCATAGTCAAAATCAATGCCATCAACACCTAAAAAAAGTTTACTGCACGAAACGCTATCTAAAATCTGGGACGCATAAGTGCCAATTACCGAAGCGGAACTATGCCGAATGTAGCCACCAAGTTGTAAAATCTCTATGTTTTTATCGTGGATTAAATGCAAAACAGCATATAAGGATGAGGTGATTACGGTAAGCTTGTTTTTAGGTTTTATGAATTTTGAAAGCGCTTGAACAGTGGTTCCCGAAGCAATCATTATCGAGTCGTTTTCGTCAATTTGTGCTGCCGCGGCTTGTGCAATACCGTTTTTTTCTTCAACCGAAATTTTTTCTTTTTCAATTACGGCTTTCTCTTTAATGTATGGGTTTTCCAAAGATGCACCGCCATGGGTTCTAAACAACAAGCCTTTTTCTTCCAATAGCTTTAAATCTTTTCTAATGGTAACCGCAGAAACATTTAGCTGCTTGCATAAGTCTAAAACTTCAACGTGTTTTTCTTTAGCTAAAAGGTTTAATATGGTTTCGTGTCGTTGCATAAAATCAAATATAAGTAAATGAAGATAAACGAAGTGAATATTTTACATTTTGTTAATTATTTTTACAATTTACTTTCGTTTTCTTTCGTTTTAAAATTAATTTTGATACATTTGAAATTAAATATAAACAATCAAAACAAAAATAAATCAATTTGTTTGATAGACCAACCTTAATTCGTCAACTACAAACATCTTCCCATTGGGATGTCATCATTATTGGCGGTGGTGCAACGGGCTTAGGCATTGCTTTAGATAGTGCAACACGCGGATTTAAAACCTTGCTTTTAGAACAGGTTGATTTTGCAAAAGGCACTTCAAGCCGAAGCACGAAATTGGTTCACGGCGGCGTAAGGTATTTGGCGCAAGGGAACATCGATTTGGTTAAAGAAGCGCTGTACGAAAGAGGTTTAATGCTTAAAAACGCATCGCATTTAGTAAGTAATCAATCCTTTATCATTCCTAATTATAAACATTGGGACATGTTGAAATATACAATCGGATTAAAATTATATGATTTTTTAGCAGGTAAATTGAGTTTTGGAAAATCTATCGGCATTAATAAAAGGAAAACTATTTTAAGATTATCAACCTTAAAATCCGATAAATTAAAAGGCAGTGTTGTTTATCACGATGGGCAATTTGACGACGCTAGACTTGCCATAAACATAGCGCAAACGGCCATTGAAAAAGGGGCAACCCTACTTAATCATTTTAAGGTTGAAAAACTGTTGAAAAACAATGATGGTCTGGTTAATGGTGTTGAAGCCACAGATGCAGAAACCAACTTAACATATGCTTTAAACGCTAAAGTGGTTATTAATGCCACGGGTGTTTTTACAGATGAAGTTTTAAAAATGGATAATGCGTTGGCTAAAAACAGCATTCGCCCAAGTCAAGGCATTCACTTGGTTTTAGATCAATCCTATTTACCCGGAAACGATGCGATTATGATTCCTAAAACGGATGACGGACGCGTGTTGTTTTTAGTGCCATGGCATAATCGTGTGGTGGTTGGAACAACCGATACTTTATTGGATAGCCACAGTTTGGAGCCCAAAGCACTCGACAAGGAAATCGATTTCATTTTGCAAACCGCCAACAGGTATTTAACAAAAAAAGTCACCAAAAAAGATGTGTTGAGCATATTTGCTGGATTACGACCATTAGCAGCACCAAAAGATAAATCTGAAAAAACAAAGGAAATCTCACGAAGCCATAAAATTATAGTATCAGATTCTGAGCTGATTACCATAACAGGAGGTAAATGGACGACCTACAGACGTATGGCACAAGATGTTTTAAATAAAGCCATAGCCTTAGGAAAACTGGCAAACGCCAAATGCCGAACCAAAGATTTATTAATCCATGGCGCGGATGGTACCGTGAATAAATCACAGCATTTATATATTTACGGAAGCGACCAAAAAGAAATCAAGAAACTCATTGGTGAGTATCCGGAATTAGGCGAAAAGCTGCATCAAAGATTGGAGTTTACAAAGGCAGAGGTTGTTTGGGCGATACGAAATGAAATGGCCAGAACTATTGAAGATGTTTTGGCAAGACGTGTAAGGATTCTATTTTTAGACGCCAAAGCCGCCATTGAAATTGCTCCAATGATAGCCACTATTTTGTCAAAAGAATTACATAAAAACGATGAATGGAGACAGCAACAAATTTCTGATTTTATTGAAATTGCTGAAAGCTACGTTATTAAGAATTAAATTATAACCAATAAAAACTCCACCCGAGTGAGTTTCTCCCCCCAATGGGGGAGCTAGAGGGGGCCTATTATGGAAAAATACATACTAGCATTAGACCAGGGAACAACAAGTTCCAGAGCCATAGTTTTTGATAGAAAAGGAAGCATCATTTCGTTAGCTCAAAAAGAGTTTACCCAATACTTTCCTAAACCGGGTTGGGTAGAGCACGACCCATTGGAAATCTGGTCATCGCAAGCTGGTGTTGCGGCCGAAGCAATTGCCAAACAGGGATTGAATGTAGAAAACATTGCCGCAATTGGTATTACCAATCAACGCGAAACCGTGGTTGTTTGGGATAAAAACACAGGGAAACCTATCTACAATGCTATAGTTTGGCAAGATAAAAGAACCTCTAATTATTGCGATGAACTTAAAAAACAAGGACACGAAAAAACAATAAGGGAAAAAACAGGATTGGTTATCGATTCGTATTTTTCGGGAACAAAAGTAAAATGGATTTTAGATAACGTTAAAGGTGCAAGACAAAAAGCCGAAGACGGCGAACTTCTTTTGGGCACCATTGATACCTGGTTGATATGGAATTTCACAAAAGGCAATCAGCATATTACCGACGTTACCAATGCATCACGAACCTTATTGTTCAATATAAATACCATGGATTGGGATGATGATTTATTAGAGTTATTAACCATTCCTAAAAGCATGCTTCCGGAAGTAAAACAATCTAGTGAGGTTTATGGTCATACGAAATCTACGTTTTACGATGCAAATATTCCCATTTCTGGAATTGCTGGCGATCAACAAGCGGCCCTATTTGGGCAAATGTGCACTAAACCGGGTATGGTAAAAAACACTTACGGAACGGGTTGTTTTATGTTGATGAATATTGGCGACAAACCAACCGTTTCTAAAAACAACTTACTCACTACGGTAGCATGGAAAATAGACGGAAAAACAACCTATGCTCTAGAAGGCAGTATCTTTATTGCTGGCGCCGTGGTGCAATGGCTAAGGGATAGTTTGAAAATTATTAGAAATTCATCAGAGGTTGAAACACTGGCGAGTTCGGTGTCGAGTTCAGAAGGCGTATATTTTGTGCCCGCTTTCGCAGGTTTGGGCGCACCGCATTGGAATCAGCAAGCTCAAGGCACCATTTTCGGATTGACGCGAGGCAGTACCGATGCGCATATTGCTAGGGCAGCATTGGAATCCATCGCCTATCAAACCATGGATGTGTTAAAAGCCATGGAAGCCGATTCTGGAATTTCGATACAAGAATTAAGAGTTGATGGCGGTGCTACGGTAAATAATACACTTATGCAATTTCAGGCCGATGTGTTGAATACCGAAACGGTACGCCCTAAAATAGTTGAGACTACGGCAATGGGTGCTGCTTTTTTAGCGGGATTAGCTGTTGGCTATTGGGATAACCCTGAAGAAATTCAAGAGATTTGGCAAACCGATACCCATTTTAAACCTACCGATAAAAGAGCTGCTATTGATGAAAACATAAAAGGATGGTACAAAGCTATTGATGCTTTGGAATATTGGACAAAAGAAAAATTATAACTAAAATAAAAATCTATGACACCATTTATCTCAGAAATTATAGGAACAGCCATACTTATTTTATTGGGCGGTGGCGTTGTGGCAAACGTGGTATTAAACAAAACCATTGGCAATAATAGCGGTTGGATAGTGATAACTACGGGTTGGGCTTTGGCGGTTTACGTTGCCGTGGTTATAGCAGGGCCTTATAGTGGTGCGCATATTAATCCGGCTGTGAGTATTAGTTTGGCAGTCGCAGGAAAATTTCCTTGGAGCGATGTGCCTCTATATATTTTGGCACAAATGCTTGGTGCTATGTTGGGGTCTTCTGCAGTTTGGGTGTTTTATAAAAATCATTTTGATGAAACCGAAGATGCCGATTCCAAAAAAGCAGTGTTCTGTACAGCACCAGCTATTAGGCATACGTTTTCCAATTTTTTTAGTGAAGCCTTGGGCACTTTTGTACTCATATTTACTATTTTGTATTTTACCAATGCTACTATAAACGAGACGGAAACCGTAATAGGCTTAGGCTCTTTGGGGGCGTTGCCGGTGGCCTTTTTGGTTTGGTCTATAGGGTTGTCGTTAGGCGGCACAACTGGTTATGCCATTAATCCGGCACGTGATTTAGGGCCACGAATTATGCATGCCTTACTTCCTATAAAAAACAAGGCAGCAAGCGATTGGAGCTATGCTTGGATTCCTATTTTGGGCCCTATTATTGGCGCATGTTTAGCTTCTTTATTGATGTTGGCCTTGGCTTAAAATCTTCAAATGAATCCGGCCTGTTTCAGAACTTTAGCGGGTTATTTTGTTTAATCGTTTTCTAAAACTATCTTTATTCAAAAGAACGTGCAAATCGTTCATTGGTTTCAATTCTAATTAAAAAATGAAAATTTTAAACAGCGTTTTTTTAATCTTGCTAAGCCTGATGTCTTTTGGTCAGGAATTGCCTCCTATTGAAAAATTTACGACTGAAAATTATTTGGGAGACAATCAAAACTGGATGCTTTCGCAAGCCCCAAACAATTTCATCTATGTGGCAAATAACAAAGGGTTGTTGGAATATAATGGCGCGGAATGGACAACGTACACGTCTCCAAACAATACCATAATAAGAGCTGTGAATGTTGTTGAAAATAAAATATACACAGGTTGTTATGCCGAGTTTGGCTATTGGGAAAAAAACGAATTTGGTGCCCTAAACTATGTGTCGTTGTCTTCTAAACTCGATAAACAGATGTTGGAAGACGAACAGATTTGGAATATAATTGAGCACAACGAATGGGTGGTTTTTCAGTCTAACGCCAAAATTTATTTTTATAATTCACAAACCGAAACCTTTAAAATTGTTAAGGCAACTAACATCATTTACAAAATTTTCAAGGTCAAAAACCAAATCTATTATCACGTTGCCAATGAAGGTATTTTTACTATTGAAGAAGGTAAACCGAAACTCATTATTAACGATGAAGTTGTAAAATCGGGACGTGTAATCAATATGTTCAGCGATAAAGAAAGTTTAATCATTATTACGCGAAATGCAGGGTTTTTTAAGATTCAAAACAACCAATTAATACCGTGGAACATAAAAGCCGATACCGTTTTAAATACCATAAGTGTTTTTAGTAGTATTCAGTTAAAAGACGGAAGTTTTATGATAGGCACCATCTCAGATGGCGTGTTGCATATTTCTGAAAATGGAATTATCGATTACCAAATCACCCAAAAAAAAGGTCTGAGCAACAACACCGTTTTATCGCTATTTGAAGATAATGCAAACAACGTTTGGGCGGGTTTGGATAACGGCATTAACTGCATAAACGTAAAATCGGCCGTAAAAACCTTTTTTGATTACGATGGTGTTTTGGGTACCGTGTATACCACGCAAGTGTTTAATGGTGCGTTGTATATAGGCTCTAATCAAGGCTTGTTTTACAGACATTTAAATGCTGTTAACGATACCTTTAAATTTATTGAAGGAACTGCAGGACAGGTTTGGGATTTGTTTAATTACAATGATGAATACTTGTTTTGCGGACATCATTTAGGCACGTTTTTAATTGAAGAAAACAAGGCAAACAAAATAAGCAGCGAATTGGGTGCCTGGACTTTTAAACGCATTCCAGAGCATGACAACCTTTTGCTTCAGGGAAATTATAATGGTTTGTTTATTCTTGAAAAAACAGATAATCTTTGGCGCATAAAAAATAAGGTTGAAGGCTTTAAAAACTCATCGAGATATTTAGAAATCGATGATTCCAATCAAATTTGGGTAAGCCATGAATACAAAGGAGTGTTTAAATTAAAACTTAACGACAGTTTGAACAAAGTGCAAAAACTGGACATGGAAACAAGTTTGCCCTTAGGAAAAAATTCAAGTTTAATTAAATATAAAAACGAGATTCATTACGCATCCGAAGAAGGGCTTTTTATTTATAATAAAACCGAAAATGTATTTCAAAGAGATTCAATTTTAAGTAAAATCATTAAAAATGACGACTATATTTCGGGCAAATTAGTGGTCGATAAAAACGAAAAACTTTGGGCGTTTTCAAAAGACAACATAAGCTTTATTGAAAACGATGATGTTACAAACAAACCCGTTATCAACAATATTCCTATTCCTTCAAAACTAAGAAAAGGCGTTTTGGGTTACGAGAATATTTCGCTCATCAATCGCAGCACTTATGTTTTGGGTACGGCAAATGGTTACATGACATTGGACTTGTCTAAATTTAATGACGACGTAGATTATCATATTCATCTCAATTCAATTTCCATACAAGATGTTGACGATAACAGTAGCGTTTATGCGCTACATGCCAATGGAGAGTTTAATTACAAGCAGGGTTTGTTGTCTTTTAAGTATTCAGTGCCCGAGTACCAAAAATATTTAAATGTTAAATACCAATATATGCTTGAAGGGCATTCGAATAAATGGAGCAAGTGGACCGAAAATGCCCAAGTAACATTCGAAAACCTCTCGTTTGGCGATTACACCTTTATGGTTCGTGCTAAAGTTGGGAACACGCTGTCTAAAAACACGGTGTTCTACAGCTTTAAGGTTAACAGGCCGTGGTACCTGTCAAACACGGCTTTGTCGCTATATTTTCTGTTGCTTTTAATCATTATTTTAATTACGCATAAAGCATATAAACGTTATTATTCAGAAAAATTTAAGCACGAGCAAATGGAGAATGAACAAATGATAATGCAGATTAAAAACGAAAAACTAAATCAGGATATAGACAATAAAAACAGGGAGTTGGCCATATCTACCATGAGTATTATTAAAAAGAATAGGGTTTTAAACAAGATTAAAAAGGAGCTTAAAAAAACCAAACACATTGATAATAATACGGCCATTGAACTTATAAATAGTAATTTGAATGACACAAAAGATTGGTCTTTTTTCGAACAGGCTTTTAACAATGCCGACAAAGATTTTTTAGAAAAGATCAAGAATTCCCATCCCGATTTAACTCCAAACGACCTGCGTTTTTGCGCCTATTTACGGTTGAATTTATCCTCAAAAGAAATGGCGCCATTGCTTAATATATCTATAAAAAGTGTTGAAACCAAACGTTACAGATTAAGAAAAAAACTAGGTTTAGAGCACGATGATGGCCTTGTTGATTACATCTTAAAATTTTAGCAACACGACAAGTTGCTATTTTACCACGACATTACCACGACAAGCAACTAAAACCACCTGTTTTTTAAGCTTTTGTATAAAAAATATGAAATTCTGATTATTCAGTGTTTATAGGGTTTTACGCTAATAAAATAATGGGTTTTAGTTGTTTTTATTGCAGTGTTCGTTTTTTATCGGCATTTATATTGCAGATTTCTCAGCATTTGAGGTTAAGTTTACATTAATTGATTTTTTGAACTGATCATAAAATCAGTATAAACTATTTTTTTGAAACTAACATTAAACTACACTCGAATGAAATTGAAACTTTTTAATCAAAAAAATAAAGTGCTGTTCTTGTCATTATTTTTGTTTGCCACAGCAGTTGCGTGGGCACAATCTGAAAAGACAATTACAGGTACAGTACTTTCAGCAGAAGATAATATGCCGTTGCCAGGAGCATCGGTAATTGTTAAAGGAACCACAAACGGGACATCGACGGATTTTGATGGTAAATTCTCGTTTTCTGTAAGTAATAATGCGACCATACTAATGGTTTCTTACTTAGGCTACCAAACAAAAGAGGTTGCCATAACCACTGGAGCGTTAACCATTTTATTGAATATCGATCAAAATGTGCTGGACGAAGTTGTCGTGGTGGGTTACGGTACACAAAAGAAAAGCGATTTGGTTAGTGCGGTTGCGACAACAGACTTAAGAAAGGCGACACAAACACCAACATCCGACGTAAACGAAATGCTTAGAGGTAGGATTTCCGGTTTACAAGTAGATGTAGGCGGTGGTAGTTTGAGACCAGGAGGTACTTCCGAAATTATATTTAGAGGTCGTGGTTCAATAGAAGGTAATGTAAGTGGTATTTACGTTGTAGATGGTGTTGTTAGAGACGGCGGTATTGAAGATATAAATCCAGACGACATAGAATCGGTTGAGTTTCTTAAAGATGCCTCAGCTCAGGCTATTTACGGTTCTAGAGCGGTAAATGGGGTGGTTTTAATCACTACTAAAAGAGGAAAAACCGATAAAGTTAATGTGGCTTATCACGGCTATGTTACAACACAATCCATTGAAAGGAATTTTGATGTATACAGTGGTCAGGAATTTGCTCAATTAAGAAGGGAAGCCAGAAGAACAAACAATGGAGATGGTACAGAGTATCTTGATGATGAGGATATCTTTTCAGCAATTGAATTGGAATCCATTGAAAACAATGAGTTTACAGATTGGGAAGATGAATTGCAAAAAAACGGAACAATAAACAGCCAATCTATTAGTGTGAATGGAGGTACCGAATCAACACAAGTATTCGGTAGTATTAATTATTTTAGACAAGATGGAATCATTCCAACATCAAGCTATGTTAGAAAGAATTTACGGTTAAACGTAGATCAAAAGATAAGCGATAAAATTTCAGCTCGATTTGATATTAACTTAGTTAACGATAAAACTGAACGTGCGGCAAATATCAATGTCATTACTTTTTCGCCATTAGGTAGAGCTTACGATGACGAGGGTAACTTAACACAATATCCAAGTGGAGAAGACGGTACGGCCATTAATCCATTGTGGAATTTAAGAGAATCTGATGATGATGAAAGAGGCAACGATTTTGTGGTGAATTTTATACCATCATATCAAATAACAAAAAATTTAAAATATCAATTAACAACATCAGTTACCAGAAAAAATTCTGAAAGAGGCCGATATTTATCTTCATTACACTCTAGCGGACAAACAGATAGAGGTATCGCAAGTATTAATAATCAATTAAGGGAAGCCTTTTTTATTGAAAACATATTAACTTATGATAAAGAATTCAATGCCGACCACAAATTTAACCT
This sequence comes from Hwangdonia seohaensis, assembly GCF_031932625.1. Classification (NCBI taxonomy): domain Bacteria; kingdom Pseudomonadati; phylum Bacteroidota; class Flavobacteriia; order Flavobacteriales; family Flavobacteriaceae; genus Hwangdonia; species Hwangdonia seohaensis. The sequence continues at coordinate 747,053 of NZ_JAVSCK010000001.1, forward strand.
AACACTGGTGCAAGCGGTAGATGAAAATAAATTTACACAAACATTTACTGTGGGTACTGGGTTTCCAAATGAAAGCTTAGGGTATGATGGCATTACTAATGCGATAGGAAATATTACGGCAGAGCGTAATAAATCGACTATCAGAACTGCTTCTTTTATGGGTAGATTACGTTATAATCTATTTGATAAATATTTATTTACTGGTACATTTAGGAGAGACGGAGCATCAGTAAATGCAAAGGACTTTAAATGGACTGATAATCCGGCAGGTGCTTTTGCATGGAAAATGCATAAAGAAAGCTTTTTAGAAAATGTCGATGCCATTCAAGAATTAAAGTTAAGATTGAGTTATGGGTCGTTGGCTAATGCCCTTAAAGTCCCATACGCATCACTGTTTACAGCAGAAGGACAAAATTACATATTTGATGATGGAATAACAGCCTCAGGGTATGCCCCATCTGTAATATTACCAAACCCTGGTTTAGAGCATGAAAAAATAACCACTTTAAATGTGGGTCTGGATTTTTCATTATTTAAAAGATTTTTAACTGGTGACATCAATTATTATGATGCCAGAACTAAAAACTTATTATTAAGACGCGGGGTGCCTTCAATAACCGGTTATCAGTATACATTCTTTAATGCAGGTGAACTACAGAATACAGGTATAGAATTAAGCATAACCGCAAATCTAATTAATACCGACGATTTTAAATGGTCGGTATCTACAAATTGGTCAAATAATAAAAACAAACTAATTGAGCTATATAATGATGGAGAGGGTAATCCTATTTTAGATGATGATACCTATGGTTATTTTGTAGGTCAATCTACAAGCGTTATCAGACAATATGCGTTCGATGGTATTTGGCAAGAAGGAGATGACTTTGCAAATGCACCACAGGCAAATCCAGATTCATCAATCCCTCAAGATAATTTAGCACCAGGAGATATAAAGATTAAAGATACCAATGGTGTGGATGATGAAGGTAATGTAACAGGGGTTCCAGACGGAAAAATAACACCTGAAGATCGCGTATTTACCGATAGTAACCCAGATTGGTTTGGGTCGATATCTTCAACGTTATCATACAAAGGGTTCGAATTATTTATTGACTTTTACGCTGTAGAAGGGGCAACCAAAGTAAATCCGTTTTTATCAGATTTTAATAACGGAGGCACGCTTTCCAGTAAGCTAAACGGTGTAAAAGTGCCCTACTATACGCCCGAAAATCCATCAACCACATATCCAAGGCCTAACTTTGATTCTGCGCCGCTGTACCTAAATTCATTGGCGGTTAAAGATGCGTCGTATATTAGGTTAAGAACTTTAAGCTTAGGTTATACATTACCAGAATCCGTATTCTCAAAACTTAATATCAATGAGGTTAAGTTATATGTAACAGGAACCAATTTATTTACAGATACAGATTACATAGGCTATAGTCCCGAGGTAAATATTAGAAACACATTCTCTAATGCAGATACGGGTTATCCAGATGCAACAAGTTTTACGTTTGGAGTAAAAGTTAAATTATAATTTTCAAAAAAATAAATTATGAAGACAAAAAAATATTTGATTACAACAAAAAGTAGTTTGCTCTTGATAATGGCACTTTTATTCATAGTGTCTTGTGAAGAATTTTTGGAAGAGCAACCAAGTACCGTCATAGATTCAAACTATATATACACAACAGAAGAAGGTTTAAAATCTGGCGTAGTTAGTTTATATAAGTTCGAGAGAGATCGTTATGACAGAAGTACAGAAGATTATATGGGCGCAGTTTTAATGTCGTCCAGAAGTGATTTGGCTTTTAGCAGAACAGGATATACAGGCTTAATGGGTAGATACCAAAGAGGCATTTCTCCAGAAGACCTGGGTGCTAGATTTGTATCTGCGCTATTCTGGAAGCATTACTACAATATTGCCAGTAAAGCAACAGACATTATTAATGCCGCTGAGGTTGTACAAGACGTAGATGAAGATGTTAGAAATGAAATTATTGCAGAGGCGAAGTTTTTCAGAGCACACTCTTATTTCTATCTGTACAGAATGTTTAATAATATTTATGTAACCACAGAATCTGTTACGGTTGATAATGCATTTGATGTGATTAATAATAAATCATCCGAAGAAGAAATATTCGCACTATTAAATAATGATTTAGATTTTGCTGTAGCACATTTAAATTGGGATGTTACATTTGGACGTATATCAAAAGGCACGGCAAAGCATGTAAAGGCAAAAGTGGCGATGTGGCAAGGTAATTGGGAAGAAGCCAAATCGCAGGCCGTTTCGTTAATAAATGAAGGGCCACATAGTTTAGTTTCAAGTACTGCAGATGTTTTTAAAGGAAATAGAGACCATTCAGAACAATTGTTTGTTATTCAATCCAAAGATGATGCTTTAGGCGGTGGAGACGTTACAATGATTAATGCCAACTATATAACGCAATATTTCCAAATACCAGGAATTGAAGAGGACATAAATCAAGGCGGCCGAGGGTTTTCAAGAGTATTGCCCAACCGTTATCTATTGGGGCTCATAGCTGAAGATGCTAACGATACGCGCGACGATAATACCTATTTTAGATTGAAATACTTCTATACTTCTGGAGATAAAATAGGTCAAGAAATTGATATTTATAAACCTATTTCGGATGAAAACCCCAATGGTGTTCAACTAGCAAGATATTATCAAAGATTGCACCCTTCTTGTATCAAGTTTGCCCAAGAGGATGACGACCCTAAAAACTATAGAAATAGAAGTAACATTTTAGTTTATAGATTGGCAGAAACTTATTTAATTGCCGCCGAGGCCATAATGAGGTCTTCTGGCGATCCTTTACCCTATATCAACGCGATTAGAACAAGAGCAGGTGCAGCACCTTTAACCAGTGTCGATGAGCAAGCTATTTTAGATGAGCGTGCAAGGGAACTTGCTTTTGAAGGTCAAAGATGGTTCACATTAAAAAGAATGGGACAGAATGTTATAGACAGACAAATTACAAGTTATGCAGGTGATGGGGAGTTTTTCCCACCAAATTTAGGAGCGAAAGACCCTAGAACCAATTGGCAACCTTACTTTATTAATTTTCCTATAGCACAAATAGATTTGGATTTATTGGGTCCAGATTATCCACAGAATGACGGTTATTAACTAAAGAACAAATTAATAGCATTTTTTTTCATTTAGTTTAGATGTGTTGGTTTTCAATCTAAGGGCAACTAAGTCTTTTGCCCTTAGATTTCAACACTTTTAGTAACTTCGTAAATTTCGTTTTAAAAAGTAATTGTATTCTTATGCTAAAAAGCACACTTCATTTGTTTTTATTGGTCGTATTTATAAGTCTTTATGGGTGCCAATCCAGTTCGCATAAAACAATCACTTTTGCCGATAATGTCGTGGTGGCACACCGTGGCGCTTGGAAACAAAAAAACCTACCACATAATTCAATAGCGGCATTAAAACACGCCATAAACTTAGGGTGTACGGGTTCAGAATTTGATGTAAGAATGACGGCCGATAACGTATTGATTGTTACCCACGATGCCGATTATCACGATTTAATTATAGAAAAATCCACCTATGCCCAATTATCAAAATTTAAACTTTCAAACGGCGAAACCTTACCCACGTTAAGAGATTATATAATTGCCGGAATGCAAAATAACGTTTCCACGGGTTTGGTCTGCGAAATAAAACCGTCAAAAACCGAAGGCCGAAATGCCTTAATGGCCGAAAACGTGCTGAAATTGGTAAAAGAACTTAGAGCCGAAAATTATATATTGTCTTACATCAGTTTTAGTTATGCCATTTTACAAAGAATAAAGGAACTGGATGCCAATGCCAGAACACAATATTTAGATGGCTCAAAACCACCAAAACGATTAATAGAAGATGGTATAACAGGATTAGACTACTTGGTTTATAAATACAAAGTGAAGCCAGAATGGATAACAAGTGCCAAAGAAAAAGGTTTAATATTAAACGTTTGGACAGCCAATTCAATTGAAGATATCGATTGGTTTTTAGCAAACGATTTTGATTACATTACTACAGATGAACCGGAACTTGTTTTTGAAAGAAGCGAAAAAAGCCCAACAAAAAGAGGTTATAAATTGGTTTGGAGCGACGAGTTTAACTACCAAGGAAAACCAGATTCTACCAAATGGGCTTACGATTACGGTTTTTTAAGTAACCGCGAAGAGCAATATTACACCGATAGCTTAAAAAATGTTAGGGTCGAGAATGGGTCTTTAATAATTGAAGCACATAAAGAAAAAATTGCAAACGCAAAATACAAAAGCGACGAGTTTAAAAACAAAAGTTGGGTACAGTATATCGCTGAAATTGACACTGCGCAATACACATCGGCAAGATTAAAAACCGATGGCTTGGCATCCTGGAAATATGGGCGCATTGAAGTAAAGGCAAAGTTACCAAGGGGTGTTGGTTTGTGGCCGGCAATATGGATGCTGGGTGAAAACAGAAAAGAAGTTGGCTGGCCAGAATGCGGCGAGATAGATATTATGGAACATGTTGGTTTTAACCCAGACTCTATTTTTGGAACCATTCATACAAAAGCCTTTAACCACATGAAAGGCACAGAAAAAGGAAAAAAGATTTTTATTGAAAAACCTTACGATACGTTCCATGTGTTTGCTGTAGAATGGACACCCGAAAAAATGGACTTTATTTTAAACGATACCGTTTACAATCATATAAAAAACGAGCATAAAACCGTGGCGGAATGGCCGTTTGATCAAGAGTTCTATTTGATAATGAATGTGTCCGTTGGTGGGATGCTTGGGGGACAAAAGGGGATTGACGATTCCGTTTTTCCGCAGCAAATGGTAATCGATTATGTTAGGGTTTTTCAACAAAAAGAATAATAAACAATGAAGCATTATACGCTACTAGTATTGGTTTTGGTCATGAGTTTTTTAAGTTGTAAAAATGAAAAACAACAAGAAAACCAAAGCCTAAATGTAATGACTTACAACATCCGTTTGGATGTCGCTTCCGATGGTGAAAACGCCTGGGCAAACCGGAAAGGGTTTTTAAGTTCGCAAGTTCTGTTTTACAGCCCCGATATTTTGGGCGTGCAAGAGGCGCGACCCAATCAAATGACCGATTTAAAAGAGGCTCTAAAAGATTACAAAACCATTGGAATTGGTCGCGATGGCGATAATAAAGGTGAGTTTTCAGCCATATTCTACAATGCAAAAAAACTAAAAGTTGAAGAAGAAAATACCTTTTGGTTGTCGGAAACTCCAAGTGAAATTTCAATGGGTTGGGATGCCGCCTATCCAAGAATTTGTACTTACGGACTTTTCACTGTACTCGAAAACAATCAAAAAATATGGGTGTTCAATACGCATTTAGACCATGTTGGAAAAGGAGCACAGTTACAAGGCATGCAACTTATTCTTAAAAAAATAGAGACTTTAAATACCGATGATTTTCCGGTAATTGTAATGGGCGATTTTAATGTAGAACCCCAAAGCGAACTTATTGCAAATCTTAAGCAAACCCTTAACGATTCAAAAGATAAAGCAAAACTTGTTTTTGGGTCAAACGGAACATTCAATGGATTTAAGTTCAACGAGCCTGTTACACGACGTATAGATTATATTATGTTGTCAAAATCCACAAAAATTGAAGTCGAAAAATACGGTGTTTTATCCAGTTCCATAGATTTAAAATATCCATCAGACCATTTTCCCGTATTTGTAGAATTAACATTAAAATAGAACCGTATTTAAACATGAAAATAGCAATCCTTCCTTTAAAGCTTATCATTATTTCAAGTCTAATTTTTACCGTGCTTAGCTGTAAAAACGAAACAACAAATCCCAAGCATTCAACTTTAAATGAAAGTATTGAAAAAAAGGTAGATTCGGTTTTGGCACTCATGCAGATTAATGAAAAAATCGGACAGTTAGTGCAATATAGCGGGAAGTGGAATGCTACCGGGCCTTCATCAACAAAAGGCGATCAACATAAACTTGAAAAGCTTAAAAAGGGCGAGGTGGGCTCGATGTTAAATATCACTTCTGTGGCAAGTATTCGGGAAACCCAAAAAATAGTTATGGAGCATTCAAGACTTAAAATCCCTTTGATTTTCGCTTATGATGTGATTCACGGGTATAAAACCATTTTTCCCATTCCGTTAGGGGAAACGGCGAGTTGGGATTTAGATATTATGAAACAATCGGCGTCAATTGCAGCCAAAGAAAGCGCAGCTTCAGGTTTAAATTGGACCTTTGCTCCCATGATTGATGTGTCCAGAGATGCCCGTTGGGGGCGCGTTATGGAAGGCGCTGGCGAAGACCCGTATTTAAACGCTGTTGTTGGTGTGGCGCGTATTGAAGGATTTCAAGGCGATGATTTGTCCGATATTAATACCATTGCAGCCTGCGCTAAGCACTTTGCGGGCTATGGCTTTGGTGAGGCCGGTCGGGATTATAACACCGTTAATGTTGGTGCAAACGAACTGCACAACACCATTTTACCACCTTTTAAGGCTGCCGCCGAAGCTGGCGCGGCAACTTTTATGAATGCCTTTAACGATATTGATGGTATTCCGGCGACAGGACATAAAATTTTACAACGCGATATTTTGAAAGGGGAATGGAACTGGAGTGGATTAGTGGTTTCAGATTGGGGTTCTATTGGTGAAATGAGGGCGCACGGTTATGCTGAAGACAAAAAACACGCAGCCGAAATAGCATTAAATGCGGGGAGCGATATGGATATGGAATCGTATGCTTATGAAGCGCATTTGGAAACGTTGCTTAACGAAAAAAAGATTTCAATCCATCAAATTGATGATGCTGTAAGACGGGTTTTAAGGCTGAAATTTGAATTGGGACTTTTTGATGACCCCTATAAATACTGCAACGAGCAACGTGAAAAAGATAACGTTTACTCCAAAGAAAATTTAGCCGTAGCTCGCGATGTTGCAAGAAAATCCATAGTCCTGCTTAAGAATGAAAATAGTTTATTGCCGCTGTCAAAACAACTTAAAAGCATCGCGGTTATTGGACCCTTGGCCGATGATAAAGATTCGCCGTTGGGAAACTGGCGTGCCAAAGGGGAATATAATTCGGCAGTTTCATTATTGGAAGGTGTTAAAAACGCCGTTGGCGAGAACACTAAAATACATTATGCAAAAGGCGTTGATTTAACCATACCGACTATTGCACCTGGTGCGAATCAGTTTTTACTGCCTTTAAAATTTAATACCACAGACGACTCCGGAATTGCAAAAGCTGTTGAGGTTGCTAAAAAATCAGATGTTGTTTTATTGGTAATAGGCGAAAATGCGTATCAAACAGGCGAAGGCCGCAGTCAAACCAATATTGGGTTTTTAGGACTTCAAAATGAATTATTGGAAGCCGTTTATAAAGTGAATAAAAACATTGTAATTGTTTTAATGAACGGCAGACCCATGGATTTAAGCCGCGCTTCTGAAATTGCACCAACCATTTTAGAGTGTTGGCATTTGGGTTCTGAATCTGGAAATGCCATTGCCGATGTTGTTTTTGGAGATTATAATCCGTCGGGAAAATTACCGGTATCATTTCCGCATAACGTTGGTCAGGAGCCTTTGTATTACAACCAAAAAAATACCGGACGACCATACAGCAATAAACACGTTACATTTTCAGGTTACAGAGATGCTCCGAAAAAGGCATTATACCCCTTTGGTTTTGGCTTGAGCTATACCACTTTTAGTTACGATGATTTGCAATTGGATAAAAATGAAATAAAAGCTGGCGGCGACATAAAAGCATCTGTTAATGTAACCAATACCGGTGATAGAGCAGGAGAAGAAGTCGTGCAACTTTATATTCGGGATTTGGTTGGTAGTTTTGTGAGACCAGTAAAAGAGTTAAAAGGATTTGAAAAAATAATGCTAAACCCTGGGGAAACCAAAACGGTCAGTTTTACTATAAACGAAAAAACACTTCAATTTTATACGGCAAACAATACATGGGAAGTAGAACCCGGTGAATTTAATGTTTGGGTTGGAGGCGATTCTACAACCACTTTAAAGAAAAGTTTCACTGTCATTGAATAAGCAAACAATCCATCAATAATTAGTTTTGTTGCGATAGAGAATCTGTAATCTTAGTTATAACAGCTTTTAAATGCTTGGGAAGCGTTGGTTTTTCCCAAGGATGTTGTGCTCCAAAAACATGATTGGCACCTTCAATAATTTCAAGTTGACTGTTCGGGTTCCAACTATGAAGTTGTTTTGCTTCATCTATAAAAACACTCGTGTCATTATCGCCATGAATAATTAAATACGGTATTTTTAAATTAGAAACGGCGCGCTTAATAGTGAGTCTGATTTCATTGGCAATAAAATCTTCATAGAATTGATAGTAGTGTGGCATTTGTTGTTTTGTTCGTCCGTTTAAAACATATTTTACACCGTCTTTTTTCCATTTTTCTAAATCGCCAATTGTTGCTGTTCTTTTTCCAAAATCGCATACGCCAGCTATACTAATTACGTTTTTTATCCTGTTATCTTCTTCGGCTTTTATAGTTACAATCCCGCCAGCTCTACTGTGCCCAATTAAAGTTATATGATTTGTGTTGGCATTCTTTTTTAACTCAGAATTCGAACACACCCAATCGATAACAGATTCTAAATCGTCTAATTCCTTGGTGTAATTATTATTTCCAAAAGCTTCCAAATCAGGAAAATCGATAGGTTGTTTTACAGTGCCTCCATTGTGCGAAAAATTGAATTTCACAAAGTAAAAACCAGCCTCGGCAAATGCTTTAGCCATTAAATCCCAAGCGCCCCAATCCTTAAAACCTTTGTAACCATGGCAAAATATTATTATAGGTTTTTTAGTGCTATCGTCTTTAAAAAACAAATCGGTTAAAATGGGTTTTTCGTGCTTGCCTTCAACAACTATGTTTTTTTCAATAATCATTTATATTTCTTTTTCAGTGAAAGGTATATCTAAATTACAAATTTCTAAAACGAGCTTTTTTAATTCAATACTAAATTTATCAATTGTGTCTTCAGTAATCAACGCATTTTTTTTGGCATAAGGTCCCGTTTTGTCTTTTTGTGCAAATTTTAAAAACCCATGACGTAAATTTTTAAAAGAGAAAATACCAGCTTCAACAGGAAGTTGAATTTGATTGGATTGATGCATCATGAGCGCATAAGTGAGTACTTGGAAACTCTTGCTGTATTTATCGTAATCGGTAGTAATGGCTTCCCAATCTACAATTTCTACACTGCTTTGGCTTACTTGCCCCGTTTTGTAATCAATAATTCTGGTTACACCATTATACTCATCAACCCGATCTACTTTTCCTGTTAAGTTTATGGGAAAATTAAGTTCGGGAATATCGATAAACACGTTGTTTTCGGCTTCAACGGCAATCATTTTTATTTGGTTTCCAGCTTTTAAATCTTGAATTTCCAAATCCAAAAAGTTAGATACGTAACGTTTTGCTATTTCAAAAACAATAAGATTTTTACCTTTGGTAATATCACCTTCTTTATATTCATTTTTAAAATGATGACTTACCGTTTCATTAATTTTAGGCTTTAAATTTTTAATATTTTCAACCGTTAAAAACTCACCAATAAATGGTTTGTAAAAATCTTCAAGCGTGTTGTGTACAACGGTTCCCAAGGTGTTTGCCGCAACGGTTTCTTCGGCATCATCGTGCTCTTTTATTTTTAATATTTTCTGATAATAAAAATCAATAGGATTCCTGATATAGTTGCTAAGTGAGGAAGGTGAAAACCCTTGTTTTGCCACCTCAATAATTTGATTTAATAACTGGGGCGTTTTGTTTATTTGGTTTAATTTCGGTTGTATTACTGGCACATGGGGCGCTATAATTTGATGGTTAATTTTATGAATATTTTCTAATTGCAACTGCGTAATAAACCTGCTTTTTTCGCCACCGGTCAACACATCGGCTTCGGTATTGTATATAATATGGATGTTTTTGGCGCGTTGCAAAAGCCTGTAAAAGTGATAAGTGTAAACCGCATCTTTTTCTTTATACGTGGGCAGGTTGTTTTCTAATTTAACATCAAACGGAATAAAGGAATTGTTGCTTTTTCCAGAGGGCAATATGCCTTCGTTTACCGAGGAAATAATAACGGTTTCAAAATCCAGAACCCGGGATTCCAACATACCCATAATTTGTAAACCTTGTAAGGGTTCGCCTTGAAAATCGAGTGTTTCGGTGCTTAACAATTCTTTGTAAATGCTAAATAAGGCTGAAATGTCTTTGATGTGGTGGTATTCTGAATTTAATCGCGATAACTCGTTAAACAATTCATTAAATCGGAATAAATATTCTAAGGGTAATAGGTTTGAAGCTTTGTTTTCAATTAAATCATTTTTAATAGTCAAGATTAATTGCGAACAGTTTTTTAAGGCGTCATCAATAGCTATTTCCCAATTGGTAAAGAGAATATCGATAATTGTTTCAGCCTTTGCGGCAATTTGTTTTAATCTATCGGAAGTTAAATAAATGATGTTATTGGCTTCAATGGTTTCAATTATTTTTGAAGCGTAATCGGTGTCGTCAAAATAAAATAAAGGTCTTATAAATTGATGCGCTATAATGTTGATTGCATCTTTATAGTAAAATGATTTTGATGGGTTTTTATGAAGTTTGAACAAGCTCTCGAAAAGGGAGGCAAGCGGAATGGATTTTAGTGGAAACCCCATGGTAATGTTAAGGGCTTCGATAGTTGATGGCAGCGAATTTAATACGGGAATCAATAAATTTTCGTCGCCCAAAACTACCGCAGTATTTTGCAGCGACGGGTCGCTTTGGCTTAAATTATTTAAAAGGGTTCCGATATATTTAGATTGCCCAATGTTTTTTGGAACACCATAAATTGAAATGTTTTTTTCTTTTGAATAATTGTTGGTAATCCAATGAAACGGATTGTTTTCGAAATATTTCCAACGGGTTTGATGCTGCCTTGTAAATAATGCGGCATCGTGTTTTTGGTTGTTAAAAAAAACTTGGTCGATGTCCCAATAAATTTTTGCCACATCATGTTCAAGTAGTTTTTGAATGATGGTTTCCTCAGCGGTATTTAACGCATTGAAACCTAAAAAAACATGTTTTTTTTCGGTGTTGCTTTGAATATAAGATTCTAAGTTTTTAACCGCTTCTCTGTAAATCAGCCCTTGGTAGCCGCTATTTTTATTTAAAAGTTGCTGGGTAAAATGGGTGTAGTACGTATACAGTTTGTTCCAAAACGATAAGTAATTTTTAACAAAATCGGTTTTGTTTTGTTCTAAAGACCAATGTTTTAGTTCTTGAATATCACTTAAATAATTAAATATATTTTCTTGCGGAATAAGGTAGCGATCAATCTCGTTAAAATCCTGAAGTAAAATTTGTGCCCATTTTGAAAAGACCTCAAAAGTATCTTGGTTTTCTTTTTTGGTAAGCGTTACATAGCTGTTATAGAATTCAAATAAAAGCTCTGTATTCGAGATGGGCTTAAGTTGGGACGTGTTTTCTACAAATTCCTCTATACTAATAATTTCAGGGGAAAAAATGGTTTCGTCGGCAACTTTATAAAGTTGATGCTTTAAAAACAAACCAGCCCTTTTACTGGGTAAAATAAAGGTTAGTTTTGAAAGATTTATTTCGGAATCCTTTAAATCTTTTAAAACATCAAAAATAAAAGTTGTCATTAAAGCTTAGTTGTTACTACCATATAAAAATAAAAAAACGCTTCGGATAACCGAAGCGTTTTTAAAAACTTATTTTTTAACTAAAAATAGAGTATTATTCTTTAACTAAGTTAATTTCAACACGTCTGTTGTTAGCTCTACCTTTTCTAGTTTTGTTGGTGTCAATTGGTCTGTCTTTTCCGTAACCAAGTGCAGATAATCTAAACTCATCGATACCATTCTTAACTAAATATTCTTTTACAGAAAGCGCTCTAGCTTCAGATAATGACTGATTTAATTTTGCACTACCAGTACTATCAGTATGACCTTCTATGGTAAATTTAGAATTTGTGTATTCTTTTAAGATGGCTGTAATATCAGATAATACTTTAGCCGATTCACTTTTGATAGAAGATTTACCTGTATCAAACAAGATGGTTTTAGCATATTCGTTAAGCGTTTTTTGAACCGCTTCAGATACTTCTGGGCAACCGTTGTTAGCTACAGTACCTTTAACGTCTGGACAGTTATCGTCTTTGTCTAAAACACCATCACCGTCTCTATCTGGCCAAGGACAACCGTTGTTAGCAGCAGGACCAGCTTCGTTAGGACATTTGTCATCTTTATCAGCAACACCGTCACCATCAGCATCAGGACATCCAGCTAAAGCTTTTAAACCAGCTACAGTAGGACATTCATCTAAATGATCTGGAACACCATCACCATCAGAATCAGGACAACCGTTAAACTCAGCTAAACCAGGTTCGTTAGGACAATCGTCTTTAGAATCTTCAATACCATCACCATCAGAATCTGGGCAACCGTTAAACTCAGGTAAACCAGCTACATCTGGACAAGCATCATCTTTGTCGTAAATGCCATCGCCGTCGGTATCAGTTCCACCAAATTTGATAGAAATACCAACAGTGTGTTGGAAATGAGTTTGTAAATAGTCTTCAAATGCATGTTTGTATGCAGACTGTAGTGTTAAGCCAATGTTTTCGTTAAACCAAACATTTAAGCCTAAAGTACCATTTACAGTACCAGCACCAACTTCGTCAACCCAAGAGTATCCACCTCCTGCACCTAAATAAGGCTCAAGCGTGTTTGAGTTAAGTAAATTACCAAGGCTGTACTTAATAGTACCATCTAAACCGTAGTAAGACAAATCATCAACTGAAGCATCTCCCCACTTATCGATTTTATTTAAAGATCCAGCAACTCCAAATGAGAAACCGTCACCTAAATATTTAGATACAGAAATCGTTGATAAAGATGGTAAAATATTCCAATGATCTTTAACATTAAAGAACTCATCAAAAGTATCACCAAGTGGCGCGTTTTCACCTGTCGGATAGAAGTCTACCGCGTTTGCCCCTATGGTAATTTGCCATGGGTTGTTTTCGTCTTGCGCATTAGCGTTGCTATAACCAAGTACAAGCAACATAGCGAACAATAATCTGCTAAGATTTTTCATATTCAAAAGTTTAATTTTTAAGTGTTAATTGTAAGCAAAAGTAAGTTGTTAAATGTTATTAACAAAGACAAATATATAAAAATATTGATGAATCCTTTTAATAATAAGTAATTCAGAAGGATTTTAGATTGCGTTGAGTAGTTGGTCAACTTTGGCGAACGCAGCAATAGCCTTGTCTAAATGTGGTTTTGTAAGAACTGACGTTAGTTGTACGCGAATTCTTGCTTTGCCTTTCAGGCAACGGAAAAAAAGAACTCAATAGCGTAAACACCTTCTTTTAAAAGTATATTTGCTTTGGTGTGCGACAATTTTCTAAGATCTAGATGGTGGGTGTAGTATATTTTAATTTCCTTTTATAGAGCTGCACATGGTTTTGTAATTAATGAAGTTATATTTCTTTTATTTCAATGTCATCATTTATGTAAATGAGAATTTTTTTGGTCACTTTTAGGTGCATATTTTCTAAAACATCCTGATACAATTGTAATTGTTGGGAGTGCTTTTTATCTTCAAAACCTGTTTTGTAATCTATTATAACAGCTTCGTTGTTTGCGTTTACAACCACGCGATCCGGACGTAAAATGATACCTTCTTTTGTAATAATATCACGCTCATTATAAATGGTATATTTCAGCGTGTAATACTCTTGAAGCTTTGAATGATTAACAATTTCGTTTACAGTTGCATTTAAAATGGCGGCTTGCTCTTGATTTATTGAAGCCGTATTGATAAAATCGTTTATAGCTGAATCGATATCATCTTTGGTATTGATTTTAGACAGGATATTGTGGACAAGATTCCCTTTTTCAATGGCTTCTTTTTGAGCGGTGTCCCAAAGTAAACCGGACTTGGTCACTACTTTTATATTATGCGTTTCTTTTGCTGTTGAAATAAATTCGTGTTGAATTTGTGTTTCTTTTTTCGGAGTTTCTTTTTCAATAGTTCTTTTAGAGTCTCCAAAGCTGTACGATAATTTAGAATCTTCCCATTCATTGATATGTTTTAAATACGCAATAAACAAACCCGAATATCTTTTGGTATTTACCTCGCCTTTTGATGAAATATCTTTAATTGAAATAACATGTAATTGCTCTACAGCCCGCGTTAACGTTACATAAAGCAGGTTAATATTATCTAATTCCTGTTCAGATTGATGTTTGTTAAAAATACGCAAACCTTCATCGCCATAAAACTCGAAATCTTTATTGAAATTCAATAAAGTATGCGAAAAACCGTTGTATGTTTCTTTGTTTAAAGCAAACCATTCTTTGGGTTCCAACTCTCTGTAAATATCCAAATCGGCAAACGGAAAAATCACCACTGGAAACTCCAAACCTTTCGATTTATGGATAGTCATAATTTGAACCGCATTTTGTCCCTTGGGCGATACAATACTCAAGCTTTCTTTTTTCTTGTCAAAATACTGTAAAAACCCAGAAATATCCGATCCTTTTTTTTGTGAAAAATCTAAAACCACATCTAAATAAAACTGAATGTAAGCGTTTGATGCTTTTACTAAATTGAAGCTGCGCACAATGGTTTCGGCCAAATCGTAAAGCGGCAGTTGCAGTAAATCGCTGCTACTTATTTGAATATTGAATTTTTCAAAACTTTTAAAAAGTTGAGGCAGTGTTAGATTAATATGATTGGTAAAAAATTCGTGTTTGTTTTCAATGCTGAAAAGCGTCGTTAAATAATTTAAAACAGCAATTTTTATTTCGTTGTTTTTAGGCTGATTTAAAAGTGCCAGCACATTGTTTATAAAATTAACCTCGTCGGAATTACTTAGCAATAAGGTTTCCGAGGATACGATAGGTATGTTGTTTTGGCTCAAATAATTGGCCACCGCAACGCCTTCTTTTTTCTTGCGAACCAAAATGCAAATATCCTCCAAATCAAAACCATCTTCTAAACAGTTATTAATGGTGTTTAAGGTGTGTTCTGAAAACAGTTCGTCTCTATCGTCTTCTTTTTCAATTTCTAAAAACGAAAAACTCACATAGCCTTTTTCGGTTTTGGTGATGTTTTGCTGTGCATTTTCGTAAAGTATTTTATAGTCATTAGCCGAAAAAACCTGGTTTGCCAAAAATTTAAAAAAGCCATTGTTAAAATTGACGATTTCTTTAAAACTCCGGTAATTTTCATCAAGTGTTTCTACTTTTTGTTTAATATGAAAAGGTTGTTTGGTTTTATTAAACAAATCAATAAATTGTTCGGCTTTACCACCGCGCCAGCGGTAAATGGCTTGTTTGGCATCGCCCACCAACATGGTAGTACCGTTTTCGGCAGATAGTGAATTTTCTAATAACGGAATTAAGTTTTCCCATTGCATAACCGATGTATCCTGAAACTCATCAATAAAATAATGCTTGAATTTTTCGCCAATACGTTCGTAAATAAAAGGTGTAGGTTGGTTTTTTATTTCCTTGCTAATAATGGCATTAAATTCTGAAATCAGCATTTTGTTCTGCTCCGTTTTTAAAACACTTAACTCATTATTTATGGCGTTTAAAACCGATAGTGGCGTAACGTTTTTGTAAAAGGCCTTTAAAAATTTAAGATGATAAGCCGCTTGTTTGGTATGGCTAAAGGCCGCTGCCAATTGCGGTTGGATTTGATTGATTATTGATGCCACATCTTCAGTAACGCGTTTTGGGTAAAGCGGGTTGTTTTCCGTTAAATCGGCTTGCCAATTCAAATCAAATTTAATATCAAACTTTTTATTGTTTAGATTTTGAAAATGCTTGGGCAACGAAGCTCTCGAAAAATCGTTCTGCTCTAAACCAGCCTCGTCAATTAAAGTTAAAACACCTTGAGCTTCTTCAACAATAGAGGATTCAAAATCTAAAATCTCTTTCTTCAAATGAGATTTTAGTCCTTTAAAATCGTTTAAAGTTTTGTGTTTTAAGGTTTCAATAAAGGGCATATCGTTTTCGTTAACCAACAATTTTGCAATCTTGTTAAAATCAAAAGACACATCCCAACTTTTATCATCATCGGCTTTTTCAATGGCAAAATCCACCAAAATTTTGGTCAGCGCATCATCAGTTCCGGCTTTGGCTATTAAGCTATCAACCGCTTCGCTTAAAAGCGCGTCTTGGTCCAGTTCAACTTCAAAATTCAATGGTAATTTCAAATCGTGTGCAAAGGTGCGTATCAATCTATGTGTAAAACCATCAATAGTCGAAATATCGAAGGCCGCATAATTATGTATTATGGTATTGAGTAGTTTTTCAGCTTTTTCGTGGAGCTGTTTAGGTTCCATGTCAAGTTCTTCACAAATTGCATCAAACATACTATTTGAACCTTTTAATACCGCCTCATCAGAAAACGTCTTTAAGGTTTCGATTATCCGGTCTTTCATTTCGGCAACCGCTTTATTGGTAAACGTAATGGCTAAAATGCGGTTAAAAAGATACAGGTTGTTTGAGTTGAAAAGGATTTTTAAATACGCCTTTACCAAGGTGTAGGTTTTTCCGCTACCGGCAGAAGCATTGTAAATAGTAAAAGGGTGATTAGGCTGCATAAAAACAAATTTAAAGACAATGTACTCATTTAAACATTTTCAATATGCTAAAAAATTGCTGTTTCCAGCCCTCTTTTTGTCTTTTTCTTCTTCCGTAGCGATGCTATGCAACTCAAAAAAGACTTCAACAGAACTAAAAACTTCTAATTTTCGTTTAAACTCAAAATGTTTAAAAGAGGACAATATAGAAACTATCAATGCGTGGATAACAATTTATTATTTTTAATTGATGTGTTTTATGCGTAAATTTGAATGAAAATAAATACTAATATTTTAAAAACAGAAAATTATGGCTTTCGAATTACCGAAATTAGGATATGCTTATGACGCTTTAGAGCCTCATATTGATGCACGCACAATGGAAATACACCATACAAAACACCACCAAGGCTATACAAACAACTTAAATAACGCTATTGCCGGTACAGATTTAGACGGTAAATCCATTGAAGATATTCTAACGAATTTAGATATGAACAACGGTGCCGTTAGAAATAACGGTGGCGGATTTTACAACCACAGCTTATTCTGGGAGGTTATGAACCCTGAAGATAGGGGTTACTTGTCGGGCGATTTAAAGGATGCTATTGAGGCTGCTTATGGCTCAAAGGATGAATTTATTGCTGCTTTTAGTAAAGCTGCAGCCACACGTTTTGGCTCAGGCTGGGCGTGGTTATGTGTACATAAAGGCGGTAAAGTGGAAATCTGCTCGTCGCCAAACCAAGACAACCCATTAATGCCAGGTGTTGGTTGCGGTGGCACACCAATTTTAGGATTGGATGTTTGGGAACACGCCTATTATTTAAACTACCAAAACCGTCGTCCAGATTATATCAGTGCTTTTTTCAAGGTAATTAACTGGAATGAGGTTGAAAGACGTTACGCAGAAGCAAAATAGAATTTATTCATTATATTAAATACAAAAGCAAATTCAGTAATGGGTTTGCTTTTTTTTATGACACTACCAAGCGGTCGGGCTGTCCGATAGTTATCGGGACGTTGTATCTTTTTCTCGTACCTCAAAAAAGGATGAGTTTATCACGAGCTTGTCGAAGGGCTGATATCCCTAGCGCACCTGTCCGCCAAATAACGGGTAAAAACAAAAAAGCAGTTCAATTTGCTACACTTAAAAGCTTAAAATGAAACACTATTTTTTTTCTGCTTTCAAAACCACAATATCGTTAAGAAGCCTTTCGATATCCTCAGGATTTGTACCATCGTAAAACCCGCGAATCTGTCGCTTTTTATCAATAAGCATAAAGTTTTCGGTGTGTATCATATCAAAAGCATCGCCATTGCCATTATCTTTAACAGCCAAATAACTTTTTCTGGCAAGCCTGTAAATTTGCTTTTTATCGCCGGTAACCAAATTCCATTTCGCGTCGTTAACCCCTTTTTTTTCAGCATAGCGTTTTAGTTGCGCCACCGTATCAATATCGGGTGTTACCGTATGCGAAAGCAACATAACATCGTTGTCATTCATAATTTCTTTTTGAATTTGAGCCATGTGATCGGTCATAATCGGGCAAATCGTCTGGCAAGTGGTAAAAAAGAAATCGGCGACATAAATCTTGTCTTTGTAATCGTTTTGGGTAATGGTTTTTCCGTTTTGGTTTATAAGCTTAAAATCGGCTATTTTATGGTATTTTTTTTTGTGCTGAATGGTGCTGTCCACCAACTCGGTACTAACCATGGCGGGTTGGTAAATGGGCAACGGTTTATAAACATTTAAAGTATTGTAAATAATAAGCACAATAACGAGTGAAATACCTGCAAAAACAATTGCAAACCCTTTGTATTCTTTAAAAAACGAAAACATTGATAGAAATTGAAAATTTAACAAATGCAAAAATACAATGAAAGCGGCACGACTAAAAATTTAAAGTCTTAAGATTTAAGCGAAACTTAAAATCGTGTTAAAAAAAAGCGCATTAAATAATTGTCTTTTTAAAGTTGGTTTAAAAGCTTACTTTTGTGCGATTATTAAAATCTGACAGAAGATATATGGAGTTTGTTATTAAAATATCTCAATTTTTATTGAGTCTTTCATTATTGATTGTTTTGCACGAATTGGGGCATTTTATTCCTGCAAAAGTCTTTAAAACCAGAGTAGAAAAATTTTACTTGTTTTTTGATGTAAAATTTTCACTGTTTAAAAAGAAAATTGGCGATACGGTTTACGGTATAGGTTGGTTGCCTTTGGGCGGTTACGTTAAAATTGCTGGTATGATTGACGAAAGCATGGATACCGAACAAATGGCAAAAGAACCGCAACCATGGGAGTTTCGCTCTAAACCGGCATGGCAACGTTTAATTATCATGTTGGGCGGTGTTACGGTAAATTTTTTACTGGCCATCCTTATCTACATAGGAATGAGCTATTTTTATGGCGATAAATTTCTGCCAAACGACAATATTAAAGACGGGCTTTTAATAGAAAGTACGGTAGCTAACAATGCGGGGCTTTTAACCGGAGATAAAATTTTAGCAGTTGATGGGGAGAAAATCGAAAACTTTTCTCAGGTTTCTGAGAAAGTGCTATTTGGAAAAGACATTACTATTGAAAGAAACGGAAACACGTCAACGGTAACCTTACCGGAAGACTTTTTAGCGCAACTTATAGATTCGAAAGAAAAACGATTTATAGATTTAAGAGAACCGTTTATTGTAGTTGAGGTTCCGGACACATCGTTTAATAAAAATGCGGGCTTAATAAAAGGGGATATTATAATTGCGTTAAACGATTTTAAAACCAAATATGCAGACGAAGTAAGATTAGGTTTAGAAAAATTTAAAGGAGAAGATGTTCAGGCTACGGTTATAAGGGAAAATGAAGAAATAACTTTACCATTAAAAATAAGTGATGAAAGTAAACTTGGGTTGGTCTATGCCTCCCGTTCTACTCCAAAAACATTAGAAGCTTTAGGGTATTACAAGTACGATACCAAAAAGTATGGATTTTTCGAATCGTTTCCCGTAGGATTAAAGAAAACCAAAGATAGAATGCTGTCGTATTGGGATCAATTAGGAGCTATTTTTACGCCTAGCACGGGCGCTTACAAGGGCGTAGGAGGGTTTAAGGCCATATTCGACATATTCCCCAACGTTTGGAGTTGGCAAGCATTTTGGGGCATAACAGCCTTTTTATCCATAATGCTTGGGGTTTTAAATTTACTGCCAATCCCGGCTTTAGATGGCGGCCATGTTGTGTTTTTACTGTATGAAATGATTTCTGGAAGAAAACCGGGAGACAAGTTTTTGGAGTATGCACAAGTGGTTGGTTTCTTTATATTAATCGCCTTGGTATTATTCGCCAACGGAAACGATATTTATAAAGCCATTTTTAATTAAATTTTTTAATTATTAAATTTGTAGTAAATAAAAATATATATATATTTGCGCTCGCTTAAGCGAAAATAGCCTTCCTCTTTAGCTCAGTTGGTTAGAGCATCTGACTGTTAATCAGAGGGTCCTTGGTTCGAGCCCAAGAAGAGGAGCAAAAACCACCTAAGAAATTAGGTGGTTTTTTTGTGCTTAAAAACTAGGTTTAAGGTTTTTTATCGCTGGCTTGTTCAGTGCATCTGAATGTTTTTACTAAAGGCATGAGCAATAAGATGATTTTATAAAGACAATGATGCTGTAACTGTTCTTTTAATTTTTAGATTATTTAAATGTTATGTTGCGGTTTTTGGTCGTAAACTTTCAAAAAATTCCTGAAAACTCTGGTTTTCTTCAATTTTAAGTTTTTTCCTCAATCGGTGTCTAGCGACTTTAATCGAGCTCTCTGAAATACCGAAAAGCGTTGCAATATGCTGCGACGAGAAATTTAAGCGAATTAATGCACAGAGCTTAACATCTCTATCTGTTATGTTTGGGCACATCTTTTTTAAGTTGGATATAAACGCGGGTTGTACTTGCTGAAATAAATTGTAAAAATCATCCCAATCTTTGTCCAGGTTTAAAGTATCGTCTATAAGGTTTACAATGGATTTTAACCTTTCGCTATCCTCATTGCGCTTTGCAACTTTTGAAATATCGTTTTTAATTTTATCGAGCAAATTATTTTTATGAATTTCCCTTAAAGTACGGTTGGTAAGCTCGTCGGTTTTAAAGTTGAGTTCGTTTTCAAGCTGTTTTCGCTTTAATTCCTGATTCGCCTTTTCTGCGTTAAGTAAATCTAGGTTGTTCTTATAGATTTTTTTGTTTTGTTCTTCTACCAATTTCGTTTTTTGATTTACACGAAGTTCAAGTTCAAGTTTTTGTCTCTTTATGGCCGATATCCGCCATTTGAGGAATCCAATTACTGTGGCTATAAAAAATAAGAACATCAGTATTTTTACCCAGATTTTTTCCCAAAAAGAAGGCATTGCAGTAATTTTTAAAGACGCGATATGCGAACTTTCGTTACCAGCATTGTTAATGGCTTTTACTTTAAGGGTATAATCACCTGGATCTAAATTGGAAAAATAGAGTGTTTGTTGGCTACCAACGGTTTGCCATTGTTCGTGCAATCCTTCTAATTTGTAAGCAAATATAATTTTTTCCGGATCCCAATAATTTGAAGTGGCAAAACCTATGTTAAACACGACATTATCTTGAGGTAACGTAAGCCGATTGGTTTTTAAATGGTTTTCAAAAGGCACTTGCTCTATTCCATTTTCATTAATAAGCGATATGCTTGTAAAAAAAACGTTTGGATTTTTTGAATAGTTGTTTTTTAATTCTTTGGCTTTAAAATAAGTAATCCCAAAGGTGCCTGCCATATATATATATCCGTCACGTCCAAATTCGGCTTTATTATTGTTAAAGGGTTCAATTCCATCATGGCCATCAAAGTTTTGAACGATTCCCTCGGGGGAGATTTTGCTCAATCCTAAATTGGTGCTGCACCATATATTTTTTTCATCATCTAAAAAAATACCTCTGATAAAAGTTGCTTCCAGACCATTATCTTTACCTATCCTTATAAAGTTGTCACTGCTTCTAACATAGCGGTTTAAACCGTAACCGTAAGTGCCCACGAGAATAGAGAGGTCGTCGTCCTCGGCGATTGAAAGGATTCGGCTTCCGCTTAGCGAGGTCTTGTCTTCTTTTATGGGCAAATAGGATGTGAACTTATCTTGCTTAAATACATTAAGTCCAGTGGCGGTACCTGCCCACATATCGTCTTTTACATCTTTATAGAGACAGGTAATAACATTGCTGCTAAGGCCTATATTGGAATTTACCGAATAAGTATGCAATATGTTTAATTGCGTAGCGTACACGGTAATTCCTGAATTGCTGCCCACCCATATATTACCCTTTCCATCTTTTTCTATTGCAAAAATGGCCTTTAAACCAGACCAATTTTCAGCCTTTAAAAACTGGTTGGTTTTTGGGTTTAGAATATTTAAGCCACCGTACAAGGTGCCTATCCAAATGCGACCCAGGCTATCTTCGTATAACGACAATATATTATTTCCGCTTAAATCGTTTTTGTCACTTGGGTCGTCTTTAAAAATCGTTGTCTTACCCGTTTTTGGATTAAATCGTCTTAAGCCATTTCTTCCGGCTGTAAGCCAAAATTCTCCATTTTTAGCCTCTAAAATCCGGGAGTCTTGTTTGTCTTTATGGTCCATGCCCAATTTAGACGGTGGAATATTGTATAAACTAATATTGTTTTTAAAATAGCTTACCCCGCCGTGAACCGTACCTGTCCAAATTACATTATCTTCTCCTGGACTTATGTCTAAAATGGCATTGTCTGAAATTGAAAACTCATTGTAACCATCACTTTGAAAATGGTGGAACTTGCTTTTTGCTTTTTTGTAAAGATTAAGGCCGCCACCGTCGGTGCCAATCCATATATTATCATTTTTATCGGCATAAAGACTTAAGACCATATTGTTGTTAATGGTTTCAGAATGGTTGTTATTGGTCTTTTTATAATGTTTGGCTTGTTCTAAATCAGCATTAAAATTAAAGAGTCCATTGCCGTTGGTGGCAATCCAAAGATTTCCGTCTGCATCCGCAGTAATTTCATTTATATAAGTGGTGTTATTAAATTTGGAAAAACCAGAAGGCACGAATTCAGATTCGTTATAAAACCACAAAGCCCCTTGGCTTGTACCCATCCAAATAACACCATTTACGTCTTGAAATAAAGCCGAAGCATAATTATTGTTAGAGCCCTTATCGAAATTAAATATGTGATATTCGGTTTTGCTTTCTTCTAAAGAAAGGCTAAAGATGGTTCCAGTAGCAGAACTGCATAAAAACCGACCATCTTTTAATTGAATGATGCTGTGTATATTAGTATCTAAATGGGTGTCGAGCTCGGCGTTTTGAGATTTCAATAGCTCAAAACGGTCATTTTCGATATTCAAAAAATACAACCCCTTGGTTGTAGCGACTATAATATGTCCTTTTTGGCTTTGTAACATGGTGTTAATCTCTGCCTGTTTTTCTTGCAAAAACTGATAGGTCTTCATGGTTTGACCATTATACCTATCTATCCCTAACCTTGTCGCAAACCATAAAAACCCTTCTTTATCCTGCATGACATGGTTTATTCTACTGTCAGAAATCCCATCTTCAAAAGTAATACTCTGAAATTGTATACTTACATTTTGAGCTGTTAATACTAAAGAATTAAAAATAAAACAGATGAAAAAATAAAGAAGTAAATGGATGCGCATTGTTAACTTAATATTTTGTTAATAAATTTGAGTAAAAATAACTTAAATAACTGTTTATGTAGGGTATACGGTTTTTTATGTAACCAAAATGTAACGATATGTAACCCAAATGTAACCTATTTTTTCGTGTTTTTATGTTATACATATTTAATTTTGTGAACAAATTTTGTTTGTAGGACAAACTAAAAGATTAGAACAAACCAAAACAATTAACTAAACAATTATTAAGTATGAAGAAAATCAACTTTTTTATTAGTTTCTTCTTGTTATTGAGCACTATGAGTTTAATGGCACAAGAAAAAGTAATTAGTGGTACTGTTACCGACCAAAACAATGCGCCTCTACCCGGGGCAAACGTTATTGTTAGAGGAACAACTACAGGCGCACAAACAGATTTTGATGGAAATTATACCTTAACTGTTAAAATAGGCGACGTGCTTGTTTTTTCTTATATAGGTATGAAGACAAAAGAACACACGGTAACCACTAGCGATTCTAAAATTGTAACTGTACTAATAGAGGATGCCGCTCTGCTTGACGAGGTTGTAGTAGTAGGCTTCGGTACAAAGAAAAAGGTTAACCTAACGGGGTCGGTATCGGTTGTAGATGGCGAAGCCCTGGAAAACAGACCGGTAACAAACGTAGCTGCCGCTTTACAGGGAACGGTAGCAGGTATGAACTTTTCTGTAAACAATAGCGGTGGTGAGCTTAATAATGCCGTTAGCTTTAACATTAGAGGTTCTGGTACTATTGGTTCCGGGTCTTCTGGAGCTCCATTAATTTTAATTGATGGTATGGAAGGAAATATGAATACCTTAAACCCACAAGATATAGAAAGTATCTCTGTGCTTAAGGATGCTGCATCTTCTTCCATTTATGGTTCTAGAGCACCATTTGGGGTTATTCTTATTACCACTAAATCTGGAAAAGACGGTAAGATTACCATTAATTATAACAATAACTTCAGGCTAACGAGTCCGTTATTGCAACCACAAATGTTAGATTCAGAATCTTTTGCAACCTATTGGAATGAGGCGGCTGCTAATGCTGGTCAATCTCCAAAATTTTCTGAAGAGGTATTGCAAAAAATAAGAGATCATCGATCAGGAGTTCTACCTAATGAAACCGATTGGAATAGCTCCAATAACAATTGGAATATGTATCCAAATGGGTTTTCCGATAACAACTGGTTCGATATATTTTATAAAGATTCAGCAGCTTCTCAAGAGCATAACCTTAGTTTAAACGGAGGTACAGAAAAAGTAAATTACTATTTCTCTGCCAATTTCTTAGATCAGGAAGGGCTACTTAATTATGGTAACGACCAATATGATCGTTATTCCATAAATTCTAAAATAAGTTCTAAAATATCTGATAAAATAAGCTTAACATATTTAAGCAGATTAACAAGAATAGATTACGAAAGATCGTCTTACCAAAGCGGTTTGTTTTTCCATAATATCGCTAGAAGATGGCCCACAATGCCATTTAAAGACCCTAATGGAAATTATGTTTATGGTAACGAAATTGCACATTTAGAAAACGGTAGAAACAAAGACCAAAATGATGAATTCGTACAACAATTAAATGTTCAATTTACACCATTAGAAAATTGGAACATCTATGCTAATCTGAATTATAAAATAAGTAATTCTTTTAATCATAACGAGTTTTTACCAATCTACAGGTACGATGAAGATGGTGTTGCGCATGCTGCTGCATTACAACATGTATTATGGTCACCAGGTGCTTCAAGAATTTACGAAAGTGCATACAAGACCAACTATTTCAGCCCTAACGTTTATACAGACTATACCTTAACTATAAATGAAGACCACGAGTTTAAAGTAATGGCTGGTTATCAATCAGAATTAACAAAAACACGTAACCTAGGTGTAAACAGAGATGATGTGATAACGCCTAGCCTTCCTACAATTAATACGGCTACAGGTGATACGAGAGGTTATGGAGCTTACCAACATTGGGCCATACAAGGTTATTTTGGCCGATTAAATTACGCATATAAGGACAGGTATTTATTAGAAGTTAATGGCAGATATGATGGGTCTTCACGTTTCTTAGACGATAAAAGATGGCAGTTTTTCCCTTCTTTCTCGGCAGGTTGGAATATTTCTAACGAAAATTTCTACAAAGACAGTAAGTTATCAGAACATGTTAACTTTTTAAAACTAAGAGGATCTTACGGTGAACTAGGAAATCAAAACACCAATAATTGGTACCCATTTTACCCGAGTATGGGCATTGGTGTAGATAATGGTGGCTGGTTAGTAAACGGATCAAGACCAAACACAGCGTATCCTCCAGGACTTGTGAGCACATTGTTAACTTGGGAAAGAGTTACCTCTTGGAATGTTGGTTTAGACCTGCGTGCCTTTAACAGCAGATTGGGTGTTGGCCTAGATATTTATAACAGAACCACTTTTGATATGGTTGGTCCCGCACCAGAATTACCAGCGATTTTGGGTGCTAGTCCACCAAGAATTAACAATACCGACATGGAATCAAAAGGATTCGATTTAGAGATAAGTTGGAGAGATACGTTCAACGATTTTTCTTATGGTGCTAAATTTATTTTATCAGACACCAGACAATTTGTAAAATCTTATCCAAACGAAACTGGTGATTTAAACCAATGGTACACAGGTAGGGAATTCGGTGAGATTTGGGGATACACTACACAAGGCATTGCTAAATCGGATACCGAAATGAACGATTGGTTGGCTATGCATAATCAAGACAGAATGGGCTCTAACTGGGCTGCTGGCGATATTATGTACCAAAACTTAGATGATGATCCTGCCATTAACAATGGTTCTAATACTTTAGACGACCATGGCGATTTGTCTATAATCGGTAATAGCCAAGCCAGATATAGTTATAGTATCGATTTAGACGCCAACTATAAAGGCTTCGATTTTAGAGCATTTTTCCAAGGTGTAGGTAAACGCGATGTAGCTGTTGGGGGGCCGTACTTTTCAGGTGCCAATTCAAACATGTGGCAATCTGCAGGTTTTACACAGCACTTGGATTATTTCAGACCTGAAGACACTACAAGTCCATTTGGAGCAAATACAGATGCTTACTATCCAAGACCGCTTTTCGATTCTGGATGGAAAAATTTTGCTACCCAAACACGATTTTTACAAAACGGTGCATATTTAAGACTAAAAAACATTCAATTGGGCTACACCATACCAGCAGACGTTACAGAAAAAGTGAGAATTTCTAAAATGCGAATTTACTTATCTGGAGAGAACTTGGTGACCTTCACAAAAATGAGTGATATTTTTGATCCTGAAACTACTGGTGGATCATGGGGTAATGGTAAAATATATCCGCTATCCAAAGTGTTTTCTGTTGGTCTTAGTTTAACTTTTTAAATTTTAAAAAATGAAAAAATCATATAAACATATTTTTATTTTAGGTCTAATTTTAGTCGGTTTTACCGCCTGTAGTGAAGACTTCTTAGAGAGAGCACCTCTTTCTGATGTAACGCCAGAATTTTATTTAAAATCCGAGGCAGATTTAGCAGCATACGCAATTTCAAATTACTCATTTCCTTCGCATGCAGGGTGGAATGCAGGTACCTTTATAGCCGATAACGGTACAGACAATCAGGCCAGTACTGACGCTAGCAATTTGTGGGTGCCTGGGCAGTATAGAGTGGGTACAAATGGAGGTGCTTGGAATTTTGATCGAATCCGTACCTTAAACTACTTTTTAGATGTGGTTCTGCCGAGATATGAAGCAGGCGAAATAAGCGGAAACGAAACTTATATCAAGCATTACATTGGCGAAATATACTTCCTAAGAGCTTATGAGTACTTTAACAAGCTAAAAAGCGTAGGCGATTTTCCAATTGTTAAAAACCTATTACCAGATGTTAAGGAAGAGTTGATTATAGCATCACAAAGGCGTCCAAGAAATGAGGTAGCCCGATTTATTTTATCAGATTTAGATAAAGCTATTGATATGTTAACCAATATAGATCCTAACAAAAACAGGATAAACCCTATGGTGGCACAGCTTTTTAAATCGCGTGTCGCATTGTATGAAGGTACTTGGTTAAACTATCACAAAGGAACTGCCCATGTACCAGGTGGCTCAGGTTGGCCTGGGGCAAATAAAGACTATTTGTCTGGTTTTAGCATTAATATTGATAGTGAGATAGATTTCTTTTTAACAGAAGCTATGAATGCTGCAGAAGTTGTTACTAGCAGTGTTAATTTAACACCAAGTGACGGTAACACCGAAGGAAACGACGTGTTTAACAATCCATACTACGCCATGTTTGGAGACCTAGATATGTCTAGTTATTCCGAGGTGTTGTTGTGGAGAGATTATGATGAAGCATTAGTGTCTCACCACACCATGCATTACTTGAAAAATGGTGCAAATACAGGATATACCAAAGGTTATGTAGATAGCTATTTAATGAAGAATGGCTTACCTATTTATGCCGGTGGATCGGGTTACAAT
Organism: Hwangdonia seohaensis; assembly: GCF_031932625.1. Taxonomy (NCBI): domain Bacteria; kingdom Pseudomonadati; phylum Bacteroidota; class Flavobacteriia; order Flavobacteriales; family Flavobacteriaceae; genus Hwangdonia; species Hwangdonia seohaensis. The sequence goes on from NZ_JAVSCK010000001.1 coordinate 774,933, forward strand.
GGTGATGATTACATCGCTGATGTACTGGACGATAGAGATGATAGATTACGCCTGTTCACCAAAGAACCTGGTGATGTTATTACTTACATAAATGGTGAAACCTTTGAGGAAATACCAGGCTTGTTTGAAATTTCTGAGATTAGAGCAGTAACAGGCTATTCTGTTAGAAAAGGGATATATCCTGATGCCAACATGTTAGATGGTGCAAATCCTACCGCTACTGGGGCTATAGTGTTTAGAGCCTCTGAAGCTTATCTAAATTATATTGAAGCAGATTATGTGAAAAACGGAAGTTTAGATGGCAACTCAGCAAGTTACTGGGGGCAATTAAGAACAAGAGCGGGACTTCCGGCCGATTATAGTGTTACCGTTGCAGCAACCGATTTGTCTCAAGAAAACGATTGGGCTAAATATTCGCAAGGGAGTATGGTAGATCCAACACTCTATAATATTAGAAGAGAGCGTAGATCAGAATTTATTGCTGAAGGCATGCGTTTAGACGATTTAAAGCGATGGAGAGCTCTGGACCAAGTGTCTAACTATGTTATAGAAGGTTTCAAAGTTTGGGGCCCTATGAAAGCGTGGTACGAGAATCCAGATGGCAGTTCGCAATTAAGAGCTGAGCCAGACGCAAGCCCTAACGTATCGCCAGAATCAAATAGCATGTATATCAGACCTTATCAAATAGTTCAAGCCAATAACAATTTCTATAATGGTTATAATTGGAATCCTGCGCATTACTTAAGTCCGATTGCCTTTAATCACTTTTTAATTACAAGTGAAGGCGGAGATGCCAACAATTCGGTTATCTATCAAAACCCAGGTTGGTTAATTGAAGCCGGAACAGCAGCACAATAATTAGTTTTTTTTTGAATTTAGTTTTTAAACCCCGTCATTTTTCAATAAATGGCGGGGTTTTTTGTTATTCAGAGAGCCATTAATGCTTTAAGCCTAGGCATCAACCAAAAAAACCATCTAACGTTAGATGGTTTTTATTTTGTACTATAAAAGCAGTTTCTTTTAACTTAAAGGCGGTTATTTAATTATCTTTTTCAATAAAATCATGCCTCCAAGTTTACCAAAAATTTTAAGGCCACTTTGAATCCAATTTAATGGCTTCAAATCTTGTTTGTATTCTTCTCTCAAAGCTTTAATCTCTTCAAAAGCTATTTGGCGCTCTAAGTTTAAAATTTTTAAATCGCGTTCTACACTTTCTATATTTTGATATGTTTTCATTTTTAATCGAAAAATTTTTCTGATAAGGCTTTTACGGTAATATTATTTATGTGCTTTCTTGTAAGCAGTGCGATTACTGATAGCAAGATAAATACAGCACCAACAATAACAAAACCCAGCATATAGCTATCCATAGCTTTTCCAATGGAAAATGCCAAGGCAATGCCTAAAAAGCACAATCCCATAAGCAATAATCCGCCTATAATAATGGCTTTAAAAACCATACTGATGGATATGGATAATTGCTGAAAGATTTTAAGCTTGTAGTAATCGTAAGAAGTCTTTAAATACTTCTCGCCAATTTCAGATGCCTTTGCATTTGTTTTGCCTATAGATTCACTTAAACTCATGTATTATGATGTTTTTTGTAACCGCTTATTTTTCTCTTTTAAATCTTTTAATTTGCGCTCTAAAGATGAAATAACATCGTCTGCCTTATAACTTGCATTTGTGATTATAGAATCTACTTGCTCATCTATTGTGGCTTTTTTTGCCGAAGCAGATGAAACCACTTGCTCTTTAAGCTCGGTCGCTTTATCGGCTAATTTTTGTTTGGCCAATTGTGCTTCGTCGCTTATTCTTTGTCTGGTATTGCTGCCTTTATCGGGCGCAAACAGAATGCCTAATACGGCGCCTATGGCTGTTCCTGCTAATATACCTAATACTGTATTTCCGTTATTACTCATAATATTTTGTGTTTTAATTAAACTTTAACTTGTTATTACACTAAATATAAGCAATTATAAGCAATTGTGTTAACGCAAAAGGTTTAAATGTTGACTTGTTTAAAAAGCCAAATCACCCGTTTTTTTGCACAAGGATTTTTACGTGGAGCTCGATTTTCGTTTTGTAGAGTTTTTTTAAAGCAACTTAGCTTTTGCAGCTTCAACTACTTTTTTGGAATTGCCAATAAAAATAGCATCATCAATAATAATTACCGGCCTGCTTAAAAAGGTGTAATGCTCTAAAATATAGTGTTTGTAATCGCGCTCTTCAAGCTGTTGGTTTTTTAAATCCATTTCCTTGTAAAGTTTAGCGCGTTTGCTAAAAAGGGCTTCGTAACTTCCCGAAAGGGCTTTCATTTGCTCTAATTGCTTAACCGTTATGTCTTCGGTTTTAATATCCTGTAAAACAAAATCTGAGGGTAAATTCAACTCTTTTAAAATTCTAATACAAGTGCTGCAGGTTTTTAAATAGTATACTTTTTTCATAATGAATTGATTTTTTTCGTTTTGTAGAGAAAAGGAAATCTAAAGAATTTCAATAACAAATAAAGGCAATTATAGCATAAATACTATATTTATCGAAAAAATAAATCATATGGAATTTACATTTCAGGTTCTAAATAATACACGAGCCATTTTAGCTAAAATAATCGACGATAATTCTTTAAAGGATTTGAATAAAATACCCAAAGGCTTTAACAACAATATTATCTGGAATATAGCCCATATTGTGGTTTCTGAGCAGTTATTGGCGTATAAGTTATCGGGTTTACCATCGATACTTTCAGATGAAATGATTGATAAATACAGGAAAGATACCAAACCCGAAAGCGAGGTAACCCAAGACGAGGTAAACCAGATAAAAGGTTTGTTGTTCACTGCACTGGAAAATACCAAAACCGATTATAAAAATGGTATTTTTAAAACCTATAATGCGTATACCGTTTCTACAACGGGAAACACATTAAACAATATTGATGAAGCGCTGCAATTTATACTCACCCATGAGGGCATTCATTACGGCTATATTTTGGCACTTTTAAAAGCGGTTAAAAACTAGGTAAGGTTTGGCGTCATCAAAAGGAATGTTAAATTCTATAATGCCAGTTGCGTATGGTGCAATTTCGTAGGTGTTGTAAAGTAGAATAATACCGTCGTCGCTGTACCCAATATTTTCGGGGAGCTGAAATGTTTCACGGTCTAACAACAGGTCTTTGTCTTTTATTGAGGTCTCAAAATGCTTTTTGGCAATGGTTTTAAAGCCTTCAATGTCTGAAAATAATGCGTTGTTATCAATCAATTTTCCTGTTGCCGCATCAAAATTTAAAAGTGAAATGTTTAAACTGCCATGAGCGCCGCCGGTATTGGTATAAGCTGTTAACGAAACACTTATAATATCTTGTGCCTTAAAAATAACTTCGCCATCAATTTGGGCTTCCCATTCTTGGGCGCTTTCCGGAAAATCGCTTATAAAATTGGTGAACTCTTGGTTAAAGTTTTCAATGCTTTCTTCAACAGATTTTGCAGTGGAATTGTTTAGTTCTCCAATTTGTAATGCTTTAATCACTTGGTTTTTTATAGCTGTATTTATAGATTTAGCAACATCACTTTCGGTTTGGGCTAACGGGATGTTAATTTCAACAAACTGGTTGTTTTCCGAGGTAAAGTTAGTTTCCGTAAAATTAATTGGCACATCTGTTTTACAGCTGAAAAGCATATAAAAAACACAGGCAATTAAAAGGTATTTATTCTTTAGCATAAGCATAGTATAAACTCGTGTTAAAGGTAATTATTGCATTTGAATTGCAAAAGAATTCCTCGATAGATTATCGAGGTATCAATTGAAATTGTCATTCTTGCGAAAGCGGGAATCTAAGTAAAAATTCAGACAGAGAATTAATAATATTTTTTACTTCAACGAATTAAAACTTACATTTGTAACAAATACAACAAACATGAAATTTAACACAAAAGTAATTCACGGCGGTCAAGAACACGACCCCGCTTATGGCGCTGTAATGCCGCCAATATACCAAACAACAACCTATGCCCAAACTACACCTGGCGGGCATAAAGGTTACGAATATTCAAGATCGCACAACCCAACCAGAAATGCTTTGGAAAATGCTTTTGCAAGTATTGAAAACGGAAATTATGGTCTTGCATTTGGGTCTGGTTTGGCAGCCATTGATGCCGTTATTAAACTTTTAAAACCTGGAGACGAAGTGGTTTCTACCAACGATTTGTACGGTGGTTCGTTTAGATTGTTTACTAAAATATTTCAGGATTTTGGCATTACATTCCATTTTATAGGCATGGAAAATGCGGCAAATATAGAGTCTTATATCAATAACAATACAAAGCTTATTTGGGTTGAAACACCAACCAATCCGATGATGACTATTATAGACATAAAAGCAGTATCGACAATAGCCAAAAAACATAACATTCTTTTAGCGGTAGACAACACTTTTGCCACACCTTATTTACAACAGCCGCTTGATTTGGGTGCAGATATTGTAATGCATTCGGCAACCAAATACCTTGGCGGGCATAGCGATGTGGTAATGGGCGCTTTGGTTGTTAAGGACAAAGAGTTGGCAGATAGATTATATTTTATCCAAAACGCAAGTGGTGCCATTTGCGGGCCTCAAGATAGTTTTTTAGTGTTAAGAGGTATAAAAACATTACATGTAAGAATGCAGCGCCATTGCGAAAACGGGAAAGCTGTAGCAGAATATTTGGCAAACCACCCTAAGGTTGAAAAGGTGTACTGGCCAGGGTTTGAGAACCATCCAAATCATCACATAGCTAAATCGCAAATGAAAGATTTTGGAGGCATGATTTCGTTTACTTCAAAAGGGAATAATTTTGATGAAGCTATAAAAATAGTTGAAAATTTAAAGGTTTTTACTTTAGCCGAATCTTTAGGTGGTGTGGAGTCGCTTTCGGGGCATCCTGCTAGTATGACGCATGCCAGCATTCCAAAAGAAGAAAGAGAGAAAACCGGTGTTGTTGATTCTTTAATACGATTAAGTGTGGGGATTGAAGATATTGATGATTTAATTGCCGATTTAAAACAAGCGCTCGGATAAATATTATAGAACCCGATTAAAAAACAAACCCCATAACTGAGCTTTCAATTATGGGGTTTTTATATATCAATAAATATCTTTTTTAATCTAAATAATAAACATAACCAATATTAAACCATAAAAGCCAGTCGTTATGTTTATTGTATTCTAACTTGTGGTTTAAACCATCAACCCAATCACTAAAGTAATATTGAAATCTAAAATCCAACATTAAATCTGATAATTTATCAAGTTTATAGCGCACACCGGCACTACTAACTATAGACCATGTGCTACCTCCGTTTACGTTAACAGGGTATGGGTCTACAGCAGGGTCAAAATTGTCAAACCAATTAGAATAGATGTTTGCCTGATCAAAAACCCCTCGATAGTTAGGGTCGGTCGTATTGCCATAGGTTGTACTCGCTTTAGGGCTAAAAGATGTGTAATGAACACCTAAACTGGCAAAAGGCGCAAATCTGTAGGCAAACGCTTGGAAATCTCGAATACTTCGTGGGAAAAACTCAAGTTGCGTTCCAATATCCAAATTTTGTGCAATACCAGAATGTGCTCTAAGTTTATCGGCATTAGGTGTTGTACGGCTAGGGTCTACCCATTTTCCGTGATGGTTTAAAGTGGTTTTATTCCACGAAATCTCATTTCTTAATTTAAAATGATCATTCCAATACGTATCGGTTGTATAGCAGTTACAATCTGCTCTGTATGAAAAGTTTATATAATGAACAATACCAATACCAAATCCGGAATTACCAAAGTTTGTTTTTACGTCATCACGACTGCCAAAATCCGATCTAAATTCTACCGGACCAGCAATAACGCCTATTTCGTGGGAAAAGCCTAATTGAGAATATGCAGTTTGAGAAATAACAAACAAGCAAAACGCTGAAGCTAAATGTTTCAAGTTAAGCATAATAAGGTTTTGTTTTTTGAGGCATTATATGGACAAATATATAAAAATGCAATTAACAAACAAATATTTGTGCGTTTTGTGGAATGCGACATAAGTAGGTTATTACGAATTATAAAAAAAGATGATATAATTTTTAGAGATAACGTATATTTGTGCCCTAAAATTACATTTTCCACAATTAAGTAATATAATTCATGTATATGAAAAACAATATTGAAGCATTTTTAAGCATGGTTAAAGAGCGAAATGGCCACGAACCAGAATTTTTACAAGCGGTTGAAGAAGTAGCCGAAACAGTAATCCCCTATATTCTGGAACACGATATATACCGTGACAAAAACATACTTACCAGAATGGTAGAGCCAGAACGATTAATTTCGTTTAGGGTGTCTTGGGTTGACGACCAAGGGGTAATTAAAGTTAACCGAGGCTATCGCGTACAAATGAATTCTGCCATTGGCCCATATAAAGGGGGTTTACGCTTTCACCCAACTGTAAATGCCAGTATTTTGAAGTTTTTAGCTTTCGAGCAAGTATTTAAAAACTCTTTAACGACATTACCCATGGGTGGTGGAAAAGGTGGATCGGATTTTGACCCTAAAGGTAAATCGGATAATGAAATAATGCGTTTTTGCCATGCTTTTATGAGTGAATTATTCAGACATATTGGCCCAAATACAGATGTTCCAGCCGGAGATATTGGTGTTGGTGGCAGGGAAATAGGCTTTTTATTTGGGATGTACAAAAAACTAAGAAACGAATTTACAGGTGTTTTAACAGGTAAAGGGATGTCTTGGGGAGGCTCTTTAATACGACCAGAAGCAACAGGCTATGGTACAGTGTATTTTGCCGAAAAAATGCTAAATACCAAAGGTGATGATTTTAAAGGTAAACAGGTTGTGGTTTCCGGGTCTGGAAATGTGGCTCAGTTTGCCGTTGAAAAATCTTTACAATTGGGTGCCAAAGTGTTAACAATGTCCGATTCTTCAGGTTATATTTATGATGCAGTTGGTATTGATTCCGAAAAGTTGGCCTTTGTTATGGAATTAAAAAATGTAAAGCGTGGTAGAATTCATGAATATGTTGAAAAATACCCCAATGCAGAATTTGTAAAAGGAAGAACCCCATGGGACGTAAGTTGCGATATCGCATTGCCCTGCGCAACCCAAAACGAACTTAACGAGGATGATGCCAACACGCTTTTAAGCAATGGTTGTATCTGTGTTAGCGAAGGTGCAAATATGCCATCTACTAAAGAGGCTATAACCGCGTTTCATAAAGCCAAAATATTATTTGCTCCAGGAAAGGCTTCAAACGCGGGTGGTGTAGCAACCTCTGGTTTGGAAATGACACAAAACTCCTTGCGATTTAATTGGACAAGAGAAGAGGTGGATAATAAGTTAAAAGAAATTATGTGTAATATTCACGATTCCTGTATTAAATACGGTAAAGAAGAAGACGGTTATATCGATTACGTTAAAGGCGCCAATATTGCTGGATTTGTAAAAGTGGCCGATGCTATGTTGGCACAAGGGGTGGTTTAATAAAGCACCATCTTAAAAACTATAAAAGCTTCCTGAATTTTAGGAGGCTTTTTTAATTTTAATTATATTATTTTAAAGTAAAATTCGTTTCTTATAAATATCTTTAGCTCTTATTATAATTTTTTATGATTAAAAGACTTGCTGTATTTATACTGTTTGTATTGCCATGTTTGCTTTTTGCCCAAGATTTCTCGGCACTCTGGCAAGGGCATTTTTCATACAATACCATTAAGGATGTTGTAAAAGGCAATAACAAAATTTATGCAGCTTCAGAAAACGCCATTTTTAGTTTGGATTTACAAACTAACGAATTAAGCACGCTTACTACCGTTAACGGATTATCCGGCGAAACCATTTCAACCATATATTATAGCGATGTTTATGAGTTGTTGCTTATTGGTTACGATAATGGTTTAATAGAAATAGCTTTTGATGACGATGACGATATTCTCTCCGTTGTCGATATTATTGATAAACCAACTATTCCGCCAACCAGCAAAAAGATCAATCATTTCAACGCTTACAACAATGTGGTTTATGTTTCTACCAATTATGGTATTTCGGTATTTGATATTGAACGTTTAGAATTTGGCGACACCTATTTTATAGGGACCTTGGGCAGTCAAACCCGAGTTACTCAAACCGCTATTTTAGATGATTACATTTACGCGGCGTGTTTAGATGGCAACGGATTGAAAAAAGCACAGGTATCCAGCCCAAATTTAATTGATTATCAAAATTGGCAAACGGTTACTAATGGTGATTTTCTAACCGTTCAATCTGTAGAGAATAGCCTATATACGCTTAGAACCAACAGAAGAATGTATCGTGTGGTAAACGATGTTTTAACCGAGGTATTTCAGTTTCCAGACTTGCCAGTTGAAGTAAAAACAGTTAACGACAGGCTATTGGTTACTACACAAAACAGTGTTTACATGTACGATAGTAGTTTTAATTCTATTGCTCAGGCTAATGTAAATAGTACGTTTAGTACCGCATTTACATCGGCTACTTTTCATTTGGATTCGATTTATATAGGCACCAAGGATTTCGGTGTTTTAAAGACACCAGTTGCAAACCCAACCGAATATGAAGAAATCCATCCCCAAGGCCCATTGTTAAACATCCCTTTTGCAATTCAATCTGGTGAAAATGAATTGTGGGTTACCTTTGGAGAGTATAATGTTTTTTACAATCCTTACCCATTAAACAACAGAGGCATCAGTCATTTTAAAGATGATAGTTGGATAAACACGCCTTATCTAGATGTTTTAGATGCCAAATGTTTAAATACCATTACCATAAACCCAAACAATAATAACCAAGTTTTTATAAGTTCATTTTTTAGCGGCTTATTGGAAGTTACTGATGAAGTACCAACAATATTGTACAACCAAACCAATAGCGGTTTAGAATCGTTAATTATTTCTGGCAACCCCAATTATATAGACATTAGGGTAGGCCCCACAAAGTTTGATAATAATGGGTTATTATGGACGGTTACCAGTAGGGTTGATAAAGCTTTAAAATCATTTAATCCCAATAATAATCAATGGCAATCTTATAGCCTTTCAGAGGTAATAAATGATGTTAATTTAGGTTTTGGCGATATTGCTATTGGCAACGATAACACCAAATGGATAGCGAGTTATCAGTACGGTGTAATTGGATTTAATGAAAACGGAAGTACGCCATTAATGAAAAGCATTAGCAAAGAAGAAGAAAATATGCCTACGCATTATGTTACAACGCTGGCATTAGATAAAAGAAACCAACTTTGGATTGGTACTTTTAGAGGATTAAGGGTGTTGTACAACACCTCAAATTTCTTTACCGAAGAAAATATCCGAGCTGAGGAAATAATAATTGAAGAGGGTGGTATCGCCAAAGAGTTGTTGTTTGAGCAAAACATTACTGACATTGAAGTTGATGGCTCCAACAATAAATGGATTGGAACTACCGATTCCGGATTGTTTTATTTTTCTGCAGACGGTCAAAAAACCATTTTTCATTTTACAAAATCCAATTCGCCATTGCCATCAAATACCATAAACGATATTTCATTAGACCCTTCAAATGGCATTGTTTACATCGCAACCAATAAAGGCTTGGTGTCTTTTCAATCGGGAGGCTCAAGTCCGTTAAACGATTTAGAAAGCGCCTACGCGTATCCAAATCCGGTAAGGCCAACCTTTAATATTGTTGATGAAAAAGTAAAAATCAAGGATATTTCAGAAAACGTAAATATAAAAATTACAGACATCGAAGGGAATTTGGTAGCCGAAGCACAATCAAGAAACAACCTGCGATACAGCGGTTACAACCTCGAAATTGACGGCGGAACAGCGTATTGGAACGGAAAAAACCTTGCCAACAACGTCGTAGCTTCAGGCGTATATTTAGTTATGCTATCAGACTTGGATACATTTGAAACCAAAGTGTTAAAATTAATGGTTGTTAGATAATGCTACTTTCCACAAATGCTATTGTTTTATCTAAATTAAAGTACCGCGATAACGATTTAATCGTAAAATGCTATACCGAGCAATTAGGTGTGGTTAGTTTTTTGCTACGAGGTGTGTTTAAAAGCAAAAAAGGGAGTTCAAAAATCGCATATTTTCAGCTATTGTCGCAACTGCAAATGCAAATCGATTATAAAGAAAACCGTTCTTTACAAGGTATAAAAGAGGTTAAGCTCCATCATTTGTACACTAGTTTACACGCCAATATTTATAAAAGTTCCATTGCTATGTTTCTGGCTGAAGTATTGGCAAATACTTTAAAAGAAGAAGAACAAAACAGCAACTTATTTAGTTATATCGAAACCACCCTATTGTGGTTGGATGCGCAGACTGAATACTCAAATTTTCACCTGCTTTTTTTACTAAACCTCACCAAGTATTTAGGCTTTTACCCCGAAGAAATCCATAGTTCGTATAATTATTTTAATTTATTGGATGGAAAATTTGAAACCAAACAATATGGAAAATACACGGTTTCGGGAGAAAATTTAACACTGCTAAAAACCTTATTGGGCACAACATTTGATGGCTTATCTACAGTGAAAATTAACGCAAAACAAAGACAATCGTTTTTAAGTATGATTTTGCTTTATTTTGAATTACATTTGGGCAGTTTTAAAACCCCAAAATCACTCCAGATTTTTAATCAAGTTTTTAGTTAAAGTATGCCATTTCGTTACATTGTTTTTTTAATGTTTTTTGTGTCTCAAAGTGTGGTTGCGCAACAAGTACAGGTGCTTAATAAACTTACCGAAGAACCAATTTATGGTGTTGCCATTTACAATAACGATAAAACTAAAAGTGTTATTACCAACCTTAACGGAGAGGCTAATTTAGAAGTCTTTTCAGATACCGAAACCATTTATTTTCAGCATCTGTCCCATATTTTAAAACAGCTCACAAAATCACAAATCAACCCATTGAATATTGTGTATTTAGATGCCAATATGCAAGGTTTGGAAGAGATTGTAATTTCAGCATCAAAGTTTGAACAAAACAAAAAAGACATTCCACAGAAAATTATAAGTCTAAATTCAAAAAACATCCAATTTACAAATCCGCAAACCAGTGCCGATGTATTGGGAAACACCGGGCAAGTGTATATTCAAAAAAGCCAATTAGGAGGCGGAAGCCCAATGATTCGTGGGTTTTCAACAAATAGGTTGTTAATTTCGGTGGATGGTGTAAGAATGAATAACGCTATTTTTAGGGGCGGAAACCTGCATAATGTTATAGCTATCGATCCGTTTGCCATTCAGAATACCGAAGTTACTTTAGGCTCGGGTTCGGTTATTTATGGTAGCGATGCCATTGGCGGCGTAATGAGTTTTTATACCCTAAAACCCAAACTGTCAAATACCGATACCCTTTTGTTTAAAGCCAATGCTATTGTGCGATATGCTACGGCAAACGAAGAAAAAACAGGTCATTTCGACTTTAATTTAGGCTACAAAAAATGGGCGTTTTTAACCAATGTGAGCTATACGGATTTTAACGATTTAAGAATGGGAAGCTATGGCCCCAATAATTATTTAAGGCCAGAATTTGCATTGGCAACAACTAATGGCGATGTTATTATTGAGAACAACAACCCTTTAAAACAAAGGTATTCGGGATACAATCAATTAAATGTGATGCAAAAAGCACATTATCAGCCGTACGAAAATTTAAGTTTCGATCTGGGCTTGCATTACACCACAACTTCCGACATACCAAGATACGACCGATTGATCCGATACAAGAATGATGCTTTGCGTTCGGCCGAATGGAATTATGGGCCGCAGCAATGGTTTATGTCTAATTTTCAAGCCACCAAACTAAGCAGTCGTTCTAATTTGTACAATAAAATTAAGGCGACCTTGGCGTACCAAAATTTTCAGGAAAGCAGAAGAGATAGAGACTTTCAATCGGATATTAGAAATATAAGGGAAGAGACTGTCGATGCCTTTTCAATTAATTTGGATTTTGAAAAAAATCTAGGTTCAAAAACGCAATTTTTCTACGGACTGGAATATGTTTACAACAAGGTGATGTCTCACGGTGAAGAAGAAAACATTAGCAATGGCACAAGCTTTCCAACCGTGTCGAGATACCCAAACGGGGCGAGTTGGCAATCGGCAGCCATCTATTCGAGTATTAAATACAAACCCAATCCGAAGTTTGTTTTCCAATCGGGGTTACGTTTCAACCATATTGTGTCAAAAGCCGATTTTAAAGCGAATAACGCCTATTTGAATTTACCTTTTGAATCCTCTGAAAATAAGGCAGGCGCCTTTACCGGAACCGCGGGAATCAGTTGGTCGCCCAACAAGATTTTGCAATGGAAACTCAATGCCTCATCAGCTTTTAGAGCACCAAATATTGATGATATTGGTAAAGTATTCGATTCCGAACCCGGGTCGGTGGTCGTGCCCAACGAAAACCTAAAACCCGAATATGCCTATGGTGGCGAACTGGGTTTAAAACTGAGCTTTAGCGATGATTTTATTTTGGATATGAGCACTTATTACACCTATTTAGATAATGCTTTGGTACGCCGCCACTACAACTTAAATGGCGAAACACAGATTATGTACGATGGCGAACTAAGTAATGTGCAAGCCATACAAAATGCATCGAAAGCGTGGATTTATGGCTTTGAAGTGGGTTTGAATATGAATATTACCAAAAGCCTAAAACTAACCTCGCAATACAGCGTTACCGGTGGCACCGAAGAAAAAGAAAATATTGAAGTGCCCATTCGTCATGTGGCCCCTAGTTTTGGAAACACGCACTTAATTTGGAATTATAAAGATTTAAAAATTGATGTATTTGCCAATTACAACAACGAATTGGCGTTTAATCAATTGGCACCTTCTGAAATTGGGAAAGATTACATTTATGCTATAGATGAAAACGGCAATCCGTACGCACCCTCGTGGAGCACGTTAAATGTGAGAACGCAATACCAATTAACAAAGTCAACAACACTTACCGCCAGTTTAGAGAATATTACGGATAAACGCTATAAAACCTATTCGTCGGGTATTGCCGCAGCAGGAAGAAACTTTATTTTGGCCTTAAAATATAGTTTGTAACGTCATTGCGATGACGAAGAAAGTGGTATCTTTCTTATTGAATCAAAAACGTCATTGCGAGGAGGCACGACGTGGCAATCTTTCTAATTAAAGCTAAAAACCCAAAACACTATGGTTACAGCTTCAAACAAAGAAGTATGATTCGAAATGACAATAAAAACCCGTTGTGCATTTTGAATGAAAATAATTTCAAATGTCAGTTCGAGTGATTTTGAGGAACGAAAAATTGTATCGAGAACCCATTTATGGTTTAAAAATTCTTATTCTCGATACAAATTTTACTCATTTCAATCGTAAAATTCACTCGAATTGACAGAATTTTGCCAAAATGCACAACGGGTAATAAAATTATCTTTTAATAACTTTTTTAGTAATTATCGCGCCGTTTGATAATTCCACTTTGGCAATATAAACCGTGTTTTTAAGGTTTGCAAGCTGATAGGTTTCAGAGTTGTTAGCGCCTTTTAAGTTGTAAAGTGGTCTGCCTAAAAGATCGAAAATGCTTACTGTTTTAATGTTTACATGGTTTGACACTTTAAAGTTAACGCGGTCGTTTTCCAATTCGGTAATAGTCAGGCTATTTTCATTTTCAATGATGTCGTTGGTAGACAAGGCCTTATCGCTAAACGCAATTTGAAAACGGTTGTTAAACTCACCGGTTTCAGATGTAAAGGTGTAATCCGAAGCTGTTAAATTATGGGTTGTAGCAAGTAAGTTATCCTTTAAATACACGGTATTATTGGTTAAGTAATCGCCTTCTAATTGTGCCACAGATAAGGTGTAAAGTGTTGCTGCATCAATGGAGGTTTCAAAACCTAAATCGATGATTTCGTTTTCATTTAAATCGCTAGGTGCCTTACCTTGTATAACGAATTTTTTATTTGAACTGTCTATTAGCGTGTATAAAACCGCTGGAGCACCAGAGGATAAATTTTTGGGCGCGTCAAAAGCTTCACCATCATAAGCACTGGTGGCAGAATCGACATAGGCCACTAAAACTTGATTAAACACACCGTTATCCGAAGTTAAATTAATCCATAATCTATTGGTGATGCTTGGGTTGTTTTTAGAATTTGAAGGCTTAAAAAACTGATCATTATTTCCGGTAACGCGCATGTCGTTGTTAAACTTAACCGTATTGCTTAAAACCGGAAACACACCACCTGTAGTGGGCGCATCATTGGCAAATGTTACAAAAAAACCTTGGCCCGAAGGAATAAATTTATTTGGAACTTCTCCACCATTAACCGCTTGTGTTCCACCGGATTTATTGACTGATGCATAATCATCTTGACTAAAATTGTTCACTTGATTTCCCGGGTTTGCCCCAGATGCAGTTCTTATATGCGTCCAAAAATAAACAACACCGCCAATTGTTCCGGTTGGGTTGGTTGCTAAATCATAGGTGTTTAAGTCAAGAAAAGCGTCTAAATTAATGGCCGACGGATAAGGGTTTCCTATCAGATTCCAGTTGCTATCCATCAATTCGGTATCATTTCTATAAATGGTCACCTCAATATCACCGGTGTTAAAAACCCCGGTAAAAGTTGCGGAGTCGTTATAAGGAAATGGAAATGGCAACAAAGGCGGGGCAACAGCGGTTACGGCGTACCCCAAACCCGGTGTCATGGCGCCAGTTGCAACTTGCCAATCATTCCCATCGTCATCAATATCATCGGGTATATTATTAGACGTTCCTACGGTGTGTTCATCCAAAAAATTAGAGCCGTCGTACAAAAAACGTCTACCATCGTCAGGGTTAGGAAATACCGTTGTGATATCATTATTGGTTACGGGAGACGACCAATAGGTATAATGCAATCCGCTGTCCACATAATTCCGGGTTGTTTTAGTTAAAGAAGCGCTTCCTGAATTTAAGGTAATAAAAGTACCCGCCAATAGGTTCACCCCATTTTGCATAAATGCACCTTGTTCGGCTACATTTATGTTGCCGTTATCTACGGTTACCCCATCTTCAATTTCAATATAATAGCCATTGGCAACATTGAGTGTGCCTAAAACGGTTAAATTACAAGTAGAAAAACTACCGTTTGTAGCATTTGTGGTATAATTTCCGTTTATAATTGTTAATAGCGCGGTTCCGGTTGTGGGTACGGTACCTGCGGTAATGCCACCGGTCCAAATCCAGGTTGTGCCGTTCCAGGTTGCGGTTTCTGTACCACATTGGCCATAACCAAAAGCACTGATAAAAAGAACAAATAAAAGGCCTAGCCTTTTGAAATAGGAAATTCCATTCATAATATTAATTTTTAAAAAAAATGAGAGATATTATGAAATTGGAGAGGTTTTTTGGGGCAAAATCATAACTTGATGAATAACGACAAGTTACTCAGCCAACAAAACTAAAAAAAAAGGGATTGGCTCACAAGTAATTTTTTTAAAAATTTAGGTAAGCCAAATCATATCAACAAAGTATAGACGCGATGTTGCTTTACTGCTTAATCGCTTTTTTGGTAATAACAGCACCGTTTGATAATTCCACCTTGGCAATATAAACCGTGTTTTTAAGCTTTGAAAGCTGATAGGTTTCAGAACTGTTAGCGCCTTTTAAGTTGTAAAGTTGTCTGCCCAAAAGATCGAAAATAGTAACGGACTTAATTTTTAGATTATCCGACAATTTAAAGTTTACGTGGTCGTTGGCCAATTCAATAATTTTAAGGGCATTGTCGTTTAAACCCATAGCGTTGGTAGATAACGCCTTATCGCTAAACGCAATTTGAAAACGGTTGTTAAACTCGCCAACTTCTGAAGTAAAGCTATAATCGCAAACCTTTAAATCGTGGGTTTTATTTAAAAGATTATCAATTAAAAAAACGGGATTGTTATTTAAAAAGGCGCCCTGAAATTGCGCAATTGAAAAGGTATAAAGCGTTGCCACATCAATGGCGGTTTTAAAGCCTAAATCGATGATTTCGTTTTCATTTAAATCGCTCGGGGCTTTGCCTTGGATGGCGAATTTTTTATCACAATTTTCCACAACCGAATAAAGAATTGCTGCAACATTGGATGAAAGATTTCTAGGTGTATCGTAATAAGTGCCATCATCATTTTTTGATGCGCCATTAACATAGCCAATTAATATTTGATTTGAAATACCATTGTCGGAAGATAGATTTATCCATAATTTATTAGGGTCTAAAACTGGGTTGGAGTTTTTGCCTTTGCTGCCTTTAAAAAATTGGGTGTTGTTCCCAGTAATTCTCATAGAATTATTAAAAATTACATTTCCGGCAGCTAATGCTTCTACGAAAAAACCTTGACCAGAAGGTATATGTCTTGTTGGTCTTGTTCCAGTATCTCCGCGAGCACCTATTTCCCCTGTACCTGCATTAATAATGGCATAATCATCAACAGAAAAATTATTGTTTTGACTGCCTCCAGCATTACTATTTGGAGGGGTTGCTTGATCCCAGAAATATACGACATCCACTAATCCACTATTTACTGTGAAAAATTGATCAACGTCTATTGCGCAAGCATAAGGATTTCCTATAAGATTCCAATCATTATAAGCACCGCCACTATTGTCTACAAGAGAAACAGTTATTGTTCCGTTATTTAAAGGGCCAAAAAAATCATAACTTTCAGGGTTTGGATAACCACCAGGACCAACAAATTCAGCGCCTGTTGTAGCGTATCCAACACCAGGTATCATCGTTCCTGAGGAAAAAGAAACCCAGTCATTGCCATCATCGTCAATATCATCAGGACCAAAAACAAAAGTATTTGAATTTCCTATTTCAGTTAGTAAATCAACAAAATTAGCAGCTTCAAATCTAAATCTCCTATCGGTTGGCGTAATACCAAAAGTACTTTCAATAGTTGTTCCAGAAACCGGAGAACTCCAATATGTATAACTGTACCAATTTTGCATGGTTTTAGACTTACGAACTCTTACACCATTTGTAGAATTATCATTAAACGCAGCAGTATCATTATTTTGGACAAAACTACCTTGCGGATCAACATATAGTTGACCATCCACAGTAACATCATTTTCCACTTCAACAAAATCGCCATTTTCAACAGTTAGTCTAGCACCACTGTCTATAGTTAAGCTACAAGCTCTAAAACTTACTTCACTGCCACCATTACCAGTGTCGTAATTATCGGATATAATAACTGGAGTGTTTATCGTTGGCCCACTTAATGGAGACCATGCTCCCGCTGTCCATGTTACGGTTGGGGATGAACAAGTAGCAAGTGCGTTAACTGTACCATTAATAACTATTCCTTTATCGGTGGCAGTGTTTTCCTCAATGTCAAAAGTACCACTAGCTGAGGTTGCGCTGAAAGCATATAATCTAAATGTAATAGTTCCGGTGATATTAGTATAAGCGGTTAAATCAATGCCATTGTTGTCTTCTGATACAGCAGATACAGAGGCATCAGTAAAAATTGATGAAAATCCAGAGCCTATATCAATTTGAATATCCACCATAGTTGGTCCTTGCCCACTTCTGTCATATGTAATATCCATTGTTGCTAAATCAATTTCATAGCCAGCATTTGGGGTAAGTGTCCATTCTAAATAATCATCCGTATCTAAAGTGGCAGCTGTTGTCCAATCTCTAGAATTGTAAGTTGTTCCGGCATTAACATTAATACCAGGACCTCTACAAATACCAGAAGTACTTGCTAAATTGAGATTTGAATCAGCTGAAATTATTCCACTGCAACCAACATTCGCAACAGAGCTATAAGAAGCTATTTCTTGCCCATACCCAAAGCTAAATGTTAAAAGCAATATTAATAAAGTAATTTTTTTCATAACCGTTAAGTTTTAATATCCAAGATTTGGTTTTTATTAATGTACCAATTGTTATTTTTGAAACATGTATTCCAAAAAAACATATACCCTACAAGAAGCCACCAGTAAACTGGAGCATTATTGTGCGTATCAAGAGCGCTGTCATCAAGAAGTGAGGCAAAAGCTAGAAAGTATGCATATGATACCCGAAGCTATTGATGTAATAATAGTACACCTATTAAAACACAACTATCTTAACGAAGCACGTTTTGCCAAAACATTTGTAAGTGGTAAGTTTAGGATTAAGCGTTGGGGACGCCGCCGTTTAACTTTCGAATTAAAGAAAAAAGACATAAGCAAAGTTAATATAAATCAAGCACTTAACGCCATTGAAAATGAGGAGTACATCGAGGTTTTCAATAGTTTAGCCGAAAAAAAAGTCAATACAATTAAAGAAACCAACGTTTTTAAGAAACGAAAAAAATTAATCGATTATCTGTTATATCGCGGTTGGGAATCGGCTTTGGTGTACGAAAAGGCCAACGAGCTTATTAAGTAATACCGTTTTTTTGATGGGTTCTAACAATAGCCTGCTCGTTTTTCCAATCAATCCATTGTTGCCCTTTTAAGCGGCGCATGGCATTGTCGTAATTCCGCATAACCAAAAGGTTGTAAACGGCCTTACCAAAGTTTTTGGGGTTACGGGCAATAGCACGCAAACTCATGGAAAACCCGGGCGTAATATAACGCATGTAGTGCCAATAACCTTCGGGCATGTACAGCACTTCGCCATGGTTTAATTCGGTTTTAAAACCCTGGGCCTTTTTAAGCATGGGCCATTTTTCAAAATCCGGATTGTTAAAATCAATATCCTCTCTGGTAATCAACGAATGCGGAATTTTATACAAATAATCGTTCTGTTTTTGGTCGAAAAGAATAATCTGTTTTTTGCCCTCAAAATGAAAATGGAAAATGTTTGCCAAATCAATATCGTAATGCATAAAGGTGTACGAATCCCTGCCGCCAAAAAACAGCATGGGCAAGCCTTTCATAAGTCGCAACCCAAAATCCGGAAAGCTAAAATCGTTTTGCAATTGGGGTACTTCCTTTAAAATATTCCACAAAAAAATGCGGTATTTGGTAGGCTCGCGCTTTAATAAATCCACATAATCGGCCATTTTCATTTTGGCATGCGGCTCGTTAAAACCCTCTTTGTAATCAACGGGTCGGTCGTCGTAAAGCGGCACCGTAATATCACCGGCAACACTTTTTATATACTCCAAATTCCATTTGGTGTAAGCCGGCCAATCCTCAATAAAACGCTCGATAACCACAGGCTTTTGCGGTTTAAAATACTGCGTTAAAAAGTCCTGTTTCGAAATCGTTTTTACCCGCGGAATGTCTTGTAAGTTTAGTGCCAATGCTTAACCTTTTAGTAAATCAAAGTTAATAAAACGTTGTTAAATATAAAATAAGGCCTTGCAGTTTGGCGCAAGGTATTTTTTGGAATGGCCGTTCCCGTGAAAACAGGAATTTAAATCGTGTTTTGGGCGTTCCCTACGCTTATACCTACAAGGTTTTCACTTCGGCAAGCTCAGTATAGGCAAAACCTTGCAGGATCGCTTCGGTTGGGCTTTCCGCTATATCTTTTTAAATCGTCATTGCGATGACGAAGGCCGTGGCAATCTGCCAAATTTTAGTTCCCTCAATCTTTGTTGTATTCAAGTTTTAAAAAGGATGCCGCTTCAATCCCTAACGCGGGCTTGCCATAAGTCCGTTTTTATCAAGCTCTGGTTATTGTTTCATCGCTTTGGCCTTAGCCTTGGCAACTTCGTTACGGGCAATGGTGTGTTCGGGGCGTGTCCATCTTGGTTTTTCGCCCAAGGCTTCAAGTTTCGATTCGGCAGCTTCAACCGTTTGTGGCTGTACCTTTTTGGTAAAAGGCTTTTGCGGATTTAATCCCAACTCCTTAAACATTTCCATATCCTCGTTTACATCCGGGTTTGGTGTGGTTAACAATTTATCGCCTGCAAAAATAGAATTGGCGCCCGCAAAAAAGCACATGGCCTGTCCTTCGCGCGTCATTTGCGTGCGTCCCGCACTTAAGCGCACTTGGGTTTCCGGCATAACAATTCTGGTGGTGGCCACCATTCTAATCATCTCCCAAATAGAAACCGGTTCTTGGTCTTCTAGCGGAGTACCTTCAACTGCCACCAGCGCATTAATGGGAGTCGATTCGGGTTGCGGGTTTAACGTGGAAAGTGCCACAAGCATGCCCGCTCTGTCTTCAATATTTTCGCCCATTCCAATAATACCGCCAGAGCAAACCGTAACGTTGGTTTTGCGCACGTTATCAATAGTGTCCAAACGGTCTTGGTAACCACGTGTAGAAATCACTTCTTTATAATATTCTTCCGAAGAATCCAAATTATGGTTGTAAGCATACAAGCCTGCTTCGGCTAAACGCTGCGCTTGGTTTTCGGTAATCATCCCAAGCGTA
Source organism: Hwangdonia seohaensis (assembly GCF_031932625.1). Taxonomy (NCBI): domain Bacteria; kingdom Pseudomonadati; phylum Bacteroidota; class Flavobacteriia; order Flavobacteriales; family Flavobacteriaceae; genus Hwangdonia; species Hwangdonia seohaensis. The sequence continues at coordinate 795,313 of NZ_JAVSCK010000001.1, forward strand.
CAGCATACTTCCATGTCCAATTTGTTAATGGTACGCACCATTTCCAAAACCTGGTCGAACTCTTCGCCGTCCTTTACATTTCGCCATGCGGCACCCATACAAACGCGCGAGCTTCCTGTCGATTTTGCGCGTAAGGCCTGCGCTTTTACCTGTTTAACCGTCATTAAATCGTTGCCCTCAACATTGGTGTGGTAACGCGCCGCTTGCGGACAATACCCGCAATCTTCAGAACAGCCTCCGGTTTTAATGGACAAAAGGGTAGAAACCTGCACCACGTTTGGGTCGTGGTTTTTTCGGTGTATGGTAGCGGCTTCGTAAAGCAGCTCCATAAATGGTTTGTTGTATATTTCTAAAATTTCTTCTTTGGTCCAGTTGTGTTTGGTTGCGCTCATAGTCTTAAATATAGGTGTAAAAGTAGAAAATTCCGCTGGAAAAGCGGAATTTTAATTTTATTCTTTATGTTCAGATTTATCAACATCCTCTTTAAAAGGGGCGTTTTTTGTCTTGACGACCTCCTCTTTAAGATCTTTTCCTTTTAAATAATCGGGCAACTGCATGCCAGCCATATTAAACATTTCCTGCAAAGGCGGCACCGATTGGTACATACCGGAAAGGAAGTTTGCGGTTGACGACTTACCATCTTTCCCGCCACCGTTTTCCCAAACGGTCACTTTATCGATTTTAATGTTTTTAATCGCTTCGGCTTGTGTTTTAACCAATTCCGGTAACTTATCGGCAATCAATAACAACACCGCATCTTTTGAGTTGTTGCCAGCCGCTTTCACGATTTGATCTAAACCGGCCGCTTGTTTGGTTAGTACTTCGTACAACCCTTGGGCTTCGGCTTGGGCTTTAAAGAGTATCGCATCGGCTTCACCCTTGGCGCGTCTTCTAATTTTTTCGGCCTCGGCTTCCGCATCTATTTCTACTTTCTTTTTATCTATTTCAGCAGGTACAATTACATCGGCCATTTGTGATGAGCGCTCTCTTTCGGCCCTGGCGGTTTCTGCTTCCTGTTCCGCAGCATAAGATTCTTGCAAGGCTTTTGCGCTTTGTACTTTTTCTGAGGCTATCGCTACACGTTCGGCTTCTGCTTCGCGTTGACGACGTAACGAATCGGAATTTGCAACCGCGATTTTTGCGGTGTTTTCACCTTCAACGGCTTGGGCATTTGCAGCGGCAACCTGGGTTCTTTCGTCTTGCACCGCATTGGCTTCACCAATGGAACCATCCCTGGTTTTTTCGGCCACCGATTTACGGGCGGCATTTATGGCATGTGCCGCGGCTTCTTTTCCTAAAGCTTCGATATATCCAGACTCATCAACAATATCGGTAATGTTTACGTTGATTAATTTTAGTCCTACTTTCTTCAATTCGGTCTCGACACTTTGTGAAATGTTGGCCAAAAATTTATCGCGGTCGTTATTGATTTCTTCAATATCCATGGATGCGACAACCAATCGCAGCTGACCAAAAATGATTTCCTGTGCCAAATCCTGAATTTCGTTTTGCCCTAATCCTAAAAGTCTTTCGGCAGCATTTTGCATGATTCCCGGTTCGGTTGAAACACCAATGGTAAAACGCGATGGCACATTAACACGAATGTTTTGTTTTGATAAAGCGTTTACTAAATTAACTTCAATGGAAATTGGGGTTAATTCTAAAAACTCGTAGTCTTGAATAACAGGTAAAATAAAGGCAGCACCACCATGAATACATTTAGCCGATTGCCCGCCGCCAACTTTACCGTAAACGACCAAAATCCGGTCGGACGGACAGCGTTTGTAGCGTCTTATTAATACAATTAGAAAAAGGAATATAAATAATACGCCAAAAATTAGCGCCATGGGGAGTCCGAAATTAAAGCCCTCCTGAATTATCAGTAATCTCATAAGTGTGTGGTTTTGTGGGTTCTATTGGTTTTATTGTTTGATCGACTATTAAAATACCGTTGTTGGTAACATCAACAACTTTTATAATGGTGCCAGATTTTAGCGGTGTAAAAGAATCGGTAAGCGCATCCAGTTCGCGCAACGACCCTTGAACCTGTATGCTAACTTTTCCCATTTTAGAGCGGTTGGCACCAATGGTTAAATATACTTCGCCAATGGCATCAATAGCGTTTTTGTAGTTTAAAGTACCGCTATCGGTTAGCTTTCGCATAAAGTAAAACATAGCGGCCATAATGACCATCATCACCATTCCGGATAATAAAGAAATGATAACGGTTAGGGGTTTTGATAATCCAGCTTCAATACAAGCTATGCCGCTCCAACCAAAAATGGTAAAAAATCCCACTAAATTTTTAAAGGTTATAAATTGAAACCCAATACCGGTATCGGCATCTAAATCCTCAAATTCATCAGTGTCGCCACCCGTAAATGCTAAAATGATTACAATGGTAAAAACAAGTGAGCCTATAATGGCAATGAGCCAATATATTTTTAAAAGTAAATCTAGATTTGAAAACCATTCTGCCATTGTGAAAACGATAATTATTACGGAATAAATATACAACCTTTATAAAGTTTTTCAACTTTATCTTTAAAGAAAAATAAGCGTAACATTTCTGTCAGAAATAAAATATAGTGTAGCTTATTTTCTACTTATAAGTAGTTGGGATTTGTATTTTGTTACAAAACCATGTAAAATTTTACGGGAATTACTCAATTAACTGTCTACCCAACTCAGCTAAAAAAGGAAAACCTACCGTATCGTATTCGTAATTATTATCGTTAAAAATCTGATTTTTATTTACGTGAATGGTGGCGGTTATTATGTATTCTTTTTTGGTTTTTTCATTTACAATATACGCGCAATCGGTTAGGTAACCATAAGCATTACCTACTTTATTGTATATTTTTATGTGTTTGGGCAATGGTTTTTTGGAATCGCCAAACACCAAAAACTTGACATAGCTTTCGTAATAATCGTCGGTAGTGTAACCCGCTTCATGAGGCAAGATTTTCATGGTGTTAATTAAAAACGACCTGTCGATTGGTGTTAAATGAAATTGTTGGCGATGTGGATATAATTCAGGAAACATGAGCCGTTTCATAATTTGGTGTAAAGCGGTTACGGGCAAATAGTTTTTTAACGAAAAATCCATAGGATTATTAACCAAACTATCATTAGCCATATAGCCTTTGCCTTTGGTGATTTTGTTTAATTTTAAAGGATTTATGGGTTGATTGATAACGGAATCGGTTTTAAAAATAACCTCATTTTGATTGTAAAAGATAAGCGGTTTGGTTTTTAAATCGGCAGAATTATCAACCGATAATCTATGGGAAATTCTGGCGTTTATGCCTTTCTCTTTCAGTTTTCTGTTAATGAAATCTTTACCTAAATACTCAAACAATCTGTTATATGCAGCGTTATCGCTTACAGCAAATATTTTTTTTATGGCATTGGATACTGTTGTTTTTGTACTGTCACCTTCAACATTAAAAAGGGTGTTTCTATCGATAAGCGTATGGTCCTTAATTTTTTCCAGAGCCAATATAGCAATGGGTAATTTTACGGTACTCGCAGGATAAAAATAGGTATTGTCGTCAACCTGAAAACTGTAATCTTTAAAGTAAACGGAATCCTTTTCCCTTTTAACTTCAGTAAATAAAATTTGAACCTCGTGGTTCCCGATAGCATCCGCAATGGTTTTAATTTTTGGGTTGCTGGAAGCCAAAACGGTTTCAATAGGGTCTGTGCTTTCGCTTTTACAACTTGAAAAGAAGGTTATAGCGATTAAAACAAAATATCTCATGGTAGCCATTTGTTTCAATAAATATAACATTTTATTTTGTTAACAGGATTGAAACGGCATTACCGCCAAACCCAACGGCATTCACTAAAATATGTTTAATTTTTTTAGGTGTGTTTTGATGCTCTAAATATGGTATTCCAATAAATTTTTGATGCTGTAACATTAAAATTGCCAGCTCAATACTTAATGCGCCGGATGCTCCAAAGGTGTGCCCTATTTTCCATTTGTTGCTTGTTAATGCTGGAACGTTGTTTTTAAAAACAGCTTCAATGGCTTTATATTCCGAATGATCGCCTTTTACGGTGCCCGGAGCGTGCATGACGATAATATCAATATCGCTTGGATTTAGATTGCCCAATGCCATTTTCATCGATTTTTGAAAGCATTTGGCATCGGTAGAAATGGAAATGTTGTGCGTTAAAATTTCGGTGGCGTAACCCATGCCCGTTATGTAAGCCAAAGCGTTTTCTGTTTTACCGTATTCCAAGCAAACCATGGATGCGCCTTCGCCTAAAACCATGGTATTTTGCTTTTTTGAAAGATTTAAAGCTCGACAGGGAAAAGATTCTTCGTCTAATTTGGCTTTTGAATAAATTTTTAAGGCCTGCATTTGTGCTATGGTAAACGGTGTTAATGGCGCTTCGCTGCCACCAACCAAAAACTTATTGCACATGCCGGAATTTAACCAAGCCACGCCATTTAACAGAGCGTGTAAGGCTGTGGAGCAGGTTATGGAATGGCTTATTTCTGGGCCATTGGTTTGTAAATCGTGTGCCACCCACGAGGATATATTTCCCAGTGTTGTGGTTGGCGAGCTTAAGGTTTTTGCTTTATTGTTTTTTAGGAAATCTTTATGGTAATCCTCGAAAAGTTGCGTGGCGCCCCGAGACGACCCAATGTTAATGCCGAAGTTGTCTGAAGCTTTCCAATAGGCATCTTTTATGGCTTGTCGTGAGGCGTACATCGCATATAAAACGGTATTGTCCAGCGATTTGTATTTGTTGTCGGATAGCCGTAAAGCTTCAATATCTTGTTTTGCTTCTTGAGGAATTTGGGCCACTAAAACGGATTCGTTTTTTAACCTTTTCTCGGTAATGTAATGTTGGTTGTTTTGATAGTTTTCCCAAATGTGATCCAACGATTTTCCTAACGGGGAAATGGATGCCATGGCGGTTATGGAGACTGGTTTTTGCAACGTTTTAAGTTTTGGTAAAAGTAATACTTATGTGTGTGCTATAATAACAACCGAATATAAAAATATAAACACTTTGGATTGTGCTTTTGTTTTTGGACAATCTCGTTGTTTGCCGCTTCGCTACCGCAAGGGTCTGTTTTGTGGAGGCGAAATTAAGTTTAAAGTAAATGGAATTCTATAATCTTGGTGGCAAGTACTAAACCCGCGTTAGGGATTGATCGGTTCGACTGCGCTCACCGCAGGCTAAATGTTTGAGCTCGCCGACGTAGGAGGAAGCGCGTAGTGAAAGCCCGACCTTTTTTGCCCTGAGCGAAGTCGAAGGGTGGGGTAACGCCCAAATTTTCTGGATAGTTCTGCTGAGCTTGTCGAAGTACAATTCCGATAGAAATAATCGTAATCACTTGAAGTGACAAAAGTTATTAAATACAAAAACGCCTTGCTAAACAGTTAGCAAGGCGTTTTAAGTTATTTAATTTGATTACCGTCTTTATCGAAAAAGTGGTATTCTAAGTATGTGTAAGCATCTCTTGGTAAAATTTTAACCCATTTTTTGTGCTCAAAAAACCATTTTGAGCGTACTGATGGAAAACCTTTTGTTAAGAAGGCCGCTATAAAAGGATGTGTGTTTAAAGTCAGCTTTTTATAGTCTTTTTTTAATAGTTTTTCAAGATCGTGATTTATTTTTTGCACCAATCCTATGGGTGCTTCAATCTCAGAACCATTAATAATCTCGTCAGGGTTTTCCTCACGGGTTTTAATGTTCATTTCTGGACGTACACGTTGTCTTGTTATTTGTATCAAGCCAAATTTACTTGGAGGCAGTATTTTGTGTTTTGCCCTATCGTCCTTCATTTCGTCGCGAAGGTGATTAAAGAGCTTCTGCCTGTTTTCTGCTCTTGTTAAATCTATAAAATCTACTACTATTATGCCGCCCATATCGCGTAAACGCAACTGGCGCGCCATTTCGGTAGCGGCGATTAAATTAACCTCAAGTGCGGTATCCTCTTGGTTGTTTGCTTTGTTAGAGCGGTTTCCGCTGTTTACATCTATTACGTGGAGCGCTTCGGTATGTTCAATTACCAAATACGCACCTTTTGCCATAGAAACGGTTTTACCAAAGGAGGTTTTTATTTGTCTTTCAATCCCGAATTTCTCGAAAATTGGAACTTTAGACTGATACAATTTAACTATTGATTCTTTTTTTGGTGCAATTTCCTGCACGTAATCTTTAATTTGATAGTAAAGCTCTTCATCATCAACATGAATACTTGTAAAGCTGTCGTTGAATATGTCTCGTAAAATGGACGAGGCTTTATTCATTTCTCCCAATACTTTACTTGGATGATGTGCTCTGTGTAGCTTTTTGCACATTGCATTCCATCGCTGGAGCAAATTTTGCAAATCTTTATCTAGTTCAGCTACTTTTTTGCCTTGTGCTACCGTACGAACAATAATACCAAAACCTTGCGGCGTGATACTTTTAACCAATCGTTTTAATCGGTCTTTTTCTGCTTTGTCTTCTATTTTTTGAGAAATAGAGATGCGACTGGAAAAAGGGACCAAAACAATATATCTACCGGCTATAGAAAGCTCAGAACTAATTCTGGGCCCTTTGGTGGATATGGGTTCTTTTACTATTTGTACTAATAGCGATTGATTTGATTTTAAGACATCGGCAATTTTGCCGTCTTTATCAATATCTTTTTCAAATGGGAAGTTTTTTAAAGAAAAATCTTTTAGTTTACCTGTGCTTACACGTTTTGTGAATTTTAAAAGCGAAGGTAGTTTTGGCCCTAAATCGTGATAGTGCAAAAATGCATCTTTCTCGTAGCCTACATTTACAAATGCGGCGTTTAGTCCAGGAACGGCTTTTCGTATTTTGGCTATAAACACATCGCCAACCGAGAAGTCGTTACTATCTTCATCTTTCTGTAATTCAATAAGTTTTCCATCTTTTAATAAGGCAAAATCAACGTCGTTAGAACTAGATCTAATGATCAATTCTTTATCCATTTAGTTAATTTTAATCCATCACTTTAATAAGCGACAGATGGATTATACATTATTTTTAATCTGATAATTGATGTTTTTTTAATTATCGGATTGAATACCTTAAGCTAATCTAAGTGATTTAAGATTAACCTTTTACTAAGGTATTTCACAGGATTTTTAAATCCGTGGAGTTCAAAAAACATCTAAAAAAGACGCTAAAAATTTTAATGAACTCATTTCAAAGAACTTGTTGTTTTTTAAAACCGAAAAAAGTAGCTGATCTAACTACTTTTTTGGTTTATTTTTTCTTTTTGTGACGGTTAGCGCGTCTACGTTTTTTACGTTTGTGCGTCGCTACCTTATGTCTTTTGCGTTTTTTACCACTTGGCATAAATAGTGTCTTTTTAAATTAATAATTCGTTTGAAGCTCGTTTACTTCACTTCTACATTTGTTTTAACGCCTTCTACAAAAACTTTTGCAGGCTTAAATGCAGGAATGTTATGAGCTGGTATTTTAATGGTTGTGTTTTTAGAGATGTTTCTTCCCGTTTTTTCAGCTCTTGTTTTTACAATAAAGCTTCCAAAACCTCTTAAATAAACGTTGTCACCACTTTCTAAAGAGGTTTTTACTTCTTCCATAAATGTTTCAACAGTTGCTTGAACATCACCTTTTTCAATTCCTAATTTCTCTGAAATCTTTGCTACTAAATCAGCCTTCGTCATTTTAATATATTATTTTAAGTTACTATTATAGTTTTTAAGGGATGCAAATATAGGAATTTAAAATTCAATATTTCAAACCTAATTCATTAAAATTTAAGATTATAAACGTTTATTTTTGTTTGCTTTATTTAACGAATCAATGATTTTTTCAAAAACACTAAAACACTGGTACTCAATTAATAAGCGAATGCTTCCTTGGAGACAAACCCAAGATCCTTACTTTATTTGGTTGTCTGAAATTATTTTGCAACAAACCCAAGTTAAACAGGGATTGCCCTATTACCAAGCGTTTGTTGCCCAATATCCAACGGTTTTTGATTTGGCAAAAGCCGATGAAAGTGAAGTGCTAAAATTATGGCAAGGGCTCGGGTATTATTCCCGTGCCAGAAATCTGCACGCGACTTCAAAGTATATTGTAAGCGCGTTTAACGGGGAATTTCCCAACAACTACAAAGCATTGCTAAAACTAAAAGGGGTTGGCGATTATACCGCCAGTGCCATCGCTTCAATTTGCTTTAACGAGGCCACAGCCGTGGTTGATGGTAACGTGTATAGGGTGTTATCGCGATATTTCGGAATTGACACGCCCATAAATTCATCAAAAGGCGTGAAGGAATTTAAGGCTTTGGCCCAAGAATTAATCGATAAAGAGGATCCGGCCAATTTTAACCAAGCCATTATGGAGTTTGGTGCGGTACAGTGTACACCCAAAAATCCAGATTGCCGCATTTGCCCTTTAAATAAGGGATGCATTGCTTTTAACAAGAATAGAATAGCCGAATTACCGGTTAAAATTAAATCCGCGAAAGCGAAAAAAAAGCATTTTAACTTTTTGGTATTCGTATCAAAAGACCAGAAAACCGTATTGGAAAAGCGCGAGGGTAAAGGGATTTGGCAAAACCTGTATCAATTTCCTTTAGTTGAAACCGATAAAAACCTAGATTACAACCAATTTAAAACGCTTGTAAAAAACCATACTTTGTTGGAAGGTATGCCGTTTGAATTGCTGTTATATAATAAGGACGTGATGGTTCATAAATTATCGCACCAGCATTTGCACACAAAATTCTGGATTGTAAATGTTGAGCGTTTAAATGGTAACGCAATTTCAGTTGATAAAATACACGACTTTCCCGTGCCAATTATAATAGGAAACTTTATTGAGGCGTTTAATTTTTGATACTCGATTTTAAACAGTCATATTTTTTTACTAATTTTAAGTTTATCAAATGCAAAAGAGTAATTTTGCAGTATTAAATTAAAAAAGATTATGTCAGGAACATTAAATAAAGTGATGCTTATTGGGCATTTGGGAGATGAGGTAAAAATGCACTATTTTGAAGGCGGCGGATGTATTGGTCGCTTTCCGTTGGCAACAAACGAAACCTATACCAGCAAACAAACCAACGAGCGCATTACAAATACCGAATGGCATAATATTGTGGTGCGTAATAAAGGTGCCGAAATTTGCGAAAAATATTTAAGCAAAGGCGATAAAGTGTATATTGAAGGCCGATTGAAAACCAGAAAATGGCAAGACGATAAAGGTGCAGACCGGTACTCGACCGAAATCCATTGTACCGATTTTACGTTTTTAAGTACTAAAAAAGAAAGCGATACCAATGCGGCCAATAAACCTGCAGCGCAAAATACCAATGTTGCTGCAAAACCATCAGGACCGGCGAAACCTGTTGAAGAAGATAGTGATGACCTTCCGTTTTAATATCAAAAGTGGTTCTCGATTTGTGTGTCGAAACCTATGTTTAACTAATACCATGGTAATTGGATCCTGACCCCGCGAGTTTTATAGCATTAGTTTTGGCAATTGATTTTTCAGTTGTTAGTGGTTTTGCATTACTGTTTTTACTGTTAATTTGTTCCGGACTTATTTCGGGTGCTGAAGTTGCTTTGTTTTCACTCACAAGAGCGGATATTGACGAAGGTTTGGCAGCCAATTCTAAACGCATTCAAATTATAGCAAAACTCTTAGAACGCCCTAAAAAGTTGTTGGCAACCATATTGGTATCCAATAATTTTATAAACATAGCCATTGTTATTTTGTTCGCGTATTTGGGCGGCAATCTGTTTAATGCCATTGCATCTCCGGTATTGAAATTTGCCATAGAAGTTATAATTGTAACCTTTCTTATTTTATTGTTTGGCGAAATATTACCTAAAATTTATGCCAATAGAAATAAGCTAAAGTTTGCTTCGTTTATGGCCTATCCGTTGCGTGTTTTAGATGTGTTGCTTACGCCTATAAGTATGCCCATGCGCGGTGTTACATTGGCCATTCATAAAAAACTGGGCAAGCAAAAATCGAATTTAAGTGTCGATCAATTGTCGCAAGCTTTAGAGCTTACCAGCGAAGACGACACGACTAAAGAAGAGCAAAAAATATTGCAGGGTATTGTCTCTTTCGGAAACACCGATACCAAGCAAGTTATGCGGCCGCGAATAGATATTTTTGCGCTTAATATCGAGCAAAAATATGCCGAAATTATGCCCGAAATCATTGCCAACGGTTACTCCAGAATCCCGGTTTATAGAGATAATATTGATACCATTGAAGGTGTTTTGTACGTTAAGGATTTATTGCCATATATAGACCGGAAACAGTTTGATTGGTCAACCTTGTTGCGCGAGCCCTTTTTTGTGCCAGAGAATAAAAAGCTGGATGATTTAATGGCGGAATTTCAAGAGAAAAAAGTGCATTTGGCCGTTGTGGTTGATGAATATGGAGGTACTTCGGGATTGATTTCCTTAGAAGATATTATTGAAGAAATTGTGGGCGATATTAGTGATGAGTTTGATGATGAAGATTTATTGTATTCAAAATTAGACGAGAACAATTATGTGTTTGAAGGGAAAACCGCTTTAAAGGATTTTTACAAGGTTGTTAAAGTTGAAGATGATACTCTTTTTGAGGACAATAAAGGCGAAGCCGAAACCATTGCCGGTTTTGTTCTGGAAATATCTAAAAGTTTTCCGAAGTTAAACAGTAAAATAAATTTCGAAAATTACGTTTTTACTATAGAAGCTTTAGATAATAAACGTATAAAGCGCATAAAATTAACCAAGACTTAATGAATAAGAATTTTTACGTTTGGCTATTAATAATCGTCTGTTTGTCTTGCGGAGAAACAACAACCCCAAAACCTAAGGCAGAATTACGATTAGAATACCCGAAGGCTAAATATGTTGATGCCAATTTGCAATTGCCGTTCACTTTCGAGAAAAATTTACTGTCCTCAAAAACGGTCTTAAAAGAGCTCAAAGCACCAACAAAAAGTTACGGTATAAACTTGGAATATGCAGCGTTAAAAGGCACCATTTTTTTAACCTATAAGGCTATTGAAAAGGACGAAAAAAACCTGATAAGCTTTTTAAGGGATGCCCAAAAATTCACCTTGGAGCACACCAAAAAAGCAGACGAAATTCCTGCATATCCATTTGAAGATGATAAAAGAAAGGTTTACGGTTTGCTATCCGAAGTAAAGGGAAATGTGGCGTCGCCCGTACAGTTTTATGTAACCGATAGCGTTAATCATTTCTTAACGGGCTCGTTATATTTTAACGCCAAACCCAATTACGATTCTATTCTTCCGGCAGCAAATTATCTGCAAAAAGACATTAAGCATATTATGGAAACGTTAAGGTGGCGCTAATCCATTTTACTCGCACAATTTGCTCTTAAGAGGTGTAAAGTTGTATATTTATAAAAGATAATTAAAAATTTAATGACTCTTAATATATATAACACCCTAATACTGGCGGGCATTATACAAGGTTTTATATTTTCTATTGTTGTTTTTACTTCTAAAAAATACAGGCATAGATGTATTTATTATCTCATTGCTCTTATTCTGTGTTTCACACTTAGCAACCTTCAGTATTTTTTGTCGGACGCCGAAATCATCACCCGAGTTGATATGCACAACTTCATCTTTTTTCCTTTGGGATCTTTAATACCAGTGCTTATCTATTTCTACGTCATTATCTTTTTATATCCTTCAAAAAAAATAGTAACTCAGGAAAAGCTGCTGTACATTCCTTTTTTGTTTTTCCTTATCTTCACTTTTGTTTATAGGGTTAGTATAATTTCCCATGTTGAAAATAAGGTGTCTTATACGGTTTTCGGCTACTTTTTAAGTGTTCAGGAATTGGGCGGACTTATACTCACTATTGCTATTTTAACCTATTTGATTTTTAAGCTTAAAAAGTTTAAAAAAAGCCAGAATCGTTTAGATTTCAATATCATACATGGTGATTTGAATTGGCTTACCATTACATTAATCATATTTGTAGCCTTAACCCTTTTATGGATGGTACTCGCCATAGATAACATTTTTTTCTCAAATTTCAGCACCTCATTCTATGCGCTTTGGGTAAGCATTTCTGCAACTATTTATTGGCTTGGGTATATAGGTATTTATAAATTTAAAGTATTGGAACAACGCAAAACAATACGGCGAAGTGTAAATAAAACCCAACAGCCAATACATCTTAAATCTGAAAAAAACGAATACATCCAAAAGCTGGAAGATCTTTTTCAGAAGGATAAAATATACTTAAATCCCAACTTAACATTAGATCGTGTTGCCGATACATTAAATATAAGCACCAGCCATTTGTCTAGAATTATTAACACAGAATTGGGTGTGGGCTTTACCGAATACCTTAATAGGTTTAGGGTAGAAGAAGCAAAAAGATTATTAAATACCCCAGACTTTTTTAATTATACCATTATAGCCATAGGGTTGGAAGCAGGGTTTAACTCAAAATCGGCATTTTTTAATGTATTTAAAAAAATAACAGGGAAAACGCCACATGAATATAGAAAGGGACAGCTGAAAGAAAACTAGAATTAATTAACCTGTTCAGCGTTTTGACCAAATTTGTCAATTCGAGTGAATTTTACGATTAAAATGAGTAAAATTTGTATCGAGAATAAGAATTTTTGAACCATTAATGGGTTCTCAATTCAATTTTTCGTTCCTCAAAATCACTCGAACTGACCTATTGAAATTAATTTCATTCAAAATACATAACAGGTAATTTATTATAACAAATCTTCAACTAGAGCTCAGTAAATTGTTATGAATAAAACCCAAACCTAAACCCTCTAAGGAGGGGAATAGCCGCAAGTATATTTCTCTCTGCCAATAAATATCGATTAAAAATACACGCAACGCTTCCCCTCTTGGGAGGGGATTAAGAGGGGGGTGGGTTAAAAAAGCAAATACACACTTTTAATGATTCCTAATTTTTGATATTCCCATAAATCGGGACTGCATCCCAAGTTTTCAGTCTTAGATTTGGTAAGCACCTCCTTTCTTCTGTGTTAACAATAGCGTATTGTTTAATTAAAAAAGCTAAAAATGAAAACATTAAAAACTTTAATTACCATTGGCGCACTATGTTTTTTTGCCTGTGATAAAACCGAAACCCTATCAGAAATTGATTCAGATTTCAACATAGATATTTATGTGGTTACCGAAAATGGTTTATCGGCTCTAAAGGACTCGCGCGTAGACGACCAAGATTTTAGCATTGTAAACGATATTGAAGCCTTCGATAATTTTAATGTAGGCCCTAACTCCGAAGGCACCGTAACTCCTGTTACATATTATGGTGGTCATGAGTCTGGAACTAGAGATTTTGAACTTTACTTTGCAGGTGGAGATGGGCACATACACAAATACCACAAACGTATAAACGAACCAATTGAGAGCCTTTGGGCTTATAATACGGGTGCAGCACTAACCGCCACAGTTACCGCTTTTACGTATCATTTTTACCATACTTATGGAAGTGCAAATTCTGGTGAAAACAGACAAGAAGATTTTGTATATGCGGGCAATACCGCAGGCAAATTTGTAAGCTTACATGGCAACGGAGATGAATATTGGAGCTACACGCTTGAAAATAATGCACCCATACACAGTAGCGCTGTACATGTGGACGGACATGGCTTAGTAGTTTTTGGTGCCGACGATGGTTATGTTTACGCCCTTAATGCCTATGCTGGAGATTTATGGTGGAGGTTCGATACCGGAGGAGCGGTAAGAAGTAGCCCTGTGAACATTACTGTAAGGGTAGGGAATTTTGATGAGGCATCAGGAAAAATCATTGTAGGAAATGATATAGGAAAACTTTATGCGTTAGACATTCCTAAAAAAGAAGTGATATGGGAGCTTGATTCAGGAAGTGCTTTTAAAAGTTCGCCATTTATTAAAGATTTAAAAGGTGTTAATGAGCTTTACATAGGCTGTAACAATGGGAAAATGTATAAGTTAGATGCTGATACCGGCAGTGTAATCTGGGAATTTCAAGCTGGTGGTGCTATAGAAAGCTCTCCAGTTTACAATATTTCTACTGGTACGGCATCAGAGAACGGAATATACTTTGGTAGTGATGATGGATTTTTGTACTGTATTGATAGTAACGATGGGGCTTTAATTTGGAAAACCAATCTTAATGCTGGCCCTATAAAAAGTTCGCCTACCGTAGAATATTATTATGATATAGTTTATGTGAATACGCCACTAGGGGTATTTGGGTTGAACACCGAAACAGGCGAGATACAATCTGAATACCCTGTGCCTGCCGATGGTTTTGCTAAAAGCTCTCCTGTGGTAATATCCTACGACGACTATGATGATTACTATTTTAGTTTTAAAATTCCATCTATTTCACCAATTTATTAATAAAAACATACAAACACCATAAAACCGTTTAAGAACGCGTTAAGAAGAATTTTTTAAGCAAAAAAAACTGTCAGTTCTGAAGTTTCGGGACTGACAGGTCTTAAAAAGAGTTATGCTTTTTTAGCGCAACACGCCTTTTTACAATCGGCGGCACAGGCTTTTTTCTCGGCATCGGTTTTGTTGGCGCAACAGGCTTTGGCGCAATCTGCATCACAGGCTTTTTTAGCCGAAAAGCCTTCAACGGTCTTCATGTCGCTAACCTTATAAATATCGGCAACTTTGGTTACGGTTTCTTCAAGCGCTGTTGGGGTAACCTTAGCGTCGTTGTATTCAACCATAGCTAGTTTTCTGTCAAAATCTACTTTAGCCGATTTTACGCCTTCCATTTTGGCTATTTTTTTCTCGATGGTTTTTGCGCATCCAATTTCGCAGGTCATGCCATCAATAGTGAATTCCGCTTTAGCGTAAGTCGCATTTGGGTCTAGTGTTTTAACGGTCTCCGAGGCTACTTCAACCGTTTTAATCTCAGCTTTGGTTTCGTTTTTACAGCTAAAAGCAAAAAGTGTAATTATAGTAATGGCTATAATATTCTTAAATGTTTTCATTTGGGTGTGTTTTAAATTAATTTATCAAATCTATGGGATGTATTGCGTTTTACTTGGAAGCTTTGCATGCCCATTGTAGCTACAAAGCTACTAAATAAAGACGGTTAATGCACAAAAAAGTATAATTTTATAATTCTCGATAAACACCTAAACTAAACCCTGTCCATTTAAAATGCATAACTCTTTTTAGGCTTGCTCTAACTGTGAAAATTTGTTTAAAACGGATTAAAAAACCACGAATGAAATGAATAGCAAAACATCGTTTTTCTTTTTTTGAGTTTTAATACGTTTTGGTATTGTGCCAAGGCGTTTATTTTAAAATAGTTTGTGCTAAATTATTATTAATCGATTTTTTTTACGAAATTTAGAGAAATCTATCTTCAAACCACCTAATTATAGTGCGCATTTAAATCTAAAAATATATAGATATAAAATCATGAAAACGCTTTCACTTCCCATTCGTTTTGGCCTCGTTACAAGTGCGGTACTCATTGCTTATTTTTTAATTTTGGCCTTGTTTGACAAACATACAAATCCCGTTTTTAGCTTTTTTAACGCCGTAATAACCGTTTTTGGTGTTTTTGACGCCGTTAGATTGCAAAAGCTTAAGGATGCCGAATCGTTTTCTTATGGCGAAGGCTTTAAAACAGGCATCATTACCGGCTTTGTTGCCACCTTCTTTTTTACGGTATTCTTTTTGTTTTATGCCACCGAAGTCAACCCTGGCTTTTTATCGCAATTATTGGAAAACATTGATGGTGTTTTTAATGTTGATATAGGCATGGTCACATTTATTGTGGCGATCATGGGGGTTGCTACAACGGTGATTTCAACCTTAACCGTGATGCAATTTTTTAAAAACAGCGGAAATATTCTTCAAAAGAAATAAAACGTTTGCAGTTTAATTATTTAGCCGTATATTTGCACTCATTTTTTGAACAAATTTAATTAATAAAAATTCGCTATGTACGCAATTGTAGAGATAGCAGGGCATCAATTTAAAGTTGAAAAAGACCAAAAAGTTTTTGTTAACCGTTTGCAAACTGAAGAAGGTAAGAAAGTAGATTTCGATAACGTTCTTTTAATTGGAGATGGCGACAAAGTAACTGTAGGCGCCCCAGCTATAGACGGAGCACAGGTTAGTGCAAAAGTCTTAAAGCACCTTAAAGGTGATAAAGTAATCGTTTTCAAAAAGAAAAGACGTAAAGGTTATCGTGTAAAAAACGGACACCGTCAATCTTTATCTGAAATCGTAATCGAAAGCATCGTTGCTTCGGGAGCTAAAAAAGCTGCTCCAAAAAAAGAAGCTAAAAAAGAAGAACCAAAAGCAAAAGCACCAAAGGCCGAAGCAAAACCAGCTGCTAAAAAAGCAACAGGAAAAGCTGACGATTTAAAGAAAATCGAAGGTGCAGGGCCTAAAGCGGCAGAAGCTTTAGTAAACGCAGGTTTAGATACTTTTGCTAAGGTGGCAAAAGCAAAACCAGAAGATTTAAGTAATATTCTTTCAGAAGCAAGTTCAAGATTAGCTCACATTGTGACTGATACTTGGCCAAAGCAAGCTAAATTAGCTGCAGATGGAAAATGGGACGAGCTTAAAGAATTACAAGACAGATTAGAAGGCGGTATTGAAAAATAGTTTTTCATATACTTAATATTAACAATATAAATACTTAAGACAATGGCTCATAAAAAAGGAGTAGGTAGTTCTAAGAATGGTAGAGAATCAGAATCGAAACGCTTAGGTGTTAAGATTTTTGGTGGACAAGCTGCCATTGCTGGAAACATTATCATAAGACAACGTGGTAACACGCATCACCCAGGTGAAAACGTATACCAAGGAAAGGATCACACATTGCACGCGCAAGTTGATGGTCTTGTAAAATTTACAAAGAAAAAAGACAACAAATCTTACGTTTCTATTGAGCCTTTTGATGCTTAATAAACACTTTCTTTAAAATTAACCCTGAGCATGTCTCAGGGCATTTAAAACCTTTCTGGAAACAGAAAGGTTTTTTTTATGCTTTCAAAATATCCCTCACGATTTTTAAATGGTGATTGGTATGCATTTCTAAAAACCGTAGCGTTTGCTTTTTAGATAATTTCCCGAATATAAAATGCTTGAAATACGCTTTTTCAGGTAAGGGTTTTAAAGCATCAATATGGTTTTTTGCGGTTTGCAATTGGGTTTTTAAGTCTTCATCTAAAATAACATTTGGCGGCCGCACTATTTTTGGGGCTTTAACCTTCCCTCTTGGGATATAGCCTATGGGGAATAAAACCGTGCGCCAAAAACTAAACTTTCGCTCATAATCTGCTGGGTTCGATTTTATGGTCCATTCGCAAACGGCGTTAAATACCTTTAAGCTATGGTCGAGCTGCCAACCAATATCAGATTTAGTAACCTTAGGGTTGGTTTGGTCCTTAAGAGGTATATGTTGCTCTATTTCAGATAATAAAGCATGTAAATCTTTGATTTTTTTATTCGACATGGTTTAAATTTATTTCAAAAGATATTGATTAAATTCTTAACTTAGGCTATTGCATATTGTTTTACTTAAAATTATTGATTATGCTACCGTTTAGATCAGAAATTAGAAACTCTCCGAACCAACAAACCATTAAGATTTTTTTGAGTGATGAATCCTCAGGTGCTAAGATAAAAAGGCATTTAGAGCATTTTAACGAGATTGAAATGATTGAAATAAGTGAAAGTATTGGGCAAAACCGAGTTCCTGAAAACATTACGGTTTTCTTGAAAGACGATGTAGATATTAATAAAATGAAGCAATCCATCGACTCTAGTTTGTGGTGGTATTTTGAAGAGGATATGGTGGATTGATTTTCATCGTTCACGGGTTTTCGCCCGTATGAATATATACCATTACATCATTAATGCATTTGTCGAGTTCTTTTATTATGTCGTGGTCCCAAAACCTGAAAACGGTGTAGCCCAAATTTTTCAATTCTAAATTTACTTCTTTATCGCGCTGCATATTGCGTTCTATTTTAGGAATCCAAAAACCGCGATTGGATTTAAGTTTAGCTTTTCTTTCCTGCCAATTGTACCCGTGCCAAAATGCACCGTCGATAAAAACAGCAAGCTTATACCTTTGAATGGACACATCGGGTTTGCCAAAAAGTTTTTTTGAGTTTACGCGATACCTTACGCCTTTTGCCCATAAAGCTTTTCTGAACATCAGTTCGGGTTTGGTGTTTTTACCTTGAATACGGCTCATTATTTTAGAGCGTTTTTTGGTGGTATAGAAACCAGACGCTTCATTAAACCGAGGCACTTTTATTTTTTCTTCGTTATAGCCCATTTGTAAATAAATATAACGAAAAAAGGGAAGTGTAGCAAGCCATGGCAGATTGTGCGATAGCGATTGTAACGGCATCCTTTTTAAAAATATAAAAACTATAAACCTTGATTAGAGAAAAGAATAACAGATTGTTACCTCGCTTGCCCTTAACCCAAATGTTTTAAAAAGATATAGTGTAAAGCGCGGTTTATTTTGGCTTTTTCTGCCAAAATAAAATTGCCCAAATTATTTACAGTTTCAATTTAAAAGTTTGCACATTTCCACTTCGCTCAGTGCAGGCTTAGTTACTGGCTCGCAATGACGGTGCAAAAAAAAATCCCAAACATTGCTGCTCGGGATTTAATTTATAATAATATAGTTTCGATTAATAAGATTCCCACCTTCGTGGGAATGATAAAATTAATATCTGTAATGTTCTGGCTTATAAGGGCCATCAACCGTTACGCCAATATATTCGGCTTGATACGGTTTTAATTCGGTAAGCTCAACACCAATTTTTTCCAAGTGTAATTTAGCAACCTTTTCATCAAGATGTTTTGGTAGCATATACACATCGTTTTGGTACGCGTCGGCGTTGTTCCAAAGCTCGATTTGTGCTAAGGTTTGGTTGGTAAACGAGTTGCTCATTACAAAACTCGGGTGGCCTGTGGCGCATCCTAAATTTACCAAACGCCCTTCGGCTAGTATGATAATGTCCTTCCCGTCAATGGTATATTTATCAACCTGTGGCTTAATGGTATTTTTGGTGTTTCCGTAGTTGTCGTTTAACCAAGCCATTTGTATTTCGTTGTCAAAATGCCCAATGTTGCACACAACGGTTTTGTCTTTCATCGCTTTAAAATGCTCAGCGCGAACGATGTCTTTGTTCCCTGTGGTGGTGATTACAATATCAGAATTAGCAACAACGGTTTCCAATTTCTTCACTTCAAAACCATCCATCGCCGCTTGTAATGCACAAATTGGGTCTATTTCTGTAACCGTTACAATACTTCCGGCACCTTTAAAAGAAGCCGCTGTACCTTTACCAACATCGCCATAACCACAAACGGTTACACGTTTTCCGGCTAGCATTAAATCGGTAGCACGACGAATCGCATCAACTGCAGATTCTTTACAACCGTATTTATTATCGAATTTCGATTTTGTTACCGAATCGTTTACGTTTATAGCTGGCATAGGCAACGTACCGTTTTTTACACGCTCGTACAGTCTGTGAACACCTGTTGTGGTTTCTTCAGACAAGCCTTTAATTCCTGCAGCTAATTCTGGGTATTTATCTAAAACCATATTGGTTAAATCGCCACCGTCATCAAGAATCATGTTTAATGGTTTGCGGTCTTTACCAAAAAATAAGGTTTGCTCGATACACCAATCAAATTCTTCTTCGGTCATATCTTTCCATGCGTAAACTGCGGTTCCAGCAGCAGCAATGGCAGCAGCAGCTTGGTCTTGTGTTGAGAAAATATTACAAGAACTCCAAGTTACCTCGGCACCCAAAGCCTGCAAGGTTTCAATTAAAACTGCCGTTTGAATAGTCATATGTAAACAGCCGGCAATACGCGCGCCTTTAAGCGGTTGCGAATTTCCGTACTCTTCACGAAGGCTCATTAACCCCGGCATTTCGGCTTCTGCTAATTCTATTTCTTTGCGTCCCCAATCGGCAAGCGATATATCTTTCACTTTATTGGCTACGTAAGGAATTGTTTTTGTGCTCATATTCTTTTTTCTTAATGTTTTTATATAGATTGCCCTTGGGATTTGGTACTTATTTTAGTTAAATTCGCTCATTAAAAATGCCAAATCTGCCTTAGGCAGTGCAAAGATAATCAATAACTTTCAGAATAGTAAATGCCACTTTATAAAACCATTACACCAAACTCACAAACTACTGTTAAAATCTGGAAGATTTCGGAGCCGTATAGCGATTTGTTTCAGTCCGTTAGCTTAAAACCCAAAAGTTTGGAGCGTGTTTTGGGTATGAAAAGCGAAATGCACCAACGCGGGTTTTTAAGCGTTAGGAAATTATTGGAGGCATTCGGTTATACCGATGCCGATTTGTTTTACGATGACTGTGGAAAGCCCCATTTAAAAGATGGGAAACAGATTTCGATTACCCATTCGTTTCAGTTTTCGGCAGTAATTGTAAGTGATTTAGCCGTTGGGATAGATATTGAAAAACAACGGCAGAAAATTAATATCATCGCGCATAAATTTATTGATTACGAGTTTGATTATTTAGATGAAAACGATGCCGATTACATAAAAAAACTAACCACTATTTGGTGTGTAAAAGAATCGTTGTATAAGCTTTATGCCACACCGGGATTGAGTTTTAAAAAGCATTGCTTGGTTATTCCTTTTAATTTACATGATGAAGAAACCGTGGCTTGGATTGATTATAAAACCAGAAAACACCGGTACAATATTCGCTTTTTAGAGTTTGAAGGTTTTACTTGTGCGTATGCCATTTAATAGAATCAAGAAGAAAGAGAAAAGAAAACAGATAAATGAAAATACTTTTAGGCATTTTGATATTTAGAATTTGCTTTTTGGAATTTTCAAACCATCATTCGTGTATTTGTGACAAATAGAAGAATATATCAAAACATAATAAAGTCTATTTCTGCCGAAGAAAGGTTATTGGCGGTATTAATTGACCCTGAAAAGTTTTCCGTTGAAAATGCGGTGCGTTTCTTTAAAAAAGTAAACCAATCGGTTGCCACCCATATTTTTGTTGGAGGCAGTACCGTTGAAGCTCAAGCGACTGAAAACGTGGTTTCCGAAATAAAAAAGCAGACCAGTTTACCTGTTATTTTATTTCCCGGAGACACATCCCAAATTACCAATAAAGCCGATGGGATTTTATTTTTATCCCTAATTTCCGGAAGAAACCCTGAGTATTTAATTGGGAAACACGTGGCGTCTATTTCAAAAATAAAAAGCAGCAATTTGGAAGTGATTTCAACAGGATATATTTTAATTGAAGGCGGCAAGGAAACAGCCGTTCAGCGCGTCACAAATACAAAGCCAATGGCTAGAAATGCCTTTCAAAATATAACCGATACCGCAAAAGCGGGAGAATTTTTAGGAATGAATCTCATCTATTTGGAAGCAGGAAGTGGCGCTTTAAATCCTGTAAGTGCAGAAATAATTACAAAAGTAAAACAAGACATAAAAATTCCGTTAATAGTTGGCGGTGGCATAAAAAACATACAACAATTGGAAAGCGCGTACCAATCGGGAGCCGATATGGTGGTTATTGGAACCGCCTTTGAGGAGGACGAATCGTTTTTTGACGACTTAAGAAAGTAAAACGTCATGCTGAAGGTGCCCGTACTTAACTTGTTTCGGTATTTTAGCATCTCATTAAATAGATAAAGATTTCCACCTTCGTGGGAATGACAAAAATAAATTATGAAAATATCAGTAGAATTAACATTAACACCGTTGCAAGACGAGTTCGAACCAGCAATCATTCATTTTATAAAAAAATTAAGAGCATCAAATCTCAAGGTTCTAGAAAATCCATTGAGCACACAGGTTTATGGCGATTACGATGAGGTGATGAAACTACTCAGCAACGAAATAAAAGAGGCCTTCCAACTCATTGAAAATGGTCTGCTATACATGAAAATAGTTAAAACAGATAGACAGGATTATGAACCCCATTTTTGATTTTTTATTCGAGCAATATGCCGATTATCAAACTGTTGATGTTATCCTAGAAATTATAGCCGTTATTTTTGGCTTTCTTTCCGTTTGGTTTTCAAAACAGAATAAAGTTTTAGTGTTTCCAACGGGCATGATTAGCACTATTATTTTTGTGTATTTATTGTTTAAATGGGAATTGTTGGGCGATATGATGATAAACGCTTATTATTTTATAATGAGTGTTTACGGCTGGTATATTTGGTCGAGAAAAGTGGATGACACAAAGGTAACGCCAATTTCTAGAATGACGTTCAGCGAGAAAAAAATAAGCACAGCTATATTTATAGCAACCCTTTTATTTGTTTATTTGGTGTATAAAACCTTTGATAAATGGACCAGTGTCGTAGCCTATATAGACACCATTACAACTGCCATATTTTTTGTTGGCATGTGGCTTATGGCACGACGAAAACTTGAGAATTGGATTTTTTGGATTGTCGGAGACTTGATTTCCATACCGTTATATTTTTACAAAGGCTTTACATTTACTAGTTTTCAGTATTTTGGCTTTACCTTTATCGCCATATTCGGTTATTTAGCATGGAAGAAAAACTTAAACAGCAACCCGCAAACTGCATAAAAGTAGTTTTATTTGGCCCGGAATCAACGGGTAAAACAACACTGTCTCGCCAGTTGGCGCGTTATTACAATTCGGTTTGGGTGCCCGAATATGCCCGCGAATATTTGCAAAACAAATGGAATAACGAGCGCAAAACTTGCGAACCAAAAGATTTATTGCCCATAGCCGAAGGCCAAATGAAACTTGAAAATGAATTAGCACAAAAAACCAATACCGTTTTAATTTGCGATACCGATTTGCTGGAAACCAAAGTCTATTCGGAGACCTATTATTTAGGCACCTGCGACGCGATTTTGGAAAAATACGCCTTAAAAAACACTTACGATTTATACTTTTTAACGTATATTGATACACCTTGGGAAGCTGACGATTTGCGTGATAAACCAGAACATAGAAAAGAAATGTTTCGGGCTTTTGAGAGTGCTTTAAAAGATAACAACAGACCTTATGTTTTGTTAAAAGGCGATAAACAAGCCCGATTGCAAAAAGCCGTAAAACATATTGATGAATTACTAAAAAACAAAAACTAATGTTTTCAGAAAAAGATATCCAACATATTGAAAAAAAAGGCATAACCCTAAAGCAGATTGAAGCCCAGGTTAACCGCATAAAAAACGGGATGTCTTATTCTAATTTGGTGGAAGCAGCAAATATTGGAAATGGCATTAAAAGTTATAATGAAACTGAAATACAGAATTTTGCTACATTATTTGATGCCAAAAGAGACAGTTTAAACATCGTCATGTTTGTGCCCGCATCGGGTGCGGCTACGCGTATGTTCAAATTTTTGTTTCAGTTTTTAAAAAACTACAACCCTTCAAAAGAAACCATCGAAGAATATGCTAAAAGACATAACGACAGGCTCATAAAAACCTTTGTTTCAAATTTAGAAAGCTTTCCGATTTACAGCGAAGTCTTATCAAAAGCAAAAGCGATACACCCCAATTTTGAGAGTTTAACAAAAGATGAAGCCTGTTTGGCCTTTGTGAAAACCATGTTGAGCGAAGATGCTTTAAACTATAGTTTTTTCCCAAAAGGACTACTGCCGTTTCATAACTATAAAACGGGTGCCATTACGGCGTTTCATGAGCGTTTATTGGAATCGACTTTGTACGCTTCATCAAACAACAAAGCGAACCTTCACTTTACGGTTTCTAAAAAGCACCATCCGTATTTTGATTCAGAATTAGAAAAAATCAAAAAGGAAGTAGAGGAAAAAACAAACACGGTTTTTAACGTAACGTATTCGTATCAAAAAGAAGAAACCGAAACCGTAGCCTTAACAACAAATAATGAGATTTACAGAAATGAAGATGGCTCTATTTTATTCCGTCCCGCAGGCCATGGCGCGTTAATTGAAAATTTGAATGCCATAAACAGCGATCTTATTTTTATTAAAAACGTCGATAATATCGTGGTTTTTAATCGGAACAAAAAACTAGTCAAGTACAAAAAACTCATTGCCGGCGTGCTTATTGAAGCCCAAGAGGAAGCTTTTTCGTTTTTACATAAATTAGATGATGAATCTGTTTCAGAAGCAGATATGCTTACCATAGCCATGTTTTTATCGACAAAAATGAATGTTTCCATTGGCGATGAATTTGATGATTTACCTTCAGATAAAAAGAAACGGTTTTTAAAGGAAAAATTAAACCGACCCATTCGTGTTTGTGCCATGGTTAAAAACGAAGGCGAACCTGGAGGTGGCCCATTTTGGGTTAAGGACGAAAACGGCAACATATCGCTACAAATAGCGGAGTTTGCCCAAATTGATATTGATAATACCCAACAAGCCGAAATTGTTAAAAACGCAACCCATTTTAACCCAACCGATTTGGTTTGCGGCACCAAAAACTACAAAGGCGAAAAATTCAATCTTTTAAATTTTGTCGATCCCGAAGCGGCTTTTATAACCATGAAAACCCAAAACGGTGTTGATATAAAAGCACTGGAACTGCCCGGGCTATGGAATGGCAGTATGGCCTATTGGAACTCCATTTTTGTTGAAGTGCCCGTAGAAACCTTTAATCCTGTAAAAACGGTAAACGATTTGCTAAAACCCGAGCACCAAGATTTGGCATGATTAATAAAGAAGCCCTTTTGCAAGAGTTGACATTTAAAGCCGTTAGAAGTTCTGGTGCTGGCGGACAACATGTAAACAAAGTGTCTTCAAAAATTGAGTTGACTTTTAATGTATTGGAATCGTTCGCGCTTAACGAGCATCAAAAAGAACGCTTACAAAACAAGCTAAAACATCGGTTAACCAAAGACGGCGTGCTAATTTTACAGTGCGATGAAAGCCGCAGCCAACACAAAAACAAAGATTTGGTAATTAAGCGGTTTTTCGATTTAGTAACAACATCGTTAATTATCCCAAAAAGAAGAATTCCCACCAGAATTCCAAAATCGGTTATTAGAAAACGATTGAAAAACAAGCGCAACCGTTCAGAAAAAAAGGCGAACCGAAAAAAACCAGACTTAGACTAAAAAACTATTGCTTTTTCTCTGTTAATTATTAATTGTTAACTAACTTTGCAGCGTTCTCAAAAAAGGGGTGCTTTTTCAGTTAGCAGTCATCGGTTTTCAGTAAACAGTCTATGTATACTTTTACTATAAAACGTTTAACTTTTAACTTCCAAAAAGGCTGAGATCATACCCATTGAACCTAGAACAGGTAATGCTGTTTAGGAATCGAGCGTTAAGAAAATATCCAGTGGATATTTTTAGCGAGTGCGATAAGGTCATCAATGTTGGTTTTTACTTCTGAATTTTAATTGGTTTAAATTAAGGATTCAAAATGGAAATTAACTTTACAATATCGTATAAGTATTACGCTCAAAAACAAATCAATAACAATTAAAGAATAATTGCCTCTTTTTATTCGATTATAAACATAATCGTAATGAAAAACATTTTTCTTTTTTTAACACTTTTAGTGTTATCAGTCCGTGCAACAGCACAACAAAATCAAACCCAGCAAGACACAACAAAAATTGAAAATCTAGACGAAGTTTTAGTAAAAGCCGTTCGTGTAAATGCGACATCGCCCATCACACACTCCAACCTTACCAAAAAACAGTTGTCAAAACGTAATTTAGGACAGGACATTCCTGTTTTATTAAACTATTTGCCATCAGTTGTTACTACCACCGATGCTGGTGCTGGCGTGGGTTACACAGGTATTCGCATACGTGGTATTAATGCGCAATCAACCAATATTACACTCAACGGCATACCGTACAACGATGCGGAATCTTTAGGGACATTTTGGGTGAATTTAGGCGATTTTGCGTCTTCGGTTGAAAGTTTACAACTGCAACGTGGCGTGGGTACATCAACCAACGGTTCGGGTGCTTTTGGGGCGAGTATCAATGTGCTTACCGATGCGGTTTCAGAAGAGGCAAAAGCTGAAATATCCAACACCTTCGGAAGTTATAATACCAGAAAGCACAGTATTAAATTTAGCACGGGTAAACTCAATAACAATATAGAGATTGCAGGGCGATTATCTAAAATTAAATCCGATGGTTATATTGACAGAGCTTCATCCGATTTAAAATCGTATTTCCTTCAAGGGGCCTACGTGGATGGTAATACGCTAATAAAGGCCATTACATTTAGCGGCCATGAAATTACGTATCAATCTTGGAACGGTTTGGAAGATTTAGACCTTTTGGCAAACCACAGAACTTATAATACCGCAGGCGAATACACCGATGAAAATGGCGTTACCCGATTTCATGAAAACGAAGAGGATAACTATCAACAAGACCATTATCAGTTACATTGGAACGAGCGTTACAACAACTATTGGTCTACAAACCTAGCTTTGAATTATACCAAAGGGCGCGGTTATTTTGAGCAATATAAAGAAGATGAACCTTTTGATGAATATGATTTAACCCCAATTAATATTGGTGGCGAAACCATTGATGAAACCGATTTAATCCGTCGCCGGTGGTTAGACAACAATTTCTATGTGGTAAATGCGGGCGTAAATTACAAAAAGAATGTATTGGACATGAATTTTGGTTTGTCGTACAGCAGTTATATTGGCGATCATTTTGGCGAAATAATATGGGCACGCTTTGCAAGTGATTCTGAAATTGGCAACTATTATTATAACGGACAAGGAAAGAAAAAAGACTTTAGCCTGTTTACAAAGGCTACCTATCGACTTAACGATAAAGTGAGTTTATATGGCGATTTGCAAATGCGCTTTGTAAATTATAAAACCACAGGGTTAACATCAGATAGGATTAATTTATTGGTTGATGAGCAGTATAACTTTTTCAATCCGAAAGCAGGAATTACCTATGAATTAGACTCTAATAACAACCTGTATTTTTCTTATGCCCGGGCAAATCGAGAACCAAGCCGTAGCGATTTTGAAAGCAACCCAAATATTAAACCGGAGCAGTTAAATGACTTCGAATTAGGCTGGAGGCACCGTAATAGAGGATTCAGAATTAACGCCAATGCCTATTATATGTTATACAACGAGCAATTGGTTTTAACAGGCGCCATAGACAATACGGGCACACCTATTAGAACCAATAGTGGCGATAGTTACCGATTGGGTTTAGAGGTTGATGCAGCGATACGGATTTCTGAGCAGTTTGCTGTTCAACCAAATTTTACAATAAGTTCGAATAAAAACAAAGAATCGTTTTTTCAGCGCGATGGTGTTTTGGAAAACTTGGGTAAAACAAATATTTCATTTTCACCGGAATTGGTTGCAGCGAATGCTTTGGTTTATAGTCCAGCAACACACTTTCAAATGTCATTTTTAAGTAAATACGTCGGTGAACAATTTATGGGGAATAACGATTCGGAAGCTTCAAAATTAGACAGTTATTTTGTAAATGACTTTAATATAACTTACGAGATTAAAACCAAGTCAGTATTTAAATCCATTGCCTTTTCTGGTCTGGTAAATAATATTTTTGGAGAAAAATATGTGTCAAACGGCTATTATTACACTTACGATGATACTTGGAGCGCGCCAGGAGTTACCACGACTATTGAAGGTGCTGGCTATTATCCGCAAGCAACTACCAACTTTTTGCTTGGAGCAACATTAAAGTTCTAAAAAAATAGATTTATTTTACATCAAAGCCTCAGTATTTATACTGGGGCTTTTTAGTTGAAAATTAAAAGGGTATTCCCGTTTTGTTCAACGCGATAATTTCTTAAACCACATTGCAGGGTTGAATTTTCTAATGGCTGTCCCGTTACAAAACTATATTTGTTGGCATCAGTACAACCGCAAGTGCCCTCTAAACCAGAGCCGGAAACTATCGAGCAAGAAGTTGGCGTGTGGTTGGGATCGGCAGCATCCCAAGCTAAAAACCCGGAACCGGCATTGGTAACAATAACTCCGCCATTTCCCGCATTGGCCACATAAACCGAATTTCCTATCGAATTAAGTTGATTGTATTGCGGTAAATTTAAATTAATCGTCACATTTACGCTTACATCCAATAAAAATTTACAGTTTTTATCATCGGAATTTTTACTGCACGCCGTGAAAATTATAAGAATTAAAAGATAGAAATAAGGCTTCATGAGGTTTTAAAATTAAATCGCAATTTACTAACAAAAAGGAAATTGAGACAAATATTTTGTATATTTGTTAAGCAATCTCGTGTACGCGGGATTTTTTTTATGTGCTGAACTTGTTTATTCATAAAATATCCATTTAAATCAGATATTCATGAATCTTTGGTTTCAGCATCTTTTTATTAAATAAACGATGAAGTTATGAGTAAAGTATCATACTATACACCAGAAGGGTTAAAAAAATTAAGAGCAGAGTTAAAGCAATTAAAGGATGTGGAACGCGTAAAAGCGTCGAGAGCTATTGCTGAAGCCAGAGATAAAGGCGATTTAAGTGAAAACGCCGAATACGATGCCGCCAAAGAGGCGCAAGGGATGTTGGAAATGCGAATTGCAAAATTAGAAGATGCCTTGGCTGGTGCACGCGTTATTGACGAATCGCAGTTGGATAACACAAAAATATTGGTGCTGTCGAAAGTTAAAATTAAAAACCAAACCAATGGCATGGAAATGAACTATACCTTGGTTGCCGATGGCGAAGCAGATTTAGCGGCGGGTAAAATATCGGTAAATTCACCTATCGGAAAAGGCTTGTTGGGCAAATCGGTTGGCGAAGTAGCCGAAATACAAGTGCCAAATGGCGTAATGAAATTTGATATTATCGAGATTTCCAGATAAATATTTTTTTATTTCCGCGAAAGCGGAAATCTTTTAAATAAGAAAATATATTGAAAAGATTCCTGTTTAAGTTAAGCAGGAATCTTTTATATTTACATATACTCTCAAAACCCTCAAGATTTATGGCATCAATTTTCACTAAAATAGTAAATGGCGAAATCCCTTGTTACAAGGTTGCCGAAACCGATGATTTTCTAGCATTTCTTGATGTAAACCCTAACAGTAAAGGGCATACGCTCTGCATTCCTAAAAAGGAAGTGGATAAAATTTTCGATTTGGATGACGTCACTTACCATGGTTTGATGGAATTTTCAAGACAAGTGGCCTTGGCCATCAAAATGGCTATTCCGTGTAAACGTGTCGGTATGAGTGTTATTGGGCTGGAAGTGCCACATGTGCACGTACATTTAATTCCGTTGCATTCTATGGAAGATGCGCGCTTTATTCAAAAAACAAAAATGACTGCTGAAGAATTTCAAGCTACGGCCGATGCTATAAAGGCGCATTTATAATTTGGCATAAAGCACCGTAAATACTATGCCGGCAATAACTACGGCTATGAAAAGGATGGCAATCCAAGATAGTTTTTTTAAATAGGTTGATGCTTTTTTAGGTTCGAATGCTCTTTGATGGTATTCAAAAACGCGTTCAATGTCATCCGTCCATTGCACAGGATAAATGGTGGAATTACAGGTTTTACAGGCAATACTGTGACTAACATCGGCAGTAATGGATTTGTAAAATTTCGTATCTAAAAATTTCTGTTTAAAGGTTAATCGTAACCCATCTTTACTAAAACATTCGGGGCAGTTATTATTTAGCGCAACTTCTTTTATGGTTATAAATTTTTCAGACATAAATCAACAATTTTTAAACGGCTCGCATTAAAGCAATTTGTATGGTTGTTCCTTTGTTTATTTCAGATTGCAGCACTTTAATTTGCCCATCGTGAAAATCTTCTATAATACGTTTTGTAAGCGATAAGCCCAATCCCCAGCCGCGTTTTTTTGAGGTAAATCCGGGTTCGAATATTTTTTTAAACTGACTTTTCGGGATGCCTTTTCCGGTATCGCTTACACTTACTTTTACGTTGTTTTCAAGCTGAGAGATTTCAACGCTAAGTTTTCCTCTGCCTTTCATGGCATCAATAGCGTTTTTTACCAGATTTTCAATAACCCAACTGTACAGTTGTTTATTGAGGTTAACCGGGATATCGCCACTTGGGGTTATAATTTCAAAATCGATGAGTTTTGAGGACCTCGATTTTAAATAATCGTAAGCATCAATGGTTTCTTTTATAATATCGGCAACCTCTAAAGTAGGGATGGAGCCTATTTTGCTAAAACGTTCGGTAATGGTTTGTAGGCGGTCCACGTCTTTTTCAATTTCAACAATATACTCGGGGTTTACCTGTTCGCTTTTTAAAATCTCCGTCCACCCAATTAAAGAGGATAAAGGTGTGCCGATTTGATGCGCCGTTTCCTTTGCCATACCAGACCACAATTTGTTTTGGGTGGCATTTTTATTGCTGCGATAAAAGAAAAATATAACGGCACCGAACAAAACGACAATTAAAATTAATGCAAACGGATAATAGACAAGTTTGTTTAACAAGGGTGAATTGCCATAATATATCGTGCTTATAATTTTCCCATCTTGTTTTACTTGAATGGGTGTGTTTTCTTTTTCAAATTTATAAATCAGGCTTTTAACATAAGTTGAATCTACAGCTTTGGTTTCGTCGATGTTGTTAAAACTCGAAATGTTGCCATCCGAATCAACGAGAATCATCGGTGTTGTTGTGTTGCTCGTAATCACCTTTAACGGCAAATTGCCCATATCAGCATTAAGGTTGTTCATTTTTTGCAGATCAGTTTGGGCAAACGACCAATTTTCCATTTTCACACGTTCCTCTTCTTTAAAATGCTGAAAAAACTCATAGGTTTTCCATAAGATAAGCGATACGATTATAAACGATGCGGCTATCATAATCCAACGAAACGTATTTCTGTACTCGGTAAAAATCATTCAAATTTTAATTAATCAGTAATATAATGCAAATCTGCTAATATTATTGCGCAAGCTGTTGGTAAATCGGTTTTTAGTTGTTTGCCGGCATTGTTACATTTCCTTGAACGAAAATAATTGTAAATTGTTGACAGCGGCAAATTAATGTTGAAAACTAGTTTAAATTATCATGTTTTTTTTGATTAGTTTTGTGGAAACTTTAAAAGTTAAATGACGTCGTTTGAACCTAAAGACCTTTCAATAGGCAAATTACATAGTTATTTGTTAAGCGCCGTGGCACCGCGACCTATTGCTTTTGCGAGTACTTTAGATGCCGAAGGCAACCCAAACTTATCGCCATTTAGTTTTTTTAATGTGTTTAGTGCGAATCCACCCATTCTGATTTTTTCGCCGGCGCGTCGGGTTAGAGATAACACCACCAAACACACCTTGGAAAATGTAGAAGCCCTAAAAGAAGTGGTTATTAACGTGGTGAATTATGATATGGTGCATCAGGCATCGTTGAGTAGTACCGAATATGCCGAAGGTGTTAACGAGTTTGAAAAAGCGGGTTTAACCATGTTGAAATCCGATATTGTAAAACCGTTTCGTGTGGCCGAATCGCCTGTGCAATTTGAATGTAAGGTTAACGAGATTGTAAAATTGGGAACCGAAGGTGGCGCAGGCAATTTAATTATTTGCGAAGTTGTAAAACTACATATCGATAATGAGGTTTTAAATGAAGATGGCGCCATAAATCAGAAAAAACTGGATTTGGTGGCCCGAGCCGGTGGCAGTTATTATACGCGTGCTAAAAAAGGATTTTTTGAAATTCCAAAACCGCTATCAACACTGGGCATTGGCGTAGATAATTTTCCTGATTTTGTAAAAAACAGCATGGTTTTAACAGGAAACGACCTAGGCATGTTGGGCAATATTGAAGCCTTACCAACCGAAGCCAGCGTTAATGAATTTGTAAAGGATTTGGGTGAGCGTTACCCCAATATAAAAACGGCAACGCACAGGCAAAAACATAAATTGGCACGTAATTATTTAAGTTTTGGTGATGTTGAAAGTGCATGGAAAATATTACTGTCTTAAATTAAAAACCATACTAAAAAGAGAATATTAATAAAGAATAAAAATAGATTAAATGGAAGTTCAAGGAAGAATTAAAATGGTAGGAGAAACTCAAACTTTTGGAAACAATGGGTTTAGAAAAAGAGAAATAGTTGTAACTACTGAAGAGCAATATCCGCAACATATTATGGTGGAGTTTGTACAAGATAAAACAGACTTACTAAACAGCTATCAAGTTGGTCAACAGGTTAAAATAAGCATCAACTTACGAGGTAGAGAATGGGTTAATCCACAAGGGGAAACCAAATATTTCAACTCTATTCAAGGCTGGAGAATTGAGGCTTTACAAACTGAAGCTACCGGCGAAAACTTGCCACCAGTGCCGCCAATGGATGCGTTTGAGCCTGCAGGCGATTTAAAAGAAGACGATCACGACGATTTGCCTTTTTAATAAAACTAGTTTGTCATTCCCGCGAAGGCGGGAATCTTATAAAACCAACCTCAATGTTTATTTTAACGTTGAGGTTTTTATATTTACAATAAATGCAACTATTAACCAAAGACATATGGTTTCCAAATGCAAATGAAGCCACCGCAGACGGACTGCTCGCCATTGGTGGCGATTTATCGGTCGAGCGCTTGTTGCATGCTTACAAAAACGGTATTTTCCCATGGTTTGAAGCCGAAGAACCTATTTTATGGTGGTCGCCGCATCCGCGATTTGTGCTGTTTCCGGAAAAGCTAAAAGTGTCCAAAAGCATGAAACAAATAATGCGTCATCGCGATTATACCGTAACCGTTAACAAAGCATTTAAAGCTGTAATTACCGAATGCTCAAAAATAAAGCGCAGCGGACAAGCAGGCACTTGGATAACCTATAATATGATTGAAGCCTACGTGAAAATGCACGAATTGGGCTATGCAAAATCCGTTGAGGTTTGGCGAGAAAACACCCTAGTTGCTGGATTGTACGGCATCGATTTGGGCAATAATGTATTTTGTGGCGAAAGCATGTTCACCAAGGAAAGCAATGCCAGTAAAGCCGGTTTTATAACCTTTATCCAAAACACCAATTACAAACTTATAGATTGCCAAGTGTACACCAATCACCTAGAAAGTTTGGGTGCCGAGGAGATTTCCAGGGACTTGTTTTTGGAGTATTTGAAAGACTAGGTCCAGTTGTAACTTGACTTTTCGGGAAAAAATGATAATTTTGTTTAAGGTTGAGTATAAATTACTTGTGCTGCCCCGATAGTTTTCGGGATTTAGAGCATTACCTGCAATGCAAAAAAAACCAACTTCTGTAAATGAACAAAGATCAACTCTTAAACTATGTACAAAACTTTGTTTCGCTGACTGATGACGAAGCCATGGAGTTGTGTTCCAGCTTTAAAGAGGTTAAAGTAAAAAAAAGACAATTTATTGTTCAGCCG
The DNA here is from genome assembly GCF_031932625.1 of Hwangdonia seohaensis. NCBI lineage: Bacteria > Pseudomonadati > Bacteroidota > Flavobacteriia > Flavobacteriales > Flavobacteriaceae > Hwangdonia > Hwangdonia seohaensis. The sequence continues at coordinate 828,669 of NZ_JAVSCK010000001.1, forward strand.
AATTTTACCGATAGATACAGAAATTTCGTTGTAAAAGGCGCTTTTAGGGCCTATGCCATATCCGATGAAGGACAAGAACACACACTTCAATTTGCGATTGAAAATTGGTGGGTCTCGGACTTCAATAGTTACATTTACCAACATCCAGCAACACTTTTTATCGTTGCTCTTGAAGACAGTGTTATTCTACAACTGGAATATGAAAAGGAACAAGAGTTAAAAGCATCCAACCATAAATTTGAAACCTTTTTTCGAATCATGGCCGAAAAGGGTCTCGCTTTTGAACATAGACGAATATTGTTCAATCTCATACACTCGGCAGAAGCTAGATATGAAAACTTTTTGTTGAACTTTCCAAACTTCGTTCAGCGTGTACCTCAATACGCATTGGCTTCCTATTTAGGAATGTCAACAGAGTTCCTGTCAAGAATCAGAAATAAAAAAACCTAGCAGAAAAGTTGAACTACATCAACAAAATTTCTTGATTTACTTCATTTTTATTGGCTTGCTATTGATAGACATTTGTACTGTCAATATTGGCAAACAATTTAAATGAACTAAAATGGAACAATCATTAAACGAAATTTTCTCGTCAAAGAATGAGATGGTAAAAAAAGGACAGATTGTCGATGCTACCGAAAAATACTTTGCTTCAAACGCTAAAACTATAGATTTTGATGGCACGGTAACGAACGGTAAATCTGAAATGCTTACAAAAATGCTGGGTTTTGCAGGTGCCATAACCAACGTTAACGGAATAACTTTACATCACGCTTCACTCAACGGAAATGTTTCTTTTTCCGAATTTACTTTTGATTTTGATATGAAAGACGGAAGTAAAATTCTATGGCACGAAATTATCCGTTCGGTCTGGGAAAACGGAAAAATCATTGAGGAACAATATTTTAAATCTTAAACCGAAACCAATATGAAATTCGTAACAAAAACAATGCATGCTTATCTGGATTACCCAGTAGCCATTGCGCTAATGGTTTTGCCATTTCTATTTGGGTTGGGAAGCACGCAGCCTTTGGCATGGCAACTTTCAGTCACCTGAGGAATTGCTGCTTTTATATTAACCTTGCTTACCGACCACCATTTGGGTGTTTACCGTATTATTCCCTACAAAGGGCATTTAATAGTTGATGGGCTGGTTGGGCTGGTATTCCTCGTAGTGCCTTTTATCTTTTCATTTAAAGGTACCGATGCTTACTATTATTGGATATTGGGCGCAACAGTTTTAACTGTAGTTGGTTTACACAAACCAGCTGCAACAACGAAGATTAAAAATTAAAAACTTAAATAAAAAATTCACAAATTAAAACACAAAAATCATGAAATCATTATCAATAGTATTCGTAACAATGCTGCTTTTTACAACCATAGGTTTTTCACAAAGCAAAGCCAGTCATAATATTGACGACAGTAAAATAGCCTTACAAGGTTATAGTCCGGTATCTTATTTAGATTTGGGCATCGCTCAAAAAGGAGTGAAAGAATTTAAGGCAACTTATAGCGGATTGGCCTATTATTTTACAAGCGAAGACCAAAAAAAAGCGTTTGAAGCCAACCCAAAAAAGTATTTGCCAGAATATGGTGGTTATTGCGCTTTTGGAATTTCCGTTGGAGCAAAATTTAGAGTTGACCCAAATAAATTTGTAGTAAAAGACGGAAAATATTATTTGTTCCTTTATGATTTGGAAGTGGATGCACAGCAACTTTGGTTAGATGGCAATCATAAAGAGCTGGTAGCCAAAGCAGACAACAATTGGACTAAATTAAAAAAAGACTAATAGGCGACTAATTCTGAAAAGGGCATTTGAGAAAGTTTCAAGTGCCTTTTTTTGTTCAAAAAGATTTTAGATGAAAAAAAATTCAGTTAAAAATTTATCTATTTGTTCGGGAATAGTAATGATTTTTGGAGTACCTGAAGGACTGTTTCCAGTTGAAACTTGACTTTTTCGTGAAAGCGATAATTTTGATTAAGTTTCAATATGAATCACTTATTTCGAACTCGTTTCAGAATTAAAACGGATTCATATTCCAAAAAAACATTCCACTTAATTTGAGGATTTAGACAAACTAAGAACAACAAATGATTTTATATTTATCTAAACCCTATAATCAATTAAAGAGGAGCTTTACAAATATTGGAAAGTTCTTCATTTATTTCAAAAACTTTTCCTTTAATATTTGAGTATCCAAATTTTACCAATCTATCTGTATGCATTTTAAGATAGTTCTCTGCGTTTTCCCGAGAATCGAACATATAAACACCTCCTGCCATTTCTTCATTCTTATTCTCAGTCCAGAATTTCCAAACAAAACCAGGTTCATTAACAATACTTTGTGCAAGTTCTTTCATTTGAACTGCCATTTCTTTTCCCCAAACCTCCCTATGAGGAAAATCTACATACATAATTACGGCCATAATATTTAATTTAAAAATTAGACCGTAAATTTAAGCACATCAGATTATTTTCGCACTATAAACAGTGGAATATTCATTGACTGAGCGCGGGAGAACTTTGGAAAGCTTAATTGCAGAACTAATGGATTGGGGTTATTTCAAGGAAAAAAACTATTTAGAGTTAAACATTCGATGGGCGAACGGACAAGACCCTGCAAAAATCAAACCTCAGCATACCTAAAGCACCCCATTTCATGGTCGTTTACCATACCCGTTGCTTGCATGTGCGCATAAACCACGGTTGAGCCCACAAACTTAAAACCACGCTTTTTTAAATCTTTGCTTAGGGCATCGCTTAATGGCGTGTTGGCAGGTGCGTCTTTATAGTTTTTAAGTTTGTTTTTAATGGGTTTGCCATCAACAAACCCCCAAATGTATTTTGAGAACGACCCAAATTCCTCCTGAATTTTCATAAAAGCCTGGGCATTGGTAACGGTGGCTTTTACTTTCAGTTTGTTTCTTATAATACCGGCATCTTGCAATAAAGCATCCATTTTATCTTGGTTGTAATTGGCTATTTTTTTATAGTCAAAATTATCAAAGGCTTTCCTGAAATTTTCGCGTTTACGCAAAATGGTAATCCAACTTAAACCCGCTTGAAAGGTTTCTAAAATTAAAAACTCAAAAAGCGTCGCATCGTCATAAACCGGAACGCCCCATTCCTCATCGTGGTAAGCTTCATACAAAGCGTCGCCAACACACCAACCGCATTTATGTTTTTCCATATTAAAACGTATTAAATGCCCATTTTGGGCGCTTGTAAGGTTTAAATTTAAAACATGACAAATATCATCTTAAATAAAATACCAAGGTACTAAATTTGTGCCATCATATTTTGTCATTAAAACATAAAATCATGGATTCTATTATAAAAAATAGTTTAAAGAATAGCATGTCGTATCCCGAATACAGAAGTTTGGTAAAGCAGTTGGTTGAAGACAATTCGACCACTGGGGACGATAAAAGTGAAGCGATGGTAGACTATACCAAGCTTAACGATAGACGGATGAACCGTTGGGATAAAACCATAAAAATTTCGGACGAGGCTAAAAAAAGAATTGAGTCTTTTGAGGATAACATGACTTGGTTGCTCATTACCGAAAGTTGGTGTGGCGATGCGGCACATGTGGTGCCAGCCATAAATAAGGTAACCGATTTAAACAGCCATATTGATTTAAGAGTGGTACTTCGTGATGACAATCCAGATTTAATGAATGCTTTTTTAACCAACGGCGGAAGAGCAATCCCGAAGTTAATCATGGTTGAAAATGCAACCGGAAATGTTGTATGTACATTTGGGCCACGTCCAACCGAAGCCACAAACTATGTAAATAGATTTAAGGCGAAATACGGGACATTAACCCCAGAATTTAAAGAAGATTTGCAGCATTGGTACAACAACGATAAAGGGCAAAATGTAATTAGCGACCTTACCGAATTGTTGTGCGAATTGCAGCCTAGCGTTTGCCAATAAAGTTAAACGTAATAGAACCAATCTGACTTTTTTTAGAGGCATCGGAACTAAACTGAGCGTTTTTTGCATACTCCAAAGCGTGCTCTACCAAGCATTCGTTTGATGTGGATGAAGACGAGTTTACGTAGGCATCAGTAACATCGCCTTGGGCATTTACGGTAATATTTATAACTATTTTTCCGCCAATTTCGCAAAGATAAACCGGAATTGGAATGTACACTTTTTTTCGGTTTACCAACGAAAAACTAATGGTGCTTTTGGTGTTGTCGCCTTCGTCTTGCTGTTTTTTTAACAGGTCGTTTACTTTGCTAAACGACGAGAGTTCTTCGGTATTTAATTTAGAATCTTCAGTGCTTTCATAGGCTTTCTTAAAGGCATCATTCTGCTCGGGTACACTGCTGTTTTTTGGCACATAATCTTCTGGTGGTGCAATGGGTTTATAGGCCTGGGCAAACTGCTTATTGTTGCTGGTTTCGTTATAGGCGTTATTGGTTTCGGCCTTACTGGCATTTAAGTTTTCTAAGGCTTCAAGTATTTTTATTTCTTCTTCGGTGAGTTCTTCTTCGGGCTCCATTTCATAGTAGCTTTCAGACATAAATGCACTTTGTTTTTTAAGGCTTAAATTGAAAATAGAAAGTACTACGGTACCCGCTAATAGCAAGGTGATAAGTAGGGCTTTATGTTGATTTGTTAGGTTCAAATCTGTGTTCATTTAGTGCAATTCTATATGAAATATACGTAAAAATAAACAATTTAGTCTTTTAGCGATGCAATGAAGCTTTCAATTGATACCGCATTGGCAACTTGAAACGCCCCAATTCTTGTTCTTCGGAGTGATGATAGATGCGCACCGGACTGTAATGCTTTACCGAAATCGTTGGCTAAAGACCGTATATACGTGCCTTTGCTGCAAACCACTCTAAAGTCTAAATGTATTGCGCCGGTATTGCCCCCCGTTGAAGTATCAATTTTAGTGATTTCAAATTCTTCAATATTTACCGTTCTCGCTTTAATATCAACCGATTCGCCAGCTCTTGCATATTCGTATAAGCGTTTTCCATCCTTTTTTAAAGCTGAAAAAACTGGTGGATATTGTTGAATCTCGCCAATAAATTGTTTGGTGGTTTCTTGTATTAATTCATTTGAAATATGCTCTGTTGGAAACGTTTCATTTATCTCGGTTTCCAAATCAAAAGATGGCGTGGTGCTTCCTAAAACAAAGGTGCCCGTGTATTCTTTTATCTGTCCTTGAAACGTATCGATTTGCTTCGTCATTTTTCCCGTGCAAATCACTAATAAACCCGTCGCCAAAGGGTCTAAAGTACCGGCATGACCCACCTTTATTTTCTTAATGTTGAAAGCTTGACGGATTTCCCAACGGAGTTTATTAACCACTTGAAACGAGGTCCAGTTTAAAGGCTTATCGATAAGTAAAACTTGTCCGGAAAGATAGGCTTCTTTCGAAATCATGTTAAGAGTTTAGTGCAGAAAAAATAATAGCAATAACGCCAACAATAGCGCAATAGACAGCGAAATAGGACAGTTTGCTTTTTTTAACCAAGGCAATCATCCAAGTACAGGCAAATAAACCCGCTACAAAGGCCGCGATAAACCCCACAGAAAGCGATGTGATATTATGGCTTTCCATCGAAATATCGCCGCTTAAAATGTCTTTGGCGATTTTCCCGAAGATTAACGGCACCACCATTAAAAACGAAAAACGGGCTGCTTTGGTTTTATCGTTCCCCAACAATACCGATGTTGAAATGGTTGCACCAGAACGTGAAATTCCGGGTAACATCGCAATAGCCTGGGAAATACCAATAATAAAAGCATTTTGAAAAGACACTTCTTTATTGGTGTCTTTGGCCTTGTCTGCCAAATAAAGCAAAAGCGCTGTAATAATTAGCATAAAGCCAACAAGCTTAATGTTGCCACCAAATAACTCGGCAAATTGAGATTCATAGGTATAGCCAATTACGGCCGCAGGAATCATGGAAATGGCAATTTTACTAACAAACTGTAAGTCTTCGTTCCATTCAAATTTTAAAATGCCTTTTAAAATGTCTAAAATATCTTTTCTAAAAACAACGATGGTGCTTAAAGCGGTTGCAAAATGCAAAACCACGGTAAATAGCAAGCTTTCTTCAGGCACTGAATTATCGCCTAAAATTGCTTTTCCCAGTTCTAAATGCCCACTGGATGATACTGGTAAAAATTCGGTAAGGCCTTGAATAATGCCAAGGATGATTGAGTCGATTATATCCATGGGTCAAAAATATTAAAATTGAAATGGTAAAGTTTTAAAACCAATTGGGATTTATTTTTTGGACTTTGATTTATCGGGATTCAATAAAATGGCATACATTTCAATACCAAAACCAATCAAAATTAAGGTTGGCGCCAACCGGATACGTCTCCAATTAAAAATTTCAGGATTAAAAACGTTGGGATCGTCGCTACCGCCACCGGCCATCAAAATAAAACCAAGTGCGATACACGCTAAACCAATAAACATGAATTTATAGTTTTTCTTTCCAAAAACAAAAACTGGTTTTGTGTTTTCTTTACGTTTTTTATCTCCCATAATGCTTTATAAAATAAGTAGTGCAAATTAACGGATTTATTTAAATAGAAGTGTTAATACCATGGTAAAATACCTAATAATACAGTTGGTCGGTTTTCAAGTTTAAAAAACGCTGGGTTGCAAAATGGGTGCTTATCCAAGTAATTATAATGCCCAAGGCAAAAATAAAAGCAAACAATGCGCCTACTAAAACAGGATTGCTTAGCAACTCTAATTCGGTAAATGTTTTATTAAGATAAAACAAAACAATGGCCATACCAATTAAAGCCAATATCGCACCAATAATGCCCAACCGCACGCTTTTCCAAACAAATGGACGACGAATAAACTGTTTGGTAGCGCCAACCATTTGCATGGTTTTAATGGTAAATCGTTTAGAATACACTGCCAGTCGTATCGAGCTATTAATCAACAACACCGCTATTAACGTAAAAATACCGCTAATTACCAATACCCAAAAACTTATTTTTTTAACGTTGTCGTTCATCAATTTAACCAGGTCGTTATCATAGGTAACTTCATCAACAAAGTTTTTATTTAACGCTTCCGCGGAAATTTTTTCGAGATGCTCCGAGGTTACAAAATCGGCTTTTAAATGCACATCGATAGAGTTTTGCAAGGGGTTGTAACCCACAAAATCCATAAAATCTTCACCGTTTTCAGCTTTCATAAATTCGGCAGCCTGTTCTTTCGAAACATATTTGGTCGATTTAACATAATCTGCCATCGCCAAACTTTTTTCAAGCTGTTTTACTTCAACATCTTTGGCGTTTTCTTTTAGGTAAATGGTTAATACGACCTGTTCTTTAAAATGATCGGACACCTTTTTGGCATTCAGAATGAGCATGCCCAATAAACCCAATAAAAACAATACCAGTGCAATGCTTAGTACCACCGAAAAATAGGAAGAAATAAGCCTGCGTTTTTGGTGTTTTTCGAAAGATGTACTCATAAAATAATGGGATTAACGGTGTAAAAATAGTAAAGAAATTGAAAAGAGACTTCAAAAGCGATAAGTCTTTTGATTTCAATTGAATTTGTCATTCCCTTGAAAATTGGAATCTCACCTTTTAAGGGCGTTTTTTCGTTTTTCAAATTAAATATTTAGAATAATTACTGATGTTTAAGGATTACAACGTTTAAACTTTCAACATTGTTATAATAAGCTTAAATTTGCCATCGAATTCGTCATTCCGAGCGGAGCGTGGGAATCTGTTAATTTTGAAGTTCAAATCAAAAGATTGCCACAGTCGTTCCGATAACTCCCGATAGCTATCGGGACGGTACTCTTTCGCAATGACGTTAATATTTTTTGTTAGAAAATGAAATACGATTTTAGGAGAATAGAAAAAGATTGGCAAGATTACTGGCGCGACCACAAAACCTTTAAAGCCGTAAACGGTAGCGACAAACCAAAATATTATGTATTGGACATGTTTCCTTACCCAAGCGGTGCGGGCTTGCACGTTGGGCATCCGTTGGGTTATATCGCTTCCGATATTTATGCACGCTACAAACGCCTCCAAGGGTTTAATGTTTTGCATCCGCAAGGTTACGATAGTTTTGGTTTACCTGCCGAACAGTACGCCATTCAAACGGGGCAACACCCTGCCATTACAACTGCTGAAAACATAAAAACCTACCGCCGTCAGCTCGATCAAATCGGGTTTTCATTCGATTGGTCGCGCGAGGTAAGAACCTCCGACCCCAATTATTACAAATGGACGCAGTGGATTTTTATCCAATTGTTCAATTCGTGGTACAATAACGACAGCGATAAAGCTGAAGATATTTCAGAATTGATAAAACTTTTTGAAGCTGAAGGAAACTCAACAGTAAACGCCGTTTGTGATGATAATATCGAACCGTTTTCTGCTGAAGATTGGAAATCGTTTTCATCTAAAAAACAGCAACAAATACTATTGCAATACCGTTTAACCTATTTAGCCGAAACCGAGGTGAATTGGTGTCCCGCTTTAGGTACGGTTTTAGCTAACGATGAGATTGTTAATGGCGTTTCAGAACGTGGCGGCCATCCCGTAATCCGTAAAAAAATGACCCAATGGAGCATGCGCATCTCGGCTTATGCAGAGCGTTTGCTACAAGGTTTGGATAAGATAGATTGGACCGACGCTTTAAAGGAAAGCCAACGCAACTGGATTGGAAAATCGGTTGGAGCATCTGTCGAATTCAAAATCCCAAATTCAGAATCTAAAATTTCTGTGTTTACCACAAGGCCCGATACCATTTTTGGCGTTAGTTTCATGACGCTTGCACCAGAGCACGAATTGGTATCGCAAATTACAACACCCGAGCAAAAAGCCGATGTGGACGCTTATGTTGAAGCCACGGCAAAACGTAGCGAGCGCGATAGAATGGCCGATGTAAAAACCATTTCGGGTGCTTTTACGGGCGCTTACGCCGAACATCCGTTTACAAAAGAGCCTATTCCTATTTGGATTGGCGATTACGTGTTGGCGGGTTACGGTACAGGTGCGGTAATGTCGGTGCCTTGCGGCGATCAGCGCGATTACGATTTTGCAAAACATTTTAAAATTCCCATTCCAAATATTTTTGATGGGGTTGATATAAGTGAAGAAGCCTTTGCCGATAAAGAAAAAACCGTAATTGGGAATAGCGATTTCCTTAACGGATTAAACTATAAAAAAGCCACCAAACGCGTTATTTACGAATTGGAAAAAATAGGTCAGGGCGAAGGAAAAACCAATTACCGTTTACGCGATGCGGTGTTTTCGCGCCAGCGTTATTGGGGCGAACCCTTTCCGGTGTATTATGTAAATGGTATGCCACAAATGATTGATGCCGCGCATTTACCCATTAAACTGCCCGAAGTTGAAAAATATTTACCAACCGAAACCGGCGAGCCACCATTGGGGAACGCCACCGTTTGGGCTTGGGACCGCCTCAAGGCGGAAGTAGTCTCAAATAGTTTGATTGATAATGAAAACGTTTTTCCATTAGAGTTAAACACCATGCCCGGGTGGGCGGGAAGCTCCTGGTATTTTAACCGCTATATGGATGCCAGTAATGAAAACGAATTTGCAAGCCAAGAAGCACTAAATTATTGGAAGGATGTCGATTTGTACATTGGCGGCAGCGAGCATGCCACAGGGCATTTGTTGTACGCGCGTTTTTGGCAGAAATTTTTGTTTGATAAAAACTTGGTGCCCGTTGATGAGTTTGCCAAAAAGCTGATTAACCAAGGGATGATTTTGGGGACTAGTGCTTTTGTTTATGTTTTAGAACCTTTTATGACCTACAAAGGAGATGGAATGATAAACTCGATTCCAGTTTCACTACCAATATATGACAAAATTTATATAATAAGCTTTAACTATATTGCTAATGCAGATGAAATTCATGAGTATGGAGATTCTAGATTTTTTCATAATACCAAAATTCAAGATAAATTAACTCAAACTATTAGAGAATCTTTAAGAGGTAAAGTATTAAAGGATGAATTTGACATGTCTCAAAAATATGTAGACGATATTGAAAATTGTAATGTAACTGCTCTATATATAAGGCCATTGCATACTGATGTGTCTTTTGTAAATTCATCTGATGAATTAGACATTGAAGCTTTTAAAAATTGGAGAGAAGAATATAAAGACGCTGAGTTTATTACTGAAGAAGATGGCACATTTAAAGTAAAACGCGACGTCGAAAAAATGTCGAAATCCAAATACAACGTTGTAAATCCAGACGATATTGTTTCAGATTACGGCGCTGATTCTTTGCGTTTATACGAAATGTTCCTCGGACCATTGGAGCAATACAAACCTTGGAATACCGCTGGTATTACGGGTGTGCATTCCTTCCTTAAAAAACTTTGGAAATTGTATGTTGGCGAAAACGGATTGCATGTAAATGATGCTGAACCAACAAAGGACAATTTAAAAACACTGCACAAAACCATTAAAAAGGTACAGGAAGATATTGAGAGTTTCTCGTTTAATACTTCGGTATCGACTTTTATGATTGCGGTTAACGAGCTAACGGCTCAAAAATGCACATCGAAAGAGATACTCGAACCGTTTTTGATTTTAATTTCGCCGTATGCGCCGCATATTGCCGAGGAATTATGGCATCAATTGGGACATACCGGGTCGATTTCAACCGCGCCGTTCCCGAAATTCGAGGAAAAACACTTGGTTGAAAGCAGCAAGAATTACCCGATTTCGTTTAACGGTAAAATGCGTTTTACGATGGAATTGCCTTTGGATATGAGTAAAGAAGACATTGAAAAAGCGGTTTTGGCACACGAGAAAACCAAAGACCAATTACAAGGGCGCGAACCCAAAAAGGTAATTGTGGTGCCCGGGAAAATCGTGAATATTGTGGGATAACGTCATGCCGAGGAGTCCCGATAGCTATCGGGACGACGTGGGAATCTGTCGAATAGTAATTTCAAATTGAAAGATTGCCACAACTTTTTATCAAAAGTTTCGCAATGACGTTTTGAGTTCGAATTAAAAAGATAACCACACTTCGACTGCGCTCAGTGCAAGTTGTAATTTATTATAACAGATTTGATTGAATGACAAAAGGCTAATGGATTACGGTTTGTTCCGCGTTAGGGATTGAACGGTATGTTTGAGCTCCCCGACGCAGGAAGGAGCGAGTAGTGAAAGCCCGACCCCACTTGCCCTGAGCTGAGTCGAAGGGTTGGGGTAACGCCCAAATAATTATTTTATTGAAGAAACAACATTATGGATTACATAGAAATTATAGGTTTTGCAGCCGCCATTTTAACCACGGCTGCTTTTTTACCACAAGTGTTTAAAACGTGGCAAACCAAAGACGTTTCGGGGCTGTCGTTACCCATGCTTATTATGTTTTTTGTGGGCATTGCATTATGGTTGGTTTATGGGGTGTTTATTGATAGCCCGTCTATGATTACCGCCAATGCGATAACCATTGTTTCAGCGTTTTTGCTGATCTATTTTAAGGTGAAATATAATTAGCAATACTTTAACAGACTGACAAAACTTCAGACCGTAAAATTGGCGTTATTTTTGCTATATTTAAGAAGGTTGAAAAAATAAATTTAAAATTTAAAAAAATGATTGGATATTATATATTAATTGGTGCGATTGCTTTGGTAAGCTGGTTGGTGAGCAATACCTTAAAGAAGAAGTTTGAGAAGTACTCTAAAGTACAATTGCGCAACGGGATGAGCGGTGCCGAAATTGCCGAAAAAATGTTGGCAGACCACGGTATTACCGATGTTGAGGTTATCTCGACGCCGGGGCATTTAACCGACCACTATAACCCCAAAAACAAAACGGTTAATTTAAGTGAAGCGGTTTACAACCAGCGCAATGCGGCCGCAGCTGCGGTTGCGGCACACGAATGTGGACACGCCGTACAACATGCCCAGGCTTACGAATGGCTTACAATGCGTTCTGCTTTAGTGCCGGTTGTAAGTGTAACTTCGGGTATGTCGCAATGGCTCATTATTGGAGGCCTCATATTGGGTGGTGCTGCTGGCTTAGGTTTAGGCTGGTGGGTTGCTGTTGCCGGTGTGGTAATGATGGGTTTTGCAACTTTATTTAGCTTTATTACATTACCGGTTGAATACGATGCGAGTAATCGTGCTTTAGCGTGGTTAAAAAACAAAAACATGGTGTCTCAGCAGGAATATGCGGGTTCTGAAGATGCTTTAAAATGGGCCGCAAGAACCTATTTAGTGGCCGCCATTGGTGCTTTGGCAACACTGTTGTATTGGGCGCTACAAGTTTTTGGAGGTAGCCGCGATTAAGTTTATAGATATACAGCTAAAAAGCCTTGAAAATTTTCAGGGCTTTTTTGTTTCTTTACCTAAAATCATGCTTTGAAGCGTGGTCTTAAGGTTGTCAATCACATTATCTTTTTCGCAATTGCGGGAAACAGAATCAAAATTAAAAATGGACAATCCTTTAATATATTATCAACAGCATTTAGAAAGCTATAAAACTAAAGCCGACAAGCTTTACAAACGCATGACAACTTTAAGTCTGCTTAGGGTTATCGTGTTTTTAACCACCGGTTTTGGCGTGTATTTAAGTTTTGGTTTTTGGCAACTAGCGGTTTTAATTTTAATAATTGGCATTGGTGTTTTTGTGTTTTTGCTTTCAAAATATACCGATGTTAAAGCCCAACGGAAGTTTAATAAAGCACTTGTTGCGATTAATGAAGAGGAAATTAAAATAGCTTTGGGCGATTTTCATCATAGAAATGAAGGATTGGAATTTCAAGATCCCAACCACTTTTATAGTTTGGATATCGATTTGTTTGGTCGCGGTTCGTTTTTTCAATTTATAAACCGGACCACCGTTAACGAAGGTACCCAAAAATTAGCAGATGCCTTGTTGGCAAATATCACCGATGGTATTGTTTCACGGCAGGCGGCTATTAAAGAATTGAGCAGTAAACCCAAATGGCGCCAACAGTATTCGGCAACCTCAAGTTTGGTTGCAGTTGAAACACCCGCAAAAGATATTATTAATTGGCTGCAACATTACAAACCGTTTTTACCAAAAATGATGCGCTGGTTTCCGTTGGTGTTTACTTTGCTTTCCTTGGCGTTGTTTGCATTAACTTTTTTCAAGCTCATCGATATGGTTTTTATGGGCTATTGGTTGTTTGTTGGCTTGGGAATTACAGGGATTTATGTTAAAAAAACCAATGTGCTTTCGGTGAATTCGGATAGGGTAAAAGACACCTTTCGTCAATATGCATTACTTTTAAAGCGAATTGAAAATGAGGATTTTACATCGGAATTATTGCAAGAAAAACAACAGCAAATTCAATCGGACACCAAAAAAGCATCGTCTATTTTTAACGAACTTTCAAAATCGTTGGATGCTTTGGACAATAGGAATAATTTGATTTCCGCCATTTTTGGAAACGGATTGTTCCTTTCGGATATAAAAAACAGTTACCACATTGAGCAATGGATTAAACAATATGGCGCTAAGGTTGAAGATTGGTTTGAGGTGGTTTCCTTTTTTGATGCCTACAATTCACTTGGCGGTTTTGCATATAACCATCCCGAATTTGTGTTTCCGGAAATCAACACGTCGCAAACGGTTATAAAAGCAGAAGGTTTAGGGCATCCGCTACTAAATAGAAGCAAACGTGTGGATAGTAATTTAACCATTGAAAACGAACAGTTCTTTATTGTTACCGGTGCAAATATGGCTGGAAAAAGCACCTTTTTACGTACCGTGTCCTTGCATATTGTTATGGCTAACGTGGGCTTGCCCGTTTGCGCCAATTCAAGCCATTATTCGCCGGTAAAACTGATAACGAGTATGCGTACTTCGGATTCGTTAACCGATGATAATTCGTATTTCTTTTCAGAATTAACACGTTTGAAATATATTGTTGATGCCATTAAAAGCGAGCCGTATTTTATTGTTTTAGATGAAATTTTAAAAGGCACAAACAGCACTGATAAAGCGATTGGTTCCAGAAAATTTGTCGAAAAACTGGTCGCTTCAAATGCCACGGGTATTATTGCCACACACGATTTGAGTTTGTGCGACATTGAAAAGGAACTCGACGATGTGAAAAACTACTATTTTGATGCCAAAATTATAAACGACGAACTTCACTTTGATTACACGTTGAAACAAGGCATTTGCCAAAATATGAATGCGTCTTTTTTATTGAAGAAAATGGAGATTGTTTAGAAGTTTGAAGCACGAAGACTGAAGCTTGAAGTTGTTTTTTAGATAATTTTCATGCTTATAACTTCATAATCTTATCCACCATTTCTCTGGCATTCTTGTCGTCTGGTTTTAAACTCAACACTTTGTAATAGTTTTTTAAAGCTTCGGTGTAATTTTTCGTTTCAAAATAAGCCTCACCCAAACTATCGTAAACATTGTATTTATAAGGAAATATTTTGGTGTTCAAACCGAAAACATACAAGGCTTTTTCCGTTTGATTAGAGCGTAAAAGCGCATATCCAAACGTGTTTAATTCGCGACTGCCTTTTACAAATTCCGCTAATCTTGAAACCAAAATCGGTTCTTCTAATTTTAAGCTGTCCAAGGTTTTCGAGCTGAGTAAATAGTGCATATAATTGGCCGCCATATAATTTGGCGTGTACTTGTTTTTGGTTACTATGGCCAACATATCGCGCTCAAAAGTTTCTTTGGGATGCTCTACAATTCTATTGATTTCCTTACCATGTTTATAGAAAATAAAGGTTGGGACCCGATGAATGTTCAATCCTTTTTCCTCGCCATTCGGACTTTGCTTGTAAGCTTCTTTAGTTCTGTTAACCGCAATAACCTGCAATTGGTTTTCAGGATATTTTGCAGCTTCCAAAACCTTGTAAAACCTAGGCGCTTCAAGTTTGCTGTCGCCACACCAAGTGCCGAGAAAGACTTTAATTTCATAAGCTTTTAAAGAACCTTTTATTTGTTTAACAACTCCTTTATTAACTAAATAATCGTCGTAATGTTTAGAAAACCAAATGTTGAATGTGTTTTGGGTTAAGTCAGATTTCGAAATTTCTCCCAATAAAAGTTCGTTCCCATTTTTATCGGTTGTTAGTTTGTTTACCGTTTGGGAAAAGGCAACATGTAGGTTAAGTAAAAGGATAGATAAGATAACAGTTCGTTTCATTATTGATTTTTTTTGATGATTTTCAAACCTAAAACAGTTTTGCAAGCCACACCAATAAAGTTTACAAACAGCGTACTTAAATTTACAAACGGCAACATTTATGCAGTTTGCAATACTATAACCGTTTTTTGTACATAATTTTTTGATGCTTATGCATTTCTGATTACTTTCAGCAGGAATAAATGCCAACTTTACACAAACATACCTCGCAAATTTTGGTACACGTCCTGTTTTGGATGCTGTTTATTTTTGTGTCGCTTTTTTTGTTTTCAGATTATTATTGGCACGACAATCCGTTTTTGCAATACCTTTCCATTCTCGTCATTATAGTTTACGCCAACCATTTTATTCTACTTCCCTTTTTTGTTAAAAAGCGCCTTTATATTTTATACGTTTTTGTGTTTACGGCTATCTCATTTTTGGCAACCCAATTGTATTGTAACGTGTTTGCCCAATGCGGTTGCTCCATTATGAAATGTTTGAGCGACTACTTGTGGCAAACCCTGGTGCCACTTATTTTTTTCTCGTTTATTTGGATGCTCTATCGTTTTTTGGACGAACAGGCCGAAGTGGTGCAGATTAAAAAAGAACATACCGAAATGGAACTGAAATTCTTAAAATCGCAAATCAATCCGCATGTGCTATTCAATAATTTGAATACCATTTATTCCTATACTTTAGAAAAACCAAACGAAGCCGCCGACCTTATTTTGATGCTGTCTGACAACTTGAAACACGTGCTTTACGAAAGCAATGCAGAAACGATTTCTTTGGAAAAAGAGATTCAATTTATTGATAATTACATGAAATTCCAAAAGCTACGAACAGAAGGCACAAAACAGATTCATTATACGAAAAACATTGATGCGTTGCAGTATAAAATCGCGCCGTTACTGTTGATAACCATCATAGAAAATGCGTTTAAACACAGTACTTTAAACAGCGATATTTCGATAGCTATTCATGTTGAAAACAATATTTTGGAATGTATTTGCGAGAATGATTTCAATAAAGAAAAAGTAAGCGAAACCAATTTTAAAATAGGCCTGCAAAACTTAGAAAAACGATTGAAACTTATTTATAAAGATAAATACGAGTTTAAAATTCTAAAAGCTGAAACGTTTAAAGTGTATTTAAGATTAAATTTGAATTAAAAAGAATTTCACTCGAACTGACATCAAAAAAGGATATATGAATTGCATCATCATTGAAGACGAAATTCCTGCTCAAAATATTCTAAGGCATTTTATAGATAAAGTGCCTCATCTCAATTTAATCGATACGTTTAAAGCGACCATTGAAGCGCATTCGTTTTTGAATACCAACACCGTTGATGTGGTGTTTTTGGATATTAATCTGCCCGATATTTCCGGACTGGATTTTATTAAAACCATCGCAAATCCACCGGCAATTATTATGACGACGGCCTATCCCGATTACGCGGTGTCTAGTTTTGAGTTGGATACCATTGTTGATTATTTGGTGAAACCCTTTTCGTTCGATAGGTTTTTAAAAGCCATCAATAAAGCAAAAGATAGAATTGAAACGCCAAAAATCGCCACCGAAGAAAAAGCCGAAGACTCTATTTTTTTGAATGTGGATAAAACACTGCACAAGCTCACTTTAAACACGATACTTTTTATTGAATCGGATAGGAATTACATTACCGTGGTTACCGAAACCCAAAAGCTATCGTATATTGATGCCTTAAAAAATTGGCATTCCAAGTTGCCTGAGACCCAGTTTTTTCAAGTGCATAAATCTTTTATAGTCAATCGAAAATTTGTTGATAAAATCTCAGGAAATACACTTTTTATAAAAGACAATAAAATTCCCATTGGCAGAACCTACAAACAGAATTTGTTAAAACAGTTGAAGATTATATAATTTTTCAACCTGCAAGGTTTTAAAAACCTTGTAGGTCTTTTTAGCTTAATAAAGAAATCTTTGTCAAAATACCTACAAGGTCAAAAAGAGACCTTGCAGGATAAGCTGAATAATATGTTACTAAAAACTATCTTTTAGGATGCACCAATTCCATTTCATCAATTAAGTGTTTGGCACCCGCATATTTATCGATTATAAAAAGAATGTAACGTACATCCACCATAATATTTCTGCAAATTTCGGGGTCGTAATTCATGTCGCTCATCGTGCCTTCCCAAACCCTATCGAAGTTTAAGCCCACTAAATTCCCATGCGCATCAATAGCTGGACTTCCCGAATTCCCACCCGTAGTGTGGTTGGTGCCTAAAAAGCAAACCGGTACTTTTCCGTTGGTATCAGCATATTGGCCATAATCTTTTGCAGCGTATAATTCGCGTAGTTTCTGGGGCACATCAAACTCGTAATCCTCAGGAATATATTTTTCAATAACACCATCTAAATAGCTCACATGGTTGTAATACACCGCGTCTCTGGGCGAATAACCACGAACCTGACCATAAGTAACGCGAAGTGTACTGTTCGCATCTGGGAAATAACGCGCATTGGGTAAAGCCTTCATTAAAGCCGTCATGTATCTGGTTTGTAGCGCCGTAATCGGCTCGTTTTTTTGCTGAAATTCTTTGTCAATTACATTGAAAAACTCATCAATAAGCGGTTTGGCATATTGGTAAGCGGCGTCGTTATTAATGTTTTTTAAGACGTCTTCCGGGGTGCCTTCCAATAATTTTAAAGCCGAATCTAAATCCGTAAAGGCAGTTTTATCATAAATTGAAGCATCCACATGATTTGTATATAAAGGCATCACGCTGTTAAACACGCCTCTATCCACATCGACATTATAATTTTTATGAATGCCCTTTAACCTTGCTGTAAGATCTGCTTTGGCAGGTTCAAAAACATTGGGGTTGTTGTTGATGGCCTCCACGATTTGATACGTTCTAAAAGTCATTTGCATCAACTCATTAGTGGTTAAAAAGATTTCAATAAAATTTCGACGTTTAATGTTTACGGGTTCAAATTCTTTGTACAAACGGTCAAATTCAGGAAGGATATCGCCATATTTTTTCTCCAATCCTTTTTCTTTTAATGCTTTGGTAAAAGTGGCTTCAAAAGCGCGTCTTTTTTCAACGGCGTTGCTTTTTTCAATACCTAAATTCTCACCTATCCATTTTTTCCAAGCATTGGCAATTCTTGCTTGTTTAGAGGCGTATTTAATGCGTACCTCGTCGTTGGCTTTCATCTTTTCATCAATTACTTTTAAAGCCGCTTCACGAATGGCGATATTTGTAGGGTTATAGGCTTCTGTAATATGTTCGATGGCAACGGCAGGTAAATATTCGTTGGTAGTACCGGGGAAACCAAATACCATGGTAAAATCGCCTTCTTCAACGCCATCAAGCGATATAGGTAAATAATGTTTTGGCGTGTACGGTTTGTTGTTTTCGCTGTATTTTGCTGGACGGTTGTTGGCATCGGCATAAATTCGGAATAAAGCAAAATCGCCCGTGTGTCTCGGGAACACCCAGTTATCGGTATCGCTACCAAACTTACCAATGCTGGTTGGCGGTGCACCAACTAAACGGATATCATCAAATCGTTCGGTAACAAATAAAAAGTACTGATTGCCTTTGTAAAAGGATTTAATCTTAGCGTCTTGCCAAGTTTCTTTGGGCCATGTTTTTAAAATACCGTTGCTGGTTTTATCAATAACCGACTGTTTTTCTTTTTCGATCATGTTATCATTTATGGCCGCTAAAACATCGTTGGTTACATCGTGAATGCTCACAATAAACTCAATAAACAAGCCGTTGTTGGGAAGTTCTTCTTGAAAATTCTTCGCCCAAAACCCATGCTTTAAATAATCGTTTTCAAGTGAGGAATGCGATTGGATTTGGCTAAATCCGCAATGGTGATTGGTTAAAATCAAGCCTTTGGGCGAAATCACTTCGCTGGTACAGCCACCGTTAAAATGCCCAATGGCATCTTTTAAGCAGGAGTTGTTAACATCGTAAATATCCTTGGCCGTTAGCTTGCTGCCCAAACTGGTCATTTCGTTTTCATTCATCCCTTCCAAAAGCGAAGGAATCCACATACCACCTTGTTGTGCAAAGGCGTTTAGCGATACAAAAAGCAATAAAAATTTAAGAAATCTCATGGTGTCCATTTTATAATAAAATCAAATATATAAAGCATTTATTTATTGTGTAAATTTACTGCTAATAATAATTATAAAATGCGGTATATTTCTAAATTACCCGATGTTGGCACAACCATTTTTACGGTTATGGGCGCTTTGGCTAAAAAGCATCATGCAATAAATTTAGCGCAGGGTTTCCCTGATTTTAAAATGGATAAAAACCTTATCGATTTGGTTACTTCGGCGATGCAAAACGGGCATAACCAATATGCGCCCATGCAAGGCGATTTAGGATTGCGCGAGGCGATTGCCAAAAAGTTCGATTTGTTGTATGCCACAAGTTATCATCCGGAAAATGAGATTACCATAACCACGGGTGCAACCCAAGCTATTTTTAGTATTATTTCGGCATTTATTAAACCCAACGCTGAGGTTATTATTTTTAGACCGGCTTACGATTGTTACGAACCGGCCATTGCATTAAACGGCGGAAAAACAGTTTCGGTTGCATTGGAATCCCCTAATTTTAAAGTGGATTGGAACGAAGTAAAATCGAAAATTAATAGTCGTACCAAAATGATGGTTATCAACACGCCACAAAACCCAATCGGCACTGTTTTTTCTGAAGCTGATATGCGTCAATTGCAACAAATAACCAAAGGCACCGATATTATAATTTTGAGCGACGAGGTTTACGAGCATATGGTATTTGATGGCGAAAAACACCAAAGTGCCTGCTTGTTTCCCGACTTAAAATCCAGAAGTTTTATAGTGGCATCTTTTGGTAAAACCTTCCATAATACAGGTTGGAAAATGGGTTATTGTTGCGCGCCACAACCCTTGATGAGCGAGTTAAGAAAAGTACATCAGTTTAATGTTTTTAGCGTTAACCATCCTATGCAAAAGGCACTAGCGGCGTATTTGCAAAATGAAAACCGTTATTTAGAATTATCGGCCTTTTATCAACAAAAACGGGATTTGTTTTTAAGTTTAATTAAAGATTCGCGATTTAAATTTACGCCATCAAAAGGCACGTATTTTCAGCTTTTGGACTATTCAGGGATTACCCAAGAAAATGATGTGGATTTCGCAAAACGCTTAACTGTTGATAATAAATTGACATCGATACCCATTTCGGTTTTTTATGATACTAAAATTGAAAGTAAAATGCTCAGGTTTTGTTTTGCCAAAAAAGATGAAACTTTAAAGCAAGCTGCTGAGATTTTAAACCAGATTTAAAGTGTGTAACTTATTTGTAAAAGTGGTGTCTAAAAAGAATATTAACATATAAATCAGAAAAAAATGAAACTATTTATTATCATATTCATGATGGGTTTTGGCTTTTTGCTAAATGCCCAAGAGGTAAATTTTAACGGGCATACGTATACTGTAAAAGGGAAAAGTATTTTAAAAAAAGGCACTGATGTTACAAGCACGTTAACTGTTGAAGAACAACAGCAAATACGGGCCGCTTTTAATAAGAAAAGGATGTTGGCTAAAGCATCGGAAAAAAAGGAAAAGCAGATAAAAAAGGCTAAAAAAAGTCAAAAAATAGCCGAAAAGAAGCAAAAAAAGGCTGAAAAAGCTTTAAAAAGAAAACGAAAAGCACAATCGAATTTTGATAAATCCGCTAAAAAATACGAGCATGCCATTGAAAAGTACGAAAGGCTAGAAAAGAAAGGTGATTTATCTCCCGAAGATGAAGTAAAGTGGCTTAAAAAAATTGAAAAGCTTAAAGCAGCGCATAAAAAAGCCGAAAAGAAATTAAAACATGTTTAGTTATGGTGCACGAGCAACTTAAAATAGCATTGATACAATCGGATTTGGTTTGGGAAAACCCAGAACAGAATCGAAAACATTTTACTGAAAAAATCGAAAGTATTCCCAGTGCGGTCGATGTGGTTATTTTACCCGAAATGTTCACCACAGGTTTTACTATGAATGCCAAAGCTGTAGCCGAAACCATGCAAGGTAAAACGGTAGAGTGGATGAAAAATACAGCTTCAAAAAACAATACCGCTATGGTTGGAAGCCTAATTATTTCTGAAGAAAACAAATATTTTAATCGCTTGTTGTTTGTTGAGCCTTCCGGAAAAATAACGGTTTACAACAAACGACACACCTTTACTTTGGTTGGCGAAGATAAAGTGTTTGCCGCTGGGACGGAGAAAATCATCGTCAATTATAAAGGCTGGAACATTTGCCCGTTAATTTGTTACGATTTACGCTTTCCCGTTTGGGCAAGAAATACTGAAGATTACGACGTTTTAATATATGTTGCCAATTGGCCCAAGCCCAGAGTTTCGGCGTGGGATGCCTTATTAAAAGCTCGCGCTATCGAGAATATGGGTTACTGCATTGGCGTAAATCGCGTGGGGATTGATGGTGTAAATAGTGCGTATTCAGGGCATTCAGCGGTTTACGATGTTTTAGGGAATTTAATAACAGCATTTAAACCCAATAAAGAACAGACTGAAATCGTTGTTTTGGAAAAAAACCACATTTCGAAATACCGAAATAAACTTAAGTTTTTAGATGATAGGGATGCCTTTACTCTTCATTAAAGATTAAAGTCTGTACAAAGCCCCAATCCGATCGTACGTCGTCATCCAATTCAAAATGGCTTACACGTTCTGGCTGAATCTTTTTTAAATAATTCCCGGAATCATATTTGCCGTTGCCATTGGTGTCAAAAATCACTCTGATAAAATATTTTCCAGAATCTAAAGTTAAAAAATCCAAGGGTTCGGGCTTAGTGGCATATTTTTCGTATTTAACTTCGCCATTGGCATTGGTTAATTGAAAAATAATAGGATATTTCGCGTTTACAAGGGTGAACCGTACAGACCCGAAATCAGACTCTTTTTTAGTTTTTACAGCGTAGTTTAAGGTGTCGTTTTTATTCTCAAAAAAATCTGTAAACGCCTCGGGCAGCACTTGTATGTTATAACTGTTGTCTTCGGTTTTATTAAAGTCGAACTGGTATGTATTTGTAATCGTATCGTAGGCTGTTGTAAAATCGACATTTGTGGAATCCCTATCTAAAATACGCATTTTTGAAGCGTCGAAATCGGTAAACGGAATGTTGGCAAAAATCTTAAAAGGCGCTTCGTAACCAATATTTCCAGACGGTTGCGCTTTAAATATTAAGGAATCTCTTTTTTGTTCGCTAATGCGCACGGTATAATCTTTTTCAAAAGTGGGATGCGACACGTTAAACAGTAACGAGTCCACCTGTAATCTGGGTTTGTACCAATAGTAAAGCGTATCGGTTTTTTCATCTTTGGTAATGCGATGTTTAAAATCTTCCGGAGTTTCAGAAGTTATTTTAATTTTCATGTCTTTATAATCGCCTTCGTAACCAAAAGCAATTTTTTCGCCAGCTTCTAAACGCGGTCTTACGGCTTTAAAATCGGGTGCTTCAGAAAATAATTTTAAGGTGTAAAGCGAATCGTTGGGTACTTCAATAAAGTTTTTATGAAAGGCTATCTGATCGGTCTTTTGCTGAAATTTATTGTCGTTATTGGCATCTTTCAACGCCATGAGCATATATTTTCCGGCTTTAATGTTTTCAATGGAAAACGTGGTAACACTGTCGAGGGTATTGGTAATGTATTTGGGGGCTTCTTTGTAAACGATAGAATCGTTAAAGGTAGAATCTATTTCGTATAAAGCCACCGATACAAAGGTTTCGGGCTGTCTTTTAAAAGCATCGACAATTTGCCCTTTTACGGTTAACGAGTCTATGTAATCGCCCGTTGAAAATACGTATCGGTAATAAGGAAATGGGTTGCCTTCGTTGTTGTCGGTAATGCTATTTCCAAAGTTAAAGGCGTAGGTTGTATTGGGTTTCAGCGTATCGTTAATTCTGATTTTTATCTCTTTGCTCGCACTACCAAGTGGCGTTATATCGGGTTGATAGGTCATGGGCGGCGAGATAATCAATTGTTTTTGCAAGTCTTTTATCTTGATGTATTCATCAAAAACAATCTTGATTTCGTTGCCTTTAAAATTGGTCGAGAAATTTTCCGGAGTCGATTTTTCAATGCTTGGAGGCGTTTCGTCCTTTGGTCCGCCACCAGGTGTACCCCGATTGGCACAGTTAATAAAAACCAAGCTTATAAATGCGATAAAAATAAAGTTAGAAAGGGTCTTGCTCATCGACTCATTTTAAATTTTTAGCAAAAGTACATGAATTTTTTTGTTCTGAAATTCACAAAAAACAGAATAAGAAAATTTATATACTAGCGAAACGGTTACCAAAGTGAAACTAAATATTGTGTTTTTTGGAGCAAAATTTAACTTTACTGAATAAACCTGCATAATTTTAGAGCTATAACGGCTAATCTGCTTAGGCTATTGCCATGGTTGCAATACTTATTTTTGTGTTTTTTGCTTGGTTTAAAACGGCAATGCAAGCTTCGAGGGTTGCGCCGGTTGTAATAATATCGTCCACCAAAAGAATGTGTTTGTTTTCAATGGCTGATGCCTTTTGTAAAGTAAACAGTTCGTCGTTATTGTTCCAACGGGCAAAACGTTTTTTATCGACTTGCGATTTTGTATTGGTTATTTTAACCAAAACATCGTCTCTATAATCAGTGTTTAAAGCTTTCGCAATTTGTTGCCCAAACTTTGCCACTTGATTAAACCCTCTTTTTTTCAACTTGTTTTTATGAAGCGGCACAGGAATTACAACATCAATAGTACTGTAATTATCAACCGTTTTTAATTCGCCACCAAGCCAATTTCCCAAGAAATACCCAATATTATCATAACCCTTGTATTTTAATCCATGGATGAGGTGCTGTACCAATCCTTTTTTTTCGAACCTAAAAAGCGCAGTGCCGTTTTCAACTTTTGCACGTCCGTAAAGCACTTTTTTTACCGCATCGTTATCATCAAAATGAAAATTGGTAACGGGCAAATCGTGGCGGCAATCAATGCAAATGGTATCGGCGTTGTCTTCCAATAAATTAAGGCACGCATAGCATACTTTAGGGAAGAAAAGATTGATAACAGATTGAAGACCCATAAATTTAATTTCTTCAATAAAATTAACGATTTATAATTAAAAAAAGATTTTACAAAAACTTTGATAAAAGCAGCAATAATTTAACCGATTTATAGCATTGAATTTAAACGGTTTCATATTTTTGCATTTATGGCAAATCAAGACGATCAATTTAAGAAAGTAATCTCTCATGCTAAGGAGTATGGTTACGTGTTCCAGAGTAGTGAAATCTACGATGGATTAAGTGCTGTTTACGACTATGCACAAAACGGCGCAGAGTTAAAGAAAAATATACGCGACTACTGGTGGAAGGCCATGGTGCAAATGAACGACAATATTGTGGGCATTGACTCCGCTATATTTATGCATCCAACCATTTGGAAAGCGTCGGGGCACGTTGATGCCTTTAACGACCCGTTAATTGACAATAAAGATTCTAAAAAACGCTATCGGGCCGATGTTTTAATTGAAGACTATTGTGCTAAAATTGAAGCTAAAATTGATAAAGAAGTAGCTAAAGCGGCAAAACGTTTTGGTGATGCGTTTGATAAAGACGAATTTGTTGCTACAAACGGACGTGTTTTAGGTTATCAAGAAAAAATAAACACAACGCTTTCGCGGATGGCAAAATCTTTGGAAAACGAAGATTTGGCCGATGTAAAAGCCCTTATTGAAGAATTGGAAATTGCCGACCCGCTAACCGGAAGCAAAAATTGGACGGAAGTAAAACAGTTTAATTTAATGTTTGGCACTAAGTTGGGTTCATCGGCTGATACGGCCATGGATTTATATTTACGCCCGGAAACGGCCCAAGGTATTTTTGTAAACTTTTTAAACGTACAAAAATCGGGACGCATGAAAATTCCGTTTGGTATCGCCCAAACAGGGAAAGCCTTCAGAAACGAAATTGTGGCGCGCCAATTTATTTTTAGAATGCGCGAGTTCGAGCAAATGGAAATGCAGTTTTTTATAAAACCGGGTACCCAAAAAGAGTGGTACGAGTATTGGAAAGAAGCTCGATTAAAATGGCATTTATCCCTAGGGATGGGCGAGGAAAATTACCGTTTTCACGATCACGAAAAACTGGCGCATTATGCAGATGCCGCGGCCGATATTGAGTTTAAATTCCCATTTGGGTTTAAGGAATTGGAAGGTATACACTCGCGAACCGATTTCGATTTAAAAGCCCACGAAGAATACTCTGGGAAAAAATTACAGTATTTCGATCACGAAGAAAAAGCCAGTTATACACCCTATGTTTTAGAAACATCGATTGGTTTAGACCGCATGTTTTTGGCCGTATTCTCAAACGCTTTACAGGAAGAAGAATTAGAAAACGGAACAACACGAACCGTTTTAAAATTGCCAAGTGTTTTAGCGCCGGTTAAAGCCGCCATTTTTCCTTTGGTTAAAAAGGATGGCTTGCCAGAGGTTGCAAAACAAATTGTTGAAGATTTAAAATGGGATTTTAATGTGTTTTACGATGAAAAGGATGCCGTTGGAAAACGTTACAGACGTCAAGATGCCAACGGAACACCGTTCTGTATCACTGTAGACCACGATACTTTAGAAGACAACACCGTTACCATTCGCCACCGCGATACCATGGAACAGCAACGTGTTAAAATTGAAGATTTACGCCAAATTATAAAACAAGAAGTAGATGTGCGTTTTTGGTTGATGAAAATGTAAATAGTCCTGCGAAGGCAGAAATCTTTAAAAAAAAATAAATTCTAAACCCCAAGCCATTCGTTTGGGGTTTTTCTTTAAATAAAAGTTGTTTTTTCTTATTCGGTATAATTTTTGATTAGTACTTTCCCGTATTTTTAAAACTGAAACCAAAACTAAATGAAAAGAATATTACTCACATCAATTTTTTGCGGATTATCCTTTATTTCTATGTCCCAAAATACAAGCGTAGAAAAGTCAACTTATGGCATTCAAACAGGTTTTTTAGGAATCTGGATGCATAATGAATCTAAATTATCAAATCAGATTGCATTGCGAAGCGAACTGGGGTTAGATGCTGGAATTTGGGGCGGGGATTTTTACGATGGCACAGGGTTTTTGTTAGCTCCTGTAATTAATTTGGAGCCTCGGTGGTATTACAATCTAAATAAACGCAAAAACAAGTCGAGACGAGTAGATGGCAACAGCGGAAATTTTGTATCACTTAAAATAGGTTATCACCCAAATTGGTTTGTTATTTCCAATTATAACAATATTCGCATTGTTAGTGATATTTCGATAGTACCGACTTGGGGAATAAGAAGAAATATTGGGAACCACTTCACTTACGAAACCGGGATAGGGATAGGCTATGTATATTACTTTGCTAAAGACGCAGGATATTTAAACAACGAAAGTGATGTGGCAGCAAATCTGCATTTGCGACTTGGTTATAGGTTTTAGAAATATTATATACTTATCTGTCTATCAATTTGTTGGTCTAACGAAATAAAGGTTTCGGTACGCGACACCCCAGAAATAGGTTGGATTTCCTTGTTGAGCAAATGCATTAAATGTTCGTTGTCTTTACACAGAATTTTTATAAAAACACTCCAGTTGCCCGTAGTGTAATGGCATTCTAAAACCTCAGGGATTTTTTTAAGCTGTTTAACGGCCTCGGGATTGCTCATGGCTTTATCTAAATAAATACCAATAAAAGCCATCGTGGTGTAGCCCAAAACCTTGGGGTTGATAACAAATTTCGAACCAGAGATTAACCCCGATTTTTCCAATTTGCGTAAACGCTGATGAATAGCTGCCCCAGAAATACCCACGTTACGGGCAATTTCAAGAATTGGTGTTCGCGCATCTTGCATTAAGGCACGAAGTATCTTTTTATCGATACCGTCAATGTGGATGTTTTGATTTATAACTTTCATAACTAATTTATTTTTTTTCATTCCCTAAAAGAAGGAAATCGTATTGTTTTGTTTGATTTTAAAACATAAAAGTACACATTTGATTTTAAATTGAAATCGAACTGTTATAAAAAAGCCTTATTCGCAAATCAAAATAATTGCTTGAAATTGTAGAAAAAATCTTCTATCTTCGTTTAGCGCAGTGTATCAATCATTAAAACGGATTGGTATACTTAAAAGTTGTACACAATATATACCAATAGAATGCAAAGAAAAATAATCACGATTTTACTATTAGCAATATTCACAAATTTTGGATATGCTCAATCTGAAAAAATTAAGATAAAAACGGATCATTTAAATGAGTCGAATTATCTGAAAATAGATGATTTTTATTTAACTCATTATCTGTACATCGACCTATTTTTAAGAGAAAATTTATTTCCAGAAGCAAATCCAGAAGATGTTTCTTCAATCTTGAAAGCTCTGAAAAAATATGTTTCAATAGAAAATAATTTAGACATTGAAATTGAAAAACCTGGTAAAAGGAATTACTTAATCCGCTTTGCAATCTTGAAGAAAGATGATGGCACTGAGCTTTTGATAGCTTTTACAAATTGGAGTGCGAATAAAAAGGAATTTGAGAAAGAAATAAAAATAGAAAATGACTCCTACACGAGATGGTATTTTCTAAATGGAAACAAAATGACCTATAGAAAAGATATGTCTGATCAGAATGATTACTCAAAGATGAATAAATCTGATTTGGCTAATGCTTATCTATTTGATGAACTTTTCGAAAATGATAATGCGATAAAAAGCACGTTAAACGAAATTCTAAATGAAGGCCATTTAAGTGTCTCAGATAAAATTATGGCGAATTTACTTCTCTTGAAATATCAAATTTTCCAAAAAGATAACGACAAGATAAATAAGCAAACCGAATATCTAAATGAATTGTTTGAAACCAATAAAACAGAACCTAATCTTAGAGGATTAAAAATGGCATTTGATGCTACAAAATTTCAAATAGAATTAACTAAATAAGCATTATGTTCAACAACAGACACAGGCAATTGCTTGTTCTCGCTAACTTCTGAAAATCTTCACGAATTTTGAACTTTCCTCAAAAAACATTAAAACTCACTCAAAATTAAAATACCCTTATGAACAAAATTAAATTATTATTAATCGGTTTAGGATTAATGTTTTCATTGAATTTAAGTGCTCAAAATGATTTTAAAATTGGATTAAATGCTGGAATAAACTACCCAGATATTAGAGGATACGAATATGCAAAATACAATAAATTTAAGGTTGGGTATTTGTTAGGAGTTACTTTTGATTATTATTTTAAAGAAAACCTATCCTTGAAGACTAATATAAATTACGAAAGGAAAATTAAGAAAATACAACTTACGTACTTTAATTATGAGGCAGAAGAAACAGGAAGAGAAAATTTCAACGAAATTTATGAATATATAAATATACCGATACTATTAAAATATGAATTTGAAAGCTCAAATTTTTTCATAAATGGCGGACCGTTTTTCAACTATCTATTAAACAATAAAATTGAGCCAGATTACCCAAATGACGATAGTGATCTTATTACAGAACTGAAAAAAATTGATTTCGGACTTTCTCTCGGAATTGGCACTAATATTTCTCTTAATGAGAAAAATGACTTAACAATTGAAATAAGAGATGATTTCGGAATTTTAGATACAGGTGGTGTTCCTAGACCAATTGGAGGAACAATTAAAACCAATACTATAAAATTAGTGTTAGGATGGAATTTTGGAATATAATAACGATTTGTCCCACAACTATAAAATTAATTGCTAGCTCAAACCTACTTACAAAAATCTTCACGAATTTTGAACTGCCCCTAAAAACATTAAACGAACCTCCAAATTTCCGCGTTAGCGATTGTAGTGGAAATCCTTTTTTGAGGCACGAAAAAAAGATTGCAACAAAAAGCGCGACCCTTGCGGTAACACCCAAAAAAATAAACGTTTCGGTTTAGAATATTAAAAAAAATATGTAGGTTTGCATGACCTTTAAAACAAAAATATATGTCGTTTTCAGATTTATTTGATAGTGGGTTTAAAAAGCGCAATAAAAACCATTTTGCGGCCATTGTGCGTATTGCCATGGACGATGGTGTGATTTCTGAGGGAGAAAAAGCCTTTTTAGATAGATTGGCTCGTAATTTAAGTATTAGTGAAGGCGATTATAACCAAATCTTAAAAGATTACCAATCGCACCCCATAAATCCGCCCATGTCTTACGATAGACGGTTAGAGCGTTTGTACGATTTGGCACGTATGGTTTATGTAGACCATATAAAGGGCGACCATGAAGAGGTGTTGCTTGGTAAAATTAGTGTGGGCTTGGGTTTTCACCCCGAAAACGTAAAGTACATTGTGGATAAAGCCTTGACTTTGGTAAGCAACGGTGTTGATTTGGACACCTTTAAAGATGAAATGAAAAACATGAACAGATAGTTTCTTTTTGTTACGAAACATAAAAAAATGCGAACTTTAAAGTTCGCATTTTTTATTTGTATTTATTAAAGGGAATACGCATTCGCGGAAACATCAACCTTTAAAAACCCTTCATTTTTTGTTCGGTTAAAAAAAATATACCGTGTTATTTTTTAAAAGTGACGAGCTGTTTTTCTATAAAAGTAACACCAATGCCTATTAATAAAATAATACCGCCCAACACCATGTTTAGGGTAATGGTTTCATCAATAAATAACCACGCTAAAGCTGATGCTAAAATACCTTGACCCAGCAAACTTACCGAAACCCTTGTAGCGCGCATGTGCTTAGTGGCGTAACTAATAAGAAGCCAAGCCAAAAGCTGACAAACAACAGCTTGAATAACCAATACCAACCAACCGGCATCTGAAAATCCAGAAAAAGGTTCGTTTATTGCATAACTCACAACGCCTAAATGTAAAGAAGAAGCGGCTAAACTTATCGTCATAAAAGTGATAACGTCCATATTTTTTAAAACCTCCTTGCTTATTAGCATATAAAATGCATATAAAACCCCCGAAAGTACTCCAAAGCTAAAGGCCAAATCGAAATCTAAATTTTTAAAAACCGAAAAACCAACCAACAAAATCATTCCAAAAACCGCAATTACGGTACCAATCCAGAAATTGGTTTTGGGCTTGTCCTTTAAAAATAGCAACGCTAAAACACCCACCCAAACAGGCGATAAATTGGTTAATAACGAGGCTTGCGTAGCGGTAGATTCTTGTATGGCAATATTCCAAACGGCCACATCACTACCAAAAATAACGCCACATAAAACCGCCAATAACCCTATTTTTAAATTAGGAATTTTTAGTTGTCGTGTTATTAATACATAGGGTAAAAGTAGCAACAGTGAAAACAACATTCGATAAAATGCCGAAATAACCCCTGGCGTTAAGTTAAGCTTAACCAAAATAGGGAATACCGAAATGCAAAATATTCCAATAACGAGTGCGATTCTTGCCCTTTTCATTTGAATTAAATTAGTGACTAAAAATAAATCGGCAAAAGTAGTTGACTACAGCGCGTTTTCATGAGACTAAATTGGCAATTTATGATAGTATATTATCCTGTTTTTATTACTTATGCAACTTTAGTTGAATGCGCTTTCGCGGAACATCAACCTCTAAAACTTTTACAATAATTTGTTGGTGTAAACTTACGTGCTCATTCACGTCTTTTACAAACGTATCCGATAGATTTGAAACATGGATGAGACCGCTTTCTTTAATACCAACATCAACAAAACAACCGAAATTAGTGATGTTGTTGACAATTCCCGGAAGCAATTGGCCTTCGCGCAAATCGTTAATTGTTTTTATATTTTGGTTAAAAGTAAATACTTTGGCTTGTTCGCGAATATCCAAACCGGGTTTTTCAAGTTCTTTAACAATGTCTTCAAGCGTCGGTAAGCCAACCGAATCGGTGCAGTATGGTTTTAAATCTATGTTTTTAAGCAATTCGGAATGCCCTATTACATCCGCAACGTTTTTACCCAAATCTTTCGCCATCTGTTTTACAATGCCATAACTTTCAGGGTGTACGGCCGAATCGTCTAACGGGTTTTTGGCACCTTTAATTCTTAAAAAAGCAGCACCTTGCTCAAAGGCCTTTGCACCCAAACGCGGTACTTTTTTTATGTCGTTTCTTGAGGTAAACGACCCGTTTTCGTTTCGGTAATTAAAAATGTTTTCGGCTAGTTTGGGGCCAATTCCCGACACATAACTCAATAACGGTTTGCTGGCAGTATTGATGTTTACCCCAACCGAATTCACACAATTTTCAACCACTGTATCTAACGACTTTTGTAATTTGGTCTGATCGACATCGTGCTGATATTGCCCTACGCCAATAGATTTGGCATCAATTTTTACCAATTCCGCTAGTGGGTCTTGCAAACGCCGACCAATGGAAACACTACCACGAACCGTAACATCGTAATTGGGGAATTCCTCCCGTGCGATTTTAGATGCCGAATAAATACTCGCGCCAGCCTCACTAACGACAAATACTTGAATGTCGTTTTTAAATCTAATTTTTCTAATTAAGGCTTCGGTTTCGCGGGATGCCGTGCCGTTACCAATGGCAATGGCTTCAATTTTATAGGCATCAGCAAGCGAACTTATTTTTTTCATGGCGCCAAGGCTATCGTTTTTTGGTGGATGCGGATAAATGGTTTCGTTGTATTTTAATTGCCCTTGCGCATCTAAACACACCACTTTACAACCAGTTCTAAATCCTGGGTCGATAGCCAACACACGTTTTTCGCCCAACGGTGCACCCAATAGCAATTGTTTTAGGTTTTTAGCGAATACACCAATGGCAGATTCGTCGGCTTTTTCCTTGGCTATTTGTAGTGCTTCATTGCTTAACGATGGTAACAACAAGCGTTTATACGCATCTTGAATGGCGGTTTTTATGTGTTCCGCGCAAGCGTTATTGCTTTTAATAAGGCGTATTTCCATGTGATTTAGAGCGCGCTCGTCATCTATGTTTATTTTTACGCGAATAAAGCCTTCGGTTTCAGCTCTTAAAATAGCTAATAATCGGTGTGATGGGATTCTGCTTAAATTTTCTTCCCAATCAAAATAATCTCTAAACTTTTGGGCGTTTTCACTTGCTTTTGTTTTTACCGCTTTTGTGGAAATCATGGCAAATCGCTCTAGTTGATGGCGGATATTGTTCCGGATATCGGTACGCTCGTTTATCCATTCTGAAATAATATGACGCCCACCTTCCAAAGCATCGTCAACTGAATTAACATCGCCTTTTACGTATCTCAATGCAATAGATTCCAAATCGTTTGCATTCTGACCCATAATAATTTTTGCGAGCGGTTCCAAACCGTTTTGTCGCGCTTTTTCAGCTTTTGTTTTTCGACTTTTTTTATAGGGCAGGTATAAATCTTCTAGTGCGGTTAAATCTTGGGTCGATTCGATTTTCTGTTTTAATTCCCCTGTTAAAACAGCTTGTTCTTCAAGTGCTTTTAAAATTGCAACCTTTCGCTTTTCCAACGCTTCAAATTGATCTTTGTATTTTACAATGTCTCCAATTTGAACTTCATCCAAATTTCCGGTGCGTTCTTTTCGGTAGCGTGAAATAAACGGAATGGTACAGTCTTGGTTAAGTAACTCGATGGTGTTTTTTACGGCCTGCTCTGGCAGCTTAGTGTGCTGGATGATATATTTAATCAAGGTCATGCAAAAATCTAAATTTTAATCAAATCTAAGCGATTTCAAACTTAATTTAACTAAAAAGACCCGTCATGTTTTAACATAACAGGTCTAATTTTCATTTTATATTTTTTTGGGCTACATAATTAGCCCAATTAAAATACATCTAAATTTTAACAGTGCGCATTGTAGGCATCAACCAAGTTTTCAGCAATTAATTCTGCTGGTCTGCCTTCAATGTGGTGGCGCTCTAACATGTGCACCAATTCGCCATCTTTAAACAAGGCCACACATGGTGAACTTGGAGGAAAGGGAATCATATATTCTCGTGCCTTATCAACAGCCTCCTTATCAACACCTGCAAAAACAGTTGTAATATGGTCTGGTCGTTTGGCATTTTGCAAACTCATTCTCGCCCCTGGGCGCGCATTGGCCGCTGCACAACCACAAACCGAATTTACAACCACTAAAGTCGTTCCTTCCTTTGCTAAAGCAGCATCAACAGCCTCGGCAGTTTGTAACTCTTCAAAACCAACATTGGTTAAATCTTCGCGCATTGGTTTTACTAATTCTGCTGGATACATATCTTAATTTTTTATTATTAATAATTATACTGCAAAGTTAATCAAAAAACGTGTAATTAGGGTTAGGGCGTTCCCTTAAAACGCTTATGGCGTTATAAGGTCAGGCTATCCGCTATATCTTTTGCAAAAAAGCAATAGGATGCCGCTTCTATCCTTAACGCAGGGGTTTGCATTGAGCATTTCAACTTTGCTCAACACAGACACCGTCGAAATGTAACAAAACCTTATAAATTTCAACTAACAATAGTATATTTGAACCATAATAAAAACAAGAAAACAACATGAGTTTTTCAAAATGGATAGGTGGTGCTTTAGGCTGGTCGTTCGGTGGGCCAATTGGGGCCATCATCGGATTAGCCATTGGAAGCCTAATAGATTCAATGACAAACGGTAGTAGCGATCCGCTTTTGGGCGAAAGGCAATCCAAAAGCCGCGGAAGATCGACCTACAGAACACAACCCAGACAACGTCCACAAACACAATCGGGCGATTTTGAAGTAAGTCTTTTGGTTTTGGCATCGGTAGTTATCAAGGCCGATGGAAAACAAGACCAACGCGAACTGGATTTCGTACGGCAGCAATTCTTGAACATGTACGGCAAAGAACGTGCAAATCGAGCCTTTAAATTGTTTAAAAATATAAGCAAACAAAACATTTCGGTAAGACCGGTGTGTTTGCAAATTAAACAAATGATGGATCATCCATCGCGTTTACAGCTCATCCATTTTTTATTTGGTATAGCCAAAGCCGATGGCTTTGTTACCGAAAACGAGGTGAAACAAATTTATACCATTGCTGGTTATTTGGGTATTAGTTCGCGCGATTATGAGAGCATTAAAGCCATGTTTTATAACAGCAGCGACAACGCCTATAAAATATTGGAGATTGATAAAAGCGCTACCAACGACGACGTAAAAAGAGCCTACCGTAAAATGGCAAAAAAATACCATCCCGATAAAGTAATTCACTTAGGTAAAGAACACCAAAATGGCGCCGAAGAAAAATTCAGGCAAGTGCAAATGGCTTATGAGCAGTTGCAAAAGGAGCGCGGGTTTTAATCGAAAAGAATTCCTTGAGGCTCTGCCTCGGGGTTTCCGTTGAAATTGTCATTCCCGAGAAATCGGGAATCTAAATACCAAATTTCGGTTTTTGATTCTAAGGTCAAAATGATACGAGCGAAATACCTCTATGACTCTGTCTCGAGGATGGTTCGTTTCAAGAAATTTTTATTAAAAACAAAAAACCTTGGATTTATAAATCCAAGGTTTTTTAAAAATATTAGAGTAGCTTATAGTTAAGCTTGGTGAAATTCTTCAACGTGTAATATCTCCATCTTTTTCTCACCATTTCTAAAAGGCCAAGTAATAATATCGCCAACTTTTCGGCCCACTGTAGCCACGGCAACATCACTTAAAATTGAAGATTTACGCTTTTTGTTATTCTTTTTATCGGTTGAAACGAAAATGTATTCCTCTTCTTTATTCGCTGTGTGGTCCATAATTTTTACTCTACGGTTTACCGTTACAACGTCGTTTGGTAATTCTCTTCGACGCACCTGTTTTGCCCCTCTTAATTCTTCAAGCAATAGCTCTTCTTCTTGTTGGGTTACTTTTTTTCTTCTTACGTGATCTTTGATCATATCGTAAATTCCGGTTGTTAAAATAACTTGATCTGACATAATATTGATATTTAAAACTTTCTTTTTTTTAAGGCTTTTGTTTTTGACCCAAACCATTAAACACAGCATAAATCATGCAGGCGTTTAACCGTAAAAAGCAGCATTAAAAAAAGGAAAATAATGATTAAAATGTATTCTGTAAAACTGTATAAATGCCCTGTCTTGAGTCTTGACAGGGATTATAGAATAAACTCTTTGGAGTGATTTAAAAAAATATCATCGTGCAAATAAGGTATTGATTGAAATACCTCAACAGAACTTGCTTGTTTATATAAAAAATAATTTGTTGTCATGTTGTATCACGAATTGGCACAAAGATAACCTTTAAATATGACATTAGCAAAACATACTGGTTTTTAGGTGTTTATATTTTATTACTCCTCAAAAACAACCAAACTTTTATCTTTATCAACGGTCAATTTAATTGTTCGTCCCAAAATCAAAGCACGATTATCGTCCTCGTGTCCGGCGGGCATATTAAACGCAATCGGGAAATCATAATCTGCCAAAGCATCTAAAATAAGCTGCTCTATCGAGCTTCCCCAAGGCGTTGTGTTTTTTCGTATCTTATTTATATCGCCCACAATTACGCCTTTACAGTTATCGAAATAACCAGCACGTTTTAAGCTTTGTAACATCCGGTCTATGTGGTATTTGTGTTCACCAACTTCTTCAATAAACAGTATTTTTCCAGACACATCTATACTGGTTTCAGAGCCCAACATGGTATGCAATAAAGTTAAGTTGCCACCAACCAACTGTCCCGAACTGCTGCCCGATTTATTATACTCAGAACCTTCTAGGGTATAGCTTAAAGGCTTTCCGAAAATAGCATCTTTAAAGGTTGAAATTGTTTCTTTAATGGCTTCCAAATCATCAATCATACTCGTGCACATCATAGCATGAAGGCTTTCAAAACCTTCGTTATGCAATTGATTGTGCAAAGCCGTAATATCAGAATATCCAATCAGCCATTTTGGGTGGTTTTTAAATTTTGTATAATCCAATTTATCAAGAATCCTAACCGTTCCGTAGCCACCGCGAGCGCACATAATGGCACTTATTGTAGGGTCGTCCAGAGCGTTTTGGTAGTCTTCACAACGCTCGCTATCGGTTCCCGCAAAATGATTTGCTTGGTTAAAAACATGTTTTCCAACAACGGTGTGCAAGCCCCAACTTTTAAGAAGTGTTTTGGTGGCTTCCATTTCCTTTAATTTATTTTTTAAAATGCCCGAAGGCGCAACAATAGCAACCGTATCTCCAGCCTTTAAATAAGGTGGTTGAATCAATTTGTTTTGTGAAAACGCTTCAAATGTTCCTATTAATAATAGAAAACATACCATTAGTTTTTTTAATTTCATAATTTAATATTTTTTGTGCCAGCCCCAACCAAAATTAATACCAAGTCCAAAATAATTAAACTTGCCAAAATTCCCAAAAAGCTTGAACCCTATCGATCTTCCAAAAGAAGTTGGTTTTCCAATCGGGATTAAACCATAAACAATTCGGTATCTCTTTTTAACTCTCTTAAAGGAATTAAAGTTTACTTCAAAAGGGATTCCAATATAAGAACTTCTTTGCGAAACTTTAGTATTGTTAATTGTTTCTTCGAATTTCCTTAAGTTCTGAGATACCCCGGCAGATATGCTGAGTGCAGACCCATCAAAAATAAAGCGCTTGCCATAAAGCAAAGAGAATTCGTTCATAGAATCACCGCCCATATAAATAGGAAATATAAAAATAGCTTCAAAAAAATTCACATCTTCATTTTTATCGAGTAGATGTAAACTTCTAAACGTGATTAAATCTTTGTTAAACTGATAATTTAAATCAAACACAAAAGATAATCCTCTAGCTTCTCCTCCAGCGCCACCTATCATAAAATCGCCATAAATTATAGGGTTCTGTTTAACCTGAGTAGAATCAGCATCGTTTTGGCCTATACCATAAAATGAAATTATAAATAGACAAAATAGAAGAAGTTGGTTTTTCATTAGCCTTTTTATTTCAAATGTAGGAAAAAAAGCAATGTATGTAAGTTTGAAAAAACAGGTTTTTTGCTACCACGAAAAGCAGATATTTTTTTCTAAATAGCCTTCAAAATGCGTACTTTTACGGCTTGTTAAAATCTAACGTCATTACGAGGAGAGAAGCGACGCGGTAATCTTTTCAAAATTTAGCAGATTACCATAGTTTTTACCAAAAAACTCACAATGGCAGTTTAATTCTAATTTCACAATGAATCAACCAGAACGATATACCATTACCGCTGCATTACCGTACACCAACGGCTCCATTCACATCGGGCATTTAGCGGGTGTTTATGTACCGGCCGATATTTACGCACGCTATTTACGTTTAACCGGAAACGATGTGCTTTTTGTTTGCGGAAGCGACGAACACGGTGTGCCCATCACCATTAAAGCAAAAAGCGAAGGTGTTTCTCCGCAGGATATTGTCGATAAATACCATGCTATAATCAAAGCATCTTTTGAGGATTTTGGGATAACCTTTGATAATTATTCGCGTACATCGGCTAAAATTCATCATAAAACTGCATCGGAATTTTTTACCACTTTAAATGATAAAGGAGAGTTTGTTGAAGAAACCACTGAGCAATTATTTGATGAAGAAGCCAACCAGTTTTTGGCAGACCGTTTTGTTATAGGCACGTGCCCAAAATGTGGCAACGAGGAAAGCTATGGCGACCAATGTGAAAATTGTGGCACCAGCCATAATGCTACCGATTTAATAAATCCGAAATCGGCAATAACGGGCAATGTTCCTACTTTAAAACAAACCAAACACTGGTTTTTGCCTTTGGATAAACATGAGGATTTTTTAAAGGAATGGATTTTAAAAGGACACAAAAAAGATTGGAAGCCCAATGTGTACGGACAAGTAAAATCGTGGATTGACGATGGTTTGCGTCCGCGTGCCGTAACCCGCGATTTAGATTGGGGCATTCCCGTACCCGCCGAAGGTGGCGAAGGTAAAGTGCTTTACGTTTGGTTTGATGCGCCCATAGGTTATATTTCGTCAACCAAAGAATGGGCCGCTCGCGAAGGGAAAGATTGGGAGCCTTATTGGAAAGACGAA
Source organism: Hwangdonia seohaensis (assembly GCF_031932625.1). Lineage (NCBI taxonomy): Bacteria > Pseudomonadati > Bacteroidota > Flavobacteriia > Flavobacteriales > Flavobacteriaceae > Hwangdonia > Hwangdonia seohaensis. The sequence continues at coordinate 866,891 of NZ_JAVSCK010000001.1, forward strand.
AACACAAAATTGGTACACTTTATAGGTAAGGATAATATTGTTTTTCACTGTATCATTTTTCCGGCCATGCTAAAGGCGGAAGGTTCTTATATTTTACCGGAAAATGTGCCCGCAAACGAGTTTTTGAATTTAGAAGGCAATAAGTTATCAACTTCCAAAAATTGGGCCGTTTGGTTAACGGAGTATTTGCAGGATTTCCCAAACCAGCAAGATGTGCTGCGTTACGTTTTAACCGCAAACGCCCCAGAAACCAAGGACAACGATTTTACTTGGAAAGATTTTCAAGCACGAAACAATAACGAATTGGTGGCTATTTTTGGCAATTTTATCAATCGTGTTGTGGTGCTAACCAATAAATATTACAACGGTGTTGTGCCTGCGCCAAATGAGTTATCGCCAATAGATAACGAGACTTTGGCAACGGTAAAAGCCTATCCAGATGTGATTGCGAGTTCTATTGAACGGTATCGATTTAGGGAAGCCGGACAAGAACTTATGAATTTAGCCCGATTAGGCAATAAATATTTGGCTGACGAAGAACCTTGGAAAGTAATTAAAGTTGATGAAGAGCGCACCAAAACCATCATGTATGTTGCGCTTCAAATAGCATCGGCATTGGCCACTTTAAGCGAACCGTTTTTACCGTTTACTTCAAATAAGTTAAAAGGCATCCTTAATCTCAGTTCGAGTGATTCGACAGCGGAGAATGGTATCGAGAACACATGGAACGAAGTAAGTACCAAAGACGTATTACTTCCAGCAAACCATCAAATAGGAAAGGCAGAATTGCTGTTTTCTAAAATTGAAGATGACACCATTCAAAAGCAATTGGATAAATTAGTAGCCAGTAAAAAAGCCAATGAAAAAGCAAATGCCACTGTCGAGCCACAAAAAGACTCAATTACCTTCGAGGATTTTACCAAATTGGATATTCGGGTTGGTACGATTTTGGAAGCCGAAAAAATGCCCAAAACCAAAAAGTTGTTAAAGCTAAAAGTAGATACGGGTATTGATGTACGCACCATAGTTTCTGGAATTGCAGAAAGCTTTACGGCCGAAGAAGTGGTTGGAAAAAGAGTAACCGTTTTGGTAAATCTTGCTCCTAGAGCGCTTCGAGGTGTAGAAAGCCAAGGCATGATTTTAATGACCGAAACCCCTGATGGAAAGCTGGTGTTTGTAAACCCTGATGATTCTAAAGTTTCAAATGGATTGCAAATAAGTTAAGTATTTTAGCTTGTCTTTTTACTTGTTTAATTAATGTTTTCAAGAAAATCTGTTTGTAAGCATTTTATTAAATCCAACTTCACATTATTTATCGTATGTATTAGTGAACGTATTAATATTTTAATCAAAAGCATCAATGTAATTTAACGCTTATATCTAGATTTGATGACATATTAAAATCAATAAACATTATGAAAAACCTACTAATAGTACTATTAACAATCACTTTTATGTCTTGCGGAACATCAAAAACCGTACGACAAGCCAATAAAACAATTAAAGGAAATTGGTCGTTAACCTCGGTTAGCTATAATAAATCAGGCACTTACAATGTTACCTTGCTAAACGATGTCTCAAAAGCATGTTTTGAAGGCAGCGCGTGGCAATTTGTACCAAACAACAACACCGGAACGTATGCTATAAACAATACGGAATGTGCCACCGGCGACAGGTATTTTAATTTCACAATTCAAGAAGTTGATGCTCAAACGGGACTTTATGATTTTCTGTTGAAACCGACCAACGAAAAAGGAAAGTCGGAGAACAATCAAGGGTTTAGAATAAAGCTGAAAGCCTTGTCCGAAACCTCAATGCAATGGGAGCACACCGTTATGCTTGACGGTGCACCATTTGTTATTACCATGAATTTTATCCCACAATAATAGATTGAATTCAATCGGTCTAATTTCAAAAAAACAATATAAAATATAAAATGATGAAAATGTATATAAAAAAAATAGGAATAACTTTTTTAAGCTTGGTTTTGGCTATTAGTCTAGTTAACTGTAAGGCTATTGAAAATGCAAACAACAAACAAAAAGGCGCTGTAATTGGTGCAACGGGTGGCGCTATTTTGGGGGCCATTATCGGAAACAATGTTGGTAAAGGCGGTAATGGCGAATTAGGTGCTGTTATTGGAGGCGTTGTTGGTGGTGGTGCAGGCGTGCTAATTGGCAACAAAATGGATAAACAAGCTCAGAAAATTGAAGAAGAAATTCCTGGAGCGCAAGTCGAGCGCGTAGATAACGGTATTGTAGTTACTTTTGATGAAAATAGTGGCGTTTACTTTGCTACCGCTAAATATAATATCAATTCTGCTTCGCAGGAAACTTTGAATAAATTGGCGAATGTATTTAAAGAATATCCAGATACCAATATTCTTGTGGTTGGACACACTGATAGTGTAGGTAGCGATGAATCGAATATGGTGCTCTCAAAAAACAGGGCCTATGCCGTTACAAATTACTTAAAAGGAAAAGGTTTGAGTTCTGGGCGTTTTACTACCAATTGGTTTGGCGAATCGCAGCCCATGCACGATAACGCTACAGCCGAAGGGCGCGCAAAAAACCGTCGTGTAAACGTCGCTATTGTACCGAGCGAAAAAATGATTGAAGAGGCTAAGCAACAAGCACAAAATTAGGATAGCACTTCTGTAGAAAGAAAAAGCAGCTACTTTATTTCAGTAAAGGATAAAAAGACAAAAAAGCCAACTTTTTTTAAGTTGGCTTTTTGCATATAAAGTAGGTACTTTAAATTAGTCTAAGGCAGGTATGCGCAATACTTGGCCTGGATAAATTTTATCCGGATCGGTAAGCATAGGCTTGTTAGCTTCAAAAATTTCTGGATATTTCATCGCGTTGCCATAATATTTTTTAGCTATTTTCCCTAGCGTGTCGCCACTTACCACGGTGTGAAATTGTGCTTCTGGCTCAACGTGCTCAACCGTCATTTGGTCGTCCACAGTCGCAATACCGTTTGAGTTGCCCACTACCAAAACTACTTTTTCTTTTGTAGCTTGGTTGTATGCTTTTCCTGTAATTGTTGCTGTATCGCCAGCAATATGAATATTAAGGTTTTCTACCTGTAATTGTAAATCTCCAACTGTTTCTTGTAAACTTGCCGCAGCCGTTGCTTCAGCTTTAAGTTTAGCAGCCGCTGCTTCGGCAGCTTCTTCAGCATCTGTTTTCCCAATGCCAAATACTTTGGCGCCCGCGTTTTTAATGAATGAAAATAGTCCCATTTTTGTTTTGTTTTTTTTAAGTGTTACTAATTAATTTTTGTTCAGGTTAAAATACATTATTTTATCGATACATATGTTAAGACACAGTAAGAATTTAATAGTCACATATTAAGTATAAAAAGATTTAAGATCGCTACGCCTTTTAGAACCAAGAATATAAACTTGATTATAACCATTGAACAAATAGATAACACGAAATTGAAATTATTTCTGATTAATATGAGTAATTTTAATTGGTCAACATGCTTGTTTTTAAACCAAAAAGAAACTGCTTAAAGCAAAGTGCCCTAAACAGTTTCTCAACTAAATAACCAACCAAAATTTTTATTAAACCCTAGTGTTTTTTCTTGGGTTGTCTACTTTATTTTTTCTTTCCTTACGCATGTCGTTTCTTTTAAGGGTTTCTTTCCTCTTTACACCATCATTTTTTAGATACTGAATGTACCCTCGACCTTCAAACTCGTAAACGGTTTCAGATGCCGGGTGAAACAATTCTATCTTGGCATCATTTAAAACGCTTAATTCGAAATGTTCATTGTCGAAGGAATCATAATCTAATGTTAAAGTTTTAAGTTTTGAATTTCCGGTAATATTTCCAACGCCATAAAACCCGGTGTAATCCCAAACAAGATTATTCAGACTTGTCCCGTTTTCGTCCTGCGAGCTTCTAAAAGTATCGTCGCTTCCTCCGGCTAAAAACTGCAAATAGTTTTCGTTGTCAAATTCGTTAATGGCACCAAACTCACTGGTATAAGTTTTTTCCCAAGCTTCGTATTCCTGTAAGAAATAATGAATATTGTCGTAGAACACAAAATCGTAATCGAAATTACTACGTTGGTAACCGTCTAAAAAATACGAGGTGTCATTATTTGGATTGTATAATTCAATCGTATTATTATCTATTTGATACACATCAAAAGTTTCAAACCCATCCACATCGTGGTTTACATCTAAAATCATATCGTAAGCATTGTAATCGGCAACTGCAATACCGTAACCACTGCCACTGCTGCCAATACCAACCAAATTGTTGTTAGCAAACATAACGCCGTTTTTAAACGAAATGGTAAACGCTTTTTGCAAAAACGGTGTGGTGCCGTAGCCACTCGTGCTATTAATATCTACATACCATAATTCGTAAGAACTTAACAATTGGTTTATCGAAATTGTTGGCTCCTCATCAATTATATTATTTTCTACATAACAAGATGTAAATAGTGTTGCTGATAAAGCAAAAGTTAAAAGTATTTTTACAGTCTTCATAATCAAACATTTTTAGGGTTTCTATTTACACAGTTTCAAAACGCGTGCCAAAAAACGAGTGCGAATATTTTATGGGCTTAAAAATGATTGTTTTTTTACGTATTTTTGAGATTCAAATAATTATGTTTTTTATGGATAAACCTTTAAAATATGCGGTTTTTGGCGCAGGAAGTTGGGCAACAGCCATTGTAAAAATGCTTTGCGAAAATTTAGATGAAGTGGGTTGGTACATGCGCAGTGTTTATACCAAAGAACATTTGTTAAAAGAACAACACAACCCGAATTATTTAAGCTCGGTAGAGTTTCATTTAGAGCAATTGAAGCTGAGTAACGATATTAATGAAATTGCCGATTATGCCGATGTTTTAATATTTGTAATTCCTTCGGCTTTTATGCATTCGGAATTGGAGAAATTAACAACCAATATTGGAAACAAAATCATTGTTTCGGCCGTAAAAGGTATCATGCCCGAAACGGGATTGTTGGTTGGCGAACATTTTCATGATGTTTATAAAATCCCATACGATAATATTGCCGTAATTGCTGGTCCTTGTCATGCAGAAGAGGTTGCTTTAGAGCGTTTATCATATTTAACGGTATCGTGTTCCGACGCTGAAAAGGCTCAAAATATTGCCGATAATTTGTCCAGCCATTACATTAAAACGACCATTAGCGACGATATTATTGGTATTGAATATGCCGTTATGCTTAAAAACATTTATGCTATTGCCGCAGGAATTGCCCACGGATTGGGTTATGGCGATAATTTCCAAAGTGTGTTAATGAGCAATGCCATTCGGGAAATGAAACGGTTTATAAAAAAGCGCCACAAAATGAAACGCAACATTAACAATTCGGCATATTTGGGCGACTTATTGGTAACGGGTTACTCTGTGTTTTCCAGAAACCGTATGTTCGGAAACATGATTGGCAAGGGTTACACCGTAAAATCGGCTCAAATGGAAATGAATATGGTTGCCGAAGGTTATTATGCTACAAAAAGTGCACATTTACTTCACGAAAAGAACGGGAAAAAAGCAAAAATCCCTATTATAAATGCCGTATATGAGGTTTTATATGAAAACAAAAACCCTAAAAAAGTGTTTGTTAAACTAACGGATAAGTTGGATTAACCTTAGCGGGGCTACCTGCTATTACGCTACATATCTAATCGGTTTAGTCTTTCTAAAATAAGACTATGCATTCCATTTTGCTATAGATATCTTTTGAAGTCGATTATTATCATCGTTTCTCGACCTTTTTACTAGGTTATCCAATATTTTAAATTCAGTGTAGGATAAACGATTTGAAAATGGTGAATTAATATAAAAAAGAAACTTCTAATTTTCTGGAGACGATATAAAATGAAAAAGGTGAACAGATGTTCACCTTTTTGCCCCAAATCTACCATAAACTTAACCTACTTATGTTATGGTGGAACAAATATATAACGTTGAAACAGCCCGCTAAAATATTTTAGTTAAACGGCTTATATATTGGCTTAAATGAGATAACACTGAATGTTTAAGGAAAAAAGACTTGTTGCAATTATAGTGTGATAAAAAAGTAAAATGCATAAAAAAAGGCGAACAGAAGTTCACCTTTTTTTGCCCCAAATCTACCATGAACTTAACCTACTTATGTTATGGTGATACCAATTTATGCGTATTTAATAGAAAACGATTATTTTTTAGACGAACGGTCGTTTTTTTCAGATTAAATGTTTTTATGCAATAATCCTCTACTAGTAGGTTATACTTTTATAACTTAATAAGCCCGTTCCTTATTGCCTTCGTAAAAATTAATAAAAGCCCTGTTTACAACCCTGTTTCCACCAACGGTTGGATAGTTTCCCGTAAAATACCAATCACCTGCATGATCTGGGCAAGCTTTATGTAAATTTTCTACAGGCTGAAAAATAATTTTAACCTCCGCCTTTATACATTCATCACTTAATAATTCGGCAGCTTTATCCGAGATTTCTTCATCGGTAAAAGGGTCGTAAATTTCCTTAACGAAATTCTTAACGTCTTTATCGTCCAATTCGGTTTGTACCAAACATTTATTATAAACATCTTCAACGATATGGTACATGTTTCTGTCCTTCAACAAGGCCAATGCAGCTCTAAAAGCTATGAGTGTTTCAAGATTTGCCATATCAATGCCGTAACAGTCTGGGTAGCGTATTTGCGGCGCCGAGGAAACGACTACAATCTTTTTAGGATGCAATCTGTCCAGCATTTTAAGAATACTCATTTTTAAAGTGGTGCCACGTACAATACTATCGTCAATTATTACCAAATTATCGGTTGGTTTTATAACGCCATAAGTTACATCGTAAACATGGGCCACCAAATCGTCGCGACTACTATCTTCGGTTATAAAGGTTCGTAGCTTAACATCTTTTATGGCTATTTTTTCAATGCGCGGTCTTTCTTCTAAAATCTCGGTGACTTTTTGGGCAGACATTTTACCACCACCTTTTAAAATGGCTTCGGTCTTCTTTTCGTTTAAGTAATCTTCAACGGTTTCTATCATTCCAAAAAAGGATGTTTCGGCTGTATTTGGGATATATGAAAACACGGTGTTTTTCGTATCATCATCAATAGCTTCCAAAACTTTAGGCATCAATAGCTTCCCTAGCGTTTTGCGTTCTTGGTATATTTCGGCATCACTTCCTCGGGAGAAATAAATGCGCTCAAACGAACAGGATTTCCTTTCTAAAGGTTCTAATATTTTTTTAATGGATACCTTTCCTGATTTTTTGGTAATGATTGCATGCCCCGGTTTTAATTCTTTAACATCTTTAAAATCAACATTAAAAACCGTTTGAATTACGGGACGCTCTGAAGCGACCACAACTATTTCGTCATCTTTATAATAATAGGTAGGGCGAATACCTGCGGGATCTCTTAAAACGAATGCATCGCCATGGCCAATAAGTCCTGCCATGGCATAACCACCATCCCAATTTTTTGCAGCTCGTCGTAATATTTTGCTTACTTTTAAGCGTTCTGCGATTAACGGAGAAGCTTCTTGCTTATTATAGCCTTCTTTTTTTAGGTCTTTATAAATTTTACTTACGGCATCATCTAAAAAATGACCGATTTTTTCCATAATGGTTATGGTATCGGTGTATTCTTTTGGGTGTTGCCCTAACTCAATTAAATTGCTAAATAGCTCTTTAACATTGGTCATGTTGAAATTTCCAGCCATAATTAAGTTTCTGTGCATCCAATTGTTTTGTCTTAAAAACGGATGTACATTTTCTGCGCTGTTTTTACCAAAAGTTCCATAACGCACGTGCCCCAAAAGAACTTCGCCTATATACGGAATGTGCTTTTTTTGTGCAGCAACATCATCGGCATATTCAGGATGCTCGGTAAGTTCTTTATTAATTCGCTGGTTAATCTGTGCAAAAATATCTTGAATGGGCTGTTGCGCTATCGAGCGTACTCTACTTATGTAGCGCTCGCCTGGTTTGGTGTCTAGTTTAATACTTGCAAAACCAGCTCCGTCCTGCCCACGGTTGTGCTGTTTTTCCATCATTAAGTACATTTTATTCACACCATAAAATGCGCTGCCGTATTTTTCTTTATAGTATTCCAGTGGTTTTAAAAGCCTTATCATGGCTATGCCACATTCGTGTTTTAATGCATCACTCATTTTGCGTTTTATTTGAGTTTTGATTCCTGCTTTCGGAGGAATAACAATTTATTGTTTTAAAAATATAATTATTTTGAAGCTTTATCTTAAAATAAAAACGCGCTCTATTTATGAGCGCGTTTGTTTATGCTAATTCTATATCAAATTGCGTTAATTGTTTAAATTGCAATAGGCGTTTGTGCACTTCTTCATTCGTTAGATTAACCATACGTTCGGTTCCGAATTTTTCAACGCAAAACGATGCTAATGTCGAGCCATATATCACGGCGTTTTTCATGTTGTCGAACGAGGTGTCTCCTGTTTTTGCAATGTAACCGGCAAATCCTCCGGCAAAGGTATCGCCAGCGCCTGTTGGATCGAAAACCTCTTTAAGCGGTAAAGCGGGTGCAAAAAACACGTGGTCGTGATGAAACAACAACGCCCCATGTTCGCCTTTTTTAATTACGACGTATTTTGGTCCCATCTCGTGTATTTTTTTGGCTGCAACAACCAACGAATATTCACCAGTTAACTGTCGTGCTTCCTCATCGTTTATAGTAATCACATCAACACGTTTTATTACGTTGTGCAAATCATCTAAAGCTGAATCCATCCAAAAATTCATAGTATCTAAAATGACTAATTTTGGTTTGGTAGTCATTTGGTCTAACACGCTAGATTGGACGATAGGATGTAAATTTCCTAACATAACCACTTCGGCATTACGATAATTTTTTGGCACAACGGGGTTAAAATCGGCGAGCGTATTTAATTCTGTAACAAGCGTATCTCTGGAATTCATGTCGTTATGGTAACGTCCGCTCCAAAAAAACGTTTTACCATTTTCAACAATTTCTACTCCAGTGAGATCGATGTTTTTGTTTGATAATAAATCTAAATAATCTTGAGGAAAATCGCCACCAACAATTGAAATGGCTGTGGCATCAACATTAAAATGAGACGCTGCAAGACCAATAAAAGTGGCAGCTCCACCAAGAATTTTATCGGTTTTTCCGAAAGGCGTTTCAATGGCATCAAAAGCCATGGTGCCCACTATTACTAATTTACCCATAAAAAGGTGTTATAATTTTTTGCAAATATAAGTGTTTTAAGTGCTAAAAAACGAATTTATTTTCGCCCAAAATCCGCAGGAATTTCTCCCCAAGCTTTGGTTTCCCATTTTACAATAACGGTTTTGTAGCTGTTGGTTTTCAACCAATCGATGGCTCTATCAACAAGTTCGAACAGGGGTTTGTTCTTTTCGTTGCGTTCAAGCTTTGTGTTGCATTTTTTCTTTTTAACCCAACTTATCGCGGTTCTGGAATCGGTATACAAAATGCGGTCGCTATTGTTTTTTTTAAGCAATGCCAAACCATGAACAATGGCAAGGAATTCACCTATGTTATTGGTGCCTTCTTCAAAAGGGCCTTGAATAAAAAGCTGCTTTTTTGTTTTGGTATAGACACCTCGGTATTCCATTTTTCCCGGGTTTCCGCTGGAAGCGGCATCAACTGAAATGGAATTGTAATTGGGCAGCCCTATTTTTTTTAATTGCGCTTCAGAAAGCTCACTTTTAAATTTTGAAGCTTTACCAATATAATCTTTGAAGTTCCCTTTTAAGGCTTTTTTTGCAGCATCAAAAGTTAAAAACGATTTGTATACCGCACCTTGGTAGTCTTTTATTTGGGCTTTGCAATCATCCCATGTTTCAAAAACCCCTGTTTTGTGGCCTTTCCAAACGGTATAATATTTTTTCTTTTTTTTGCTCATTTTGTCATTCCCGCGAAGGCGGGAATCTATTAATCGTTACCTTCTATCGTAATATTAAGGTTTTCATTACCAATTTTAAGCCCAAGTAGTATATTTAAAGTTTCATTATCTCCTGAAACAGTTAAAAATTTATACTTTTCGTTTTCACCTGATATTTCTACTTCTTCAATATTAGAAACTCTTAATGTCAAAGATAATGAACCGCTTAAAACAACATAAACAAACCATTTTTTTCGTATTTGTCCTTCTGTAAGATTCCCAATCAAGTAAAACTCCTTTTTAGTTCTAATTGCAAAACTTTCAATGACCTTAAACTTACCCTTAATACTTTCAGCATTCATTGAATTATCCATTTAAAAGTTTTTCAACTACCTTCGGAAAATGTTCCATCTCCAATTCATGAATCTTAGCCGCAACATCTTCGGCTGAATCATTTGGATCCACATCGCATCTCGCCTGAAAAATAATGGCGCCTTCATCATAATGTTCATTTACATAATGGATGGTAATGCCTGTTTCTTTTTCCTTATTGGCAACCACCGCGTTGTGCACATGTATACCGTACATGCCTTTGCCACCATATTTGGGCAATAAAGCCGGATGCACATTAATCACTTTATTAGGGAATGCATTTAAAATATTATCGGGAAATTTCCATAAAAAACCGGCCAACACGATTAAATCTGGTTTTGAAGCTTTTAAAATATTCAACACATCTTCAGTTTTTGTTAATGCTATTTTGTTGAAGGATAAAGCACTGACTTTCAGTTTTTTACATCGCTCTAAAACTTTGGCATGAGGATTGTTGGTAAGTACCTGAATAACAGACGCATTATGGCTGTTTTGAAAAAACTTAATTAAATTTTCAGCATTAGTACCACTTCCGGACGCAAAAATTACAATACGTTTCATCTGTTGGTTTTTATTTTAAAATTAATATCGGGTGCCATTCGTAAATCGAAATTACAACAATGTTCAGCAAAATTATCAAGCACATTTCATATTATAGCTTATAATGTTAATATTATTCAAACAAAAAAGAATAATTATTAACAATTAGCTGCGAAAATATAAATACTTAAAAGTAATTTTAGTAAATTACCGACACATTTTTAAAGTAAAGGTGTGTTTTAAAAATAAAGTTTTTTATTTTTGCCAACTAATTAAAACTTAAAATTAAAATATTATGTCAGACATTGCATCAAGAGTAAAAGCGATTATCGTTGATAAATTAGGAGTTGATGAAAACGAAGTTGTAACAGAAGCTAGCTTCACTAACGATTTAGGAGCAGACTCTTTAGACACTGTAGAATTAATTATGGAATTTGAAAAAGAATTCGATATCCAAATTCCAGACGATCAAGCTGAAAACATTGCAACAGTAGGTCAAGCTATATCTTATATTGAAGCTGCAAAATAAGCACTGAAATTTATGGAAATAAAGCGAGTTGTAGTCACAGGATTAGGGGCTTTAACACCAATTGGCAATACCAAAGATGAATATTGGGACGGTTTAGTTAGTGGGAAAAGTGGTGCTGCGCCTATAACATATTATGATACCGAGAAGTTTAAAACCAAATTCGCTTGCGAGGTTAAGAACTTTAACGCAACAGATTTTCTTGATAGGAAGGAAGCCCGGAAAATGGATAAGTTTGCACAATATGCTATGGTAGCAGCAGACGAGGCCATTGAAGATTCCAAATTAAACCTTGAGAAAGTCGATAAATTGCGTGTTGGTGTTATATGGGGCGCAGGTATTGGTGGTTTGGAAACCTTTCAGCAAGAAGTTTTAAACTTTGCAGAAGGCGATGGCACACCAAGATTTAACCCATTCTTTATTCCTAAAATGATAGCAGATATTGCGCCTGCAAACATCTCTATAAAACATGGTTTTATGGGGCCAAATTACACCACCGTTTCAGCGTGTGCATCTTCAGCCAACGCCATGTTCGATGCTTTAAACTCTATACGTTTAGGGTATTGCGATGTCGTGGTAACCGGAGGAAGTGAAGCGGCTGTAACCATTGCCGGTATGGGCGGCTTTAATGCTATGCACGCACTATCTACCAGAAATGAAAGTCCAGAAACAGCTTCAAGGCCTTTTGATGGAACCCGAGATGGTTTTGTTTTAGGCGAGGGTGCCGGGGCTTTAATTTTAGAAGAGTACGAGCATGCCAAGGCAAGAGGTGCTAAAATTTATGCCGAGGTAGCAGGAGGAGGATTATCTTCCGATGCTTATCATATGACGGCGCCACATCCAGAAGGTATTGGGGTTGTTGAGGTAATGAAAAATTGTTTAAAAGATGCAGGGCTTCAACCAGTAGATGTAGACCATATCAATACACATGGAACATCAACACCTTTAGGAGACGTGGCAGAACTTAAGGCCATCTCAAAAGTGTTTGGCAGTCATGCAAAAACCATAAATATTAATTCAACCAAATCAATGACAGGGCACTTGTTGGGTGCAGCGGGAGCCATTGAAGCCATATCGGTTATATTGGCGATGGAGCACGGTATTGTACCACCAACCATTAACCATACAACGGTGGATGAGAACATTGATCCTGAATTAAATTTAACATTAAACAAGGCTCAAAAACGAGATGTTAAAGTAGCTATGAGTAATACATTTGGATTTGGCGGACATAACGCTTGTGTATTGTTCAAGAAATTAGATTGAATCCCGAATGAAAAACATTCGTAACATATTAAATTCCCGTTTTAAACGCAACGGGAATTTTTTTATACAATTAACTAAAATCCTTGGGTTTAAACCAAAAAAATTAAAGTTTTACAGCACGGCATTTACGCATCGTTCAATGAACATAAAAGATGGTAAGGGCAATGCTATAAATTACGAACGTTTAGAGTTTTTAGGCGATGCCATGTTAAGCTCTGTTATTGCATCGCATTTGTACCTCGAAGTACCCAGTGGCGATGAAGGTTATCTCACCAAAATGCGATCTAAAATTGTAAGTAGAGAACATTTAAACGAACTGGGGAGAGACTTAAACCTGATAGATTTGGTAGAAAGCAAAATTCCGTCAGGGCAATTTGGAGATAATATTCACGGCAATTTATTTGAAGCTTTAGTAGGCGCCATTTTTTTGGATAGGGGCTATAAATACTGCGAGAAGTTTATATTCAAACGCGTTATAATTCCTTATGTAGATATTGAAACCTTAGAAGGAAAAGTGATTAGCTACAAAAGTTTACTCATTGAGTGGTGCCAGAAAGAAAAGAAAACATTTAGGTATAATGTCTACGAAGATACTGGGAATGATGAAGTTAGGCATTTTTCGGTAAAACTTTCAATCGACGAAAAAGTTATAGCCAAAGCAAGAGCCACTTCAAAGAAAAAGGCCGAAGAAAAAGCGTCTAAGCGTGCTTTTTTTGCGTTTCAGAAAAGGATGTCAAAAATGATTTAAAAACACTTTTTCAGTAAAATCAACTACAACGTTTTAGTAGCGTTTATCGTTAAGATTAAGATAAACTTATTACAATTAACTATTATAAATACTATATTTACAGTTATTAATGAAGAGTTATGGCTGTTCACAAACTTGTTTCAGATGATGTTTTTGAAGAAGCACTGTACACCTTAATTGCAATTCATTGCACCATTGAAGATTACAGGTTAGCCTATTTACTTAATAAACATTTAGGAATAAGCCTTGTTAGAAAGCCATTGGATTTGGATTATAGCAAAGATAAATCGACGTATTCCATTTTTGAATGGGAAGACAACAAACAGCTTACAACCTGGAGTTTAGTGTCTAATATTTGTAAAACTCACGAAGCTGTGCCACAAAATAACCAACAATCATTATTTAACACACAAGAGCAAATAACAAAAACATTTAATTTAATACCAGAACATAAAGGTGTAAACTATTTTTTAAAAATAGATAACGACAACAATTTCAGTAAAGAAGCTTATATTTTAAATAGTATTTTAAATATACCGCAGGTTGCCACTGCCTTTAGCGTTGATGTTAATCAACTAAAATCAAAAGATAATTTAATTTTTAACTAATGCCGATAAGAAAAAAAACCAAAATAGTAGCCACATTAGGGCCAGCCACAAGCACCAAAGAAATTTTAAAAGGGATGCTTGAAGAGGGGGTTAATGTATTTAGAATTAACTTTTCCCATGCAAAATATAAAGATGTAGAAGCCCGTATAAAAATGATACGCGAACTCAACAAAGAGTTTGGTTATACGGCGGCAATTTTAGCCGATTTACAAGGGCCTAAACTTCGTGTGGGCGTCATGAAAGGCGATGTTGTTGTTAATGAAGGCGATGAAATAATATTTGCAACCGGCGAGCGTTTTGAAGGCACAAAAGAACGTGTTTATATGACCTACGATAGGTTCCCGCAAGATGCAAACCCCGGCGAACGCATTCTTTTAGACGATGGGAAATTAATTTTTGAAGTGGTTTCTACCAATAAGAAAACCGAGGTTAAGGCACGCGTAATTCAAGGTGGGCCGTTAAAATCGAAAAAAGGCGTAAACCTTCCCAATACCAATATTTCCCAACCGGCTTTGACCGAAAAAGATATCGAAGATGCCATTTTTGCCATTGGGCAGGGTGTCGATTGGATTGCGTTATCATTTGTGCGTCATGCCGAAGATTTAATGCAACTGCGCGATTTAATCAGCAAACATAACGATTACAAAATTCCTATTATCGCTAAAATCGAAAAGCCTGAAGCAGTTGAAAACATTGATAAAATTATAGCGCATTGCGACGGATTAATGGTAGCCCGTGGTGATTTAGGCGTTGAGGTACCGGCTGAAGAAGTTCCGCTTATCCAAAAACAATTGGTGCTACGTGCCAAAAAAGCCAGAATTCCGGTAATTATAGCAACGCAAATGATGGAAACCATGATTTCCAGCTTAACCCCAACAAGGGCCGAGGTAAACGATGTTGCTAACTCGGTAATGGACGGTGCAGATGCGGTTATGCTTTCGGGCGAAACCTCGGTAGGTAGTTACCCCGTGCAGGTTATTAAGCAAATGGCAGATATTTTAATAAGCGTAGAAAACTCCGATTTAATTAAAGTACCGCAGTTGCCGCCACACATCCGTACTAATCGCTACATCACAAAATCCATCTGTTACCACGCGGCAAACATGGCCAACGAAATTAATGCCAAAGCCATTTCAACACTAACAAATAGTGGTTATACCGCGTTTCAAATTTCGGCTTGGAGACCGTCATCGCACATTTTGGTATTCACCTCAAACAAGCGTATTTTAACACGCCTTAGTTTGCTGTGGGGCGTTCAGGCTTTTTATTACGATAAGTATGTAAGCACCGACCAAACCATTGAAGACGTAAACGCCATAGCTTGTAAAAAAGGCTATTTGGAAACGGGCGATATGTTAATAAGCTTAGCGGCAATGCCAATAAAAGAAAAGGGCATGGTAAACACACTTCGGGTTACCGAAATTACAAGCTGCAGCTTTTAAGCGAATAAATTTCAAATTATTGGGGCGTTACCCTTTTTAAGAAAAATAAAAAGGGTCGCGCTTTCCACTATATCTTTTAAATAGAAAAAACTGCTTTTAGACAGTTTTTTCTATTTAAAAGGATGCCGTTTCAATCGCTAACGCAAATTCAGAACTAACATACGTAATCTTAAGTTCAGGATTAAAAATCCTAAACACATGTGTACCCAAAAAATTCGTTGGAGCCGTTCAAAAACAAACATTCGCGAATTTTTGGCAAATCCTTATAAAAATAATTCTAAACCGTATATTTGCAATCTTAAAATCTAACAATTAGGTGAGTAAATCCATCCTCTCCCAAACCTATTCACAGACTTTGCACATGCAAAATCTGCAAACTGCTATTGCCCAAAATCAAGGTAAAACACATTTAAAAGGGCTCGTTGGCTCCTCTTTGTCCTTTGTTATTTCAAATGTTTTTAAGCAGGCCGAAAAACCTTTTCTAATTGTTTTTAACGATAAAGAAGAAGCGGCACATTACCTAAACGATTTAGAACAATTGTGCAACCCCAAAGACGTGCTGTTTTACCCCGGAAGTTACCGCAGACCTTACCAAATAGAGGAAACCGACAATGCGAACGTGTTGCTTCGTGCCGAGGTTTTAAACCGCATTAATTCGCAAAAAAAACCGGCCATAATTGTTACCTATCCCGATGCGCTTTTCGAGAAAGTGGTCACCCGAAAAGAGTTGGAGCGCAACACACTAAAAGTATCGGTAAACGATAAAATATCCATCGATTTTGTAAACGAAGTACTTTTTGAATATCAATTTAAACGCGTCGATTTTGTAACCGAACCCGGTGAGTTTTCGGTACGCGGTGGTATTGTGGATGTGTTTTCGTTTTCGCACGACCAGCCCTATCGTATCGAGTTTTTTGGCGATGAGGTAGATAGCATCAGAACCTTTGATGTAGAAACACAACTCTCTGTCGAACAGATTAAAAAAATCAATATCATTCCCAATGTGGCCAATAAGCTCATTGAGGAAAAACGTCAAAGCTTTTTAAAATACATCGCTCAAAAAACTGTGGTTTGTTTTAAAAATGCCGACTTGTTTTTTTCAAGAATAGACGATTTTTACGAGAAAGCCGAAGACGCTTTTAAAGCGCTCAATTCAGATTTAAAACACGCCGAACCCAAAGCATTGTTTGCTCATTCAGCGGTATTAAAAAAACAATTATTGGATTTTTCTATTGTTGAGTTTGGAACAACATCGGTTTTTAATAATAACATCATTGCGAGTGAAACGTCGCAATCTGTTTCAAAGGAAGAGGATACCACGTCGCAAGCTCCTCGAAATGACGTAAACCAAATTGAATTTAAAACAACACCACAACCATCATTCAATAAGCAGTTCAATCTTTTAATAGAAGACTTAAACACCAACCACGAAAACGGTTACACCAATTATATTGCCTGTATTAGCGAGCAGCAAGCCAAACGTTTTCATGATATTTTTGACGATTCAAATCTCGATGTCAAGCAATACCAAACCATCATTTTATCGTTGCATCAAGGCTTTATAGATCACGACAACAAAATCGTTTGTTATACCGATCATCAAATTTTTGAACGCTATCATAAATTTCATCTTAAAAACGGTTATGCCAAAAAGCAGGCCATTACTTTAAAAGAGCTTACTAATTTAGGTATTGGCGATTATGTAACACATATCGACCATGGCGTTGGGCGTTTTGGTGGTCTTCAAAAAATAGATGTCGAGGGTAAAAAACAAGAAGCCATAAAGTTGGTTTATGGCGAGCGCGATGTGCTGTATTTAAGCATTCATTCGTTACATAAAATCACGAAGTTTAACGGTAAAGATGGCAAGCCGCCAAAAATTTATAAATTAGGCAGTAAAGCTTGGAAAACCCTTAAACAAAAAACCAAAGCCCGTGTAAAACACGTGGCCTTTAACTTAATAAAACTTTACGCCAAACGAAAAACACAAAAGGGCTATCGGTACAATCCGGACAGTTATTTGCAACATGAGTTGGAAGCCTCTTTTATTTATGAGGATACGCCGGACCAAAGTACGGCAACTGCTGATATTAAAGCCGATATGGAAAGCGAACGCCCAATGGATCGATTGGTGTGTGGCGATGTTGGTTTTGGTAAAACCGAAGTAGCCATTAGAGCTGCATTTAAGGCCGTGGACAATGGCAAACAAGTGGCTGTTTTGGTACCAACCACCATTTTGGCATACCAGCACTCCCGGACGTTTAGGCAGCGTTTAAAGGATTTTCCCGTTACGGTAGATTATTTAAACCGCTTTAGAACCGCCAAAGAAAAACGCGAAACTTTGGAAGGTTTGGAAAAAGGGTCTGTCGATATTATTATTGGCACGCATCAGCTCGTCAATAAAAACGTCAAATTTAAAGATTTGGGATTGTTGATTGTTGACGAAGAGCAAAAATTCGGTGTGGCCGTAAAGGAAAAATTAAAGACTTTAAAGGATAATGTGGATGTGCTAACGCTAACCGCAACACCCATTCCGCGTACCTTGCAATTTAGTTTAATGGCGGCGCGCGATTTATCGGTCATTACAACGCCGCCACCAAACCGTTACCCTATTGAAAGCCATGTTATCCGGTTTAACGAAGAGACCATTCGCGATGCCGTGAGTTATGAGATTCAACGGGGCGGACAAATATTCTTTATTCATAATCGCATAGAAAACATCAAAGAAGTTGCAGGTATGTTGCAACGTTTGGTGCCCGATGCTAAAATTGGTATTGGCCACGGCCAAATGGAAGGCAAAAAATTGGAGCAACTCATGTTGGCTTTTATGGATGGCGAATTTGATGTTTTAGTGAGCACTACCATTGTTGAAAGTGGATTGGATGTGCCAAACGCTAACACCATTTTTATCAATAATGCTAATAATTTTGGGTTGAGCGACTTGCATCAAATGCGTGGGCGAGTGGGGCGAAGCAATAAAAAAGCGTTCTGTTATTTTATAACACCTGAATATTCTGCAATGACCGATGATGCGAGAAAACGCATCACCGCTTTAGAGCAATTTACAGAACTTGGAAGTGGATTTAATATCGCCATGAAAGATTTGGAAATCCGTGGCGCTGGCGATTTATTGGGTGGCGAACAAAGCGGATTTATAAATGAAATAGGTTTCGATACCTATCAGAAAATACTAAACGAAGCCATTGAAGAGCTCAAAGAAAACGAGTTTAAAGACTTGTACAATGAAGATAAAACCGATAAGGTTTATGTAAAAGAGGTAACTATTGACACTGATTTTGAGTTGCTATTTCCAGACGATTACGTAAACAATATTACCGAGCGTTTAAACTTATACACACAATTAAATAACCTTAATACCGAAGCGGAATTGCAAAAATTTGAAACCGAACTGATAGACCGTTTTGGAGAGTTGCCCACACAAGTGACCGATTTACTAAATAGTGTCCAATTAAAATGGATAGCAACCAAGTTAGGATTTGAAAAAATAATAATGAAAAAAGGCAAATTTGTCGGGTATTTTGTAAACGACCAACAAAGTCCGTTTTATCAAAGCGGTAACTTTACAAAAGTTCTTAAATTTGTACAATCAAACCCTGGAATTTGTAAGATGAAAGAAAAGCAAACCCGAAATGGTTTACGTTTATTACTTACTTTTGAATCCATAAAATCTGTAAAACAAGCCTTAGCAGTTTTAAAACCCATTATGGCTTAATTGTTGTTTTATTAAAATTAAATTAAAACCCATGTTAAAACGAATTGTTGCTTTAGCAGTTTTACTGCCAAATGTATTTTTTGGGCAACACACCATTACAGGCACATTTACTCCCGCCGAAGATTACAATGTGGCATTGTTATATAAAGTAACGCCTACGGTTTCAGAATACGTTACAAATTCCGAAATTAAGGATGGAGTTTTTGAGTTTAAATTAGAGGCTACTGCAACAAAAGGCATGTACAGAATCGTTTATGCGATTCCGCAAGAAGATTATAATTTTGATGTAATCTACAACGGAAAAGAGGATATTGAACTCGCGTTTAATTCTGAAACAGGTGTCGAATTTAAATCCTCATCAGAAAACAAATTATTGGCATCCTATAAAAATAGTATGTCTATGATAACGCACAGTATTGGCAAGTTTTATAGAGAACAAAGCAAAGATACTTTGGCTTTAAAGTCTATTTTCAAGACCCAGCGCGAAGCACAATCTAATTTCGAATCGTTGGCCAAAGGCACCATAGCATTAGAGTTTATTAAAGCAAATACACCGTATATCCCCAAAACATTCGAAGATGTAAAAACCTATGTCGATAATTTAAAAACACATTATTTTGACCATGTGGATTTTACCAATAAAACACTGCAAAGTTCCAATTTTTTTGATGAGCGCATGCTAAATTATGTGTTTGGGTTATCTTATGACGATGTGGATGAATTTACGAATTACAAAAACAATATTGATGCTTTTTGCAATGCGATGAAAAACGCGCCAACCGAAACCAAAAGGGTTTTACTGGTAGATCTATGGCAACAAATGGTAGATTTAGGATACGAAAATGTAGCCAATTATATTTCTGAAACGCATTTAATTGATGTTGCCAAAACACTGAATGATGAAGACTTGGTTAAAGGATTGCGCTTGTTTAAGAACACCTCAATAGGAAGTAAAGCTCCGGATTTTTCATTTCAAATTGAAAAATCAGGTGTAAAAACCAACAAAAAATTAAGCGAAATAAGCACTGCCGAACGTTACATCATCGTATTTTGGAGCAGCTCGTGTTCACATTGTTTAGATGAAATCCCGCAATTACAGACCTTTGTGAAAACCCAAGAAGCGGGCAAATTGAAAGTTATTGCCATAGGTTTGGAAGACGAACCGCAGGCATGGAAAAACCTAATTGATAACTATCCGGAATTTATACATGTCTACGGTGAAGGCAAATGGGAAAATAAAATAGGTGATGCTTATGGCGTAACTGCCACACCAACTTATTTTATTTTAAACAAAGCCAAGGAAATTGTGGCAAAACCTGAAGACGTCGAGACCTTAAAAATGTTTTTTGAAGAAGAATAGTTTGCTAAAAGCTTATTATTCCTGCGAAGGTAGGAACCCATAACATTGCAATCAACTTAAAATTGATTCCTGCCTCCGCAGGAATGACAAAAAAATCGTCGATTAAAAATGATAAAAAGCATTTTTCAAATGCTCAATGGAATAGCTGTTTTTTTCTTTAACAATCGCGACAATATCAAAGCGCACTTCCACATCTAAATCGTTTACCGTAACATATTCGTCTACAGCTTTTACAAGTCGTTGGATTTGTTTTGGTTTTACAAAATCTTGCGGATTTCCAAAATCGGTCGTCGAGCGTGTTTTAACCTCAATAATGGCAAGAGCATCTTTTTTTCGGGCAATAATATCAACCTCGGCCTTATCAAAACGGTAGTTGCGTTCAATAATGTCGTATCCGTTTTTCAACAGAAAATCGACTGCCAATTGTTCGCCTTTTTTACCGAGTTCGTTGTGTTGTGCCATGCTGCTAAAGTTAGTGTTTTTTATATTTTCAGTGTTTTCCAGCCTTTAATTAGTATTTTTATTTTAATTGCATCCTCAATATGAAAGACTTTACCCTCTAAACAAAAAGAAATCGTCTTTCATGTGTTCAATTTCGGCATCTTCATTGGTTATAATATAGTCGATGGCTTGCGAGGTAAAATCGTCGCCTTTTTCGGTTAGCGACACGATGTTGTTTTTAATTAAAATCATATTGTTTTTTAATGCTAATTCCAAAACGGTTTTAGAGCGTATTTTTTGCCAATTAATATGTTCGTTTAAATGATTGACATGACGCTCTTCCTCTTCGTTATGGTTTTTTAAATGCAGTAAAAAAGTCAATAAGGATACTTCTGTGCGCTGTTGCTTTTCCCTGTAAAGTACAGCAATAATACCTTTTCTTGGGGCAAATAAATACACGAATAAAAACAGCAAACCTAACATACTTGTTATGGAGCCGGCAATTGAGGCATCGAGCCAATGTGCAAACCAATATCCGGAAATAGCGCCAAAAACCCCAAATGTTATGGCCAATGCGAGCATTTTCTTTAAATCGGTTGTTAAAAGGTATGCGGTTGCAGCGGGTGCAATCATGAGGGCAACCACTAAAATAGCGCCAACGGCATCAAAAGCACCAACAGTGGTTACAGAGGAAACCGACATCAATCCGTAATGGATAATGGTTGGTGAAAAACCAAGTGAGGCCGCTAAACCTGCATCAAAAGTGCTTACTTTTAATTCCTTGAAAAAAGTAATTAATAATACTACGGTAACTATTAAAATACTGCCTATAATCCATAAAGATTTTGGGCCAACATCAACACCCGAAATAAGCAATCTATCAAATGGCGCAAAAGCCAATTCGCCCAATAAAACGGCATCGACATCCAAATGCACATCGTTGGCGTTTTTGGCAATCATAATTACCCCAATACTAAACAGTGCCGGAAACACCAAACCAATGGCGGTGTCTTCTTTTACTAAACCTGTTTTTTGAATATATTCCACTAAAATAACCGTAACAATTCCTGTTAAAGCAGCGAGCAAAATGAGCAAAGGCGAGTTGAGGTCTTGGGTAATGAAAAACCCGATAACAATACCTGGTAAAATGGAATGACTAATGGCATCGCTTATCATGGCCATTTTACGGAGCACTAAAAATGTGCCAGGAATAGCACAAGCCACAGCCACCAAACTCGCAATTAATTGTATTTCGATTTGAGCGCTATTCATCAGTTTGTTGATTGTATAAATTAGAAGCGGTTTTAAAGCCTTCTTCAGTTAAACTCCACATGCTTCCATCTAGTTTTACATAGTTTCTTTTCACTAATTTTTGAAGGCTTCCTTTGGTGTAGCCTTGAAAATTATTCAATATTTTAATGGCATGCGGATGCGAAATATTTTCGTGTGTTTCAGCTATATGATACATAAAAGCCAAGGTTTTATGAAGCTCTAAATCACGTCTGTTTTTTATAAATCGGATTTGTTTAAATAACAACCCGCGACTTGGGGAAAACACAAACGAAAACACCACAAAAACGGCAGCGACCAAAACAATGATCGGTCCCGTTGAAAGGTTGTTTTGACTCGCACTAATGGCGGTTCCGAAAACCCCTGAAAAGGCACCAAACACGGCAGCAAGAAAAATCATGGTGCTTAAACTGTTTGTCCATTGCCTAGCGGCGGCTGCGGGCGCTAATAACAAAGCGCTCATTAAAACCACACCAACGGTCTGTAGGCCTAAAACAATGGCCAAAACAATAAAAGTGGTAATTAAAACATCAATAAACTTGGTGTTGAAACCCAATGTTTTTGTGTAATCGGCATCAAATAAAAGAATTTTAAATTCTTTCCAGAAAAGCAAAAGCACGATGAGGCAAATACCAGTTACGATGGTCATCATCCAAACATCGCTTACCACTAAAGTAGCGGCTTGTCCGAATAAATATTTATCCAAACCCGCTTGATTGGCATTGGGTTGTTTTTGAATAAAGGTGAGTAGTAACATGCCAAATCCAAAGAATAAAGACAGTATTAAACCCAAAGCAGTATCAGATTTTAAATGGGTTTTGGTGATTATACCCCGAATCCAGAACGTTCCAATCAATCCACTTACTAAAGCACCTAAAAGGAGTGTGTTGCTGTCTTTTGCGCCCGTAATTAAAAAAGCGATTGCAATGCCCGGTAACGCTGCGTGTGAAATAGCATCGCCTAAAAGGCTTTGTTTTCTGAGCACCGCGAAACTTCCAAGCATACCCGTTACTGCACCTAAAATGGCTGTTCCGAGTGTGATGGTTCGTAGTGTGTAATCACTGAATACCAAAGAAAAATATTCTTGCAAATTCATTTTGTTATTCCTGCTAAGCAGAAACCTATTTATTTAATTTTTTCCTTTTTGAATCTATTTCTGTTCATTTTGTCTTGATACACTATTTAGTTTTTTTTAGGAAGGTCTAGCAGACATTTCAAACTAAATACAAAATCATATTAATCTGAGGAAATTCCTGCGGAACATTCACTCTCGGAATGACGTGCTTGAAACTTCGTTACGCATCTCCATTCCTTCGTTCATTATTTTTGCAGATTGATGATTCGGATGCTGTCCGAACTCGGGACTTTCACTTTTGCAATGTTTGTGTTTATTTCCTCCTTTATTGTTCCTTTTTGTTTTTACCATTTGAGTAAGTACTGTAAACCGCGACTGCCACTGCCAACTTGTATTACTCCTGAATACTTACTTTGTAATTAATACCGTAGGTTTTAGTTAAATTATCATCGTTAAAAATATCCTTAACCGGACCTGTTGCAATTTTTTTCACATTTAAAAAGGTTACCCAGTCAAAATATTCTGGAACGGTTTGTAAATCGTGATGTACCACGATAACAGTTTTTCCGGCTTTTCGCAGTGCTTTTAAAATATTGATAATGGCTATTTCGGTTGAGGCATCGACACCTTGAAAGGGTTCGTCCATAAAATAAATAGCCGCATTTTGTACCAAGGCGCGCGCCAAAAAAATACGTTGTTGTTGTCCGCCAGAAAGCTGGCTTATTTGTCGTCCTTTAAACGATAGCATGCCTACTTTTTCCAAAGCTTCAAGGGCTGCTTTTTTCTCTTTTTGCCGCGGACGTTTTATCCAGCCCAAACTGCCGTAGGTTCCCATCATCACAACATCTAAGGCGGTTGTTGGGAAATCCCAGTCTACACTTCCTTTTTGGGGTACGTAAGCAACTAATTTACGTTGCACGTTATATGGTTTTCCATATATGCTTACGCTACCGGCAATGGGTTTTAAAATGCCTAATATGGCTTTTATTAAGGTTGATTTTCCTGCGCCATTTGGCCCTACAATAGCCATAAGTACGCCTTCTGGGATTTCCAAATCAATATCCCAAAGCACCGGTTTGTAGTTGTATGCAACCGTTAAATCGTCTACTTGTACTGCTATTACTCCTGCGGAGGCAGGAGTCTTATTAATAGAATTACTGTCTCTTATATTTTTCTTTGTTTTTTTTTCCATTTAAGATTCAACTATTTTTTTGTTGGGATTCCTGCTTTCGTAGGAATTATTTTAAAGCATTCACAATCGTATTCACATTATATTCGAACATACCAATATAAGTGCCTTCAACCGTTCCGGCATTTCCCAGGGCATCAGAATATAAAGTCCCGCCAATTTCTACGTTATGCCCTTTTGAGTTTACTGCGGCTTGTAAGGCTTCAATTGTGCGTTTTGGCACAGAGCTCTCAACAAAAATAGCTTTTACATTTTTATTTATAATGAATGCGGCTAATTTTTGAACATCTTGAACTCCAGCCTCGGTTGCTGTTGATAAACCCTGTAATCCAACCACCTCGAAACCATAGCTTTTCCCGAAATAATTAAAAGCGTCGTGTGCTGTAACCAATATTCTTTTTTCTTTTGGAAGGGTTTCAATGATGCTTTTAATGGTGTTCTGAAGCGTATCTAATTTTGCTAAATATTGCTTTTCGTTTTCGAAATAGTAGACTGAATTTTTTGGATCTTTTTCAGATAATACCGCAGCTACTTTACTAGCAAATTGCTTGAAGTATGCGATATTAAACCAAACGTGTGGGTCGTAATTCGATGCGAAATAATCAGAACCAATTAAGGTGCTTTTATCAATGTCTTCGGCCAAAGCAATAGGTGTTTTTGTTTGGCTTTCCATTTTTTCAAATACTTCAACCAATTTCCCTTCTAAATGCAATCCGTTGTAAAAAATAATATCGGCATTAACCAATTTTGATACATCGCCTTCGCTTGCTTTATAGAGGTGCGGATCGACACCGCTTCCCATTAAACCCTGTACATTAACAAGGTCGCCACCAATGTTTTTAACCAAATCGGTAATCATGGTTGTTGTGGTAACAATGTTTAGTTTGCCGTTCTCTTGTTTGTTGTTTTTACAGTTGAAAAAAGCTAGTGTTATTGCAATGATTAATATTGTTTTCTTCATGGTTGTTTTTTATACCTACAAGGTTTTGAAAACCTTGTAGGATTTAATTATTGGTTTTTGGTATTCTGAAACTTATCCCAGCACTTATTAATAGGTCTTGTCCTTTAGTGATACTAGAGCCGACGGTGGCATCTAATTGTACATTGTTGTTTATTAAATAAGTTAAGCCTGCATCCCATAAATGATTGGCTTCGCTGTTTTCTGGCATGTCACCGTACAATTCCGCGTAAGCGCCCAAACGATTTGTAATACTTTGTCCGAAGGCAATAGTGTAAACATATGAAGCCTCGGGTGAATCGTTACCCCATGCTGCACCGAGATTATAAGACAAACTGCTGTTTTCGCTGAGTGTATGCGCAAACGCCAGCCTAAAATCCACACCCGTTGTTTCTGGTTTATAATCTGTACTTGCGGTAAAGGGCAAATACAAATGACCCAATAAACCTATTTCCGGAAAGCATCCGTTTTCTTTGGCAATGCTCGTTTTTACGCCTAATAATAAGGGGTTAAATCCGCTTGATACGTTGTTTAAAGTGTTTCCGTTTACCTTGGTTTTGCCTTCAACAAAATCCCAACCTAAACGCAATTCCAGGTTATCCAACAGCCCATATCGCAATAAAGTTGTATTAAACGTAAAATCTTCGGTCTTAATATTGTTGGTTTTAAACGACTCGTAAAACGCTCCCGTTTCTACTTGCAAAAAGTTTTTGGGCACTACACTGGGCGACTCAGTTTGATCGGGTCTGTCCGTAATTAATGGCTCAAGTTCTTTTTTTTCTTGAGACCATAAAAAAGTGGAAGCAAAAAATGTTAAGCCTAAAAATATGTTGCTGTTAGTTGGTTTCATTAACATAAATAATATTTGTAAAATCTTGGTTTAAAATAATGGTGTTGTTGTTAATTAGAATTTGAGTCATTTTGTTTTTTGAAAATTGTTTGGTAACCACAATGGTGTTTCCGTATTTCAAACCGTTTAACGCACAAAAGTCAAAGAATTCTTTGTCGTCGCTCATCAATCTGGAAATGGTGTACGTCTTGCCTTCTTGGGTGTTTGCAAGGGCTACCGAGGTGTCTTTAGTCGTAATTTCGCCTTGGGCATTTGGAATGGGGTCGCCATGCGGATCGAACTTAGGGTTGCCTAAATATTCACTTATTTTATTGGCTAAAAAATCGGAGGTTTGATGCTCTAATAATTCAGATTCCCTATGGATTTCGTGCAACGACATATCGAACATTCTAAATAATAAAGACTCCCAAAGCCGATGTTTACGCACCACATTAAGTGCCATTTTTGTGCCTTTTTCTGTGAGCTTTAACTCTTGGTATTTCTCGTAATGAAGGATATCTTTAGTCGCTAATTTCTTAGCCATATCGGTAGCGGCAGCATTAGATATACCCAGTTTTTTGGCGATGTTTCCAGGTTTGGTATCATCACTATCATTCTTTTCGTTTTTGTAAATGGCCTTTACAAAATTTTCAATAGCTGTAGACATTTATTGCTTGGTTAATTAAAAATTTAAGTAAGCTTAAATAATTTTCAAATATAACTAAAAAAATTAATTCTCAAACCAAACACTATAATTATTAACTTTAAACTTTTAAAAAGAAATATTTATGAATCGTGTTATTGTTTTTCTGGTTTCAGTCGTTTTTGTCAATGCCGTTTGTGGTCAAATTAAAAAAGAACTGTTTCAGCCTTTGGATGTTTTTGAGTTGGAGTGGGCCTCAGATCCTCAAATTTCACCGGATGGAACACAAATTGTTTACAAAAGAAATGGGTTTGATATCATGAAGGATGCCGCCAAAGGCAATCTTTGGATTATAAATACGGATGGCACGTTTCATAGAAAACTAACCGCTAGAGAAGTTAACGAATCGCAAGCAAGTTGGTCGCCAACCGGTGATAGAATTGCATTTTCGAGTTCCACGGAAGAAGGTTCGGAATTATACATGTATTGGGTCAGTTCCGGTAACATAGCAAAACTGTCTCAGTTAGAACATTCTCCGGGGTCGTTAACTTGGTCGCCCGATGGCAAGCAACTTGCATTTACCATGTTTGTTTCTCAAAAAGCACCGGTAGTAATAAAAATGCCCACCAAACCAAAAGGGGCAACTTGGGCAAAACCAGCTAGAATAACAGATAGATTGAAACACGAAGCAGACGGAAAAGGGTATATGGAACCGGGGTTTACGCACATTTTTACAATCCCCGCTGAAGGTGGAACTGCAAGGCAAATCACTTCGGGAAATTATAACCATAGTGGCAATTTTTCATTTTCACCCAACGGCAAAACCATTTATTTTTCCGCCAATAGAAGTGATAATTGGGAGTATGAATTTAGGAACAGCGAAGTTTATAAAGTTAATATTGATACCAAAAGCATAACGGCACTTACTTCCCAAAACGGACCGGACTTTTCGCCAAAGGTTTCTCCAGACGGAAAAACCATTGCTTTTTTGTCCTATGAAGATAAAGTGCAAGCTTTTCAAACGATGCAATTAAATATTATGAATGCCGATGGTAGCAATCGGCGTATTATATCTTCAAATCTAGACCGTAGCGTATCCAATATTTCTTGGGATAACTCGGGTAAAGGTTTGTATTTCACTTACGATGATAAAGGAAATTCTAAAATTGCCCATATGACTACTTTGGGAAGAGTTACAAAACTCGCCGATAATATGGGCGGCACAACTATTGGTCGTCCTTATGCTTCTGGCTCATATTCGGTTTCTGATAATGGCACTATTGTTTTTACTGAATCCACCCCGGATTATCCTGCGGAATTGGCTGTTATTCAAAATAAAAAATCAGCAAAAAAATTAACAAATTTGAATGCCGATGTTTTAGATTATAGGCAATTAGGACAGACCGAAGAAGTTTGGTATAAATCCTCCTTCGATGGTCGAGATATTCAAGGTTGGATTGTAAAACCGCCTTTTTATGATGCTACGAAAACATATCCTTTGTTGGTTGAAAATCACGGTGGCCCCATTCTAAATTATGGCGATCGGTTTACCGCAGAAATTCAATTATATGCCGCCGAAGGTTATGTGGTTTTTTACCCGAACCCTCGTGGAAGCACAAGTTATGGTGAGGAATTTGCAAACTTGCTTTACAATAATTATCCCGGTGAAGATTATAACGATGTTATGGATGGTGTTGATTATTTGGTTGAAAAAGGCATCGTTGATAATCAAAAACTTTTTGTTACTGGCGGAAGTGCAGGCGGTATTATGACCACGTGGATTATTGGCAAAAACAACCGTTTTAAAGCCGCTGTGGTTGCAAAACCCGTTATAAATTGGATTAGTAAAACCTTGGTTGCCGATAATTACTATGGTTATGCGAACTCGCGTTATCCGGGGCAACCTTGGGAAAATTTTGAAACCTATTGGAAGTTTTCACCCATATCGTTGGTTGGCAATATTGAAACGCCTACTATGGTTATGGTTGGTATGGACGATTTGCGTACGCCACCAAGTGAAGCAAAACAATTGTATCACGCTTTAAAGCTGCGAAAAATTGAAACGGTTTTAGTTGAAATTCCCGGGGCATCTCACGGTATTGCCAACAAACCGAGTAACTTAATTAGCAAAGTGGCGCACACTTTGGCTTGGTTTGAAAAGTATAATGAATAGTTTAATGACAACCACAGCCATCAGTACCACCGCAAGCTTTGGCTGTTTTCTTTTTTGGTTTCCAAACAAACTTTAACACTAAAAACCTAATCGCAAAAGCGAGTACCGTAAAAGCTAGTATGTTTTGTATGATGGTATTCATATTTTATTTTGTCGTAATTATTTTAGTTTCATTTCATACGATTCCTGCTTTTGTAGGAACGGAATTATTTTAAAACCTGAAAAGCAATTAGGGCAACTATATAAGCAAAAGCACTCATGATAGTAAGTTGCCACATGGGCCATTTCCAGCTGTTCGTTTCTTTTTTAACAATGGCTAGCGTGCTCATACATTGCATGGCAAAAGCATAAAACAACAATAGCGAAATGCCCGATGCAAAATTAAACAACGGCCCACCTAAAATGGGGTTAACCTCTCCCGCCATTCGGTTTTTAATGGTTTCTTCTTCATCACTTCCAACGCTATAAATAGTTGCCAACGTACCCACAAACACCTCACGAGCCGCAAAACTACTTACAATGGCAATGCCAATTTTCCAGTCGTAACCCAATGGGCGTATTGCAGGCTCTATGGCTCTTCCTGTTATACCAATAAACGAATGTTCTAATTTATACGATGCGATGTGTTGATGCAATTCATCTTCACTTAAATTTTGCGACGCATACTCCGCTTTTACAATATTTTCAGCATTATTAAAATCCTCTCCGGGGCCATAAGATGCCAAAAACCAAAGCACAATAGAAATGGCAAGAATAATTTTACCGGCACCAAACACGAAAGCTTTGGTTTTTTCAACAACCGTTAAAGCTACATTTTTAATTAGCGGGAGCTTGTAATTTGGCATTTCAACCACAAAAAACGATTTGCTTTTTATTTTTAAGATTTTATTTAAAATATAGGCCGAAACCACCGCAGTTCCAAAACCAATAAGGTACAACAACATTAATGTTAAGGCTTGAAAGCTTAAACCCAAAAATCGACCATCGGGAATTACCAACGCAATAATAATTAGGTATACAGGAAGTCGAGCTGAACAGGTTGTAAACGGCGTTACTAAAATGGTTATTAAGCGTTCTTTCCAACTTTCAATATTACGGGTTGCCATAATAGCGGGAATGGCACAGGCTGTACCCGAAATTAATGGCACGACGCTTTTTCCGCTTAAACCAAAACGACGCATAACACGGTCCATTAAAAACACCACACGACTCATATAGCCACTTTCTTCAAGCACGGCAATAAACAGAAATAAAAAGGCGATTTGCGGAATAAATATAACGATGCCGCCTAGGCCGGGAATAATTCCATCAGCTAATAAATTGGTAAAAGCCCCGCTAGGCAATTTATCAT
Source organism: Hwangdonia seohaensis (assembly GCF_031932625.1). Taxonomy (NCBI): domain Bacteria; kingdom Pseudomonadati; phylum Bacteroidota; class Flavobacteriia; order Flavobacteriales; family Flavobacteriaceae; genus Hwangdonia; species Hwangdonia seohaensis. The sequence goes on from NZ_JAVSCK010000001.1 coordinate 897,336, forward strand.
TAGTCCACTCGCTAAGGGATGCAAAAACACTATCAATAAAATCCATGGGTACGCTAGACCAATCGTAAATGGCTTGGAAAATAGTGAGTAAAATGATAAAGAAAATTACATAGCCCCAAACTTTGTGGGTTAAAACCCTATCTAGTTTTGCGCGCAAATCTTTAGCTTGAGACGCATCAATGGTTTGTCCTTTTTTAAGGACGTTGTTAATAAACTGATAACGCTTAATGGTTTCTCTTTGCTGTAATCGTTTTAATTCGCTTTCACTTTTTGTTTTAAAACCGGCAATGGCATCAATTTCCTTTCTGTCCGTTTTTCCAAAATTCACATCCTGTGTAATAACCAACCATAGTTTGTACAATAATTGGTTTGGAAAGGCCTTTTTTAGGTTGTCGAAATATTCTGCGTCAATTTCTGAAGCATCAATACATGGGTTTACGGAAAGCTCTTTATAATTGGCAATTAAATCTTTTAAATGGTCAACGCCTTGATTTTTTCTAGTACTTACCAAAGCAATTTTGGTTTCTAAATGTTTTTCCAAATAGGGGATATCTAAAGAAATACCTTTGTAATTCATGCGGTCTGCCATATTAATAACAAGTACCGTTGGAATTTCTAAATCTTTAATTTGGGTGAACAGTAAGAGGTTTCTTTTAAGGTTTTCCACATCGCTAACAACCACGGCAATGTCAGGAAAATCTTTATCGTTTTTATTTAGCAGAAGCTCAATGACAACATTTTCGTCAAGTGATGATGCGTTTAAACTATAGGTTCCGGGCAAATCTATAATATGGGCTTTTACACCACGCGGTAATTTACATATACCTTCTTTTTTTTCAACGGTAATGCCCGGGTAGTTGCCAACTTTTTGGTTTAATCCGGTAAGAGCATTAAAAACCGAGGTCTTACCAGTGTTTGGATTACCTATTAAAGCTACATTTATTTGCTTACTCATTTGCTATTTTTTCTATTAAAATATGAATAGCCGTTTCTCTTCTAATCGCTAAATGCGTACCGTTTATGTTTAAATACATAGGGTCTGCAAAAGGAGCTACCTGTAATAGCTGTACAGGGTTCCCTGGCAAGCACCCCATTTCCAAAAGTTTTAAAGGGATATGAATGGACGAAACATCAGTGATTATGCCTCGTTCTCCGCGTTTTAAATTTGCTATTGTGTCTTGCAAGCTTATTTAGATTGATTTTAAAGAAGCAAAAATAAGGTAAAGTTTAGAGGTTTAAAAGTTTTGGTGTGTAAATAATTATTTGAGCGCTGTTTCAGCCTGTCTGCTGCGCTCAGGGTTTGTGTTTTGCCTTTAGGAAGTCACTATTTTTATGTATTTGAAAAACAACACACTAAAAGTTGCATCAAACCCAGTTTTTAAGGTACGACGTTTAGGCTTCTTTATCTTTTTTTGATACAAAAAAACAATCCTTATATAAGCTTAAGGCGCCGGATTGGGAATGGCATCATGCACTTCGTTTATTTGGGACAGAATCTCATCACTTAAAACCACATTAATGCTATCGATATTTTCCTTGAGTTGCTCTACATTGGTAGCGCCAATAATATTGCTGGTTACAAAAGGTTGTTGGGTTACAAAAGCTAAACTCATTTGGGCCAAACTCATGTTGTTGTCTTCTGCAATTTTTAGGTATTTTTTTGTAGCCTCTGTAGCTTGCGGATTCGTATATCGTCCAAATCTTGGAAACAGTTTTAAACGCGCATTATCTGCAGCCGTTCCTTTTATATATTTCCCCGAGAGCACGCCAAATGCCATGGGCGAATAAGCCAATAAACCAATGTTTTCAAGGATGGAAACCTCGGCCAAATCGCCTTCAAAGGTTCTGTTTAATAAGGAATACGGGTTTTGAATGGTTGCCATTCTTGGTAAATTGTGCGCTTTGGATTCTTCTAAATAACGCATGGTTCCCCAGGCTTTTTCGTTTGAAATGCCTATGTGCCGAATTTTACCCGATTTAATGATGCCATCGAAGGTGTACAGGATTTCGTTAAAATTATCTTTCCATTTGTTTTCCGAATTGTGTTTATAATCCCGAACTCCAAAATAATTGGTATCGCGTTCGGGCCAGTGCAACTGATACAAGTCAATATAATCGGTCTGCAAACGCTTCAAGCTATTATTTACGGCCTCTTTGAGGGCTTCGGGAGCAAAGCCATTGGTACGAATATGTGCCGTGTAATCGCCATTCCCGGCTATTTTTGAGGCTAAAACCACTTTATCGCGGTGGCCTGTTTTTGCAAACCAATTACCAATAATGGTTTCGGTAGTGCCATAGGTTTCCGGACTTGAGGGAACGGCATACATTTCGGCGGTATCCCAAAAGTTTACACCGTGCTCCAAGGCATAGTCCATTTGGGCGAAACCATCGTTTTGGTTGTTTTGGTTTCCCCAGGTCATGGTGCCCAAGCATATTTTACTGATTTTTATTTTGGTGTTTGGTAGTGTTGTGTATTTCATAAATAATGCATTTGATAGTCCCGAGAATCCCGATAGTTATCGGGACGGATCTTTTTAATTTAAAAGTTTATTGTGGATGCCCGCATGCGCAGGAATAACAAATCGATCGTATTTTAATTAAGATGTAAAGATAAAAAACCTTTAAAAGCCCTAATAGCTTTTAAAGGTTTTTTATGCGTTAGGGATTGCAGTGGAAATCCTTTTTGTGAGGCACGAGCAAAAAGATTGGGAACGAAAAGCCCGACCTGAAAGGGAACGCCCAAATACTAATGTTCATTTAGCAATTTAGAAAGCTCATCTAACTTTGGTGTTAGAATAACTTCGATTCGTCTGTTTTTTGCTTTGCCTTCGGGTGTATCGTTTGATGCAATTGGCGCAAATTCACCTCGACCGGCAGCGGTTAAATTTTCTGCATTTATAGACGGGTTTTCTCTAAGAATATTTACGATGGCCGTGGCGCGTTTGGTTGACAAATCCCAGTTACCGCTTAAGTTACCGCTGCCTTGATAGGGTGCATTATCGGTGTGGCCTTCTATTAAAACGGCGATGTCTGGATTAACGCCCAAAACACTGCCTAATTGCTGAACGGCTCTACGACCTTCGGCGCCAACTGCCCAACTTCCTGAGCCGAATAACAACTTGTTTTCCATGGATACGTATACTTTTCCGTCGCGTTGCTCAACGGTTAATCCTTTGCCTTCAAAATCGGTTAAAGCTCTTGAAATGGCATTTTTCAAGGCGGTCATGGCGGCATCTTTTGAGGCGATTACACTTTCTAATTCCGCCACGCGGTCTGAGCGTTCTTGCAGCTCTTTTTTAAGCTTAGCCAAACGTGCGTTTTCGGTTGCCAAAGCTTGTTCCTTGGCTTCCAATTGGGCTAATAATTCTCTGTTTTTCTTGGAATTTTCGGCAATTGAAGCTGAACTGTTTTTCTCTAAAGCATTATAAGAGGCTTTTAAATTATCTAAATTGGATTTTGTGGCATTGTAATCGGCTTGTAGTTTATCGCGTTCTGCAACAGCTTCATTATAGGCCGCTGTGAGTTGTTTCAGTTCGTTTTCAGCTGTGTTTTTTGCGTTTAAAAGAGCATCGTTTTCATCTGAAAGTTTTCTGTTTTCCTGTTTTAAATTGGCATACTTGCCTTCTAATTCTTTATATACTTTAGGCGATACGCAAGAAGCTACCAACACTAAGGTTAATACTGCTAATGGAATTTTTTTTATCATGATTATGGGTTAAATTTATTGTTCGTTAAATATTAAATTTCAATTTCTAATAAAATGGGGCAATGGTCGCTGTGTACGGCATCAGAGAGTATAACGGCTCTTTTGATGTTTTCTTGTAACGGAAGTGAAACCATAGCGTAATCTAATCGCCAACCTTTATTATTGGCACGGGCATTGGCGCGGTAACTCCACCAGCTATATTGCTGTAATTCGGGGTTTAAAAAACGGAAGGAATCAATAAATCCGCTGTCTATAAAGGCGCCAATCCATTCGCGTTCTACGGGTAAAAATCCCGAAACGCCTTTCATTTTAGGGTTGTGGATGTCTATTTCTTCATGACAAATATTGTAATCGCCACAAATTACCAGATTCGGAATGTCTTTTTTCAGCGTATTTATATAGGCTTGAAACATGTCCATATATTCCAATTTATGGTTTAACCGTGCGTCATTTGTGCCCGATGGCAAATACAAGCTCATTACAGAAACCCCATTAAAATCGGCACGAAGGTTGCGGCCTTCAAAATCCATGGACTCAATTCCTGTGCCGTATTCCACATGATTAGGTTTTATTTTGCTTAAAATAGCTACGCCGCTATAGCCTTTTTTTTGTGCACTAAACCAATAGTTGTATTTGTAACCAGCATCTTCAAACAAACTTAAATCCAACTGCTCTTTCATCGCTTTAATTTCTTGCAGGCAAATCACATCGGGATTAGCGCTTTTTAACCAATCAATAAGGCCTTTGTTAATGGCGGCGCGAATACCGTTTACGTTATAGGATATAATTTTCATCAACTTAATAAGAATTTCAGCTAAAATAAATAATGCGTTACATTTACACTATTAAATCTAGCAGGAGTTTTAACGAAGCTATTAACAAAATATTTTAAGCGTATTGCAGTTTAAGTATCTGATGAAGTTTTTTACATGCATTTTTATTATTTTGATTGGTGTTTGCGGGTTTTCCCAAGACCAAAATTCTAATTACAAAACTAAAAAAGTTGCTGTAAAAGATACCATTAGAATTGACAGCGTAAGTATTAATCCCCATTCGTTTTCAATTAAAAGGAAGGATAGCTCTGTAATCGATTCCATATATTACAGTGTCGATTTTGCAAAAGCACTTTTAACGTTTAAAAAGCCGATTGAAACCGATTCTATCATTATAAATTATTTAAAATTTCCGGATTTTTTAACCAAAACCTATAAACAATTAGACGAAAACATTATTGTTGAAAACAACAGTAATGCTCAAACCCTATACAAATTATCCCAACCCAACGCTTCCAAAAATTTTATTCCTTTTGATGGCCTAACAACATCCGGGAGTATTTCGAGGGGTGTGACTATTGGCAACAACCAAAATTCGGTGTTAAATAGCGAATTGGATTTACAAATTACAGGAAAGTTAAACGACAAAGTGTCCTTGCGAGCATCCATCCAAGACGCTAATATTCCGCTACAAGAAAGTGGTTATTCGCAACGTTTGGATGAGTTTGACCAAGTGTTTATCGAACTGTTTAGCGATAATTGGAACATTCGCGCGGGCGATATCGATTTGGTAAATACCGATTCTTATTTTGCAAGTTTTTCAAAGCGTGTTCAAGGATTAAATATACATGCGAAATTGGGCAACGACGATGCACAAACCAACCTATTTGCCGCTGGTGCCTTTGTACGTGGACAATTTACAAGAAGCGAATTTAAAGCACAAGAAGGCAACCAAGGCCCGTATAAATTGCAAGGGCAAAATGGCGAATTGTTTGTGCTTATTGTATCGGGTAGCGAAACGGTTTACGTAAATGGCGTTGCCGCAAAACGTGGTGAAAACGAAGATTATATTATCGATTATAACGCGGGCGAAATCATTTTTAACTCCACATTTCCCATCACTTCCGAAATGCGTATTACGGTAGATTATCAAGTAAGCGAACGCAATTATTCGCGTTTGGTGGCTTTTGGTGGCGGCCGTTTTGAAAGTGATAAGCTCAAACTTGGTGTTTCGGTGTATTCTGAAAATGATGCAAAAAATCAGCCTTTGCAACAAAATTTATCGACCGAACAAGTTCAAATTCTTGCAAATGTCGGTGATGATAGAGCGCAAATGGTAGCACCGTCTGAGGTTTTAGAGGCTTTAAACGAGAATAGAATTCTTTATAAAAAGGAACTCATTAGCGGTAACGAAGCCTTTGTGTTTTCAAACAATCCGGACGACGAACTGTATCGGGTTACATTTACGCAAGTTGGCCAAAATCAAGGCGATTATATTTTAAGCAGTGTGAATGCCATCAATAATATTTATGAATATGTGGGTATTAATCAAGGGAATTACGCGCCCATTATTCAATTGGTTGCGCCCACAAAACTACAGATTGCGGTGGTTAACGGAAGCTATAATCCCACCGAAAAAACGGCCATTCATTTTGAAGCTGCCGGTAGTAAAAACGATTTAAACCTGTTTTCCAATTTGAATGATGAAGACAACGACGGATTTGCCGGCAAACTAAAGATTACCCAAAACATCATTAAAAAAGACAGTCTTTGGAATTTAAACGCTTTTATTGATGGCGAGTATATTCAAAAAAACTTTAAAACCATTGAACGTTTGTACAATGCTGAATTTTCGCGTGATTGGAATATTGAAAATCCTTTGGGCAATCAGCAATTTACAAAAACAGGTCTGCAGCTCATTCACCCTAAAAAGGGCATTGTAAATTATCAGTTTGAGCATTTGGAATTCTCTGAAAATTTTAACGGAAACCGGCATGTTGCCAACATCAATGTATTCCTTAATAAATTCAACATTCATTCTAATTCCAGTTTTTTAAAGGCGCAGTCAGATAAGAGTTCATCTACATTTTTAAGGTCGTACAACAGCATAACTTACGGTATGCAAAGCAGTTGGATTGGTACAAAATTGGCGATTGAAAATAATGAACAAAAAGATAATACCACACAAATTTTAACGCCTTTAAGCCAGAAATTTAAATCGTACGAACTGTTTTTTGGCGTTGGCGATAGCACTGCGGTTTTTGCAGAATTTGGATACAAAAACCGAGTAAACGACAGCATCCGAAACAACGCATTGCAAAAGGTTAATACATCCAATACCTTTTATTTAGACTCAAAACTTATTCAAAACAGCAACACCAATTTGTCGCTTTTCGCCAATTATAGAACACTTAAAAACGAAAACGACACGATTGCCACTTCGACTCCGCTCAGCGCAGGCGACGAACAATCTATAAACTCCAGATTGCAGTTCAACCAAAAACTTTTTAAACAAATCATTTTATGGAATACTGTTTTTGAAACCAATTCGGGCACGTTGCCGCAACAAGATTTTACTTATGTGGAAGTTGAACCCGGACAAGGCACATATACTTGGATTGATTATAACGCCAATGGCATTCAAGAATTGGAAGAGTTTGAATTGGCGCAATTTCAAGATCAAGGCAAATACATTCGGGTTTTATTGCCCAATCGTATTTATTTAAAAACACATCAAAATAGGCTGAGCCAAACACTGACTATTAATCCGTCGCAGTGGTCGGTTAGTGAGAATAAGTCTAGAAAATTTTGGTCGCATTTTTACAATCAAACCAGTTATTTAATCGACAGAAAAATTAAAAGGGAAGGGCATGGTTTTAACCTAAATCCTTTTGAAAACGATGCGGAGAACCAATTGGGTTTACAGTTAAACTTTAGAAACGTGTTGTTTTTTAATCGCGGAAAACAGCGTTACACCACATCGTACACATATTTGTCCAATCAATCCAGAAATATTTTGTCCATCGGTTTTATTGAAAATAGCCTGAAAAGCCATCAGTTTAATTTTAATCATAAAATTGAAGAAAGTTGGTTGCTTTCATTTCAAACGGCTTTTGATAAAAATGAAAGCCTCAGCGAAAATTTTACAAGTAAAAATTACAATTTTGATGAAACGCTTTTCAGCCCAAAGATTTCTTATTTGTTTAATGATAATTCGCGCTTCGATATCTTTTACCAAAACACTAAAAAAGAAAATACCATTGGTGGTTTTGAAACTTTAAAGCAACAAAAATACGGAGTGTCGTTTGCATTTTCAAATAAAGAAAATCATGCGATAAGTGGTGAGTTTAATTATTTTTCGAATGCGTTTAATGGTAATGCGAATACACCCGTTTCGTATCAAATGTTAGAAGGTTTACAACCCGGAAAAAACTTTACATGGAGTTTATTGGTACAAAAGAAACTGACCGACTTTTTGGATTTAAACCTAAATTATTTTGGCAGGAAAACGGAAAACAGCAAAACCATCCACACGGGAACCATTCAATTAAAAGCCTACTTTTAAGCCATAAAAAAACTCCTAAAAAAGAATATTTTAAGAGTTTTTTGTTTATTATAATGTGATACTGAATCAAGTTCAGTATGACAAAACACTAAATATTAGCCTTCATCAGCTCTCTATTCATACGCGCAATATTGTCTAACGAGATGCCTTTAGGGCATTCAATTTCACAAGCTCCAGTATTGGTACAATTTCCAAAACCTTCCAAATCCATTTGCTCCACCATGTTTTTAACACGATCGGCAGCTTCAACTTGGCCTTGAGGCAGTAAAGCGTACTGAGACACCTTGGCGCCAACAAATAACATGGCACTTGAATTTTTACAAGTAGCTACACAAGCACCACAGCCAATACAGGCCGCAGCATCCATGGCTTCATCGGCAGCGTGTTTTGAAATAGGAAGCGAGTTTGCGTCTTGGGTGTTCCCAGATGTATTTACAGAAATATAACCACCCGCTTGTTGGATGCGCTCAAAAGCTGTTCGATCCACAACCAAATCTTTTAGCACAGGAAATGCTGCAGCTCTAAAGGGCTCGATAGTAATGGTATCGCCATCTTTAAAGGAACGCATGTGCAGTTGGCATGTGGTTATGCCTCGGTCTGGGCCATGCGGTTCTCCGTTTATGTACATGGAGCACGTACCGCAAATGCCTTCACGACAATCGTGATCGAATGCTATGGGTTCTTCGCCAGAGTTTACTAACTGCTCGTTCAAAACATCCATCATTTCTAAAAAAGACATGTGCTCTGAAATATCAGCAACTTTATAATCGACCATTTGACCCTTTGCATTTGAGTCTTTTTGTCTCCAAATTTTAAGTGTTAAATTCATAATGTCAATCTTATTTGTATGAACGTTGTTTAAGTTCAATATCTTTAAATTCTAATTCTTCTTTATGTAAAACGGCATTGGCCGGATCGCCTTTATATTCCCAAGCGGCTACAAATGCAAAGTTTTCATCATCGCGTTTGGCTTCGCCTTTTTGTGGTCCGGATTCTTCGGCAGATTCTTCCCTAAAATGCCCGCCGCAAGATTCATTACGCATTAAAGCATCTTTAGCAAACAGCTCGCCTAATTCTAAGAAATCGGCAACACGACCTGCTTTTTCAAGTTCAGGATTCATTTCGTTTGCTGTTCCGGGAACATAAACATCTTTCCAAAACTCCTCTCTAATGGCTTTAATTTCTACCATGGCTTCTTTTAAACCTTCAGCATTTCTGGACATACCTGCCTTATTCCACATCACATTTCCTAGTTTTTTATGGAAATAATCAACAGATTTTGTGCCTTTGTTATTCACAAAGAAATTAATTCTATCACTAACTTCTTTTTCGGCTTCTTCAAACTCTTTAGTGTCCGTTGAAATTTTTCCGGTACGGATATCGTCCGCTAAATAATCACCAATGGTGTATGGTAATACGAAATAACCATCGGCTAAACCTTGCATTAATGCCGATGCTCCAAGACGATTTGCGCCGTGGTCTGAGAAATTAGCCTCACCAATACAGTAACACCCGGGAATGGTAGTCATTAAATTGTAATCTACCCAAATACCACCCATAGTGTAATGTACCGCTGGGTAAATCATCATAGGCGTTTTGTAAGGGTCTTCAGCTATGATTTTCTCATACATTTGAAATAAGTTACCGTATTTCGCCTCAATGATACCTTCACCTAATGCTGTTATTTTTTCTTTTGAAGGATTGGAAATATTATGAATTTTAGCCTGTTCTTTTCCGTAGCGTTCAATAGCCGAAGCAAAATCCAAATACACGGCTTCACCTGTTGCATTTACACCATAACCGGCATCGCAACGTTCTTTTGCGGCACGTGATGCGACATCACGAGGTACTAAGTTTCCATAGGCTGGATAACGACGCTCTAAGTAATAATCGCGTTCGTCTTCCGATAAATCGGTTGGTTTTTTTCGGCCTTCGCGTATGGCCATCACATCGTCCATGTTTTTTGGTACCCAAATACGGCCATCGTTACGTAACGACTCGGACATTAATGTTAATTTAGACTGGTAATCACCCGAACGCGGAATACATGTTGGATGAATTTGTGTATAGCAAGGGTTTGCGAAATACGCTCCTTTTTTATGAATTTTCCAAGCTGCCGTGGCGTTTGAGCCCATAGCGTTGGTCGATAGGAAATATACATTACCGTAGCCACCCGAACCCACAACAACAGCGTGAGCGGAGTGTCTTTCAATTTCACCGGTAATCAAATTACGGGCAATAATACCTCGCGCTTTTCCGTCAACAATAACAACGTCGAGCATTTCGTGGCGGTTAAACATTTCAATTTTACCACGGGCTATTTGTCGGTTCATTGCAGAATAACAACCCAACAATAATTGCTGACCTGTTTGTCCTTTGGCATAAAACGTTCGTGATACTAAAACACCACCAAACGAGCGGTTATCTAATAACCCGCCATAATCACGAGCAAAGGGTACGCCCTGGGCAACGCATTGGTCGATAATGTTTCCAGACACTTCGGCTAAACGATAAACATTGGCTTCACGCGAACGGTAATCGCCACCTTTTACGGTGTCATAAAACAATCTGTAAGTTGAATCGCCATCACCTTGATAATTCTTAGCGGCATTTATTCCGCCTTGAGCGGCAATAGAGTGCGCACGTCGAGGAGAATCTTGATAAGCAAACGCTTTTACGTTATAGCCTAATTCGGCCAAGGTTGCTGCTGCCGAACCACCGGCTAAACCCGTGCCAACAACAATAATATCGATATGACGTTTATTGGCTGGATTTACTAAATCGATATGATTTTTATAATCTGTCCATTTATCTTGTAATGGACCTTTTGGTATTTTTGAATCTAGTGTTGCCATATCTATGATAATACGTATTTAAGGTGATGATAAAGTGCTATAAAGATAAATCCTAGCGGAATTAAAATTGAGTAGGCCTTACCTATATTTTGAAGCGTTTTTTTACGCCAAACCGTTGAGCCCATAGATTGAAATGCCGATGTAAAACCGTGCAATAAGTGAAGCATTAAAAACACAAAGGCAATAACATAAGCTATGGTTCTTATATGGCTATGAAATTTATGCGTTAGTTCTTCGTGATAACGAAGGCCTTCCACTCCTTGCATTGTTCCAGACCAGTCGCCTTGTATAAATTTGGTGTTAATCTCTGGGAACCAAAAATCGATAAAATGCAAAACAACAAAAGCTAAAATGGCAACGCCACTCCAAATCATGTTTCTACTCATCCACGAAGAATTTGCAGCACCGTTATTTCTAGCGTAAGCAATGCCTTGGGCTTTTTTATTCTTAATTTCCAATACAAACCCCATTACAAAATGAAATACCACGCCAAAAATTAAAATGGGTTGCATTACAAATTGAATCAACCAATTGGTTCCCATAAAATGAGAGACCTCATTGAAAAGATCTGCACTAAAAACAGATAAAATATTAATTGCAAAATGTTGAAGTAAAAAAAACATTAAGAAAAAAGCCGAAAGTGCCATAGCTACTTTTCTTCCAATCGAAGATTTAAAAAATCCGCTCATTATTTTTAAAGTTAGTTTATAGTTTTACAAAGGTAGTTATGGATGGAGTTATAGACAAATAACAAATGTCATGTTTTTACTATTTAGAATGGTTTTAATCTGTAACCCTTTATTTTATTGAAATAATAGTTTTTTCAGACCCTAATTGAACCCCGTATTTTCCCTTTGGTAAGTAATATTTTCCATTTTCGGCTTTGTTTATTTTAATACTTGTATTTTCTTTCATTAGCATTTTTTTAGCTTTTTCAGAAATGGTTAAATCGTATTCCGTAACATTAAATCCTTTATCTGCTTTTATATTTATTTGATGCAATTCAGACTGGTTTTCAGAAAAGATTTTAATGGTTTGATCACCTGTACTATTGGCATAAAATTTAATGCCGATTGATGGTTCAAAAACATTGGACCATGCGCTATAGGCACTTCCCCAACGTATGGAGTGTTTAATATCGTCAACATCAAAAAGCACTATAGGTTGGTTTATCTTAGATGCATCCACGGTTTGAAAGTGTGCAATATTGGTTTTGTAGATACCTCTCCCGTGGGTGCCTAAAAGCAAATCGTTGGCATCTGGTTGCACCACAATATCGTGCACGGCAACAGCTGGCAATCCCTTGCTAAAAGCCTCCCAGTTTTCACCATTATTAAAGGTTACGTAAGCGCCATTATCGGTGCCCAAATATAAAATATGCTCGTTTTTAGGGTCTTCTTTAATCACGTTTACTGGTGAAAGTGGAATGTTTGAACCGATGTCTTTCCATGTTTTTCCATAATCATCGCTGCTGTAAACATACACCGAAAAGTCGTCCCAACGGTAGCCGTTTAAAGTCACGTAAACACGCTCTTTTTTATGTTGCGATGCTATAATGCGCGACACCCATAAATCTTTTGGCAGGTTGTTTGAAATATGCTCCCAACTTCCACCTCCGTTTTTTGTGACGTGAATTAAGCCGTCGTCGCTTCCGGTGTAAATCAATCCGAATTGAAAAGGCGATTCGCTAATGCTTGTTAAGGTTCCATAGGCAACATTTCCAGGCTTTCCGCCGTTGGTCAAATCGTTGCTAATGGCCGTCCAATCATCACCTTGATTCATGGAGCGCATTAATTTATTGCCGCCCAAATACAAAATATCTTGATTGTGCGGCGATAATAAAATAGGGGTTTGCCAATTAAAACGATAGGGTTTTTCGCCTAATTTATGCTTCGGTTGAATGTATTTTTGCTCGCCAGTTTTTCTGTTGATTCTAAAATAATTCCCGAATTGATAGCCTGTGTAAACCACATTGGCGTTTCTGTTATCTATTTGAATGTGCATACCGTCGCCGCCCATAAGTCTTTGCCACGGGTGTTTGCCTTCTTGCTGCCACTGTTTGTCCATTTTGGCATTATGGGCACCGACCCAAACACCGTTATCTTGCAAACCACCGTATACGTTATATGGTGTTTCGTGATCAATATTTATAGCATAAAATTGCCCAACGGATGTTACATTTAGCTTCTCCCAACTTTCGCCATCATCGTAACTAATGTTTAATCCACCATCGTTTCCATCAATTAAATGCCCCTGTTTGTTAGGGTTTACCCAAAGCGCTTGATGATCTACATGCACGTTTTCTTTGTTAATGGATGTAAATGATTTACCGCCATCCTTAGACTTTAAAATGGGCACGCCCATAATATAAATGCCGTCTTTGTCTTGCGGATCCACGCGTATTTCCCCAAAATAATACCCGTAACTATAATACAAATCGTCTATATAGTTTTCGTGTGTTTTTTGCCATGTTTTTCCACCGTCGGTACTTTTGTACACCTCGGCGCCAATTACTGGCGTATCGAAAAGGAGTGAATTGGCATCTTCAAGATATTTAGCCAAATCAATAGGCTTTACGCTACCGCTTCTTACCAATTGTTTTACGTTTTCGGCACGGTATTTTTCTTGAAATCCATTGGTTTTTAAAAACTCGTTAAGCTTTTTGTCTTCAATATTTAAGAAAGTTGTAACAGTCATGGTTTTAAAATCTTCTTTGGTCAAACCGTTTTTTTTGTCGTTTTTACTTTCTGAAGCCCTTCTGAATTGACTGTCATGCAAGGCGTAAATAATGTTTTCGTTAAACACTGCCAAACCAATTCTGCCAACGCCATCGCCTGTAGGGAACCCACTTTCTGAAGTCGTTATTTTAACCCAAGAATTGCCGGCGTCGGTACTTTTATAAATTGCGGATTGGTTGCCACTCCCATTAAAATTCCACGCTTTTCTATCTTTTGTCCACGACGAGGCAAACATGATATTGTAGTTGTTTGGCGCGTGCTGCACATCAATAATGCCGCTTACATCGTCAACAAATAGTTTTTGTTCCCAAGTTTTACCGCCATCGGTGGTTTTGTAAATGCCGCGCTCCTTATTCGGAGAATATAAATGCCCCGTAACACCTACTACAACCTCATCGGCGTTATTAGGGTTAATAAGAATCCTGCCAATGTGATGCGAATCAGGTAGCCCAACATGCACCCAGGTTTTGCCGTTATCTGAAGATTTTAAAATACCGATTCCCGCATAACTAGAGCGGGATGCGTTATTCTCACCGGTGCCAACCCAAATGGTTTTGGTTTTCCAATCTACCGCAATATCGCCAACATTTTGAGTGTTTGAAGTATCTAAAATCGGTTCAAATGTAGACCCGTTATTGGTTGTGTGCCAAACGCCACCAGAAGCATAACCTACATAAAACTCTATGGGGTTTTCAGGATTCACATCCAAGTCTACAACCCTCCCGCTCATAATGGTTGGCCCTATATTTTCAAATGGCACATTTTTAACCAATGAATTTTGGGTTGAGGCCTGCTTTTGTTGAATCGCTTTTTCTAAAACTTTTGATGATGTTGATGGCTGTTGACTAAAGCCAAAATAGAAACATAAAATGAAGCAAATAGTAAGCTTTTTTATAATGTGCATGTTGATTGGTTTTTATGGTTATGAAAATTAACTATTCTAATTGTTGTGGCAAAATTTAACTGTTTTTATTTATATTTCATTGAAAAGTTCTGATGGGTTGGGATAAAAAAAAGCCTGTAAATTTGACTTCACAGGCTTTCATCTTATTTTATAAGCTTAACTAATCTAGCACTATTTTTTTTGTAATTACTGCCAAATCTGAATGGATATTTACAAAATAAACACCTTTTGAAGCACCATTCATTTTAATGGTTTTCGTGTTTGAAGAATTTGAAATATCGTGCTCTGAAATCAATCGTCCGCTAATATCATAAATAACGGCTTTTTGCAAATTAACATACGACGCCTTATTGATATAAAATTGATTTTTTGCTGGGTTGGGGTATAAGCTAACGGCATTGTTTAGCTCATCTTCCTCAACGCTCAAAGAACAAGAGTGGTTGGTCATTAAGTTACTGCTGCAACCGGCATCGATCGATATACTTCTGCTTTGCACATCGTTTCCACCATTAATATCATCACTACTCAATGTTCTATTATTTTGCCCAGCACCTATTGAACGGTGCATTATGGCACTTGAATTTATAACATGCCCTAATTGATGTCCATGACCTAACTCGTGCACGGCTACAGATTCAAAATCTGTTTTTGGACTCACAGCCGGTTTTGTTCCGTACTCCCAGTTTGTATCATCGTTAAACACAATATCTAATTCATCTACTATCACATAAGTGGTCCCAGTGCTCGAACAGGTTGATGGATAGGTATAACAAACACCTAAAGTGCTGGCTTCAAGTTCGCTTCCTACATCAAATCGTATAATATTTGTGCCGTCCCTTTGTTGGGAGTTTACCATAGTTGTTGCGCCAATATCCCAATTTACACCTGTTTCGCACCTCCAAGTATCAAAGGCTCTTAAAAAGGATGCCTTTGCGGCAGCATTGGCATCAAAATCAGTAAACATTTGCCATGTATAGCCTCCAGAACCATTAGTATCTACATGTTGTGTTTGATATTCAAAACCTCCACTTAAAATCGTTATTTGAGCATATGGCACAGTAATAAATGCTAGCCCACTAAAGTTGGATTTGTTTGGTGTTGGTTCGGCGTCTTCTACTTGGATGGATCCTGTTCCTGCATCTCCTGGTACTTGTACTTGCACTTCAGTATTCGTCCAGCTTACTATTTGAGTATCTAATGCAGTAATTTGACCAGAAACTGAATTGGCATCTTGAAAATATACTTTACCCATAGTTGCTCCAAAATCATTTCCTGTAATTGTTAATACGGAATATGTTCCTGCCGTAATGGTTGTAGGAGATACACCGGTAATTTCAATGGTAGGCCCTTTTGCTTTACTTGTTGAGTTTGCTTTAGGCTTAAAACTTTTGCTTGCTAATTCCTTATAATTGGTTTTGGTTTTTGAGGTAATGGAGGTGTAAAAATTATCCTCAATGCCTTTAAACGATTTAAAAACATTATTTACCGTATTTGATTGTGTGTTGTATTTGTAAAATGCTTGTGCCCCGCTATATGGGTTGTATTTTTTTAACAGGCTGTTGTGGTTTACAAGTTGCGTTTTGGAATTATACAGAAAAAACACACCAGTTTCTCCTAATTTTACTTGCAAACTGGGTGTCACTGTTTCCCCCATATCTCCTACCCAACCACCTTTGGTAATCAGTTCTATTTGACCAGGTGCATCACCTTTAAACACTTTGTAAACTTCGATTGTATTGCTCGTGAAAATATTTGTGTAATCGGTATTCCAAAATGATTTTTGAGCAATAATTTTACCTTCAACAATTATTTGGGTGTTTTCAATTTGATCATTTAAAGGCATTTCAATTAAAGCGCCTTGAGCCATTAATTTGGACGTGTAGGGTAGAAAAAAAAGCATTGTAAAAACAATGCTTGTCAGCGTAGTTTTATTCATAATTTAGTAGATTTTTTTATCAAAAATAACAAAAAAACTAGCATATGCTAGTTTTTTTGTTAATTCTTCAATGTAATAACGTGAATTAATCTAGCACCATCTTTTTTGTGATTACTGCCAAATCAGAATGAATATTCACAAAATAAACACCTTTTGAAGCACCATTCATTTTAATGGTTTTTGTGTTTGATTGATTTGAAATATCGTGTTCGGAAATCAATCGACCGCTAATATCGTAAATCACGGCTTTTTCTAAATTGATATAAGACGCTTTGTTAATATAAAATTGATTTTTTGCTGGGTTCGGGTACAGGCTTATGGCATTGTTTAATTCATCTTCTTCAATACTTAAGTTACAAATAGAAGAGTCTACCATAACAGATGTTCCTCCGCAAGGTACAAGAGAAGTGCTTCTATCTTGTACACTATTTCCTCCTGCTATATTGTCATTACTTAAAACCCGCTGTTGTTCGCTGTTTTGCAATGCATAAATCATAACATCATTATTATTATCTACTTGAGCAGAATTATCTATAACATGTCCTAATTGATGCGCATGCCCTAGCTCGTGAAGTGCTACACTATGGAAATCGTACTGAAAAAACCCAGGAAAACCACTGCCAAAATACCAATCGGTTGCATCGTCAAAAACAACATCTATTTCGCTTACAAACCAATTAGCATCAGGTGTTCCTCCAGTTGCGCAACCGGAGTACCAAGACGTACAGCGCCCTAAAACACCAACTTCTAGTTCACTTCCATTGTCAAATCTTACCACGTTGGTCCCATCGGCATCAAGGTTGCCGTCTGGTGGCATATCGCCATCAACACCAATTACATCTACGGTGGTAGCAACGCCGCTAACAATCCAATTTACCTTGGTTTCACATCTCCAATTATCTAAAGCCGCTTCAAATGCCGCTTTTGCTCCAGGGTGTTCGGTATCATTAAAAAAATCCGTAAACATTTCCCATGTATAGCCTCCGCTTCCGTTGTCGTTTACATGCTGTACTTGATAGGCATTTCCGGCAGAAACCACATTTAATTCTGCGTGAGTTACCGTTAACGTTTGAGAAGAAGTAGCTTGGGTAGCATTGGAATTATGAAATACAGTCACAGGGCCTGTTCCGGCTTCAGTAGGCACCTCGACCTCAATTGTTGTATCATTCCATGTTATTATTTGTGATGCTATTGGTATAGGTGCTGGCGAATTATCTGGAGCTAATAATTCACTGGTCAATGTTGCGCCACCATCATCTGCATTTGGAAACCCAATTGTTCCTTTAGCTGTGCCAAATCCAGTGCCCGTGATTGTTAAAATCGCTTTTTCTCCTGCTACTATTGAAGTAGGAGATATGTTTGAAATCGCTACTGCTAAACCAGAATTGTTTTTATTGCCATTGTGTAGTACAATAGCGTTCGGTTTTACTTCAACCATTTTCTGTTGGGTCAAATTTTCTACATGTGTATAAAATCCTTTTTCTATCTTTTTATAAGATTTAAACACATTATTAGCGGAATTAGCCCTAATGTTATATTTGTAAAACCCTTGAATTCCGCTGTAGGCTTCATATCTTTTAGTAGTCCCTTTGTCTGCTAAATCCACTTTATTTGTTGGATTGAGCATAAAAACACCTTGTCTGCCAATTGATAATTGCAAACTATGAGATGAAATTTGAGCAGTGAGCCCTACAACGCCACCTAAGGTAATCACATCAACATATTCAACTTTCTCTCCTTTAAAAACTTTATATACTTCAATAATGTTAGAGGTATAAATATTTTTACTTTTTAAATCCCAAAAAGATTTTTGTGATATAACTTTTCCTTCCACTATTAAACCAGATGCTTCTACTTGCTGTTGTAACGGTATTTCTCTGAGGCTGGCTTGTGCCAATAATGGACCGGTAGTTATTAAACAAAACAACAATGCCATAAATAAAGTAATTTTCTTCATCATCTTAAGTTTTAGTGTTAATATAAATGCTGTAAATTAAATCTTATGGCTTCAAAATCAAGCTAATAGATTTTAAAATAAAATCTGGGGAGAATACCAAATATAGCAAATTACAGCCAATAATTTGCTTAGAATTACTACATTTATCCACTTAATTCAATACTTATTATGAAATATCATCCAATTAACTCAAACCTTTTTATAAAAAACAGAAAAAATTTCGCCGCTCAGATGAAGCCCGATAGCTTGGCCGTTTTCAATTCCAACGACATCTATCCAATAGGGGCGGACAGCACCATGCCTTTTGAGCAACATCGCGATATCTTTTATTTAAGCGGTGTCGATCAAGAAGAAAGCATTTTGGTTTTGTTCCCCGATTGCCCAAAGGAAAAGCATCGTGAAATTCTGTTTTTAAAAGAAACCAACGAACATATTGCGGTTTGGGAAGGCGAAAAATTGACCAAAGAAAAAGCCTTTGAAACCAGTGGAATAAAAACGGTTTATTGGTTGCAAGACCTAGAAAAAATCCTGTTTGAAATCATGACACAATGCGACACCGTTTATATAAATACGAACGAGCATTACCGCGCATCCATAGAAACCGAAACCCGAGAAGCGCGCTTTACAAAATGGTTAAAGGATAAATATCCCGCGCATGCGGTAGCCAAAAGCAATCCAATTTTACAACGGCTTCGATCGGTTAAAGATCAAGTAGAAATTGATTTAATCCAACAGGCTTGTAACATTACCGAAAAAGGGTTCAGACGTGTTTTAAACTTTGTAAAACCCGGGGTTTATGAGTTTAATATTGAGGCCGAATTTATGCACGAGTTTTTAAATAATCGCTCAAAAGGATTTGCCTATACGCCCATTGTGGCTTCCGGAAATAACGCCAATGTGTTACATTACATAGAAAACAATCAACCTTGTAACGCGGGCGATTTAATTTTGATGGATGTTGGTGCCGAATATGCAAACTATTCAAGCGATATGACGCGAACCATTCCGGTTTCCGGTACATTTTCCGAAAGGCAAAAAACCGTTTATAACGCTGTTAATCGCGTTAAAAATGAAGCGACTAAAATGCTGGTTCCCGGAACCATTTGGGAAGATTACCATGTTGAGGTAGGTAGATTAATGACGAGCGAATTGCTAGGGTTGGGTTTGCTCGACAAAGCCGATGTGCAAAACGAAGACCCAAATTGGCCCGCTTATAAAAAATATTTTATGCACGGAACAAGCCACCACATGGGATTAGATACACACGATTACGGCATTTTAACAGAACCAATGCAAGCCAATATGGTGTTTACGGTAGAGCCTGGGATTTACATTCCGGATGAAGGTTTTGGTATTCGATTAGAAGACGATGTGGTTATCCAAGAAACTGGTGCCCCTTTTAATTTAATGCGAAACATTCCTATTGAGGCCGATGAAATTGAAGATTTAATGAACTCGTAAAACAAATGGGATGAGGCTATATAATAGTGATTATCCTGTGTCAAACTGAGCGCAGTCGAAGTTTTAATATTGTGAAAACCAAAGCATTTCGACTGCGTTCAATGTGACATTTAAAGTAGAAATCAACTTTTTATACAGCCGTATCTCTTTTTTTATACCGTTACCAACTCAAATAAATAATTATTAAGTCGTTTTAGGGTTTCAATTTTATCATTGGAATGTATCAAAAGGGAGATGTTATTGTTACTGCCGCCATAAGAGATCATCCTGATTTTTACATCTTTTAAAATTTTGAATAGCTTATACGTATATTGATGATTTACAACCGAATGTCCAACTAAACAAACAATACTCTGGTTTTTGTCGACTTCAATTAATGCGAATTTTTCGAGTTCCGCAACAATTTTATCCAGATTTCTATCATCGTCAATGGTAAGCGACACCGCAACTTCAGAGGTTGTAATCATGTCGATAGCCGTTTCGTAAATCTCAAAAACCTCAAAAACTTTCTTTAAAAAGCCATGGGCTTGCAGCATGCGCCCTGATTTAATTTTTATGGCCGTAATATTGTCTTTTGCCGCAATGGCTTTTATGCCGTTTTCTGATGTGAGGCTAGAGATTAAAGTACCGTGAGCATTAGGATTCATGGTGTTTTTCAAGCTCACGGGAATATGATCTGCCCTTACGGGAGTAACCGTTTGCGGATGCAGTATCTTAGCGCCAAAATAGGCTAATTCCGCGGCTTCATCATAAGATAAATTTGAAATGGGCTTGGTGTTTTCAACATACCTTGGGTCGTTGTTGTGCATGCCGTCAATATCGGTCCAAATCTGTACTTCTTCAGCTTTAATCGTAGCGCCTATTATGGTTGCTGTGTAATCGCTGCCACCGCGCTGTAAGTTCGATATGTCTCCATTGGCATCTAAACAAATAAAACCTTGGGTGATATAAATATCTGACGCTTCAGCGGAATTGAAAACAGTTTCAAAACGGGTTTTTATATAAGGCAAATCGGGTTCGTGAGTAGCATCAATACGCATAAAACTTAATGCTGGCAATAAAGTAGAACGAATCCCTTCTTGTTGCAAATAACTATTAAACATAAAGGTTGAAAGCAATTCGCCTTGAGCTAAAATTTTGTTTTCCAACACTTTCGAAAACGCTTTGTACGTTGAGCCAATTAACAAACTAAAAATATCTGAAGCATATAGTTTGGCCTCTTTATTTAGAGTTTTGTTAGTTAAAAGCTCATCAATGGTAAGGCTGTATTTTTCTTGAAGCTTATGTATTTTATCAATCGCTTCGTTCGAGTTTCTTTCTTTGATATGATTGGCGATGGCAACCAACTCGTTTGTGGTTCCGGACATGGCAGATAAAACCACGATTTTTTTATTACCGTCGTTTATTATATTCTTAACATTTATCATGTTTTTTATAGACCCAACCGATGTACCACCAAACTTTAATACTTTCATTGTTCATTTATTTATGGTGTAAAATTATAATTCATTCTTGCAATAAAGATATTTTTTGAAAAAAATGTTTATATTTACACAAATTGTTATATAATTAACATGATGCATCAAAAATAGAAAGTTTACTTTTTGGAAACTTATAATATTGATGTTACATGCGTTCTTAAAAAAAGACTATAAAAGCTATCACATGAAAACTGTATCAAACTGTGTAGAAGACATTTTAATTTCGCAACCTTACTTAGAGGAAGCTCTGTCGAGAAACATTATAAATTTTAGTGCGTTGGCTATCGAGCTCACCCAACCCATTAGCGAGATGCTAAAAAAAGAAGTAAAACCTGGTGCGATTATGATGGCGTTAAGGCGTTACAATCCGCCGGTAACCTTGTCAAATTCTGTAAAAATGAAACGGATGCTACAGAATTTAGGCGATATTACCGTGCGTTCCAACCTAACCGATTTTACCGTAAAAAACTCGAATACATTAATACACAACCACGCTAAGGTTTTGGAAAAAATAGATGATGAATCTAAATTGTTTTACACCTTTACAAGGGGTATCCACGAAAGCAATATGATTATTTCGAGCAGTTTAAAAGATTACATTACCACACAATTGCAACTTGAAACATTTCTTGCGGTACAGGATAATTTATCGGCAATAACCATAAACTTACCACAGGATAACTCTAAAATTGCTGGTTTATATTATCACTTTTTTAAGCGATTGGCTTGGGAAGGTGTGGTGCTTTACGAGGTAATTTCTACCACAAACGAGTTTACCATTTTGGTTGAAGATGAATATGTCGATAAAGCATTTACGGCCATAAAAAGAGTTAAAAACTAGAAAAGGCGTGCTAAATAATCAGCACGCCTTTTGGGTAGTAAATTAGTCACAGTCAATAACCTACTTTACAATTAAAGTGTATTCGGGTGTTTCGTTAAAAGGACAGAAATATTTATACGTTCCTTTTTTTAGAGTGACCTCTTTTGAAGATTCTGTTTTGCCATGTTTCACCATTTGCGACACGTAAGCCTCGGTAATATGGTTTTCTGGTTTTGTGCCATCTTTCCCATCTTCAATTAAAACCAAACCTACTTCAGGGGCAGCATTGTTATTTGATACTTCAAAAATATAAGTCCCTTCAGAAAGTGTTAATGTTTTTTGGGTAAACTCACCTTTTGTTTGCTCTAACGATATTGTTTTTACAGCATCAGCTTTTGACATTTTGTCTTGCGCCGTAGCGGTAAACGTAAAGGCGACTAAAAATAATCCTACTATTAAATTTTTCATTGTCTTCATTTTTAATTCAATTTTAATTATTGTTTTATTGGAATATTAGCTTGTTGTAACTGTAAATTTTCCAGCTTCAACACTTGGGAAATCCACTTCGGTTTCCGCAATATGGTTAACATAATTTGTTAGGGTATTAGACACCACGTTTAATATGATTTCTAAAATGTCACCATCGTTGTAACCTGCTTCTTTAACAGCTTGGATAGCTTCGGTAGATACTTGTCCTCTGTTTTTTGTAACCGCTTGTGCAAATTGCAAGCCTGCTTGGGTTTTAGTATCGGCAGCGTTACCTTGTCTGTTTTGTTCGGTTTCCTCAATGGTTAAACCATTCATTTTACCAATGGCAGTGTGCGCAGATAAACAGTAGTTACAAGCGTTTTCTTCGGCAATGGCCAGTGCCAATTGCTCTCTGAATTTGTTGCTAAAGTTCCCGCTTGCGGTTAACTCGCCTAAACTTAAATAAGATTGAAGGGTTGCCGGTGAGTTGCCAAATACTTTAACCAAATTTGGAATAAAGCCTAATTTGTCTTGAACGGCGTTAAATAATTCTTTCGATTTACCTGTTGTGGTTTCTGGGTTTAATGTTTCAATTCTTGTTTTCATAATTTCTATATATTAATTATTATTAAATTTATTTATTCATGTTTTTGCATTCGCACAATTGGCGCTCTGGATGGTTTTCATCATACTCTTGATAGCCCCAACAATTTGGACATTGTTCGTTTTGTATTGGTTTCATAATGCGTTGTTTTGATTACAATGCAAAGATGCAACCGATAGTAGGCTGAAAAAATGGACAAAGGTTCCTTATGCTTGGACTGTTGCGCTTTAGCACTGGTTTTTTACGAAAAGGATGGAAGTGACGTCCTTTTTTTGAGGCACGAGAATGAGATGCGACCTTTCGGCTACGCTCAAGATAAACTTACAGCTAACCTGCAAGGGCACGTCCAAATAAAATTAATAGTCTTTTTTAAATTGAAGAGGCGATTTTGTAGTCGCTTTTTTGAAGAAACGTGTAAAATATGCAGGATCGTTAAAACCCAATGTATAAGCGATTTGTTTTACAGAAAACGTGCTGTAAATTAATTTACGCTTAGCTTCAAGAATGATTCGTTGTTTTATAAAATCGCTTGGTGTTTGATTTCCTGTTTTTTGAAAATGTTTGGCTAACGATTTTGGAGAAAGCCCCAAACGATTGGCATAATCGGTTACCGTATGTAGGGTTTTGTAATTCTGCTCAACCAAAACACTAAAATCTTTAAAGAGTTTTGTTTCGGCATCATCTTTTATAATATGGTTTTCTTTTTTTATGCGAACAGAATGAATGATAAACTGTTTTAAATAAGACTGAAGCATATCGTATTGCGCTGCAACGTCATCGCGTTTAAACTCATCTATCAAACTTTCTAAAATAAAATTGAGCTTATTTGTGTCGCTTTCGCAAGGGCTTACAAAAGGGGTTTCGTATACATTGTTAAAGAGTATTCCGTTGCACGCCACTTCTTGGTCGTGCGTTTGAATGCAGTAAAAATCGCGAACAAAAGTTAGTTTGTAAGCTTCTTTTATTTCTTCCGATTCAACCGAAAACACCTGCCCCGGCGATAAAAAAAACAATACATTATCGTTAAAGGCATAGCTTTCAAAATCGATATTATAAACGCCCTTACCTTCCTTAATCCAATAGATATTGTAAGCGTTTATTTGTTCGGGCTTATTAAATACACAAGCCTCTTCAAATTGGATGATGCTTAAAGAAAAAATGTCTTTATATGAATAGGTTGAAATTTCTTGAACAGCCATTTATCAAATTAATTAGTTGGGCCTTTAGTCGTAAAAATTTTAATATTTAACACTAAAAATGTAATTAATGCGGGTAGCACCCAAGCCAAATTTTGATTGGCTAACGGCAGGCTGCTTTTAATACCTTCAAGATAAATGGGATCAATAATAAATCCTAAAAAGTCCGGTATGCTAAAAACAAAAGTGATGAGAACAACGCCTCTAAAAACTTGTGTTGTTGCCATTTTTTCTGGAATTACATTCAACAAAATAAGTACGATACACAACGGATAAATAAACATTAAGGCAGGAAGTGCCACATCTATAATATACTTAACTTCCATTTGCCCAACCAATATGCCCACTAAACAACATATAATACTTGTAATTAAATAGGCGTTTTTAGAGGCTTTAAAATAGGCTTTAAAAAAATCGGCAATGCTTACAATTATGGCTACGGCTGTGGTAAAGCAAGCTAAAGCTACCAATACACTTAAAAAAGTAGACCCAATGTTTCCTAAGGTTTTGGTGGCTAAACCAGAAAGTAAATCCGTTCTAGAAATATCAGCATCAAATTGCCCATTGTAAAATGCGCCAATGGCAATTAAACCTGCGTAAATAGTAAACAAGCCGGTCATGGCAATCAAACCTGATTTAGCAACCATTTTTCTTTTTTCTAAAAAGGATAAATTATTTTTAGAGCTGTTTATTGAAACCAGCACAACACCACCCATAACCATTCCTGCCATAGCGTCGTAGGTTTGGTAGCCTTCTAACAAACCGCTTATTATTGGAAGTTCAAAATTTGAAGGATTTATTGTTGTTTCAGCAGAAAAAACACCAATAACAATAATCGATAATACGATTAAAACAATTATCGGCGTTAAGTATGTACCAAGTATGCTTAGTGCTTTATTCCGATTCATTACAAAAATAAATGCCAACACAAAATAAACAATACTGGTAAGTAACGCGCTTGTATCAAAAAAAGGCGCTATGGCCATTTCGTGGGCTACGGCCGCCGTTCTGGGACAGGGCAGTGCAATGGTAATGGCATACATGCAAAAACAAAAAGCAAGACTAAAAAGCGGTGATACTTTTTTGCCAAAATCGAACATGGTACCTTGTAATCTGGCATGTGCGAAAATGGCCAGTAACGGAATTACGGTTGCCGATGTTACAAAACCCAAGGTAACCATCCACCAATCTGTGCCTGCATTGTATCCCAATAATGGAGGTAAAATTAAATTTCCGGCGCCAAAAAAACCAGCAAATAAGGCAAAGCCAAATACAAAGGTCTGTTTCGTTTTATTCATTGGTTGGTTTATCTTTGTCTAATATAGTTTAAAAATGATTTTAGAATACAAAGGGATTCATATTTTTTATACCGATAAAGGTAAAGGGCAAGCCCTAGTGCTGCTGCACGGGTTTTTGGAAAACTCGAACATGTGGGATGTGTTTCTGCCACAATTGACCAAAAACAATAGGGTTATTTGTATAGATTTGTTGGGTCATGGGCAAACGGGTTGCATAGGGTACATCCATTCCATGGAACTTATGGCCGATGCTGTTTCGGCGGTTTTAAATCATTTAAAAATCAATCAATCCACCTTCATCGGGCATTCCATGGGCGGTTATGTGGCGCTCGCTTTCGCGGAAAGAAACCCAGATGCGTTAACGGGCTTGTGTTTAATGAATTCTACGGCCGAAGCGGATTCAACAGAAAAAAAAGAAAATAGGGATAGAGCCGTAATTGCCGTTAAAAAAAACCATAAAGTTTTTATTAGGATTGCGATTAATAATTTATTCAGACCAAAAAACAGAACCATTTTTTCTGAAACCATAAAACAAATAATCATTGAAGCTTTGCAAACACCTTTACAAGGTATTATTGCGGCGTTGGAAGGCATGAAAATTCGACCAAACAGAGAAGCTGTTTTAAAATCCAAAAGCTATAAAGTAATGATGATAATTAGCAAAAAAGACCCTGTTTTAGATTATAACGCACTAATATTACAAGCAAAAAAAGCGAATATAAAAGTGGTTGAGTTTCCTGATGGACATATGTCTCATATTGAAAATAAAGAGGATTTCTTACGCAATATATTGTATTTCATCGAAAATTAATAGCACTTTATCGTTTTATTGTTTTTTTTTACTATGTTTATTGACCCTAAATCTTTAACCCATGGAAAAAACTACCAACAAACCTACTTTTATCCCAAAAATGTACTGCAATCTTTTTGGGCATGATTATCAAGTAAGTAAAAAAGTAACTTACCACGTAAAAGAGTACACGTGCAGACACTGCAAAAAGGAATTAACCACAAACAGCAACGGTAATTTAATAGAGCTTACTCCCAAATTTAGAGAGATAAACGCGATACTGAGTCGCATACATGCTTCAAGAATGCAACGTTTAAAGAAGAAACCAGCCGTTTCGTCGATTTATTAATCACTTGAATGTAACTTTAACGGCTTTTTAATATATTTAAACCTCTCCCTTAAAATAGTATTAATTAATAGTTAAAGTTAAATGAAAAACATTCATTGCAAGGTGTTTGGACATGATTTGGAAGTATCACGAAATGTAACCTATCATGTTAAAGAATACGCCTGTAAGTATTGCAGAAAAGAATTTACAACCAGCAGCTCAGGGAATTTAACCGAGCTTACCTCAAAGTATAAAGAGATTAACAGCGTTTTAGAATACATCCATAACAAGCGTATTTCTAAAACCACTTGCAAAAACCTCAATCCTAATTTATTGGTTTTTAAGCATTAAAGTTTTTCCAGCCTTGTGCCTTAATTGGTATTCTTGTTTCTGCTCGGGTTACTAAATGCATGCCTTCGCTTTCCTCTTTTATATGTCCGATTATTGAAAAATTGGGGTTTGCTTTAATTTTTGGATAGTCATCTTGAGAAATCGTAAACAACAGTTCGTAATCTTCGCCGCCATTTAAAGCCACGGTAGTGCTATCAATATTAAATTCTTCACAAGTTGAAATCACCTGTGGATCCAACGGAATTTTCTCTTCATACAAATCGCAACCCACTTTGCTTTGTTTGCATATATGAATAATTTCAGAAGACAATCCATCGCTAATATCAATCATCGAGGTTGGTTTCAGCTTTAAATCGCTTAATAGTTTAACAACATCTTTACGAGCTTCGGGTTTTAATTGACGCTCAATAATATAGGAATAAGGTTCTAAATCGGGTTGGCTATTTGGGTTTACTTTATACACTTCTTTTTCGCGTTCAAGCACCTGCAATCCCATATATGCGCCGCCCAAATCGCCCGAAACCACCAACAAATCATTTGGTTTTGCGCCAGATCTGTAAACTTCTGCGCCAGTTTCAACCTCGCCAATAGCAGTAACCGAAATCAGTAAGCCTGTTGTAGACGATGTGGTGTCTCCGCCCACAACGTCAATGTTATAAATGTTGGCAGCAGTTTCAATTCCGGCATATAAATCTTCGAGTGCTTCAAGCGGAAACCTGTTAGACACCGCAATGGAAACCGTAATTTGCGTAGCGCTGGCATTCATGGCATACACATCGGATAAATTAACAATTACAGCCTTGTAGCCCAAATGTTTAAGGGGCATATAGCTTAAATCGAAATGCACACCTTCAACTAGTAAATCGTTAGTAACAACGATTTTTTTATTTTTAAATTCTAAAACCGCGGCATCGTCACCAATACCCCTAATTGTGGATGTGTGTTTAATTTTAAAATTCTTGGTTAAATGGTCAATAAGACCAAATTCACCTAAATCGCTTAACGGCGTGCTCTGTTGATTTTTATCTTCTATCATGTTGCAAAAATAAGAAGCTATTCTTATTAACCAACATGCTTTTTGTATTATAACATTAAAAAGATGTTGGTTTCTTCAAATAACAATCATTCAATTTTAACATTAAAATCGTTGAGTTGCCGTCTTTTTAATTAATATTAAACTAATTTTGTTTCTAATCTTAATATTTATAAATCATTATTTATTAGTTTCTTAAGATTAAAATATGTGACTCACTAATTCGTTTTAATACAATGCTATGATATTAAAACAGCCTGAAAAGACTGAAAAAGAATAATTAAAAAATTGCAAATATGAGTATGTCCCTAAAAAGTACAAATATCCTAAAAAACATAATTTTAGGATGTATTTTATTATCACTAACCTATTCTTGCGAGAACGAAACCGTAGAACTTACAACGGTTTTTATTGACACGGATAATGATGGCATTGAAGAAAGTGTAGACAACTGCCCATCTATTGCAAATCCAGATCAAGCAGATGCCGATGGTGATGGTATAGGTAATTTGTGCGATAGCGATTTTGATGATTCTAACGTTCCCATGGCGATTTGCGAAAATGGCTTTGCCGGTATTTATCCTTGTAACGATTACGATTTAATGGCACATGTACCCATAGCTACTTTTGGCGCCGTTTCCGGAAATGATTCCTGGGGTTGGACAGACCCAACTACCGGTAATGAGTATGTTTTAGTGGCAACCAATACCAACGTTGCCTTTATTGATATTACCGAACCAACAAACCCTATTTATTTGGGCAATATACCAACTGAAACCGTAAACAGTTCTTGGCGCGATGTAAAGGTTTACAATGATCACGCCTTTATAGTTGCCGATAATGTTGGTCCCCATGGCATGCAAGTATTCGACTTAACGCGTTTGCGAAATGTTGCTAATCCGCCAGAAACCTTTTCTGCCGATGCGGTTTACACGGGCGTAAATAGTTGCCATAACATTGTAATTAACGAAGAAGAAGGTTTTGCTTATTTGGTTGGGTGCAATACCTTTAGTGGCGGGCCAAATTTTATTGATATAACTAATCCTAAAAACCCTGTAGGCGCCGGTGGTTATGCTGCCGATGGATACTCGCACGACGCGCAAGTTATAACCTATAATGGTCCCGATACCGATTACACTGGCAAACAAATTTATATAGGCAGCAACGGCAGTTCTTCGGGTACGAATAAGGTGGTAATTATTGATGTTTCAGATAAAGCAAACCCACAATTTATTTCAAATGTAACTTACTCAAATCCGGGTTATACGCACCAAGGCTGGTTTACCGAAAATCAACAGCATTTTATTTTAGGTGATGAACTCGACGAACAGTTTTTTGGTAACAATACCAAAACACTGGTTTTCGATTTTAGCGATTTAGACAATCCCATATTATCATCTACTTATTTTGGGCCAACGCTTGCCATAGACCATAACGGCTATGTAAAAGGAAATACCTATTATTTGGCAAATTACAGAGCCGGATTACGGGTATTGGATATTACCAACATAGCAGCCTCATCTAACGCTATGACCGAAGTGGGTTTTTTCGATACCCATCCGTCAAGCGATAGTGCCAATTTTAACGGCGTTTGGAATGTATATCCGTATTTTGAAAGCGGAAATATTGTAATTAGCGATATTGAAGGCGGATTGTTTATTGTTAGAAAAAGCGGCACATAATCCAGTTTTATGCTGAAAAAATATTTTAAAATATTATGTCTTTATATGCTTATTTTCTTCTTTGGAAATTGTTCTAAAAATGAAGATGATGCAAAAGGAACCCCTCCTTTTCAACCCGAAATAGAATTTGTAAAATCCTTTGGGGGTTCTAAAAATGAAAGCGCCAAAACAGTCGTTAAAACCCAAGACAATGGGTATGCCGTTTTTGGTTATACACAAAGTGACGACGGCGATGTAACCAATAAACAAAACGGTTTGTTCGATTATTGGCTGCTTAAATTTGACGCCGCCAACAACCTGCAATGGCAAAAAACCTACGGCGGAATTGACGACGACAGAGGTGCCGATATGGTACAAACCACAGATGGCGGATTCGCTATTATCGGATTTAGCCAAAGTAACGATGGCGATGTTACCGCAAACGCTGGCGCTAGTGATTTTTGGATTGTAAAACTCGATGCTTCAGGAGTTGTTTCTTGGCAAAAATCGTATGGGTTTTCTGGAGCAGATGATGGCATTTCCATTATTGAAACAAACGACAATGGCTATCTTATAACAGGTGTTTTGGATGTTACGGCTTCCGGCGGTTTAGGAAACAGTAAAGCGTTGGCAACTAAACATGCCGGCGGCGATTATTGGGCCATAAAACTTAACGCCATTGGCGACAAACAATGGAGCAGATTTTACGGCGGGTCGTTTACCGATACACCTTACGATGTCATTCAAACCAGCGATAACGGTTATATTTTGGTGGGTTCTACAGATAGTAACGATGTCGATATTTCAAATAATAAAGGCTCTTATGATTTTTGGGTGATTAAAATCTCTGAAACGGGAACCTTAATTTGGGAAAAATCATTTGGAGGTTCAGAAATCGATGAAGCTAGAGGCATTACAAGCACAAACGACGGTAATTTTATTGTTGTTGGAGATACTAGAAGTAACGATCAAAACGTTTCTCAAAACAACGGAGCAGCCGATTTGTGGGTGGTTAAAATGTCGCCATTGGGCGATATCATATGGGAGCAAACTTTTGGAGGCAGCAGTTTTGATGTGGCGCGATCGGTCACAAAAACCCAAGACAATGGCTATTTGATTTCCGGGAGCTCAAGAAGCAGCGATGGTGATGTGACAACGAATAACGGACAAAACGATGCTTGGTTGTTAAAGATAGATGCAAATGCCAATTTACAATGGCAAAAAACCATTGGCGGCAGCGCCATAGATTTTGCTTACGACGCTGTGGAGTTAAACGATAAATCTATAATTGTGGTTGGCGAAACCAATAGTGCGGATGTTGACATTCCAGAAAATAAAGGGTTTACCGATGTGTTGATTTTCAAAATAAAATAACACCATTACAGAGACCTGCAAGGTTTTAAAAACCCTGTAGATCTGAAAAAAAGAAAGAAATGAAAACCATAATTCCCATATTATTTACTTGTTTACTCATCACATCGTGTAGTGAGGATAATGATGACACCGCAACTCAAGTAAATATAACCTTCAATTTTACCCACAATTGGGATGGCACTTCAGTTTCAAATGCAAATTTCAACAGCATTCAATATACCAATGCCAACGGCGAGCAATTAAGTATTACAAAGCTCCGGTATATAATTTCAAAAATCACTTTTCAAAAATCAAACGGCGAAAAAACCCTATTAGATGGTTATAATTTAGTGGATGTTACCAATGGCACGAATCTGTCGTTTACACCAACGGCAACAATTCCTTCAGGGAACTATAGTCATGTATATTTTACCTTCGGATTTGATAACGACGCTAATTACAACGGGAATTACCCAGACTTGAATTCGGCCTCATGGAATGTCCCTTCAATGCTTGGTGGCGGTTATCATTTTATGCAATTAGAAGGCAAGTTTATCGATAACACAGCAACCGAAACAGGTTACGCTTATCATGCCATTAGAGCTGTTCATAATTCTAAAACACCACAAGAATTTCAAGATACTTTTTTCGAGGTTGATTTGGGCGCGGTTACCATTACAAACCATGCCACTTTTAATATTGAAATGAATATTGCCGAATGGTTTAAAAACCCAAATACTTGGGATTTGAATGTATTGAACAATATGTTGATGCCTAATTTTAATGCCCAAGTTATGATGTATGAAAACGGGCAACATGTATTTGGTTTAAAATCTTTTACACCATAATATATTGAAAAAATGGATAACACATATGAGTTGTATTTTCATTTTCATGGGCTGGTCGTGTTCAAATGAAAGTGTGGAAACTTACGTGGCAACACCGAGTCCGTTACAAATTCCCCAATTATTTGAAGACAACATCCTAAACCCCGTAATCCCAGTTGATAATCCGCAAACCGTTGAAGGTGTAGCTTTAGGTAAAAAGCTGTTTTTCGATCCTATTTTATCGGGAGATAACACCCAAGCTTGTGCCGATTGCCATGCACCGGGGAATGCTTTTTCCGATGCTGATAGATTTAGCGATGGCATTGACGGTATTCGTGGGAACAGAAACTCGATGCCGCTATTCAATCTCGCTTGGAACTACGATGAAAAATTCTTTTGGGACGGCAGTTCATTCAGTTTGGAACATCAAGCTTTTGTACCCGTTTCAGACCCCATTGAAATGAAAAGTTCGTGGACACAATTGGAAACCGAGCTTCAGCAACATCCAGAATATCCCAATTTATTTCAACAGGCTTTTGGCACCTCAAAAATCGATTCAACTGTGGTTACAAAAGCCATTGCACAATTTGAGCGCACTTTAATTTCATCCAATTCAAAATTCGATAAGTACCTTTTGGGCGAAGCTACTTTAACGCCCGAAGAACTCAACGGGTTTAATGTATTTATGGACGAAACCAAAGGCGATTGCTTTCATTGCCACGGCAGCGATAAAAACCCGCTTTGGACCGATAATATATTTCATAACAACGGTTTGGATGCCACGTTTACCGATTTGGGTTTGGGCGCGGTAACCGGCGATCCGGCAGACAACGGTAAATTCAAATCGCCATCATTACGCAACCTTGCTTTTACCGCACCTTACATGCACGATGGCCGTTTTGCCACACTGGACGAAGTGATAAACCATTACAGCGAAGGCTTGCAAAACTCGTCAACCATCGATCCCTTAATGAAGAAAGTCGCCCAAGGCGGCGTGCAATTATCAGCTCAAGATAAAGCCGATTTAAAAGCCTTTTTACTATCCCTTTCAGATGATGAATTTATAAGTAATCCAGACTTCCTAAACCAATAAAAAATTCCTATAAAACTATATGCTAATATAATGTTAGGTTGTATGGTAATCCATGACTTATATTGTATATTTGCACTCTATTTAGAAACTGTCTTAATAAAACACGGTTAAGGCGACACTAAATCTAATAAACAAGAATATGATAAAAGTATCTGAAACAGCTAAGAAAAAAGTGGTGGAGCTTATGGCAGATGATGGCTATAATGCTGCGACCGACTATGTTCGTGTGGGCGTAAAAAGTGGTGGTTGTTCTGGATTGTCTTACGATTTAAAATTTGACAAAGAACAACAAGACGACGATAAGGTTTTTGAGGACAATGGCGTAAAAATCATCATTGACAAAAAAAGCTTTTTATACCTCATTGGGACGACACTGGAATATTCAGGCGGATTAAACGGAACAGGTTTCGTTTTTAATAACCCTAACGCAAACCGTACATGCGGTTGTGGGGAGAGCTTTTCCTTGTAAAAATTCAAAATTTAAAATTCTGAATTCAAGGTTATGGCAACTGTAAAACAATTTGAAGATTTAGATATTTGGAAACTAGCTAGAATACTTTGCAAAGACATCAACAAAATTGCAAACAGTACAGAATTAAGAAAAGATTATAAATTGTATAGTCAAATAGATGGTTCTTCAGGATCTGTAATGGATAATATTGCTGAAGGATTTGAAAGAAATGGAAATAAAGAATTTATTCAATTTTTATCTATATCAAAAGCCTCCTGTGGTGAGACAAGATCTCAATTATACAGGGTTTTAGATAGAAATTATATTAATAAAGATGAGTTTAATAAACTTTATGATCAAACGATTATTCTAGGAAAAATGATTGGAGGGTTTATGAACTATCTTAAGAAAAGTGATTTAAAGGGAAGCAAGTACAAAGCAAATTAGCCTAACTTTGAATTTTAAATTTTAAACTCGGAATATGAACAAGTATACTGAAGACGATTTACGCGAAGAGCTAAAAACCAAAGAATACGAATACGGTTTTTATACCGATATAGAATCGGATACATTCCCTAACGGATTGAATGAAGATGTGGTTCGCGCTATTTCCAAAAAGAAAGAAGAACCGCAATGGATGACCGATTGGAGATTGGAATCCTTTAAAGTTTGGAAAGAAATGGTAGAGCCGGACTGGGCCAATGTAAATTACGAAAAGCCGGATTTTCAAGGCATTTCGTATTATTCGGCACCAAATACCAAACCTAAATACGATAGTATTGATGAGGTTGACCCCGAATTATTGGCAACTTTTGAAAAACTGGGAATTTCTTTAGACGAGCAAAAAAAACTTGCTGGCGTAGCCATGGATGTAGTTATTGATTCCGTTTCGGTGGCCACCACATTCAAGAAAACATTGGGTGAGAAAGGTATTATTTTTATGAGTATTTCTGAAGCTATTAAAGAGCACCCAGAGCTTGTGAAAAAATATTTAGGTACCGTTGTACCACAAAAAGACAACTTTTATGCCGCCTTAAATTCGGCTGTATTTAGCGATGGTTCTTTCTGTTACATTCCAAAAGGGGTGCGTTGCCCCATGGAATTGTCAACCTATTTTAGAATCAATCAAGCGGGAACTGGTCAGTTTGAGCGTACACTTGTTATTGCAGACGAAGGTAGCTACGTAAGTTATTTAGAAGGCTGTACGGCTCCAAGCAGAGATGAAAACCAATTGCACGCCGCCGTTGTTGAGTTGATCGCTTTAGATGATGCCGAAATAAAATATTCAACCGTACAAAACTGGTATCCTGGAAACGACCAAGGAAAAGGTGGTGTTTATAACTTTGTTACCAAGCGTGGTTTATGCGAAAAAAACGCTAAAATCTCGTGGACACAAGTGGAAACAGGTTCTGCCGTTACTTGGAAATATCCGAGCTGTATTTTAAAAGGCGATAATTCTGTTGGTGAGTTTTACTCAATCGCAGTAACAAACAATTATCAGCAAGCCGATACGGGAACGAAAATGATTCACTTAGGTAAAAACACAAAATCCACTATCATTTCAAAAGGTATTTCTGCCGGAAAATCACAAAACAGTTATCGTGGGTTGGTTCAAATAAATTCAAGAGCCGAAAATGCACGTAATTTTTCGCAATGTGATAGTTTGCTAATGGGCAACGCATGTGGTGCACATACCTTCCCATACATTGAAGCGAAAAACAAAACCGCAATAATCGAGCACGAAGCGACTACCAGTAAAATTGGCGAGGACCAGATTTTTTACTGTAATCAACGTGGTATTGATACCGAAAAAGCGATTGCTTTAATTGTAAACGGGTTTAGTAAAGAGGTGTTGAATAAACTCCCGATGGAGTTTGCCGTTGAGGCTCAAAAACTATTGGAAATAAGTTTAGAAGGAAGTGTTGGGTAATCTTTTGTTATTTCTGCGACCTGTGCTGAACTTGTTTCAGTAAGGCAGGAATCTCAGTAATCCAACCAAAAATTTTAAATAAATGAAAAGAGTATTTTTTATCGCATTAGTTCTAACAGTATTTATTAGCTGTAAAAAAGATGCCGAATCTCAGAAATCCGAAGAAACCATCAGTTTGGATAGTGAAGAAAGGACAGCAAAACAAAGCGATGGGTTAACCCTTTTAAAAGGTGAGTTTGTGTATTATGCCGATGCTGCTGTTTTACAAACGCATGCCCAAATTTACGGTGTAATTCTTAACGATAAGGTTGAAGAATTAAACAATAAAGCAAAAGCATTTAAAAAAGAACCAACCGATTTTGTACAAGTTGAGATTCGCGGAAAAATAACCCAAAAACCAGAAGGTGAAGAAGGTTGGGACAACCGCGTAGAAATAAAAGAAATATTAAGCGTTACAGCTTCAAAAAACGATAACGATAATTTAGTAAAACTAGGAAAAGAGTAATTATGTTAAAGATAAAGAATTTACACGCAAGTGTTGAAGACAAGGCCATTTTAAGAGGTGTAAACCTTGAGGTAAAACCAGGAGAAGTACACGCTATTATGGGACCAAACGGTTCTGGGAAAAGTACATTGGCATCGGTTATTGCCGGAAAGGAAGAGTATGAAATGGACCAAGGGGAAATCATTTTACAAAATGAAAACATCAACGAGCTTTCGGCCGAAGAACGTGCACACAAAGGCATTTTTCTGTCGTTTCAATATCCGGTGGAAATCCCAGGGGTTTCGGTAACAAACTTTATTAAAACCGCTATTAACGAAACCCGAAAAGCAAAAGGTTTGGAAGATATGCCGGCAAAGGACATGCTAAAACTAATCCGTGAAAAAGCCGATTTGTTGGAAATAGACAGAAAATTTTTATCGCGCTCGTTAAACGAAGGGTTTTCCGGTGGTGAAAAAAAACGAAACGAAATTTTTCAAATGGCCATGCTCGAACCAAAATTAGCCATTCTTGACGAAACCGATTCTGGTTTGGATATTGACGCTTTGCGCATTGTTGCCAACGGTGTAAATAAGTTTAAAAGTAAAGACAACGCCGTAATCGTTATTACGCACTACCAACGTTTATTGGATTATATCGTACCCGATTTTGTACACGTTATTCACGAAGGCCGCATTGTAAAATCCGGAACAAAAGAATTGGCACACGAGCTAGAAGAAAAAGGTTACGATTGGATTAAAGAAAAAGCGAACGCATAACAGTAACTAGTCCACAGTCCACAGTAAGCAGTCTTTTTAACTGCAAACTGAAGACTGCAAACTGAATACTTATCAATATGGATTTAAAAGAAAAATTAGTATCATCCTTCATCGTATTTGAAGACCAAGCTGATGTTGACACCTATGTGCACAATGTTAGAAACGATGCTATTAAAATATTTGAAGCAAAAGGGTTTCCCACTAAAAAGGAAGAAGCTTGGAAATACACCTCGTTAAACAAGCTGCTTAAAGAAGACTACAGTGTTTTCCCAAAACAAGAAAGCACTATAGATTATAACGATATTAAAAAATATTTCATCCATAATATAGACAGCTATAAAATAGT
Source organism: Hwangdonia seohaensis (assembly GCF_031932625.1). Classification (NCBI taxonomy): domain Bacteria; kingdom Pseudomonadati; phylum Bacteroidota; class Flavobacteriia; order Flavobacteriales; family Flavobacteriaceae; genus Hwangdonia; species Hwangdonia seohaensis. Next base: position 934,521 of record NZ_JAVSCK010000001.1, read on the forward strand.
GTTTATCGATGGTAAATATTCATCACATTTATCGCAAACCACGCACGATGGTATCGATGTGTGCTTAATGTCATCAGCTTTATCAAAACCAAAATACCGATTGGTGATTGAAAATTATTTCAACAAAGCTGCCGAAAAAGACAGCTTAACATCACTAAACACGGCGTTTTCCCAAGAAGGGGCATACATTCATATTCCAAAAAATAAGTTGGTTGAAAAGCCTATTCAAATTATACATTTATCTACCGGAAACGAGTCGGCAACCATGTTGCAACCACGTAACTTGGTAGTGGTCGACGAGAATTCGCATGTGCAAATTATAGAGCGCCACCAAAGTTTAACCGATAACGCGGTGCTCACCAATAGCGTTACCGAAATTTTTGCCAATAAACGCGCCATTGTAGATTATTACAAAATACAAAACGACAACGCCAACGCATCCTTAATAGATAATACCTTTATTAAGCAAAAGCGCGAAAGTGTCGCATCGGTGCACACCTTTGCCTTTGGCGGTAAATTAACGCGCAACAACCTTAATTTTTATCAAGAAGGCGAGCGCATCAATTCCATCTTAAAAGGGGTTACCATTATTGGCAACAAACAACATGTCGATCACAACACTTTGGTGCACCACATCGAGCCAAATTGCGAGAGCCATCAAGATTACAAAGGTATTTTTGCCGAAAATTCAACCGGTGTATTTAACGGAAAAATAATTGTTGAAAAAGAAGCGCAAAAAACCAATGCCTTTCAAGCCAATAACAACATTTTGGTAAGCGACAAAGCCAGCATAAACACCAAACCGCAACTCGAAATTTTTGCCGACGATGTAAAATGCTCGCACGGTTGTACCATAGGGCAACTCGACGAAAGCGCTATGTTTTACATGCGTTCGCGCGGTATTCCAGAAAAAGAGGCCAAAGCCCTTTTAATGTACGCCTTTAGCAACAACGTGTTAAGCTCGGTTAAAATTCCAGAGATAAAACAGCGCATCACCAAAATAATCGCCAATAAATTAGGCGTAAATATTGGGTTCGATTTGTAACAACTTTGTCATTCCCTCGAAGGAGGGAATCTTATGATATTTAAACAATTTTTTTTGAAGCTATTTCCCGCTATCCACTGTATCTTTTTTTCGTGCCTCAAAAAAGGATGCCGTTTCTATCGGGGCTAAACCATCAGCAATGTTCAAGGTAAACGACATAAGACAAGACTTTCCCATACTTAACAGACAAGTAAACGGAAAACCCTTAGTGTATTTCGATAATGCAGCAACCTCGCAAACCCCACAACAGGTTATTGATGTTATTGTAGAATATTACTCAAAATACAACGCCAACATTCATCGCGGCGTGCATACCTTAAGTCAAGAAGCTACCGATTTATACGAGCAAGCGCGCTTAAAAATACAAGCGCATTTTAATGCCAAATACACGCACGAAATCATTTTAACATCAGGCACAACCGATGGGATAAATTTAGTCGCAAACGGCTTTTCGTCACTATTAAAAAAAGGCGATGAGGTTATTGTTTCAGCTTTAGAGCATCATAGTAATATTGTGCCTTGGCAAATGCTTTGCGAGCGCACGGGTGCCATTTTAAAGGTGATTCCCATGAATGATGCCGGCGAATTGGAAATGGCACAATACGATAAATTACTTTCAAAAAACACAAAACTTGTTTTTGTAAATCATATCTCAAATGCCTTGGGGACTATAAACCCCATCGCGTATATCATTGAAAAAGCACACAGCGTTGGCGCCGCCGTTTTAATTGATGGCGCACAGGCTTGTCCGCATGTAAAGCCAGACGTTCAAAAATTGGATGTCGATTTTTATGTTGCTTCGGCACACAAAATGTGTGGGCCAACGGGCGTTGGGATGCTTTACGGAAAAGAAGATTGGTTAAACAAATTACCGCCCTATCAAGGTGGTGGCGAAATGATAGCCGAAGTTACGTTCGAAAAAACCACTTATGCCGACTTACCACATAAATTCGAAGCCGGCACACCAAACATTTGTGGAGGTATAGCTTTTGGGGCAGCCATCGATTATATGAACCAAATTGGTTTTGATGTCATTGAAAACTACGAACACGAGCTGTTGGATTATGCCACAGAAAAACTTCTGGAGATAGAAGGTTTAAAAATCTACGGCACCGCAAAAAACAAAACATCGGTTGTTTCGTTTAATTTAAAGGGCATTCATCCCTACGATGTGGGTACCATTTTAGATAAATTGGGCATTGCCGTTCGTACGGGCCACCATTGTGCGCAGCCCATTATGGATTTTTATAAAATCCCGGGAACCGTTCGCGCTTCCTTTGCGTTTTACAACACAAAAGCAGAAATTGATGCGTTGGTTGAAGGGGTGAAAAAGGCTAAAATGATGCTTTCATAGGGTACACTTTTATATATCTACATATTTCATTTTTTAAAATTTCCTATTGTTAAATAATTAACAGCGCAATGTATTTTGTCTAATAATTAACGATTAATTTATTGAATTGTTAATTTTTACACAAAAAAATTATACATTGTGCAACGACTAATTCAAATAATTTTTAAAAATGAAAAAAGTATTTTTAAGCATGGCCGCTGTAGCCTTTTTATTTGCAGCTTGTAGCGACGATTCTAAAGAAGCTATCGTTGAAGAACAAAACATCGACATGAGTGATTTTTATGTCTACACAGATTCGAATGACGATTTAGCTTCAAAGGAAAACAAAGGAAAGGGCAATTCCAAGTTTTGTTACGCAATGGAAAATTTAAATCGCCAATTAAACCAAAACCCAGGTTTAGAGAAAAAAATGTATGATGTTGAGTATCATACCCGAAAATTTCTCGCCGGAAAAGGAAAACCACCTAAAGGGGGCGGTGGCTCTGGAGGAGGTTCTGGAGATACGGATGTTGACGTATTACCAATCCAGGACAATTTAGGTATTATTAATATCCCGGTTTATATACACATCGTATATCCCGATGCAAACAGTATTTCTACTTCTCAAATTAATTCTCAAATGGCTACTTTAAATGCTGATTTTAGAGATATTAATACCAACTTACTTCCATCGGGAACTACATTTGCCAATGATGCTACAGATGCAGGTTTTAGTTTTTCGTTGGCAGGGACATTTAGACATAACGATTCAAGGTCTTCTTGGGGAACAAATGATGCTATAAAAAGTGCTTATCCGCCAATTACACCAGAAACACATTTAAATATTTGGGTGTGTGAAATAGGAGGTGGCATTTTAGGGTATGCGCAATTTCCGGGTGGCAATTCATCAACAGATGGTGTCGTGTTAGGTGGCAACTATTTTGGAAACACAAGTGGTGCATACGGCTTGGGTAGAACCGCAACGCATGAAGTTGGGCACTACTTTAACCTGCGCCATATTTGGGGTGATGGTAGATGTAATCGAGATGATTTTGTTGCTGACACACCTAAATCTGATAGATCCAATGGGGGGTGTCCTACGTTTCCAACCACACATTGTAAATCTGCCGACATGACAATGAATTATATGGACTATACTTACGATTCTTGCATGTATATGTTTACAGATGGCCAACGTAACAGAATGAGAGCTATTTTTGCACCGGGCGGCGCAAGATCCTCAATGATAGGCAGCTAAATTGTATTTATTAATAAAAGTTAAAAAGACGCCAATTTTGGCGTCTTTTTTGTATTCTTATATAGTTTAAAATCAATAAAAATGAAACATCTGTTTTTAATACTTTCTTTAGTGTTTGTAGATAATAGTTGCACACAATCAAAAATAAATCAAGATGCCATTACTTTGGAATATACCACGCAAACTAGGGGTGCTTACAAATGTATTGTAATAAATAAAAAGAAAGTTTCAACAGTAAATAAGTACGGTGAAAAACCAGACATAAAAACGTGTAGCGAAACAGATTGGAACCAATTAATGAAAACTCTTAAAACCGTTGATGTTAAAAATATTCCGAATTTAAAAGCGCCTTCCGAAGATCGCTTTTTTGATGGTGCCGCCATAGCGAATTTAAAAATCACATACAACGGTAAAGTTTACGAGTCGCAATCTTTCGATCACGGTAACCCGCCAAAACAAATCACTGCACTTGTTAAAGAAATGCTATCTATTACCAAAAAAATTGAATAGCAACATTTCTTATTGTATTTTTGTATAAAATTGAATCTATGAGTATTGAAGACATTCAAAACGAAATAATAGACGAGTTCTCAATGTTTGAAGATTGGGAAGAGCGTTACCAATATATGATTGATTTGGGCAAAGATTTACCTTTAATTGATGAGCAATATAAAACCGAAAGCAACATCATTAAAGGATGCCAAAGTAAAGTTTGGGTGCATGCCGAAATGAACGACGATAAAATTGAATTTACCGCCGATAGCGATGCCATTATTACAAAAGGAATTATTGCTATTTTAATTCGCGTATTTTCAAATCAACACCCAAAAGATATTATTGATGCCGATACGGATTTTATCGATAAAATTGGATTAAAAGAACACTTGTCGCCTACACGCGCCAATGGTTTGGTAAGTATGGTAAAACAACTTAAAATGTATGCCATCGCATATCAAACCCAGTTAAATTAAAGAAACACTCCAAAAGTTAAAAACTTTTGGTTTCAAATAAACTGTCATTCCCGAGACATCGGGAATCCACTTAAATAAGATTCCCACCTTCGTGGGAATGACAAAAAAAAAGTAGTTATTATGAGCGATACAACAATAGACACGAATGCCTTAGGTGAAAAAATAGTAAATGTTATAAAAACGATTTACGACCCAGAAATCCCTGTTGATATTTACGAACTTGGATTAATTTACGATGTATTTGTAAACGAAGATTACGACGTTAAAATTTTAATGACATTAACCACGCCAAACTGCCCTGTTGCAGAAACCTTGCCTTTGGAGGTTGAGGAAAAAGTAAAATCGTTGGATGAGGTAAAATCTGCCGAGGTTGAAATCACTTTCGATCCGCCATGGACCCAAGATTTAATGAGCGAGGAAGCGAAGTTGGAATTGGGCATGCTGTAATTTAGGTTGCAGTCTCAGTCTCAGTTTTCAGTTTAGCATTAAACAATTTAACGCCTACTTTTTTGAAAGACGAAATTATAAATCGCGTAGCGAATAGTAAGTTAATAACCGTTAACCTTGAGGATTATTATCCCGATGGCAAACGTGTGCTTTTTGATATCAAAGATTGGCTGTTTGAAGGTTTCGTTTTGCGCGAAAAAGATTTTAGGCAAAAAGCCTCAGAACACGATTGGTCGCAATATCAAGGCAGTTATGTAGCACTAACCTGCAGTACCGATGCCATTGTTCCGGCTTGGGCGTTTATGCTTTTAAGTGTTCATTTAGAGCCTTTTGCTAAAAAAACCATTATCGGTAATCTTGAGAATTTAGAAACTTCCATCTATCAAGATGTTCTTAAATCACTCGATGTTTCGGAATACGCAGACAAACCTATTATTATTAAAGGCTGCTCTAAAAAACCAGTGCCGCAAAACGCGTATATTATGTTGGCAACTAAACTAAAACCAGTGGCTAAATCTATTATGTATGGCGAAGCCTGTTCTTCGGTGCCTTTATTCAAAAAAAAATAAGATTTACTTTTGTTGTGACTTAAACTAATAAGTTGGTGTCTAAACATGTAACAACATATAATTTAACCACAATTAAAATGAAAAAAACGCTATTATTTTTTACTTTTCTTATAGGAATAATTTCTATAAACGCTCAAACTTTAGAGGAGTTAAAAGCAACTCAAAAGGAAAAAAAAGATTCTATTGCAGCCATTCAAGGGCGCGTTAATGCCATTCAAGGGCAAATTGATGCACTGCCCGGTTGGAAAAAAGGGGCTTTTGGTACCATTGGCGGAAGCATTTCCAGTTTTAAAAACTGGTACGCTCAAGGCACACCCAATAATAATTCCGGAAACATTGGCTTTACGGTTAATGCTTTTGCAAACTTAAATCAGGATAAATTCTTTTGGAGAAATGCGGCAAACGTAAACTTATCTTGGGTAAAATTGGATGACAAAGACGACCCAACGGATAGCGATAAATTTAGGGAAGCTACCGATGTTTTTAATATCAACTCGTTATACGGGCACAAACTAAGCGAAAAATTCGCGATTTCCGGTTTAGCCGAATACAGAACAACCATTTTAAGCAATTTTAACGATCCCGGATTTTTGGATTTGGGTGTTGGTGCCACTTGGACACCAGCTAAAGATTTAGTGGTTGTTGTGCATCCATTAAACTACAACTTTGTGTTTAGCAGCAATTCGGTTATAGATTTTGAGTCGTCTATGGGTGCTAAAATCCTTGTTGATTATACGCGACAAATTGATGCTGTAAGTTTCAAAACCAATTTATCGATGTTCCAAAGTTATAAATCTGGAGATCTATCGAACTGGACCTGGACCAACTCTTTTGGATATACCTTATGGAAAATGATTGGTGTTGGTTTTGATTTGGGTTTAAGACAAAACAAACAAGAAGCGTTTAACTACCAACAAAGTCAACCAGGAAGTACAAATGCACAGTTAAAAGATACCGATAACAAACTACAATCGTATTGGGTGTTCGGACTTAATTATAAGTTTTAGACCATTTAAAAAATATACCACGCAAAAAGGCTATCTGTTAGATAGTCTTTTTTTGTTTATAAACTTCATTTTTAAGCATATATTATAACATAAATAATTTTCTTTCAAAAATTGAGATTAATGCATTTTATCTGTTTTATTTGTATTTAATCGATAATTTTATTTATATTGCCCCCAATTAAGCTCCCAACTTTATTAACTACTTATGGCCACCAAGAAAATAATATTAGCAGAGGATAACTCTACACTATCAATGCTATTAAAATTCCGTCTAGAAAAAGAAGGATACCATTTACTATCTGCAGTAAACGGGAAGCAAGCTTTGGAACTCATTGAAACCGAAAAACCAGATTTAATAATAACCGATATTATGATGCCGTTTGTTAGCGGTTTAGAGGTTATTAGTCATGTACGAATTAAACTGGATTCGAACACGCCTATAATTGTATTCTCGTCTGCAGGTCAAGAAGAAATGGTTTTAAAAGCTTTCAGTTTAGGTGCCAACGATTTTATGGGAAAACCTTTTAGTCCAAACGAATTAATGATTAGAGTCAATAGACTAATTAATTAGAAGATGGATAGCCTAAACTACATTTTCAATTATATTGAAGATTTTCCATTTTTGGTTAAATCTACTTTGTGGTTTAGTGGTATTTTAGCTTTGCTCATAATAATACTAATCCTTTATCTACGGCTAATTCGGTTACATTTAAGAATAAAGGATACCGAAATTAAAACCCTTAAAAATGAATACGAAACTTTATTGGTAGAATACCTGTATTCCGGAAGCAGTACAGAACATTTAACGGAGAATCAATTATCTATAATTTCAAGATTAAAGAGAGAAGCAACCATTAAATCGAGAAGAAAAATTATTGTTTTAATTCTTTATAAATTAATGAGTGAGGTTTCTGGTGAAATGTCTGAAGCTGCAAAAATATTTTATTTTAAAACCGGATTATTTGAGTTTGCCTTAAAGGGTTTAAAATCTAAAAAATGGCATATTATTTCGAAAGCCATTGGAGAACTTAGAAGGTTTCAGGTTGTTGAGGTACAAAATGAAATAAAGCCATTAATTACACACCCTGTGCGCGAAGTTCGTAAAGAAGCACACTTGTACTTTGTGAGTTTATTTCAGTTTGACGGCCTCATGTTTTTAAACAAAATAAAAACCCCACTTTCGGAATGGGATCAATTGCAAATTCTCGGAATATTGCAACGGTTTGATAAACAAGATATCTGCGACATTAAGCCTTGGTTAAAATCGTCAAACCATACGGTTGTTTTATTTGCCTTAAAACTCGCTAAGGTTTACAATCAATTTGAAGTAAAAGATGTACTAATTGATTTGCTTTCACATGAAAACCAAGACATAAGAATTTGTACCATAGAAGTTTTAACAAGTTTATATGGTATCGAAGCTAAAGAGGTATTAAAAACCAATTTTAACGAATTAAGTATCGAAGAGCAGCTTTGCTTTTTTGAGATGTTAGAAAAATTAGTGGTCCCAACGGATGAGCCTTTTATCGAAAAACATCTGTTTCACAAAGACTTTGAAATACAACTATTAGCGCTTAAAATATTAAAGTCCATTAACCTTGATAAGTTTTTAGGGTTAAAAGAATTGGCAACAAACAAGGATAAGTTTGACATGTATAAATTTGTAAATAATGGATAATACTACGGCACAAATCATTATTCAAATATTTCATTATTTGTTTTTTGCTTTCGCTTTTTTAGCCATAGTATCATACATTATACTATCTGTAATTTCTGCAAAAGAAACCACACAGTATCTTAAAAAAAAGAGCTTTATAAATTATAAAGATATTCTATCGTCTTCCATTTCACCGTCAATAAGTATTATAGCTCCAGCTTATAACGAAAGTCTTAATGTGGTTGAAAATGTACGGTCGTTGTTGTCCAATCATTATGCTAATTACGATGTTATTATTGTAAACGATGGGAGTACCGATGATAGTTTAGAGAAATTAATTGCCGCCTACGATTTAGAAAAAGTGGAGTTTTTAATAAATGAAAAGCTACAAACCGAACCACTTCGGGCTGGTGTTTTTAAATCTAAAAATCCTGCTTTTGAAAAGTTAATAGTAGTCGATAAAGAAAACGGTGGTAAAGCCGATGCCTTAAATATGGGGCTTAATATAAGCAATAGCAAATATGTAGCTTGTATAGATGTAGATTGTTTATTGTTAGAAGACGCTTTACAGAAAATGATAAAACCTTTTCTTGAAGAAACCGAAACCACGGTTATTGCATCTGGAGGTGTAATTCGCATTGCGAACTCCTGTACCATTAGCGGCGGTAAATTATTAGACGTAAATCTTCCTAAAAATTTGCTTGTTCAATCTCAAATATTAGAATACATTCGTTCATTTTTACTGGGCAGAATGGCATGGAGTAGACTAAACGGATTATTGGTAATTTCGGGAGCTTTTGGCATATTTGAGAAAAAAATTGCGATAGAGGTAGGCGGTTACGATACCAATACCGTAGGGGAAGACATGGAAATTGTAGTGCGGATGCGCCGCTACATGGAAGAAAGTAACAGAAAGTACAAAGTATCATATATTCCCGACCCTTTATGTTGGACGGAAGCACCCGATAACTATAAAGATTTTATATCACAAAGAAACAGATGGACTCGAGGTACTATTGAAACCATGAGAAAACATCGAAAAATAGCGTTTAATCCCAAATATGGGTCTTTTGGAATGATTAGCTATCCGTATTGGTTAATATTTGAGCGTTTAGCACCTGTTATAGAGGTTGTTGGCCTTGTATATTTTATAATATTATTGTTTTTAAACGCCGTACGTTGGGAGTATGCCTTATCCTTCTTTTTATTGGCCTATTTATTTTCGGTATTGCTATCAATCCTTGCACTGTATTCTGAAGAATTATCATTTCACCAATATAAGAAGAAAGGCATGGGCATAAAACTTGTATTATTAAGCGCTATTGAACCGTTTATTTTACACCCATTTATATTGTATGCGGCTGTAAGAGGTAATATTGATTACTATTTTAACAAAAATAAAAAATGGGGTAAAATGACGCGTAAAGGTTTAACAGGCTAAAGTCTAATCCCGATAAAATTAATTATAAAGTAGGTATGAAGTTTAACTTTAAGAATAAGGATTTTTATGGGTACGCATGTACAACCTTATCTTTAATTGGGGTGTTTTGGTGTATCAGTCTTTTTGAAGCTTTGTCTTTAAAAACCAGTGCCCACGACACTTTATTTAATACGATTTTTTTTAAGTTTATTAATGATTTTTGGGTGGCTTTAATTGTTGGTATCTTATTGTTTCCGGTATATCTATTACTTCATTATTTATCAAAAAAATATGCGCTTAATATTATCAAAGCCCTGTTTGTAATCATAATAATCATACAGTTTTCGCTTGTAAAATACAGTGTAACAACACTTTTAAATTTAGGCGCCGATCTTTTAGGCTATTCTTTTGATGATATCTATAATACCGTTTCTGCTTCAGAGTCCTTGTCTGTCACCTATTTTATACCGTATATTTTATTTCCCATATTGCTGATTTTGTTTTTCAAATTAATCGAAAAGTTTGTCAGCAAACGTAAGTTAACCGGCGGAGGCATTATACTTATCGTACTATTTGGCAGTGCCATGTTAATATCGTACAACAATACTTCTAACAAAAAAAATCAAAATAAAATAGCGTATTTAACGGCCGATATCATTAAATATCAAAAAGATAAAATCAACCTCAGCACCACGGCTTTCAACCGGAACGATTATCCTTTATTAAAACCATTTCATACGTCTAAAGATGTGTTGTCACCATTCTTCAACATGAAGGAAGAGAAGCCCAATATTGTAGTTTTAATTGTAGAAGGTTTGGGTACTGAATTTATTGGCCATAGAACCTACGGTGGCTTTACGCCATATTTAGACGGTTTAATTTCAAAATCTTTGTACTGGGACCATTTTGTAAGCACCACAGGCCGAACCTTTGGTGTTCTCCCTTCTTTGTTAGGGTCGTTGCCTTTTGGAGACACTGGTTTTATGGAAGTGCCTCAAACGCCATCCCATATATCATTAATTAGTGTTTTAAAAGCTAATGGATACACGACTTCTTATTACTCTGGAGATCGATCTGGATTTGATAAAAAAATTAATTTTCTTGAATATAACGAGATTGAAAACATTGTTGACGAGAGTAAATACGAGCAGGAATACATAAAAACCGAAACTAATTCCGGTGGCTTTTCGTGGGGCTATCCAGATGCCGAAATTTTCAAAAAAACCTTAGCTTCTTTAGATGATAAAAAACAACCGCGATTAGATATAATCATGACGCTTTCTAATCACGAGCCTTTTAAATTCCCCAATAAAGAACTTCACGAGTTAAAGGTAGACAGTATTTTAAACGCTAATAAAAACCTTAAAATATCAAAAGAAGAGGTTTTAAATCATAAAGATATTTACGCCACTTTAAACTACACTGATGCGTCTATCAAAGATTTTATGACGGCCTATGCAAAACGTAAAGATTACAACAATACTATTTTTATTATTACAGGCGATCACAGACTAATTCCGATTTCACAAAAAGACAAACTGTGTCGATTTCATGTGCCTTTATATATTTACAGTCCTCTTTTAAAGAAAGCCGAAAGGTTTAAATCTGTGTCTTCACACTGGGATGTTGCACCAAGTATACTTGCTTTTTTGGCGAAAAACTACAAGCTTAATAATTTAGAAGAAACCGCTTGGATGGGCGAAGGCTTAGATACGGCACGGCAGTTTAGAAACATTCATAAAATTCCATTAATGCGTTACAAAGGAAGCATTAACGATTATATGTATCAAGATTATTTGTATTCTGATGGTGAATTGTTCAAAATAAAAGAGAATTTTAATACGTCTATAATCGACGATGAGGTATTGATTAACCAACTGTCAGATTCATTGATGTCATTTAAAAAAATGAATGCTTATGTAACTCAGCAAAATAAGATTTTCCCCGATTCACTAAATATATACATGAAATCCCGAATCGATTTTTCTGAAGCGCAATTGGCATCAATAAAAACCATGGTAAACGGATTGTCTTTTGATGAAACATTTGAAATTGCTAGAGAAAAAGCATTTAATAAAGAACGTGAAAAGGCACAATTACTATGCGATTATATTTTAAACGAGCTTCCCAATCATGCTGATGCCCGCACATTAAAAGGCAGAACTTTAGCATGGGATGGGTATTTTGAAAAAGCCGAAGCCGAATTATTAAATGTTGTTAAAAGATCGCCTTTTTATTACGATAGCTATTTAGCGCTTTTAGATATGTATTGGTGGTCTGGTCAAGAGCACAAATCTGAAGCTATATTTAAAAAAGCTATAAAAAATAAAATAAAAGAACCAGAGCTTAGTTTTAAAATGGCCCAAGCGTATTTAAGAAACCAAAACACCAAACAAGCCATTAAATTAATGGATAGTATTATTAATAAACACCCCAATAACACCAATTATTTAACGTTTAAAAAAACCTTACAGTAAAGGCCGTTTCAAATCATGAAAAACCTCAATTATATATTAATATTTCTTATAAGTTATAGCGCATTTAGCCAGCAAAAAGTTTTTAAGGGCGACCCAGACAGCGCTTTTGAAGTCGCTCGGAATTTAGCATTTAACGATGCGCGAAAGCAAGCACAGGACACCTTGTTGCTAATTTTAACAAAGTATCCGGATTATCACGATATAAGAGACTTTTTAGGAAGCACGTATTCTTGGGATGGAGAATATAAAAAAGCAAGAGAAGCTTTTGAGTATGTTCTAAAAAAAGATTCCAATAGATTGGGTACTTGGGAGGCTGCCATTAAAAATGAGTTGTATAGCGAAGTGCCTTTTAGTGCCCTAAAAATGGCGAACGAGGCATTAACCTATTTTCCTAACAACCCGGATTTATTATACTTAAAAGCGAGTGCCCAAGAGGGTACCAACGAGCAAAACGAAGCCTTACAAACCATTGAGGCATTGCTAAAAACAAATCCAAACCATGAAAAAGCACAATCCTTTAAAACCAGTTTAGTTGATAAATTAAGTTTAAACACCATAGGGTTACGGTCGTCGGTCGAGATATATTCAGAAGTATTCGACCCCATGCAGTATTATCTATTTAAATATTCAAGACAAACAAAATATGGTAGTATTCATGGTAAAGTTAATTTTAACAGAAGGTTTGCTTCAAATGGTGTACAATTTGAAGTTGATTTATATCCAAAAATAACCAAAGGTTTATACGCTTATTTAAATGTTGGCGTATCCGGTTCATCACTGTTTCCAGATATTCGCTACGGATTCGAACTATACAAATCTTTACCAAAAAGTTTTGAGGCATCACTCGGATTAAGAGCCTTAAAATACTCGCAAACCACAACCATTTATACGGGTTCTGTAGGTTGGTACACCGGTAATGATTATTGGTCGTTTAGAACCTACATTACCCCTGGCGATTCTGGCGCGAGCATGTCAGGAACCCTTAATTACAGAAAGTATAGAATTAATTCCGATAACTATTTTAGCATTGATGCGGGCATGGGTTTTTCTCCCGAAATTTACAGATTCGAATTTGAAGGCAATGAAAACGCCATAATAAACCTTAAATCCCAAAAATTAAATTTAGGCTACTTTTTCACATCGAAGAACAACAAAAATGCATGGGGCATAAGAAGTGGCATTGTGCATCAAGAGGTTAGTTTCAACCCGGGTTCGTATTTTTGGATTTTTGATGTGGGATTATCTTGGAATATGAAATTTAAATAAAACCATCATTCCATTTCTTCATCATTGTAAGTCGGATATGAAAAATGATTGGCGTTGGGTTCGATTTTGGTTTAAGGCAAAATAAACAAGAAGCGTTTAACTACCAACAAAGTCAACCAGGGAGTGCGAATGCGCAATTAAAAGATACCGATAACAAACTACAATCGTATTGGGTGTTCGGACTTAATTATAAGTTTTAATATTCTGAAAACCAAAACATTTCGACTGCGCTCAATGTGACATTTAGAGTAGAAATTGACTTTTTATACAGCTTCTTTTTTATTCATCACCTTTAAACTTCTTCTTTTTATGTTTTCTTCCAAAAAGCCTTTTAAAAAACCCATCTCGTTTTTCCGGATTACAGTCTAAATCACTAATAACCTCTTGTGAAGGTGTTTCAAAATTGCTTTTCGTAATACTATTAAAATGCGTATCGGCATTTAATTTCTGATAAAATTTAGCAAAAATAGGTAATGCAGAATTTGCACCTTGCCCAAGGCTTGTAGATTTAAATCCAATGCTATGGTTATCGTTCCCAACCCAAGTAACGGTTACTAAATTAGGGGTAATACCCACAAACCAACCGTCTTTATTGTTTTGCGTGGTTCCTGTTTTGCCTGCTATTTCGTTTTTTAAATTATAGGTTGATCGCAATCTAGAGGCTGTTCCGCTATTAACGGTAGATTTCATTATTTGTAGCATCACCTGCCTTGTATAATTGCTATAAGCTGGTTTTTCTATAATTTGTGGTTCGAATGCGGCAATATTATGACCTGCTTTATCTTCAATTTTTGTTATCGCATACGGTTTAACGCCTTTGCTGTTGTTTACATAACTAGCATAAGCTCCTGTAAGTGCTTTTAGGTTTATTTCTGCTACGCCCAAAGCCAGCGAAGGTTCTTTAGGAAGTGCTTTACTAATGCCTAATTTTTCTATTTGCTGTACAACATTATCAATACCAACTTCATTTAAAACTTTTACAGCTATGGTGTTAACGGAATTGCTCAAAGCCATTTCTAAATTATAATTGAGGTGCGGATCTTCTTCTTTTACACCGGAGTTGGTTGGCGTCCAATCATCAAAATTAGTGTAAGTGACTTCTTGTAACGAAAAATAGGTACACGGTTTCATGCCATTTTCAATTGCGGCAGTGTAAACAAAAGGTTTAAAGGTAGAACCAACCTGACGTTCGCTTTGCGACACATGGTCGTATTTAAAAAACCTATAATCAATACCGCCAACATAGGCTTTTATAGCACCGGTTTTTGGGGCAATAGAAAGCATTCCTGTGTTTAAAAATTTTAAATAATGCTTTAAACTATCTATTGCCGATATATTTTGAATGGTATCGCCCATCCAATTAAACATTTCTGTTTTTCGTTTTACGGAAAGCGAATCTAAAATTTGAGCTTCAGTTAATCCCGCTTTTTGTAAGGACTTATATTTAGGCAAGTTTTTAATGGCAGCTTGGATAATGGCTTTATTAGAGTTCCACGGCGCTGTTTTTCCAAAAGATTTTTCGTGCACACTTTGCAAATCCATAAGGTATTCGCGCATGGCTTTTTCAGCAAAAGATTGCATGGTAGAATCTAATGTTGTGTGTACTTTTAAGCCATCCTTATACAAATCATAAACACTGCCGTCTGGTTTTTTTAGCGTGTCTAAAATAGCAGTTAACTCTTTTTTTACTTGGGCACGAAAATAAGGTGCCAACCCTACATCGTGATTAAAAGATTTATAATTTAAAACAATATTTTGATTGGTATAAGCCTCTAAAGAGTCTTGCGAGATGTATTCATATTTAAGCATTTGCTGAAACACAACATCGCGTCGTGATTGACTGCGCTCTAAGTTAATCCGTGGATTAAAATAGGTAGTTGCTTTTAAAGTACCAACCAAAGTGGCGGCTTCTGAGTAAGATAATTTTGAAGCTGGTTTGTTAAAAAACTTGCGAGCGGCACTTTCAACGCCATAAGTGTTATCGGGAAAAGGAACGGTGTTGAGGTAAAGCGTAAGAATATCTTCTTTTGAATAAATAGTTTCAATGCGTTTAGCAATAATCGATTCTTTAAACTTGTTAATTAACATGCTAAAAGCGAAATATTTTTTACGCCCAAAAAGATTTTTTGCCAATTGCAACGTAATGGTGCTCCCACCACCAGCAGATTTATCCTGAAAAATGATGTTTTTAACAAACACGCGCATTAAGCTTACGTTATCGATTCCGTCGTGTTCATAAAACCGCACATCTTCGGTAGCTATAAGCGCATCGATAAGATGCTGGGGGAAATCTTTAAAATTCAATGGCTGCCTGTCATAAATGTAATATTTCCCAATCAGTTTACCGTTGGCATCCAGCACTTGCGTAGCCTCGGCTTGTTTGATGGAACCTAAATCCTGTTCCGTAGGAAGTTTTCCAAAAGCTCCTAAAAACACACTAACATAAATGATTGTAAAAAAAAGGACGATGCTTGCCGCTGCCATTAAAGACCACCTAACCCATCTGTTTTTTAGTGCCAATCTTATACGTTTCATTCTAAACAGTCTGGTTTATTGCTGTATATCGTCGTAATCCGGATATAAAAAATGGTTGTAAGGGAAACGCGTTACGTGAATGTCGCGAACCTCATCGTAAACGCGTTTTTTAAAGTCTTCTAAATTCTCTTTGTTTAGTGCCGAAATAAACAGGGCGTTGTCGCCTAATTTGTTCATCCAGGTTTTCTTCCATTCTTCCAACGAGTAATGTTCAGAGCTGCGTTCGATTTCCAAATCTGTTGGGTCAAAAGGTTCTGGCTTGTAAGCGTCAATTTTATTAAACACCTTTATAATGGGTTTATCGCTGCTATTTATTTCACCTAAAATTTTATTTACCGATTCAATATGTTCTTCAAAATTGGGATGCGAAATATCTACCACATGCAATAATAAATCGGCTTCCCTAACTTCATCCAGTGTGCTTTTAAAACTATCAACCAATTGCGTTGGCAACTTCCTGATAAAACCTACGGTATCGGTTAATAAAAAAGGCAGATTTTGAATTACCACTTTTCTAACCGTGGTATCCAATGTGGCAAACAGTTTGTTTTCGGCAAATACGTCGCTTTTGCTTATCACGTTCATGAGTGTGGATTTGCCCACATTGGTGTACCCCACCAATGCCACTCTCACCATTTTACCACGGTTACCGCGCTGTACGGCCATTTGTTTATCAATGGTTTCTATTCGTTTTTTTAAAAGTGCTATTTTATCGCGTACAATACGTCTGTCGGTTTCTATTTCGGTTTCACCCGGTCCGCGCATGCCAATACCCCCTTTTTGGCGTTCAAGGTGGGTCCACATCCCTCTTAATCGTGGCAGTAAATATTCGCATTGGGCCAGTTCTACCTGCGTTCTGGCGTAACTGGTTTGGGCGCGTTGTGCAAAAATATCGAGTATTAAATTGGTTCGATCCAATACTTTTACATTAAGTACTTTACTTATGTTTCGTTCTTGGGCGGCCGATAATTCATCATCAAAAATAGCGGTGCCAATATCGTTTTCTTCAATAAATTCGCGCACATCTTCCATTTTTCCACTGCCTATAAAGGTCTTTGGATTTGGCATATCCATTTTTTGGGTGAAGCGTTTTATAACATCGCCACCAGCGGTAAAGGTTAAAAATTCAAGCTCGTCTAAATATTCTTTAGATTTTTCTTCATCTTGATCTTTAGTAATAATGCCAATTAAAACGGCACGTTCTAAGCTGAGGTCTTTCTCTTCTATCATAATGCAAAGTTACGTAATTACAAGCATTTTATTTTTTCTATTTTTGAAGTATGTTAGACACTTTTGAAGACCTTCCGATTAGAGACGATATGCAGACGGTTGCATTTTATAATCTTGAAAATCTATTCGATTTAAACGAAGATAGACATACCAACGATAACGATTTTTTACCGACATCGGTTAAAAAATGGACACCGAAACGCTACAAAAACAAGCTTAGAAAACTGGGGTTTGCCATTTCGAATATAGGACGGAAAGAAACCGGGAAACAACCCGCTATTGTTGGGTTATGCGAAGTTGAAAACGCTAAGGTTATTGAAGATTTAATAGCCTCGAAACATTTGGAAAACTGTAATTACAAGTATGTGCATTACAATTCTTTGGACGAACGCGGGATTGATGTGGCCTTACTTTACGATGCTACGGCTTTTAAAGTGACCCACTCTGAAACGTTTACCATTCAATTGACTAACGCCGATGGTTTTCCTGATTATACCAGAGATATATTGTTGGTGTCGGGTTTACTTGATGGCGAGCTTGTACATGTTATCGTGAATCATTGGTCGTCGAGACGGGAAGGCGAAAAGGAAACCGAGTTTAAACGCATGGCGTCTTCAGCCAAAGTTGGCGAGATTATTACAACGTTACGATTAGACAATGAAAACGCTAAAATTATTGTAATTGGCGATTTTAACGACGACCCGCATAGCCATAGCATAAAGCAGTTGGTTAACGGTTTTAATTTGTTTAATCCTATGGAAACATTGCGCTCGTACAGTCGGGGTAGCTCTTACCACGGTAGGCAGTGGAACTTGTTTGACCAAGTTTTAATATCGACCAATTTTTTTAAAACCTCTGATAAACTTTTCGAATATTACACCGCCAATATTTTTGACGAAGATTTTTTAAAACTTTTTAATGGCAAGTTTAAAGGCTCGCCTTTTAGAACTTATATTGGCAAAAAATATCAAGGCGGTTACAGCGACCATTTTCCGGTGTATGCTATTTTTAAGAAGTAACAGTTTTCGTCATTATGAACTTGTTTCAGAATCACATTATAATTTTATTTTACTTGTGAGACCCTGAAACAGTTTCGGGGTGACGGAAGTTATCACATTTTTAAATCACGTTGCCTGAAACACAACATAAGCCAATCCTAAAACAACACAGGGTAAAACCCAAAGCAGCCAAATATTGGTTTGTGGTTTTTTCTTTTTAATCATTTTTGCGTTTATCATCATGCGTCTTTTACCCGTGTATTGTATCCAGTTTTTAAAATGGATACCAATGGAAACCAAAATAAATAATGTCCAGGCGCTCGTGCTCGACATCGTATCGGCATGCATTTTATTAAAAAAGGCGGCAAAAAAACAACCTAAAAGAAACGCTAAACTTATTTGAAGTATAGTTACATAAACCAGCGCCACAGTATTTGCCTTTTGTTTGTATCGCTTTTTATAAAACGAAAATATTGCGTAGTAAAATTGGTCGAAAACTGTCATTTGGCGAATTTAATGTTTTCTTAATGACTTTATGCTATTTTAATTACTCAACATAATCCACACTAATATCATCCAATTCGTAAACCCCATCAAAAGTATCCTGTCCGCTGCCCGTGTATTTAAATGCGACGTGCATGGTGCCTGTTGCGCATGATAAATCGACAGTTCCGGAATTAAACCAGGGCACAAACGAATCGGTATCCTTTACCACATAAGCCGCAGACAGCACGCCCCAAGTTGCCGTGGTAATATGGGCCTCATCGCCGTCCCAATCCAGCGAATATAACACCTCCATAAAACTACTATCGGCCAAACTATTTGATGTTTTAAAACGCAGCGTAACGCCCTCATGAGCATCTAAATCAATAGCCGGTGTAATTAACCAACCAATGCTACTATCATCTCCGGAACTGGCGGGTTGAAACCTCGCAGAACGCCCCAAAGAGGCATTGGACGATGTTGACGAATAGCCTTCCCAAGCTACTGTGCCTGCTTCAATATAATTGGTCCAACCGTCAATTTCAATGGGTTTATTGTTTTTTTGAGATTCAAAATCTTCCATAAATAAATTTCCTGTTCCAACGGTTGAGGCCAAACCACAATTCAATTCCATAGGGTCGCAACGGGCATCGCTATCAAAATTTATATCTTGGGTGCTGTTTATGATCAACACATTAAAATCGTCGCCAAAATCCCTACTAAAAACACCGGTAACGGAACCTTTTCCCTGCGGAACAACTAGAGATTTAAAATCGGCAAACGTACTGGTTTGTAAAATCATGGAAATACCGGAGTCGCAGCTTTCCAGCAAACGGTGCCCATCAAACTCGTCGAACGATTCACTGGCATAAGTGGCGCCCAATTCAAACCGGTTTAGTTGCATGTTATTTAATTGAATTAAGGTGTTTTTGTCCCATGCATTTAATTCTGATAAATTGGCAATTTTTGGCGTTATTGTTGCGATGTCGTTACTTCTAATTACCACATCTTTATACTCGGCAGCTTGTATTTGTTTCACGCTTACGGCATCGCCTTTTCCAATGGTTAAAACGCCATTGCTTTCGCCAACGGTTAACCCCGTTAGTTTTACGTAAACTTTTTGTCCGAATTGATAGGTGTCTGATAAACTACTCACATTGATATCAACCTTAAAACCCAACCTCGGGTCGTTATCCGGACTGCTGTCATCTGTTTTATTTTGAATAATGAGTTCTTTAAAAAAGTTACCGGATTTATCCGAAGAAATCACATAACCTACAATATATAAATCGGTGTCGTCATCGATAACAACGGTTGAATTCCCATTGTTTTCGGCCTGTTCGTAAAGCGATTTAATGGCTTTAAATGTGGTTATTTTATCTTGCGGAATTTGGGGTTCGGTCACCGAAATATTGGGTACACTGTAATCGTCGTCTTTTATACAAGCCGATATAACCAAAAGCATTAAAACAACACTTAAAAGTATTCTGATTTTGCTATTTTTTTTCATAATTAACTTTTTTAAAATCTAAGATTCAAATTTAAGAAATAGGTCGTGCCACGGCCGTACCAGTATTTCGATCCGAAAACGGGTTTGTCCAACGCTTTATCATCCCTTAACTCTCTGTAATTGGCATTTCTACCTTGCTCGAAACCACCGGTTTTGTAGGTTTCGTCTAAAAGATTATTAACGCTTGCAAAAAGCCCCACATAGTATTTACCGAGCTTCCACGATTTTCCACCGACCAAATTTATAACCATATAATCATCAAAACGTTCTTGCCTTAATAAGGTTCGAGCTAAATCTTCATCGTAATCATTAAAAACATTCCCATCAAAATCTGTTGTAAAATTTGAGGATCGAGTTAAGGGATTGACATCGACATAGATATTAGCGAAAAAATTCACCGTAGCGCCAAACCACCAAAAATCGGGGTCGCGATAATCAAAGCCCACCGAATACGCATGTTGCGGTCCCGAAGCCAGTTTGTAATTTTTTAAATTGGACTGTCCAAAACCTTTAAATCCATTAATAAAACCAGCGGCAACAGATTCGTCGTCGGGTTCTGTCGATAAAAATAAATCTGGATTATTGGCATATGTAAATTGGCCAACCGATGCCACGCCTTTCAATTTTATGGTTGGTGTTACTTGGGCTTCAATACCTGCTTCAATTCCCAAATGCTTTTTGTCTATGCCTTGTAAAATCTCCTGAACAAAGGCTGTATTATCGCCTCCAACGCCATCGGCAAAATAGAATGATATTTCGCTGGCATCGGTTATTTTAGTAAAATAGCCCGTTAGTTTTGCTTTTATTATGGACGATCTGAAAATATAACTGCCATCGACACTCATTATATTTTCTTCGGAAATATTAGGCACTATATTATGATTTTCCCTAGAATTTGAATAGGTGTTTTGTATGGAAGGTGCTCTGGAAATGAAACCCGCATTGGCATCAAATACATGTTTTCCTGTAAGTTTATAGGTAAGACCTCCTTTGACACCAAAACCTGTGAAGTTTAATTTGTCGCCTTTGCCCAAGGAATTATCTGGAAACCCACCATTTTGGTACTTGCCGTCTCTTTGGTATTGGGTGTTCTTTACACTTGCAGACACATAAAAATCGGTCTTTTTAAATTTAAATTGCGCCTGCGTATAGGCACTCAATTCGCTCGCCAGTATATTGTAATGGTATTTAAAGGTGTCCCCTTGGCTTACCACGCGATTGGGGTTTAACAAGTTGTTTTGTGCTTCTTCAATAGTTGTGGCAAAACCATCGATATCCAAATAGCTTGATGCACCCAAAAGATCTAAAACCTGGGCAAAGTTTTCAGACTTTAAAGTTTTATAATTTAGGGCTGCATTTAAGGTGGTATGCTCGTTTAATTGGGTATTTAAAATAGAGTTTAGGGCAAGTTGCGAATCATCAACCCGATCTTCATACAAGGCATAAATAGCATTGCCACCTTGTTGGGTATTATTGATATTGGCGCTGTACATGGCGTTCCAGTCTATTTGGCCATCATCCAAAAATTTATTTAAAGCTAAGTAGGCAAACTGCAAATCGTTAGGAAAGTTTCTTTCAAAATAGCTTGGGAGCTTTTGGTAATAGGCCGGACTTGGGTTTGCGCCACCGCCTTGGGGAAAGCCATTAACCAAATCGGTGCCATTATAATCCAATCGGCTATTGCTCAGTTTTCCAAATTGGTAACCTATGTTAGTATTTAAATGGGTTTTGTTATTGAAATCCCAATAGTGGTTTAACATGATTATGGGTTCGTTAACTTCTTTAATTCTACTGTTGCGCTTGTCGCCGTTTTGCCAACCCCAATATTCGTTATATTTTATGCCCTTTAAATCGTAAACCTCTTGTGTGTTTGGGGATGATTTACCGCGACGATTCGGCGTATAAATGGCTGTTAGATTTAAACTGTGCGTATTATTTATTTTTTTTTCCACGGAAGTGAAAAACGAATTTGAATTATAATGCGTCGCTTCTTGATAGCCCTCATTTCCCCAGCGTCGCCCAACCGAAATGGTATAGGCCCAATTGTTTTTTAATAAACCCGAAGCATAGGTTGCCATAAACCGATTGGTGTAACTGCGGTTTGAAGACGAGTAGGTTATACGGCCGCCAGACCGCGCTTCTGAGGCTCTCGTGTTTATGTTTGTACTGCCCAAAACACCGCCAAAATTATAGTTTGATGGCGTTAATCCCGCTGCCAATTCTTGGTTTCTCAACACATCGTTTATTCCGCCCCAATTGCTCCATTGCGGTCGTCCGTTATAGGTTTTGTTCATTTCAATACCATTGATTAGAACGGAGCTGTGGTTAGAATCCAAACCTCTCAATCTAAAAAAGGATGCACTAAACTCGAATGCCGCGGTACGTTGAAATATGTCTAATGACGATGCCAACAAGCCCGAAATATTATCGGCGCCACTGGTATCATCGTTCAATTCGTCATCGCTAAGTGTAATGGTAAATAAATCCTGGTTTCTGGAGGCTTCCGTTTCTAAAGTCATGCCCGTAATGTTTACCGTTTTGTTTTCATTTACAACTATGGGATACCTTTTGGTAATGTATCCTATTTTGGAAATCCTTAAAACCTGTTCGCCCAAGGGCACATTTAAAGCAAAAACAAATTCGCCCAAAGCATTGGTTTGCGTGGTTTGTTTGTTTCCTTCAATAGTAATGGTGACATTAGAAATAGGTTCAAAAGAAATGGCGTCTAAAACGCTGCCTTTTATACTTGTTTGTTGCCCAAAGCTTAATGAAACTGTAATAAATCCAAATAAAAAAAACAGTACAATTTTCTTCATATCTATTTAGAAACAAATGATTAGACATAGAAACATCTAAAAATAATTTAATTCATTTAGAATAACTTTGGCTTAGGTTTTGTATTATAGCTAATGCAATCCGTTAGTTTGTTATTAAAAATGAGTATTATTAAACTTAGCATTTCTATTTTATTTTTTGGGCTTATTTGGACTGCAAATGCTCAAGAAAAAAAATTCAAAATCCACACTGTAGCCTTCTACAATTTAGAAAATTTATTTGACACTATAAACGACCCGAATAAATTTGATGAATTTAGCCCGATGATGGAACTGAAAACCAATCGCGCTGCTATTTATAAAAAGAAAGTAAAAAATATGGCCCGTGTAATTGCAGATATTGGTGCTGATGTTACAAATAACGCTCCCGCGATTATTGGAGTCTCTGAGGTTGAAAACAGAGAAGTGCTTGAAGATGTGGTAAACGATTCGTTATTACTTGAAAAAGATTACGGTATTGTGCATTACAATTCGCCAGATACACGAGGCATTGATGTGGCCATATTATATCAAAAAAAAATATTTACGCCCACGCATACAAGTAGTCATACCCTGAAAATTTATGACGATGCTAGTAAAAAGCGCGTGTATACCAGAGACCAACTTTTTGTAACCGGTAATTTAGATGGCGATGTTATTCATGTTATTGTAAACCATTGGCCATCTAGACGAGGCGGGGAGGCGAGAAGCAGACCCAAACGAGTTGCAGCCGCAAAATTAAGTAAGCATTTAATAGATTCGGTACAAGCCATAAATCCTTATGCTAAAATATTTATTATGGGCGATTTAAACGACAACCCAACCAACGAAAGTGTTAAAGGTATTTTGAAAGCTAAAAAAGACAGAAAAAAAGTAGGGTTAAAAGGGATTTATAATCCGTTTGAAGGGTTTTATAAAAAAGGATTGGGTTCGAATGCGTACCGAGATACATGGAGTTTGTTCGATCAAATTTTGATGACCAAACCTTTGTTGGAAAAAGATTATTCGTCATTCCGATTTTATAAAGCGGGCATTTTCAACAAAAATTATTTGATAAATAACCGTGGGCAATATAAAGGGTATCCGAAAAGAAGTTTTTCCAATGGGACGTTTACCGACGGTTTTAGCGATCACTTTCCTGTTTATGTATATATAATCAAAGAGGTTACAGATTAAAAATCTTCATAAAACAGAAAACCTGACAAGGGTTTAAAATCTGTCAGGTTTTGTAATATAATGGTTGTTTTTGTGTTTAACCCATCCACGTATTCCACGGAATTCTTGATAAAAATAACACGAGCGCAATGGTATAAAAAATAGCTATTGTTTTTAATTTAGAAGCCGATGTTAGTTTCTTTTTATGTTTGGAATAGCCTATGGTAATTAAAGCAACTGCTATAATATTTACAAAAGGATGCTCAACAAGGAATAAGCGTGCTACGGAATTGCTCATAACTTTACCTCCCAATTCACTCCAAAGTTCAAATCTTGGTGATACAAAATAGAGTATCAATCCAATTAATAATTGAATATGGGATACGATTAAAGTAAAAAGTGATATTCTAAAATCTATAGCCGTGTACTCTTTACTTCCAATTGATTTAATGAGAGCGTTACCTGCTGCAATAATTAAAACCAATAAAACCAGATAAGCCCAATAGGAGTGCAAATTTAAAAGCGTATTATACATAATTTATTTTTTTAAAAATTTGATATTAGCAAAAGTAATAATAAAAGACCTAAAAAAACCGCTTTGTTGGTAGCGGTTTTTTTAGAGCTTATGAGTTTTTAATTCCACTTGTTTTCGGCATCATTGCCACCCCAAACCAGTGTGGCCAAATACGGGTTGTCTATAAACGGATTTCTATTACCTTGGGCAGCGTAAATAATATTATTTCGTTGCTCTTCGAATGTCGAGACCGGATCTTCAATATTCCATTTAATAAATAATTCTAGACTGCCTACTTTTTCAAAAGTTTCACCATACCTTATATTTAAGTACATAATCATTCGGGCTACATCACCTTTCCAATCATCACCAGGAAACCATTCTTCTGTTCCCAATGCGTAAGAACCGGTTCCGTCTGTAAAAGGATAATTAAGTCTATTGCTATTTACGGTTGCATCGCAGGCTCTTAAATGATGCAAATCCGTTACGGCATCATTGGCTTCAAGTCTAGACTGCGGATAAATATGTTCGGTATTAAAAGTTTGAGGCGAATATGAATTTGTTCCCGAGGTATATTCTTCCCAATATCTGCTTTCCCCTGAGTACATCAAAATAACATTATCAGCATTATTTTCGTCTTCATCGGCATTGTATAAATATTGGTGTCTTTGGCCATAAGACAGTATTGTGGTATGCTTTTCTTTTGTTAGTTCATCTAATTCCGTAAACATTAAATCGGTGTCTTCCGAAAATATTACTCCAGAATAATAGTCTACCAATTCTGCGGGAATGTTAAAGTTTATAGCGGCAATTACCGTAATGGTAACGGTTGCCGAATCGCAAGAATTAGTTGGTGTATCGTCATCACAAATGGTATACACAAAACTATCAGAACCCGTAAAATCGGTTGGAGGTGTATAGCTAATGGTGCCATCGGTATTTAAAACCACCGTACCTTGCGTTGAGGTGTTATCAACAGAAGTTAATACTGCACCATCGATAACGACATCGTTATCCAAAAGCGTTGAAATTATTTTCGTGCTATTTTCCAGGACATTAATGGCATCGTCTTCTGCTGTGGGATTGCCTTCGTCGGTTACCGTTATTGTAACGGTTGCGGTAGAACAGTTTTTAGGATCATCATCGTCACAAAGTGTATAAGTAAAGGTATCGGCGCCTACAAAATTATTTGCCGGTGTGTAGGTGTAGGTTCCGTCTCTATTGTCTTCAATAGTTCCGCCGTTTGTTGATGCGGTATCAAAAGAGGTTATTCTTGCATTATCAACTACGGTATCGTTATCCAAAAGGTTGCCTATAATTAGTTTGGCATCTTCCACGGTTGTTGCTGTGTCGTTCACAGCTACGGGCTTACCGTCATCAGTTGGTGTTGGGGTTGGTGGTGGCGCATCGTTGCCACTTGAGCTACAATTGGAAAAGGCTAAGACAACAAGTAATAATAAACAGATTTTTTTCATAATATTAATAAAGGTATTAATTTTTGAGGAAAAAAAACCACCTCGATTGAGATGGTTTTTTACTTTAAGAATATACTATATTATTGATATACCCAAACGCCTCCGGTTTTAATAACGCTTTTTGTTTCGTTAGTTGTAGAACCGTTGTAGATAATAAAAGTAAGTACATATTTTTGTCCTTCTTCAGCACTAGGGTGTTTGTTATCTAACAGTAAGTTAAATGCTTCTAAAAGCATGGCATCACTCCAGTAGTTGCTGCTGCTGTCTCTTCTGTCAAAACTTCCGAAAAAGCCAACATTATCTGCAGGTCCAGGGTAAGTACCAATTAACGCATTGGATATGAATGCTACGTCGTCACCAGTGAATGTATACTTAATTGTGTTATCTGGTACCCAAGTAGTACCATCATGTCCAAACTGAACAGTTTCTTCAGCTACATTGTTGTAAGCCGAAAACGCTACCCCGTCAAAAATATACGCAGCCGTATAACTTTCTGTTACACCTCCGCCAACATATAACTCATACATTGATAAAACAATGTCTCCCGCACTCTTCGGATTGAATTTATATACATCTAACAATGCAATTGGAATTTTCTGGTTAGCCTCATCTTCACTGGAAAAGTTAGGAAAACCTTCACCCATGGCGTTATATTGGTCTTCTGTAAATCCTGTGAATTTTACCCATGATCCATCTTCGAATGCAAAACCATCAGTTAATGTCATTTCTCCTCCGTTATAAAAACGATATCTTAACGATACAAAGTCGCCTTCATCCGGATTTGGATAAGTAGCGTCTAAATAATCATAGATGTGCCCACTTTCATCAAAGTTACCGTAAGTTGTACCGGTAATGGCATTGTGTTCTGCATCTGATAATTCGTAAACAGCTGCTTCGTAAGTTTCAATAGGGTTGTACCATTTAAAAGTTACCAAAGCCGTAGAGCCTGCCCCCCATACTGGATATTTATCTGATAAAAAGCTAGGCAACATTGATTTTGCATCATCTACAGAATTAAAATTCCCAAAATTCAATTCAAGCTCATCATAGTCCTCGTCCGATAAGGTTATAACAGCATCACCCACTATAGGGTCTACTGTTGCATCTATGTCGTTATAGATGTCTTCCATAGGATTACAACCCGAAAGGGTTACTCCTAATACTACCATTAAATAAATTATTTTTTTCATTTTCAAAGTTTTTTAAAAATTAAATTTTGCCCCAACACTAAAGGTTCTTCCGTTACCAAACCAAACTAGTGCAGTATCTGCGTCTGAATTTGTACCATCGTTAGCATCAGAAATATATTCTGTATCAAATAGGTTGTTAATTCTTCCCGTTAAAGTTCCTCTAAAAGGACCTAAATCGAAATCGTGTTTTAATACCATATCAAATAACCCCACACTTGGTACTACCCATGTTTCAGGTCCAGGAGTTCCTCTATCACTCGGATCAAAATCTGCATATAAATTATCATAATAGATGTAATCTAATAACAATGTGGTTTCTGGCGATAAGCTATAATTCATACCCAAAGCCATAGTTGTTTGTGCTGCATCACCTACGTGTAAATCTTTTATAAATAAATTAACCGTGTCTACAACATTTTGTTCTTCGTCAATAATATCAACGTTTTCTACATTACTATCCCATCTCCAATCTCCAAAAGATGCCATACCTGTGAATTTTACTTTTGAAGAAGCCTTGTAAACAAAATCAAGTTCAATACCATTATGAAGCGCGTTTACACCTAAAATGTTTGCCGCCAAAAACGATCCGTCTGGTTGTTGGAACGAAGCTGTTTCACTTCTATCATTCCATCTTGTAGAGTATAAGTTTACGTTTGCAGAAAGCTTGTCGCCTCTATAACCATAACCCAACTCGAAACTTGTAATTTTTTGATTTGCTGCATCTTCATTGATATGTTCGTTATCAAATTGTAAAAACACACTATCGAAACCTGGTGCTTTTTCAAAATAACCAACGTTCGCGAAAACATTATGTTTATCGTCTAACCTGTAGTTAGCACCACCTTTAATACTATAGCCTAAGAAATTATAACGATCTGTTTCTTGTAATGGGTCGCTATCTAAGTAGTTAAAATAATCAACTCTTTTGTAAGATGTATTTGAAACAGATAAAGAAACGAAGGTATTAAAGTTCTCATTAATATCGTGCTCTACTTGTCCGAAAGCACCTAACCAGCCTACGATACCATCATTAAAATACGAGAATTTATCGCCAACTTGAAGTACTTTATTTGGGTCGTTCACATCGCTGTCATCAGTCGCATACTGCCCGCCTAATAAATCGGTAACTTCTCTAAAGTGAATACCTTTATAGCTTCTCCAATCTAATCCGGTTAATAAAACGGTATTATCAGATAAGTCTGTTTTTAATGTAGATAAAAGCCCGTACCAGTTGTGATCGTTACGCGATGCTCTTAAGAATGTAGTAGAACCAAGAGCGCCATTTTCAATATTCTCATCAACAATACGATCTAAATCCACGGGTCCAAAGTTTCCAATTTTATAATCGTCACTAGAAAATTTACTTCTATCCGATCCTGCGGTTCCACCACCACCACCAGAGCCCCATGAGCCATATAATGCGGTTGACACACTTGTTCTATCACTTAGTGTCCAATAGTGATTTAATGAAATTTGAGGTTTGTGGTAAAAGTTATCTTCAATATGGGTTACTTGTCCATTTTTATAACCCCAATCAGAGTTGTATTTAATACCTCTTTCACTACTTCTATAGGTTTCTATAGTGTGGCGATTTTGTCTTTGACCATGACGTTGTTTCGCACCAATAGCTGTAAATGATAAGGTGTGGCTTTCGTTGAATTGTTTTGAAAGGTTAAGAAAATAAGAAACTCCAGTAAATTCGGTGCCATCTACATAACCATCTCCAGAAGTTTTGGCAGCAGATACTGTAGCAGCAAAACCGTTCTCGTTTAATCCTGTAGAATACGTTAATCCGTATTTTAAATACCCGTCGTTTGCTAGAGTAGTAGAAACATTTCCACCTGCCTCTGCATCGGTAGTTTTAGATAAGATATTAATAGTTCCACCAATTGATGGCACGGCAACCTTTGAAGCTCCAAGACCTCTTTGTACTTGCATAGATCTTGTTGCATCGGCTAATCCAGCCCAGTTAGACCAAAATACACGACCGTTTTCCATATCGTTAATTGGCACACCATTAATCATAACGGCTACGTTTTCAGATTTAAAACCACGTACATTAATTCTACCGTCACCATAACCACCACCTGCTTTGGTTGCATAAACACCAGGTGTAGATTTTAAAATTTCCGGAAACTCTTGCGTTCCTAATTTTAGCTCTATATCGGCTGCTTTTACAGTTGATACGGCTACTGGCGTTTTTCTATCAACAGCCACAGAAGCAATGATTTGTATTTCTTCAAGACCTACTTGACTAGATTCCAGGAAAATTTTTCCAAGATCGGCATCTCCAGAAAAAGATAAGGTTTTCGAGCTGTAACCAACAAAAGTGATTACAATTTCGCCAGAAGAAGCTTGTGTTTTAAGTGTAAAGTTTCCATCAAAGTCTGATGTTACACCATTGGTAGTACCTTTTTCGATAATATTAGCTCCTGGAAGTGGTATATTGCTTCCTGCTTCTAAAACCGAACCGGTTAAAGTACTTTGTGCCATAATTACTGTAGAAAATAAAAACGCTACAGTCAGCAATAAAAATTGAGAAGTTTTTTTCATAATTTTAAATTAATTATTTTGAAATTAGTCGACGCAAAAATACATATAATTAAGTAATTAATATTAACTAAATGTTAACAAACTTAACATTTAGTTATAAACAAAAAAAGGCAAATATTAACAATATTTGCCTTTTTGATGTTGATTTTAATGATATCGCAATAAATTAAGATAAATTCTTATAATAGTTCAATAGATTGCTTGTAGAAGAATCATGATTGCCAATTGCACTTGCACCAAATTCTTTTAATATTTTACTGGCCAATTGCTTGCCTAATTCAACCCCAAACTGGTCGTAGCTAAAAATATTCCAAATAATGCCTTGCACAAATATTTTATGCTCGTACATCGCAATTAATTTCCCTAAACTCTCGGGTGTTAGCTTGTTTATAAAAATGGTATTTGTCGGCTTATCGCCTTTAAATATTTTGAACGGTATGATTGATGCATCGGTGCCTTCGGCGATAACCTCCTCTTTGGTTTTTCCGTTTAAAAGGGCTTCGGTTTGCGCTAAAAAATTAGACGTTAATTTGTCTTGGTGATTTTGATTGCCGTGCAACGATTTTACAAACCCAATAAAATCTGCAGGAATTAATTTTGTGCCTTGATGAATGAGTTGAAAAAAGGCGTGCTGCGAATTGGTTCCCGGTTCGCCCCAAATTAAAGTCCCTGTTTCGTAATCTATTGCATCTCCGTTTCTATCTACACTTTTCCCGTTGCTTTCCATAATGCCTTGTTGCAAATAGGTTGCAAATTGGTTTAGGTATTGCGAGTAGCCTATTACAGCTTCACTTTCAGCTTTAAAAAAATTGTTGTACCAAATACTTATCAAGGCCAAAACCACTGGAATGTTGGTTTTAAAATCCTCGGTTTTAAAGTGGTTATCCATTTTATGGGCGCCTTTTAACAAACTGTCAAAATTATTATAACCCACGGCTAAACTGATGCTTAAACCAACGGCACTCCACAGCGAAAAACGGCCACCAACCCAATCCCACATGGGGAAAATATTGTTCTCGTCAATTCCAAAACTCTTAACGCTTTCAATATTTGTAGATACGGCAACAAAGTGTTTTGCAATGGCATCTTGATTTGCTGTATTTAGAAACCAATCTTTAATGGTGTTTGCATTTGATAAGGTTTCTTGGGTGGTAAATGTTTTTGAAACCACCACAAAAAGTGTGGTTTCCGGGTTTAGTTTTTTAATGACCTCGTTGACGTGATCGCCATCAACATTGCTAACAAAATGTGTGGTTAGGTGATTTTTATAGTACTGCAAAGATTCCACAACCATAGCTGGTCCCAAGTCCGAGCCGCCAATACCAATATTTACAATATCGGTAAATGGTTTGCCTGTAAAGCCTTTTCTGTTGCCATTTACAACTTCGTTGGTAAACCCTTCAATTTTTTGTTTTACTTGGTGAATTTCGGGCATAACGTTAACGCCATCAACATAAAACTGGGCATTTTTTGGAGCGCGCAATGCGGTATGTAAAACGGCACGTCCCTCGGTTTGATTTATTTTCTCACCTGAAAACTGACTTGCAATAGCGTCTTTTAATTTAACATCATCAGCCAACTCCAACAAGTATTTAAACGTCTCTTCGGTAATTCTGTTTTTAGAAAAATCAACGTAAAAATCATCCCATTTAATGGTGAATTTATTGGCTCGGTCGCTGTCTTGAGCGAACAAATCTTTCATGTGAACACGATTGATTTTGTTGTAATGTTCTTGTAGTTTTTTCCAAGAATTGGTTGCGGTTGGGTTTATAGCTGGTAGTGACATATTATGAATTTGCTGGAGTAATTATAGTTTGTTCCGGGTCTTGATTTTCAGGAATTTCCGGTTCAAATTGAATATTGTCCAATTTATATTTTATAGGTTTGATATATTCTAAAAATTGAAATTTTAATGAATCCGAAATGGGTTTTGCCTCCGGAAGTTTTTGCTTAAAAGGATCGACTTCCTTTCCGTTTTTCCAGAAGCGATAACACACGTGAGGTCCGCCGGTATTACCTGTCATACCTACTCTTCCAATAATATCGCCTTGTTTTACAAACTGCCCTACTTTAACTAAGCGTTTGCTCATATGCAAATATTGGGTTTCGTAGGTGGCATTATGTCTTATTTTTACATATTTACCATTACCACCTCTTCGTGTTGAAGCCGTAACAGTTCCATTGGCAGTCGCCATTATGGGGGTTCCAACAGGGGCAGCAAAATCAGTGCCTCTATGTGGTCTTATTTTATAGCCATAATATGCAATTCTTCGCTTTAAATTATATCGAGAAGATAATCTGCCAAATTTAATAGGTGATTTTAAGAAAGCCCTTCGTAAATTTTTAGCTTCATGATTAAAGTAATCTATGATGCCCTTGGTTGAATCTGTTTCAAATTGAAAAGCGTAAAAAGGTTCTTTATTATGCTCAAAATAAGCTGCTTTTACGTCGTGTATGCCGCCGTATATAGAATCGTCAATATACTTATCAGTATAAATTACCTTAAAACGGTCGCCTTTCTGAAGTCTCCTAAAATCGATCGTCCAAGCATAAATATCGTCCGCTAATTTATTGGTTAACACTGCGCTTATCCCTTTTTCGTCCAAAGTTTCAGAAATGCTACTTGTAATAACGCCAGACAATGTTTTTTCAACATAAGTGATGGGTTTCCGGCTTTTAAAAGCGTGAATGGAATCCTTGAAGTTTATAACCACATATTCCTCTTTTGTGGGTTGATAAATAAAACTCTCTGGAACCTCTAAAGAGTCTTTGGAAAACAACATGGTATACGGTTTACCCACTTGGAGTCTACGAATATCAAAAGTATCTTTTGCTTTTTCAGCAATATGAAATATTTTTGGGTAGCCTATGTTGTTTTGCTCTAAAATAACTCCAAAAGTATCTCCCTTTTTTATGGTGTCTCTTTTAACTGTATAGTCGTTTAAATTAAAACCAAACTCAAAAACTTCCTTTGGTTTTTCTACTATAGCAATCTCTTCTTGAAAAACCGGTAATGGCTCGGGTTTGTCTTTTTTGCAAGCCATAATGGTTATGGCTAAAACAGCCAGTACTAAACATTTGTTCCCCATTCTCGTAATTCTTTTTCGGTCCATAATTCTGGAAAAAATATTCTTCTTTGATATTTTGGATGCATGTATTTCACCCATTCGCTTCCTCCGGTAGCTTCAGCTGTTTTTCCGCCTATATTTAAATAGTGGTTTGCGGTGTTGTAATGTGCCATAACCCATTTTATATTTACCGTATAATCGTAGTGGCGCATGGCTTTTATTAGGCTTTCGTCCGCTTTTACCTCCTTTGGAAGTTTTCTAAATTTTGATAATAAATTATGTGTGTTGTAAAACTTGGTAAATCTAATAAACTCTTCTTTATATCGTTCTTCAAAAGCTGTTAAAGTATAGCTTTTTTTTCCTGTTTTATAATCTTTTCCGGCGGCTTGCCAATACAAATGTTCGAACGCATGTTCGTAAGAGGTGTTTCTGTCGATAGAATCCCTAAACCTGTTATCTATAAGATTGATGAGCTCTGTTGAAGCAAACTCAATTTTTCGGTATTGCGCACTTTGAAATCCGCTTGCCGGTGTTAATGTTTTTCTGAATTTATTGTACTGATCGACGTCCATTCCATCCTTCATAATAGTAAAAGACGATGTAAGCATATCAAAATAACGACTAATACGCATTAGTTTTGAGGTGAACAATTCGGCATCAACAGCGTCGTGTTTTGCCACTTGTTCAATCTCGCCAAGTATCATTTTAAACAACAGCTCGTTTATTTGATGGTACATGATAAACACCATCTCGTCTGGCAAGGTGGTGCGCTGTACTTGTAAATTCAATAAGGCATCGGTTTGAATATAGTCCCAATAGTTTATGGGTTTGCTATATAAAAGACCTTCAAGATGAACCTCTAAATCTTGGTCAATCGCCTCGTATTTTTCTTTAAGCTGGTTGGTAATATCTGTACTCAAAATCTCTTTAATTTTCAACAACTATTTGGAATGGATGTTTTAAGCCTTTAAAAGCCTCAAGGTCTGCTCTTAAAGACCCTACGGCTAAATCTGCTTTAATGCGCAAAGGTACTTTATTTTTGTCTTTCGACACCCAAAGTGTTAAACTTTCTTCTTCTTTAAAAACGCGACCTGCCATAACATAAGGCCTAAATTTTAGGGCTTCAATTTTACCAAAATTGGTACTTATGGTTTCTTCGCCCAAATACTGTAATTTAAACCCGTAGGTTTCTTCATCAAAAAACATGTCAATTTTAAACTCATCGCCTATTTTTAACGTGCTCACATCGATGTTGTTGCGCAAATAGTAATAGGTTGACACCATGTCCTGTATATTGGGCTTGGTGTTCCAAACTGTTTTTTTGTTGTGTTTTTTATCGTTTACGTGGGCTTTATTGTTTTTTTGGTCGAAGTCAATTTCAATATCTTTGGTATGCCCGCCTTCATCTATATCTCTAATAAATCTGTAAGGCAAAAGGGTGTTTTTATCGAAGTAGCTTTCATAGCGGTCCTTGACTTTAAAAAACCACTTTATCATACCTGTGGTTTTTCCTTTGCCAACCACATGGTAAACATCTTTGTTGTTAAGTTTTGAGTCTTTAACGGTAAGTGTGGCCTCTCCAGCTTTCAGCCAGTTGCTGTAACTCATTCTGAATTTAAACCATTCGCCATCGCCAAACGCAGACTCCTGTTGGGAAAAAGCCATTTGTATTGTGCCAAATGCGAGTACTATAAGTAGTGTTTTTTTCATGCTTTATTGGGTGATAGGTATTGTAACTCTTAGAGTTTACATTTATTGTTGTACGCAAGAAATTACAATTACTGTTCCAAAAATATAAAAATTCTTTACACAGCCTGTTATTATAAGAAGCTCTTAACGTTTTTTTGTTACATGTAATAAAAATGAATTTAACAATTTGGGCGTTACCACAACCCTTCGACTGCGCTCAGGGCAAGTGGTCGGGCTATTCGCTACAAGTCCTCGCTCGTGCCTCGCTGTGGGCTTTCCACTGCTATCCCTAACGCAAAAACCTATCTGATTTTAAGAATCAAATAGGTTATAAATAGAGCTAATTTTAATTTGAAAGTTGCACGCTTACCGGAGTTGTAACCGTGCAATTTGTTTTTTAAAGCGTCCCTCTATTAGCTTGTTCTCTCTCAATAGATTCAAAAAGGGCCTTAAAGTTGCCCGCGCCAAAACCACGTGCGCCCATACGCTGAATGATTTCGAAAAACAGTGTTGGCCTATCTTCAACCGGTTTTGTGAATATTTGCAGTAAATAGCCTTCCTCGTCGGCATCAATCATAATACCTAAACTTTTCAGGGTTTCAATGTCTTCTTTTAGCTCATGGCTGTGTTCTTCCAAACGCCCCGGAACAGCTTTATAGTAAGCTTCTGGTGGGGTTGATAAAAACTCAATGCCTCTTGCCCTCAATTGAGATACCGTATTGATAATGTCATCTGTCGCTACGGCAATATGCTGTACACCGGCGCCTTCGTAAAAATCGAGGTATTCTTCTATTTGCGATTTCTTTTTCCCTTTTGCCGGTTCGTTTATGGGGAATTTTATACGGCCGTTGCCATTGCTCATCACTTTACTCATAAGCGCTGAATATTCGGTATGGATCTGTTTGTCGTCAAACGATAAAAAGTTTTCAAAACCCATAACGTCTTCGTACCATTTTACCCAAGTATTCATTTGTCCCCAACCTACATTACCAACCATGTGATCGATATATTTTAAGCCCACTGGAGTTGGGTTGTAATCTGATTTCCATTCGCGGAACCCCGGTAAAAACGTACCGTTATAGTTTTTGCGCTCCACAAATATGTGCACGGTTTCGCCATAGGTGTAAATGCCTGCGCGAACCACTTCACCGTGCTCGTCTTTTTCAACGATTGGTTCCATATACGATTTTGCACCGCGACTTGTTGTTTCTTGGTAAGATTTTCTAGCATCGTCTACCCAAAGGGCTATTACTTTTACGCCATCGCCATGTTTTACAATATGGTCGTTTATTTTGGATTTACTGTTTAATGGTGTGGTTAACACCAAGCGTATTTTATCTTGTTTTAATACGTAGCTTACCGTGTCTTTCGAGCCGGTTTCCAAGCCTTTATAGGCATACGATTGAAACCCAAATGCGGTTTTATAAAAGTGCGCTGCCTGTTTGGCGTTGCCTACGTAGAATTCTACATAGTCTGTTCCTAATAGCGGCAAGAAATCTTGTGCGCCTTCAAATATTTTTTCTAAACCGTAGTTTACTGATTTTATGTCTTTACTCATGATAAATTGTTTATTTGTTTATTCGTTAAGTCGTTTAGCTAATAACGAATAGTTATGTTTTTAGCCCTGATTGAAGCGGCATCCTTTTTTGAGGCACGAGAAAAAGATACAGCGGAAAGCAGGAAATAGCTTCTAAAAATTATTTTAATGAACGTTATGGTTGATGAGATTCCGAAACAAGTTCGGAATGACAATTTACTCAAGCCATGATTTATGATAATCGTCATCGGCTATTTTCATGGCCTTTTCAGTTACCATTAGGGGTTTAAAGGTATCGACCATAACGGCCAGCTCGTCGGTTTTTGTTTTGCCGATACTGCGTTCTGCTGCTCCGGGGTGCGGCCCGTGCGGAATGCCTGCGGGATGCAATGAGATATGGCCTGCCTCGACATCGTTTCGGCTCATAAAATCGCCGTCAACGTAATACAGCACCTCGTCGCTATCGATATTGCTGTGGTTGTAAGGCGCCGGAATGGACAGCGGGTGGTAATCGTACAAACGCGGCACAAAACTGCACACCACAAAGGCATCGGTTTCAAAGGTTTGATGCACCGGAGGCGGTTGATGGATACGCCCCGTGATGGGTTCGAAATCGTGTATTGAAAAGGCATACGGGTAATTATAGCCATCGTAACCCACCACATCGAAGGGGTGCGATGCGTAAACCATTTCAATAATATCGTCTTGTTTTTTTACTTTGATTAAAAAGTCGCCGTTTTCATTATTGGTTTCCAATTCTTGGGGCTGCCTGATGTCGCGCTCACAAAATGGTGCGTGCTCCAATAATTGTCCAAACCAATTGCGGTAGCGTTTTGGGGTGTAAATGGGACGGCGGGACTCGACAATAAACAGTCTGTTATCCTCAGTGTCGAAATCTATTTTGTAAATAATGCCACGTGGAATCAACAAGTAATCGCCATATTTAAAATCGAGATTGCCCAACATAGTGCGTAATTTACCGGTGCCTTTGTGGATAAAAATCAATTCGTCGGCATCGGTGTTTTTATAAAAATAATCTTGTGTGGATTGTTTTGGAGCCGCTAATATAATGGCACAATCGCTATTGATTAGCACGGTTTTTCGGCTTTCTAAAAAATCATTTTCCGGTTTTACTTGAAAGCCTTTTAGACGATATGATTTTAGATTGTTCTTTAACGCTATTTTTGGAGCGACACTGTATTGTTTTTTTATTTCCTTTACTTGTGTGGGACGCTGTTCGTGGTAGCTATTTGTGTACATGCCATCGAATCCAATGGTGCCAAAGAGCTGTTCGTAATACAAACTACCATCTGGTTTTTTGAATTGAATATGACGTTTATGCGGAATGTTTCCTAGTTTATGATAAAAAGGCATAATTTAAATATTAAAAATGAAAAGTTGTAAGGCATTATAACTAAAACTCAAATAAAGATAATGAATTTAAAAAGATTCCTGCCTTCGCAGGAATGACAATGCGCTCTCACTCAGGATTTCTCTTGATGAGGTAGTGTAGAAACTGTAATAAATCTGCCCAAAATGGTGCTATCATGTTACAAATATCGTAAAAAACAATCACTTACTAAAACCAAAACCCTACGTTAAAAAACCAAACGCTTTGTTTGGCTTCGGGCGAATAGCTAAATTTTGCTTGAATGGGCCCGATTAAAGTATCGAGAGCATAGCCCAACGCATAGCCGCGATAGTCGGGTAGTGTAAACCATTCGCCGGTATCGAAAATATCGTCATCAACATTAGCCCAATTGCCTTCCAAAGTAATATGCTGGTTTTTAAATATTTCGTAATCGGCGGTTAAATGAGCCTTCACGTAGCTATTGCCCGTTAAAGCCACAAAATCGTAACCTACAAACGGAATAAAATTATTAACCAAATTATTGCCGTAACCACCAAGGGCAAAATTTAAGGATTGTGTAGATTTATCGCCTATTTTAAAACCGCCGCTTGTTTTTAAATTAATCGCTAATTTATCCGATACACTAAAGGCGTAACCCATATCTGCTTTGGCCATTGAGAAATCTTCAAACTCGCCGTTAAAACTTGAAGCTAATAAATACATGTGTAAGTCGCCATTAAAATGCACACCGCGCTTGGGGAAGTATTTATGGTCGTAAGTGTCCAGTTTTAAGGTGCCAAAAGCGCTAAAATAATCGGTGTTTTCAAACACAAATTCGCTATTATTGGTGAGAACTGTTTCGGATTTTATCTCCAAACGTTTATGCTCTGCGCCAACACTAAAGGCGAAATCTTTTTTTATTAGGGTTTGCAAATAAAATTGATTGGTTTGATCTTGAAAATCGATATCTATTTTATTTAATCCCGTTGTTGCAATTTCATTGTCATCAAAAAACAATTGGGCGTTTACGTTTTTATGAAATTGATTAAAGCGAGACCGTACACCAATACTCCAATAAAATCCTTTATCGATTAAATACTCGAAATTATAGCGCACGTTGTCTCCAAAAACCAAATCTAAAGATGCGATATCGTTATCAAAAAGAAACCTTTTTTTGGTCACGTTTACTAGCGCTGCGCTTTTGTATAAATCGTCATAATGCAGCCCTAATTTTAAAAAGGTGGTAATGTTGGTTTCGTTAACGGTTGCCGTTAAATCGTACCCATCGCTATATTGAGATTTGTTGAATTGGTATTGAAACG
This sequence comes from Hwangdonia seohaensis, assembly GCF_031932625.1. Classification (NCBI taxonomy): domain Bacteria; kingdom Pseudomonadati; phylum Bacteroidota; class Flavobacteriia; order Flavobacteriales; family Flavobacteriaceae; genus Hwangdonia; species Hwangdonia seohaensis. The sequence goes on from NZ_JAVSCK010000001.1 coordinate 973,394, forward strand.
CATCAAAGTTGTTGGTTGCCACCAGGTTGTTAACGCCTTTATAAAATTCTTTAAAAGCTATTTTTTCATTTAATCTCAGCCTCAGTTTACCTAAAACATAAGCCCGTGTATATTTATCGTTTCCGTTTAGTGTTACCGAATTAATTTTTATAGAATCTTGGGTGTGTAAATTCACTTTAAACTTCGGTTTGTTTTCATCGTATTTCGATAAATCCTTCAAAGCATGGATTTTGCCATAAGCTGCCGTTATGCCCCGTTTTATAATTTTTTCGCCTTCGCTAAAAGATACCACGGTAAAATCCGTAATATCGGGTTTTATGTAAATATCGGTTTTTTTGGCCTTTATTCTCATGTCTTTTATGGTCCTAAAGTTGTTGATTTGCAACAATACTTCGGGTGCCGAGGTAAGCTCTTCTCTATTGGCCAATCCGTCTTGTACATCAACACCAATGATAATATCCATGCCTTTTGCCTTGAGTTCGTCAATAGGATAATTGTTTGCAACGCCACCATCAATAAGCACTTGATTGTTGATAATTACAGGCTGAAATAACGACGGAAACGCGCCACTTGCCATTATAGATTGGGTTAAATTGCCGCGATCCAACATCACCGATTCGCCGGTTTCCACATTGGTGCCAATACAGAAAAACGGAATGGGCAGCTTGCTGAAATCTTCAATTTCGCTTACGTGCAATGTTAATTTAGACAGTAAACTGTAAGTGTTTTGACCTCTTGAAAGTGCCGACGGCAATTTAATTTTCAACTTATTAAACGGCAGCGTTATGGCGTATCTTTCGGAGTTATTGCGCTCGTAAAAGGCTTTGGACGACCTTGGTAAATCGTCGCTTATAATTTTATCGAAATCTACCTTTTTAAAGATGGAATCCAATTGGTTTCCAGAATACCCCGATGCGTACAACGCCCCAATAATAGCGCCCATACTTGTGCCGGCAACATAATCTATTTTAACGCCCAAACTATCAATAACCTTAAGCACGCCAATATGCGCCAACCCTTTTGCGCCACCGCCACTTAATACCAAACCGACTTTTACATCGTGTTTTTGGGTGGCACGAGCTTGCGCTTTCGCGGAAAGTGACGCGATTAGAAATAGGGCAAATATGATTGTTTTATTGTTCAAGTTGTTAATTGTCTTTTTCTTATTTCTGCTACGCTACCGCTCGTTTATAACGAGTGGCGGTTTGATTTTTTTTGTAAGTACTCGTTACAAACGAGCGCTAGCTTTGGGCACTCGCTACAAATGAGCGCTAGCTTTTTAGAGGTTTGTTATCGTTCTTTTTATTTCAGTTTCTTATATTCATCTCTGTACTTCCAAGTTCTTCCATCTAAAAAAACGAATAATAATGCTGCACCAGATCTATGGTTAGAAGCATCAAAAATTAAATTTTCGTTCGTTGATAGTGTTATTCGAGTTCTTTTTATATCGATTGCCCCAAATAGATATGGTATCAACAAAAATCCTGTGTTTTTATTTTTCAGATAGAAATATCCATCTTTTTTAAACTTTCCTTTTAAAGTTCTTTCTCTAAAAACCTTATCATTTTCCAGATAACTAATTTTAATACTTTTATGGTTGAGGCATTTTAATTCAAAATGATACCTTTTTAATGTGTCTAATTTTAATGTGTCTTTTAAAAGCTTTCGATCTATTTCTCTTAGGAAATTATTATGCTCCCATCGTTTCTTTTTAATACTATCAAAATTAATATTTGTTGCTTCATATTTTCCATTTAATTTATCGAGACTGCTCTCAGTTAAAAAACCTGGATTAGTAACATCTTTTTGAAATGTAGCACAACTCTGGACTAATAAAACTAGAATTATTATTTTTAAAATTTTACTTCCCATGATAATAATTATAAATCTTTTCCGCACGCGACACACCAACCACAGCTTCCAACTCGTCCAATTTGGCATTGGCAACGCGTTTAGCCGATTTAAAATGCCTTAATAGCTCGACAACCGTTTTTTCGCCAATGCCAGCAATGGTTTCAAGCTCTGTATTTAACGCGGTTTTACTGCGTTTATTTCTATGATGCTCGATACCAAAACGATGCGCTTCGTTGCGCAATTGCTGTATAATTTTTAGGGTTTCGCTTTTTTTATCTAAATATAAGGGAATTGGATCGTCTGGATAGAATAATTCTTCCAAACGTTTAGCAATACCGATAATCGCTATTTTTCCTCTTAAATTTAAAGCATCCAAACTTTTTAATGACGAAGAGAGTTGCCCTTTTCCGCCATCAATAATAATAAGCTGTGGCAAGGGTTGGTTTTCGTCCAATAAGCGTTTGTACCGCCGATACACCACTTCTTCCATCGATGCAAAATCGTCTGGCCCTTCAACGGTTTTTATATTAAAATGCCGGTAATCTTTTTTACTTGGCTTTCCGTTTTTAAATACCACACAGGCCGCCACCGGATGTGTGCCTTGAATGTTGCTATTATCGAAACACTCAATGTGCCGTGGTTCTTCAGAAAGCCTTAAATCGGCTTTCATTTGTGCCATAATACGGTTTACGTGCCTATCGGGATCTACAATTTTATCTTGTTTAAAACGCTCCATTCTAAAATACTTGGCGTTGCGCAACGATAAGTCTAAAATATGTTTTTTATCGCCCAATTTTGGCACGGTAACTTTAACAGCGTCGCCTAAATTTACTTTAAAGGGCACATAGATTTCTTTTGATTTTGAATGGAAACGTTGCCGTATTTCGGTAATGGCCAATTCTAAAAGCTGTTGGTCGGTTTCGTCTAATTTCTTTTTAATTTCCAAGGTGTGCGACCGGATAATGGAGCCATAAGACAGTTGCAGAAAATTGATATAACCATAACTCTCGTCGCTCATTATGGAAAACACATCAACATTGCTAATTTTAGGATTTACAATGGTGGATTTTGCTTGGTAATTTTCCAGAACCTCTATTTTTTCCTTTATTTTTTGAGCGTCTTCAAATTGCATTTTTTTAGCAAATTGTTTCATTTGCACTCGAAATTGCTGTAACGAATCTTTAAAATTTCCTTTTAAAATTTCCCGAATGGCTTTTATGTTTTCGTTGTATTCGGCCTCGGTTTCCAAACCTTCGCAAGCGCCTTTGCAGTTCCCCAAATGGTATTCTAGACAGACTTTATATTTGCCGGCTTGTATTTTTTCTTCGGATAAATGATAGTTGCACGTGCGTAAATTATAGAGGCCTTTTATTAAATCCAACAGTGTTGAAACGGTTTTCATGCTGGTGTAGGGACCAAAATATTCGCCACCATCTTTAAAAACGCGTCGGGTTGAAAACACTCTGGGAAAACGCTCTTTTTTTATGCAAATCCACGGGTACGATTTGTCGTCTTTCAGCAGCACATTGTAGCGTGGTTTGTGTTTTTTAATCAGGTTGTTTTCGAGCAATAAAGCATCGGTTTCGGTATCGACCACAATGTGTTTTATGTTGGCTATTTTTTTTACCAGTACTCGGGTTTTGCCATTGTCGTGTGTTTTGGTAAAATAGGAACTGACCCTTTTTTTTAGGTTTTTGGCCTTTCCTACGTAAATAATGGTGCCATCGGCATCAAAATATTGATACACACCGGGAGCATTTGGTAAGGTTTTTAATTGTATGTCTAGTGTAGGTTTACTCATTTTCCCAAAGGTAATTATTTTAATTTTTTAGGACTGAAAATACAATTATATAAATGTGTTAAACTTTTAATGTAAAATGGTTTTTTGGAATAACTAATTTACTACCTTGCGCCACTTTTTAAAAAACTTAAACAACAAAAGACGGTTGAAAGTTGATTGAAGTTATTGTGATGACAAACAAGGTTTTAACTTGCGATTGAGCACTGAAAACCGCGGGCTAACCCGCGTTAGGGATTGCAGAGGAAAGCCCACAGCGAGGCACGAGCGCGGACTTGAAACGGAAAGCCCGACCTTTAGGTAACGCCCAAATTATAAATAAAAAAATGACCAAAAAAGTTATAGGACGTATTGATATTGTGGATTTCCCGAAACTGGGCTTGCACAATATTGATGTAAAAATTGATACCGGTGCTTACACATCGGCGATACATTGCTCTGAGATTATTGAAGAGGGCGAACGCTTGCGATGTATTTTTAACAGCGAGGTGCACAAAAACTTTGGTAAAACCGAAATTGTGTTTAATGAGTTTTGGCGCACCAACGTAAAAAGTAGTAATGGTTTTAAGGAAAATAGGTATAAAATAAAGTCGGAAGTTATATTTTTTGGAAAGTCTTATAAGATTAACTTAACTTTAAGCACGCGCGAGGATATGAAATTTCCGGTGCTTATTGGGAGACAGTTTTTAAAACGAAAATTTTTAGTGGATGTGGATGTTGAAAATGTGTCCTTTAATTTAAAAAAGTAGAATGAATATAGTAATACTCTCTAGAAATGCGCATTTATACTCGACCCAACGTTTGGTTGAAGAAGGTGAAAAGCGCGGGCATAAAGTTGAAGTGATTGACCCTTTGAAATGCGATATTATAATAGAACGCGAAAAACCCACCATATATTATAAGGACAGATATTTGGATTATGTGGATGCGATAATACCAAGAATTGGAGCTTCGGTTACCTTTTATGGGTGCGCTGTGGTGCGACAATTTGAGGAAATGGGCGTGTTTACCATTGTAACCTCTGATGCCATACAGCGCTCTAGGGATAAACTGCGAAGTTTACAACGCTTAAGTAAAGCGGGAATTGGTATGCCAAAAACCGTTTTTACCAATTACTCGCGCGATGTGGAAGAAGTTATAGAACACGTTGGCGGTACGCCCGTAATTATAAAGTTACTGGAAGGCACACAGGGTTTGGGTGTGGTTTTGGCCGAAACCAAAAATGCGGCCGAATCGGTTTTGGAAGCCTTTAATGGCTTGCAGGCCCGTGTTATTGTTCAGGAATTTATAAAAGAGGCCAAAGGTGCCGATATAAGGGTTTTGTTGGTTGACGGACAAGTGGTTGGCGCGATGAAACGCCAAGGAAAGGAAGGCGAGTTTAGGTCTAATTTACACCGTGGCGGATCGGCAAATATTATAAAACTGGACCACGACGAACTTAAATTGGCCATGAATGCCTCTAAGGCTTTAAAGCTTCCGGTTTGCGGTGTTGATATGTTGCAATCGGCACGTGGGCCATTGCTTTTAGAAGTGAATTCGACACCCGGATTAGAAGGAATTGAAGGCGCTACCGGACGGAATATTGCCAAAGCTATTATTACTTTTATTGAACGAAACAGACGCTAATTTCATTTAATAAATGATATTTGTAATATGAGTACCGAAACCAATATACTTACCATTTTAGGCAAACCCATTAAACCGGGAGAGCGCAAAGAAGTGAATTTTGTGGTTGCCAATTTGCACACCTCATCGCCTGTAAATGTGCCCATTATTATTGAGCGCTCAAAAAAGCCGGGGCCAACGGTTTTATTTACTGCTGGCATACATGGCGACGAAGTAAATGGCGTTGAAATTGTAAGGCAGTTAATTGCCAAAGGCATTAACAAACCAAAGTCCGGAACCATTATTTGCATGCCCATCATCAATATTTTTGGGTTTATAAATTTAAAACGGGAATTCCCCGATGGCCGTGATTTAAACCGAGTGTTTCCGGGGTCTAAAAACGGGTCGTTGGCAAGTCGTGTGGCCCACAAACTAATAACGGAAATTGTACCGCATGTAGATTATGTTATGGACTTTCATACAGGTGGTTCGGGACGTTTTAATGCCCCGCAATTGCGTATCGCAAAGGCCAATAAACAGCTTAATGGATTGGCAAAGGTTTTTGGTGCACCCTTTGTGCTTTACTCAAAAAATCTAAATAAATCGTTTAGAAATACCTGTTATAAACTGGGTAAGCCTTTGTTGCTTTTTGAAGGCGGAAAGTCTTTTTATATTGATGATATTGTAACCAATTCCGGTGTTAACGGTGCCAAAAGGGTGTTGCATCATTTGGGCATGTTAAGCTCAAAATTTAAGGTGTCTACACCAAAAAAAGATTGTGTTTTTATTGAGGAAAGCAAATGGATTCGGGCTAAATTTTCAGGCATGTTCAAAGCGTCCGTTAAAATAAATGCGAAAGTAGAAAAAGGTGATTTGTTAGGTAATATAACCGACCCTTACGGCAAGATGAATTATTTTGTAAAAGCTGACCATACGGGGTATATTATTAATGTAAACCAATCGCCGGTTGTGTACCAAGGCGATGCACTTTTTCATATTACCACAAAATTGAAACGTTAAAACAGCCAGCTCTCAATTCAAATTAATCAAGTATGGACAAACCAGCATTACGTAAAAAGTATAAAGCGCTTCGCGAAGATTTATCGCTTAAACAGATAGACGATTTTAGTATGGCTATTGCCAACCAAACTTTAAGTTTGCCTATTTGGGAACACACTTTCTACCATATATTTTTATCGATTAAAGAGCTGAAAGAGATTAACACCGATTATATTTTAAACATTCTTTCGGGGAAAGACAAAAACATTGTCATCTCTAAATGTAAATTTAAAGACACGTCTTTAATCAATTATTTATTGACCGACAATACGGTAATTAAGAAAAGCGCTTGGGGTATCCCCGAACCTGTTGATGGCATAGAAATTGACGATAAAAAAATAGATGTGGTTTTTGTACCGCTTTTGGCATTTGATAAACAAGGCAATCGGGTAGGCTACGGCAAAGGATTTTACGATAATTTTTTGGCCAACTGCAAACCGGAAACCATTAAAATTGGTTTGTCCCTTTTTAGTGTTGAAGAGAACATTGAAGGGATTTACCAAGGCGATATTAAACTGGATTACTGCGTTACGCCAGATACTATTTACACGTTTTAGTCATTGCAATTCTCGCAATAGGTATTTCTTAAATATTCATTGTCTAATAACTGGAAGGTTACACCGCCATTTTCAACAGCATTGAACAACTTGCAAAAACGCGTTTTATTCATATTTATCGCATTAAGCATTATGGTTCGGTAATTGGGGTCGTTTGTTAAGCTTTCGTCAATTAAGGTTAGGTTTAAATAATAGAATAGTAAATCTTCATCAATATCAATGGTTCTGGCTTTTCTTTCCAATAACTTAACAGCCAAATTAGAGTTACCATAAATGCTGAAAAACTGAGCTAAACTCAAATAATCGTAATCGGACAACGGAAACTTTTTATATCTTTTATTTACATAATCAACCGATTTGTCTTTGTTGTCAAAATCCCTGTTTTTCATTAATTTTTCGGCTATAACAATATGGAAATTTACCATCATTCTTGAAATTAGCGACCTGTGTATGCCGTGTTTTTTCAAGGCATTTATGTTTTTAACCAATTCAGATTCATCAATATCAATAGCCTTGTGCCGCCATAGTATTATTTCAATTGCAGCGATGTTGTACTTTATCTCTTTATCGTTAGGCGCTAGTTTTTCAAGATCGAGCAATTCGTTGTAAACAACTAATGCCTGTCTTTCATTTAACATATATTTATAGGCTGCATTTTTATTAATCAATTTAGCGTATTTAGCCTGTTTTGGGATATCCATTTTCTGTAAAATGGCCGGAGTGGTTTCATTTGATTTAATCTTTTCGAAAATTGAATTTTGAATTGTTTTTGCTTTATCAATTTTATTTTCGGTAATGGCCCGATTAAATTCCGTTAACAGCGTATTGGCAGACTTGCCAATGTTTTTTTCTTTCTTTTCAAGCTCTAATTCAACAACGGCCTTTCGGTGGTTCTTTAAAAGATATTCCATTTCCCTCGATACGGTTCCTGCTATTTTTTTCCTTACGTCGTTTTTAGTCAGCGTCTTTAAATTCTCATATGGGGTTCTGTCAATATCATTAAAAAATTCCACCCAGTTTTCCGAAGCAGAAACAACGGTTTTAATGGTGGGTTTTTGAAAGGTTTGCAATGCGGCAACGATGCTATTTGCACGTTGTTCTTGTAATTCGACATTTCGTTTCGAAATCCCTTCTATGGAAGAGTAAGCCTTGATATTTAAAGACTTAATATCGAAATCTGTTATTCTTAACGAATCGTAAATGGGTTTTATATCGGCTTGGGAATAACTTGCTTTATTTTTTTTGAAGGGAATTACAAATTTTAAAGTTTTATTTCTAATTGCATAGCCTTCTTTAGCTGATGCCCTTATTTGTTTGGTACCGTAGGTTAAAAAATCCAAGTACATACCCATATCTAGTAAATCCCACGAATAGTAATCCAAATCGTAAGTTACATAATACCGACACAGGTTTTTATTGCCCAAAAACAGGATATTGTATTCTAAATCGTGTTTAAGGAGTTTTTTAGGAATTTTACCAACCTTTACCCTAAATATGTTTTCTGTGTTAATTGTTAAGCCCCCTTTTAATGCTTCGGCATAAACGGGCTCAAGCAAAAGCCCTTTGATTTGGTAATTGTCTATAGACTGAACCTGACAAGCGTATCTGTCTTTCGACACAACATCTACTGCAAGGCCATCGCCGGCATTTTTAAATACCGAATTAAACCAGTTTTTATCGTTTATTTCAAAATAAAGATCGTCGTTTTCTCTTTTAATCGAATACCTGACCTCTTTGGGTTTTTGACGAAACGAATGAATACAGGCCTTACATTCCTGATCCCTATCATTGGCATTAAAAATAATATCGAAGGTGTTTTGAGAGAAAGCTGCTTGTGAAACAAATAATAAGCATGGTATTAATAGCAAATACTTAATTTTCATTAATTGAGGGTTTGGTAGAAAATTTAAATATAGCAAATCCGTTTGAGGTAGAAAAATACTTACTTGAAAAAAACAGGATTAAACTTCCTTTTTCTGAAACGCCTTTTTATTAAACACAATAAGCATTATAAAACCTGTGCTTATGGCCATATCGGCGATGTTAAAAACTGGCTCGAAAAACGTGAAATAATCGCCGCCCCAAAAAGGCATCCATTCTGGTAAGTAGCCTTTCCAAATGGGGAAGTACAGCATATCGACTACTTTACCGTGTAAAAAAGAATCGTAACCACCTGCTTCGGGTAAAAAGGTAGCGACTTGACCGTAGCTGTCGTCAAACAAAACACCATAAAAAACCGAATCGATAATGTTGCCCATGGCGCCTGCGAAAATGAGAGCAATGGCTAATATCAACACTTTGGGGCTTTGTTTTTTTATTACGTCGTACAGCCAATATCCTATGCCAAAAATGGCAACAATCCTAAACAGGGTTAAGGCTACTTTGGCTGTTCTATCGTCCATAAACGATGCAAAATCACTTATTTTTGTGCCCCAGGCCATTCCATCGTTTTCAATAAAATAAATTTTAAACCAGCTAAAAACTTCAATATGGTCTTGAAGTGCAAAATGGGTTTTTATATAAATTTTACTAACCTGGTCGATGAGCAAAATAATTAGTATCAGTAGAATGGATTTTTTTAGCGACATGAGGTTTTTAATAAAAAAACGTCTCAATCCCGATAGTTGTCGGGAGAGACGTTTTAAATTATGTTTTTTAACTTAATTATTGTTGCATGTTTTTAGCCTCAATGCTTAATGTGGCGTGTGGCACTAACTTTAAGCGCTCTTTGTTAATTAGTTTTTTGGTAACACGACAAACACCATAGGTTTTGTTTTCAATGCGTATTAATGCATTTCTTAAATCGCGGATAAATTTTTCTTGACGAATGGCTAATTGCGAGTTCGATTCTTTACTCATTACATTACTGCCTTCATCAAAAGCTTTAAATTGCGGCGATGTATCCTCGGTACCGTTGTTGTGGTCGTTCATGTAAGCACTTTTAATAAGCTCTAAATCGTGCTTAGCTTTTTCTATTTTTTCTAAAATTAGCGTTTTGAATTCGGCTAAATCTTTGTCTGAATATCTTACTGTGTCTGTACTCATGATCTTAATGTTTTTGAATAAATAATTTGGTATTTACATCATCAAAGGCAATTTCTATACCATTATCTAATCGGTCCATAATTTCTAATTTCTCGGTTAAGGTTTCTGTTTTGATATATTCTATATTATGTTTTACAGCGTTTTCAATATTAACATCTTTTTGAAGCGTTACATCTATGCGATCGGTGACTTCAAAGCCAGAATCTTTACGTAAATTTTGTATACGGTTTATCAACTCTCTGGCGACTCCTTCTCTTTTTAAATCTTCGGTTAGCGTTACATCCAAAGCTACTGTTAATGCGCCTTCGTTTGCAACCAACCACCCTTCAATATCTTGCGAGATAATTTCTACATCTGCCCGTTCTAAAGTAATCAATTTTCCGTTAACTGCAACATCTAAATTACCATTTTGTTCCATTTTGTTAATATCTTCTGCAGTAAACTTAATTACGGCGTTGGCAATGGCTTTCATGTCTTTTCCAAAACGAGGTCCTAAGGTTTTAAAATTAGGTTTTATTTGCTTAACCAATATCTCTGAAGCATCGTCTAAAAGCTCAATTTCCTTAACGTTTACTTCGTGTTTTATTAATTCTGAAACGGCTAAGATTTCTTGTTTTTGTTGTGCGCTAACAACAGGAATCATTATTTTTTGAAGAGGCTGGCGCACTTTAATCTTCTCCTTGGCTCTTAACGATAATACCAATGAAGATATTGTTTGGGCAGCTTCCATTTTGCGCTCTAAGCTTTTATCTACAAAATTTGAGTCAAATTTTGGGAATTCAGCCAAATGCACGCTTTCAAATGATTCTTTTTTAGTCACCGCATTCAAATCCAGATACAACCTATCCATAAAAAACGGAGCAATAGGCGCACCTAATTTTGCAATGGTTTCCATGCAGGTATAAAGCGTTTGGTAGGCTGAAATTTTATCTTGTCGGTAATCGCCTTTCCAAAAACGTCTTCGGCTTAAACGCACAAACCAATTGCTTACATAATCTTGCGTAAAGTTAGATATGGCCCTTGCTGCTTTAGTGGGCTCGTAATCGGCATAAAACGCATCCACTTTTTGGATAAGGGTATGCAATTCGGATAAAATCCAACGGTCTATTTCCGGGCGTTCAGCTAAAGGAATGTCGGTTTCAGAATAGGTGAAATTATCCAAATTTGTATACAATTGAAAGAATGAATACGTATTGTAAAGCGTTCCGAAAAACTTGCGCTTTACTTCTTCAATACCTTCTAAATCGAATTTTAAATTATCCCATGGATTGGCGTTACTAATCATATACCAACGCGTCGCATCGGCACCGTAATTTCCTAAAGTTTCAAACGGGTCGATGGCATTCCCTAAACGTTTGGACATTTTTTGTCCGTTCTTATCCAATACCAATCCGTTGGATACCACGTTTTTGTATGCCACAGAATCGAAAACCATTGTCGCTATGGCGTGTAACGTATAAAACCATCCACGGGTTTGATCGACACCTTCGGCTATAAAATCGGCGGGGAATGTAGTTCCTTTATCAATTAAACCGTTATTTTCAAAGGGGTAGTGCCACTGTGCATAAGGCATGCTTCCGGAGTCGAACCACACATCGATTAAATCGTTTTCGCGGAACATTTTTTGACCACTTTTAGAAACCAATACAATGTCATCAACAATATTTTTGTGCAAATCGATTTTTGCGTAGTTGTTTTCGGAATTATTTCCAACTTCGAAACTTTGGAAGATATCGGCCTCCATGATGCCTGCCTGTACGGCACGTTCCATTTCGGCTTTCAACTCTTCAACCGAACCGATACAGATTTCTTCTTTGCCATCTTCTGTCCTCCAAATAGGAAGCGGAATACCCCAATAACGCGATCGCGATAAATTCCAATCGTTGGCATTGGCCAGCCAATTTCCAAAACGCCCTTCGCCCGTACTTTTGGGTTTCCAGTTGATGGTTTCGTTAAGCTCGTACATACGATCTTTAACATCGGTTACCTTTATAAACCAAGAATCTAACGGATAGTATAAAATGGGTTTATCGGTACGCCAGCAGTTGGGGTAACTGTGTTTGTATTTTTCAACCTTAAAGGCTTTGTTTTCTGTTTTTAACTGAATGGCCAACTCCACATCTACCGAACGCTCTGGAGCTTCACCATCATTATAATATTCGTTTTTCACATATTTACCGGCATATTCGCCCATTTCTGGACGGAAACGGCCTTGTAAATCCACCAATGGTACTAAGTTGCCATTTTCATCTTTTACCAACATAGGTGGTACTTCTGGTGTGGCTTGTTTGGCAACCAAAGCATCATCGGCTCCAAAAGTTGGTGCGGTATGTACTATTCCGGTACCATCTTCAGTGGTTACGAAATCGCCAGCAATAACTCTAAAGGCATTTTCAGGATTGTCGTTTGGCAATGCAAACGGTAAAAGTTGTTCGTAAGTGATACCTACTAAATCTTTTCCTTTGCATTCGGCAATTACTTTAAAAGGGAATTTTCTATTTACTTTTTGAATATTAGAATTATTTATTGAAACTATATGACTTTCATTAAATTTATACCCTAATTCATTTAAAACATTTAACTTCTCTAAATCGGACAACTTTTTTTTGTTAACAAAAACTTGCCAAATATTGTCCCAATCTGATTTAGTTATTTTGCTTCCGATAATTAGTGAAAGCCTTTCTTCTGCATCTAACCCCTTTTCATTTATATTATTAACTAAATGGCTAAAATCGATTTCATTTTGAACTTCAAAATAATTTCCTGAAAATTGTTTGCTAACCAAATTTTTAGCTAACACAACCTTAACAGGTTTTTGAGTATATTGATTAAAAGTTTCAACCAACACATAATCAATTTTTGAACCAACGGTTAATGCCGTATTACTTGGCAAGGTCCACGGTGTGGTGGTCCAAGCTAGGAAAAAGGCCTCCCCCGACCCCTCCGAAGGAGGGGAGAACCCAAACGCTTTAGCAATTGAGTTTCCAATTCCCCCTTTGGGGGTTAGGGGGCTTTTAAATTGAGCAACAACCGTAGTATCGGTAACATCTTGATAGGTTCCGGGTTGATTTAACTCATGCGAGCTTAATCCTGTTCCGGCTTTTGGTGAATAGGGCTGAATGGTATAGCCTTTATAAAGCAACGATTTGTTGTAAATCTGTTTTAACAACCACCAAACCGACTCCATGTATTTTGGTTCGTAGGTAATGTAGGGGTCGTCCATATCTACCCAATAGCCCATTTTTTCGGTTAGGTCGTTCCACACATCGGTGTAACGCATTACCGCTTTACGGCAAGCTGCATTGTAATCTTCAACCGAAATGGTTTTGCCAATATCTTCTTTTGTGATTCCCAGTTCTTTTTCAACACCCAATTCAATAGGTAAACCGTGTGTATCCCAACCTGCTTTACGCTTTACTTGGTAACCCTTCATGGTTTTGTAACGCGGAAAAATATCTTTAATAGCGCGCGCTAAAACGTGATGCACTCCCGGTAAACCGTTTGCCGATGGCGGCCCTTCGTAAAACACATACGGTTTGTTGCCTTCTCTGGTGGTTACACTTTTTTCGAAGATGTTATTTTCTTGCCAATATTGTAGTATCTCGTTAGCTACATTTGGTAAGTCAAGTCCTTTATATTCAGGAAATTTAGCGCTCATTTACTATGGATTCTTATAAGGATGCGAATTTAAGGAATTATATATAATTTTTATTATAAAAAAAAGCCAAAACCTAGGTTTTGGCCCATTCATTTTTATTTACTTCAAAACTAGTGAAATATAATTTTTTTGGTAATTACCTGATGGTCCTCTGTTCTTAAACAAACTACATAGGTCCCTGTAGACAAATTAGCTAATTTAAGTCCGTTGTTTAAAGTGGTTTGAGAAACATTTTGAAGCTCGTAAACGGTTTGTCCTTTCATGTTAATTACAGCTAACCTAGTTACCGGAGCGCTCAGTTTTTTTGCAAACAGTGTATTTGTATTGTTTTGGTAGTACACAAAGTTCGCACTGTGTTTGTTTTCTTCAACGCTCAGGCTTTTTTGTTCGGATTGAAATACTATTTCAAATCTTTTATTGAATTTTCCTTGCTCCGATGTAAAGCTGTACGCTTTATTTTTGGTTAAATCGAAGTATGTGCCTGTTAAATTATCCCTGAGATAGATGTCTTGAGTGTCATCGATACCTTCGGTTTCCGTCATTTTAATTTCGAAGGTATTCGTGTCAGAAGATTTAAAGTTTAAGGCCACTATCTTATCGTCGGTAATGTCGCTATACGCTTGAATGTTCATGTTTTTACCTTCGAAGTCTAGATTCAAATCGTTGTTATTGGAATCTGTGCATTCAGCTTCATAGCCATAATCGAATCCATCCGTGGTGGTGTTGCTAAACCCTAAGAGCAATTCCCTTCTTGTTGCAGGACCCGATACCGCGTTTAGCTCCAAACGAATCTTTTTAAATTCATTTTGCTCATTGTTTTTTGCTGAAGCATCTTTGTTTTTCGTTTTGTCATTTCCATTTTTGAAAAACGAAGATCCGTTGTTATAAGTGCCATCGGCATCAGTTTCTTTTATAAATACACGCTGCGAGTTATTAAACTCCACATTGCCGTTTCCAACAATTTCGGTAATAAATCCTTGACCTACGGGCAAATACCTTGACGGTGTTAACGTGCCGTCTTGCGAACCATTAGTTGCGCCTTCAATACCTACAAATTGGTAGGCTCGAATTGATCCTGTTTTATTTACTTGAGCATAACCGCCTTCGTAATCCCTGAGCTGATGAGAATTGCCAGCCCATTGCTGCCATAGCTGCAAGGTGCCATCAATAACACCTGCATTGTCATCTATAAATTTATGGATATCCAATGCCGATGGATAAGGGTTTCCTAAAAGATATTCGGTTTTTGAGACCGATGGTTCCGAGCCTGCGCCTCCTTTATCGGTAACGTTTACTAAAATGGTACCGTTGTTTGGTTTTCCATCAAAAGTATATTGCTGTTCTAAGCCAGCATTTCCGGTGCCTTTTTGCGTATAGCCCACTCCTGGCTCAATGGGTGTATTAGTGTCTAAAACCGCCCAATCCCAATAAGTTAATCCGTTAATATAGGTATATAGCCAATAGGTGCTTATTTTACCAACCTCATGGTGACTGGACGTGAAAGAGAAGTTGATTCCCATTTCATCTTTTAGCGTGTTAAGGGTGTAAGCGCCGTTATTTGTATTGCTTGTGGTTGCATTATTATTGCTTAAGGTTGTTGCGCCTATGGCTCCCACCGGCGATGCCCAATAATTGTATCTGTACAAGCTGGATGTTCCTTCTTGCCTTCTTAAAATTTTACCAACGGCAGAGGTTACTAAATCGCTATGTTGGGTTTGAATTAATTGCGAGTCGCCTTCTAAATCAAGTGTTCCGTTTAACTCCAAATACCAGGAGTTTTGTACTAAATTATCACTTTGAACAGTTAATGAATACCCCGAATCAACAACGAGTCCAACTGTTTTTATAGTATGGCTAGCAGACACATCGCTACCTATTTTTACAATACTCCAATCTTTATTGTTTGCTGTATTTTCAATATCCCACACATCGCCATGCAACCATGTAGATTGAGATGTCCATGCACCATTAGACGCTGTTTGATAAGGTATGGGCGCCGTTTGGTCTTGTACGGAAGTGATATAGTTTAAATAAAGCTTTTCATTATTACTGGAATAATCCGAGGTTGTGCCCATTTTAATATCCGTCATTGGGTAATAGGCTATTAAGTTTGCCCAAGGTACTTTAGCTTCTGAAGTGGTGTCTTCAATATCTTTTTTCGCAATGACACCTTTTACATTATTGGTGACTGTATTTTTTTCAATTTCTTGATACACCATTTTTCTTACTTGCTCGCTTGTTAATGCTGTATTAAACACCCTCAATTCGTCAATATCACCTTTAAAGTATAGCTTGTTGCTTAGGTTACTTGAGAGTCTGCCAACTTCAAAATTTCCATTGGAATCGCTCGTAGTTTCAATGACTGCCCCCGTGCTTCCTACATTGCTAGAGCTTAATAATTCTCCATCTACATAAATGGTGATGGCGCCAGAAGTACTATTATAAATTCCTGTGATATGATGCCATTCATTAAAATTAATAGCGGTACAACTTACAGAGGCTTCTGAATTGCCTGCAGTTTTTACCG
The DNA here is from genome assembly GCF_031932625.1 of Hwangdonia seohaensis. Classification (NCBI taxonomy): domain Bacteria; kingdom Pseudomonadati; phylum Bacteroidota; class Flavobacteriia; order Flavobacteriales; family Flavobacteriaceae; genus Hwangdonia; species Hwangdonia seohaensis. The sequence goes on from NZ_JAVSCK010000001.1 coordinate 989,497, forward strand.
TAAATTTAGGTATGTTGCCGTTTTCGAGCCATAGTTTACAGCCCGTGTCTTCGCCTGCAATTACCATGTTGGTTGAATTGCCGGCATCAGACTTTACCCAAGCCATTATGGTAACCGTACCTAAACCATCTATAAAGGATGCTCTTGATAAATAGTCGTCAACCCCATCAAAATCTATAGAAGCTATAGCAGGCGGATTAGTGCTGAACATATCCCGATAATCTAAATCGCCACCGGAGTTTAAGTCGCCATCTGCATCCGGTAATATTGATAGATCGGTAGGGTCTTCTATGTCCTCATTTACATCCCAAATAGGGTCATCAATATTTGTTGTTTCAAAGGGGTTTATTAAGCCATCAGCATCTTTATCTTGATCGGTAGTTGGAATTGGCAAACCGTTTTCTGCTTCATCTAGTATGCCGTCATTATCAGAGTCTAAATCAATATAATCTGGAATCCCATCACCATCAGTGTCTTCAACCGTAATGCCTAAACCATAATTAACATCAATTCCCGTACTGGAATAGGTGCCACTTGGTGCCACATAGCCAATGGTAGGTTGTGCTTCTACATTATCTGGAATACCATCATTATCTGAATCGATATCTAAAAAATCATAAATTAAATATCGATTACCGGAACCATTAACATCGCCATCCGTATTAATAGGTGTCGTTCCTGTGCCAGCAGAACTCGGTATGCCATTTGTTGTTGGTGTTAACCCTATTGAGCCATCGGCAATACCGTCGTTGTTTAAATCGGTACCACCAGATTCCCTCACATCGGTAATGCCGTCGTTATCACTATCTAAGTCTAGGTGATTTGGAATTCCGTCAGAATCAGCATCCAAATTTGAACAAACACCATGAACATTTAAGGTGCAAAAATCTGGATCTTTATAATTTGGAATACCATCAGTATCGGCATCTGCTGAAGGGTCAATCCCTCCAGACTCGTCAGTATCTTTAATGCCATCGTTATCATCATCTAAATCGTCTACATCGCTATATCCATCTTCATCTTCGTCATCAAGGGTCAAAATAAATAGTTTCCCATCGGCATGATCATTTGTAGACGCTGTTAATTGCGCCTTGGTAATAATTGAACCATTCGGAGCAATATCATCTAGATAAAACAAGGCAATCCCAACTGTTCCGTTATTTTCAAGTACACGGTCGCTTAACCAATAATCCGAGCCCGAAGGAGGTGGGTTAACTGCTCCGGGTGTGCCCATATTGCCACTAGTTCCTGTGCCACCAAAACCCCATCTTGTTGAGGTTTGGTTAACAAAAGTTTCTCCTAAAGATTGTTCTGCACCGCCACCGGCCGGAATACCAAAAAGCTCTAAATGATAACAGTTGTTTGCATTTCGCTCTGTAACGGCAATAACACCGCTGGAGCTCGCAAAAATTCCCGTTCCATAGGTTAAGGTTTGTCTTTGCGCCGTTGTAGTTTGTTCGGTGGTGTAGTCATCACAAATATTGCGCCCGTTTCCATTGGCTTCAAAATAGTGGTTTAGATTTAAATCTTGAAATGAAGCAAGTGCGGACAAATTCCATGTTAAACTTGCACTCGTAGTTTCGGTGTATCCACCATTTAATCTAATGTTATTTGCTGAATGCCCATTAGGTCCTAATTGGGTCATTTGATAGCCCGTTGGCAATCCATAATTAAGATAAACGTTATTGTTTACCGTAACGCTTTTAATGGTAGCAGGGTCTGTTGAAGCGTTTTGAGTGTCACTCCACTGAAAACTAACACCTGTTTGAATGCTTGGTGCATTTGTTTGTCCATACCCTAGGGTTAAACTAATACATACCAATAGTAAGCTTAAAAGTAATTTTGTTTTCATAAATAATAGATTTGGGCAATGCAAAATTAATTTATAATCAAATGGTTATGTTTTTTATTCGTTAAAACTCTTAAAATTTCTGTTTAATGAAATCGATGAAATGCATTCAACTTCATTTTTTATTGGTTATCGCTTAAAATAAAACGTATTTGAACTACGGTGAGGGAAGAATAATTAACTTTTAAGCACCTATGTATTGGTACAAAATAATATTGCAATTATAGGAGAAAAAATCGATAAAAGCAATAAAAAAGTAGATGAAATACAAAATTATCAGATAAACGGTTATTTTTAGATGTGAATGATTTTTAACAAAATAGCTTTTTGGCTATAATAAAATATCAACTACATCTTCAATTTTGGAAATCAATTGAATTTTAATTTGGGTGTTTTTAAGTGAAATTTTATTGTATTTCGATACAAATATAGTTGAAAACCCAAGTTTTTCGGCCTCTAAAATACGCTGTTCCACACGTTGTACGGGCCTAATTTCTCCAGACAAACCAACCTCGGCTGCAAAGCAAAAATCTTTTTGTAAGGCTTCATCTTCATTTGATGATAAAATAGAAGCGACAACCGCCAAATCAATCGCGGGATCATCAACCGTAATGCCTCCGGTAATATTTAAAAACACATCTTTTGCACCAAGCCTGAAACCTGCACGTTTTTCCAAAACGGCCAACAACATATTTAGTCTTTTCGCATTAAAACCCGTGGCACTTCGCTGTGGTGTGCCGTAAACTGCGGTACTTACCAAGGCTTGCACTTCAATCATTAACGGACGCATACCTTCTAAAGTGGCGGCAATGGCGTTTCCGGAAAGTTCTTCGTCTTTTTTGGAGATTAAAATTTCGGATGGGTTGGAAACTTCGCGCAAACCAGAACCTTGCATTTCGTAAATACCCAATTCGTTTGTTGAGCCGAAGCGGTTTTTATTGGCGCGTAAAATTCTGAATACATGATTGCGGTCGCCTTCAAATTGTAAAACGGTATCGACCATGTGTTCCAATATTTTTGGGCCGGCAATATGGCCGTCTTTTGTGATATGACCAATCAACAAAACGGGCGTTGCGGTTTCTTTGGCAAATTTAATCAGTTCGGTTGTGCATTCTTTTATTTGCGAAATGCTTCCCGACGAGGATTCAATATAATCGCTATGTAAAGTCTGTATAGAGTCAATTATAACTATATCGGGCTCTAAAGCTTCTATTTGTTTGAAGATATTTTGAGTCTTCGTTTCGGTTAAAATGTAACAATTGTTGTTGTTCGGATTGATGCGTTCTGCACGCATTTTTATTTGTTTCTGGCTTTCTTCACCCGAAACATATAAGGTTTTATACGGTAATTTTAATGAAATTTGAAGCAACAATGTACTTTTCCCAATTCCGGGTTCGCCCCCTAAAAGGGTTAAAGATCCGGGAACAATACCGCCACCCAAAACACGATTGAATTCGGCATCAAAGGTATCGAGTCGTGCTTCTTTAGAGGTGTCTATTTCGTTAATCCGTAAGGGAACAGATGCCCGTTTTACAGTTGAGGTTGGCGATTTCCAATCGCTTTTTTCCGGTTTTTGAATAACTTCTTCAACAATAGTGTTCCAAGCTTTACAAGCTGTACATTGCCCTTGCCATTTTGCAAATTGATTGCCGCAGCTCTGACAAAAAAAAGTAGTTTTAACTTTAGCCATTGTTTAAGTTATTGGGTTGAAAAATTATGGAGTTATTAAAGGTTTTTGACTAAATAATAATTAACTAAATATCCAGTTCACATCTTGTTTTTTAGTAACCGAAATCTGCCTTAATTAAGTCTGCTTTTTCAATCATTAAATCTTTGGTAATGCCTGCAATTTCATCTAACATATAAGCCGATTGATAGGTGCGCATGGCTTTTTTGGGTTCACCGGTTTCTTCGTAAAAACGTGCCAAATAGTAATTTCCTAATAAAGTATCGGGATATTCTTTACGGGCCATTTTTCCTAAGGCTTCGTAATATTCAAAATTTTCATTCTTTTCTATGGCTGCAGAAATGGCTTTAAAGTCGTTAATAAGAATCTGTTTTTCAATTCCGAATAACTCATTAATCATTTTGTATTTTTCCTGGAGATACTCAACCGGGGAGCCGTCCAATTCCAATATAACTTCTTTGTATTCCTTTATGCTAATAGGCTGGAACACATAAAAAATACTTTCCATGGCTTTTGGCAAAGCGTGTGCCGGCACCGAGTAATGCGAACCGCTTTCAAAACTATCAAAATTATAAAAGATGTTTTTGGTTTCTAAAGCTGAAATATCGGTATTTAAAGCCTCGGTCATTTTTTTAATGGACTTCGAGTCGTTTTTGGTATTGGCCAAATAATAGAAAATTTTAGATTCTAATTTGCCCAATTGCTCTGGAATATAATCAAGCATATTTGGCGCTAATTCCGGACTGATAACCACATAGCCTTGAAACAACGGTTGCTGTTTCAGTAAAAAGTAATTAATAAAATTTGCAGTTTCTCCATGCCCAACGGCCACTCTAAAATTTTCGGTTCGGTATGTTTTTTCTATGTACGGAATGAGTTCTATGCCAACAAACTCGAAAAAAGCGGCACCGGTTTCTATGGGCAACGAGTTTTGCTCGGAATACATACAGTCGTCAAATCGTTTTTCGAGTTGATTGATGCCAACCACAATAGCTTCGGGCATGTCCTCCCAATACGAGTAATAATCAACGTTTCCTGCCACGGCTTCAAATAAATAATCGCCATCTAAAACAATAAACAGCGGATATTTTTTGTCCTCGTTGGAATTATAACCTCTTGGTAGTTGAATTTTCAGTTCTCGGGTTTCTCCTAATTTTGAAGACTCAAAGGTTTCGTATTTTACTTGGGCATCAATAGTATTTGTAATGCAGAATAATGCTAATAAAAAAATGATTGGTTGTTTCATTTCAAATGATTTGAGATTTAATAGGGGCAAGGTATGAAATATGTTAAAACTAAAAAAAAAGTGTTTAAACAGGTTTTAAAAGACTGAAATGTTATTTTTTGTTTAACGATTTCTTTCTGTTGTAAATAGGTAGATAAATTAAGGATAGGCCGCCAAAAACAATAATCATAAGGGTTTGGGATGCCCACATAATCCAACCGAATGCGATACTTGGCTCTTCGGCAATGCCAAAAATTGAAAACGCCGCGTAAATAGCCAACGGGTACGAACCAATGCCGCCATTGGTTGCCGCAATACTAAAACTTGCCGCTATAAAACCAATTAATATGGCCGCAAGAGGAATGTTACTGGTTTCTTCGAGTGCAAAAGAAGTAACGTAAAACATCAGCACGTACATGCCCCAAATAAATAAGGTGTGAAAAATAAAGGCCCACTTTTTTTCCATTTTAAAAATGCTTAGCGCACCTTCAATTAGTCCGTTTACAAAGGCTTTGATTTTCAATGCGATTTTAGAGTTGCTTCTTTTTATATATCTAAAAAATACAAGCATTAAAACAATAAGCCCAATGAATGCAATGGCAATTTTAATGGGATCGAATTTTTCGATTAAAAAATTATAGATAAAATCGAATTCAAGAAAAAGCGTTAGGGTAATAATGCCCAACATGACAATCATATCAGCAATACGTTCGGCGACTATGGTGCCAAAACCTTTTTCGAAAGGCACCCCTTCGTAATTTGTGAGTAGAGATGCTCTGGCGACTTCGCCGGCTCTGGGAATGGTATAATTAATTAAATAGGTAACAAAAACCGCCATAATGCTATTGCCCAATTTAATATTGTAGCCCATAGGCTCTAATTGAAAACGCCAACGGTAAGCGCGCGACAAATGACTTAAAAGCCCTAAAAACATGCCCAAAACTATCCAAGTATAATCGGCATTTTTGGCGTATACCAATAATTCCTCAACCGAAACTTTAGACAGCGCAAACCAGACCAAAAAAACTCCCAATAATAATGGGAGTGCTGTTTTTAGTATGTTTTTTGTCTTTTGATTCAAAGTTTATTTTAACAAGTTTGTGGCTTCGTCTGGAAACACAAGCGATGGTTTAAACACTTTTGCTTTTTCAATATCCATAAAGGCATAAGTGATTAAAATAAGGGTGTCGCCAACCGATACTTTTCTAGCGGCCGCTCCGTTTAAAGTAATTTCGCCACTATTACGCGGACCGGGAATACAATAGGTTTCCAAGCGCTCGCCATTGTCGTTATTTACAATTTGGACTTTTTCGCCCTGTATAATGTTGGCGGCATCCATTAAGTCTTCGTCAATAGTGATACTGCCTATATAGTTGAGTTCTGCACCCGTGCATTTAACTCTGTGGATTTTAGATTTTACTACTTGAATTTGCATGCGGCAAAGATAATTAATTTAATGCGATATTATCTATAAGTCTAATATCATCTGCATATACCGCTATAAACGCTCTATATGCTTTTTGGTTTGATTTTCTTTTTACTGGTTTTAAGGTTTTGGTGTCTGCAATAATAAAATACTCTAGTTTTAATAAATCGTGTTTAGCAAACTCTTTTTCAACCCATTCCGTTATTTTATTAGCACTTTTTGTGCCAAATTTTTCTTTGGCAGTTTTTAAGGTTTTATAGATAAAAGGCGCAGCTTTTTTATATTCGGGTTTTAGTCGGGTGTTGCGCGAACTCATGGCTAACCCGTTGGCTTCCCTATGGATGGGGCAACCAATAATTTTAACAGGGATATGATGCTTTTCAACCAGTTTTTTGATGATGGCCAATTGCTGAAAATCTTTTTCTCCAAAATAAGCCCGATGCGGTTTTACAATCTCGAAAAAGCGTTTTACAACGGTGCCAACGCCGTCAAAATGACCGGTTCTGAATTTACCTTCCATTTCAAACTCCAAACCATCAAAATCGAATTTGTTCGATATGGTATGGCCTTCGTAAATATCATCAACGGTTGGCGCATAAACTAAAATCTTGTTTTCCGACACGGTTTTTAACAAGGCCACATCGCCCTCTAAGGTTCTTGGATATTTTACTAAATCGTCGTTATTATCAAACTGCGTGGGATTCACAAAAATACTTACCACTACGGTATCGTTCTCATTTAAAGCTTTTTTAACCAAGGCCAAATGCCCGTGGTGTAATGCACCCATGGTTGGCACCAAACCTACCGTAAGCTGTTTTGCTTTTAATTTATCAATTGCTGCTGCAATTAGCACTTTTTGTGAAAAAACCTTCATTATTTAATAAAAAATTAACGCTTGCAAACTTAATATTTTACTGCCAATTCGCATAAAATTTTGTACTTTTGCGTGTTTTTTATTTTGAATTCTCAAAAAGCTATTCAATTACATAGCTATAAAAAGACAGCAAAAAACTAACATATGAAAGATAAGAGGATATTATACGTATCATCTGAAGTAGTGCCTTATTTACCTGAGACGGAAATTTCGTCCATGTCTTTTGAAGCGCCAAGATTGGTAAATCAACAAGGGGGGCAAATAAGAATTTTTATGCCTCGATACGGCAATATTAATGAGAGAAGGCATCAATTGCACGAAGTTATAAGACTATCAGGAATCAACTTGGTTATTAACGATTTGGATATGCCACTTATTATTAAAGTAGCTTCAATTCCCAAAGAGCGTATTCAAGTTTATTTTATCGATAACGACGAATATTTTAAGCGTAAAGCCACACTTACCGATGAAAATGGTGATTTGTTTTCCGATAACGACGAACGCGCTATTTTCTTTGCAAAAGGTGTTATTGAGACGGTTAAAAAACTAAACTGGTCGCCCGATGTTATCCATGTTCACGGTTGGTTAGCGTCGTTACTACCTCTTTATTTAAAGCAATATTACAAAGACGAGCCTTTATTTAACGAAAGTAAAATTGTTACCTCGGTGTACAATCAAAGTTTTGATGGCGCGTTAAACAAAGACATGATTAATAAAATTAAGTTTGATAATATTGATGAAGAGGCTATTAAAATGCTTAAAGATCCATCATACAACAACTTAATGAAGGTCGCTATTGATAATTCCGATGCATTGATTATAGGGTCTGAAAATATACCTAAAGATTTAAATACGTATTTAGAAGCATCGGACAAACCTATTTTAGAATTCAAAAGTAAAGATGAATTTGGCGAAGCTTATACAGAGTTTTTTAATACGAAAGTTTGTATTTAATCTGGATATCATCTAAAAAAAACATGAAAGCCCATTTTGGCATTTTGTAAACAAGCACATGAAAAACATATTTAAAGCCCTTAAATTTTCCAGTATATTTCTATTAGTTATGGCATTGTTTATTGCCTGCGATAAAGATTTTAATACTATTGAAAGTGATGTTTTAGGAAAAGACAACGCTAATTTCAACACCAATAATTTAAATCTCCAGATTTTAGCTTACAATAAAAAACTGGATTCTTTACAAATAAACAACTTGTCATCAAACTTGTTTGGTGTTTTTAATGATCCTGCCTACGGTTTAACTACGGCGAGCATTATAACCCAAGTAACGCCATCTGTTTCCAATCCTAATTTTGGCGACAATCCAGCAATAGATTCTGTTGTTTTAAAAGTGCCTTATTTTAGTAAAGTAAGTGCCGATTCGCCAGACGAAAATGGAAACGAAGTGTACACCATTAAAGACTCTTTATATGGTGGTGCGCCAATAAAATTAACCGTTTACAGGAACAATTATTTTTTAAGGGATTTCAATCCAAATTCAGGATTTAACGAAACCCAAAGGTATTTTTCCAATGCAAGTAGCACCATGAATTCGGCTCTTGACGGCAATGGTGTTATAAATTTTGAAGACCATAAAACCGATGTCATTTACGAACAAGATCAATATGTTCCGAGTAGCCAAACCATTGTTTTAAAAACAACTGAAGGCGATCAAGATGTCTTTGATAGACAAACTCCTGCTTTAAGAGTGCATTTAGATAAAGATTATTGGAAAACAACAATTATTGATAAACAAGACGACCCGGTTTTAAGTAATGCGAATAATTTTAAAGATTACTTTAGAGGCCTGTACTTTAAAGCGGAAGCTATTAACGGTAGTGGTAACATGGTGTTTTTTAATATGGCAAACGCCAATATTGTAATCTATTATTCAAAAGATTCTACAATTGATGGCGACCGATTACAAGATACTTTTACCATAAACCTTACCGGTATTAGACTGAACACTTTTGTAAATGATTTCAACATTGCTTTGGCTAATGGAAACAAAATCGATGGCGACGAAAGGTTGTATTTAAAAGGAACAGAAGGTTCTATGGCCGTTGTTGATTTATTTAATGGTATGGTAGATTGCGATGGCACAACTGAAACAGCTTTGGATTGCTTTAAAAAAACCTATAGGAAATTGGATGAAAACGGCAATTATTTGCCAAAGGTAAATGGTAATTATCCGTTAAAAAAAATAATCAATGAAGCGCATTTGGTTATTTATGAAGACGAAACCATGCCGAATGGCGGGAACCCTGATTATCATAAATACGATAGAATTTACGCTTACGATATAAAAAACAATGCGCCAACCATTGATTATGTGTTCGACCCGACTGAAGACACTTCAGATCCGGCAAACTCTAAAATTATTAACCTGGGGCAACGCATAACTGATGATAATGGTGTTTCAAAATACAAAATACGCCTTACCGAGCATCTTAATAATATTCTACTAAAAGATTCAACTAACACGAAGCTAGGGCTAACGTTATCTACAAATGTTAATTTAACAAGCCTTTCTAAAATTTTAGAAAGTGCAGATGAAGTAACTGAGGTTCCATCAACTGTTTTGTTAGCGCCTAGAGGTACTATTTTATACGGGAATCATCAAAACGTACCGGAAAACAGAAAAATAAAACTTGAAATATTTTTTACAGAACCTAATTTATAAATTCATTTTATAAATCCTTATTTTATATAGAAACACATAATTTTTTAAGTTTCGATGGATTTTATCGTAAAAAATATCAACTTCATGTACTATTTTAGCATTTGTTGATATTTTTTTTACATATTTGCTCCACGTTAATTAAAACCCAAATTACTTATGTGTGGAATTGTTGGATATATAGGACATCGAGAAGCTTACCCTATTATTATTGAAGGGCTTAAACGCTTAGAGTACCGTGGCTACGATAGCGCCGGTATTGCTTTGTTTGATGGCACCGACCTTAAAATTTCGAAAACCAAGGGAAAAGTATCGGACTTAGAAGAACGATCGGAAAAAGAAATTACCAAAAACGGTAGTTTAGGTATTGGTCATACCAGATGGGCAACCCATGGTGTACCTAACGATGTAAACTCACATCCCCACGCTTCAAATTCAGGCGAATTGGCCATCATTCACAATGGTATCATTGAGAATTATGATGCGCTAAAAAAAGAGTTGATTTCCAGAGGTTACACCTTTCAATCAGATACAGATACCGAAGTCTTAATTAATTTAATTGAAGACGTAAAAAAGAACGAAAACGTAAAGCTTGGTAAAGCCGTACAAATTGCATTAAATCAGGTAATAGGCGCTTATGCCATTGCTGTTTTCGATAAAACCAAACCCGGTGAGGTGGTTATTGCCCGTTTAGGAAGCCCGTTGGCCGTGGGTATTGGCGAAGATGAGTTTTTTATTGCAAGTGATGCTTCGCCTTTTTTAGAATACACTAAAAATGCTATTTATTTAGAAGATGAAGAAATGGCAATTATTAGATTGGGGAAGGGCATAAAAGTTAGAAAAATAAAAGACGATTCGTTAGTGGTTCCCTATGTACAAGAGCTTCAAATGAATCTTGAGCAAATAGAAAAAGGCGGTTACGAGCATTTTATGCTTAAGGAAATACACGAACAACCTCGAGCCATTAGAGATACGTATAGAGGCAGGTTATTAAGAGACGAGGCTATTATAAAAATGGCCGGTGTTGAAGATAACATGAAAAAGTTTTTAAATGCCAATCGTATTATTATTGTGGCCTGCGGTACGTCGTGGCACGCGGGTTTAGTGGCCGAATATATTTTTGAAGAATTTTCTAGAATCCCTGTTGAAGTTGAATACGCTTCAGAATTCCGTTATAGAAACCCCGTAATAACAGAGAATGATGTGGTTATTGCCATTTCGCAATCTGGTGAAACTGCCGATACGTTGGCAGCCATAAAACTTGCAAAATCCAAAGGAGCTTTTGTTTTTGGGGTTTGTAATGTGGTAGGTTCGTCTATTGCCAGAGAAACCCATGCGGGTGCTTATACACACGCAGGACCGGAAATTGGCGTGGCTTCAACCAAAGCATTTACAACACAAATTACCGTTTTAACCTTAATAGCATTACGTTTGGCTAGAGCCAAAGGCACGATGTCAAGTTCAACTTTTAGAATGTATTTACAAGAATTGGAATTGATTCCGCAAAAAGTAGAGCAATTATTAAAGGTAGACGAACACGTAAAAGACATTGCCAGACAATATTTGCTATCAACCAATTGTTTGTATTTAGGTAGAGGCTATAATTTTCCCGTAGCGTTGGAAGGCGCTTTAAAACTCAAGGAAATCTCCTATATTCATGCTGAAGGCTATCCTGCAGCAGAAATGAAACACGGCCCTATTGCCTTAATTGACGATAGGATGCCAGTTATTGTTATTGCAACAAGTAAGGGGCATTACGAAAAAGTAGTGAGTAATATTCAGGAAATAAAATCAAGAAAAGGTAAAATCATTGCGGTTGTAACCGAAGGAGACACTGCGGTAAAGGAAATTGCCGATCATGTTATTGAGATTCCAGATTGCGAGGAAGCTTTTTCACCTTTATTAACTACTATACCATTACAACTTTTATCGTATCACATAGCTGTAATGCGCAATTGTAATGTAGACCAGCCACGTAACTTAGCAAAATCTGTTACGGTAGAGTAAAAATGCTTCTCGTGCAAATTATTAATTTATAAATTGCACGAGAGATGTTCTCTTTCATTCTCAAATAAACACCCAATTTTTAACATAATATTCAAAAATTTAAAGTGATTTTTGTTAAAAACTACTATGCGCGCATAATTTTTTTATGTTTTTATATTGTAATAATGTTATATATATTTATATTGCTAAACAATAAATTAAACTAACTCTTATACATGAAAACTATTCTCCCCTTTTTACTGTTGTTGTTTTGTGGATTGACTTATTCTCAAACAACATCAATTTCTGGAACAGTCGTTGATGACAGCGGCCAACCACTTCCAGGAGCAAACATTATTGTTACAGGTACTTCCACAGGGACGGTAACAGATTTTGATGGCGCTTTCAACTTAAGTGCCGGCCAAAATCCGCCTTTTTCTGTGCAAGCTAGTATGATTGGTTTTGAAACCGTTACTATCGAAGTGACCACAAACAATCAAGTACTTAACTTTGTTCTTAACGAAGGTACAGCATTAGATGAAGTTGTAATTTCGGCATCCAGAACACCTGAGCGAATTTTCGAATCGCCCGTAACTGTTGAGCGTTTCGGATTGAAGGAAATTAAGAATACCGCTTCCGCGGATTTTTATGATGGACTTGAAAACCTAAAAGGCGTTGATGTGAACACCAACAGTTTAACGTTTAAATCGGTTAACACAAGAGGTTTTGCAACATTTGCCAACAACCGTTTTATGCAATTGGTTGATGGTATGGACAACTCAACTCCAGCCTTAAACTTCCCTATAGGAAATTTAGTGGGTATGACGGAGACCGATGTTTTAAGTGTGGAGTTGCTTCCAGGTGCATCATCGGCATTATACGGTGCAAATGCCTTTAACGGTATTTTGTTTATGCGAAGTAAAAATCCTTTTGACCATGCAGGTATAAGCACTTCATTTAAAAAAGGAATCACCTCTCAAGAAGCGGCAGGAGATAACGAATATACCGATTTAAGTATTCGTGCTGCACATAAGTTTAGCAACAAATTTGCTGCTAAAGTTAATTTTGGATACTTAAAAGGAACGGATTGGGCAGCAAATAGTTTAGAAGATAAAGATTCTCAAGGTGGGACAAGGGCTTCCAATTTAAGTTATAACGGTGTCAACGTATATGGTGATGATTTTAAAAGAAACATCCATAGTGTCGCGATAACCATGGAAGGCTTAGGTTTATTGCCGGCTGGTGCAAGTGCACTAGTGCCATCGGAAGAAGTAAGTAGAATTGGGTATAATGAAAGTGATTTAACCGATTATAACGCTGAAAGTGTTAAAGCGGACTGGGGTTTATATTTTAGACCTTGGGAGGATGATTTTGAAATTCAGTATGTTGGAAAGGTAGGAACAGGTACAACAATTTACCAAGGATTAAACAGATATAATATTGATGGTTTTTTCCAACAGCAACATAAGCTAGAAGTTAAAAATGACCATTTCTTTTTAAGAGGCTATGTGGTTTCTGATAAAGCTGGTGATTCGTACGATATGACGGTAACAGGTATCCAGATTTTAAATGAATGGAAAGACCATGTTACCTATTTCGGTGAATATACAGGAGCATATGTTCAAGCAACCCTTGGAGGGGCAACTAACGACCAAGCTCATTTAGCAGCAAGAGCACAAGCTGAATCTGGTCGTTTTGAACCTGGAACTCCACAATATAAAGCGGCATTTAATAGAAGTATCAATGACCCTAACTTAATAACGGGTTCTAAATTTCAAGATGCTTCAAAATATTACCACGCTGATGGAAACTATAATTTAAGCCATTTAATTGACTTTGCTGAAATTCAAGTTGGTGGTTCTTACAGAAGCTACAGTTTAAACTCTGGGGGTACGATCTATACTGATGCCGCTGGTCCAATAGACTACTCGGAATTTGGTGTTTATACTCAAATTCAAAAGAGCTTCGAACTAAATGAGTCTTTAGAGCTTAAACTAACGGGATCTGCTCGTTATGATAAATCTGAATTTTTTGACGGGTTTGTTTCACCAAGAATATCAGCAGGTTTAACTATAAATAGAAACCATAATATTAGAACATCTGTGCAAACAGGATTTAGAAACCCAACAACTCAAGATTTATTTATTGGATTAGATTCTGGCCAAGGCTTTTTAGTAGGTTCAGCTCCTTCAAATTTAGAACGATGGTCAAGGCCTTTAGATGTTAGTGGTCAAGGTCAATTGTTAGGGCAACCAGCAACTATTACACAAACAGGAGCCGCTCCATATACCAATTCATATACAGCGAGTTCATTAGAGGCATTTGGAGCTACAGGTGATCCTACATTATTACAGGTAGCAAATCCAGATTTAATAAAACCTGAAAAAGTAACGTCTGCAGAAGCAGGGTATAGAGGTAAACTTGATAAGTTTATTGTAGATTTTAGTATGTACTACAATAGTTATGAAGATTTTATTTCTCAACAACGCGTTGCTTCTCCTTATTACGGGGTTGCCGGAGATGGCGGATTATCGGTAGCGGCTATAGCTAATGGAGATTTTCAAGGTTACAGTGCATACACAAATTCTGAAGCAAAGGTTAACTCTTACGGAGCTTCCATTGGTTTATCTACAAAAGTATTTGGGAATTTTGATATAAGTGGTAGTTATACTTATGCTAAATTGGATTTTGATCAAGAGAAGTATCCTAATTTCGCTACCAATTTCAACACGCCAGAACATAAGTTCAAAGCGTCTTTTGGAAATACGGAATTGTTTAAAAACTTTGGATTCAACATAGCTTATAGATTTAGTGATGATTATTTCTGGGAAGCCACTTTTGGTAATGGTTTAGTGCCAGAATTTCACGTAGTTGATGCTCAAATCAATCTTAAAGTTCCAAGCTTTAAATCTACTTTTAAAGCGGGGGCAACAAACCTTTTGGGTGACGAATACTATACGGCATTTGGAACCGGAAATATAGGGTCGATGTATTATCTATCATGGACAATTAACAACTTATAAAATGAAAACTATTATGAATACTAAATATATATGGCTATTAATAATCCTAATTGGGTTTTCAGCATGTAACGAACCTGAAGATGTTCTTAAAGGAACCAGTGAAGAACCAGAAGTTGTTGTAGAATTGCCAGCACTTACAGCTGGATCAGCAGATTTTTCAAATTATGTGGCTATAGGAGCTTCATTTACCGCTGGCTTTACAGATAGTGCCTTATTTAAGGCGTCTCAAGAAAACTCATTTCCCAATATTTTAGCTCAACAATTTTCAAATATAGGAGGAGGCGCTTTTACGCAACCCCTAATGAATGACAATATTGGTGGAATTGCTGTTGGAGGGGTTCAACTCCCTGGGTCATCAGTTGGTCCAAGATTAGTTTTTGGTGGCGCCGGTCCGGTTCCCTTATCCTCTGTAATAGGTCCAGTGACCTCTACCACAGACTTATTGGTTAATAATCCAACGGGTCCTTTTAATAATATGGGAGTTCCAGGTGCTAAAAGTTTTCATTTATTATTTGATGGCTACGGAAACCTTGGAAACCTAAATTTAGGGTTGGCTAATCCGTATTTTATAAGAATGGCATCAAGTCCAACGGCCACTATATTAGGTGATGCGATGGCACAAAACCCAACATTTTTTACCTTATCAGAAATTGGTGGTAACGATGTATTGGGCTATGCAACTTCTGGTGGCGATGGTTCAAATACCATTACGCCTTCAGCTGGTCCTCCTGGAGTTGGTTTCGATCAAACATTCGGGTTTCTAGTATCAACCTTAACCTCTGGTGGAGCCAAAGGCATTGTTACTAACGTTCCTTATGTTACCGATTTACCTCATTTTACAACCGTACCAAATAATGCGTTGGAGATAGATGCTGCAACAGCAGGCCAATTAACTGGCTTTTTTCAAGCAGTTGCAGGAATATTTACTCAAGTATTAATTGCACAAATGGTACCACCAGCACAGGCACAGGCTATTGCTAGCCAATACGCCATACCTTTCAGTGAAGGGAAAAACAGGTGGATTATAGACGTACCTGTTACACAAACAAACCCATTAGGGTTTAGACAAATGACTGAAGATGAATTGCTCGTTTTAACTATAGATCAAGATGCATTGGCTCAAGGTTATGGGTCTGTTGCTTTATCAAATGAAGTGCTTCAAGTATTGGGCTTGTTACAAGCTGGCGGTACACCAACGCCACAACAGGGTGCTTTAGTTATTGGCGCTGTTAACGGTATTGATGACGGAGATGCTTTGGATAGTGACGAACTTGCCGAAATAAAAAACGCCACTGATGCTTATAATGCAACAATAGCTGCGATTGCAAATGCCAATGAAAATGTTGCTTTGGTTGATTTAAATAGTATTTTAGGTGAAGCTTCAACAACTGGTATTTCGTCTGGTGATTTTACTTTAACTACCAATTTAGTAACTGGTGGTGCTGTGGGGCTGGACGGTATTCACTTAACAGCAAGGGGATATGCGGTAATGGCAAATGAGATTTTAAAAGTTATTGATGCTGCATTTGGATCAAATTTTGAAGCTTCAGGAAACTTGGTAAATGCTGGCGATTATCCAACTAATTACCATCCAACACTTCAATAAATATTAAAAATAATACATTCTTAAAACACCTTCTTCTCGAACTTCGGAATGAAGGTGTTTTTTTATGTAAAAAAGCTTCAAAAACGACTTTCATTCTAAATTAAAAAATATATCTTTGCACGCGAAAACTCAGAGTGTTTTCATAGAATTAAAACGCATAATATTAAACACATAAGTAATGTCTAAAGTTACAGGTAAAGTTGCACAGATAGTAGGTCCAGTTATCGATGTTGAATTCGGAGCTGGTGCTGAACTTCCAAAAATTTATGATTCATTAGAAATTAAAAAAACCGACGGTTCTATTTTAGTACTAGAAGTACAGTCTCACATCGGAGAAGATACGGTGCGTACTATTGCTATGGATTCTTCGGATGGGTTGAGTAGAGGAACAGAGGTTACTGCTACTGGCGCACCTATTCAAATGCCAATTGGCGATGATGTTTATGGCCGTTTATTTAATGTAATTGGAGATGCTATTGATGGCCTTGGAGATTTGCCTAAAGCTGGAGAAGCTGGTTTGCCAATCCACAGAGAGGCACCAAAATTTGAAGATTTATCAACATCTACCGAAGTTTTATTTACAGGTATTAAAGTAATCGATTTAATTGAGCCTTATGCAAAAGGTGGTAAAATTGGTTTATTTGGTGGTGCCGGAGTAGGTAAAACGGTATTGATTCAGGAGTTGATTAACAATATTGCAAAAGGACACGGTGGACTTTCAGTATTCGCAGGAGTTGGTGAAAGAACTCGTGAAGGGAATGATTTACTTCGTGAAATGTTAGAATCAGGAATTATCCGTTATGGTGACGATTTTATGCATTCTATGGAAGAAGGCGGATGGGATTTATCTAAAGTTGATAAATCTAAAATGAAAGAATCAAAAGCAACTTTCGTATTCGGGCAAATGAATGAGCCTCCTGGAGCACGTGCTCGTGTGGCACTTTCAGGATTAACCATTGCTGAGTATTTCCGTGATGGGGCTGGCGAAGGCCAGGGGAAAGACGTACTTTTCTTCGTAGATAACATTTTCCGTTTTACACAAGCTGGTTCTGAGGTATCTGCATTATTAGGTCGTATGCCTTCTGCGGTAGGTTACCAACCAACATTAGCAACCGAAATGGGTGCGATGCAAGAGCGTATTACTTCAACAAAAAGAGGATCTATTACATCGGTACAAGCGGTTTACGTACCTGCGGATGATTTAACCGATCCTGCACCTGCAACAACTTTTGCCCACTTAGATGCAACAACCGTACTATCTCGTAAAATTGCTGAGCTAGGAATTTATCCTGCGGTAGATCCATTGGATTCTACTTCAAGAATTCTTACGGCCGATATTTTAGGAAAAGAGCATTACGATTGTGCACAACGTGTAAAAGAGTTATTGCAACGTTATAAAGAATTACAAGATATTATTGCCATTCTTGGTATGGAAGAATTGTCTGAAGAAGATAAAATGGCTGTAGGTAGAGCAAGGCGTGTACAACGTTTCTTATCGCAACCGTTCCACGTAGCAGAACAGTTTACCGGTATTCCTGGAGTATTGGTTGATATTAAAGAAACCATTAAAGGATTTAACATGATTATGGATGGTGAATTAGACCACTTACCAGAAGCAGCGTTTAACCTTAAAGGAACTATTGAAGAAGCTATTGAAGCTGGTGAGAAAATGTTAGCTGAAGCGTAAAATTTAGTCCACAGTCCACAGTCCGCAGAGACTGAAGACTGAAGACTGCAAACTGAAGACTTAAAAAGATGTATTTAGAAATTGTATCACCCGAAGCCACTTTATTTAGTAGTGAAGTTGATTCTGTAGTTGTTCCTGGGATAAATGGTGAGTTTGAAATGCTAAAAGACCACGCGCCTATAGTCTCTTTGTTAAAAGAAGGTACTATTAAAATTAAAACCCATACACAAAGTCATTTGGTATTTGATGAGCTTCACGCCGAGGTAACGCCTCATAATGACGACCAAAAGGTACTGACTTTAAAGATAAAATCCGGTACTTTGGAGATGAAGGATAATAAAGTGATTGTATTGGCAGATTAATTACAAAACACATATTTTATAAAAAAACGCTTCAGAATTTCTGAAGCGTTTTTTGTTTCCTGTCTGTTCGGGTGATTTCAAACGTGTTTGAAATAGTATCGAGAACTTATACCTTTTTGATGACATTGGTAACAATGCCCCAAATAATGAAATTATTATCACTTGTGATTTTTATAATGGGGTAGTTAGGGTTTTCGGGCTGTAACCAAACACCTTCTGCATTAACTTTTAAACGTTTTACGGTAAACTCGCCATCGAGAAAGCATACCGCTATTTTGTTATGCGTAGGCTCTAAGCTTCTGTCTATAACCAGTAAATCGTTATCGTCCAGTCCGGCCCCTATCATAGATTGCCCGCGTACCCGAGCAAAAAAAGTGGCTTCTTTATTTTTTACGAGTTCCCGGTCTAAGGATAGACGCTGTTCTTTAACATCTTCGGTTGGCGATGGAAAACCTGCTGAAATGCCGGTATCGAAAAAATGTGCTCCAGAATTGTTATGGGCTTTTGGCGCAAATAAGGTTAGTGTGTTGGATTTGTGAAGCTGCATTTGTTTATCTGTTTTTTTAATTGACACGTTGGTTTGCGTTAGGGATTGATGCGGCATCCTTTTGCTTTTTCGCAAAAGATATAGCGGAAAGCCCGACCACTTGCCCTGAGCGCAGTCGAAGGGTTGTGGTAACGCCCAAATAAAAATTATTTATTTTGTTTAAATTTAGTTTTTATTTATAAGATATTGACCTTTTAGTGGGCTTTATTTTACAACCAATGTTATTGGAAAGGATAGCGACTGGTTTTCCTTGTAAATTAGGCATAAAAACGCGTTGGTAAGAAGCATAGAAATTATTACAATTTACGAGTGTAAACATTGTTTTAAAGATAAGCGAAATAGTGTTGGGTTTTTAAGTGTTTAAACTAATAATTTCCCAAAACTGACCGTTGGATGTGTAGTTTTTTAACACCTTAAAGCCAATGGCTTTATGGGCATAAGATGAGCGTTTGTTTTTAATGTCTACTTCGGTAATAATGGCGTCGAACTTGTGTTTTAACTCTTGCGCCATATATTGATATAACCCTCTAAAAACCCCTTGGCCTCTTGCTTCTTTATCGACGCACACTTGCCCCATTACCATATAATTTAATGGAGGGTTTTGTTCGTTGATAGCTTTGTCTATTTCGGTAAACATGGGTATGAGGACCGGAATTTGGTCTCTAAATTCCCTTACCATTGAAAGGGCGTAGCCCACCACTTTAGCGTTATATTTTGCAATGAAATGTGGACAGGCATCGTTCATTTTTTTTAGTAGTTCAAAATCGTGTTTTACAGTTAAAAAGCCCTCTTTTTCTTTACTATCTTTAGAAATGGCATCGTATAGATTCTTTTTTTGAAGATTTAAAATTTGATGTAAGTCTTCAGCAGTTGATGCTCTATGGTATGTTATGTCAGTCTTCAACATATTCTAAAATATCACTAGGTTGACAATCGAGTGCTTTACAAATGGCTTCGAGTGTGGAAAATCTAACAGCTTTGGCTTTACCGGATTTTAATATCGATAAGTTTGCCGTGGTAATACCAATAATTTCCGCCAGCTCCTTGCTTTTCATTTTTCGTTTTTCGAGCATGATGTCGAGATTTACTATTATTGGCATGGGTTATATGGTTAATTCGTTTTCTTCTTCAGCTAGTTTTCCTCGTTTAAAAATTTCGGCAAGAAGATAAAAAGCCAATCCTGCTGGGATTAAAAAGGTGAATTCCGCTTTAAGTTCGTTAAAAAAGTTAAAAGTAGATTTGCCAATCGCGGCTAAAAGAAATCGCAATACCAAAATATTGATGGTATATAAAATAAAAATGTTACCTATCTTTTTAAAGTACTTAATATTATTATCGCTAAAGTAGTTTCCGTTTTCAATTTCTTTCAGAATCGATAAAAAATAAGAAAAACCATAAATAAGATACGCCTTCCAAAAAAACAATCCTGCACTAATCGCGTAATAACTCCATTGGATTGCATTTTTTGAAGTAAACCAAGATTCATTTTTATCTGCTGATTTTACCCAATTTTGAAACGTTTCAAATTGGTTAAAATCAAACTCGCGTAAATCATTAAGTAATATTGAAACTGCTGAAATTAAAACAGCCCAGGTAACGATGGTTAAAGTTTGCGTATTGTCTTTCATAATTATATGGTTAATTCGTTTTACGACTGCATTTCAAGTCGCCTTAGGTAGAAATATTATCGTTTAACAATAACAAATATATAAAAATTATCGATAAACAATAATATTGTGTTAAAAACTTATTTTTGAAATTAGACCTATCAGGTTTTGAAAACCTGACAGGTCTTGACTATCTTTGATTAATGCTACCTCAAAAATTACATCAAAAACTCGAAGAGCGCAAAGCGAATAATGCCTTACGTCAACTTGATTCACGGAATGGTTTGGTAGATTTTTCATCAAACGATTATTTAGGGTTTGCCAAATCCGAATCTATTTTTAACGCTACGCACAACCTTTTAATTGGGCATGATATGCTGCAAAATGGATCAACGGGTTCGCGTTTGCTTTCGGGTAATCATTCATTTTATAACATTGTAGAATCCTTGGTTGCCGATTTCCATAATAGCGAATCGGCATTGATTTTCAATTCGGGTTACGATGCCAACCTTGGCTTTTTTAGCAGTGTGCCGCAACGCGATGATGTTATTTTTTACGACGAATTTATACACGCTTCCATTCGCGATGGTGTTTTACTTTCCAATGCAAAAGCTTATAAATTTAAGCACAATAATGTGAAAGCCTTGGATGAGATGTTGGAACGCGTTCAGTATAAAGGCAACGCATACATTGTTACGGAGTCTGTTTTCTCTATGGATGGCGATGCCCCGGATTTGGTTGCCATGTGCGAATTAGGCAAAAAACACAAAGCCTTTTTGGTGGTTGATGAAGCCCATGCTATTGGTGTTTTTGGCACATACGGCGTTGGTTTAATTCAACAATTAAACTTAGAAGAATACGTTTTTGCACGTTTGGTAACTTTTGGAAAAGCCATGGGTTGTCACGGTGCCGCTATTTTAGGAAGGGCTGTTTTAAAACAATATTTAGTCAATTTTGCCCGAAGTTTTATTTACACAACAGCTTTGCCACCACACACGCTCGCTACTGTTCATTCGGCTTATAATGCGTTGGTTTCTACGAAAAACATAGAAAAGTTGCATCAAAACATTCAGCATTTTAAAAATGAAATTGTTAAAAACAAACTTCAAAATCATTTTATTGAAAGCAATTCTGCGATACATTGCTGCATTATTTCAGGTAATGAAAACGTGAAATCAATGGCA
The DNA here is from genome assembly GCF_031932625.1 of Hwangdonia seohaensis. NCBI lineage: Bacteria > Pseudomonadati > Bacteroidota > Flavobacteriia > Flavobacteriales > Flavobacteriaceae > Hwangdonia > Hwangdonia seohaensis. The sequence continues at coordinate 1,011,237 of NZ_JAVSCK010000001.1, forward strand.
AAAAAACTTCAAGAAAACGGTTTTAATGTAAAACCCATTTTGTCGCCAACAGTCGCAAAAGGCGAAGAGCGCTTACGCTTTTGTTTGCATAGTGATAATTCGGAAAGCGAAATATCGAAAGTATTACGGCTCTTAACTACATTTGTAAATATATGAGCGAGACCTTTAAAACCATAGCCAGATTTCAGTATTCTTCTGAAGCCCAAATTATAAAGGGCAGATTAGAAGCCGAAGGCATTCAAGTTTTTTTATCTGATAATCTTACCATCGATACCGACCCGCTGGTTAGCAATGCCATTGGTGGCGTTAAATTAAAAGTGCTGTCCACCCAAGCTATGGAAGCACAACATATTTTGAATGCCATACACAAGTATTCGGTTGATGACGAAGGCAACACCTTAAACTGCCCGAATTGCAAAAGCGAAAGAATAGAGCTGTTTTCTACAATAAAAGACCTAAAATCCTTTTTTGCCTTTATCTTTGGGTTCCTTTTCGGTGCACTGCCTTTACACGCAAAACATAAATATAAATGTGAAGATTGTAATACTGAATTCGATTTAAAATGATTTTTTAGCCGTTACCGAAAGTTCGGGAGCGGTTTATTGTTAAAATATTCAATGAAGAACAACACATATTTTATAACAGGAATTTCAACCGAAGTTGGTAAAACCATAGCATCGGCAATAATTACTGAAGCTTTGGAAGCCGATTACTGGAAACCTGTTCAAGCAGGCGAATTGGACCATTGCGATACGGATAAAGTAGAACGATTGGTGTCGAATTCCAAATCCAAGTTCCACCCCAATGCTTATGCGTTGGAAACGCCAATGAGTCCGCACGCAGCTGCAGAAATTGACAATATTACTATTGATATTAAAAAAATTAAAGTTCCGAAAACAAGTAACCATTTGGTTATTGAAGGCGCTGGCGGATTGTTTGTGCCTTTAAATAATACACAAACGGTTTTCGATTTAATAAAACCTAATTATAAGGTAATTGTGGTTTCAAGGCATTATTTAGGAAGCATCAACCACACGCTTTTAACCATAAATGTTTTAAAAGAAAAAGGCTTCGATGTTTCGTTGGTTTATAGCGGAAACGAACACAAATCAACAGAAAGCATCATTAAAAAAATGACAAATGTCCCTGTTATTGGGCGTATAGATGAAGAGCCTTATTTTGATAAAAATGTAGTAAAGGAATATGCTGAATTGTTTAAAGACAAGTTGTAGCTGTCATTCCTGTGAAAGCAGGAATCCACTATGCAACTAAAAGTTAAAAAATAGATTCCCGCCTTCGCGAGAATGACAAAAAAAATGAATTTAAAAGAACGCGATACAAAACACCTGTGGCACCCCTTAACACAGCACAAATTACACCCGGAAACCATTGCCATAACCAAAGCAAAAGGCTGTGTTTTAACCGATGAGGATGGCAACGCATATATCGATGCCATTGCCTCTTGGTACACCTGTATGTATGGGCATTGCAACGCGTATATAACCAGTCGGGTTTCGGCACAAATGCAACAGTTGGACCAAGTGGTTTTTAGCGGATTCACACACGAGCCCGCTATAAAATTATCCGAAGCTCTTATTAAAATACTCCCGGAAAACCAGAACAAGATATTCTTTAGCGACAATGGTTCAACGGCTGTTGAAATCGGTATTAAAATGGCGTTACAATACCATTTTAACAAAGGCGTAAAGCGCAATACCTTAATTGCTTTTGAAGACGGATTCCACGGCGATACTTTTGGCGCGATGAGTGTTTCTGGTTTATCGATTTACAACGGGCCTTTTGAGGATTTCTTTTTAAACGTAAAACGTATTCCTGTCCCAAATGGAAAAAATCACGATGCCATTTTAAAAATGTTGCGAGACATAGTATCTAATAATAAAGTCGCTGGATTTGTTTACGAACCTTTGGTACAAGGTGCAGCGGCCATGAAAATGCACAACGCCGAGGGGTTAAATGAGATTCTTGAATTCTGCAAAAACCAAAATATCATTACCGTTGCCGACGAGGTGATGACGGGCTTCGGAAAAACGGGTAAACATTTTGCGTCGCTTTATATGGAAACCAAACCAGATATTATGTGTTTGAGCAAAGCTTTAACCGGCGGGTTATTGCCCATGGCTTTAACCACGTGTACGCAAAATATTTATGAGGCTTTTTATAGTGACGATATGAGCAAAGGCTTGTTTCACGGGCATACGTATTCAGCAAATCCGCTGGCTTGTACCGCAGCTTTGGCGGGTGTGAAATTGTTGCAATCCGATGATATTCAAAAACAAATTCAAGCTATTAACGCTTCGCACCAAGCATTTGAGAGTCGTATAAAAACGTGTCCTAAAGTAAAATCCACACGACAATTAGGCGTTATTTTTGCCCTCGATTTGAACATAGAAATGGAACGCTACGGTAATTTACGCGATAAGCTTTTTAAATTTTTTATGGACAATGGGGTGTTTTTACGTCCCTTAGGAAGTACCATTTACATTCAAGCGCCTTATGTAATCACCAAAAAACAGCTGGAAAAAGTCTATCAAGTTATTGAGGATGCGTTAGAAATGATTTAATTAAAATCTAAATCATCAGGTATTTCATCTTTATCATCATCAATAACGGTTTTTTCATTGGCTTTAGAGCAATCAACTAATATTGAAAGGTTTGCTGGTTCCTCAAAATCTTCTTTAGAGATATTTAAGCTTTCATCGGCATAACAGCTTTTCATGTACAAGCCCCAAATAGGCAACGCCATGGCCGCACCTTGACCGTAAGTAATGCTTTTAAAATGGACTGCTCTTTCTTCGCCACCAACCCAAACGCCAGTAACCAAATTTGGTACCATGCCCATAAACCAGCCATCACTTTGGTTTTGTGTGGTTCCTGTTTTTCCGGCAATAGGATTTGTAAACTCGTAAGGGTAGCCCGTAACCACTTCTCTATAGTCTGCTCTGTAAGCGTCGGCGCCTTTTGTACGTAAGCGAACACCCGAACCAGATTGTGTTACACCTTCCATAAGTTTTACGGTTACATAAGACGTTTCTGCACTTAATACATCGTTGGTTTCAGGTGAAAATTGATATAAAATGGTACCGTTTTTATCCTCAATAGTTGTTACCATAACGGGTTTGGTGTAAACGCCTTTATTGGCAAAAGTGGCGTAAGCACCAACCATTTCGTAAACGCTTAAATCGGGTGTCCCTAAGGCAATGGATGGCACCGGAGGAATATCAGATTCTATGCCTAATTTTCGTGCTAAATCGATAACGGTTTGCGGACCAACCTTATCAATTAATCTAGCTGTAATGGTATTTACAGAATTAGCCAACGCATTTTTTAATGTTCGCGTACCGCCATAATTAAGATTGGAGTTTTTTGGGCACCATTCTTCTGGGTTGCCGTGCTTGTTGGCTTCAATACAAAACGGTGTGTCCGGAAGCTCATCGCAGGGCGATAAGTGCAACTGATCTACTGCCGTAGCATAAACCAAAGGTTTAAACGTAGAGCCTATTTGACGCTTACCTTGCTTTACCATATCGTACTGAAAATGCCTATAATTCATGCCGCCAACCCAAGCTTTTACATGACCGGTTTGCGGATTCATGGACATCATGCCGGTTCTTAAAAACGATTTGTAATAACGCATGGAATCGATAGGTTTCATAATGGTATCCCGTTCTGAAGGTTTGCCGTCTTTCCATTCAAAAACAGTCATTTGTACCGGTTTGTAAAATGAGTCTTCTATCTCTTTGTCCGGTTTTTTTAAGTCGTATTTCATGTGTCGCCAACGTTCGGATTGTTTCATTGAACGCTGCATTAAAGTATCAATGGCGCCATTGGTTAAATCCAGAAACGGCGCCGTTGGGTTTCTATCGGGTGTGTTTTGATGGAAAAACTCTGCTTGCAACTTAGGCATGTGTTGCTGTACCGCATCTTCGGCATACTTTTGCATACGCGAATCGATGGTGGTATAAATTTTTAAGCCATCGTTGTATAAATTCCAATTGGTGCCGTCTGGTTTTGGATTGTTTTTTATCCAATCTTTCATAAAACCAGCAAGGTATCCTCTAAAATAAGTAGCAAGGCCTTCGCGATGCGATTCCGGGGTAAAGTCTAAATCCAGTTCGGTTTTCTGTAAGGAGTCTTTAACCTGTTCATTAATATATCCGTATTTTTCCATTTGAAGCAAAACAACATTACGTCTGTTTTTTACGCCAACTGGATTTCTGCTTGGTATTGGATTATAAAAGGAAGAGTTTTTAAACATCCCCACCAACATAGCGGCTTCTTTAATATCCAAATTTTTGGGTTCTTTATTAAAGTATATTCTGGAGGCACTGCGTATGCCATCGCCATTGTTACCAAAATCGTAAACATTAAAATACTGTGCTATAATTTCTTCTTTGGTATATTGTCGTTCTAATTTAATGGCAATAACCCATTCTTTTATTTTTTGGGTTATAGTTTCAAAAATATTGTTGGTTCTAACGCCCACAAACAACTGTCTTGCCAATTGTTGCGAAATTGTACTGGCGCCACCCCGTTTTCCCAAAAAAGCAAAGGCTCTTAATGTGCCTCGGGCATCGATACCAGAATGCTCGTGAAAACGGGCATCTTCGGTAGCGATTAAAGCATCGACTAAATGGGGCGATAAATCCTCAAAAGCTACGGGAGTTCGGTTATCGTTAAAGTAATATTTCCCCAGGGTTACGCCATCGGCAGAAATAATTTCGGTTGCCAAATGGGTTTTAGGGTTTTCCAATTGCGTATGGTCTGGCATGGCTCCAAGCCAACCCCACGATGCTGCTGAAAATATAAGTGCCACTGCAAGAATACCTACTGAGAACAATATCCAAAACCAACGGATATATTTTGAAAAATCCTGTGTGCCTTTTGTTTCCTTTTTTGCTTTTGTTTTTGCCATTTAATTTTGAATATTAAATACACTTCGACTTTAGCCTGTCTTGAGCGAAGACGAAAGGCTCAGTGTGACAATTGATCGTTTTTATTTACTTGATGGGTTTTCTATTCTAAAGCCAACATCTGTGATACCTTCAAGCTCCACAACACCATTTACTTTTCCGTTTTCCCGCATAGCATGTTGGATACTAACCACATATTCGCCTGCTTCTTTAAAAACAACATGCTCTTTGTACCACAATTTATTTTCTTTAACACCCGTTATTCCTGTTCCTAAAAGCTTTCCGTTGGGGTCTGCCATTCTGTATTCTAAAGTGTCTTTTATGGTTTTGCCATGAGGAAAAACCATTTCGACTATTAAATACAAATTGTTAAATTTATAATCGTTGGTATTTCTTAAATTAACAAACAAATTATAGGGCTTTATTGAATCTGGTGGATTTACCGTAAAGCTAACCACAGAATCTTTATGCCATGTGTTTGGAACCGGTTTATAGGTATCGAAAACACGGTTAGAATCGCATGATACCAAAACAAAAGAAAAAATTAAAGAAAACAATACCGAACTACTTCGCTTCATTTTTACTTTTTTGAGGTTTTCTTCTGTTGTTTTTTTTGTTTCTGTTGTTACGGCCCTTATTGTTTTTACGTTTGTTACGCCCTTTTGGACTATCGAACCGCGTTAAACTATCTTGTCCTACAACGTTCTCAAACTCTGTTTTAGTATCTTCAATAAGGTCTGAGGCGTATTCTTCAAGGCTTGCAATTTTTTTGTTTTTCTTATTGGCCTCAATAATTTCATTAGCTTGGGCAGTGGTTATTTTGTGCCAATTCATCCATTCGCCTTCGTAGGCATACCACATGTGTCCTTTAAAAATATCGGTTTTCTGGCATACTGCCGTTCCTTTTTCGGTTTTAAGTTTTATATCGGTTTTGGGGAACGCTTTTAAAGCATCCAAATACGTATCGAGTTCGTAATTTAAGCAGCATTTTAATTTACCACATTGGCCGGCAAGCTTTTGTGGGTTTAAAGATAATTGCTGATATCGGGCTGCCGAGGTACTTACCGATCTAAAATCAGTTAACCATGTGGAGCAACACAACTCGCGCCCGCAAGAGCCAATGCCACCAAGTCTTGCCGCTTCTTGACGAAACCCAACTTGTTTCATTTCTATGCGTGTTCTAAACTCGCGGGCAAATACTTTTATGAGTTCCCTGAAATCTACACGCTCTTCGGCGGTGTAATAAAATGTGGCTTTACTGGCATCGCCCTGAAACTCGATGTCCGAAATTTTCATTTGTAATTTCAAATCGATGGCAAATTGGCGCGCTTTCACTTTCATTGGTTCTTCTCTATCGCGTGCTTTTTGCCAAATATCAATGTCTTTCTGACTTGCCTTTCGGTAAATTTTTAAAACCTCGTCGCCTTTGGTCGAAACATTTTTCCGTTTCATTTGAACCCGCACCAATTCCCCCGTAAGGGTAACCATGCCAATGTCGTGTCCCGATTTTGCTTGGGTAGCAACCACATCGCCAATACTTAAGGTTAGGTTTTCGGTGTTGTGATAGTAGTTTTTACGCCCGTTTTTAAACCGGACTTCCACCCAATTAAAGGGTTTTTCGCCGTTTGGAAGCGACATATTTGCGAGCCAATCAAAAACAGTTAGTTTGTTGCAACTGTCTGTGCCGCAAGTGCCGTTGTTTTTACATCCTTTAGGTTGACCGTCTTTTCCAGTTGAACAACTGTTACAAGCCATAAATTTCTATATATTGAATTCGTTAATAATCAAATTATTACGAATGAAGGTTTATAAATCTTTTTAGATTCCCACTTTCGTAAGAATGACAAAATGAGTGGATTTTTGAAACAAAGTTTCAAAAGAAATCTTCACGACGTAAATATAAGATTATTCTAAAGACTTAAAACAAAGAATTTATAGTTGTTGATTTTGACTGAGGTTTAGCCCTCTTTCTTTTTTAATACTTCAAAAATATTCCTTAAATCTTTTTTATAGGGCAAATGGTCTGCGCGCCCTTTTTTGAAGATGTCGTTGCTATTGCCTTGGCCTTTACGCATCTCTTTTTGCTCTTCGTAAGGTAGGGCGTGAATCTCTTTACAGTTTGTCGAACAGCAATTGTTCATTTCTGTTTTACAGGCATCGCATTGAATAAACAATAAGTGGCAAGCATCGTTGGCGCAATTGGTGTGCACATCAAAAGGGCTTCCGCATTGGTGGCAGCGTGCAATAACGTCGTCACTAATTTTTTCGGCTCTGCGCTCATCAAAAACAAAATTTTTCCCAATAAACTTATTTTCTAATTGCTTTTCGTTTACTTGTCGGGTGTATTCAATAATACCGCCTTCCAATTGGTACACATTTTTAAAACCTTTATGCTTAAAATACGCGCTGGCCTTTTCACAACGGATACCGCCAGTACAATACATAACCAATTTTTTATCTTCTTTATGGTCTTTTAAATCGTCTTCAATAATATCCAACGATTCTCTAAAGGTATCCACATCTGGGGTCACGGCATTTTTAAAATGACCGATTTCGCTTTCGTAATGGTTGCGCATATCAACCAAAACGGTTTTGTCGTCCTCAATAAGTTCATTGAATTTTTCTGCACCCACATGAATGCCTTTGTCCCGAACATCAAAAGTGTCATCGTTTAAACCATCGGCAACAATTTTGTGGCGCACCTTTACTTTAAGCTTTAAAAAAGACATATTGTCTTGCTCAACAGCAATATTTAAACGGATGCCTTTTAAAAAATCGATGGTATCCAAATGCGATTTAAAGGCGTTAAAACGATCTGCCGGAAGCGATAACTGCCCGTTAATGCCTTCGTGGGCGACGTAAATTCTACCCAGAACATCCAAGGCGTTCCAAGTAATAAACAATTCGTCTCTAAATTCTTGAGGATTGGTAATTTTAGCGTATTTATAAAAAGAAAGCGTTAACCGGTCTTTACCAGCTTTTTCGATTAATTCGGCTCTTTCTTTAGCGCTTAATTTATTGTACAGTTGCATGCTATACTAATGTTTTAAGGTTAAAACCGCATGGTGCGGAATAAAGAAATATTTTAAAATGCAAAAGTACAATTTTAAAAGGATAGCACAATAAATCGTATAAAAAAAGCACCTTAAATAATATAAAGTGCTTTACTAAAATAGTTTGAGTTAGTCTAATTCCCAACCATTATTAGATCAATTTCATAGCAAAATTTTTCCTGCGTTTATTTTATAGATGCAAAATATGTAAAAAGGTTGCGTGGTATTTTTAATTTATATTGAAATAACATCAAAAACATCAAATTGTTTGGGGTAGATTTTGTCCATAGTACAAATTAACAACGACGTTTTTTCTTTAGTTTTAAATTGAATTTTTAAAAGGGGTTTTTGATATGCTTTAGGAAGTGTAGCGGTCATTATAGAGTCGTTTTCGCTTAATTTTATAATGAAAACGGGTTCGGGACCACCACCACACGATGTTTGATTTATTACGGTTCCGGTTTGAATGGATTCATCTTCATTTTGAGAATCACAAGCAATAAATAAAACACAAACACATAAAAAAACGACGGAAGTTTTAAACATATTTTTGGATATTAAATTTTGAAAATAGCTTCTATATTTTAAAGATGAAATATTTGAATAAAGGTTGCGTGGTACATTTGAATTAATTATCAAAAAAACGATTTTTTTGCTTAAAATTTTAATGTTGAAAACTATTATTGTACCATGAAAAAAGATGTAGTATTTTAGCATATATAATTTCAGAAAAAACAGAAAATGAGTAACGAAAAAGAAAAAGAAGCAAAATTAAAAGCGTTAAAACTTACATTAGATAAATTAGATAAAGCCTATGGCAAAGGCACCGTAATGAAAATGAGCGATGCTGCCGTAGTTGATGTCGATGCCATTCCGTCCGGCTCTTTAGGATTGGACATTGCCTTGGGCGTTGGTGGCTATCCGCGTGGTCGGGTTATAGAAATTTATGGGCCGGAATCCTCGGGTAAAACCACATTGACTTTACACGCTATTGCCGAAGCCCAAAAAGCTGGTGGTATTGCTGCATTTATTGATGCCGAACATGCCTTTGATAGATTTTACGCTGAAAAACTTGGGGTTGATATTGATAATTTAATTATCTCGCAACCCGATAATGGCGAGCAAGCTTTAGAGATTGCCGACAATTTAATTCGCTCTGGCGCTATAGATATTGTGGTGATAGATTCGGTTGCTGCCTTAACGCCAAAAAGTGAAATTGAAGGCGAAATGGGTGACTCAAAAATGGGCTTACATGCGCGTTTAATGTCCCAAGCCTTAAGAAAACTAACGGGTTCGATAAGCAAAACCAATTGTACCGTGATTTTTATTAACCAATTGCGCGAAAAAATAGGCGTGATGTTTGGCAATCCCGAGACCACAACTGGAGGTAATGCCTTAAAGTTTTATGCATCGGTTAGATTGGACATTCGTCGTTCTACTCAAATTAAAGATAGCAACGGTAATGTTTTAGGAAACAAAACCAGAGTTAAGGTGGTTAAAAATAAAGTGGCTCCGCCTTTTAAATTGGCTGAGTTTGATATTATGTATGGCGAAGGCGTAAGTAAAGTTGGCGAAATTTTAGATGTGGCCGTTGAGCACGAAATAGTTAAGAAAAGTGGTTCGTGGTTTAGTTACGACGATACCAAACTCGGGCAAGGGCGCGATGCCGTAAAAGCTATTATTAAAGACAATCCCGAACTCATGGACGAGCTCGAAGATAAAATCAGAACCGTTTTAAAAGCATCAGAATAAATAAAAAATCCCGACTTTTCGGGATTTTTTATGCAATTATATCAATACGGCACGCAACCTTTCGTTTTTTTTTGCATCTATGAAATACAAAAACATGTATTAAAAAGAAAAATTAAAAAAATTATTTGCAATGAAAAAGTTAGTCGCCCTAAGTTTAGCTTTATTTTTATTTGCGTCATGCAGTCTTGATGATGATAGCCAAAATTACAGCTTTGAAATTTTACCTATTGAAAGCGTTGATATTCCCGATGAGTTTACTCTGGGAGAAACCTACCCAATAACGGTTTCCTATTTTAAGCCATCAACATGTCATTCTTTTAAGGAATTTTATTATTTGAGAGAAAATAACGAACGTACGGTTGCCGCCATTAATTATGTGTTTAATAACAACAGTTGTGACACATTAACAGACGAGCTGGTAGAAGCCACGTTTAATTTCATTGTTACCAGTAACGGATCCTATATATTTAAGTTTTGGCAAGGAGAAGATGCTAGTGGGGAAGACCAATATTTAATTATTGAAGTGCCCGTAACAGAGTAAGTTTAAGTATTAACCTATACATGTTTTAATTTGAGTTTAAATCAACTCATAGAAAATTGTAGAATTAATGATACTAAAGCCCAAGGAGAATTGTACAAACTCTTTTCGAGTAAACTATTCTCCGTATGCTTAAAGTATTCGAGGAATTATGCCGAAGCAGAAGATAATTTGCAAGACGCATTTTTAACCATTTTCGATAAAATAGAACAGTATAAAGGCAAAGGCTCTTTTGAAGGCTGGTTAAAACGGATAACCGTAAACACGGTTTTACAACGCTACCGAAACGAAAAGGTTTTTGATATAATAAATGAAAACGTAGCCGACGAGGTTGAAATAGAGATTGACGAAGACCAAATACCTTTAGAATATCTCTTAAAAATAATTCAAGAATTACCAGATCGTTACCGTTTAGTGTTTAACCTTTATGTTTTAGATGGCTATTCCCATAAAGAAATAGCGGAGATGCTAAACATAAACACAGGGACTTCAAAATCCAATTTAGCCCGGGCTAGACAAACGTTGAAGGACACTATAGAACAGTATAAAACAAGACAAAGTTTACAATCCTTATAATGAGTGATAAAAAACATATAGACAGATTATTTCAGGAGCGTTTTAAAGATTTTGAAGCCACGCCCAGTGATGCTGTTTGGGCAAACATTGAAACCGAACTTAATAAGAAAAAGAAAAAACGACGGCTTATTCCTATTTGGTGGCGTTACGCAGGCGTTGCGGCTTTACTGTTGCTTTTGCTCACTGTTGGCGGTTTGTTTTTCAATGATTCCAACACCACTGAGCCAACCCAAGTTGTTGATACAAAAGAGGCGGTTTTAAATGATTCGAACAAAAAGGACAATAACAATTTAATTGATTCCGATAAAAAAGAGCCAAAAATTATTGACGAAAAAGAAGCTGTCGCCACATCGAATACCGAAAAAGAATCGACTGAAAAAGTATCTGATTCAAAAACCGATGAAGCTCTTAAAAACATGACGCCTTCAAACGAAACATCGGTTGCCGAAAATACGTTTTCAAAACACAAAAATGAAGGCACACAAAAATCGCAGCAGCCTTCAAATAAAAAATCAAGTGTTTCCGATGCTATTGTAAAAAGCGATAACACCACGGCAGTTGCTCAAAATTCAACAGAAAAAAGCAACGCGACTATTCAAAATAAAAATGAAAGCCCTCAAATCGACATCGGTAAAGCAAACGGAATAATTAACAATTCCACAAAAAACAATACCGCTATTGCGGATGTAAAGCCCGATGATATTTCGACAGATTCGATAGCCAAAACCGAAGCTATTGCCGATAACAACATCAAGGAAAACACGCTTACCATTGAGGAAGTATTAGATAAAAATAAAGATATTATTGAAGAAGAGGACGAAAAATTAAATAGGTGGAGTATTGCCCCAAATGCTGCGCCTGTTTATTTTAGTAGTTTGGGCGAAGGCTCTTCCATCGATCCGCAGTTTAATAACAACTCGAAAAGTGGCGAACTCAACATGAGTTACGGTATTAAGGCCAGTTATGCGGTTAATAAAAAACTAAGTATTCGCACCGGGATAAATAGAGTTAATTTGGGTTACAACACCAATAATGTTGTGGTGTTCCAATCCTTAAGCTCCAGCTCTAGTTTATTGCAAAATGTAAATACAAATGCGGGTACGGCCGATGCTGTTTCTATTATAAGCAGCGAAAATGTGAACACTTCAAAAAGTCCGGAAGCTTTTGCAAAAACCTCAAACACGTCCATTAATCAAGATATGGGTTACATTGAAGTGCCTTTGGAAATTCAGTACGCGCTCACAAACAAAAAATTAGGGGTTAACCTTATTGGTGGCTTTAGCTCGTTCTTTTTAAACAAAAATGAAATATTCTCAGAAATTGCAGGGTCTCGAACCCTTTTGGGCGAAGCGAGCAATATTAACAACGTAAGTTACAGTGCCAATTTTGGTGTGGGGTTAAATTATAAAGTTTCGCAAAAAATAGATTTGAATTTTGAGCCGATGTTCAAGTATCAAATCAATACGTTTAATAACACGTCTGGTAATTTTAAACCTTATTTTATTGGGGTTTACACCGGATTTGCTATAAAGTTTTAGGTTTTTGGTTAGATCTAGATATCGGTTTCCTTTAAGCTCGGAAACCAATATCGAAAAGGAACTGCTCTCCCCAGAGCAGTTCTTTATTTATTATATACTTGCAATTGCCTTAAAATAACCTGTCTGGCCGCTTGGTTTAAAGCTTTGGTGTCTTCAACCGTTAAGTGTTCCGTCGCTAAAAATTTATGGACTTTAACACGCATTTTTCCCGGACCTCCGCTAAAGAAAATATACGAAAAGCGTTTTTTATTGTCGGCAAATGTTAATGGCACAACCGGTATTTTATGGTTAATGGCCAACCGGAAAGCACCATCTTTAAAATCGTCTAATTCAATATGTTCCTCGGGTACGCCACCTTCAGGAAAAATACAAATACTCACACCGGTTTTCAATCGGCGTTGTGCTCTTAAAAAAACGGCTTGTCTGCTTTTAGCCGAGTTTCTATCAACTAAAATACAGGTGCGTTTATAGAAAAATCCGAAAAGCGGAATTTTAGCCAGCTCCTTTTTTCCAACAAAAACAAACGGGTTTTTAACCGAAACCAACATTAGCATAATATCGGTCATCGATGTGTGGTTGGCAATAAACATGTAGCTTTTGCCTTTTTCCGGTGTTTGTTCGCGCTCAATTAGAGGCCTAAAGCCCATGCCCATTAAAATAAATCGAGCCCAAAAACGCGCTAATTTAAAAAAGAACGGATACCAAGATTCTTTTAAAATAGATATTAAAAGAATGGGAAACATAATAAGTATGGGTAAGGCAACAAGTATATAAAACCAAATGCGGTACAATACCCAAAAAATATATTTAAAAATGCTCATGGAGCCCAAAAATACGTAATTGTATTGAGCAATTCTATTAAAAAAATTACCTTTGTCCGAAGAATAAAATCTGAGTTTTAATTTAAAAAGATTTCCACTTTCGTGGAAATGAAAACATGGCAAGAATACTTACAGGCATACAAAGTACCGGAACACCACATTTAGGAAACATTTTAGGCGCTATTATGCCAGCAATAAATATGGCAAACAAGCCCGAAAACGATTCGTATTTGTTTATAGCAAACATGCATACTTTAACACAGATTAAAGATGCCGAAACATTACGTTATAATACGTATTCGGTTGCAGCTACATGGTTAGCTTTTGGGTTAGATTATGAAAAAACGGTGTTTTACAGACAAAGTGATATCCCGCAAGTAACCGAATTATCATGGTATTTAAGTTGCTTTTTTCCGTACCAACGTTTAACCTTAGCGCATAGTTTTAAAGATAAAGCCGATAGGTTAGAGGATGTAAATTCTGGACTGTTTTACTACCCTATGCTAATGGCGGCCGATATTTTGTTATACGATGCAGACATAGTTCCCGTTGGGAAAGACCAATTACAACATATTGAAATGACACGCGATGTAGCATCGCGTTTTCATACTAAAATGGGCGAGACTTTTGTATTGCCAGAAGGTAAAATACAAGAAAATACGATGCTTATTCCGGGAACAGATGGTGAGAAAATGAGCAAGAGTAGAAACAACATCATCAATATATTTTTAGATGATAAAAAGCTCCGCAAGCAAATCATGTCTATTGAAACCGACAGCACACCACTTGAAGATCCAAAAGATTGGAGTACCTGCAATTGCTTTGCGCTTTATAATTTATTAGCAAATGATGCTCAAATTGAAACCATGAAAGCCAATTACGAAAACGGTAATTATGGTTACGGGCATGCCAAACAAGCCTTATTTGAATTGATTGTTGACAAATTTGCCACACAACGCGAACGCTACAACTATTACATGAATAACCTCGAAGAAGTTGATAAGGCTTTGGTTGTTGGTGCTGAAAAAGCGAAAGTTGTTGCCGATGAAGTTTTGAATCGAGTTAGGGAGAAGGTTGGGTATTAACCTTTGCAAAACAACACAAGCTTCTTTAATTTGAAGTTGTTGACTAATTTCCGTTTTTTGAAAAACCTATGTTGAAACCTATTCGGCATACTTTAATATTTACTTCTTTTAAAGATGCACCAAAAAACAAAAGACATTCAAAACCGATATGATGGTTTCCTTGAAACACGGTGTTTGTGGAAAAAACATAAGGTTTTCGATTTGCATCAGTTTGAAATCAATTCCACACCAACAAAAATCGATATTGAAATAGACGAAAAATTACGTCTGGGAAAATATATAGAACGCTTGGTAGCTTTTGAATTGCAGCAAAACCAATCAATTTCCATTCTGTCTGAAAACATTCAAATTCAAGATCAAAAAGCAACTTTGGGCGAATTGGATTGTTTGCTTTTAAAAGATGAAAAACCCATTCATTTAGAAATAATATATAAAATTTATCTTTATGATGATACCATTGGAAGCTCTGAAATCGAACATGTTGTTGGCCCCAATAAAAAAGATGCTTTAGTTGAAAAATTAATTAAGCTAAGCCAGAAACAATTACCGTTACTAAACTCCAAACACAGCAAAAAATATCTAAAAACCTTAAATTTAGATGTTACTGAAATTGAACAACAGGTTTATTTTAAGGCACAATTATTTATTCCTTTTCAAAAAGACATCTCGTTAAAAACCTTAAATCAAGATTGTATTTCGGGTTTTTATATTTACAAAACGCAAATGCAGCAATTTTCCGATTGTAAATTTTATATACCTAAAAAAATTGATTGGACTATTACACCACATACGTATGTAAATTGGTTGCCTTTTGAATCATTCACAAAAACAGCAAAACCCTTTTTGGAGCGTCAATTTTCACCGCTTTGTTGGATAAAATTCCCCAACGGCACATTAAATAAATTCTTTTTGGTTTGGTGGTAGTAATGGCTGTTATATCACTTCAAACAATTTTCCGGGTAGTGGTCTTATTACACCTTTAAGTTCCATGGTCAACAAAATACTCGCGACTTTAAATATAGGCATCTCGCAATTAATGGCGATCACATCAAGTAGTTGTTTATCGTTGGCTTTAAGATAATTATAAATGATTTTTTCGGTTGCGTCCAACTCAACAAATAGCTGTTTTTGTACGGTTGGTTTGGCTATTGAGCCTGTCGAAATATCGTCTAATTGCCAATTCAACATATAAGGCACATCCAATGGGTTGGAAAGCAGGTGCGCTTTTTGGTGCTTAATTAAATTATTACAACCCACACTTTGCGAGTCTGTTGTACGCCCCGGAACCGCAAATACATCGCGGTTGTACGAATTTGCAATATCGGCAGTAACCAAGCTTCCGCCTTTTTCGGCAGACTCAATAACAATGGTAGCTTCGCTTATGCCGGCAATAATTCTGTTGCGCTTTAAAAAATTGTTTTTGTTAAAGGTGTCGCTGCTCCAAAAATCGGTAAAAAACCCACCGTTTTTTTCAACTTCAACCATATATTTTTTATGTATTTTAGGATAAATGGTATGCAACCCATGCGCCAAACAACCAATGGTTTGCAAGTTGTGTTTTAATGCCGATTTATGCGCGGTAATATCGGTGCCGTAAGCAAAGCCCGAAACAATAATAGGGTTATAAGGCAGGAGTGTTTCTACCAAATGTTCGCAAAATGCGATGCCGTTTGTTGTGATTTTTCGTGCGCCAACAATGCTAATAATTCGTTGTTCTTTTAAATGAATGTTCCCCGATTGAAACAATAAAATAGGGCCATCAATACAGTGTTTTAGTTTTTCGGGATAGCTGTCGCCTTTAAAATATAAAACCTTGAGCTGGTTTTCTTTTATAAATTGTATTTCTTTTTCAGCTTCTTTTAAATGATGTGTTTTAAACAAATCACCTAGAACAACACTACCAATACCATCAATTTTTAACAGATTATGCTTTTTTTCTTTTAAAACCGCTTCGGCAGAACCACAATGTCCAATGAGTCTTTTGGCCGTTATATCACCAATATTAGGCACATGTTGCAAGGCTAAAGTGTAAAGTAAATCGTTTTCTGTCATGGTAAACATTTGGTTTTAAAGCTACAATAAAAGAATTTTTCGACTGTTAATAAATACTTCACCTTAAATTTTATCTAAAAGCATATTTTTTTAACTTTGTTTTTATGCAACTAGAAACCTACATAAGCGATTTACTTTATAGATATGAGTGCGTTACCATTCCGGAATTCGGATCTTTTTTAACGCAGCGCGTATCGGCAACAATTAACGATTCAACAAATACGTTTTATCCGCCAAAAAAAGCGGTGTCTTTTAACGAGCAAATTCAACAAAACGATGGCTTGTTGGCGCACTATATTGCCGATGTGGAAAAAATCCCATTTGAAACCGCCACAAAAAAAATTGCGAAACGTGTTAAAATACTCAAGTCGTATTTAACACAGGGCGAAACGCTTACGTTTAGTAATATTGGCGAAGTGGTGTTTAATGATGAAGGTAAAATTTTATTTGAACCAACATACAACCTCAATTATTTAACCGATTCGTTTGGATTGTCTCAATTCGTTTCACCTTCGGTAACCCGCGAAGTTTATAAAAAAGAAGTGGAGCAAATTGAAAAGGTAATTCCGCTTACCGTTACACCCGAAAAACGTGCTTCGACAGGCTCAGTAACCGCAAAAAGACCGTATTTAAAATATGCAGCCGTAGCCTTAGTTGCCTTAACGCTTGGTGGGTTTGTCGCTTCAAATTTTTACGTAAATCAAATTGAAACGCACAACCAATTGGCGCAAGAAGAAGCGACAAAACAATTGGACACCAAAATACAACAAGCGACTTTTAGTTTAAATCCGTTGCCTGCCATTACATTAAATGTAACCAAACAAACGGGCAATTACCATATTGTTGCCGGGGCTTTTAGAGTTGAAGAAAACTGCAATAAAATTATAGCCCAACTTAAAAAAGAAGGCTTTAACGCCAGAAAAATTGGTGTAAACAAATACGGATTGCACGAAGTGGTTTACGCGAGTTACGAAACAGGTAAAGAGGCTCTTAAAGCCATTCGTGACATTAGAAAAACACACAACAAAAATGCGTGGTTGCTAGTTAAAAAACTAGATTAATATCTAAAACAATTCAAGGCTTTTTTACTTCTTTAATATTTAAAAGCACAGTACCTTTGCAGCATTGTTAAAACAAAAGTGATGCAAGCAAAAACACCCGAGCAATCAAAAACAACCATGACCGACATGGTTTTACCTGGTGAAACCAATCCGCTAAACAATTTATTTGGTGGCGAACTGCTCGCGCGCATGGATCGTGCCGCAAGTATTGCCGCCCGTCGCCACAGTAGGCGCATTGTGGTTACCGCGTCGGTTAACCACGTAGCGTTCAATAAAGCGGTGCCTCTGGGCAGTGTGGTTACGGTTGAAGCCAAAGTGTCCCGCGCCTTTAAAACCTCCATGGAAGTGTTTATTGATGTTTGGATTGAAGATCGTGAATCGGGCGAAAAATCTAAAGCCAACGAAGCCATTTATACCTTTGTTGCCGTAGATGATACGGGCAGGCCCACTTCGGTCCCGGAAGTGCATCCTCAAACCGATTTGGAAAAAGAACGATTTGATGCCGCATTGCGCCGCAAGCAATTAAGTCTCCTGTTGGCGGGTAAAATAACACCAAATAAAGCCACCGAACTCAAGGCCTTGTTCGAATAAATAATCTCGAATTAAATGTTTTTGGGCGTTCCCTTCGCTTATACCTTCAAGGTTGGATGCTGAAACAAACCTGATAACTATCCGGACGCACATGAAACCTCGAAGGGTCGCTTCGGTCGGGCTTTCCGCTATATCTTTTTAAATCGTCATTGCGAGGACGAAGGACATGGCAATCTGCCAAATTTTAGTTTCCTCAATCTTTGTTGTGTTCAAGTTTAAAAAGGATGCCGCATCAATCCCTAACGCGCTAGTTTGCTAGCCTGTGAGTTTCAATTGGAAGTTATTTTGTTTTTGCAGAGGATTGTTTAGCGGTTATGCATTATTGTAGTACGTTTTATTCCCAATGCTCAAAAAATTTAGTTGGATTTGTTATATATAAATGTGCTTTTGAAATTTTTTACAAAATCAAAATGACTTATAATTCAAATAGCTTTTATTATAAAAATAAATTAAACTGGGTTTTTAAACTCTCGGCATCCAAACCAACCGATTTTTGCAATTCATCAACACTGCCGTGTTCAATAAATACATCAGGAATTCCCAGTGTTTTAATCGAATTATTATAGTGGTTTGCAGCGGCGAACTCTAATATAGCAGAGCCAAACCCACCTATAACCGAAGCGTCTTCAATGGTTAAAATGGTTTTATACGATTTAAAAATGGCGTGCAATAAATCCGTGTCCAAAGGTTTTACAAAACGCATATCGTAATGCGAAACAGCCTCTTTGTTATCGCATAAAGCTATGGCATCGCTTACATTTTGTGCCATGTTTCCAATACTTAAAACAGCCAGTTTATGGCCTTTTTTAAGTTGCGTACCTTTCCCGATTTCAATGCTTTTAAAAGGTTGTTTCCAATCCATGGTCACCCCACGACCCCGCGGATAACGAATGGCAATAGGTTGCCCCAAACCTAGTTGTGCGGTGTACATGATGTTGCGTAATTCAACTTCATTTCTCGGCGCAAAAATAATGAGGTTTGGTATGCATCTTAAATACGATAAATCGAAAACCCCGTGATGCGTTGCCCCGTCTTCGCCCACTAAACCTGCGCGATCCAAACAAAAAATTACGGGTAGTTTTTGTAAGGCCACATCGTGGATAATTTGGTCGTAAGCACGCTGTAAAAACGTGGAGTAAATATTGCAAAACGGGATTAAACCCTGAGTTGCCATACCAGCGGCAAGGGTAACGGCGTGTTGTTCGGCAATACCGACATCAAAAGCGCGATTGGGTATTTTATCCATCATATATTTCAACGAACTTCCCGTGGGCATCGCCGGTGTAATGCCCACAATGTTTTTATTTTTTTCGGCAAGCTCCACAATGGTATGCCCAAAAACATCTTGGTATTTTGGTGGCTGCTGGCTAGCGCCAGATTTCGCAATGAGTTCGCCTGTTATAGCATCAAACTTTCCTGGGGCATGGTATTTTACTTGGTCTTCTTCGGCCTGTTTTAAGCCTTTCCCTTTAGTAGTAATAACGTGCAGAAACTTGGGGCCTTTTACCGTTTTTAGCCGTTTTAATTCTGTGATAACAGCATCGATATCATGGCCGTTTATCGGTCCGGAATAATCAAAATTTAAAGCTTCAAAAATATTGTCTTGTTTTTGGGTGCCTTTTTTTACATTGGTTAAATACATTTTTAAAGCGCCAACACTTGGGTCGATACCAATGGCGTTATCATTTAAAATAACCAATAGATTTGCATCGGTAACACCGGCATGGTTTAAGCCTTCAAAAGCCATTCCGCTAGCAATACTGGCATCGCCAATAACGGCAATATGGTGTTTGTCTTCGCCTTTTAACTGCGATGCAATGGCCATACCCAAGGCCGCCGAAATGGATGTTGAGGCATGCCCAACACCAAAGGTGTCGTATGCACTTTCATCGCGTTTTGGAAAACCGCTGATACCTCCAAATTGGCGATTGGAATCAAATACATCTTTTCTGCCGGTTAAAATTTTATGGCCGTAGGCTTGATGGCCCACATCCCAAATAAGTTGATCTTCGGGCGTATTAAAAACATAATGCAAAGCAATGGTAAGCTCTACAACGCCTAAACTTGCGCCCAAATGCCCTTGTTTGGTAGCGACGATATTGATGATAAACGCGCGTAATTCTTGAGCAAGTTGCTCTAAGTCTTTTTGTTTTAAAAGACGGAGTTCTTTGGGAGAGTTTATGGAATTTAAAAAGCTGTTCATTGCGTTACAAATGTAGTATATGAAAATGATACCATTATCATTTGAAATCGTATTTTTGTTTTTATGCTACAACCATTCGACGATACTTATTTTATGAAAAAAGCCCTCCAAGAAGCTGAGGCTGCTTTTGATAAAGGCGAAATTCCTGTGGGTGCTATTATTGTAATTGATAATAAAATTATTGCCCGCGGACATAATTTAACCGAAACCCTAACCGATGTAACGGCGCATGCCGAAATGCAGGCCATTACCGCTGCGGCTAATTTTTTAGGCGGGAAATATTTACAGCAATGCACCTTGTATGTCACCTTGGAACCTTGCCAAATGTGTGCCGGCGCTTTATATTGGAGTCAGATTTCCAACATTGTTTACGGTGCTCGGGATAAGGAACGCGGTTGTATTAATTTAAAAACCAAACTGCATCCAAAAACAACGATTAAAGGTGGGGTTTTGGCGGATGAAGCTTCGGAACTTTTGAAACGTTTTTTTATTGAAAAACGGAATTTGAACTAATTACTTTAGCTGTTCTTTTCTGTTTTCTGTTGGTTTTTGCGGACAATAAACGACTGCTAAGTGAAGGCTGACTATTGCGGACTGACTCCGCGTTAGGGATTGATGCGGCATCCTTTTTAAAGGCAAAAAAGAATTGATTTTGGATAAGCACTGAAATTTAACAGATTGCCACACTTCGACTGCGCTCAGTGCAGGCTATCTTCGTCCTCGCAATGACGCTTTAAAAAGATATAGCGGAAAGCCCGACCCGTAGGGGAACGCCCAAATTATTTGCGTTTATCGCCTTCGCGCTCGCGCATTTTATCAAGATTTTCTTTGGTGAGCATGTAATCTTGAATTTTTTTGTCTTTCCAACGGTAATATGAAAACAAGGGGAATACGATTAAAAATAGGGTAACAACGCCAAAGCCGATAAGCTGTTGCGAATAGGCGGTTTCTAAAAGAAAGCCACTTGTTATTAATCCTATGGATACGACTAGAAAGAAAATGATGATATACTTCATTAGGTTGTGCTGTTAATTAGTTCGCGCCTGTATGCTGTGAGTAATTTAGATTTCGATACAAAACCATAGTAGCATCCGTTTTTAATTACCGGTAAATTCCATGCGCCTGAATCCTGAAATTTTTTCATTACGGTTTGCATATTATCTTTTTCATATACGATGTAATCGGGCGGGTAGTGCATAAAGGTTTCAACGGTAGTGGTGGTATACAAACTTTGGTCGAACATAATATCCCTAATATTGTCTAAAAGTATAATGCCCACCAATCGTTTGTGTTCATCTACAACCGGAAACAGGTTTCTGCTGGATTTTGCTACGCCTTTGTGTAGCATAACGCCCAAGGTCATATTTGGGTTTAGCTCCACAAAGTTTTGTTCAATTACATGGTCTAACTTCATTAAAGTCAAAACGTTTTTATCCTTATCATGAGTTAGTAAGTCGCCTCTTTCTGCCAATTCTCGGGTGTAAATGGTGTGTTCCATGTAGTTTTTGGTAATCATATACGAAATGGCAACCGTAATCATTAACGGAATAAACAACTCGTAACCATCCGTGATTTCGGCTATTAAAAAAATGGCCGTTAAGGGCGCATGAATGACACCGGCAATAAGTCCTGCCATGCCTACCAAAGTAAAGTTGGATTCGGACACTTGATAGCCCATGCCAATATTATTAATAACTTTTGCCACAACGTTGCCCAAAGCACTTCCCATAACCATGGTTGGTACTATAACTCCTCCAACACCACCTGCTGCAAATGTAGTAGTCATTGCAATAACTTTAAATAGGGTAAAGCCTATTAGCAATACTATAACGACCCATATATTGTCTAAATATTCATCGAAAAAAGTTGAGCCCAAAGCGTGCAGATGGTTGCCGTCAAAAAGATCTTTGGTAAAACTTAAACCCTCACCGTAAAGAGGCGGAATAAAATACAGCATGATTCCAATAATTATTCCGCCAATAACCAGCCTTACCAACCGCGATTTAAACTGATCGAAAAAGTTGTATACGGCAAAGTAAATTTTGGTGAAATATAAAGAGGCTATTCCTGTTCCGATACCCAATGCAATATAGAAAAGAGTATCATTAATGGTGAATTTATCGGTGAGGTCGAAATTAAAAAGTACTTCATCACCCAAAAAGAAATAAGACGTTAGTACAGACGATATGGATGCAATTAATAATGGCAATAACGAGGTAAAGGTTAAATTTAGGCTAAACACTTCAACAGCAAAAACGATGGCTGCAATAGGCGATTTAAACATAGAGGCCATAGCTCCGGCCGTGGCGCAAGCAATTAGCAATGTGCGTGTTTTTCGGTCTATATGAAGCAGTCTACTTAGGTTGGAACTTATAGCGGAACCAGATGTTATAGCAGGCCCCAACAACCCAACCGAACCACCAAAACCAACGGTTAGCGGCGCCATTATTAAAGGGTGGTATATTAATTTGTACGACAGTAATCCTTTTTGTCTTAATAGCGAATAAAGCAACGAGGGAATAGCTCTTTTAACAAAAGTAGGTGTGGCGGGTTTCATTACTTTTTTAAAAAAATAATGTTTAATGATATAGACTAAAAGCAGACCGACAATAGGCAAAATAAAATAGAGCTGATTCTCTGAGGAAATGATGCCTTTTTCTAAAAGCGCTTGAATGGCATACGTAATGTTTTTTAGTATTACCGCTGCTAAACCAGCCAATAAACCCACAATGATGCTTAGAATAAATACGAAATTTTTTGGAGATATATATTTATATCTCCAAACATGTATACGCTTTAATAAAGAGGGTATTGGCATTTTATAAAACTACTAAAAAATCCTGCAATGAGCAGGATTTTAATTCTTATGATTTTAAATTAAGTTTTAAGCTTAATTCTTCAAGTTGCTCATCGTCTATTGGTGCAGGCGCATCAATCATAACATCGCGTCCCGAGTTGTTTTTTGGGAAGGCAATAAAATCACGAATGGTTTCTTGTCCGCCTAAAATTGCTACCAATCGGTCTAAACCAAAAGCTAGTCCGCCGTGTGGTGGCGCACCATATTCAAAAGCATCCATTAAAAACCCAAATTGTGCTTTGGCTTCTTCTTCGGAAAACCCTAAATGTTTCAACATGATAGCTTGGGTTGTTTTATCGTGAATACGAATGGAACCGCCACCAATTTCATTTCCATTTAAAACCAAATCGTAAGCATTGGCTTTTACTTCGCCTGGTTTAGAATCCAATAACTCTATTTGTCCGGGTTTTGGCGATGTAAACGGATGGTGCATCGCATGGTAATGCCCTGTTTCTTCGTCTAGTTCCAATAAGGGAAAATCAATCACCCAAAGCGGTGCGAAAACCTTAGGGTCTCTTAAGCCCAAACGTTCAGCTAATTCCATGCGCAGCGCGCTTAATTGGGCGCGTACTTTGTTTGTTTCGCCGGAAAGCACACAAATTAAATCGCCTGCTTTTGCTCCGGTCGCCTCTGCCCATTTTGCTAAATCGTCATGGGAGTAAAATTTATCAACTGAAGATTTATAAGTCCCATCGTCGTTACAGCGGCAGTACACCATACCCAAAGCCCCAACTTGCGGACGCCTTACCCAATCAATTAATTTATCTATTTCTTTTCTTGTATAACTGTTTCCTCCTGGAACGGCGATACCAACAACCAATTCGGACGTATTAAAAACACCAAAATCTTTATGTTGTGCAACGTCGTTTAACTCGCCAAATTCCATCCCAAAACGGATATCAGGCTTATCGTTACCGTATAAACGCATCGCATCATCGTAAAGCAGTCGCGGGAATTTATCAACTTCAACACCATTAATTTCTTTTAATAAATGACGTGTCAATCCTTCAAAAGCATTCAAAATATCTTCCTGCTCGATAAACGCCATTTCACAATCTATTTGTGTGAATTCAGGCTGTCTATCGGCACGTAAATCTTCATCCCTAAAACATTTTACAATCTGAAAATATTTGTCCATGCCGCCAACCATAAGCAATTGTTTAAAGGTTTGAGGCGATTGCGGCAATGCGTAAAACTCACCTTCGTTCATTCGGCTTGGCACCACAAAATCACGAGCACCTTCTGGCGTTGATTTTATTAAATAAGGCGTTTCAACTTCTATAAAACCTTCTTTTGAAAGATAATTACGAACCTCTTGCGTTACTTTGGCTCTAAAAATCAAATTGTCTTTTACGGGGTTGCGGCGAATATCCAAATAACGATATTTCATTCGTAAATCTTCGCCGCCATCGGTTTTGTCTTCAATAGTAAACGGCGGTAATTTGGATTCGTTTAAAATATGCAATTCGGATACTAAAACCTCAATATCGCCCGTAGGCATTTTTGGGTTTTTCGAAGCGCGTTCTATAACGGTTCCTTTAACCTGAATAACAAACTCGCGACCTAAAT
This sequence comes from Hwangdonia seohaensis, assembly GCF_031932625.1. Classification (NCBI taxonomy): domain Bacteria; kingdom Pseudomonadati; phylum Bacteroidota; class Flavobacteriia; order Flavobacteriales; family Flavobacteriaceae; genus Hwangdonia; species Hwangdonia seohaensis. The sequence goes on from NZ_JAVSCK010000001.1 coordinate 1,035,864, forward strand.
TTTGAGCTTGTTCCAGAAGTTCTCTCGATGTACGTTCCTCATCAAAAACCAATTGCGTAATGCCGTAGCGGTCGCGTAAATCGACCCAAACAATAAATCCTTTGTCTCGAGATTTTTGTACCCATCCTGCAAGGGTGACTTCTGTATTTATATGCGAGGCGTTTAATTCGCCACAATTATGACTTCTGTACATGCTAGTGAAATTGATGTGCAAATTTAGGAAGATATTGCTTTTTAGTATAGCGTTTTTGGTAAATATTTCAGTCAGTTTGATTTTAGGTTTTTGTCAAAAAATTTATTAAAATAATAAGTTAATAGTATTTTTTTTAATGTTTTTATGGGATTTTCGCATTTTATTTGGATATTTAGCGGAACTAATTTAAAAACTGAAATTATGAGCAAATTATTAAATCTTAAATTGATTTTGATTTTAATGCTGTCAGGGGCATTTAATTATTCTGAATCACAAGAAGTTTCTGGTACCGTTACTGATGATGCATCACAGCCGTTACCAGGAGTTTCCGTAATTGTAAAAGGGTCTTCAACAGGTACAACAACCGATTTTGATGGCAATTATTCCATTAGCGCTAATAATGGAGACACCCTTGTTTTTTCTTATGTTGGCTTTGAAACCCAAGAGATTGTAGTAACAGGAAGCACGTTAAATGTTTCCATGCACGCTGGTGTTGCCTTAGATGAGGTTGTTCTTTTAGGTAACAGGGCAAAACCTAGAACCATTTTAGATTCACCTGTTCCTATTGATAACATTGGAGTAGAAGAATTAACAAGTGGTGGACAGCCAACCATTGAAGCGATGCTAACGTTTAAAGTACCATCGTTTAATGCACAAAATCAAGCTATTTCTGATGCAACAGCACATTATGATCCGGCTGATTTACGAGGATTGGGTCCAAGTAGAACCTTAGTTTTAATAAATGGCAAACGAAAAAACCAAAGTGCCCAAGTATTTTTAAATAGAACACCCGGAAAAGGAGAGGTGGGCATAGACTTAAAAAGTATCCCAACGGCGGCCATTGAGCGTGTGGAAATCTTACGCGATGGTGCATCCGCCCAATATGGATCTGATGCTATTGCTGGCGTAATTAACATGGTGTTAAAAAAAGATGCACAGTTTTCTACATTTACGGCCAAAACTGGGGTGACTTCAGAAGGTGACGGATTTAACTTTGCGACAGACTTCAATACAACACTTGGGTTTGGAGAAGGCGGTTTTATAAACTTAACTTTGGGTTATTATAACCAGGAATTAACCAATAGAGCCGGAACCCCGGGGGTTGCCGATTTGCCCGGTGATGCAAGACCAAACGAGATTGCATGGGCTCAAAACACCCCGGATTTAGGAATGCACGTAGGCCAACCAGATTTGGAAAAAGGCGATGTTTTTGTAAATATGTCACATCCCGTTGGAGAGCATTCCGAGTTCTATTCATTCCATGGATATACCTTACGCACAGGGCGCAGTTTTGCGTATTATAGAGCACCTTATTGGAGACGCGATGTTGCAGACGCAGGCTTTATTACCGCACCCGAAGATTTTCAGGGATATCAACCTTCCTTTGAAGCAAGAATAAAAGACCATTTAAACGTAGCAGGTTTAGATATGGATTTAGGGAACGATTGGCGTGCTGATGCCAGTATAACTTTTGGGAAGAACAGTGTAGATTATACGGTTAACAATTCGGTAAACAGAGATTATTTGGCCGATAATGGCACATCGCCAAGGACGTTTAAACCAGGTGGTTATAGCTTGAGTAATGTGATTGGGAATTTAGATTTCTCTAAAGTTTTTTCCGATATGGTTAGTGGGTCTTTTGGTTTGGAATATAAGAAAGAAAAGTTTGAAGCTAGAGAAGGCAATCCGTTATCGTATTACGGGGCTGGTTCCGATTCTTTTGCGGGTGTTAAGCCGGAAGAAGCTGGCGAATGGGATAGAAATAACTTCGCAGCATATATGGGATTGGATTTTGATGTGTCTGACGCTTTATTGTTGGGTATTGCAGGTCGTTACGAAGATTTCTCCGATTTTGGGGATAACTTCTCATGGAAAATATTTGGCCGTCAAAAACTGGGCGACAAAGGGGCTTTAAGAGCATCCTATAGTACCGGGTTCAGAGCGCCTACATTGCACCAACGTCACTTAACAAATAGCCAGTATATTATTGTTGCGAGTTCACCAGAACCACTATTACAAGGTACTTTGGCAAATAATAATCCAGCTGTTGAGGCTTTAGGCGTTCCTAATTTATTTGCGGAAACATCTAAAAATTTAGCTGCAGGTATTACTTATAAGTTCGATAGAAACTTTTCAGCATCTTTAGATTTTTACAGTATAAAAGTAGATGACCGGGTGTTGTTTTCTTCTCAGATTGGTTCAGATTCAGACGATACAACAACAAATCCAGTTGAACAAATTCTTGAAGATAACGGTGTTGTTGCCGTTCAGTTCTTTATAAACGCCGGAGACACCAAAACTACGGGTGCCGATTTTATTATCAACTACAGAAACATGGATTTAGGATCGGGTAAATTACATGCTAATTTAGCGGCAAATTTCAATAAAACAACTATTGATGCCATTAATACGCCAGATGCTTTAGCGCAAAACGGATACGATATTTTTGCCCGAATAGAAAAGGGTTTAATTACAAGTGCAAGACCAAAATCAAAATTTATTTTAGGTTTGGACTACGAGTCTGAAAAAGTAGATATTGGGCTTTACAACACTTTGTTTGGAAAGGTTACCATAACCTCTCCAAATGGGCCGGCAAACGATCAAGCTTTATCGTCTAAATTGGCAACAGACTTAAGTGTAAGCTATAATTTTACCGATAAGCTGAGTATTACCGGCATTATTAATAATATTTTTGACGTGTACCCAGATGTAACTTTAGCCTCTACAGGAACGGCACAGGCGGGAAGTAGATTTGTTTACTCATCAGAAGTGCAGCAACTTGGACAATTGGGAACAAACTATAGCGTAGGATTAAACTACAGGTTTTAATATTAATTAAAATCTAAATTTAAAATACCTTAAAAACCCAGAGTGCGAACTCTGGGTTTTTTTATTAAGCATGGTGCTGCAAATTAATCTATTCAAAGGCGCGTGATTGTTGTTGGTCGAAAAATGTTTTTAGATGAAATTAAATGCCTAATTTTATTGAAAATTTAAATCGATTTGTAATGCAGCTAACCAAGATTAAAATTAGAATCATTCTATTATTTGTGATGATTGGGTCATCAACTTTAATAGCCCAACAACGTACGGGAAATATTGTTGAATACTTTGGAAAAGAAAAAGTAAACGACATAAAAGAAGGCAAGCTTTTGCACGTTTTTAAAACGGGATTAGCTTTAAAAATTCAGAATTTTAGGTTTAACTCATCCTCATTTCCTAAAGATCAGGTTTTTAGTCGGTTTTTAATGCAGCCCAATTACGAGCCTGAAAACGATGATGTTTTTGATATTGATTTTACAGGCAAGCAGTTAATGTGGAAAACCATTGCAACAGACACTACAAATAGTTTTAACGACAGTAATTTAAGGTCTAGTTATGTGTATTTAAGCTATCAATCCGATACCGAAAAAACGGTGCTTTTTGAAGCCTCGGGGCATTCGCTCGTTTTAATTAACGGATTGCCTCACGAGGGCGATCATTATGATTTCGGATGGAATTTAATTCCGTTAAAATTAAAAAAAGGACTAAATAAATTCGTGTTGAAAGTAGGGCGATTCCCAAGAATCAGAGCCCGATTGATTGACCCTCAAACGCCAGTTCAATTTACCACCCGAGATGTGACCTTGCCCGACCTTTTGGTTGAAGAAGACAAAACCTATTTGGGCGCTATCAGAATAATAAATACTTCTGATAATTGGGTTGAAAACCATACGATTACTTCTGAGATTAACGGTGTATCGCTATCGCATCAAATCCCAAACATGCCACCTTTAAGCGTTCAAAAAGTACCTTTTAAAATAGCTTCCGTTTCAGATGGAAATCAATTGGGAAAAGCCGATTTAAAATTAAGTTTGAATGCAAAAAACGGCGCATTAGTAAACACGAATACCATTCAAATTGAAATAAAATCTAAGCATACCCACCATAAACGCACCCTTAAAAGCAATGTGGATGGCAGCATTCAATATTACAGCGTCGCGCCGTCTAGCAATAAAAATTTAGAAAACGGCGCCTTGTTTTTATCGGTACACGGGGCTTCGGTTGAGGCTGTAAACCAAGCCAATGCTTATGCGAAAAAAGATTGGGGCAACTTAATTGCGCCAACCAATCGTCGTCCTTTTGGTTTTGCGTGGGAAGATTGGGGGCGTTTAGATGCGCTCGAGGTTTTAGCAGATGCGAAAACTATTTACATACCCAACAGCAAAAAAATATATTTAACGGGGCACTCTATGGGCGGTCACGGCACCTGGTATTTGGGCGCCACTTACCCTGATCATTTTGCGGCCATCGCGCCTTGTGCCGGATATCCGGATTTGCTTTTGTACAGAGGCGGATTTACAAGTAGAATGTTAAATATGACCGAAGCGCAATTGGAACGGTTTGGGATTAGTCCAAAAATATTGGAGCGTCTCACTGCAGAACACGTACCAACGGCTATGGAAAACATAATTCACAGAGCGGGAACACCTAGCAGAACCTTACAACTTATTCGCAATTATTTGCATCACGGTGTATATGTTTTGCACGGCGAAATTGATAATGTGGTGCCAACCGCTATTGCGCGCGATATGCGCGAACGTTTGGGTAAATTCCATCCGGATTTCACCTATTACGAATATCCAGATGGAACACATTGGTATGGTAACCATAGTGTGGATTGGGAACCTATTTTCGATTTTTTCAAACAACGCAGCATCAAAGAAGCCACCGATATAAAAAAATATGAATTTTTCACAGGTTCGCCGGGGGTTTCTGCTAGTTCTCATTTTATAACCATTCATCAGCAAGACCAACCTTTTGTAACCAGCTCTTTTAAGTTTTCAAAAGAAGATGGCTATAAATTACATACCGATAATGTGGCGGTTATTGAAGTTGATTTTTCAGCTTTAAACGATGCCGCAACCAATATTGAAATTGATGGGAATTCAATAAAAATCCAAAACGATAAAAGCGTATTTTTTAAGATGGTGAATGGTGCGTGGCAAATTACCCAAGCACCGAGTTTAAAAGAAAAAGGCCCACATAGAAACGGCGGTTTTAAAGATGCTTTTAGAAATAACGTGGTGTTTGTTTACGCTACAAATGGCACGCCCACAGAAAACGAATGGTATTACAACAGGGCGCGTTTTGATGCCGAAACGTTTTGGTATCGTGCCAACGGACATATTGAAATGGTAAAGGATGTCGATTTTTCTTTAAAGAAATATGCCGATAGAAATGTTGTGATTTACGGAAACGCCGATAATAACACGGCGTGGAACAAACTTTTAAAAGATTGCCCAATTCAGGTGAAAGATTACGGTGTGAATTTTAATGGCAAGTTATTATTTGGCAACCAATGGGGCATGTATTTTATTGTGCCCAGGAAAGACAGCGATATAGCCAGTGTTGGTGTGGTTACCGCAACGGGCAGCAAAGGCATGAAAGCCGCCTATATGAACCACTATTTGGTTAACGGTACCACATTTCCCGATGTTTTGCTTTTTGATGATGAGGTATTGCTAAACGGTATGCCGGCCGTAAAGAGTGCAGGTTTCTTTGGAAACGATTGGTCGGTTGAAACCGGAGATTTTGAATGGCGTTAATCCAATGCAATTGATAAGATACTGCTTTTAAAAAATAAAAAAACTCCAGAGTTTCCGATAAGAAATTCTGGAGTTCTGTTATTAATTGAATTAGTCGTCAATTAAAATTAATCTTCTATTCGGTTTTCATTATTAATCACTTCTTGTGGTATAAGGTCTTCATTCGTAAAAACCCTATCTTTATACAACCACATTTTAAGTTTTGTAACTAAATAGAATAAAATAGGAACAACAATTAATGTTAAAAACGTAGCGATCAATAAGCCGTAAATAACGGTTTTGGCCAATGGTCCCCAGAAAATCACATTATCACCACCAATATAAATGTCAGCATCAAAGTCGCTAAATAATGTAAAGAAGTTTATGTTTAAGCCCGTTGCCAACGGAATCAATCCTAAAATGGTTGTGATGGCCGTAAGTAAAACGGGGCGTAAACGTGCTTTACCACCTTTTACGATAACTTCGATAAGTTCGTTTTTATCTAGATATTGATCGTCTTCCAATCCCTGTTCAAATTTCTTTCGGTCTATTAAAAGTTGGGTGTAATCGAGCAGTACAACACCATTGTTTACCACAATACCGGCGAGCGAAATGATACCCATCATGGTCATCATTATTACAAATGAAGCGCCCGTGATAACGATGCCTCCAAAAACACCAATGAGGCTTAAAAATATGGCGAGCATTATAATTCCGGGTTTTGAAATCGAATTAAATTGGAATATTAAAATGAAAAATATAAGTCCTAAGCCAGTAAGAAACGCTCCGTTTAAAAAGTCTTGTTGTTTTTCTTGTTCTTCAATTTGTCCGGTATAATCGATTTTTACGTCATCTGGTTTTTCAGTAAAACTTTTCATCTCGTTTTGAATTTGAGCTACAATAGCCCCAGCATCTACATAGCCCGGTGCCAACGCAGAGTAAAGTGTTACCACACGGTTAATATCTCTATGTTTTATGGCACTGTAGCCTGAGCTGTTGCTGTGATTAGCGATAGCAGAAACGGGAATTTCCTTTATTTGGCCGGATGCCATATCCCTAAAGGTTATTTTTTGATTAAAAATGGCGCTGGTGTTATACCTGTTTTCTTTATTAAAGCGCACGTAAATATCGTAGTCTTCACCATCCTTTTTATAGATACCCGCTTTAGAGCCAAAAATGGAGTTACGCAATTGCTGCCCAACTTGTCCGGCATTAACGCCCAATTCACCCGCTTTTTTTCTGTCCACAATAACCTGCATGGTGGGTTTGGATTTATTGACATCAATTTTTAACTCGTCGATTCCCTGAATGTTTTTCGTGTTGATAAAATCGCGCATTTTTTCAGCGGTTGTGATCAGTTTAGAATAATCGTCACCTTTAAGTTCTAAATTTATAGGATAACCGGCAGGAGGGCCAGCAACATCCTTTTCTACCGAAATGGCAACACCGGGATAAATGCCTTTTAAATCTTCTTGCACTTTTTTAAGAAGCTCGTTACTATCTGCACCTCTTCTAAATTTATATTCGCGCATAGTGGCAGTAATTTTACCACGATGGGGCATTTCGGCCGCAGAACCGCCATCAGTCATAGGGTTTCCTGCGCCTTCGCCCACTTGAGATACGGCACTTTCAGTTAAGAAATTGTAACCGTTATCCATATAAGCTTCGTCATTTATAATCTTATAAACGCGCTCTTCGATATCTTTGGTTATGGCATTCGTCTTTTTAATGTCGGTGCCTTCGGGATATTCAATATAAACAATAATTTGATTGGGCGTATTATCCGGAAAAAACTCAACTTTGGTACGTTTACTTCCAATAGAAGCACCAAAGCCTATAAACGCCACAAAAAGCAATACTACAGTTGCAACGGTTATTAAAATTGGCTTTTTATCGCTTAAAGCATAACGCAGCGATTTCTCATAAATACGCTCCCATTTTGGCAATGTGTTATTTTGAAATTTGTTGGCCCATCTTCTTAAAAATAACCTGTAAATCCAAAGCATTAAAACGGTTATCAACATTAATGTGCCCAGGCCTCTATAACTTCCGCCAACCAAAACAACCAAAAGCCCGATAACACCAAATATTATTGAAATTTTAACGATTTGTTGTAAGGGCATATTCTTGTCTTCTGTAGTCATAAATTGCGAAACCATTACCGAGTTAAAGAAAATGGCAACAAATAGCGATGAGCCTAATACTACGGACAGTGTAACCGGAAAGTAAATCATGAATTCACCCATTACCCCGGGCCACAAGCCTAAAGGAATAAATGCCGCCACGGTAGTAGCTGTAGAAATAATTATAGGAAAAGCGATTTCGCCAATGCCTTTTTTAGCGGCCTCAATTCTCGGCATACCTTCAGACATTAATCGGTATACGTTTTCCACGACTACAATACCGTTATCAACCAACATACCCAGTCCCATGATAAGCCCAAAAAGAATCATGGTGTTCATGGTATAGCCCAACATGTTTAAAATCATGAGCGACATAAACATGGACATGGGAATGGCAAACCCGACAAACAATGCGTTTTTAAATCCTAAAAAGAACATTAAAACGGTAACAACGAGAATGATACCAAATATGATATTATTAACCAAATCGTCAACTTGACCAATGGTTTTTGATGATTGATCGTTGGAAATGGACACTTTTAAATCTGGTGGAAAAACATTTTCTATGGCCTCTTTTACCATAAGGTCTATTTGTTCGGCAGCAGCCACCATGTTTTTTCCGGCGCGTTTTTTTACATCGAGCATCACAACAGGGTTGCCAAATTCTCGGGCATAGGTGGTTTTATCTTCGTCTTTAAAGGTAACGGTTGCCACATCTTTTAAATAGATGGGGTTGTTGTTTTCAGACTTAACAACAAAATCCTCCAATTGGTTTGGGTTGCTTATTTCGCCTATAATCCTAATGGTACGGCGCTGTCCGCTGGATATTAAATTACCAGCCGACATGGTCATGTTTTCTCTGCTGATGGTATTGATAATATCGTCAAAACTGACTTGGGCAGCCATCATTTTATAAATATCAACAGCCACTTCAACTTCTTTGTCTTGTGCGCCACGAATATCGACCTGCTTTATTTCCTGCAGGCTTTCAATTTCATCTTCAAGATATTCGCCGTATTCTTTTAATTTGTCTACGGGATAATCTCCCGAAATGTTGATGTTTAAAATGGGGATTTCTTCAGACATGCTCAAATCGAACACATTGGGTTCAACCTTGGCATTATTGAATGTTGGCCAATCTTCACCTGATTTTTCAGAGTCAACCTCGTCTTTTACTTTTTGCTTTGCAGCTTCAACCGAAATGTTTTCATCAAACTCAACTATCACAATAGAGTAATCTTCTTGCGATGTTGAGGTTATTTCAACCACATTGCTTACCGTTTTTAGGCGGTCTTCAATCGGGTCGGTAATAAGTTTTTCAATATCTTCGGCAGTGTTTCCGGGGTAAATGGAACTGATGTAGATTTTAGTTTCTTTAACTTCAGGAAAGCTTTCCCGAGGCATTTTAAAATAGGCACCGGCACCCAAAATTAAAATGAGCAAAATTAAAACATACATGGTAGTTTTGTTGTTAATTGCCCATGATGACAACCCGAACTCCTTATCTGTTTTATTGTTTTTTGTGTTTTTAGTCATGATTGATAGTTTTTTACCCTGAGCGCAGTCGAAGGTTATTATGCGTTAAACAACTTAGCGTTTTTAAACATTAGTAGTAGCTACTAACTTATTGAAGTGTTAGAATTTTTACTTCTTGCCCGTCTTTAACGCTTCGTGCACCTTCGTTAACAATTTCACTGCCATCGTTTATGCCCGAAAGAATTTCAATAACATCGCCTTGGGTTTTGCCGGTTTCAATAAAAACACGTTCGGCAACACCTTCGTTATTACCGTTTTTATTATTTACCACGTAAATGTATTGCTCGCCATTGGCATTTTCTGAAATAATACTTAGCGGAATTAATAAAGCGTTCTCGTTAGTATAATCGTTAATTTTAAGTTTGGCTGTTAAATTGGGTTTTATGCTTTTGTCTTTATTTGGCACTGCCACTTCTATTTTAAATGTTCGGTTTGCAGGATTAATAAAGTTTCCCGCTTGTCTTATTTTGGCATCAATGGATTTACCTAAAACGGGGAATTCTACTTTTACATTTTTGTTTACGGTAACATTGGTAATATAGCTTTCTGGCACATCGGTTTCAATATACATATCGTCAAGATTTACAATACGCATAAGTGGTGTTTGCCCAGCGCCAACAACGCTGCCTTGGTCTGTTATAACATCGTCAATAGTTCCCGAAAATGGTGCTCTCACAACGGTTTTGGCCAATTGTTGCTTGATTTGATTCACGGCTTTAGCCTGAGCTTCGTAATTGGATTTTGCTTGTAGATATTGAATTTCGCTACCAATTTTTTGATTCCATAAACGCTCTTGACGTTCAAAGGTTGTTTTGGATAAAGCGGTTTGAATTTCGGCTTGGGCCAATTGTTGGTTCAATCCGCCATCATCAATTTTAGCCAATGTTTGTCCTTTGTTAACCCATTGGCCTTCTTTTACATAAACTTTGGTAAGGATGCCGCTGTATTCGGGATATAACACTAAAAGCTTTTTGGTGTTAACACTGCCCTGTAATTCCAAATAATGCGTAAATACCTCGTGTTTGGCTTTAAAGGTTGTAATTAAAGGCACTTTTTTTGTGGTGTCCAATACCGCAATTTTATCGTCCAATTGTTTTAATTGCGAAGCTATTTGTTGTTGTTGGGCAACAATTTCGGCACGTTTTAAACGCATAGTTTCTAAGTTCCCCGATTCGATGGCTTTTTCAACAGATTGCTTTTTACCTTCTCCGCAAGAGGTTATAAGAAGCGTAACGATGAGCAATGAATAGATATATTTCATGGTTTAGTGTTTTTTTTGATTGATTGTTATATTTGATTTAATGCTGTTTCAAGCGCTGCTTTTTTATTGATGACATCGAGCATGGCTTGTAAAAATTCCTGTTGTGCCGAGTATAGTTGGGTTTGGGCTTGTCTCAGTTCGAAACTGGAGGCAATACCCTCAAAAAACTTGGTTTGGTTTTTTTGTTCGATACGTTCGGCGAGGTTTAAATTTTGTTTTTTATTATCGTAATCTTCAATCGCAAATTGGTAATCGCTTTTTGCCGATGCGATTTGAAGCTTTATTTTTTGTTCGGTTTCGGTAAGCGTTTCCTTGGCTTTTTCAAGGTTTATTTTAGCGCGTTGTGTTGCGGCACTTCTTCCTCCCGAACTAAAAATAGGAATGTTCATGCTTACGCCCAATAATGATGAGCCAAACCATTTTTGGTCGCTCTTTAAAAAATCAAAATCCTGATTGTTGCCCGAATAGCCCGCATTAACAAATCCCCTTAAAGTGGGCAGCGCTTTACTTTGCTCTAATTTAACAAGCAGTTCTTTTGCTCTTTCATCGTTTTTTGAAATTTTATAATCAATGGTGTTTTCAATATTTTCTTCAGCGTTAAGTAGTTCCAAAACAATGTTTTGTGCCGTTAGGGTTTGTAAATTATCGGTGAGTATGGTGTTGGCATTTAATTCGGTTCCCAACGTTATATTCAGCATTTGATAGGCCAGGGTTTTTAATCGAGAGGTATTGTTTAACTGGCTTTCTATACCGGAAAGTGTGATTTGCAATTGTTCGACACTTTCTTCGTCGCCCAATCCGTTTTCGTATATTTTTGTGGTTTCGTTGAGGTTTTTCTTTAAAACGGAAATATTGCGTTCTAAAATATTTACACTTTCTTCGGCAAGAAGTACGTTTCCGTAAGCATTAATAACGGCTTTTCTAACTTCCAAATCGGTTTTTTCCTTAGCGTTTTTCGAGATTTCCAAAAACACTTTGGCCGATTGCAGTCCAACTAAATAAGAACCGTCAAAAATTAATTGTTCTAAAATCACGGTGCCATTCATGGTTTGTTTTGTGCCAAAAGCAACCTCGGCAAATTCGCCTACGTTACCGCCAAAAAACTCTGCAGGAATTAAAGACACCTGCTGTTTAAGCCAACTGTTATAATCTATATTGGCACTTATTTGCGGCAATCCAATGGTGGTGGTTTCCCATTTTTGTTTTTTAGCAGCTTCAATATCCAGTGCTGCGATTTTAGAGGTTCTGTTGTTTTCTATGGCATAATCTATAGCTTCTTGTAAAGAAAAACTAAGTACATTCTCTTGCGAAAACAGGGTGATAGAACAGCATAAACTAAAAATAATTATAAGTTTGCTTTTCATTTTGATGATTGATTTGTTGTTGTTAATTGGTTTAAAATTTCGAGTCCTTTTGGTGTGCAAATGCCCCGTAAGTGGTATTCTAAATAGTTGTTCATGAGCATATCCATTGAAAATGTTTTTAGCGGAAACAAATTCTTGTCTTTAATGGCTACCATGGTATTAAAATACAATCTTGCTATAAAATCAACATGAATGGTGTCTCTGTATAAACCTTGATTTATGCCTTTGTTTAAATTGCTAACAACACAGGTTTGCATAATTTCAAACTGTTTGTGTTTTAGCGCATTAAATATTTTTGGATAGTATTTTTGCAACTGGTATTGTGGAGACGATTTTTCATCTTTTAAATGCTCCATAACAAACTTTTTAATACTGTAAATTTCTTCTATCGGGTTTTTGTCCAACGAGCAAATATGGTCTATGCCACAAGAAATAGAATGAAATAAGTCCAGGGTAGTGGCCTCAACCAGTTTCGTTTTGTTTTGAAAATGCTGATAAATGGTTTTTTTAGATACGCCCAAAGCATTGGCTATATCGTCCATGGTCACGCTTTTAAACCCGTAGTTTAAAAACAAATCCGTTGCGCCTAGTAATATTTTTTCTCTCATAATAGGTGGCAAAACTACAATAGGAAACTTTAAAAACCAAAAAAGTTTCCAAAGTTTTAATATTTTTTTAACATATCCTTTACACGCAAATTTTTAATTATGATGAATTACGCTATTTTTGCTCGATGCATCTTATAGAAAAATACAGAACAGAGTTTGTTGGGTTTTTAGATAATTACTCAACGGTAAAAGAACCTCAAACATTATACAATCCCATTAAGTATATCCTAAATTTAGGAGGCAAAAGGTTGCGTCCGGTTTTAACCTTAATGACTGCCGATATATTTAGCAACGATTATAAAAAAGCATTGCCCGCTGCTTTAAGTATTGAGGTGTTCCATAATTTTTCTTTGGTGCACGACGATATTATGGACGATGCTCCCTTGCGCCGCGGACAAAAAACAGTACACGAAAAGTGGGATGTAAATACGGGCATCCTCTCGGGCGATGCCATGTTAATTATGGCGTACCAACTCTTTGAAAACTATGAAGCCAATATTTTTCAAGCTTTGGCAAAATTGTTCAGTAAAACGGCTTTAGAAGTTTGTGAAGGCCAGCAGTACGATATCGATTTTGAAACTAAAAACGATGTAACCGTTGCAGCCTATTTAAAAATGATTGAATACAAAACCGCTGTTTTGGTTGGTGCTGCCATGAAAATGGGCGCTATTGTTGCGAACGCTTCCGCGGAAGATCAGAATAACATTTACGAGTTTGGTAAAAATTTGGGTATCGCATTTCAATTGCAAGACGACTATTTAGATGCTTTTGGCAATCCGGAAACTTTTGGCAAACAGGTTGGTGGCGATATTATTGAAAACAAAAAAACCTATTTATACATAAAAGCGCTTGAATTTTCAAACGAAACCCAGAGGGCGGAATTACAAAAACTATTTTCCAATAATTTTGATGCACCCGAAAATAAAGTAGCACTTGTAAAGGAAATTTTTAAATCGACAGGTTCTGCCGAAGCCACGAAAAAAGCTATTGAAGCGTATACGAAAAAGGCCTTTTTGGTTTTGGAGGCTTTACATATTTCTGATGATAAAAAGGTACTTTTAAAAAACTTTGGAACGAGCTTAATGAACAGAGATGTATAAATAATTAATTTTTTATTTCCGCGAAGACGGAAATCTAACTTATGCAATTACCAACAACGTTCGAAGCATTGATTGAAGAAGCAAATCAATCCGATTTGTATCATAAATTGATAAAACAGCTCAATAAGGATTTTTTACTGGCCAATATCGATTTGGATTTTCACGAAGACATCTTACCATCAAGCTTAAAATTATTACTCCACGAAACCGTTTATAAACTCATTCAAGAAAAATTTACCTCGTATTTAAACCTGCTTTATATTGTTGATGTTTCAGAAAAGCAAGTAAAAGCCTTGGATGGGGAAGATATTCTTAAACTATCTGAAGACGTATCGTTTTTAATATTAAAACGCGAATGGCAAAAAGTGTGGTATAAAAATAAATTTTAATTAAGATAAATTTGTCCTAATTAAAATAATGCTATATATTTGCACCAAATAAAAACGATAATATGTTTTCTAAAGCTTGTGAATATGGTATAAAAGCATCCATTTTTATTGCAACAAATTCATTTGAAGGCAAACGTGTAAGCCCCAAAGAAATTGCAATGGAAATAGATTCCCCACAAGCATTTACAGCCAAAATTTTACAGGCCTTGGTAAAACATGATATAATAAACTCTATAAAAGGAGCTTATGGCGGTTTTGAGATTAGCAGGGATAAAATTGCAACTATTAAACTTAACCAAATTGTAAAAGCCATTGATGGCGATTCCATTTACAACGGCTGTGGTTTGGGTTTGCATAAATGTGACGAAGCGCATCCGTGTCCGGTGCACGATAAGTTTAAAGCTATTCGAGACGGTTTAAAGCACATGTTGGAAAACACAAGTTTAGAGGAATTGGCACTTAATATAAAATCGGGTGCTTCGTTTTTAAAGGTTTAAAAAAATTTGAATATAAATAGGATAAAATTATCCGAAATAAACAATTAATTATGGTAACATTACAAAAAGATTCAGAAAAACAAATAGGGCAATTTGTAGCCGAAGATTATAGAACAGCAGCTGTTTTTTCGAAATACAAAATAGATTTTTGCTGCAACGGCAACCGAAGTATCAATGAAGCTTGCGAAAAAAAGGGGATAGATAGCAATGTTTTATTGGACGAGTTGCATAGCGTTTTAAACAATAAAGGAGGCGAATCTATTGACTACAAATCGTGGCCGTTAGATTTACTGATTGATTATATCGAGAAAAAACACCACCGTTATGTAGAAGAAAAAATTCCTGTATTACGTCAGTTTTTAGATAAATTATGTCGCGTTCATGGCGAGCGTCACCCAGAATTATTTAAGGTAAACGAACTATTTACAGCATCGGCAGGCGAGTTGGCCGCACACATGAAAAAAGAGGAGCTTATATTATTTCCTTTTGTAAAAAAGATGGTTTCGGCAACATTAAGCCAAGGCGCTGTACAATCGCCACAATTCGGAACGGTTGAAAACCCCATTGCAATGATGATGCAAGAACACGATAACGAAGGCGAGCGTTTTAGAGAAATTGCAGCACTTACAAATGATTATAACCCGCCAGCAGATGCGTGCAACACATACCGCGTAACCTATGCGATGTTGGAGGAATTTGAACAAGATTTACACCTGCACATTCATTTAGAAAACAATATTCTATTCCCTAAGGCTATAAAGCTAGAACAACAATTTAATTAATAGCAAGCTTTAACAATGACTTAGGTCTATTAGAAAATCCTGGAAAGTTTTCCCTAAAACATTCCGGGATTTTTGTTTAAAATTAGTTTAGAAGTAAAAAGCATTTTATTTTGGTAATTTTAAAGTCGGAAAAGCAAAACGCCAAAAATGGTTAAAAAATTTACTGTTGTTTGTTTGATTAATTTTTTAATCGCAGCCTTAATGGGATTGGCATTGCGCTACGCTTTTGTAGGAGATATTGGTGTAAATTATCGTTTTTTAACCCACGCACATTCGCACGTTGCCATGTTAGGTTGGGTGTATTTAATGTTGTTTGCATTAATTGTTCATTATTTTATTCCAGATAAAAAACCCGTTTTTACACGCTTGTTTTGGCTTACGGAAATTGCGGTTATTGGTATGCTGTTAAGTTTTCCGTTTCAGGGTTATGCGGCGGTTTCCATTACGTATTCAACATTGCACATTTTATGCAGTTATTATTTTGTGTATTTGGTTTGGAAACACCATAAAACAGCATCTGTAGTAATTCAATATTTGCTCAAAACAGCGTTGGTGTATATGGTGTTATCCACCATTGGGGTTTGGTGTTTGGGGCCTGCGGTTTCCATGTTGGGACAGGCATCGGCCTTTTATCAAATTGCGATACAGTTCTTTTTGCATTTTCAGTTTAACGGTTGGTTTTTAATAGCTGTAATAGCTGTGTTTTTTCATGTGTTTCAGGTTGAAGACTCAAAGCTGTTTAGACGATTTTTCAAACTATTGGTTGCATCAACCGTACTTACTTTAGCATTGCCAATCCAATGGTTCGCACCACATAATTTGTTGCTTTATGGTAATGGTTTGGGCACCATATTGCAGCTTTTAATGGGGTACTACTTTTTAAAATTGATACAACCAAAATTTTCAACGGTATTAAAACAGCGGCCAAAACTCGTTACTCATTTATTTTGGTTTTCAATATGTTGCTTTGTTTTAAAAATAGGCCTACAGTTATTAGGGTTGTTTCCTGAGTTTTCGCAATTGGTTTATACACACCGCAACTTGGTTGTTGGGTTTATTCATCTTTTAATGCTTGGTGTTATTACGGGATTTTTGTTTTTATTTATTATACAAAGCCCATTGGTAAGGCAGAGCAAAAGCCTGTATATGGGCATTTATACTTTTATTTCTGGATTTGTTTTAACCGAACTATTGCTTGCAATTCAGGGTGTTAAGTTTTACTTTGGAAACGGCTTAGTACCAAATTACTACCTATTGCTTTTTCTTTTTAGTATATTATTACCCTTAGGAATTGGTTTTTTATTATATAATATTATAACTCAAAAAAATTATGCAACACAAACCGCAAAAACGACATAAAGCTTTGCAACCCTTAAGCAGAGAGCATCATCACGGATTGCTTTTGTCTTGGAAAATACGCTCAGGATTTAGCAAAAATATCGAACCAAAACGTATAAGGGTTTACGCCAATTGGTTTTTTAAACAACATTTAATTCCGCATTTTGATATGGAAGAAGTCCACATTTTCCCCATTTTAGAGCAGAATAACGAATTGATAAAAAAAGCGTTGGCAGATCACAGACGCATAAAACGATTATTTGCTGAAACGGATGATGATGCTAAAACGTTGAGTAAAATAGAAGAGGAACTGGACAAACATATCCGTTTTGAAGAGCGCGTGCTTTTTCCTGAAATTCAAAAAGTAGCGACCGAAGTGCAAATGCTTCAAATTGAAAAAATTCATCAACCGGAAAAATTCGAGGATAATCTGGTTGATGAATTTTGGCGATAGAAATTATATTTTATTTTGTTAGCTGAAGAATGTATTGCACAGTTTCTTTATTATCAACACCCAAACCTTCTTGTTGGTGAACAAGCTCGCCATCAGAATTAAATACACTTATAATGTTGGAGTGTGAAAAATCTATAGGTGAAATTTGTTTGTATTTCATGGCGAGTACATTGGCAAATTCACGAACACCACTTTCTGAACCTTGCAAGAATGTCCAATGTTCATCATCCATTTTGTTTTCAATGGCAAAAGCTTTTAAACGTTTTGGATTATCTATTTTCGGATCTATACTAACCAGAACAAAATTTAAATCTTTTAGTTTTTCCTTTGGGATTTTAGCTTCAATATTGCGCATATCTGCAACTAATCTTGGACAAGCAGCTTTACAAGATGTGTAAATCATAACCATTACTAAATTTTTTCCCTTTAAATCTTTTAATTGAATGGCCTTACCTTCTTCTGTATTCCATTTTGTGTTTAAATTAAAAATAGATTCATCTGAAATTTCGAAATCATTTAATGCTTTTGAAGATTTTTCATCAATAAGCTTTAAATCCATTTTACAAATTGGGCAACTTACGTTTTCGCTATATGTTTTATCCCCTTCGCATTGCATAGGACATTGATAAACGGCTAATGTGTGTTGTGCTTTATTTGATTTTTCTGAATTGCAAGACGTTGTTACTAAAAGTAATACGACTACAGAAAGTAATATTTTAATATGTTTCATTTGCTTTCTTCTTTGCTTTCTATTTTAATGTCTTTAACACATCTGAATCCTAAATTTTTCATAGAATATTTCGCTTTCAAGCTACCACGAATGGCATAGCGCATAAAAGCAGCATAGTTCATTAAATCTGTAGTGTTTACAGAAGCGCTTCCGCAGAATAAATTGTTATCTTTATCTGTGTCTTTACGTGATTCTCCACTAATTAATACAGAATTAAAATCCAATGTCCACTCCCAAACCAAACCATGTAAATCATAAACGCCCCAAACATTTTTTGGAGTTTGACCAATATTGCTTTCGTTAGATCGTGTGGCTTCGTACCAAGCTAATATTTGCTCGTTATAGGTTTCTTTAACACGTGCATCTTTGGTTGTTTGGTCTGCCATAGCTACATATTCCCATTCATCAACCGTTGGTAAGCGTTTGCCTTGACATTCGCAATAGGCTTTGGCTGCAAACCAGGACACGTAGGTAATAGGACTATTTGATTTTTCGGAATCTTTAAGCTTAAAGTCGGTTTCCCAATTGGCTAAATAACTCTTGTCAGCAAATAATCTGATGACTTTTGATTTTTGCCATTTTGGAAACTTTTTCACAAAATCTAAATATTGGGAATTGGAAACAGGATAAATATCCATTTCAAAATCTTTCACTTCAACTACTGTTGAGTCTCTTCCGTATAAGGGAATATATCTACTTCCTTCAATGAAAGCCATGTCTTTAGTTTGAGCTTGCAATGTTGTTTGAAAAACCACTAAAACAAACAATAATCTAAAGACTTGGCTAAAATTCATGTTTTTATTATTATCGGTTTTTAACTTTATCAACCATTTCTTTGGTAACCACTTTTTTAGAATTGCCCCAACTGTTGTAAACGTATGTTAATACATTTGCAACCTCTTCAGATGAAATCATTTGCCTAGTCATTACACTGTTGTATTTTTCACCATTTACAGTAATCTCTCCAGACAAACCATTAACAACAATATCGATAGCACGATTAACATCGGCATTTAAGTAATCTGATTTTGCCAATGGAGGAAATGCCTTTGGAATACCTTGACCTTCCGATTGGTGACAAGCAAAACAGGTCTGCATATACACTTGTTTGCCATATTCCATTTGCTCCTCAAATGATTTAGCATGTGTTTTAGATTCTACAATTTCATCAGTTGTAGGCATTTCTTGAATGCCAGGACCTTCAGGTAAATAAATCCCTTCGCGAATTTCACCAGAATAAATTTTCTTATTCTCTTCACCTTCTACTTTAAGTATTCCTAAAGCCCCTTTGTTAAATGCCCTAAAAATAGAATGGTCTACCAATACTAGTGAACCAGGTACATCAACTCTAAATTCTACTATGGCAGCTCCTCCAGCGGGTATTAGTGTTGTTTGGATGTTTTCATTAATTAAATCTCCTCCTTCAACATATACTTTGTCAAATATTTCGCCAATAACATGGAAAGATGATACTAAGTTTGGTCCTCCGTTACCTACATAAAGTCTAACAGTTTCTCCAACTTTAGCTGTAATAGCGTTTTCACCTGTTAATGCGCCAACTCGTCCATTAAACACTACGTAGTCCGCTTTTTCATCTACTGCTTTTTGCATGTCAAACGGTTGTAATCCTCTTTCGCCATTTTTTCCTTTGGTGTAAAAATCTCCTTGCATTATATAATATTCCTTATCTACTTGAGGTAAACCACCTTCAGGTTCTACCAAGATAAGACCATACATACCGTTTGCAATGTGCATTCCAACTGGTGCTGTTGCACAGTGGTATACATAAAGGCCTGGGTTTAATGTTTTAAATGAGAATGTTTTTTCATAGCCAGGAGCAACAAAAGAAGATTCGGCACCACCTCCTGGACCTGTAACAGCATGTAAATCTATATTATGTGGCAATTTATTATCTGGATGGTTTGATAGTGTAAACTCTACCTCGTCACCAACGCGTGTTCTAATAAAACTTCCTGGTACCGAACCTCCAAATGTCCAGTACATGTAGGTTGTTCCATCTGTCATGGTTCCTTCTTGTTCAAGAATTTCCATATTAACAATTAGCTTTTTGGCTTTTCTTCTTCCCACGCCTCTTGGGACATTAGGAGGTGCTGTTAGTTCTGCTTGCATTTCATATCCCGTTGGAATATCTGCAGCATTTTCGTAAACTTTTTCCTCGCTATTAATGCAAGAAATAAAAATAAAACTAGAAGTAACTAAACTTAAAAAAATCCAGAATGGACTCCTTTTAAATAATTCTTGGTCAGTTTTCATAAAATATTCTATTAGTTAGTTGTGATTGGTAATTAGGATGCTTTTGTCCTAATTGAAATCAAATTTACATTTAGATTTAATCTGAAAACATGATATTTGTCATAATGTTAAGGGAATATAAAAAAAAATTGCATATCCTCAATCCGTAATACAGAAAACGTAACGCCATGTTGTACCCGTTTCAGCATCTCATAATCATTTGTTGAACACGACACTGAAACAAGTTCGGGTAACGAACCGATTATGTCACATTAAGGACAATGAAAGAAAAGATATTCTTTTGCTAAATTCATATTGAAACTAAAAATCCTTCTTTTTTGATTTGAATATAATTCTCAGGACCGGAAAAATTACCCAAGCCGTTAGCATAATCGTGGATACAATCAATCCGAAATTAGTGCCAAAGAATTGCTTAAAAACAGCACCCGTATATCCTAATAGTGCCGAAATATCTAATTTTAAAAGAATGAGCGTTCTCGATAAATCGATAGGATTGAGCATGGTGCCAACCAACGATAACTTATCTAACGGGTAATCTTCAAACAAAATTAAAGTCATTAAAAACAGCCCGTCGTAAATCACCGCCAAAAATAGCCACAATAAAATGGCGTAACCAAAACCTTTGATTTTATTTTCGTTTGATAAAGCGATATTAAAAGCCAATGCCGTGAATATTAGGGTTAAAAAAGTACCCGTTATGAGCAGCAACGAAAAATCCCAAATGGCACTACTTTCAAACAACCCGTAAAATACAAACGGGATGCCCAAGCCCAAAATCAAACTCATTGAAAGCGATAGTGCAACACCTAAATATTGACCCAAAAATATACTTGACCGTTTTAAGGGTTGCGCCAATAAAAGTTCGGTAAATTCTTTGGAGTTGTAGTAGTACATCACGCCAAAAATGGTGCCGATTAATGGTACTAAAACTATAATAACATTCATTAAAGTAATCACAGCCTTTGAAAGGTCGTTGTTTAAAAACAAGAGTACAATACCAAGCATTAAATAGAATGCAAAATAAACGTAACTCCAACGGCTGCGCATGAGGTCGTAAAAACTGTATTTTAATATTTTAAGCATGGTTTTCTGAAAGTATTGATGCGATTGCATGTTCGAAATCGGGTTGTTCGGTCTTGTTTTTTAATTCTGAAATGGTGCCCTTAAAGTAAATTTTACCTTCTAATAAAAATACGATTTCATCGGAAACCTCTTCAACAAAACTCATAATGTGCGAGGTTATTAAAATGGTTTTTCCTTTGGCTTTTTCTACTTGAATTAAATCCTTTAATCGAATTAGCGAAATAGGGTCTAAGCCTGTTGTGGGTTCGTCTAGAATAATTAACGGACTATCAAACATAAAGGTTAATACCAAGTTTACTTTTTGTTTTGTACCTCCGGAAAGGGTGCCCAGTTTTTTGTCTAAAAACGGCTCTAATTTAAAAAGCTTGATTAAACGCTCGTCTTCATCGGTGTGTTTGCGCAAATCCTTAATCATTTTAATTAATTCCTTTACTTTTAAATTGCTCGGGAAGTTGGCAATTTGCGGCAAATAATCGATTTTATGTCTGTAATCTGAATTCTTTCTTACGTTTTCTCCAAGTACGGAAATGGCGCCTTTATTGGGTATAACCATGCCCAAAATAGATTTTATCAATGTGGTTTTACCAGAGCCGTTAGGACCCAGAACAGCAAAAATACCGCCCTCGCTAATTTCTAAATCTAGCGCGCTTAAAACTTGGTTTTTACCGAATTTTTTATGTAAATTTTGAATGCTTACCATGTTATTTTTTTCATTTTAGGTTTATTGTCCAGTAAATTATCTGGCGTAAAAACAGGGGATACTTTCTCGGAAAAATCAATAATATCTATAAACAAACTACGCAGTAAAATAATGGTTTCCGGTGTTCTGTTTACAATATATGAAAACAATTTTACGGGTCTGTAGGGCACATCGCCTATGCCGTCTTTATCTAAATCGTAACCTGTATAGTTGCTCCAAAAATTAGATTCAAAACCATTATCGTTAATCTTGCTGTTATAAGAAACATCAAAGGAATTATACAAAAAGTTGTTGCTTTTAAAGAGGTTGGCATAACAGGCGCCGCGAACTTTTAAGGCCCAACCATTACTTATAAAGTTGTTGTTTATGTAGTTGATTCTGTTAGAGCCTTCAACATTAATGCCTATGGTGTTATCTTTAAATGTGTTGCCCTGTATTTCGGCATCGTTTATTTCCTTTAGAAGTAAACCATAAGATGCGGTACCCCAATTTTCCTTAAAAATGTTATTGTACATTTTTATTCTTTTTGAAAACATAACGGCCACTCCGGCACCATTGTTTTCAAATATATTGTCTTGGTACATATCGTCATTAGAAAACATAAAGTGCAGACCATAACGCACATTTAAAGAGCTTACGTTGTTTTTTATGGTACAAAAATCTGAAAATTCTAAATAGATGCCATCTCTAACGTGTTGCACAAAATTGTGTTCGATGTCTACATTTTTACTGTACCACAACTGTATGCCATTGCCCGAGTTGTATTCTTCAACGGCATCACCAATTATTTTGTTATGAAACACTTTACCGTCTCTTGATCTTTCAATATAAATACCAAAGAAGAGTTTTTCTAAAACCAGGTTTTGAATGGTAAAGTTTTTACTGTTTTTTACGCGAATAGCGGCATAGTCTTCAGTATAACTTGTGCCAACGTTTATAATAAACAAGCCGTCGACCGTAACATTATCAGAGGTAACGGTGATGATTTCACCTTTTGCTTCGCCATCAATTACCGGATAATTTTCGCCAATAATGGTTAATGGTTTGTCTACTTTAATGTTGTGCTCTTTGTAAGTACCTTTTTTAACAATAATGGTGTCGAAATCTTTAGCTTGTGCAATGCCTTCTTTTAAAGTAGAAATATTGCAACTGCCGCAAACCTCGATAGTTTGTGCCATAGTTAGGTTAGCCATTAAGATGGCGGATAAAAAAACGATAATATGTTTCATGGTACTAGTCTTTAAATTTTGCTAGTAATTCGGTCCAGGTATACAAGTCGCCTCCTTTTTCAGCCTGTGTTTTTTCAGCGTCAGCTTTATTTTTAAACGCCGATAGAAAGGCGCCCATTGGGCTTGGGATGTTTTCGCTAATTAAAAAAGTGGCCTTTGTAGCATCAATTAAAGCTTCGGGTTCTGTGTAGTTGTTGGATAGGTAAAGTTTAATTTCAGAAGTGTCGAATTCGTCCATAAAATGGATCATACATTCTGTGGCATCAAACATATAGACCTTGCCTTTTTTGGTTACAATTTCTGCGGCGTGGACTTTATCAACAATGGTCATTTTACAAAAATGGCAACCATCGCTTCCGTAGTTTATTGGTTTTGGTTTTACATCACAACTGAAACATATCAGTAATAATGCAATAATTGAATAGTGTTTTAGTGTTTGCATGATTTTAGTGTTTTAAAAATGCGGTGTTATTGCGTTGCTTTTTTTAAGCTTGTTTTTCTGCCCAACCAGAACGCAACAAGTGTTAATGTCATTCCCACAAACATAAGATAACCGCCCGTATGTGGCAATGAGGTAACATCAAAATTTAATAGTTTTTGAAATCCGAATAATGGTGGTTTGTAGGTCATGGGCGTACCATCTGGATTATTTAATTTTAAAATAGCATGTGGGTCTAGATTGCTACCGTAATCGATTAGCCAGTTGTTAAAATCGTACATACCTAAAATTCCTAATACAGACATGAGTACAAACCAGCCCAAGAAAAATTTGTAGCTTATTTTTTTAAGGAAACCTAATAAACCAATAACAACACCCAAGATTACCATGCCCAAAATAACTTTTGGAAATACGGCGAACTCCCACATTTCATCTGCTTTAGGTATCGTTTTCATACCTATATAGTGGTTTAACCCATCAATGTTTTGTAAATCGAATTCTTCGACACCTTGTATGCCATCAATATAAATATTCATACCAAGTGGGTCTGGATATTGTGGGGCACCAAGCATGATATTCCATAAAGGAAATTTAAAAAGTCCTAATAACAGTAATGATCCTATAATCATTATTATGCCAGCCTTTTTCATAATATTATATGTTGATAGTTATTGGGTTGAGTGAGGTTTCTGTGTAAACAGATAATAGTGTTTTAAAAAGAAAGGCGAGAGCGAAATATCAACCCTCGCCTTATTTAGAGAAATAAACACTAAAACAAAATTTCTCTAATTTTTATTCAATATCTTCTCCTAATGACCATTTTAAAGGCACATTGCTATTTGCCGGAGACACGCGAACATAACCTTGCATTTCTTGGTGTAGCGCTGAACAGAAATCTGTACAATAGAATGGCCATACACCAACTTGTTTTGGTTCCCATGTTAAGGTTCTGGTTTGTCCAGGAGCGATTAACAATTCGGCATTATTAGCGCCAATCATTGCGAAACCGTGAGGTACATCAAAATCCTGCTCTAAGTTGGTAACATGGAAGAATACCTTGTCTCCTACTTTAATGCCTTCAATGTTATCTGGTGTAAAGTGGCTACGTATTAAGGTCATGTAAACATGCACGTTTTTACCGTCTCTAACCACTTTGGTTTCACTTTCGTTGGTAGCTTTACGCGGATGTTTGTTATCGGCAAGCTTATAGAATTTAAGTGAGTTTTCTTTAATTATTTCTGCTGGAATAGCGGCAGCATAATGTGGCTCACCATGTGTTGGGAAATCTAAAAGTAATTCCATTTTTTCACCAGAAATATCATACAATTGTGCAGAGTGCTCCATTTCTGGGCCAACTGGTAAATAACGGTCTTTTGTAATTTTGTTCATCGCGAACATGTATTTTCCAAAAGGTTCTCTAGAGTTTCCACCTGGAATGGTTAAGTGACCAACAGAGTAATACGTTGGTTTTCTGTCGATAACTTCCCAAGTGCCTAATTTCCATTTTACAACTTCAGAAGAGATAAAGAAGGTTGTATAAGCGTTTCCTTTACCATCAAATTCAGTATGTAAAGGGCCTAATCCTGGTTGCTCTACCGAACCTGCCAATACATCTTCGAAATTTAAAACCGGAATGCCATAAGCATCACCTGCGAATTTCTCATTTTCAATGGCATCTAGCATTTTTGTAAATGAATGCACTGTTAAGTTAGCAGATAATTTACCATTACCTACAATGTATTCTCCTGAAGGATCTACATCACAACCATGAGGCGATTTTGGTGTTGGTAATAAATATACAGCTCCAGGAACTTCAGAAGGGTTAATTACACGCACTTCTTTTTTCATGGTAGACGTGGTAATGTGTGTGTTTTCATCAAGGATGTTGTGTGCATAGTTTGCTGGCATCATAGTGCCACCTCCATTGTTCACGTATTCTTCAATTTTTTTCCAGTTAATGGCTGCAATAAAATCCTTATCGTTTTGAGAAGCGTTAACTTCTAATAAAGTACTTGCTTCTTCAGTGTTATAGGTTGTAAAGAAGAACCATCCGTGAG
Organism: Hwangdonia seohaensis; assembly: GCF_031932625.1. Classification (NCBI taxonomy): domain Bacteria; kingdom Pseudomonadati; phylum Bacteroidota; class Flavobacteriia; order Flavobacteriales; family Flavobacteriaceae; genus Hwangdonia; species Hwangdonia seohaensis. The sequence goes on from NZ_JAVSCK010000001.1 coordinate 1,061,588, forward strand.
ATTTTCCACGTCCAGGGTGTGATAAATCATAGTTAAATCCTGGCATCAACACTTGGAATTTAATATCCATATGTCCGTGCTCTGGATCAACAGAAATAAAAGTTAGCGCCCCTTTAAAGTTTCCTTTATAGTCTTTAATTGGCATATCTCTTTGAGGCACTGGAACAGAGAAACGTGTTCCTGCTACCACATATTCCGTGTTTTCTGTGATAAAAGATGAACTGTGGTTACCTGCACTGTTTGGAATTTCAATAATTTCTTCCGTTTCAAACGATCTTAATCCAACTCTGGCAATACGAGGTGTGTTGTTTCCGTTGATAAATACCCAACGGCCATCTAATACGCCATTGGTTTGGGAAATGTCTGGGTGATGCGAATCGTCCCAAGGAATAAAACCATAAGAGGTTTCTAACATAGGTTTTGATTCTTCAGAATATCCGTAACCGTTTGTTGGGAATTGCGAAAACACAGGGATTTCTTTAAACAATCGTCCTGATGGTAAACCGTAAACTGTAAGGTTACCACTGTATCCACCAGATATAAACGCGTAATGCGAGTCGTGCTCACCGGGAGCAACATATACTTTTTCAGCAATATTACTTGCTAAGGCTCCAGATTTTCCACCTGATTTACCCGAGTTATTACAGCTTGTAAATGCTACGAGAACACATAAAGCTGCAACGCTTATTTTAAATATTTTTTTCATTGTTATATAGAATTTGATTAGTGTTTTTTTTATTCTTCCGTTGGAGGTAATAATACCTTGTCAATTACATGTACTATCCCGTTTCCTGCTGGTACGCTGGCAATAATTTTTGCGCCTCCAATTAGGGGTTCTCCATCTACAACTTCAACTTTTACATAGCCATTGTTGGCTTGTCCTAGTTTTTTAAATTTCTTCAAAAAGTCTTTAGAGTAATTTCCAGGAGTTACGTGGTACTTTAAAATATTGGCCAAAGCATCTTTGTTTTCTGGTTTTAACAGGTTTTCAACGGTACCTTCCGGTAAAGCGGCAAAAGCTTCATTGGTTGGTGCAAAAACCATTAACGGACCTGCATTTACCAATGCATTTTCCAGTTGCGCAGCTTGAACGGCCGCCACTAATGTAGAGTGGTCTGCAGAGCCAATTGCTATTTGCAGGACATTAGGTGTAGATCCATCATCTTCAATAAAAGCCTGTCCTGTACGTTCTTCAGATGCACTTTCAGTTGATGTAGCCGTAGAGTTCGTTGAGGTTTGTTTCGTTTCGTTTTTACAAGAGTACATTAATGCTACCGATGCAAAAACCAAAAACAGTAGTTTAGTAGTTTTCATTAGTTATGGTTTTTAGTTGTGTTACTTACTTTAGGGTTCTAAAATATTCCAATACAGCTCGGGCTTCTTCTTCTGTTAAGTTTTGATTTGCCATTGGAGAACCGTTAAACTCTATTAATAAGTCTTTAGCTAAAGGATCGTTTTTAACCATGCCTTCTGGATCTAAAATCATGTTCATAACCCATTCTGGAGTTCTACGTTCTAAAATATTTTTAGGAGCTGGACCAATAAACTTTTTGTCGGGTCTGTGGCAAGCCGTACACATATTTTTAAATACATCAGCGCCATGAGCTGCCATTTTCTGGTCTATTTCTGCACCTAATGTTATAGACGTAATAGGGCCAACACCTTTATTGGTTAAATCGACAGTTTTGGATGCAGGAACTTTTTCAGCCTTTTTTGTTGTAGTAGTTTTTTCTGTTGGAGCTTTCTTTTGATAAGAGAATCCTTCTTTCTTTTTTTCTTCCTTGCCACCACAACTAAAAAGTAGCGTAGCAAATAAAATGGTCATTAATTTTAGTGTTGATTTCATATTTTCTTAATTTAAGTCACAAAATTACAATCAAACAAAGATGTAAAATATGATATTTGTCATATTTAGGACAAACTTGTCTTTTTTGTTTTGCAGCTTCAATTTGATTAGGCATATAACCTAATGACAGACAGGGATTTACTTAGCAAGGGTTTGTGTGAAAACGAAGTTTTGTTCACATAAAATTTTTAAAAAAAGAAGATAAAAATAAAGACAACGAATTTTTAAATAAAAAAGATTGATTTTGCGAGGATTTATTTTAGAAATAAAACCTAACAAAAGGCGCCCAAGCATTGGCGTAAATACTTTTATCGGCATCGTACAACACATCGTATCGAATACCAAAAGTGACCTGGCCATTTCGGTAACCAGCACCAATAAATAAAGCAGGAACCCAATAATTATCTTTGTCTAAATTCAAATTAACATTGTAGGTTCGGTTAACGTTAAGTTGCTCAAATTCGCCCGAAATCTGTAATTCGTTTATAACATTAAAAAATCCAATTAAGCTGCCGCCCAAAATGGTGGATTTGTAAACATTTTTTTGATTGTTAAATGTTGCGTTAAGCCCTAAACCAAAAGCGAAATTCCTATCAAATTCATAAACGGCACTTGGGGCAATAGTACCGCTAAAATAGCCATCGCCAAAGCTTAAGCCAATACCGCCTCCAAACCTAACTTGTTGCCAAAAATCATGGTTTTGTTGCTGTGCCATTATAACATTTGTAGCTACAAACAGGTATAAAAATAGAAGACAGGTTTTTGTGTTTATAAACGAATGCATAATGAAATAAAATTAGAAATCATCAAAAATTTAATACTAAACAACAGCTTGATTTATAAATGGGTAATAATTACTTATAAATATAATAAAAGAAACATCTAATTTTAGTAAAAGTTGTATTTTTGAGAAATATTTTGACGAACCTACACGGTATTAAAAATAATAATGGATAAATTTTCATTTTTAAACGCAGCACATACAGCATATTTTGCTGATTTATACGATCAGTATTTACAAAATCCTGATACGGTTGAACCCAGTTGGAGAGCCTTTTTTCAAGGTTACGATTTTGGCACAGAGAATTACGGATTGGAAGGCGAAATTATTGAAGGTGTTTCCACTCAAATTCCAGAGCATGTTCAAAAAGAATTTCAAGTGGTTAGGCTTATTGATGGCTATCGAATGCGGGGGCACTTGTTTACCAAAACAAACCCCGTAAGAGCGCGACGAACTTACACACCAACTTTAGCATTAGAGAATTTCAATCTCTCTGAAAGTGATTTGGATACGGTTTTTAACGCCGGCGAAAACTTAGGAATTGGCGCTCAGCCTTTACGCAAAATCATATCGCATTTAGAAAACATTTATTGCAGTTCAATAGGTGTGGAATATATGTATTTGCGCAATCCTGAGGTGATAAAATGGTGGCAAGAGCAATTGAATAAAAATGAAAATCAGCCGAAATTTTCAGTTGAAACGAAAAAATATATACTTTCAAAGTTAAATCAAGCCGTTACTTTCGAGAACTTTTTGCAAACCAAATATGTGGGGCAAAAACGTTTTTCTTTGGAAGGTGGCGAATCTTTAATACCTGCACTAAGTAACGTGCTTTTTTATGCGGTTGAAAGATACGGTGTAAAAGAATGCGTCTTGGGTATGGCGCATCGTGGGCGTTTAAGCACGCTGGTAAATATCTTTAGAAAGCCACTCAGAGAGCTTTTTAGCGAATTTGATGGAAAAGATTTTGAAGACGAAAATATTGATGGCGATGTAAAATACCATTTGGGATTAACACTTGATAAAACTTACCAAAACGGAAAGAACATCAAGATGAACTTGGTGCCAAATCCATCACACTTAGAAACCGTTGCATCGGTTGCCGAAGGGATTACCCGAGCAAAAATAGATACGGATTACGATGGCGACGACTCTAAAATAATCCCAATAGTTGTACATGGCGATGCCGCCATTGCAGGCCAGGGCATTGTTTACGAAGTGGCACAAATGAGCCAGCTAAACGGCTATAAAACCGGTGGCACCGTTCATATTGTGGTAAACAATCAAATCGGTTTTACAACCAATTATCTCGATGCACGTTCCAGTACGTATTGTACCGATGTTGCAAAAGTAACATTGTCACCCGTTTTACACGTAAATGCTGATGATGCCGAAGCGGTGGTACATGCCGTAGAAATGGCTCTGGAATACAGAATGCGTTATAAAAAAGACGTGTATATCGATTTATTGGGCTATCGTAAATATGGTCATAACGAAGGTGACGAGCCACGTTTTACACAGCCTAAACTCTATAAAAATATAGCAAAGCACCAAAATCCGTTTAAAATTTATTCGGATAAACTTATAGCTGAAAACACTATTGACAAAGCCTATTTGGATAAAATCGTATCTGATTTTAAGGATACTTTGGAAAGGGAATACACGAAATCCAAAGAAGAAGATGCTTCAATAGTTCGTGAGTTTATGCAAGAGCGTTGGACGGCGTTTAAGCGTCAAGGGTTGGAAGCAATGCTTAAAACTGTTAATACAAGTTACCCAAAGAAAAAGTTAGAACACATATCAAAAGTCGTTTCAACTGTTCCCGAAGGCGTTAAGTTTTTACGTAAAGCCGAACGCATTTTAGATGGTCGGGCGAAAATGGTTTTTGAAACCGATACCCTCGATTGGGGTATGGCAGAAACCTTGGCTTATGGTAGCTTGATGGAAGAAGGTTTTAACGTGCGTATTTCCGGGCAGGATGTTGAGCGTGGTACATTTAGTCACCGTCATGCTATTTTAAGAGATGAAATTTCTGAAGAACGTATCAATCTTTTAAATATAAACCCTGAAAGCAAGGGTAAAATGGATATTTACAATTCCTTGTTATCCGAATATGCTGTGTTAGGTTTCGACTACGGATATGCCATGGCAAACCCAAACACATTAACCATTTGGGAAGCACAATTTGGAGATTTTAGCAACGGCGCTCAAATTATTTTCGATCAGTATTTATCGGCAGCCGAAGACAAATGGAAAGCCCAAAACGGAATTGTCGTGCTATTGCCACATGGTTACGAAGGGCAAGGGTCCGAACATTCATCGGCACGAATAGAACGTTATTTGCAATTATGTGGCGATGATAATATGGTCGTAGCAAATTGTACAACACCTTCAAATTTCTTCCATTTACTGCGTCGTCAAATGAAACGCGATTTCAGAAAACCACTAATCGTTTTTACGCCAAAAAGTTTATTGCGTCACCCCAAAGCGGTTTCGTCTATAAAAGAATTATCAACCGATACCTTTCAAGAAGTTATCGATGATTCGGTAAATTCGAAAAACATAAAAAAACTAGTATTCTGTACAGGTAAATTCTATTACGATTTATTGGCTGAAAGAGAAGAATTAAATAACGAGGATGTGGCATTAGTGCGTATAGAGCAGTTATTCCCATTACATTTAGAAAAAATTCAGCAAATCATTAACCGTTATCCAAACGTTGAAAATTATGTTTGGGCGCAAGAAGAACCCATGAATATGGGCGCTTGGAGCCATATGATGCAACGCCTTGATTTGGTTAAATTAGAAGTTATATCAAGACCATACAATTCGGTGCCGGCACCGGGGTCTAGTACGCGCGATAAACGACGACAACAACGTGTAATAAACGCTGTTTTCAATGTTGAAAATTAAAAAACGATAATTAAAAACTCATATACAATTAAAATTATAGAGCATGATTTTAGAAATGAAAGTACCATCACCTGGGGAATCTATTACCGAGGTAGAAATAGCAACATGGTTAGTTGAAGATGGCGATTATGTAGAAAAAGACCAAGCTATTGCCGAGGTTGATAGTGATAAAGCCACCCTTGAATTACCAGCTGAAGCTAGCGGAACTATTACGCTTAAAGCGGAAGAAGGCGATGCCGTAGCTGTTGGGGCCGTGGTGTGTTTAATTGATACCAGTGCAGAAAAGCCAGATGGTGCTGATGCTGTAAAGGAAGAAAAAAAGGAAGAGACACCAAAAACGGAAGCGCCAAAGGCTAAAGAAACCGAGGCTAAAACATACGCCACGGGTACAGCAAGTCCTGCAGCTAAAAAGATTTTAGCTGAAAAAGGTATGGATGTTGCTTCAATTTCCGGTACAGGAAAAGATGGTCGTGTTACTAAAGAAGACGCTGTAAACGCCGTGCCAAGTATGGGTACGCCAACGGGCGGAAACAGAGGGACATCGCGCAGTAGAATGTCTATGTTGCGTCGTAAAGTAGCAGAGCGTTTGGTTGAAGCCAAAAATACAACGGCCATGTTAACCACGTTTAATGAGGTTGATATGTCGCCAATTTTCGCATTGCGTTCAGATTACAAAGAGGCCTTTAAAACCAAGCATGGTGTTGGTTTAGGATTTATGAGTTTTTTCACTTTAGCAATTGTTAGAGCCTTAAAAATGTATCCGGACGTTAATTCTATGATTGATGATAAAGAGATGATTTCTTTTGATTTTTGCGATATTAGTATTGCGGTTTCGGGACCAAAAGGGCTTATGGTACCTGTAATACGAAATGCTGAAAATTTAAGTTTTAGAGGTGTTGAAGCCGAAGTAAAGCGATTGGCTATTCGTGCTCGCGACGGACAGATTACTGTTGATGAGATGACCGGAGGCACATTTACCATTTCAAACGGGGGTGTGTTTGGAAGCATGTTGTCTACACCAATTATCAATCCGCCACAGAGTGCTATTTTAGGCATGCATAATATTGTTGAACGACCTGTTGCTGTTGATGGCAAGGTTGAAATCCGCCCAATTATGTTTGTGGCACTATCGTACGACCATAGAATTATAGATGGTAAAGAATCTGTTGGATTTTTAGTAGCTGTTAAAGAAGCTTTGGAAAACCCAATTGAATTGTTGATGGATAACGATGTTAAAAGAGCATTGGAGCTTTAAAAGACAAATTTCAATAAATAAAAAAGCGAGTTACCCATAAAGTAACTCGCTTTTTTTTTTTCAACTAATACCTTTAAAAAAGACTAACTAAAACTAAAAAAAAGTGACAAGTATATTAATTGAAATTATAATGAGAACTAAAACTATTAGGCCTACTGCAAAGTATTTGTCGAGACTGTTATTTGTTTCCATGGCGTTTATATAAAAGGTAGTTTTGAGTTTTTTTTAATTCTTTTTTTAAAGAAGACTCTGCGTAAAATACGCAGAGCCCTCATAAAAATTCTCCCTAATTAAGAATTAATTAATAGCACTGTAAAAGTATAGCATAACGATGATATAAAAAATACGTAGAACTACGTATTTTTTGCAAGAAGATGGTTTCTATAAATAAAGAAAGCTCCAAATCATTACAATTTAGAGCTTTCAATAATTCTCCCTAAGAACTAATTAATAGCACTGTAAATATATGACAATCAGTCGATAAAAGCAATACGTAGTTCTACGTATTTTTAAAAATTCTCGATTTTATTTTTATTTGATAAAAACAGGACTAAAGGAAGTCTTTATTTACGCCTGCCCAAATAGAGAGTGAGGAGGGTTTATTGTCCAGTCCCAGTTTTGCTAAAATATTGCTCCGGTGCTTTTCTACGGTTCTAATAGAAATACTTAGCTCTTCGGCAATATCATGGCTTGTTTTATTTTCGGCAACAAGTTTAACTATTTTAAGTTCAGATTTACTTAACGAGGCCAAAGCCTTAGGTTTTTGCTGTGCGCTACTAACGTTTAAATAATCAGCGATTTCTTCGCTAAAATAAGATTTGTTATTTACAACATGCGCAATACAGGTTTCAATTTCTTCAATAGCAAATTCCTTTAAAATATAGCCGTAAACGCCAAACTCAATAGCCTGGTCGTAAACTTCTTCTTCCTTATCAAAGGTTATTAAAATAACTTTAGTGTTAAGGTTGTTTTTTTGGCATGCTTCGGCAATTTCCAGCCCTGTTTTATGTGGCATTCTAATATCTAAAATTGCAATATCCGGTTTTAACTTTACAATAAGATTGTAGGCCGCATTACCATCTTGGGCGCTGCCAACAATGTTAAAGCCTTTTGAGGTTAAAAAATCTGATAAACCTCTTAACATAAGCGGATGGTCGTCCGCAATTACTATACTGTGGTTCATTAATTAATTCGTGAGGGATTATTGTTGCTATTAAATATTAAAAGTAAGGATTATAATTGTGTCATGTTATAATTTTAGGTATAAATATTTTTTTTCGTAATCTATTACTGCTTTTGCCTTTTTTAAAATATCCGCACCAATTATACCATCAACCGGTTGCGCGTTATGATTGATAAGGGCGGTGTTAACATGCGTGAGGTTAAATAAAACCAAAATCACTTTATCGTGTTTCCATTTGCCAATCTTCACCTTGTTTTTTTTCGACATTTGCGTGTCCATATCTATGGCACCGGCACCAGCGGCTTTAATTAAGGAATCTTCGGCTAATAGGTTAAAGTTTTCAACCGCTTCAAAACCAACACACGAACTTGAAGCTCCGGTATCTAAAATAAAAAGCCCTTTTACACCATTAATAGTGGCTTTTACTTCAAAATGATTGGTTTTGGTAAGCTTCAATTTTACTTTGGTATACTCTTTTTCAAGTAGGAATTGTTGCAGTGTTTGCATCTAATTTAGTTTTAAACAAAGATAATCCTATAAAACAATTATTTTTACAAAAAAGTGTTAAGGATACCATTTAAAATATTAAAACTTGATAATTACAGATACCCACACCCATTTATACAGCGAAGCTTTTAATGATGACAGAAACGAGATGATTAATCGTGCCATTGAGCAAGGGGTTACCCGATTTTTTATTCCAGCCATAGATTCAACCTATACGGCATCCATGTTGCAACTTGAGAAAGATTATCCAAACCATGTGTTTTTAATGACGGGTTTGCACCCAACGCACGTAAAAGACAACTATAAAGACGAGTTGAAACATGTTGAAACCTTGCTCGAAAAGCATCATTTTTATGCCATTGGCGAAACAGGAATAGATTTGTATTGGGACAAATCGACTTTAGACATCCAAAAAAAAGCCTTTAAACATCAAATACAACTTGCAAAAAGCTACAAGTTACCTATAGTTATTCATTGTCGCGACGCTTTTAACGAGATATTTGAAGTTTTGGAAACAGAAAAGAGCGACGATTTGTTCGGCATTTTTCATTGCTTTACAGGAACTTTGGAGCAGGCGCATCAAGCCTTATCCTATAATATGAAATTGGGCATTGGCGGGGTGGCAACCTTTAAAAACGGAAAGATTGACCAATTCTTAAATCAAATCGATTTAAAGCATATTGTGCTGGAAACCGATGCGCCATATTTGGCCCCTACACCGTACCGTGGCAAACGAAACGAAAGTGTATATATATTAAAGGTGTTGGAAAAACTGTCCTATATATATAATAGGAGTGAAGCAGACATTGCTAAAATCACCACCGAAAACTCAAAGGCTATTTTTAAAATTTAGAATTATGGGCACCACTAAACCAAACATATTGCTAATATATACCGGCGGAACAATTGGTATGGTTAAAGATTTTAAAACCGGCGCACTTCGAGCTTTCAACTTTAAAAATATATTAAAACGCATCCCGGAATTAAACCTGTTAGATTGTAATATCGATACCGTATCGTTTAAAGAACCCATCGATTCTAGCAATATGAATCCGGAGTATTGGGTGCAAATTGCCGAAGTCATCGAAAAACATTACCACAATTTCGATGGCTTTGTGGTATTGCACGGAAGCGATACCATGAGTTATACCGCATCTGCATTAAGTTTTATGTTGGAAAATTTGGCGAAACCAGTGGTGTTTACGGGGTCTCAATTGCCCATTGGTGATTTACGTACCGATGCCAAGGAAAATTTAATTACGTCCATTCAAGTGGCATCGTTGCAACATCGAAAAAAACCAGTTGTTAAGGAAGTGTGTTTGTATTTTGAATATAAATTGTATCGCGCCAACCGAACCACAAAAATTAACGCCGAACATTTTGAAGCCTTCGCCTCTTTAAATTATCCAGATTTGGCAGAATCCGGAGTGCACTTAAAAGTGAACAACGAGTATTTATTTAAGCCCAATGTGAAGAAAAAATTAGCGGTTCATAAAAATTTGGATAAAAATGTTGCGCTTATAAAGTTGTTCCCAGGGATTTCAGAAGCGGTTTTGCAAAGTGTTTTTAACACACCAAATTTAAAAGGCGTTATTTTAGAAACCTACGGTGCTGGAAATTGTACAACCGAGGCTTGGTTTATAAATATTCTAAAAAATGCGATTAAAAAAGGCATACATATTATTAATGTTACGCAATGTTCGGGCGGAAGTGTGATTATGGGACACTACGAAACCAGTAATCAGTTAAAGAAAATAGGGGTAATTTCGGGAAAAGACATTACAACCGAGGCGGCAATCTCTAAATTAATGTATTTAATAGGACAAAATATTTCGCACAAATCCTTTAAAATCAGCTACGAAACCGATTTAAGGGGTGAAATATCTTAAAAATTAACTGTTAAAATTTTAACAGCTTAATTTTTTTTTGTTATTTGAGCCACCGTAATTAAAAGTATTGCGAAATACAGAGAGGTGGCCGAGTGGTTTAAGGCGCACGCTTGGAAAGCGTGTATGCGTTAATAGCGTATCGAGGGTTCGAATCCCTTCCTCTCTGCTGTATTTTTTGTTTTTAATTGCTATATTTTTTATATCTTTAACACTTTAACTAATAAAATTAAGATCGAGAACATGAAAAGATTATTTTCTATCCTAGCCATTTCAGGAATAATGGCATTCGGAACTGTTAATGCAACTACAAATGCAAACGCAACAACGGCAGTAACAACGGTTGCAACTATCACTCAAGAACAAGACGCAGCACCCGCTGAAGAACTCGGATTTCACCAAGAACTAAAAAAGAGGTTCGTTGAAGGTGGTCCAGGATTTATGGGTATTGTACTGTTATGTTTAATTTTAGGTTTAGCGATTGCTATCGAGAGAATTATCTTTTTAAACCTTTCTACAACAAACACAAAAAAATTAACTCAAAATGTTGAAGATGCACTATCATCTGGTGGTGTTGAAGCAGCAAAAGAGGTTTGTAGAAATACAAAAGGGCCCATCGCTTCTATATTCTATCAAGGATTGGATAGAACAGACGAAGGTGTTGAGGCTGCCGAAAAAGCTGTTGTAGCTTACGGTGGTGTACAAATGGGACAGTTGGAGAAAAACGTATCTTGGATTTCTTTGTTTATCGCTCTGGCGCCAATGCTTGGTTTCATGGGTACGGTAATTGGTATGATTCAGGCTTTTGATAAAATTGAAGCTGCAGGTGATATGAACCCGTCGTTGGTTGCAGGTGGTATTAAAGTAGCACTTTTAACAACGGTATTTGGTTTAGTTGTGGCAATTATACTTCAAATTTTTTACAATTATATTATTGCGAAAATTGATAGCATTGTTAACGATATGGAAGATGCTTCTATTACGTTAATGGATTTGCTAATAAGACACAAGAAGTAATAATTTAAAATTGTAAGTATTATGAAAAAAATATTAACCATATTGTTAGGTATAGTAGGAGTTCTTTCTATTGTGTTTCTAGCAATGATAATATCAACAGGCGATGAAGCTATTAAACTAGGCGAGTCTAGTGGTACCGTAAATACGTTTATGTACATTGGATATTTAGTTTTGTTTTTAACTTTAGCTTTTGTTGTTATTTTTAGTTTAAAAAACATCTTTTCTGATTCTGAAACCATGAAAAGCACCTTAAAAGGTGTTGGGATATTCGCTTTATTGGCGGCTATTTGTTATTTCGGATTGGCTAAAGGTGTGGAAACAGAGCTTAAAGATGGCGACATGCTTTCTGCTGGAGGCTCACAATTATTAGGGGCAGGATTATATTTATTCTATCTTCTTTTAGCTATTGCAGGCGGATCAATGTTGTTTTTCGGAATTAAAAAAATGATAAAGTAATATGGCAAAACGAGCAGCACCAGAAGTTAATGCAGGCTCAATGGCCGACATTGCCTTCTTACTACTAATATTTTTCTTGGTAACTACTACCATTGAGAAAGATTCTGGTATTAACCGTAAACTACCGCCTATTGATGATAGCGAAGTAGATCCGCCAATTATAAAACAGAAAAATATCTTTACTGTTTTATTGAACAAAAACGATCAATTATTAGTTGAAGATGAGCCTATGCAAATTAAAGATTTGCGTAAAGCAGCCGTTGAGTTTTTAGACAATGGTGGCGATGGTACTTGCGATTATTGTCAAGGCGCAAAAAGCCCTAGCTCATCTGATAATCCAGACAAGGCTATTATATCTTTAAAAAACGATCGCGAAACGTCTTATGCCGCTTATATAGCCGTGCAAAACGAATTGGTTGCAGCTTACAATGTATTGAGAAATCGAAGAGCTCTTGAAATAGGCCCACAAAACGGCTTTAATGATATGGACTTTATTAAGATGCAAGACAATATTAAAGATGTGAGATGGACTGGTGATAAAGAAAAGTTAAAAGAGGTTGTCGATCAAATTAAACTAGAGATACCTCAAAAACTTTCAGAAGTTGTAGAATAATTTAGAATTAAATAGAGATTAAAGATTATGTCTAAATTTAAAAAGAAAAAAGATGGAGGATTACCTCCGGTTAACACAGCATCATTACCAGATATTGTATTTATGTTGTTGTTCTTTTTTATGGTTGCTACCGTAATGAGAGAAGATACACTATTTATACAAAACCAATTACCATTGGCAGATCAGGTTGAAAAACTTGATAAAAAATATCCAGTAAGTTATATTTATATGGGTAAGCCAAGCGAGAATTACAGAAAATTTGGTACGGTTGCGAGAATCCAGCTTAACGATAAGTTTGCTGATGTTTCTGAAGTTGGGAGATTTATTGACGCAGAGCGACTGGCTTTAAGAGAAGAATTAGTACCCTTTTTAACCGTATCCTTAAAAGTAGATAAAGATGCCAACATGGGAATTGTTGGAGATGTTAAGCAAGAATTACGTAAAGTAAATGCATTAAAAATTAATTATACTACCGGTATTGGAGATGCGTTAAGCAATATAAAGAATTAAACTATCTTGATTTTATATCTAAAAAGCGTTTTGTTGATTCAAAACGCTTTTTTTTATATATAATCGTACAATTTTAAGTATAATTGTATAGTTATACCATTTGAATTTAGTACCAATCCTATTGACGATTATTTGGTATTGGCAAAAAACAAGCACTCCTTTAAATGAAAAACATCTTTTTTGTAATCTTTTTTATTTTGGGTTTTCAGTGGGTTTCATCTCAAGATACTCAAAACACCGTTGTAGATTCACTTTATAAAGAGGATCATTTTTACGCTGGAATAACCTATAATTTATTGGGTAATATTCCAAGTAGCATTAAACAAAGCGGATTTTCAACAGGTTTTCATTTCGGGTATATTAAAGATATGCCCATAAATAAAAACAGAAATGTTGCCATTGGTGTAGGTTTAGGTTACTCTGCAAATTCATTTAATCAAAATTTACTCGTTAATCAAAATGTTTCTGGAGATTTTGAGTATAGTATTTTAAAAGATAGAAGCACCTATTCCAAGAATAAATTTTCGATGCATTTGGTTGAAATGCCCATTGAGTTTCGATGGCGCACATCAACACCCACCGTATACGATTTTTGGCGTATTTATACGGGGTTTAAATTGGGATATGTGTTTAGGCACACTACTAAACACGTTGGCGACTTGGGGGTTTTAAAATACGGCAGCGTTGACGGGTTTAATGATTTTCAATACGGATTAACATTAAGTGTGGGATACGGTACATGGAATTTTCATTTATATTATGCTTTAAATCCTATTTTTTCCGATATTGCAAAAATAGATGGCGAAAGCATAGATATGAATGCCATTAAAGTGGGCTTAATGTTTTATATCTTATAATTGATGTCGTCATTTCCATAAAATTGGAAATCTTTATAGCCAATAATTGACTAAGATTAACTGTGGAAACACGCCTATAAAACAACCTATAACCAATTCTTTATACGTGTGGGCATTTAAGTGCAATCTTGAAGTAGCAACCGCGCCGGTAATAATCGACATTAATGCCAAAGTACCGTTAATATTGATGTTAAAATGAATGCTTAAAGCTATAAAAAACATAAATAACCCTGATACGGCAATCATATGAATACTGGCTTTAAATTTAAAAATCGCTAAAATTAGGCAAGCCAATGTTGAAATTAATATGCCTACAAAAAAGAAATAAAGCTCAATAACTTGACTTGGCGTAACAATACGCTGCAATACCAAAATAAGAACCACACAATAGAGCGAAAGCGGAAGGATACGCTCTTTGGTGCTGTCTAAATAAATAGATTTTACCTTGCCAAGCGTTTTTAATAAAAAGAAGAGCAATACAGGTAAAATAATCGTTAAAATAAAAAGCGAAATTAATTTGGCTCGGATAATTTCACTGGGGATAAACCTTGGGGATTTGGCAAAGTAAAAGACCACGCCCAATAATGGCATTAATAAAGGGTGAAAAACAAACGAGATACTTTTTAAAATACGATCTATCATATTTTTTTGCGTAAACGTGCTACCGGAATATCTAATTGTTCTCTGTATTTAGCAACGGTTCGTCGGGCAATTGGATAACCTTTTTCCTTTAAAATGGTAGCTAAAGCTTCGTCGGTTAGTGGTTTGCGCTTATCTTCTTCTTCAATAACTGTTTCTAAAATTTTCTTTATTTCCCTGGTTGAAACATCTTCGCCTTGATCGTTTTTCATCGATTCAGAAAAGAACTCTTTGATGAGTTTTGTACCGTAAGGTGTATCGACATATTTACTGTTCGCCACTCTTGACACGGTAGAGACATCCATAGAGATTTCATCGGCAATATCTTTAAGAATCATGGGTCTTAAATTGCGCTCATCGCCAGTTAAAAAATATTCTTTTTGATAATGCATAATAGCACTCATGGTTACAAACAAGGTTTGTTGGCGTTGTTTTATAGCCTCGATAAACCACTTGGCAGCATCTAATTTTTGTTTTATAAAAATAACGGCATCTTTTTGCGAGCTCGATTTTTCTTTACTGTCCTTATAACCTTTAAGCATGTTGCTGTATTCTCTAGACACGTGTAAATCGGGTGCGTTTCTGCCATTAAGCGTGAGCTCTAACTCGCCATCAACAATTTTAATGGCAAAATCGGGAACCACATGTTCAACAATTCGGTTATTGCCCGCATAAGAACCTCCGGGTTTTGGGTTTAAATGTTCAATTTCTGAAATGGCGTCTTTCAGTTGAGCTTCGGTAATATCGAATTTTTGGAGCAGTTTTTTATAATGCTTTTTTGTAAACTGATCGAAAGCATTATCAATAATATCAATAGCCAATTCTATATTGGCTGTTTTTTCTTTTCTATGTAGCTGGATACTTAAACACTCTTGAAGGTTTCGTGCGCCAACACCAGCCGGATCCAATTGATGTACAATGCGCAAAACCGATGCCACTTTGTCTTCATCGGTGTACACGTTTTGCGTAAACGCCAAATCATCGGTAATATCGGATAGCGAACGACGGATGTATCCGCTTTCATCGACGCTTCCTACTAAAAATTCAGCAATATCGCGCTCGTCGTCAGATAACCGATAGGTGTTCAATTGATTGATTAAATGCTGGGTGAAAGATGTTCCTGCGGCATAGGGCATCGTTTTTTCCTCATCATCGCTACTGTAATTATTAACCTGCGTGCGGTAATCCGGGATTTCATCATCACTTAAATATTCATCAACATTAATATCTTCGGCATTTATGGTTTCATTGTCATCATAATCATCGGCAGAATTGTCTAAATCCGAATCGTAATCGTTGTCATGCTCTTCTTTACCACCTTCAAGCGCAGGGTTTTCTTCAAGCTCTTGCTTAATGCGTTGCTCGAAAGCCTGTGTTGGCAACTGAATCAATTTCATTAATTGAATCTGCTGCGGCGACAGTTTTTGCGATAATTTGAATTGTAAATATTGTTTAAGCATGTTCCGATTTGATTATTGTAAAAATATAAAACTATTTTTAAAAAAGAAGACCTGTCTGATTAAGATACTGAAACAAGTTCAGCACAGGGAACCTGACAGGTCTCTATAATACGAAAGTAAATCTAAAACTCTGCGTTTTGTGGGGTTCGTGGGAAAGGAATAACGTCTCTAATATTGCCCATTCCTGTGGCGAACATCACCAAACGCTCGAAGCCTAAGCCAAACCCAGAATGCACCGCGGTGCCGTATTTGCGTAAATCCAAATACCACCACAGTTCCTCTTCGTCGATATCCAAAGCCTTCATTTTTTCTTTTAAAACCTCTAAACGCTCTTCACGCTGCGAGCCACCAACTATTTCGCCAATGCCTGGGAACAGTATATCCATGGCACGAACGGTTTTGCCGTCTTCGTTTAAACGCATGTAAAACGCTTTTATATTTGCCGGATAATCAAATAAAATCACAGGGCATTTAAAGTGTTTTTCAACAAGAAAACGCTCGTGTTCGCTTTGTAAATCTGCGCCCCATTCGTCGATTAGATATTTGAATTTCTTTTTCTTATTGGGTTTGCTGTTGCGTAAAATATCGATGGCTTCGGTATAGCTTACACGTTTAAAATTGTTTTCGGTAACAAACTTTAATTTTTCAATTAACGTCATATCACTACGTTGCGCCTGCGGTTTAGATTTTTCTTCGTCTTGTAAACGTTTGTCCAAAAACTCTAAATCTTCACGATTGTTTTCTAAAACATAAGTAATAACAGATTTCAAAAAAGCTTCCGCCAAATCCATATTGCCCGCTAAATCCATAAAAGCCACTTCGGGTTCAATCATCCAAAACTCAGCTAAATGGCGCGAGGTATTCGAGTTTTCGGCGCGAAAGGTCGGACCAAAGGTATATACTTTGCCTAAAGACATCGCATAGGTTTCAGCTTCCAATTGCCCCGAAACGGTAAGGTTGGTTTCTTTTCCGAAGAAATCTTTTGAAAAATCGACTTCGCCTTCATCATTTAATGGCGGATTTTTAGCATCTAAATTGGTAACGCGGAACATTTCTCCGGCACCTTCGGCATCGCTTCCCGTTACTATGGGCGCGTGCATATAGTAAAACCCGTTTTCGTTAAAATATTTATGAATGGCAAACGACAGGGCAGAACGCAAACGCATCACGGCACTAAAGGTGTTGGTTCGCGTGCGTAAATGGGCATTCTCCCTTAAAAATTCAAATGAGTGTTTTTTAGGTTGAATAGGAAAGGTCTCAGCATCAGAATCGCCTAAAATTTCAATGGAATTCACATTGATTTCAACATTTTGGCCTTTGCCTTGGCTTTCCACCAATTCGCCTTTTATATGAAGTGCAGCACCCGTTGTAATACGTTTTAAAATAGCTTGGTCTGTATTTTCAAAGTCCACTACACATTGTATATTATTTAAAGTAGAACCATCATTTAAGGCTATAAAACGATTTGCTCTAAAGGTTCTTACCCAACCCTTGATTTCTACTTCTGGCAGGGTAATTCCCTGCGATAATAATTGTGATACGGTACGTAATTGCATGTGTATTTAATTTTAAAGTGCAAATATAAAGAAAGCCTTTGGGCTTTCAATCTTCAAATAATCAAAAAACAAACACCAAAATGAGAAATATCCTTTTTGGATTTTATCATTAGTTATTTGCAATTTCCTCTGTGTCGTCTTCCTCTGGAATAATATTTATCGAAGGTTCTTTCAATACTTCTTTATTGGCAATACTGCGTTCTAAAGACAGTAATAAAGACGGTAATAACAAGAGGTTTGAAAGCATAGCAAAAAGTAAAGTCGCCGAAACCAAAGCCCCTAAAGCCACCGTACCGCCAAAGCTGGAAATGGTGAAAACCGAGAATCCAAAGAATAAAACTATGGAGGTGTAAAACATGCTTACACCGGTTTCGCGTAAAGCGGCATAAACCGATTTTTTTATTTTCCAATGGTTGGCCTGTAACTCTTGTCTGTATTTTGCTAAAAAGTGAATCGTATCATCAACCGAAATACCAAAAGCAATACTAAACACCAAAATGGTTGACGGTTTTATAGGCACACCCAAATAGCCCATTAAACCTGCGGTTACCAATAATGGCAGGAGGTTAGGGATGAGCGATACAATTATCATTCTAAAAGACCTGAACATATAGGCCATAAATAATGAAATAAGAAATATGGCTAACGATAGCGAAATGGCTAGGTTTTTTACCAAGTATTTGGTGCCTTTTTGAAACACCAATGCTTTGCCCGTCATGCTTACGTTGTAGCGTTCTTTAGGAAAAACCTTGTCTATTTCGGTTTGCAGGTTTTCCTCGATGCGCTCCATTTTATCGGTGCCAATATCCTTCATAAAAGTGGTGATACGTGCGTATTGCCCGGTGCTGTCTACAAAGTTTTTAAGCAAATCGACATTGGATGTCGAGTTTTTGGCATACGATAAAATAAAACTGTTTTCCTGCGATGTTGGTAGTTGGTAATGCTTGGGGTTGCCGTTGTAATACGCCTGTTTGGAGTATTTAACCAAACCAACAACCGAAATGGGTTTAGAGAGTTCGGGCGTTTCGATAATTAAATCCTCCAGTTCGTTCATGCGTTTTAAGGTGCCTAGTTTCATAACACCTTTTTTGCGCTTGGTGTCAATCATAATTTCCAAAGGCATAATACCGCTAAACTCATCTTCAAAAAAACGAATATCGTTTACAAATTCAGATTCTTGAGGCATATCGTCAATCAAACTCCCCGAGATTTTTATTTGATAAATACCAATAATACTGGCTATAAGCAATACCAATGACGTGGCGTAAATGGCAATGCGTTTTTGCTTTACCATGCGTTCCATCCAATCAACAAAAGCACCTATCCAACGCTTGTTTAAGTGTTCTAAATGACGCTCTTTTGGGTACGGTAAAAAGGTGTAAATTATTGGAATGATGAGCAGGCACAAAATAAAAATAGCCAAAATACTTAGCGATGCCACAATACCAAATTCCTTTAAAAGCTTGCTTTCGGTTAAAATAAAAGTAGCAAAACCAGAGGCTGTGGTAACGTTGGTCATTAACGTTGCATTCCCGATTTTGGTGATAACTCGTTGCAACGATTTTACTTTATTGCCGTGCAGTTTAACCTCGTGTTGATATTTGTTTATTAAAAAGATGCAATTTGGAATACCAATTACAATTATTAATGGCGGAATCAAGGCCGTTAAAACGGTAATCTCGTAGTTTAACAAACCTAGGAAACCCAAGGTCCACATCACGCCAATACACACCACGATTAACGAAATAAAAGTGGCTCGAAAGGACCTGAAAAAGAAAAAGAAAATAAGCGAGGTAACCAACAATGCAGCAACAATAAACTTGCCTATTTCGTCAATAATAAGTTGGGAGTTTAGGGTTCTTATATAAGGCATTCCAGACACCCTAACATCTAAATTTTGGGCGATTTCAAAAGCTTCAATCGTCGGGTTTAAAACATCGATAACAAAGTCTTTTCTGGCCGACGTGTTAACAATATCCTTTTTTAAATAAATGGCTGTTCTAATCGTTTTTGTTTCTTTATTAAACAGGAAATTATCATAAAACGGATACTTTTTAAAAAGCTCATCTTGAAGCGTTTCAATTTGTTTTAAAGAAGAAACCGAATCTTTTATAAAAGGTTCGAGCCTGAATTTTGCGTTTTCATCATCCTTGATAAGCTTTTGTAAATCTTTGATTGAAATAACAGTTTCAACATCTTCAAATTGTTTGAATGATTCTGAAAGTTTGTTCCAAGCATTCAACTTTTCAACGGTAAAAAGCGATTCATCTTTAACTCCAAGAACAATTAAATTACCTTCTTCACCAAAGATTTTTAAAAAATCGTTATAAACCACATTTACCTCGTGGTCGTCCGGTAATAAGTTGGCTTCGGTGTGCGTAAACCGCATGTTTTTCCACTGAAAACTAAAAAATACAGTAGCCCCAATTATGGCAACAAGAATGGCTATTTTGTTACGCAAAATAAGTCTTGCCGTTACATCCCAGAAGTTTTTTGTGAATAGTTTAAACATGCTCTGTTTTAAAGATGCGCAAAGGTAGAAAAAACAATGTATAACTAACTTTAATTCCCTTATAATGTTACGTTAAAGGTGAATTTTAGGGCAATATTATCTTCTGTTTTAGGTAAATGATATGCGCCATATCTGTACGAAAAACTTAAACCAAAGCCAAAGAGCAATTTGTTAAGCTCGAAACCGGATTCGGTGTAGCCCTTTTTTAAAGAATTAAATGTTACATTTTGATGCCTTTCCGGGTTTTCTATGTCGCCAATGGCGTATCGGGTTATTAATACCAATTGCGGTTGGAAACGTTTGGATATTTTAAATGGCGCTATATAATGTTTGAGTTGAAAGGTTGTGAATTTATCCGAAAAAAACTCATTAAAAAACATGGTTTCAAAACTATTTAAACCGGCCACCGAAAACCGTTGCATAATGGTTTCTTTTCTGATGTTGTTTGGGTATGCGTGGTACAAATGGGTTAATGGCGCATTTTCAGAGGTGATGCCAGAAACTAAAGTTATTTCTGAAAGGGCGTCGTTTTTATGTGGTATTTTATGAATGGTTCTAAAATCCAGTTTTGAAAAATTTATGTTGCTGTTAAATAAATTTTTAAAGCTATTGGTAAACTGAAGCGTAAATTTTGGGTAGCCTTCCTTGGTTTCGATTAATTTGTTTTTTGCATAGTCATAATGGCTAAAAGGGCTCCATTGCAATGCTAAAGTTACGGTGCTTAAATGAAACTCGCTAAGTGCATTGTTGTTAAAAACGTATTGGTAATTGTACGTTGGGTTTATATTGCTTACCGCAAACTGTGTTTCGGTTAATAATTTTGACGCTAATTGGTGCTCGATGGAAATAGCTTTTGTAACGTGTTTATGGAACAAATCGATATTTAACAAACGGGGTTCGAAAAATTGGAAAAAGCGGGTGTCGGTTAAAAACTTTGTGCTTCCGGTTTCTTGCAAATCGTTGGTATACGACGCGTTTAACCAGGTGTTTGTTTTTTCGGCCAACCTGAAACCAGCGCCGATACTGTATTTAAAACGGTGGTCTTTAAAACCGTAAACGGTATAGCCGTTAATTCGGAAGGTCTCTGAAAGCGCCTCGTTGGTTATGCCACCAATACCAGTTCTGAGGCCCTCGTATTGATTGAATTTTATTAAATAGCGCAAGTCGAAATTAAAATACTTGGTGGGCAAAAAACCGTTTCCGAGTTGCTTAACAAAAGCTTTTTTTTTAATCGAATCTTGTTTGGGTTCTATTTCCGTATTTGAAAAAGATTGGGAGTGCAGCAACATTGTAAAAATGAAAAACAGGAAAGTTGTACAATGTTTTAGCATGTGCGCGATAAAAGTTAGGGTTTATAAAAAAAGCGACAATTTAGTCGCTTCTTAAATTACACGGTCATGATTTCTTTTTCTTTATTTTCAAAGATATCATCTATCCTTTTCACGTATGAGTCCGTCATTTTTTGTATATCAATTTCAGCATTCTTTTGAAGGTCTTCTGAAATATCATCATTCTTTTTAACGTCGTTCATGGCGTCTTTACGTGCTGTTCTAACACTGATTTTTGCATCTTCGGATTCTGCCTTTGCTTGTTTTGCAAGGGCACGACGGCGTTCTTCGGTTAAAGGCGGTACATTAATGATAATGGTTTCTCCGTTATTCATGGGGTTAAAACCAAGGTTGGCATAAGCAATACCACGTTCAATTTCCTGCAACATGCTTTTTTCCCAAGGCTGAACGGTTATTGTTCTTCCATCGGGTGTATTTACGTTGGCTACTTGACTTAAGGGCGTTTGCGAACCGTAGTAATCTACCATAACGCTACCCAACATTGCGGGACTTGCTTTTCCGGCCCTAATGTTTACCAATTGCTTTTCCAAATGCTTTATGGCATTATCCATAGCTTCTTTTGCCGTGTCTAATATAAATTGTACGTCTTCATTCATGTTTTAAAATTTTATATCAATAATTTCAAAAATTGCGCCAAACTAACAAGCTTTAATTTTATAATGTGGTGTTAGTTTAGATTCCCTTTTTTAAGGGAATGACAATTTATTTGAAACTTTAAGGTGATACCTTAAAGTTATAATTTTAATAATCAAATATTCACTTCTGTTCCAATTTTTTCACCAGAAACAACTTTCATTAAATTTCCTCTGGTATTCATATCGAAAACTATTATTGGCAGTTTGTTTTCCTGGCTTAATGTAAACGCTGTGGTATCCATTACTTTCAACCCTTTTCTCAGTACATCGTCAAATGTGATGTGCTCAAATTTTATAGCCGAATGGTCTTTTTCAGGGTCTGTGTTATAAATACCATCAACCCGTGTACCTTTTAAAATCACATCGGCTTCAACTTCAATTGCTCTTAAAACAGCCGCAGAATCGGTAGTAAAATACGGATTTCCGGTGCCGCCACCAAAAATAACAACACGTCCTTTTTTAAGATGGCTCATCGCTTTTCTGCGTATAAAAGGTTCGGCCACCTCATTTATTTTAATGGCAGTTTGCAACCGTGTTTTCACACCGGCATCTTCCAAAGCGTTTTGCAATGCTAAACCGTTTATTACGGTTGCCAGCATACCCATGTGATCGCCTTGAACCCTGTCCATGCCATTCATGGCGCCAGCTACGCCTCTAAAAATATTACCGCCACCAATTACAATAGCCACTTCGATGCCCTTCTCTGTAACGGCTTTAATATCTTGGGCATATTCTGCTAATCGTTCGGGGTCGATACCATATTGTCGGTCGCCCATTAAGGCTTCGCCGGATAATTTAAGTAGGATGCGTTTGTATTTCATAATGTTTTTGAAAGTTTAGCAAAGCTACATAATTTTTTTATTTTTTGAATTTATAAATAAGTCCTTTTTAAGGATAAAAAAACCACTATTCTTTTAAGAATAGTGGTTTATGCTTTAGATTCCTGTTTTAACAGAAATTAGAATTATCCTAAAGTAACTCGTTTAAATCCTGAAATTTCAACATCACCAAAAGAAGAAACATATTCGGCAACGGTTTTCTTTTCGTCTTTAATGAACTTTTGATCTAGTAAGCATTGCTCTTGATCCAAAGTTGTATTATCAGAAATAAAACGCTCCATTTTACCAGGTAAAATTCTGTCCCAAATCTGTTCTGGCTTACCTTCAGCTTTAAGTTCTGCTTTTGCAGCTTCTTCTGCCTCGGCAATAACTTCTGGAGTTAATTGTGCCATAGAGATGTATTTTGGTACATTTTTTAGGGTTTTGCCCAAACGTCCTAATTCTATATTGTCTTTTTCAATTACTGCGATACGCGCTTCAGTTTCCGATGCAATGTAAGCCGGGTCAAAATCTTTATAAGATAAAGTGGTAGCTCCCATAGAGGCCACTTGCATGGCAACATCTTTTACTAAGGTTTCGGCGTTGTCAACATTAGCAGATAAGCCTACTAAAGCAGCAATTTTATTAATGTGAACGTAAGTTCCAACATAAGCAGCTTCTAGTTTTTCAAATGCATTGATTTCTAGTTTTTCGCCAATCACACCAGTTTGTTCAACTAATTTCTCGGCAACTGTCATGCCTCCAAAATCTGCTGCTAAAAATGATTCTTTAGAATCGTGGTTTAAAGCAATATCGGCCAATTGATTAGCTAATGCCAAAAAGTTTTCGTTTTTACCAACAAAATCCGTTTCACATCCTAAAACAATAGCGACACCTGAAGTATTATCGGCATTTACTTTAGATACAGCGGCACCTTCGCTAGATTCGCGGTCTGCTCTTTTTGCTGCAACTTTTTGTCCTTTTTTACGTAAAACCTCAATGGCTTTGTCAAAATCACCTTCGGCTTCAACCAATGCTTTTTTGCAGTCCATCATGCCTGCACCAGTAGCTTGTCTTAATTTATTAACCTCTTGGGCTGTTATTTTTACTGTAGTACTCATAGTAATTATAATTTAAAAAAGTCGTTTAATTTATTTTTCAATTGAGAAAAAGAACTAAACGACTTATTTGTGTGTATTGTGTTATTTATTCTTCTTCTTCAGCAACAGCTTTTTTAGCTGGAGCAGCTTTAGCTTTAGCCTCGGTTTTTGGAGTTTCCTCTTTAGCAGATGCCGTTGCATCTTTTTCAGCTTTACGCTCAGCCAAACCTTCTGCTATTGCAGAGGCTACGTGCGTTAATATCTTGTCTATCGATTTAGAAGCGTCATCATTTGCTGGTATAACATAATCAACCTGACGTGGGTCGGAGTTGGTGTCAACCATGGCAAAAATAGGAATGTTTAATTTTTGAGCTTCTTTAATAGCGATGTGCTCACGCTTAATATCTACAACAAACAAAGCTCCCGGTAAACGCGTCATATCGCTAATAGAACCTAAGTTTTTTTCTAACTTCGCTCTTAAACGATCAACTTGTAAACGTTCTTTTTTAGATAAGGTTAAAAACGTACCGTCTTTCTTCATTCTATCGATAGAGGCCATTTTTTTAACCGCTTTTCTAATAGTAACAAAGTTGGTTAACATACCACCCGGCCATCTTTCTGTGATGTAAGGCATGTTAATTTCGCCGGCTTTTTCAGCGACGATATCTTTGGCTTGTTTTTTTGTTGCAACGAATAAAATCTTACGACCCGAGTTTGCAATTTTAGCTAATGCTGCACCTGCTTCCTCAATTTTTGCCGCTGTTTTATAAAGGTTGATAATATGGATGCCGTTGCGCTCCATATATACGTAAGGCGCCATGTTTGGATCCCACTTACGTGTAAGGTGACCGAAGTGTACACCTGCTTCAAGTAATTCTTTTACTTCTACTGCCATTTTGTAATAGTTTACGTTCTGTTGAATTAGCAATAATTAAGTGGTCATTTTTTAAATCGCCTTAACTATTTAGATGCTAAACTAAATCCTGTTTTTTACAACTAGGACAACAATAACTGTTTAAATTTTTTGTTTTAATTTTCAACAAGATTAAGATAACTGATAAACAGTTCCTCAATCAAGTTGAGGATAAAATTAACGTTTCGAGAATTGGAACTTCTTACGAGCTTTCTTCTGTCCGAATTTCTTACGCTCTACCATTCTTGGATCTCTTGTTAATAAACCTTCTGGTTTTAATGTTAATCTGTTCTCTGCATCAACTTCGCACATAGCGCGAGAAATTGCCAAACGAACAGCTTCTGCTTGACCTGTAATACCTCCTCCAAATACATTTACTGTAATATCAAAGTTGGCGTCATTGTTAGTCAAAACTAATGGTTGTTTTACTTTGTACTGTAAAGTAGCGGTAGTAAAATAATTAGCTAAGTCTTTTTTATTGATTGTAATGTTACCTTTTCCTGGGGCAACATAAGCGCGCGCAACAGCCGTTTTTCTACGGCCAATTTTGTGAATTACATCCATTATTTGAATTCGTTTAAGTTAATTGCCTTTGGTTTTTGCGCTGCATGAGCATGCTCTGAACCAACAACAACGGTTAGATTACGGAATAACGCTGCACCTAATTTGTTTTTAGGTAGCATTCCTTTTACTGATTTTTCTACTACTCTTGCAGGGTCTTTCCCGTACAATTCAGTAGCAGTTAAACTTTTTTGACCTCCTGGGTAACCTGTGTGACGAATGTACGTTTTGTCGTTCCATTTGTTTCCAGATAACGTGATTTTTTCAGCATTGATAATAATTACATTATCTCCGCAATCTACATGAGGTGTGAAGTTTGGCTTGTGTTTACCTCTTAAAAGTTTTGCAACTTTAGAGCTTAAACGACCAAGCGCCTGACCTTCAGCATCAACTAAAACCCACTCTTTATTTACAGTAGCTTTGTTTGCTGAAATCGTTTTGTAGCTTAATGTGTCCACACTTTAAATTTTTTCTAATTAAACATTCCTCTCTCAAAAAGAGTTTGCAAATTTACGATTATATATTTGATTACCAAATAGTGAAGTGAGATTATTTTAGATTAATAATTGCGGGTTTTGGGCGATTGAATTTTATCAAATAAAAACCCAATCGATTACCAAGAAATTTGATGAACTGATTGGGTGTAAATATTACGTGGTGTGTTCTGTTTTTCAGCTTGAAAGGCCTAATTGTTTTCAACAAATTTAAGATTGATGCCAACTGATAACAAATGGTTTTTATCGGTAAAGTAACCGTTGTTATTATCATCAATTTAATGATATGAGTGATTGATTAAACCATATTTATGGTGGTAAAAGGTAGTAACTTTTACAAAATCAATCATTTATATGCGTGTGCTTATAGAATATTAAGATATTTTATACTAAATTGCTGAAGAAATTCAAGGCGTTTGTAAGTGAAAGTATAGCGACAGATAAAAAAAGATCATTTAATTATTTTTTATTAACTTTAATATTCTCTAAGTCTAATTCTAGGCGCTCTATTTTATTGAATTTCAACAATTACTACCCCAATCTATTTTTTTTGATCTTATGCATTTTGTGATTTCTTTTTATTTTAAAAGGATTTCGTTATGGCGATTTCTTATTACCATTTAAATGAAAAACCAGTTTGTAATTAACAATTAAAAACCCATAAACAATTATGTCAGACCAAGCCGTCAAAATTTTCACTTCATATGCCCATGAAGATGAAGGCCTCAAAGATGAAATGGATAAATACCTAAAAGTACTAAAGCGCTCGGGCAAGATTGATGCTTGGAACGATCGGGAATTAATTGCAGGACAGGAATGGAATGCCGGCATTATGGATGAACTTGCTAAAGCCAATATCATTTTACTTTTGGTAAGTGTCGATTTTCTCGCTTCCGATTTTATTTGGGATAAAGAATTGGCAGAAGCCATGAAACGTCACGAAGCCGGAGACGCCTTTGTAGTGCCTATTATTTTAAGAAATTGTAAATGGACCAGCATGCCATTTGCAAAATTGCAGGCTTTGCCGCGAAATGCAAAACCGATTTCTGAATATGCCGATAGAGATGCAGCCTTCACCGAAGTAGCAACCGGAATTGAACGCCTTGTAGATCATATCCTATCAAAATAAATAGTATAAAATAAAGTAACCAACCAAAATATTTATAACTATGGCAACAAGCACACAGTCTTCAATGCCCACTAAAAAAGGAAAAATCACCGTATATTTCCTAGCGGCTCCCGAAGATGAAGAACAAACCAAAGCGGTGAAAAAATACCTCTCACCGGTAGTGAGGAATTCTGAAATTCCCATTGAAATTTTAAGCGATTTCGAGATCCCACCAGGACAGGATATTAACGAATATAAGCTTCAATTATATGATGCCGATATTGTTTTGGCGTTTATAAGTGCCGATTTTATTAACGATGATCAAACTTATATTCGCACCCAAAAAGTTATTGAAAGATATAATAACGATGAAACAATTATGCTGCCCATTTTGGTAAGGAATTGTATGTGGAAATCTACGCCATTTGTAAACTTACCACTATTGCCGAAAAACACGCAACCGCTTAATAACAAACAATTTTGGAACAGTGAAGATGATGCCTTAACCTCGGTGGTTAACGATATTTACGAATCCATAAATGAATTCAGTTATAATAATGTTGATTCTGTTGAAGATGACGTTGTAGAGGAAGCATCGAAAGCTGATATTTCGGAATTGCTTTCCGAAATGGAAATTACCGAACCAACCGCGGACCCCACGCCAGCATCTTCATTGGCAGATTCTGAAATTGACGTTCCGGATAGTACAGAAGCATTAGCAGACCAAGTTGAAGAAGTTGTTGAGGCTAAACAAACCAAAGCACCAATAGTTGAAGAGGAACCGATAATTGAAAAGAAACCGATAGTTGAAAAAGAAGCTAAAAAAGAAACCGTAAAACCCAGAGAAAGAAAGAAAATTGCAAATGTTGACATGCAGGTTGACTGGCGTAAAAAGTATTACCGCAGGGTATTATGGAAACGGGCTTTGGCTTTTTTCCTTGATCAAATATTAACTACAGTACCGCTTTTTTTCATTGGATCAATTTTAGGTGGAGTAGGCTGGTCGGCATTTGCCTCCGAAGAAGTTATTATGGATGAAACAGCAGAACTTACCATGAATGATTGGTTCTTTTTCATAATTATTCCTATGTTATTGTATTTTGTCGTTAGCGCAGTCGTTGAGTCCTCTAAGTATAAAGGTACATTTGGGAAACTAATAATGAAAATGGAAATTACAGACCGTCAAGGCAACCGAATTGGTTTTTTCAGGGCGTTTTTTAGAAATATACTAAGGTTTTTTATGGGTTATTTGTATTTGCTTGTTATTCCATTTATAATTCAAATTTTCACATATAGAAAATACAAAAAACTTTTTCACGACCAGATTTCATATACGGTAGTAGGTGAACGTTTGAAAAAAGAAAAACATGTAAAGTAATCTCATTAGAATTCAAAAAGAATTTAAAACAGAAATCTTTAAATTATTTGTCTGTTTCGTCTAAAAATGAACAGCAGTGATTTAAAGGTTTTTGCTTCTTAAGTACAATTGGCGGTGTATTTTTGCGAAATAAGCTTAATGCGCCTCCAGCCAATTTTCGCCTACATCCATCTCCACGTCCAACGGTACATCCATTACAAAAGCCTGTTCCATTTCGGTTTTAATCAAGGTTTTCATGGCTTCAAGCTCGGGTTTATAAACATCAAAAACCAATTCGTCATGGACTTGCAGTAACATTTTGGTTTTGTAATCGCCTTCTTGTAATTTGTTATAAATATTAATCATGGCGATTTTAATAATGTCGGCGGCACTTCCTTGAATAGGCGCATTTACGGCATTTCGTTCGGCAGCGCCACGAACCACCGCATTTCTGGAATTAATATCTTTTAAATAACGGCGACGTCCCAAAACGGTTTGCACATAGCCGTTATCGCGGGCAAAATCGATTTGTTCGTGAACATAACTTCGCAGTTTCGGATAGGTGGCATAATAGGTGTCAATCAATGCTTTGGATTCGCTTCGCGATAAATCGGTTTGATTGCTCAGTCCAAAAGCTGAAACGCCATAAATAATACCAAAGTTTACGGTTTTGGCGTTGCTTCGTTGCTCGCGGGTAACTTCGCCCAAAGGCACACCAAATACCTTTGAAGCTGTTGAAGCATGAATATCTTCACCGTTTTTAAAGGCTTCAATCATGTTTTCTTCTTTGCTCAAAGCCGCAATAATGCGCAGTTCTATTTGAGAATAATCGGCAGCTAGCAAGGTGTAATTTTCATCACGGGGAATAAACGCTTTTCGTACCTGTCGCCCACGTTCGGTTCTAATTGGAATGTTCTGTAAATTCGGATTATTACTACTCAAACGCCCGGTTGCTGCAACGGTTTGCATATAATCGGTGTGCACCCTTCCCGTTAATTCTTCAACCTGAAGCGGTAAGGCATCCACATAGGTGCTTTTTAATTTTGCCAATCCACGATACTCTAAAATATCCCGAATAATGTCGTGGTCTTTGGCGAGATAAGATAAAATATCTTCACCCGTTGCATATTGTCCCGTTTTGGTTTTTTTGGGTTTGTCAACCAACTTTAGTTTTTCAAATAAAATAACACCCAATTGTTTGGGCGATGCAATGTTAAATTCCTCGCCCGCTTCGGTATAAATTTTCGTTTCTAAATCCTTTATATCCGTATTTAACTGCTCCGATAGCGAATGTAAAAAGTCTTTATCCAAATTAATGCCTTCCAATTCCATGGCCGCCAAAACGCGCAGTAGCGGAATTTCAATCTCGTCAAACAGCTTTTGTGTGTTGGCCTCACCCAATTCTTTTTCAAAATGTTCTTTTAATTGCAAGGTAATATCGGCATCTTCAACGGCGTATTCGGTTTGTTTTTCCAGCGGCACCTCGCGCATCGACAGTTGGTTTTTGCCTTTTTTCCCAATCAGTTCGGTTATCGAAATTGGCGTATAATTCAAATAGGTTTCGGCAAGCACGTCCATATTGTGCCGCATATCCGGGTTAATCAGGTAATGCGCCAACATGGTATCAAACAATTTGCCTTTTACGCTAACATTGTATTTTGCTAAAACCTTAATGTCGTATTTTAAATTCTGACCGATTTTTTCAATCGCTTCACTTTCAAAAAACGGCCGTAATTCTTCAATCAATGCTTGCGCTTCATCCTTGTTTTCGGGAAACGGCATGTAAAAACCTTTGCCCACTTCCCACGAAAATGCAATGCCCACCAATTCTGCCGTCAACGGGTTTAACCCTGTGGTTTCGGTATCAAAACACACCGAAGTTTGGTTCATTAAATTTTTAACAAACAATTTGGTGGCCATTCCCAAGGCGACACTTTGGTAAAAATGCGACGATGTTTCCGAGGTTTTTCTGGTGTTGCTTGTTGGCGCTTCCGCGGAATTGTCTTCTGCTCCAAATAGAGAAAATTGACCAGCTCCAGCAGATTTAACTTCCTTTGGTGTGGCTTTTGTTTCCGTTTTATCTGAAGGTTTTTCGGGTGAAGATTGAGCAGTTTCCGTTTCGGTTGAAAACGTTTTTAAAAAATTATCGGTCAATCTCCTAAACTCCAATTCCTGAAAGATGTCTTTAACCTTTTCAATATCGGGATGGTCCAGTTCAAAATCTTTGGCATTAAACGTTACCGGAACATCCAACATAATGGTCGCCAATTGTTTGGAGAGCAATCCCAGTTCGCCGTTAGCCTCCACTTTTTCTTTCATTTTGCCCTTAAGCTTATCGGTATTGGCCAATAAACCTTCCATACTGCCAAATTCCTTAATGAATTTTTTGGCCGTTTTTTCACCAACGCCCGGTAATCCGGGAATATTGTCGCTGGAATCGCCCATCATTCCCAAAAAATCAATCACTTGCATAGGGTCGGTTACTTCAAATTTTTTCTGCACTTCGGGGATGCCCCAAGTTTCGTAACCACCACCAAAAACGGGACGGTACATAAAAATATTTTCGGTTACCAATTGCGCAAAATCTTTGTCGGGCGTTACCATAAAGGTTTGGTAGCCTTCTTTTTCCGCTTGGCGGGACAGGGTGCCAATTACATCATCGGCTTCATAACCTTCCTTAACCATAATGGGAATGTGCATGGCTTTTAAGATCTCATAAATGTACGGAACTGCTGTTTTTATACCTTCGGGCGTTTCATCCCTGTTGGCTTTGTAGGCTTCAAACATTTCTACACGGTCTGCGCTACCGCCTTTATCAAAACAAACGGCTAAATGGTCGGGGCGTTCGCGTTTAATTACATCCAAAAGGGAGTTCATAAAACCCATAATGGCCGAAGTGTCTTCGCCTTTGGAATTAATTCGGGGGTTTTTTATAAAGGCATAATACCCGCGAAAAATTAAGGCATAGGCATCAACTAGAAAAAGGCGTTTTTGTTCAGACATTTTGTTTGTTTTGAAAGAAAACCAAAACTACGAAAAGTTGTAGTTTAATTTGAAATAAATAAAATATTTGCGAATTATTCTTTATCCTTCAAATAATAATCCGATTGGTAATTTTCGTTTTTTCCATCTTGATATTTCGTCATGCTAAACCATTCGTGAATGGAATACGATCCCGTTTCTCCTTGTTTATTAACGGCAATATAACCCACTTGAAAGTTTTTGTAATTACTGTTTGGTTTGCTCACAATTCTACCAATAGCTTCTTCGCAAGCTTCTTGTGGCGATTTGCCTTGGCGCATTAATTCTACCACTAAAAAGCTGCCAACGGTTTTTACAACCTCTTCGCCCAAACCAGTGGCAACCGCGCCACCAACTTCGTTATCCACAAATAAACCGGAGCCAATTATTGGAGAATCGCCCACACGACCAGCCATTTTATAAGCGAGTCCGCTTGTGGTGCACGCCCCGGAAATATCGCCATTTTTATCGATAGCGAGCATGCCAATGGTATCGTGGTTTTCAATATTTATAATCGGTTTGTATTCTTTTTCAACAAGCCATTCTTCCCATTCTTTCTTTGAGGCATCCGTTAAAAGATTTTCGCGTTTCATGCCACTTTCAACAGCAAATTGTTCGGCGCCTTTTCCGGCAAGCATCACATGTGGTGTGTCTTCCATAACTTTTCTTGCCACGGTAATAGCGTGGGTGATATTTTGCATATACACCACGGCACCGCAGTCTCCTTTTTTATTCATTATACACGCATCAAGGGTTACATTCCCATCTCGATCGGGCCTCCCGCCTTTACCTACGGATTGGTTTTTTTCATCGGCTTCTTCAACCATAACACCTTGCTCCAAAGCATCCAAAACCGAACCTCCTTGTTGTAAGACGTCCCAAGCTTTTGCGGTGGCGTTCGGTACATTCCAGGTGGCAATTACTAAGGGTAACGATGCTTTTGCGTTTGTTGCGGCCGCTTTGTTTTCTTCTTTTTTATTTTCGGCGCAAGCTATAATAGAGCTTCCAACGGCAACGCCAACACCACTTAAAGAGGCGTTTTTAATAAAGTTTCTTCTTTTCATATTTTTGTTTTTTTCAATGATCATATGTAGCTTCCATATAACCATTAATTTGGGTATTGAATTCTAGTTATGGAAGTTCCATCTAAGTTTTATATTTTTTCATTTCCAAAATCCCAATGATTGTCGCACGGAAATCATATTTAGTTTAAAAGCATTTGCTAAATTATACTTAATTTTGGCTTCTAAGATACTAAAAAATGCTACTAGAAATTTGTGCCAATTCATATCGTTCTGCAATTCATGCCGAAAATGCAGGGGCAAATCGTATTGAGTTGTGTTCTGAACTTGCCATTGGCGGGATAACACCAAGTTTTGGGCTGATTAAAAAAGTAACAGAAACCCTTAAAATTCCCGTGTTTGTTCTAATACGTCCAAGAAGCGGAAACTTTACCTATTCAGATGATGAGTTCGAAATTATGAAAAGCGATATTCTACAATGTAAAGCGCTGGGTTGTAGCGGCATTGTTTCTGGGGTTTTAAATAAAAACAATACCATTGACGTTGTACGAACCAAAATTTTAATGGACCTCGCAAAACCATTGCCCTTTACGTTCCACCGTGCGTTTGATTGGGTTGAAAATCCTTTGGAAGCCTTAGGGCAACTTGCGGATTTGGGTGTTGATAGGGTGCTTACTTCGGGACAGGAAACCGCTGCTAATAAAGGCTTGGAACTGCTTAAACAGCTAAAGGAAAAGGCCGAAAATAAAATTGGAATACTTCCAGGGGGCGGTATCAATGCTGAAAATGCCCTATTGTTTAAAGAGGCCGGTTTTAACGAAATCCATTGCTCTGCAACAACAATAAAACAAGTTATTGAAACACCTAAAATTTCTATGCACAGTGCTTCTTTTTTTGACGAACGTACTATTTCATTTTCAGACGAAACCCGCATCGCCAATATTATTATAGCCATTTCATAGTAAGTTACAGCAATTAAACGATGACGTTTCTTAACGTAGCGTTAAATATGTTTTGCAGATAAAGCTGGAATATTTAAATAAGGTATCTTTGGAAAAAAAGCTATGTCGCGTTGGATTATTTTTATTCTTTTCTACCTGTTTATATCGTTTTATGGTTTTCAAGCCATTAAAACAATAAGCAAAAGTAATTGGGTGTACATTATTTTTATTGGTATTGCTTTACTGGTTTTAGGCAATTTCATGTTTCAGTTTTTAGCAGCTTCAGATGGGCGCGTTTTAAATCCTTCAAAAAGTTATGCCTTTGGGTTTTTACTCGCTTTTATGTCTTTTAACTTAGTTATTATTCCCATTTTATTAGGCGAAGATATTATTAGAGTCGTGTTGGGTTTGTATGATAAATTGGTTACTACTAAAGAAACTTTCTACATGCCTTCCAGACGAAAATTTATCAGTCAGATTGCTATAGGATTGGCAGCAATTCCGTTTGCATCGCTTCTTTATGGCATGTACAAAGGCAAATACCGCTTTAGGGTTTTAAGCTATAAATTGTATTTTGAAGATTTGCCAGAAGCCTTTGATGGCTATAAAATAACCCAAATTAGCGATATTCATTGTGGCAGTTTTGATAACAGAACCAAGATTGAATATGGCGTAGATTTAATTAATGAACAGAAATCGGATGTGATTATGTTTACAGGGGATTTGGTCAATAACAAAAGCTCTGAAATGGCGGCGTGGAAAGATTTGTTTGGATCGTTAAAGGCTAAGGATGGGATATACTCGGTATTGGGTAATCATGATTATGGCGATTATGTAAATTGGCCAACATCAGAAGCCAAAGCACAAAATTTTAAGGACTTGATACAAACCCAAAAAGACATGGGTTTCGATTTGCTTTTAAACGAAAGTAGAACCATTGAAAAAAACGGCCAACGTTTAGCTATTATAGGTGTTGAGAACTGGGGCGCTGGCGGTTTTAAAAAGGCTGGAGATTTAAAAAAGGCCGCTCAACAGGTTGATAAGGATGATTTTAAAATCTTGATGAGCCACGACCCTTCGCATTGGGAGCAAGAGGTGGTTCAAGACGATTATCATTACCATTTAACTTTAAGCGGGCATACCCACGGCATGCAATTTGGCATCGAAATACCGGGGTGGTTTAAATGGAGTCCCGTAAAATGGCGCTATAAACATTGGGCTGGTATTTACAAAGAAAAAGGGCAATACATAAACGTAAACCGCGGCTTTGGCTATTTAGGCTATCCAGGGCGTGTTGGTATTTGGCCGGAAATAACGGTTATCGAACTTAAAAAGGGCGTAAAAGATGCATAAATACTAACTAATGTTGTAGTTGCAACAATTTTTTTTATATTTATAATTAAGTATCAACAACTTAGTTTATGGCGTTGATTTCAAACTAAAATAAAAAATTGTAGGTTTGTAATGCTTTGTATTGATTTAAAACATTAAGATATGTCAAAATTCGGGGAACTTATCGATGTGGATATTCCTGTTCTGTTAGACTTTTTTACAGAATGGAACGAACAATCAACGGCCATGCATCCCGTACTTCGAGACGTTGCTGCAGCATTAGGTGATAAGGCAAAAGTGATTAAAATTGATGTTGAAAAAAACGAAGAACTTGCCGAAGCTTTACGTGTAAAAGGCTTGCCCACATTAATTATTTATAAAGATGGCGAAATGAAATGGCGCCAAAGCGGAGAGCAAGATGCCAATACACTTATTGGAATTATTCAGCAATATTTTTAAGCTTCTAAGCTTCTAAGCTTCTAAGCTTCTAAGCTTCTAAGCTTTTAAGCTTTTAAAGCTATATCCTTTTTCGTTAAAATATTCCAAAACTTTTGGTAAAGCATATTGCATGTTTTTTGAAGCTTTCACACTATCGTGAAACACAATGATGCTTCCGTTTGTGCTTTTTGAAATCACATTATTTAAGCAACCCTCGGGCGTAACGTTTTTATCCCAATCAAAAGACA
Source organism: Hwangdonia seohaensis (assembly GCF_031932625.1). Classification (NCBI taxonomy): domain Bacteria; kingdom Pseudomonadati; phylum Bacteroidota; class Flavobacteriia; order Flavobacteriales; family Flavobacteriaceae; genus Hwangdonia; species Hwangdonia seohaensis. The sequence continues at coordinate 1,096,916 of NZ_JAVSCK010000001.1, forward strand.
GCACATCCCACATGATTATTTTGTAACCTAACCCGATGAGTTGTTTGCCCTGTTTTGGTTTGATTTGTCCGTAAGGCGGTCTAAATAGTTCAGAGTTTAGGGTTTTAAGTTCAGGGTTTTGAGTTTCAAGTTCCGCACTTCCAATGCGCTCAGTGTTACAAACTTTAATTTGAGAATTTATAACTTTTTCTGCTTCTGAAACATTTTCTAAATAATCTTTGGTTTTGGTTTTCCAACCTTTAATGTGATTGTGTGTATGATTGCCAATGGCATGACCATCATTTATAATATGCTGAAAAATCTCCGGATGCTTTTCAATATTATGGCCAATGCAAAAAAAAGTGGCTTTGGCGTTGTATTGTTTTAAAACATCCAAAGTCCAATTGGTGATGTCGGGCGTTGGCCCATCATCAAAAGTTAAATAGATGGTTTTGCCAGCGGTTGGGATGTTCCAAATATAATTTGGAAACATCCGCTTTACCAACATAGGTGTTTTTACAGGTGTTAAGGTCATGCCTTAAATCTGAAATTAATTAGCTGTATCTATCTGTAAACTGCTGCTATCGGGAATATCTAAATCCGTTTGCTGTTGCTCTTCTTCAAGCTCGTCTTCGCCGTAAAAGTGCCTAAACAGTTTTAAGTAGTTATTGAAAATATCGCCTTCAGTTTCGGCAAAATCAATATCGTATTCCACTAAAACATCAATAAGGCTTTTATAACGTTGTATATCGGTGTAAATTTCTTCAAACAAACGCTCTTGATTTTCAACTTTTAAACCGCTGTAATAGGTTAGGTTTTCCTGATATTTATTGGCTACTTCTTTAAATAATTGTTGCGCTTTTTCTTTGTTTCCAACCTCGTAATAGCCGCTAATGTAAGGCTCTAAAAGGGTGTAAAAACCAAAGTATTCAACAGGCATATTGGTCATGGCAATATCGGCTATTTCCTCGGCTTTCTCTGGTTTGTCTTCATTAATAAGCTGTTCCATTAAACGCGCCAAATTCCCGCGGTAAGTAATTGAGTTTTTGCGGGTTTCAACATCGTGGTAAATATCCGGACTACCACTATTGCCCCAATCCCATTTTTTAACTTTTTCGTACATTAAATCGCTATCAACGCGACCCATATCAAAAGGATTTGCTCTATCAACCGGTGTTTTAATGGGCACCAATTTATAGCACATGCCATCGAGTTGCAGATAGTCTTTCATCCAGATGTAATCGTCTTCCGCGAAAGCGCCACCAGTAAAATTAATGGGGCGTTTCCAATCGTTGTTGGCAACAACGTCAAGCATTAAAAGGCGGTTTTTATATACAGCACCATCTTTAATATGAATGTCGATATGCGATACCATTTTATCGGCGTCCTCTGGTTTTACGATGCCGTATTTTAGTGCATTTTCTTTATTTACAGGAAGTCTTAAATGTCCCGTAGGTAAATAGTTTGCATTTAAATCTTGGTTTCTAACCTGCGAAACATCAACACCTTGTTGTTGCAGGATATATTGGTATTTAGATCGTGGATTATTGCTGGTTATAAAGTTTAAAGCTTCCTTAATTTCAAGCGTATCTTTAATGACGTTCTCAACCATCACATAATCATTAGTGCCGTATCTGTAATGCTCGTGTGTTAATTGCGAAGGAATAGGATCGCTTTCATAAGCTTTACGTTTCATTTGGTCGATGTACCAATCGGTTTGAAATAAACTGGTGTTTACCACACGCACATCGGTACGATAACCTTCAATTTCTTGGGCGTACCAAAGGGCAAACGTATCGTTATCGCCAATGGTAAACAGTATGGCGTTTTCTTCACAGGAATCCAAATATTTATAGGCCATAGATCGTGCGGTGTATTTGCCCGATCTATCGTGGTCGTCCCAATTGTTTGCGGCTAAAATACCTGGAACCAAAATTAAACAAGCTATGGTTATTATGGGTACAGCGAGTTTTGATGGCAAGTGTTTTTTAAGCATTTCGTAAATGGCGTAAACCCCAAAACCAATCCAAATGGCAAATACATAAAATGAGCCTACAACGGAGTAATCGCGTTCGCGGGGTTCAAACGGGCGCACATTGGTGTAAAACTGAATGGCCAACCCAGTAAACAGGAAAAACACCAGCATCACCCAAAAGGTTTTTTTGTCTTTGTTAAAGAGGAAGAACATGCCTATTAGCCCTAAAATTAACGGTAGGAAATAGTATGTGTTTCGCGCTTTGTTGTTTTTTACATCGCTTGGTAAATTATCTTGCGAGTAGCCTAAATGCCATTCGTCAATAAATTTTATACCGCTTAGCCAATTCCCATGATTGTCGTAGCGGCCTTGAATATCGTCTTGTCGCCCTGTGAAATTCCACATAAAATAACGCCAATACATATACCCGAGTTGGTATTCGAGCATGTAAAGAATGTTTGAAGCCAACGAGGGTTTTTCAATATCGATATAACTTTTAAATCGTTTTAAAAAGTTGTGGTAATCTTCGTAATCTACATTGCCACGGGCGACATCGTTTTTAAAATCGGATACTGCTTTACGAAGCTCGTTTTGCATTTGGTAATCGGGTTTCAGCTTAAAATCCAAATACCCGGAAAACATCATATAATTTTCGGCATGTTCTGGACTCCACATTCTCGGAAGAACAGCGGCGTGTTTTGAGTTGTAGTTTTGTTTGGCGTTTTTGTAATCGTTTACAATAACGTATTTGCCTTTTTCCTTGTCTTTTTCGTAGTTGGGTTTATCGTCTGTGTACGGATTTCTTTCATCCAAATACGCATATTGGTCGGTAAACAAAGGGCCGTAAAACAAATGGGTTTCCGGGTATTGTTCCAGATTGTAATAGGCTAGTAGCTCTCGGGCGTCAGATGGGTTATTTTCGTTAACTACCACATTGGCATTGGCACGAATAGGCAGCATTAACCAAGTAGAAAAACCTACGATGACAAAGGTAATGCAAAGAATGCCCGTATTTAAGTGCACGTATTGTTTTTGCCGCGTGTACCTTAAGGCATAATAAATAATGGCTATTAATAATAAACCAGCTATTATGGTTCCGGAGTTAAACGGCAAGCCAACGCTATTGACAAAAAAGATTTCAAAAGCACTGAATATTTTAAGGATATTGGGCGCTAATAATTTAAAAACAAACAGTAAAATACCAATGGAAACGGCATTTGCAATAATGAAGTTTTTAACCGTAACGGTCTTGTAGTTTTTAAAATAATAAATAAGACCAATGGCAGGAATGGTTAAAAGGCCCATAAAATGCACCCCAAAAGAAAGCCCGATAATAAAGGCAATTAAAATAAGCCAGCGGTTGCCACGGGGTTTGTCCATGTCCTGTTCCCAGCGTAAGCCCAACCAAAATAACACCGACATAATTAAAGTAGCCATGGCGTAAACCTCGGTTTCAACGGCATTAAACCAAAACGAATCGGTAAATGTAAACGCTAAACTGCCCACCAAACCACTGCCTAAAATAGCCATGGCCTGTTGCGAATTAATGTCTCCATTTTTTGCTACTAGTTTTACCAATAGCAACGTAATGGTCCAAAACATAAATAAAATGGTAAATGCGCTGGCAATGGCACTCATCATGTTCATCATCCAGCCCACTTGCGAAGGCTCAAAAGCAAACATGGAAAAGAAGGCCCCAAGCATTTGGAATAAAGGCGCTCCCGGTGGGTGGCCAACCTGTAATTTTGCCGAGGTTAAAATGTATTCGCCCGCGTCCCAATAACTTACCGTGGGTTCAACGGTTAAACTGTACGTAATTAATGCAATTAAAAAAGAGAGCCATCCTAAAATGGTATTCCATTCTTTAAAGTTTAAATGTGCCATAAAATCTATGTTTATTTGCTTGGGCGAATTTAATAATAAATATGAAACAAGGTATAACTATTTGGTTTGTCTTAACATAAAACAACGCTACCATGGCTATTAAGCGCAAAAATTCTAATTGTTTTTAAGGAAACGATACAAACTCATAAATATTTTTACAAAAATGCTTGTGCAAAGAAAATTTTGTTTTAAATTTGCCACCTCAATAGCAAAATGGCCCATGGTGTAACTGGCAACACGTTGGTTTTTGGTACCAAAGAGTCTAGGTTCGAGCCCTAGTGGGCCAACAAAAAAAGGAAATCTCAATCATTAAATTGGTTGGGATTTTTTTTGGAATGAGATTGGGCGAGAAGTTTATACTGAGCGCAGTCGAAGTGAGCCCTATTGGACCAACAAAAATCCTAATCAAACATATGATTAGGATTTTTTGTTTTTTAAGGAATATTATTAGGGCGTTACCTTTGCCTTTCGACTAAGCTCAAGGTGGCAGGTCGGGCTTTCGGCAGTCGCTTCCTCCTTTGTCGGCGAGCTTCAACAAATGCCTCAATCCCTAACGCGGGTTGGTTTGCTGGCTTATAGGTTTAACTAAAAGTTGGTTTGTTTTTGGGTAAGTTCGTTTTAAGGTTTGGCTATGAGTAGTTGCGAGGACAAGCAATTACTAATAGCATTTAACACCCAGTTATTTATACTTAAGTGCTGGTATTATTCTGTCTTGTAAAACTCTATAAGTTGACTTTTCAGGTTCATCATTTATATTCCAACCATTAAAGACAATTACTAAATTGTATTCTGGTGCTATCATTAAATACTGACCTCCATATCCGTTAGCGGAATAAATATTGGTTTTGCCATTTTCCGAATATTCAGGAATCCACCATTGATAGCCATAACCTGTAACACTTCGCCATTGAGGTTTTATGTCTTTAAGTAAAGGGCTTGTAGATGTTGTGACCCATCTTTTAGATACAATTTGCTTACCGTTCCAATTCCCTTTGTTCAAAAACAATGAACCAATTTTAGCCAAATCTTCTGCCTTAAGATATAGACCTCCTTCTGTATCGATTTCTCCATCAGGTGTTTCTTTCCAATAGTAATCTCCAATGCCGAGTGGCTCAAATAATTTTTCTTCTGCCCAATGGTCAATTCGTTTACCCGTTATGATTCTAATGATTTTCCCTAAAAGTACAGTTCCTCCACCATTATAAACGAATCTTGTTCCTGGTATGGTATCCATAGGCTTGCTCAATACATAGTCTATCCAGTTGTCGCTTGATTCCAGCCTAAAACAGTCATTTGTAGTATCATTATGGTCAGTCTCTTCATTCCATTGTAATCCACTTCTCATAGTCAATAAATCTTCAATAGTTATATTTTGCTTTCGTTTATCTGGAAAGTCAGTATTATAACCACTCAACAAAGGCATTGCTTTGTTGCTAACATTATAATCATCATTTAAATCCAATGCAATACCAAAAAGGATTGATGTAATACTCTTGGTTACAGATTGAAGCGTGTGCAACTCACTTTCCTTGTAGTAAGGATGCCAATCCGTATTATTGAAATTGTATTGATGATTGGTCGTATCATACTTTTTAACTATGGATTCATAGTCTTGATTATATTTAAAATCTGCCAACAACTCGTCATTTCGTATGACCATAAAGCGGTTAATTAATCCATAATCACCGTTGTTTATATCTGAATTAATAGAATCAACCACTTCTGAAAGGACATTTAGGGAAGTAACATTTTGTGTGTCTTTAATAGGTTCCTTATTTCCTGATTTACAACCAATTAATGCAACTATAAATAAAATTGAAAATGTTGGCGTTTTAATTTTGTTTATAGTTGTTCTCATAATTTTTGTGCTTAATTGGGTATAATTATTCAAGGGTATGCGTCGTTTTTAATACTTTAACTTAGCTCAGTAACAGACTTATATCCGACGTTACTGTAACAAGTTCAGCACAAGTGAACGAATGTATCGTTTTTTTCTGACAAAATCAAGTTTAAACCAAAACAATGAAACACTTAGCTTCTTAGCCTCTTTGCACAAAAAACTAAATCTTAAAAGTAATCACGGGGCGCTTCGCATGGTTTACCAAATCCTCACTAATGCTGCCATTAAAAAAATGCGAAATCCCTTGTCTGCCATGGGTGCTCATTCCAATTATATCGGCTTTTATGGATTTAGAGAAATTCATAATTCCTTTTTCAATACTTAAATCGTTATAAATATTGGTAGTATAATTGTTCGATTTGTTGGCCTCGATAAAGGTGTTCATTCTTTTGTTTGCCTTTTCCGAGGTAACGAATTTATGAGGTGTATTTACCATAAGCAAATGCATTTTGGCGCCTAAAATTTCGGCAAATCCAAGCGCCTTTTGGTATGGTATTTTGCTTTCTTCCTTAAAATCAGAAGCAAAAACAAAATCCTTTACCTTAAATTTATCATGCTTGTTTTTAATAACAAGCACCGGGGTTTCAGAGGTGCGCACCACTTTTTCGGTATTGCTCCCAATAAGCATTTCACGCAAACCGCTTACCCCGTTTGAGCCCATAACAACCAAATCGATGTTGTGTTTTTTACAAGTTTGGAAAACACCCTTGAATATTTCGTGCAAATCTACCTGTTCGTGTACAACCAAGTCTTTTAGGTAGGCTTTGGCTTTTAAATCCTTAAACTGTTTGTGGGCCAATTTCATAAAATAGATGGCTTCGGGCAAATTGTTGTAACTGCTTAAAGCATCAACTTTGTGCATCGGTATTTCAACAATATGGAGCAAATAAATTTCGCAATGGTGTTGCTTGGCCAATTGTGCGGCAACTTTTAAAGCGTTTTCGGCTTGTTCGGAAAAATCGGTAGGGACAAGTATTTTTTTCATGGTTTTAATGTTCGAGATGCTTATAAATTTATAAATTAATACTTTAAAAATCAATTAAAAAATTATATATTTGCAGCGTTGAAATGCAAAATAAGATAATGAGGGGACGGGAAGTCCCCTCTTTTTATACTAAAAATGTTTAAAAATACCGTTACAGATTTACTTGAAAAAGCATTGGTTGAACGCCCGGATTTATTTCTGATAGATTTCTCTATTGATAGCAGCAATCACATCAAGGTAATCATAGATGGCGATAACGGCGTTTTAGTTGAAGACTGCATGTTTATAAGCAGGGCCATTGAACACAATTTGGATAGAGAAGAACAGGATTTTTCCTTAGAGGTTATGTCGGCTGGTGCCACGGCGCCGTTGGTTCATAATCGGCAGTATAAAAAAAATATAAAAAGGACGCTGGAAGTACGAACACCATCTGATAAAATAGAAGGGATTCTTACCAAAGCTACCGATGATACGATAACATTAGAGTGGAAAGTTAGAGAGCCAAAACCCGTTGGAAAAGGTAAGGTTACTGTAAAGAAAGAAGCAAATATTGCTTATAAAGATATTGTAGAAGCAAAAGTTATGATTAAATTTTAATTCAGATTTATGGAAAATGTAGCGTTAATTGAATCATTTTCAGAATTCAAAGACGATAAGTTAATTGACAGAGTAACGTTAATGGCTATTTTAGAGGATGTATTTAGAAGTGCTTTAAAAAAGAAATATGGCGACGACGATAATTTCGATATTATTGTAAACCCAGATAAAGGCGATTTAGAGATTTGGAGAAATAGAATAGTGGTTGCTGATGGCGAGGTTGAAGATCCAAATCAAGAAATATCATTAACTGAAGCTCGTAAAATAGAGCCGGATTTTGAGGTAGGTGAAGATGTGTCGGAGGAAGTAAAACTTATAGATTTAGGAAGACGTGCTATTTTAGCACTGCGCCAAAATTTAATTTCTAAAATCCACGAGCACGATAATACCATTATCTATAAGCATTTTAAGGATTTAGTTGGCGAGATTTATACGGCCGAAGTGCATCATATTCGCCACAGGGCGGTTATTTTATTGGATGACGAAGGGAACGAAATCGTGTTGCCAAAAGACAGGCAAATACCTTCGGATTTCTTTAGAAAAGGCGATAATGTTCGCGGCGTTATTGATAGTGTAGAGCTTAAAGGCGCTAAACCAACCATCATTATGTCCAGAAGTTCGCCTAAGTTTTTAGAAAAACTATTCGAACAGGAAATCCCAGAAGTTTTCGATGGTTTAATAACCATTAAAAACGTGGTAAGAATTCCAGGAGAAAAAGCAAAAGTAGCTGTCGATTCCTATGATGACAGAATCGATCCCGTTGGTGCCTGTGTGGGTATGAAAGGTTCCAGAATTCACGGTATTGTTCGTGAGTTAGGAAACGAAAATATCGACGTTATAAACTATACAAATAACCTGCAGCTTTATGTAACCCGAGCGCTGAGTCCAGCAAGGGTAACATCGGTTAAGTTAAATGAAGAAACAAAACGTGCCGAGGTTATTTTAAAACCAGAAGAAGTTAGTAAGGCCATTGGTAGAGGTGGCCACAACATCCGTTTGGCAGGACAATTAACAGGGTTCGAGATTGATGTGCTTAGAGAAGGCGCAGAAGAAGATGTGGAATTAAGAGAATTCTCCGATGAAATCGAATCTTGGATCATAGACGAGTTTAGCAAAGCTGGATTAGATACCGCAAAAAGCATTTTAGAGCAAGATGTGTTAGATTTGGTTAAACGAACAGATTTAGAAGAAGAAACTATTAATGATGTTCTTAGAATTCTAAGAGAAGAATTCGAAGAATAAATACCCATTTAATTTTATGGTTGAATAGGTATAATATATATTTGAGTATTTTAAAGGCAATTTATGGCTGACACAATTAGATTAAATAAAGTATTACGCGAGCTTAACATCTCTTTAGATCGTGCCGTGGAATTTTTGGATTCCAAAGGTGTCGAAATAGAGAAGCGCCCTACTACAAAAATTTCTGAAGAAACATATAAAATTCTTTCAGACGAATTTGAAACAGACGCTAATAAAAAAATGGCTTCTCAAGAAGTTAGTGAGGCTAAGCAAAAAGAGAAAGATTTATTGCGCGAACAACGCGAGCGTGAACTTGAAGAAAAGCAAAAACGAGCAGCCCAAAAACAAGAAGTTGTAAAAGCAGCTAAAACACTTTCTGGACCAAAAACAGTTGGTAAAATTGATTTAGAGCCTAAAAAGAAAGAAGACCCACTTCCAGAAAAAGAAGCGGTCGTTCCAGAAGCGCCTAAAGAAAAAGCTTCAGAAGCCGTAAAAGAAGAAAAAGCGCAGCCTGAAAAGGCTCAAAAACCTGAACCCAAAAAGGAAAAGGTTTCAAAAGAAAAGGAAAAAGAAGCACCTAAAAAAAAGGTAATTGTTTCTGATGACCAAGAGGTAATTGTTGAAGAGAAGGTAGAAACACAATACAAAAAACTTTCAGGGCCAAAAATAGCAGGCGATAAAATTGATTTATCCCAGTTTAATAAACCCAAGAAAAAGAAAGAAGATAAAAAACCAGATGCTAAAAAAGACGACGGAGCGGCTCATAAGAAAAAGCGACGTCGTATTAGTAAAGCCGGTGCGCCAGGGGCTGGAAACGGCAATGCTTCCAGAGGAAAGAATGATCGTTTTAAAGGAAAGCCGGGAGCTGGAAAAGGCCGACGAAACATTGTAAAAGAAGAGCCTAGTGAAGAGGATGTAAAAAAACAAGTGCGCGAAACACTTGAAAAACTTCAAGGTAAAACAAGCAAGGGTAAAGGTGCCAAATACAGAAGAGATAAAAGAGATCTGCACAGGGAGCAAACTGAGATTGATGAGCAAATAGAAGCAGCAGAAAGCAAAATCCTTAAAGTTACGGAGTTTGTAACGGCAAACGAAGTCGCTACCATGATGGATGTTGGGGTAACCCAAATTATTTCGGCATGTATGTCGTTAGGTATGATGGTTACCATGAATCAGCGATTGGATGCAGAAACCCTGTCTATTGTAGCCGAAGAGTTTGGATATAAAGTAGAATTTGTAACAGCAGATATTGAAGAATCAATTGAAGAGGTTGAAGATAAACCAGAAGATTTAAAACCACGTGCGCCTATCGTAACCGTAATGGGGCATGTCGATCACGGTAAAACCTCGCTTCTCGATTACATTCGTCAAGAAAATGTAATTGCGGGAGAATCTGGTGGTATTACACAGCATATTGGTGCCTATGGCGTACAATTGGAAAATGGCCAAAAAATCGCCTTTTTAGATACACCGGGTCACGAAGCCTTTACCGCTATGCGTGCTCGTGGAGCACAAGTTACAGATATTGCCATTATTGTGGCTGCTGCAGATGATGATATAATGCCACAAACAAAAGAAGCTATTTCGCATGCGCAAGCAGCAGGTGTGCCTATTGTTTTTGCTATTAATAAAATTGATAAACCAGATGCAAATCCTGAAAAAATTAAAGAAGGATTGGCGCAAATGAACTTACTTGTTGAAGATTGGGGCGGTAAAATACAGTCGCACGATATTTCAGCAAAAGTAGGTACTGGTGTAAAAGAATTATTGGAAAAAGTATTGCTTGAAGCCGAATTATTGGAACTTACGGCAAATCCTAATAAACTGGCACAAGGAACCGTTGTTGAAGCCTTTTTGGATAAAGGACGTGGATATGTATCGACTATTTTGGTACAAGCCGGAACCTTGAAAATTGGTGATTATGTATTGGCCGGTCAGCATAGTGGTAAAGTAAAAGCCATGCACGATGAGCGTGGAAATGATATTGCCAAAGCTGGACCATCAACACCAGTATCCATTTTAGGATTGGACGGTGCGCCTCAAGCGGGTGATAAGTTTAATGTATTTGAAGATGAACGTGAAGCCAAACAAATTGCTACCAAACGTGCGCAATTGCAACGCGAGCAATCAGTGAGAACGCAACGCCATATTACTTTAGACGAGATTGGTCGTCGTATCGCATTGGGCGATTTCCAAGAATTGAATATTATCCTAAAAGGTGATGTGGACGGTTCTGTGGAAGCACTTACAGATTCATTCCAAAAGCTATCAACTGAAGAAATTCATGTAAACATCATCCATAAAGGTGTTGGTGCGATAACCGAAAGTGACGTGTTGTTGGCAACGGCATCCGATGCCATTATCATCGGGTTTAATGTACGCCCTGTTGGAAATGCAAGAATGATTGCCGATAAAGAAGAAATCGATATTAGAACTTACTCTATTATCTACGATGCCATAAACGAACTTAAAGACGCTATGGAAGGCATGTTGTCTCCAGAGCTTAAAGAGGAAATTACAGGTACGGCAGAAATTAGGGAAATGTTTAAAGTATCTAAAATTGGTACCATTGCAGGATGTATGGTTACCAATGGTAAAATACTTAGAAACTCCAGTATTCGATTGATTCGTGATGGTGTGGTTGTGTTTACCGGCGAATTGGCATCGTTAAAACGATTTAAAGACGACGTAAAAGAAGTATCAAAAGGATACGACTGTGGTATGCAAATTAAAAACTACAACGATATTAAGGAAGGCGATGTTATTGAAGCGTTCCACGAAGTTGAGGTTAAAAAGAAATTGAAATAATTCAACAGATTTAAAATAAGCGTACCATACAAATGGTATTAAATTAAAAGGCACTTTTGGACAAAAGTGCCTTTTTTATTTTACCTTTATGGTGTATTAATTTTCCTAATTAAAAATCATAAATCATGAAAAAAACAATTACACTTTTATCATTATTACTATGTTTAAGTTTTAGTAATTCCACCCATGCGCAATCTGATCCATTTATAGGTCAAATCTCAATGTTTGCAGGCAATTTTGCTCCAAGAGGTTGGGCGCTTTGCGACGGACAACTTTTACCAATAAGCCAATATTCAGCCCTGTTTTCTATTTTAGGGACGACCTACGGAGGTGATGGAGAGACTACATTTGCATTACCAGATTTACGAGGTAGAGTGCCCATGCATGCCGGTAATGGACCTGGGTTGACCAGCAGACAATTGGGGCAAAAGTTTGGCTCAGAAACAAACACACTCACTGTTAACCAAATGCCGTCGCATTCGCATACAGTAAATGCTGTTACAGACGACGGCAACCAATCGGTGCCAACAGGTAATTTGCCAGCAGGCACCAAAGTATTGGATAAAGAATACTCTAATGCTGCTTCAAATACAACCATGAATGCAAACATGATTAATGCTAACGGTGACAATCAACCGGTTAACAATATACAGCCTGTTTTGGTAATAAACTATATTATTGCGCTTGAAGGTGTTTATCCATCTCGTAATTAATCCCTTTTTGGTTATGAAAAACTATATAACATGGCTGCTAATAGTAGGCGTTTCTAGTTTCGGTTTGGCTCAAATCACATTTAACGGATGTCATCAATTATTTGACAATCAGGACTTTATATTTAATGAAATCAGTACAGATGCCACAGGAAGAAATGTCTTTGAAACTATTCCTGTAGATGGCAACCAACCCTGTAGTGGTGTGGGGATTTGCGAGTTTAGGATTTCTTGGAATAATACCGAAAGCCGTTGGGAATTTATAGCGGATGACGGAACCGGAGACTTTTCATCTCCGTTTTTAATTTATACCAATTCTGAACCTTCAACTCCTAACCCGCCAAGTTTGAATTTAGGAACTTGGGTTGAAAACGCAAGTGTAACAAGTGGCGATTGCGGCGGTGATTTAACCACATCAAATGCCACACTTACAGGTGATGTTCAAGATACCACTTTGGGTGTTGATGTGTTGGAATGGGGCAATCAGATAAAACTATATCCAAATCCTGCCGAAAAAACAATACACATTAATCATAAAGGGTATAACATCGATAATGTGTCTGTATACAATGTGATAGGAAAATTGGTTTTAAATGCCAAAGAGGCAAGTAGCATTGATGTTTCTCATTATGATGCTGGGTTGTATTTTGTTCGAATACAAATTGAAAACCGAGAGCTAATAAAAAAGCTTATCATTAAATAAAAAAAGCGACCAATTGGTCGCTTTTTTTTTATAATTCAATATGGCAACTGAATTTAGCTTTATTCCTTTTTTGGTTTAAAAATAAACGCATTGGGGAAGTTTTTTTTAATTCTTTTCAATGCTCTATCGGCCTCCAAACGCGTTCTGAAATTACCTGCCCAAATTTTAAAGTTTGGCGTATCAAAAACAATTTTAGAATGCCAATCGTTATAGCTGGAATGGAATTCTTTTTGAGCTGAAGTAGCCCCTGCGCGACTGCCATTATAGATTTGAATTTTGTATCTATCGGGAGTATCTTCATCTTTATTAAGCTCTTTTTTAAGGGCTAACAAATTAGGGATATTCTTATCCTGATTTATGGTAATATGCCCTTCTTGAGCAAAGCCACTTGCCCCGCATAGCATAAAACTGATAACAAAAAACAAGTTGATTTTTAATTTTAATGCGTTCATTCTTTAAATTTATTTATACAAATGTATACGTTATTAACTTAATTATGGTTGTTTTTATTATTTAGAATCTCTCTAAATTATCAATTAACACTTCTCTAACATTTCTAAAATCGACTTTTAATATTACTTTTGCGAGAGATTTTTTTAACTGTTTTTTTTCAATTTTATTAAATGAAAAAATCATACCAAAGTTTAGAAGTTAATTTAACCAACAATATGATACAGGTAATTTACCGCAAGCTAACCACAAATAGTCTTCGTTTGGGGTTTGTTATTTTACTAGCATTTACAACGACTCTTACGGCTCAAGAAGGCGATCCGGCAAAAGGAAAATCGTTGTTTAACTCCAATTGTGCTGCTTGTCATACTTTAGATAAGAAGATGACAGGGCCTGCTTTAAGACACATAGAGCAGCGTTTGGCTGATGATGAAGGCCTTGATAGAGAGTGGCTATACACTTGGATTAAAAACAGTGCAGGCATGGTTAAGGCCGGCGATGCTTATGCCAACAAGATTTATGACGAGTATGCTGGTGCGGCAATGACCGCTTTTCCTCAGTTATCAAATGAAGATATAGATGATATTTTGGCATATACTGCCGAAGAAAAGAAAGCCCCTGTTGTAGCGGAAACTGCAGCTGCAGGAGGTGGTGATGCTGGAAAAACGGGCGGTGTTTCAAACGAGATTATTCTAGGTGCATTAACTATTTTGTTTATGCTATTGGCTGCAGGTTTATTTGTGGTAAATAAAACATTGCGCAGGTTTGCAGCGGCTCAAAATATTGATTTTGAAGAAGATTCAAAAAGAAAGCCTTTATGGAAGGCCTTTGTGCAAAATCAATTTTTAATGCTTGTCGTATCTATATTCTTTTTGCTGGCCAGTGCTTATTTTATGTTTGGTTATTTTATGCAGATTGGTGTAGATCAGGGTTACGAGCCCGTACAACCTATTCATTACTCGCACAAAATTCATGCGGGTGATAATGGTATAGACTGTAAATACTGTCACTCATCAGCTAGAACGTCGAAGCATTCGGGGATTCCTTCCTTAAACGTTTGTATGAATTGCCATAAATCAATTTATGAAGTGGCTCCTGAAACCCAGGCCGAAGGTGAAAAAATAGGTGTAGATTACAATGCTGAAATTAAAAAGCTATATGCAGCAGTAGGTTGGGATGATGAAGAGCAGCAGTACACAGGGGAAACCCAACCGGTTAAATGGGTACGTATCCATAACCTGCCGGATTTTGTGTACTTTAACCACTCGCAGCACGTTACCGTTGCAGGTATCGAGTGCCAAACCTGTCATGGTCCCGTTGAGGAAATGGAAGTGATGTACCAACATGCTCCATTGACCATGGGCTGGTGTATTGATTGCCACAGAACATCAAATGTTAAGGTAGAAGACAATGCTTACTATACAAAAATACACGAGGAATTATCGAAAAAATATGGTGTCGATAAGTTAACGCCTGCTCAAATGGGCGGATTGGAATGTGGTAAGTGTCATTATTAATCAATGAAAAATCAGTTATAGTTTTAGGTAACTACTAATAACTCATAACTAACAACTAATAACTATTTAATAAATATGTCATCAAACAAGAAATACTGGAAAAGTGTTGAAGAGCTAAACGAAAACAGCTCAATTGTTGAGACGCTAAAACAAAACGAGTTTGTTAGTGAGATTCCTACGGATGAATTTTTAGGTGATAAAAAAACATTGGAGGAAACATCAACAACACGTCGCGATTTCTTAAAATATGTTGGTTTTAGTACAGCAGCAGCATCTCTTGCTGCTTGCGAAGGTCCGGTAGTTAAATCTATCCCTTACGTAGTACAGCCAACTGAAATCATCCCAGGTGTTGCAAATTACTACGCAACAACAATTGCCGATGGTTTTGATTTTGCAAGTGTTTTGGTAAAAACTCGTGAAGGTCGTCCTATTAAAATTGAAAACAATGCTTTGGCAGCTACGCACGGTAGTGCAAATGCTAGGGTAAATGCATCGGTTTTAGGACTGTATGATAGTTTAAGAATGCAAGGTCCCGTTCAAGGCGATAGTTATATTGATTGGAGCGATCTTGACAGTGGTGTTATGAGCGGTTTGGAAGCAGCCAAAGCTTCTGGGAAAGACATCGTGCTACTAACGCAAACTTTTGCAAGTCCTTCTACAAGCAAGCTAATTGCAGAATTTAAGGAGAAGTACGGAAACGTACGTCACGTGGTTTACGATGCGGTTTCAGAATCTGCGGCATTGGATGCATACCAAGCTAAATACGGCGAACGCGGATTGGCTAACTACGATTTCTCGAAAGCGATGACTATAGTTTCCGTTGGCGCAGACTTCTTAGGCGATTGGCAAGGTGGCGGTTTTGATTCTGGATATTCTAAAAACAGAATCCCGGCTAACGGTAAAATGTCACGCCATATTCAGTTTGAATCCAATATGTCTTTAACCGGAGCAAATGCCGATAAACGTGTGCCTTTAACACCAAGTCAGCAAAAAACGGTTTTAGCAAAATTATATAGTCAAGTTGTTGGCGGATCAGTGTCAACAAACGAATTGCCTGCCCATATTGAAGATGCTATTGGTAAAGCAGCAGCGCAACTTAAAAAAGCAGGAAGCAACGGCGTTGTGGTTACAGGAATTCAAGATGTAAACGCGCAAACCGTAGCATTGGAAATTAACGAAGCTTTAAACAGTAAAGCTTTTGATGCTAAAACACCTATAAAAACAAGACAAGGTAACGATAAAGCAGTTGCTAAATTGGTTACCGATATGAACGCGGGAAGAATTGGAGCGCTTATTATGAGCGGTGTTAATCCCATGTACACACTTCCAAATGCTTCAGATTTTGCCGAGGGCTTAAACAATGTTGATTTATCTGTTACTTTTTCTTTAAAAGCAGATGAAACATCAACCCTAACGGATTACATCGCTGCCGCACCACATTACTTGGAATCTTGGGGCGATGTGGAGCTTAAAAAAGGACATTACGCCTTAACGCAACCAACAATCCGTCCGTTGTTTGATACCAAGCAATTTCAAGATGCCTTGTTAACATGGACAGGAAACGATTTGTCTTATCACGATTATATAAAAGAAGCTTGGGGAACTACTATTTTAGGTGGAAGTTCTTTCAACAAAGCATTACACGATGGGGTTTATGTTGGAACTATTGCAACAGAAACCGAAGATACCACTGAAGCTGTAGAAGCCGAGGAAGATGTTCTAGAAACACCTTCAGGAAATGCGGCAAGAGCTTTAGCAGCATCTGTAAAATCTGATGCAGCATTCGAATTAACATTATATACCAAAGTAGGTATGGGTGATGGGCAACAGGCCAACAACCCATGGTTACAAGAATTCCCAGATCCTTTAACCAGAACATCTTGGGATAACTATTTAACCATTTCTAAAGCCGATGCCGATACGCTAGGTTTCGTTAACACACACGATGCCACGGGAGGATTAAACGGAAGCTATGCCAATATTACGGCAAACGGAACCACTATTAAAGTGCCGGTAATGATTCAGCCAGGGCAAGCAAAAGGCTCTGTAGGATTAGCATTTGGTTACGGAAAAACCTTAGGTTTAAAAGAAGAAATGCAAACCGGTGTTAATGCCTATGCATTATACCAAGATTTTAACAATGTACAGTCGGTTACTATTGAGGCTGCAGGTGGCGAGCATGAATTTGCTTCGGTACAGTTGCACAATACCTTAATGGGACGTGGCGATATTATAAAAGAAACTACTTTAGAGATTTTCAACACAAAAGATAAGAAGCACTGGAACGCTGTTCCTGTGGTATCGCTTAATCACGTTGAAACTCCGGTAACATCACCAGAGGTAGATTTATGGGGTGAATTTGATCGTTCTATTGGGCATCATTTCAACCTATCTATCGATTTAAATGCCTGTACGGGATGTGGTGCTTGTGTGATTGCTTGTCATGCAGAAAACAACGTACCCGTTGTTGGAAAGGAAGAAATACGTCGTAGCCGCGATATGCATTGGTTACGTATCGATAGATATTATTCTTCTGAAGATACATTTACAGAAGACATCACTAAAAAGGAAAGCATATCTGGTTTAGGCAGTTCGCTTAGCGAATTTGGAGAAATGGAACATGCCGCTGAAAATCCTCAAGTGGTTTTTCAACCGGTTATGTGCCAGCACTGTAACCACGCTCCTTGTGAAACGGTTTGTCCTGTGGCAGCCACATCGCATGGTCGTCAAGGTCAAAACCACATGGCATACAACCGTTGTGTAGGTACCAGATATTGTGCAAACAACTGTCCTTACAAAGTACGTCGTTTTAACTGGTTCTTATACGCTGGGAATGATGAGTTTGATTACCACATGAATGATGATTTAGGCCGTATGGTGTTAAATCCAGATGTTGTGGTACGTTCTCGTGGGGTTATGGAAAAATGTTCGATGTGTATTCAAATGACACAAAAAACCATTTTGGATGCCAAACGTGATGGGCGTGAAATTAAAGATGGTGAATTCCAAACGGCCTGTTCTGCGGCTTGTAGCAGTGGCGCTATGGTGTTTGGAGATATCAACGATAAAGACAGTCAAGTTGCAAAACTTAAAGAAGATAACCGTATGTATCACTTGTTAGAGTATGTGGGCACAAAACCTAATGTACAATATCAAACAAAAGTGAGAAATACAACCGAAGCATAAAATTAATTAAGAAATAATTATAAAAGGATTATGGCGTCTCATTACGAAGCACCTATTAGAAGACCTTTAGTTACAGGCGAAAAATCATACCACGATGTTACCGTGGATGTGGCTAAACCTGTAGAAGGAAAAGCAAATAAACAATGGTGGATAGTTTTTGGTATTTCACTTGCTGCCTTTCTTTGGGGAATTGGATGTATCATTTACACAATATCAACCGGTATCGGTACTTGGGGTTTAAATAAAACCGTAGGTTGGGCTTGGGATATTACTAACTTTGTTTGGTGGGTAGGTATTGGTCACGCAGGAACACTTATTTCTGCCGTACTATTACTGTTCCGTCAAAAATGGAGAATGGCCATTAACCGTTCAGCCGAGGCCATGACTATTTTCTCGGTAGTTCAAGCCGGTTTATTTCCAATTATTCACATGGGTCGTCCTTGGTTAGGTTATTGGGTATTGCCAATTCCGAATCAATTTGGTTCTCTTTGGGTAAACTTTAACTCACCATTACTTTGGGATGTATTTGCAATTTCAACATATTTATCGGTTTCATTGGTTTTCTGGTGGACAGGTTTATTGCCCGATTTTGCAATGATTCGAGATAGAGCCGTAAAGCCATTTCAAAAGAAAATATATTCGTTATTAAGCTTTGGATGGTCTGGTAGAGCAAAAGATTGGCAACGTTTTGAAGAAGTATCTTTGGTACTTGCCGGTTTAGCAACGCCCTTGGTACTTTCGGTACACACTATTGTATCCTTCGATTTTGCCACGTCTATAGTTCCAGGTTGGCATACCACAATATTTCCACCGTATTTCGTTGCGGGTGCGGTATTCTCAGGATTTGCCATGGTAAACACCCTTCTTATTATTATGAGAAAAGTGTGTGACCTTGAAGATTATATTACCGTACAACACATCGAATTAATGAACATCGTTATCATGATTACGGGGTCCATAGTTGGTGTAGCTTATATTACCGAGTTGTTTATTGCATGGTATTCTGGTGTAGAGTACGAACAGTATGCCTTTTTAAACAGAGCAACAGGACCTTATTGGTGGGCTTATTGGGCGATGATGACTTGTAACGTGTTTTCACCTCAGTTTATGTGGTTCAAGAAATTACGAACCAGCATTATGTTCTCTTTCATAATATCTATCGTGGTGAATATCGGGATGTGGTTTGAGCGTTTTGTAATTATCGTAACCTCGTTACACCGTGATTACTTACCATCGTCATGGACCATGTTCTCACCAACATTTGTTGATATTGGAATTTTTATAGGAACCATCGGATTCTTCTTTGTATTGTTTTTATTATACTCAAGAACATTCCCGGTAATCGCTCAAGCGGAAGTAAAAACCATTTTGAAATCATCTGGTGAGCGTTATAAAAATATCAGGGAAAGAGGCGAAAGCTTAGTGGGTACAGGTGCAGATGAAAGAACATCTAACTTTAAACTTCCTGAAGAAACAACAGCTTCTAAGCCAATTCAAGATAATTCTGAAAAATTAGATAACCTGTTGCAAGGCGTAGGTAAATTTGATCCTGCGATACAAACCCCAGATGACTTAAAGGTTATTAACGGTATTGGTCCGAAAATGGAAGGTGTACTTAACGGTATTGGTATTTATACCTATGCTCAGGTTAGTAAAATGACAAAAAGAGAATACGACTTGTTAGATGAAATCACGGGGTCTTTCCCAGGAAGAGCAGAGCGTGATGATTGGTCCGGACAAGCAAAAAAACTAATAAACTAGAATAGAGTCAATGGAAGCTTCAAAAGTTATTCACGCTATTTATATCGATGATGATGTATTAATGTCGGCCGTTAAAAAGGTTAAGGCAGAACGCTATCACATCGAAGAGATATATACACCGTTTCCGGTTCACGGACTAGACAAAGCTATGGGATTAGCACCAACACGTATTGCCATAACGGCATTCATTTATGGGCTAATCGGTTTAACAGTGGCTATTTTAATGATGGATTTTATCATGATTAAAGATTGGCCCCAAAACATTGGAGGAAAACCAAGCTTTAGTTATTTGGAAAACATGCCGGCATTTATACCTATTATGTTTGAGATGACCGTTTTCTTTTCAGCACATTTAATGGTTATAACCTTTTATTTACGTAGTAGAATGTGGCCCTTTAAACAGGCTGAAAACCCAGACCCGAGAACAACCGACGACCATTTTTTAATGGAAATTGCAGTTCATGGAAATGAAAGCGAATTGGAAAACCTACTTAAAGAAACTGGAGCAGTCGAGATTAATATTATTGATAAAGAAGATGCACATTAATATGAAGAACTTAAAACATATAAGTCTTGTAGCAGTATTGTTATTATCGGTAACATCTTGCTTTGATAAAAGTGAGCCTAACTATCAGTTTATGCCAAATATGTATGAGTCTGAAGGTTACGAAACTTATGGCGAAGCCGCTTTCCCCGATGGTATGGCAGCACAATTACCAGCCGAAGGATCTGTAGCTAGAGGGCACGTTCCTTTTGATATTGATAATTCAAACGAAGGATACGAGTTAGCTAAAGCCACATTAATGAGTCCCATTGATTCCATGCACGTAGATTTAAATAGAGGCAAAGAACTTTACGATATATACTGTGGTATTTGCCATGGCAATAAAGGAGACGGACAAGGTAATTTGGTAAAACGCGAAAAGATTCTTGGTATCCCTAGTTTTGACGATATTGGACGAGCCATAAACCAAGGTAGCATTTACCACACCATTTACTATGGTAAAAATGCCATGGGCTCTTATGCCAACCAATTGAAAGAAGAAGAACGCTGGCAAGTGGTGTCATACGTGTTGAAGTTAAAAGGAGATTTAGAAAAGTAAGAAGATAAGATTATATAGATATGTACACATTTTCAAATAAATTAAAGACATTTTCTATCATTCTAATGGTTTTAGGGTTGTTAGGTGTAGGCTATGGTTTTATGACATCTCATAAATCTTTTGAAGAAGTAGAGCACTTGCTTACAGAAGAATCACACGGTGGCGGACATGGAGAAGAAGCGGCACACAACGCAACGGCATCAAGCGATGCACACGCAGATGTGGCCGAAGCAGACGCTCATACAGAACATGTAAAACACGTGCAGCATCAAATTGCAAATAGGCCATGGGCAGCATTATATGTAGCAGCCTTTTTCTTTATGATGATTGCTTTGGGTGTGCTCGCATTTTATGCCATTCAAATTGCATCGCAAGCCGGTTGGTCGCCCGTATTGTTTAGGGTTATGGAAGGCATTACCGCTTATCTTTTACCTGGTGCTTTAATTGTGCTTTTAATAGCTGTGGCGTCAGGAACCATTGGGCATTACAACTTATTTATTTGGATGGATCCGGATGTTGTAGCGCACGATAGATTAATACAAAACAAATCTGGATTCTTAAACTTACCAGGGTTTATTATTAGAGGATTAATATTTATTGCAGGTTGGAGTTTTTACCGCTACATTTCCAGAAAATACTCAATTGCTCAAGATACAGCAGAAGATAACAGAAACTTTAAAAAAGGATTCCGTTGGGCTGCAGGGTTTTTGGTATTCTTTATTTATACAGAATCCATGATGTCTTGGGATTGGATAATGAGTGTAGATCCGCACTGGTTCTCAACCCTATTCGGTTGGTACGTGTTTGCTACTATGTTTGTTAGTGGTATTACGGTAATCGCTTTAATATCAATTTACTTAAAATCCAGAGGATATTTAGAATTTGTAAACGAAAATCACTTGCACGATGTCGCTAAATACATGTTTGCATTTAGTATTTTCTGGACCTATTTATGGTTCTCGCAATTCATGTTAATTTGGTATGCAAACATTCCGGAAGAGGTAACTTACTTTGTGTCGCGTTTTCAAGATTATCAATTGCCATTCCTAGGTATGGTAGCGCTTAACTTTGTATTTCCAATTTTAATGCTGATGAATGCCGATTATAAACGTGTGCCATGGTTTGTGGTTATGACGGGAATCGTAGTGCTATTCGGGCATTACTTAGATGTGTTTGTTATGATTATGCCGGCAACGGTTGGAGACAGGTGGTTTATTGGCATCCCAGAAATTAGCTCTATATTACTATTTGCAGGGTTGTTTATATTTGTAGTGTTTACCGCTTTAACCAAAGCACCGTTACTAGTACAAAGATACCCTTTCAAAAAAGAAAGCGAAGAATTTCATTATTAATTAAGATTTAAATAAAGACGAACGATACCAATGACTGCTTTATTAACAATTATAGTTTTAGTATTTATTTTAATTGCCATTTGGCAAATGGTAAAAATTTTCGATTTGGCGCAAGCTAAAATTGAGAATACCCAGATTGCTACCGATAAAGACAATACCGTAAATGCATACTTAATGATGGGCTTTTTGGCCTTCATTTATGTCATTACCATTGTGTGTTTTGTGTATTGGGGCGATTTACCATTAATGTCCAACTCTGCTTCAGAACATGGCCCAACCATAGATAATTTGATGATTATCTCCATGGTAGTCATCTTTATAGTGCAAACCATTACCCAATTTCTGTTGCACTACTTTGCTTTTAAATATAAAGGTGAAAAAGGAAAAAAAGCCTTGTTCTTTGCCGATAATAATAAATTGGAAGCCATTTGGACCATTATTCCTGTAATTGTTTTAGCAGGTTTAATCATTTACGGATTAAACACTTGGATACACATTATGGGTGTTGAAGAAGATGAAGATACCTTGGTGGTAGAATTGTACGCACAGCAATTCAACTGGAAAGCCAGATACGGAGGCGCTGATAATACCTTAGGAAAAGCGAACGTTCGATTGATTGATATTGACCGCGCTAATATTTTAGGATTGGATGAATCTGACCCTAATGCGCAAGACGATATCATTACAAGCGAATTGCATTTACCAGTGGGCAGACCGGTATTGTTTAAAATGCGTTCTCAAGACGTGTTGCATTCGGCTTACATGCCACATTTTAGAGCGCAAATGAACTGTGTTCCCGGTATGATTACACAGTTTGGCTTTACACCAACCGTTACTACAGCCGATATGAGGCAAAGGTCGCAGATTGTTAAAAAAGTAAAAAACATAAATGAAATTAGAGTTGAAAATAGCAAACCATTGTTAGCTAAAGGTGAAGAGCCTTTAGAGCCTTACGAGTTTGATTATTTACTAATTTGTAACAAGATTTGTGGAAAATCGCACTATAATATGCAAATGAAGATTATAGTGGAAACGCAAGAAGAATTTGATGCTTGGTTAAGCGAGCAAAAAGAATTTAAAAACTCTCTAATTAACTAATTAAAAAGATAAATACGATATAAGATTATGTCAGCACACGCAGATAACCACGCTCACGACGACGACCACGGACATCATCATAAAGAAACGTTTGTAACTAAATATATATTTAGTCAAGATCATAAAATGATTGCCAAACAGTACCTTATTACAGGTACAATTATGGGTGTTATAGGAGTTTTAATGTCTATGATGTTTCGTATACAAATTGCATGGCCTGAAGAACCAAACGTATTATTTGAAGCACTATTGGGTAAATGGGCTCCAGACGGTGTTATGGATGCCGATATTTATTTGGCATTGGTTACCATACATGGTACCATTATGGTATTCTTTGTATTAACAGCGGGTTTAAGTGGTACGTTTAGCAACTTGTTAATTCCATTGCAAATTGGTGCCCGAGATATGGCGTCTGGGTTTTTAAACATGGTGTCGTATTGGTTATTCTTTTTATCAAGTGTAATCATGGTGATTTCATTGTTTGTTGAAGCTGGACCAGCATCTGCCGGTTGGACAATTTATCCGCCATTAAGTGCCTTACCAATGGCTCAAGGAGGCTCAGGAATGGGTATGACACTTTGGTTGGTATCTATGGCCATATTTATTGCTTCGTCATTATTAGGTTCACTTAACTATATAGTTACGGTAATAAACTTGCGTACCAAAGGGATGTCTATGACGAGATTACCTCTTACAATTTGGGCGTTCTTTGTAACGGCTATAATTGGTGTGGTATCGTTTCCGGTATTATTGTCGGCAGCCTTATTATTGATTATGGATAGAAGTTTTGGAACATCATTCTTCTTGTCAGATATTTTTATTCAAGGTGAAGTATTGCATTATCAAGGTGGCTCGCCCGTATTGTTCGAGCACTTATTTTGGTTCTTGGGACACCCAGAGGTTTATATTGTTATATTACCGGCCATGGGACTGGTTTCCGAAATTATGGCATCAAGTTCGCGTAAGCCCATTTTTGGTTACCGTGCTATGATTGCTTCCATTTTAGCCATCGCCTTTTTGTCAACCATAGTTTGGGGGCATCACATGTTTGTTTCAGGAATGAATCCGTTCTTAGGGTCTGTATTTACATTTACAACTTTATTAATCGCCATTCCATCGGCCGTAAAGGCTTTCAACTGGATAACCACACTCTGGAAGGGTAATTTACAAATGAATCCCGCCATGTTATTCTCAATCGGTTTTGTATCTACATTTATAACGGGAGGTTTAACAGGTATCATTTTGGGTGATTCGGCGTTGGACATTAATGTACACGACACCTATTTTGTGGTTGCGCACTTCCACTTAGTAATGGGTATATCGGCATTGTACGGTATGTTTGCAGGAATCTATCATTGGTATCCAAAAATGTTTGGACGTATGCTAAATAAAAACTTAGGTTATATCCATTTCTGGATAACGGCCGTTTGTGCTTATGGTGTATTTTTCCCCATGCACTTTATAGGAATGGCTGGTTTACCACGTCGTTATTATACAAACAGTCATTTTCCGTTATTTGACGATTTAGCAAACGTAAATGTTGTTATAACCATTTTTGCTTTAATTGGAGGCATCGTGCAAATCGTATATTTATATAACTTCTTTGGCAGTATGTTCTTTGGAAAGAAGACCGTTCAAAATCCATGGCGTTCAACCACTTTGGAGTGGACAGCACCCGTAAAGCATATCCATGGAAACTGGGAAGGCGAGATACCTCACGTATACCGTTGGTCTTACGATTATAGCAAACCAGGACATGATGATGATTTTGTACCACAGAACGTCCCTCTTAAAGAAGGCGAAGAAGAATTACACCATTAAAAATTCTATATACTAATATTGAAAAGCCTTTCCATTCGGAAAGGCTTTTTGTTTATATTTGCTTGTGCTGAACTTGTTTCAGTATCTTTATCACTTAAGCTAAAAAGCTAAATGAACGAAAATCTAGACCCAACAGACGACAATTTTTCACCCGAGGAATTAGATGTAGAAAGAAAGTTAAGACCCTTGTCATTTGATGATTTTACGGGCCAAGATCAGGTGTTGGAAAACCTTCAAATTTTTGTTCAAGCTGCAAATTTGCGCACCGAAGCTTTAGACCATACCTTGTTTCATGGGCCTCCGGGACTTGGCAAAACCACATTGGCACATATTTTATCAAACGAATTGAATGTTGGCATAAAAGTAACATCGGGTCCCGTTTTAGATAAACCGGGAGATTTGGCAGGTTTACTTACCAATCTTGAAGAACGCGACGTATTATTTATTGATGAAATCCATCGATTAAGCCCTATTGTAGAGGAGTATTTATATTCCGCTATGGAAGATTATAAAATCGATATTATGATTGAATCTGGCCCAAATGCAAGAACCGTTCAAATTAATCTCAATCCGTTTACTCTAATTGGTGCCACAACGCGTTCAGGTTTATTAACGGCGCCAATGCGTGCACGTTTTGGTATTCAAAGCAGACTGCAATATTATAAAACCGATTTGCTCACCACCATTGTACAACGAAGTGCCACTATTTTGGCAGTGCCAATAACCATGGAAGCAGCTATTGAAATTGCCGGACGAAGTCGCGGTACACCCAGGATTGCTAACGCTTTATTACGACGGGTTAGGGATTTTGCCCAAATAAAAGGCAACGGAAGTATCGATATTAAAATAGCAAAATACGCGTTGGAAGCTTTAAACGTCGATGCCCACGGCTTGGATGAAATGGACAACAAAATTCTATCAACCATTATCGATAAATTTAAAGGCGGTCCCGTAGGCATTACAACTATTGCCACTGCGGTAAGCGAAAGCCCCGAAACGATTGAGGAAGTTTACGAGCCCTTTTTAATCCAACAAGGGTTTATTATGCGCACACCACGAGGACGCGAAGTAACCGAACAAGCGTATAAGCATTTAGGCAAAATCAAAGGATCGGTTCAAGGTGGGTTGTTTTAATATAAATAGTACTAAGTAGGCTATTTTTTGTATCTTTAAAATCCTCTCCAAGAATTACATAGCCTAACCCTTTTTAAAATTTTAGGAATATGCCGATTTACATGGATTACCACCACTTTCCAGGAGTAACTGTTGAGGATGTAAAAAAAGCCCACATGGCTGATAAACAAACGCAAGATAAGTTTGGCGTGAAGTATCATCAATTTTGGGTAAATCAAAAAGCTGGAACTATTTTTTGTTTGATTGAAGGACCCAACCCAGAAGCTTGCGAAAATGTTCATAAAGAAGCTCATGGAGATGTAGCTTGCAACATTGTTGAAGTAGAAGCAGGATTAGTTGATATGTTTATGGGAAAAGCCCATAATGTAGAACATGGCATAGTTTATTATAAAGATGGGAATATTGATACTGGATTTCGGTTTATTCTCATTATAGATATTTTAGCAAAAACAAGCTTGGACTTTGCCGATGAAATAAGTCGGTTTAAAGTCCCTACGTTTGCCCGAAACACAGTGTTTAATTCCATAAAAAAATATAAAGGCACTCAAGTTAAAAATATAAGTGATGATAGTATTATTGGAGTGTTTAATGAAGCTGATGCTGCTTATGAATGTGTTTTAGGTATTCAAAAATTGCTTTCAAAAAAACAGAATATTGAATTTAGAATAGGTTTAGCCGAAGGTCAACCTGTAACTGATAGTGATGGTTTTTTTGAAGAGGCTATTGATTTCACCAAGCAATTAGCATTAATGGCGAATAGTGGTGAAATAGTACTGTCTAAAAACTTTTCTAAATTACTTCCCGAAAGAAGTTATGGAAGTATGTCAACTGTAAAAGTTGTAAATGAGACCCAACAAAAATTTATGGAAAGTTTTTTTGATTATACAGAAAAAAATCTGTCAGATGAAACGTTTAACATTGCAAATATAAGCCAAAATATGGGTGTAAGTCGCCCACAACTCTACAGAAAAATTACAGCTTTAACAGGTAGGTCTCCAGTTTTGTTTATTCGCGATATTAAAATGAATAAGGCCATGAATTTAATAAAGGAAAATAAACTTTCAATCTCTGAAGTTGCATACCAATTAGGATACTCAAACCCATCTTATTTCAGTAAAAATTTTAGAAGTAAGTTTGGAGTACCTCCTTCCCAATTTATGTTAACCCATTAAATAATTTGCAAATTCAGTTTTCCTTCTAATCCCGTTTTTTAAAAGTATTTAAAACCCATTCATTTTTTAAAAAGGAATGGGTTTAACTACAATTAATATGTTAAAAGTCTATTAAATGAAACATTTGTAGTACTCTTTGAATAAAATGGATTGATGTATTGTGTTGATTGTCAATAATTTTGAGTAAATCTAAAATCAAAAATTATGAAATCACAATTTACAACAGTATTAGCGGTTTTTTTTACAATGGTGTTCTTAAACGTTCAACTGTTAATGGCCCAATCAGAAAGTATTATAAATATTGAATATCCAAAAGCACAAGAAGAAGTTATGGAAACCATGGGAGGCATTGTACAAAGCATTAAAGATGGTGATGTTGAAAAACTAATTGCCTTTCATGCCTATGGACCCAAATTTACCGAATTTAAAATGGGAGAAAAATGTGTTGGCAGTAAAGAAAATGAAGCCCATGAGCGTAATGTGTTTGGTAATGTTAAAGAAATTTTAAAGTTTGATGCTAATGATTTAAAAATTGCCGTGTACTATGGTAATGTGGCAAACGTAACCTTCCATTCAGATTTTCATTTAAAATTTGAAGAAGATTTAGTAGTGGTAAACGATCAAATATCGTTGCTGTTTGTAAAAGACAATAATGGTGCTTGGAAAATTGTTCATGAGCATCATTCTCCTTTAAAAAAAGTAGTTACCAAACTTTAATTTACAGTTAAAAAAATTAACTAAAACCATACAATTATGAGCTATCAAGATTTATCAGGAGAAGTTATTACCCCAAAAGACACTAATTACGAGAACGCAAGAGCTATTTACAACGCCATGATTGATAAAAAACCTGCTGTTATTGTAAAATGCAAAAACGAACAAGATGTTGTTAATGCGGTAAATTATGCTCGAGATCATAATATTGAAGTTTCCATAAAAAGTGGCGGACATAACGGTGCTGGACTTGCTTTGGTTGACGATGGTTTGGTAATAGACCTTTCTGAAATGAAAGCCATAAATATAAATCCACAGTCAAAAACCGCCGTTATACAATCTGGAAATACACTTGCCGATGTTGATGCGGCAACACATGAATACGGTTTAGCATTACCAAGCGGTATTATTGGAACCACCGGAATTGGTGGTATAACTTTAGGAGGTGGCATAGGGTATCTGAGTAGAAAGGGCGGACTTTCTATTGATAATTTATTGGAGTGTGAGGTTGTTCTAGCTACTGGCGAAGTGGTTACCGCTAATAAAAATTCGCATCCCGATTTATTTTGGGCCTTAAGAGGTGGCGGCGGAAACTTTGGAGTGGTTGTGTCGTTTACCTTCAATTTAATAGCCATAAAAAACGTGTATGCAGGTCCTATGTTTTGGCCTTTGGAAAAAGCAAAGAAAGCAATGAAATTTTATGACAACGTCACTAAAACTGCATCAAATGATTTATATGGTTTTTTTGCCTTTTTAATAGTGCCTCCAGCTGAACCTTTTCCAGAAGATCTATGGAATAAAAATGTTTGTGGTGTGGTGTGGAATTACACGGGACCCATTGAAAAAGCTGAAGAGGTTTTCAAACCTATTCGAGAATTTGGCCCACCAATTTTAGACTTTGTTGGAGAAATACCAATGCCAGCTTTAAATGGCATGTTCGATGCTTTGTATCCACCGGGAATGCAATGGTATTGGCGCGCACATTATATTAAGGAATTAACAGACGAATCGATAGATGAGAATATTGAATTTGGTTCTAAAATCCCGACCATGCATTCAACAACACATTTTTACCCCATCGATGGTGCAGTACACGAGGTTTCTAATAACGAAACAGCCTGGGCAAATAGAGATGCGCGTTGGGCACAGGTAATTGTTGGTGTCGATCCAGATTCAGCAAAAGCTGATAAAGTTACCAATTGGTGCAAAGATTATTTTGATGCTTTAACCCCTTATGCAATGGGCGGTGCTTATGTAAACTTTATGATGGAAGAAGGGCAAGCAAGAATAAAGTCATCTTATAAAGATAACTATGATAGACTCGTAGAAATCAAAACAAAATATGATCCTGATAATTTCTTTCATATTAATCAAAATATAAAACCAAACTAAATTGTCAATGTTATTGATTAAAACCGAAGTTAAATGCTTCGGTTTTTTGTTTTATAATACTAAGTAAAATAGTACTTTTAACACTTGCGTCATTCTGAAATCATTTCAGAATCTCATCATAATAGATAATGAAATACAACTACCCAAATAAAATCCCGTTTCGCAAGTTTTTACGCATGTCGGCTTCCATAGCCAAAAACCCCATTCCGTTTCACAATAAGTGTTTCAATGAAACCGGAGATACCTTTGCTGTAAAATCACCATTTTATGGGCATATTGTGTTAACGCGAGACATACATGTTGTTAAACACATCCTTCAAAAAAACCATAAAACCTATCATAAATCAAAAATCCAAACCAAGTATTTATCAAAATATGTGGGCTATGGTTTGTTAACCTCAAGTGGCGATTATTGGCTAAAACAACGCCGTTTAATCCAGCCGGCATTCCATAAAGAGAAAATTCAAAATCTGGTTTCAATCATCGATACGACTATTGAAACACAAGTAAATACCATTAAAGCCGAGGATTTTGTCGATTTGTATCCTTTGATGAATGAATTGGCGTTCGAAGTAGTTGCCAAATCCCTGTTTCATTTTTCAGCAGAAAACCAGACCCTGAAACGCTTGCAATTCATAATCGAAAAGCTGCAATTGTTTATTGTAAAAGAACTGCGAATGCCCTATAAGAAAATGTGGTATTTTTTAAAAGGAGATATTAATTATCACATGAAATTGGTAAAGGAAAGCAGAAGCATTATCAATACAATTATCGATCACAGAAGACAATCGGATGAAACGCACGACGATTTATTGGATATGTTGTTGCACGCGCAATACGATGACGGAACGACCATGACAAACCAACAGCTCATCGACGAAATTTTAATTTTGTTCGTTGCAGGCCACGAAACCACCGCCAATGCATTAACCTTTACATTAAAACTTTTGGCACAAAATAAGGAAGAATTAAAAAAGGTTGAAGATGAAATCAATAAGACAAACCAGAACAATGTAACGCCTTTACAAAGTATAGCGCAACTAAATTACACCAAGTGTTGCATTGAAGAAAGTTTACGCTTATATCCGCCCGCGTGGATAACCGATAGAGTAAATATTGAAGATGATAAAGTGGAAAACTACCATTTAAAAAAAGGAACGATAATTGGCGCTTCCATTTACGAGCTACATAGAAATAAAAATTATTGGGGAGATGCGGAGCGTTTTAAACCCGAACGATTTTTAGAAGAAAACCGAAAGCAAATACTGCAATATTACATGCCTTTTGGCGCTGGCCCAAGGCTTTGTATTGGTAATAATTTTGCGATGTACGAAATGATTTTAGCCGTAAAAAGCATCATCAATAAGTTTTATATTTCAACAGATAATAACACCATAAAAATAAATCCTTTAATTACCTTAAAACCCGTAGATGTAAAATTGAAGTTTTCATTAAAAGCACCATGATAAATTCAAAAACACAGCATACCAATCTTATTAAAACTGAAGCCAAACGTCTCGGTTTTTTGTCATGCGGCATCAGTAAAGCCGGTTTTTTAGAAGACGAAGCCCCTCGATTAGAAAACTGGTTAAATAACAGTATGCATGGCGAGATGCAGTACATGGAAAACCATTTTGATAAACGATTGGATCCTACGAAACTGGTGGAAGGCTCAAAAAGTGTGGTGTCGTTATTGTTAAATTATTACCCGTGGGAGTTACAACATAAAGATTCTTATAAGCTATCCAAATACGCTTATGGCACCGATTACCATTTTATAATAAAAGATAAACTCAAAGCACTATTACATTTTATTCAAGATGAAATAGGCGAAGTTTCCGGAAGGGCCTTTGTAGATTCCGCCCCGGTTCTCGATAAAGCCTGGGCTGCAAAATCTGGTTTAGGATGGATTGGCAAACACAGTAATTTATTAACCCAACAAGTCGGTTCGTTTTATTTCATAGCGGAACTGATTATTGATTTGGATTTGGAATACGATTCGGTAACCACAGACCATTGCGGAACGTGCACTGCATGCATTGATGCCTGCCCAACCGAGGCCATAACCGAACCTTATGTGGTTGATGGCAGCAAATGTATTTCATATTTCACCATTGAACTCAAAGAAAATATCTCATCGGAATTTAAAGGACAATTTGACGATTGGATGTTTGGGTGCGATGTCTGTCAAGATGTGTGCCCGTGGAACCGTTTTTCGAAAGCGCATAATGAGCCTTTGTTCAATCCGCATCCCGAGTTGTTATCCATGACAAAAAAAGACTGGGAAGAGATAACCCAAGAAACGTTTAGCAAGGTATTTAAAAAATCTGCCGTCAAACGTACCAAGTTTTCGGGATTAAAAAGAAACATCAATTTTTTAAAAGAATAGTCGTTTGGTAAATAGGATTGTTATATTTGTTGGTTGTTATCCCGCATAGTGGGAAAATCAAAAATATCTAATCCTTATGAGCGAAGAAAGTAAACGTAGAGAAGCCCTTATATACCACGCAAAACCAACTCCAGGTAAAATTAAGGTTGTTCCAACCAAGAAATATGCGAGCCAAAGAGATTTGTCACTGGCCTATTCACCGGGTGTTGCCGAACCTTGTTTAGAAATTGAAAAGGATAAAAACAATGCCTATAAATACACGGCTAAAGGTAATTTGGTAGCTGTAATATCAAACGGAACCGCCGTTTTAGGTTTGGGCAATATTGGACCGGAAGCCTCTAAACCCGTTATGGAAGGGAAAGGTTTGCTGTTTAAAATATTTGCAGATATTGATGTGTTTGATATTGAAGTTGACACCGAAAATGTCGACGAATTTATTCAAACCGTAAAGATGATTGCACCCACTTTTGGAGGCATTAATTTAGAAGATATAAAAGCGCCTGAAGCTTTTGAAATAGAGCGTCGATTAAAGGAAGAATTGGATATTCCTGTAATGCACGACGACCAACACGGTACCGCAATTATTTCCGCAGCAGCGTTAATTAACGCTTTGGAAATTGCCAATAAGAACATTGAAGACGTAAACATTGTAATAAGTGGTGCGGGAGCAGCGGCCATTTCTTGTTCCAGGTTATATCAAGCTTTTGGTGCAAAACGTGAAAACATGGTCATGCTCGATAGCAAAGGCGTTATTAGGGATAACCGTGAAAATCTGTCAAAGGAAAAAGCAGAATTTGCTACCCACAAAAACATAGATACGCTTGAGGAAGCCATGCAAAATGCTGATGTGTTTATTGGTTTGTCCATGCCGGATATTGTAACGCCAGACATGCTTTTAAGCATGGCAAATAACCCTATTGTATTTGCTATGGCCAATCCGCATCCCGAAATAAAATACGATATCGCAGTGGCAACGCGTAAAGATATTATTATGGCCACCGGACGAAGCGACCATCCTAATCAAGTTAATAACGTACTTGGTTTTCCGTTTATTTTTAGAGGGGCCTTGGATGTTCGTGCTACAAAAATTAACGAAGCTATGAAAATGGCTGCGGTTAAAGCTTTGGCAAGATTAGCTAAAGAGCCCGTGCCGGAACAGGTTAATATTGCCTATGGCGAAACCCGATTAACTTTCGGGACCGATTACATCATTCCAAAACCCTTTGACCCACGTTTAATAGCCGAAGTGCCACCAGCAGTAGCCAAGGCAGCTATGGAAAGCGGTATTGCCATGGAGCCCATTACCGATTGGGAAAAATATAAAGATGTACTTAGAGAACGCTTAGGTTCGGATAACAAATTGGTAAGGCTGCTGCTAAATAGAGCCAAACTAGACCCTAAACGCGTGGTTTTTGCTGAAGCAGACCAGTTGGCGGTTTTAAAAGCGGCGCAAATAGCCTACGAAGACGGTATTGCATTCCCTATTTTATTGGGAAGAAAAGATGCCATTCAGCGTTTAATGAAAGAGATAGAGTTCGATGCCGATGTACCTATTATCGATCCAAAAGCAGATGAGGAAACCGATCGTAAAAACAAATATGCCAAAGTGTATTGGCAACAGCGTAAACGAAGAGGGGTAACGCTTTACTCAGCTCAAAAACTCATGCGCGAGCGTAACTATTTCGCGGCTATGATGGTTAGCGAGGGCGATGCCGATGCTTTAATTTCTGGGTATTCCAGAAATTATCCAACCGTAGTAAAGCCTATGCTTGAGCTTATTGGTATGGCGAAAGGTGCTACAAGAATTGCAACTACTAATGTGATGATGACAAAAAGAGGGCCGCTTTTTTTAAGTGACACCTCCATTAACATCGACCCTAGCGCCAAAGATTTAACCAAAATAGCACAAATGACCTCGCAAGTGGTTAAAATGTTTGGTATGAATCCAGTTATGGCAATGACCTCGTATTCCAATTTCGGGTCTTCAGATCATATTAATGCTTCAAAAGTAAGAGAGGCGGTGTCGTATTTACATAGGCATTTTCCAGATATGGTGGTTGATGGCGAACTGCAAACCGATTTTGCGCTAAACAACGAGATGCTGCGCGAAAAGTTTCCTTTTTCCAAACTAGCAGATAAAAAAGTAAACACCCTTATTTTTCCGAATTTAGATTCAGCAAACATCACTTATAAATTATTAAAAGAGTTGAATGATGCGCAATCTATTGGCCCCATTATGATGGGCATGCGCAAACCCGTACATATCCTTCAGCTAGGAGCAAATGTTGACGAAATTGTAAACATGACGGCCATCGCGGTAATCGATGCGCAACATAAAGAAAAATGGGAACAGGAAAAGGCGAATTCTAAGTCCGTTTAATGCAAATAATTTTATTACATTTGGTTGATTAACGAAAAGGGATAAATGATAACACATATTCAAGGAAAACTCACCGAAAAAAACCCAACAAGTGTTGTTATTGATTGTAATGGAGTAGGTTATATGCTTAATATTTCATTACACACCTATTCTCAAATTCCAGATGGCGACCATTTAAAACTATACACCCATCTTCAAGTAAAAGAAGACTCGCATACGCTTTACGGATTTTCTTCATTGGCCGAACGCGAAATTTTCAGGTTGCTTATTTCCGTTAGCGGTATTGGGTCTAGTATTGCCCGTACCATGCTATCCTCATTAACGCCAAAGCAGGTAAGAGAAGGTATTGCGGTTGGCGATGTGGCGTTAATTCAATCCATTAAGGGTATTGGTGCAAAAACGGCACAGCGTGTTATTATAGATTTAAAAGATAAAATTTTAAAGATTTATGATATTGATGAAGTTTCTGTTTCAAAAGACAATACCAATAAAGATGAAGCGTTATCTGCTTTAGAGGTTCTTGGTTTTGTAAAAAAGCAGGCTGAACGCGTTGTGGATAAAATTATAATGACACAACCCGATGCCAATGTTGAAACCATTATAAAACAAGCGTTAAAAAATTTATAACAGATTTTGAATATAACTAACCTGAATTTTTATAAATCGATTAAACATTACTTTCTTATAGTTTTTGTGCTTTTGTTTACGCTCTCGGTTTGGTCTCAAGAGCCCGCACAAGATTCTGTAAAAACAGGATTTAGTTTAGGGAAAATTAAAGCGCCAAACCCCAATAGTGTCGAGTCTAAATACACCTACGATCCCGTAACCAACCGTTACATTTATACCGAAAAAATTGGGACTTACAATATAAAGTACCCCGTTATTTTAACGCCAAAAGAGTATTATGCTTTGGTGGCAAAAGAAAATTTAAAAGCCTATTACAAAGAAAAAATTGATGCTTTTGATGGCAAAAAAGCGGGCACAAAAGACGGACAGAAAAACTTAATTCCCGAGTTTTATGTGAAGTCCGATTTTTTCACCTCCATTTTCGGAAGCGATACCATAAGCGTTATTCCGCAAGGTTCAGTAGAAATGGATTTAGGCGTGCTGTTTTCAAAACAAAACAATCCGTCATTTTCACCTAAAAACAGAAGCAATTTCACTTTTGATTTCGACCAGCGCATCAGCTTAAGTTTAATGGGTAAAGTGGGTACGCGGTTGCAGGTAACCGCCAATTACGATACACAGGCGAGTTACGATTTTCAAGATATTATTAAATTAGAATACACCCCAACTGAAGACGACATTATTCAAAAAATAGAAGTTGGTAACGTAAGCATGCCCTTAAACAGCTCGTTGATTACGGGGGCGCAAAGTCTGTTTGGTGTAAAGGCGCAATTACAGTTTGGTAAAACTACGGTTACAGGAGTGTTTTCCGAGCAGAAATCGCAGTCCAATAATGTCGTCGCACAAGGTGGCGGAACGCTTGAAGAATTCGAATTATTTATAAGGGATTATGACGAAAACCGACACTTCTTTTTAGCCCAATATTTTAGAGATACTTATGATGCTTCCCTTGAAACCTATCCGTATATAAATAACAAAGGACTTCAAATTACGCGGCTGGAAGTTTGGGTAACCAACAGAAGCAACCGAACCGATAATGTTAGAAATATTGTAGCACTTCAAGATTTGGGTGAAACCGATTTAATAGGCTTACAAACACCGCCAGCAGGCTTTGTCAATGCCGGTTTGGGTGCTGTTCCCGACAACGGAAATAACGATTTTGACCCAACAGCAATAGGAACGTCCGGTGTGCTAACCGAAGCGGTTAGAGATGTGGCAACCGTACAATCGGGTATTTTGGTTTCTAATGTAAACGAAGGATTTGATTATGCCAAATTGGAAAACGCCCGTAAATTAATCAGCAATCAAGAGTATACCTTCAATAAGGATTTAGGCTATATTTCGTTAAACCAACGATTGAATAATGACGAGGTTTTGGCAGTCGCCTTTCAGTATACCATTGGCGGGCAAGTGTACCAAGTGGGGGAGTTTGCAAATGATGGGATTGATGCAACCGATGTGACCACAGATAATTCGGGACAAGTAACTGGCGTTACCAACAAAAACCTAATTTTAAAACTGTTAAAAAGCAGTATCACCAATGTGAATCAGCCTATTTGGAAGCTGATGATGAAAAACATTTACGATACGGGGGCGTATAATTTAAGTCAGGATGATTTTAAACTGAATATTTTTTATAATGAAGCATCACCTTTAAATTTTATTACGTCCGTTGGAACTACGCCTTTCCCAACACCTGGGCCAAATGAAGATCCTTTAAATGAAACCCCTTTGCTCAGGGTTTTCAGTTTGGATAAATTAAATTTCAATAACGACCCGCAAACTAAAGGCGATGGGTTTTTCGACTTTGTTCCAAACATAACCGTATTGCCACAAACTGGAAAAATAATATTCCCGAGCGCAGAACCATTTGGAGAATATCTTTTTGATAAACTGTCTTTAAATGCCAGTGAAGATTACGATAATGATGCAACGTACAACGAAAACCAAACAAAATACGTTTACGACGTGTTGTATAAAAGCACCAAAACGGCAGCTTTGGAAGAAGTTGAAAAAAATAAATTCAAATTAAAAGGCCGTTATAAATCTGTTGGCGGTGGCGGCATCCCTATTCCTTTTGGGGCAGCAAGAGGCTCTGTTACAGTTACAGCCGGTGGTCGCGTATTAGTTGAAGGCGTCGATTATGTGGTGGATTATGCTTCAGCACGCGTGGAGATTTTAGACGAAGCGTTAAAAGCATCCAATACACCAATTAATGTGTCGGCTGAAAACAATGCGGTTTTTGGGCAGCAAACAAAACGTTTTACGGGCATCAATGTCGAGCATAAATTCAACGAAAACTTTGTTTTGGGCGGTACGCTTTTAAACCTTAACGAACGGCCCATAACCCAAAAAGCAAATTACGGATCAGAGCCTATAAACAATACCATTTTCGGGTTTAACGGAAACTATTCAACCAAAGTGCCCTTTTTTACACGATTGGTAAATAAACTACCAAATATAGATACCGATGTAGAATCTAATTTGTCGGTACGCGGAGAGTTTGCTTATTTAGCTCCAGGCGCCCCAAAAGGCACGAACCTTAATGGCGAAGCCACATCGTATGTTGATGATTTTGAAGGCTCGCAAGGCAGCATCGATTTAAAATCGCAGCAATCGTGGTATTTGTCAAGTACCCCATTCGACCCTAGTTTGGGCTATACCGAAGTTACAGACCCAAACAGCCCAACAAACCTTCAAAATGGTTACCAACGCGCCATGTTAAATTGGTACACCATCGACCCAATTTTTTATAGCAGCAGACGACCCGATGATATTTCAGATGATGATGTCTCAGACTTATTCACAAGCCGTGTTTTTATAAACGAACTGTTCCCCGAAAGGGATTTGGTACAAGGTCAAAATTCGGTGCTTTTCACTTTGGATTTGGCGTACTATCCTTCCGAAAGAGGGCCGTACAACTTCAATCCAGCTGCAAATGGCAATACACTCCCCAATCCGCAACAAAGTTGGGCAGGTATTACCCGAGCATTAACATCAACAGATTTAGAGCAGGCCAATGTGGAATATATTGAGTTTTGGTTGCAAGATCCGTTTCAGGAAAATCCAACAAATCCTGGTGGTAAATTGGTGTTTAACTTAGGAAATATTTCTGAGGATGTTTTGGCAGACGGAAGAAAACAATACGAAAACGGATTGCCGGATTCTTCAAACAATGCCTTTACCACAGAGACTTCTTGGGGGCAAACACCGGCAAATCAATCCTTGGTGTATGCGTTTGATACCACAGGGCAAGATAGAATTCTTCAAGATGTTGGTTACGATGGTTTAAGCGATGCAGACGAAAGCGTTAAGTTCCCGGACTTTGCAGGATTGGAAGACCCAGCAAACGATAACTACAGCTATTTTTTAGATGCCGAAGGCGATATTTTTGCACGTTATAAAAAATACAATGGTGTTGAGGGCAATACACCCGATACGTTTTCTGATACCGTAAGAGCCGCCAATACACAACCCGATACCGAAGACATTAATCGTGATAACACCATGAATACGATTAATAGCTATTTTGAATACGAGTTGGATATTACACGCCAGAATTTACCAGAATCGGAGGCTGATTTTAATAACATTCCAAGTGCTAATCCTTTAAAGGAATTTTTAAGGGATTTTAAAAACAGACCAAGATTGCTCCCTAATGGCGATACAAAAAATGTGCGTTGGTATCAGTTCAGAATTCCGGTTCAAGGCAGTCATGTAAATTCTGTTGGAGGTATTAACGATTTAAGATCGGTGCGTTTTGCACGTATGTATCTTAAAGAATTTTCAGAAAATACGGTATTCCGTTTCGGAACTTTAGATTTGGTACGAAGCGATTGGAGACGCTACACGCAAGCTTTAGATAAAAACGACCCCACCCCAGACGACCCTCAAACCGATTTTTCAGTAGGTGTTATCGGAACTCTTGAAAACGAGGGAAGCTACAAAAGACCTCCCGGAATTGATCCTGAGGAATTGTTTAATAACAATACGGTTATTCAGCAAAACGAACAATCGTTAGTGGTTAATGTGTGCAATTTAGAGTCGGAAGATGCTAAGGCAGTTTATAAAAACATAAGTATCGACATGCGTCAATACAAACGTTTACGCATGTTTATGCATGCCGAATCGGGCGAATCTGGAAATACTTTGTCCAATGATGAATTGGTTGGTTTCATTCGTATTGGTAACGATTTAACCGATAATTTTTATCAAATAGAAATGCCATTGCAGGTTTCAACATCCACAACAAGAGAAGGGTTGTGGCCGGAAGAAAATGAAATTAATTTATCCATTGATGTTTTAGGGCAAATTAAATCCATGGGCATATCAGATGGGACGTTAACCAATTTAGACCCTACATTTTACGATGTTATTAACGGCGAAGCAATCCCAATTACGGGTGACCAATATTCCAATTATGTAGCCGGCCAACACCGTATCGCCATAAAAGGAAATCCTAATTTCGGCGATGTGCGAACACTGATGGTTGGGGTTAAAAATGCGACCAATCGAGATGATGTTTGTGCCGAAGTTTGGTTTAACGAATTGCGTTTGTCCGATTTAGATAACGAAGGCGGTTGGGCTGCCGTTTTAAGTATGGATACCAATTTTGCTGATTTCGCAAATATTAGCGCCACGGGCAGACAAAGCACCTCTGGTTTTGGTACGATTGAGCAAGGTCCCAGCCAGCGTAGTTTAGAAGATGTGAAGCAATACGATGTGGTAACCAATGTAAACGTTGGGCAGTTATTGCCAAAAAAATGGGGCATTCAAGTGCCTTTTAATTATGCGCAAAGCGAAGAGTTGGTGACACCAAAATACGATCAGTTTTATAAAGATTTAACTTTGGAGTCCCGATTGGACGCAGCAAACGATAACGCTGAACGCGACAAAATAAAAGAACAATCTGAAGATTACACCAGACGCCAAAGCATCAATTTTATTGGCGTTAGAAAAATAAGAACGGGCGACTCCAAACCGCGTTTTTACGATGTTGAAAATTTAACGCTTAACTATTCGTATAATAAATTAGAGCATCGCGATTTCGAAATTGAAAACTCAGTCAATAAAACGGTAAGGGTTGGTGCTAATTATGCCTTTAATTTTAACCCGATAACGGTTGAACCTTTTAAAAAGAACGATTCGTTATTCAAAAGTAAATATTGGAAAATCCTAAAAGATTTCAACTTCAATTTATTACCTACCAGTTTTACGGTTAATACGGATATTAATCGTCAATTCAACCGACAAAAATTTAGGGATATCGATTTAGGCGCTGGCAACATTGGTATTGAAGAGTTGTTTAGAAGAAATTACACCTTCGATTTTCAATACACCATCAACTATAATTTAACCAAGGCCTTAAGCTTAAATTTTACGGCGGCAAACAATAATATTGTCCGTAATTATTTTAAAGACAATATTGTAAACGGCGAGCAAGACCCAACACTTGATGTTTGGGATGGGTTTTTGGATTTTGGCGACCCGAATAGGCAAACCCAGGATTTAGGAATCACCTACGAATTGCCCATACATAAAATACCGACATTCAGCTTTTTAAAAGCAACTTATCAATACAATGGGAATTTTCAGTGGCAAAAAGGTTCCGATTTGTACGGCGAGGTTTTAGGCGGCGATGTTAACTCCATTCAAAACGCAAACACCCATAATATCAATTCAACTTTAGATATGAAAAAGTTGTATAACTATATTGGTTTGGTAAAAAAACCAGTGAGAAGGGTTAGGAGCAGAACACCGCAAAAAGGGAGCCCACCGGGAGCCAATCAAAATGCAACACCCGTAAGAAGCAAAAACACATCGGTTACAAAACTGTTAAATGCAGGCGTTGATATTTTAACCAGTATCAAACGCATTCAATTTAATTACTCCGAGAACAATGGTACTTTTTTACCGGGTTACACCCAAACGCCTGGGTTTATTGGCACGCTAAGGCCAACATTGGGCTATACATTTGGAAGTCAAAGCGATATTAGGCATTTGGCCGCCAGAAACGGATGGTTAACGGTGTTCCCGGAATTTAATCAACAATACACCGAAACCCATACCAAGCAGTTGGATTTTTCAGCGAATTTAGAGCCTGTAAGCGATTTAAAAATAGACATTGTAGGTAACAGAGCGCATTACGAAAACTATAATGAAAATTATAAAGTTGAAAACGGCGTGTACCAATCCTTAACCCCAAACACCTTTGGAAACTTTAATATTTCTACCATTTTAATTAAAACCGCATTCGGTAAAAGCGATGAAAAAATATCGGATGCCTTTAACGATTTTAGGGCGAATAGATTGAAAATTGCAGAACGGCTTGCCGAGGAATTTTACGGCAATTCAACCTATGCCAGAGATGCAGAAGGCTATCCGTTAGGTTTCGGAAAAAACAATCAAGCCGTATTATTGCCCGCGTTTTTAGCGGCATACTCCGGGCAAGACGCCAACAAGGTTAAAACCAGTGCTTTTAGAGATGTGCCCATTCCTAACTGGGATTTAAAATACACCGGTTTTATGAAGTTTAATTGGTTTAAAAAGCGCTTTAAACGCTTCTCTGTAACACATGGGTATCGCTCAACATATACCATCAATCAGTTTAGCACCAACTTAAATTTGAATACGGATGCCAGTGCCAACGAAGCTCCAATTCCAGGAACAGACTATGCAAGTCAACCCTCCGAGGCTTTGGACCAATCGGGCAATTATAAAAACGGCACCTTATTTAGCAATATCAATTTAACCGAGCTGTTCAGTCCGTTAATTCGAATTGATTTCGAAATGAAAAACTCCATAAAAATTCTTGCCGAAATTAAAAAAGACAGATTGTTGTCCTTAAGCTTCGATAATAACTTGCTCACCGAAATTCAAGGTAACGAGTACGTGATTGGGTTGGGGTATCGTATAAAAGACGTGCGTATTCGTTCGCAACTTGCAGGTCCCCAAAAACGTATTGTAAGCGATTTGAATATGAAAGCGGATATATCGGTAAGAGATAACAAAACCATCATCCGTTATTTGGATTTAGAGAACAATCAAGTAACTAGCGGACAAACCATTTGGGGCTTAAAATATTCGGCAGATTACGCTTTTAGCAAAAACCTAACAGGTATTTTTTATTTTGATTATGCGTTTTCTGAATATGCCATTTCAACCGCATTTCCGCAAACCACTATTCGTTCCGGTATTACATTAAGGTATAATTTCGGGAATTAATTTGAAATTAACATCTGAATAAATACATTTGTGAAACTATAAACGAACTAAAATTATTTTAAATGAATATTCCATCAGAATTAAAATACACCAAAGACCACGAGTGGATTCGTATTGAAGGCGACATCGCTACTATTGGCATTACCGATTTTGCACAAAGCGAATTGGGCGACATCGTATATGTTGAGGTTGAAACCGTTGACGAAACCCTCGATGCCGAAGAAGTTTTTGGCACCGTTGAAGCTGTAAAAACCGTATCCGATTTGTTCTTGCCTTTATCTGGTGAAATCATTGAGTTTAACGAAGTATTGGAAGACGAGCCGGAAAAAGTAAATAGCGATCCTTATGGCGACGGTTGGATGATTAAGCTTAAATGCTCAGATCTTTCGCAAACAGAAGGCCTTATGTCTGCCGACGATTATAAAGCACTAATCGGTGCTTAAAAAATACGCACTTGTACTTGCGGTATTTTACTCGCTAGGGTTAGCAACAGTAAGTTTAATAACACTTAATAACTTACCAAATGTTGGGATTAATTTTGCCGATAAAATATTTCATTTTATAGTATACGGTGTGTTGGCATATTTATGGTTTAACACCTTTTTTTTTAAGTTTAAATACAAAAAACGAAAGGCCATATTTTATGCGGCACTGTTTTCAATAATATTTGGTATAATAATTGAAGTGTTACAAGGAAGCGCTACAGCATCAAGACATACTGATGTTTATGATGCCATAGCAAATACTTTGGGCGTGTTATTTATGGTAGCAATACTGTTAATTAACAAAAAAATGCATATTAAAAATTAATAATCGCTTGCTTTTTTGACAAATAAATGGTTAATTTAGCAATCTTCAAAAAACAATTAAATTATGGAACCTAAAAAAAATCCTAAGGCAAATGTAGGGCGAAACAGTTCGTTGTATTTTGCAATTGGCTTAGCTTTAATGCTATTCTTAACAAATTATGCGATTAATTACAAAACGTATGATAAGGAAGCTATTGATATCGGACAATTAAATTTAGATGATATTGATGACGAAGAAATTCCGTTAACAGAACAATTACAAACACCGCCACCACCACCGCCACCACCGGCAGCTCCAGAAGTTATTGAGGTTGTAGAGGATGAAGAAGAGGTAGAGGAAACGGTGATTGAATCAACAGAAGCCGACCAAGAAACCGAAATTGTTGAGGTTGAAGAAGTAGAGGTTGAAGAGGTTGAAGAGGATATCGAAGTTCCTTTTGCAGTTATTGAAAACGTACCGGTTTTCCCAGGATGCGAAAGCGGAAATAATGATGCGAAGAAAAAATGTATGTCTGAGAAAATCACAAAGTTTGTACAAAAGAAGTTCAATACAGATTTGGCAGGCGATTTAGG
The DNA here is from genome assembly GCF_031932625.1 of Hwangdonia seohaensis. NCBI lineage: Bacteria > Pseudomonadati > Bacteroidota > Flavobacteriia > Flavobacteriales > Flavobacteriaceae > Hwangdonia > Hwangdonia seohaensis. Next base: position 1,140,401 of record NZ_JAVSCK010000001.1, read on the forward strand.
ATTATCAGGAAGACAGCGTATTAACGTAATCTTTAAAATTGATAAATCGGGTAATATTACAGGTATTCGCTCAAGAGCACCGCACCCTGCTTTAGAAAAAGAAGCGGCAAGAGTAATTAACTTATTGCCTAAAATGAAACCAGGAAAACAACGTGGTAAAGCCGTAACCGTTCCATATTCTTTACCAATTATTTTCCAAGTACAAGATTAATTAAAACCATAAAGCATTTATAATTATTTAAAACCTCGAAGTTCACTTCGGGGTTTTTTTATTTTAATTTCCTTTTGGAGAGGCTAAAACTGTTAAGCCAAGGCTTTGGATGAGGTATATAAAATCCCGTTACACTTACTGCAACGGGATTTCTTTTTTGGTATGCTTATTGTGATTTTATCATAATATTAACATTTAAACTATAATAATTATGAAATGAGCATAAACAAAATTGTGTTTATATTCCTGGAAACAATAAATTTTGTTTTGCGAATTGCATTTGACCTTAGTTTGATATAAAACATTAACAAATGAATAATCCAAAAGAAACTCACGAACTCATTCGGCAAAATGAGCAAACCGTGAAAAAATCACAAAAGCATGAGGCAAATTTACAAAAAAACTCCATCCTCTATTTTCAAATTGGTTTAATTGTTTGTTTGCTGGGAGCCTATGGCTTGTTTGAAATGAAGTTTGAAACGACCATCTCCACTTATGGTAACTTACCCGATTTTGAAGAACCAACTTATGTTGATATTCCAATTATTAAAACGGTAAAGCCAACTATTGAAGAGCCTGTTACACAGAAACAAACTAAATCCCATGAGTTTGAAGAAGTGCCAAATGATACACCCGATAATCTTTTTAAAGATGAGCCAATTGAAAAATCTTCAGATAATATAAACCCACCGATTGACCCTGGAGATATTGATGTTATTCCTGTACCAGAGGAAGTGCCCGTTCCAATTGCATTTGTAGAGCAAGTACCCATCTATCCAGGTTGTGAAAAGAAAAAAACAAATGACGAAAGGCGTCAATGCATGTCTGAAAAATTAACCAAACTCATTCAAAAAAAGTTTAATACCGGTGTTGGTGACGATTTAGGTTTGTCTGGAAAACAAGTTATTCGTACACAGTTTAAAATTGATAAAACAGGCCATGTAACCGATGTTAAAGTTAGAGGCACACATCCTGAGTTGGAAAAAGAAGCACAGCGTGTCATCAATAAAATCCCAGATATGACTCCGGGAAAACAGCGCGATAAAAACGTTGGAGTAAGTTATACGTTACCTATTGTATTTAAAGTTCAGAATTAATAAGTCTAATTACTTTTAAAATATTAAATCCGTTATCAAATAAATTGATAGCGGTTTTTTATGGTTCCGAAAACTTGTGAATAGGTTTAATCGGTTCTAATCTAAAAATTATAGTATCTTTCAGCTCAAAATCAATGCTTATTAAATCCTATGAAGCAATTCATTGTCCTACTTCTACTTTTAGTTCAAAATAATGTATTCTCGCAAGATACTTTTCAATATGAAAAACCACCGGTTTTCCCCAATTGTGAATCAGTAGACATTGAGGCCTTGCAACACTGTTTTGACAACAGCGTATTCACCCATATTTTCTATAATTTTAAAGTGCCACAAAAGACTTTAGACGAAAATTACAAAGGCAACGTTGCCGTGCTTTTTGAAGTGGATACCACAGGTACATTTAAAGTGATTTATGTCGATGCCATTTATAACGAATTAAAAGACGAAGCAAAACGTGTTTTTGCATTGTTCCCCAAGGTAAAACCGGCAACTTATAATGGACGAACGACTTATAAGCAATATTCCATAGCCATTAAAATACCTTTGGTAAATCCATCAAACAGTTCTAAAAATGTTACCGAGGTTGATGAAATCTCTAAACTGGAAGCGGCTGCAAAAGCAGAGTTTGACAGTGTAAACAAAAGTATAAAAGCCTTTGAAAACAAAGGATATTCAAGCCAGTTGAACATTCCTTTTACTCATAGTGACTACGCCAAGTTTGATAGAAATATGAACCTTATCGGCACCAATAGCCACACGGCATCAAAGCCATTTGTTTATGATGAGGTTTCGAATTATTACGATTTTAAAGCTGAAAACCAAAAACTCCAAAAAGAAACCAACACGTGGGCAGGAAAAAAACTTTGGAACGAACATTTAGTGCAAATACAAAGTAAAGATTATTGGTTTACCATCGACCCTATTTTGGATTTACAAGTGGGTAAAGATACCGATGCCGATTTCAGTTCAACCTACAACAACACCCGTGGCTTTTTGGTTCAAGGTGGTTTGGGTAAAAAATTGAATTTTTATGCCTCGGTTTTCGAGAGCCAAGGGCGATTTGCACAATACGTTAATCAATATGCCGAAAGCTTAAAAGCCTTTGGGCCAGATCCGGCCATTATTCCCGGACGTGGTATCGCCAAACGTTTTAAAAGTGATTCTTACGATTATCCGGTTGCCGAAGCATATCTGTCGTACGCACCAGCAAAATTTATAAACATTCAGTTTGGTCACGGTAAAAACTTTATAGGCGATGGGTACCGTTCATTGTTGTTAAGCGATGTGGCGAGTCCGCACCCGTTTTTAAAATTGAACACCAAATTTTGGAAAATAAAATATACCAATACGTGGCTATGGCTAAAAGATGTACGACCGGAAGTGACTGAAGATGGCGCTTTTTTAACCAAATATTTGGCAAGCCATTATTTAAGTTGGAATGTTTCAAAACGATTTAATTTAGGCTTGTTTGAGTCGGTAATTTGGACGAACTCGAATAACAGGGGTTTCGATGTTAACTATTTAAACCCCATTATTTTTTATAGGGCTATTGAGTTTGAAACGGGACAGGATGCCGGAAATGCCATTATTGGCGCTTCGGCAAAATACAAATGGAACGATAATGTAAATATGTACAGTCAGTTTGTTTTAGATGAATTTTCGCTGGGCGATATAAAAGGCGGTGAGAGAAGTTGGAAAAACAAGTACGGATATCAAATAGGGGTTAAATATTTTAATGCCTTTAAAGTTGATAATTTAATGCTTCAGTTTGAATATAACCGCATACGGCCTTACACCTATTCGCATAATACGATTGCGACAAATTACGGTCACAACAACCAATCCATGGCACATTTATGGGGCGCAAACTTTAGTGAAACCATTTTGATTGGGCGTTACCATTACAAGCGTTGGTTTGCCGATGCGAAACTTATTTTCGGTGTTCGCGGATTGGATTTTAACGATGGCACCGATAATTTTAGTTACGGCGCGGATATTTTTAGAAACTATAACGACCGCCCTTTTGATACCGGAGTTGAAGTTGGACAAGGCATAAAAACAAAAACCTTTAACGGTAATCTGCAAGCGGGTTATATCATTAATCCGGCATCAAATTTAAAGCTGTTTACCGATATTAGTTTTAGAAATTTTGACCCTGAAGCTATTACTTCAACAACATTTAAAAGCAATACCGTTTGGTTTAATTTTGGACTACGAACCGATTTGTTTAATTGGTATTTCGACAACTAAAGTTGTCGTGCTGAACTTGTTTCAGCATCTCATAATTCTTTTCCTAAAACCAAGTTGAACTCATTCCGATGCATATCGGGATCTTATCAATTTCATCCTTCCAACAAAGGAGGGAATCTCAATTTTGAGAAGTCTTTATTTGGCGCATTCAAAATTGTAAGCTGAACTATTCCCGATACATATCGGGAACTTATAAACTTTGTCATTCCTGCGAAAGCAGGAATCCCATAAAAAGAACCTAACCTTTAACTGACTCCTTTCTAAACTTCATTTTACGGGTTTCCCACAGCAGTAAATATTAAAAACCATCTGTTTTCGATGAAGTGCATAGTATTACTTATGCTTTATGCCGTTTTTTTCTTACATTTATTTTAAAATTTAAGCCCAATATATTATGAAAAAGTTATTATTTGTTTTATCGCTTACCTTAAGCTTGTCTTGTTGTAATAAAGACGACAACCCAAGAAACCCCATAGACCAACTACCACCAGCTACACAAACTGGAGAGAATACGTTTGGGTGTTTGGTTAATGGAGAACCATTAGTTATAACTAACTCAAGAGAACAAGTAGCTATCTATCAACAAGGACAATTGCAATTTGGAGGGGGGGGCATAACTATGATTTTAGGTGATCCAATAAAAATTAATGAGGAATATGATTTAACAGGTAAGGCTAGATTTTTTGTTGATCCAAATCCTCAATTAGGTTGTCATTATGATTTCCAAGACTCATATCAAGGAAATTTAATATTTAGTAAAATAGATAGAGTTAATTATTTCATTTCAGGAACATTTTCATTTTCTACTATTACTAATAATTGTGAGGACATAAAAATCACCGAAGGGCGTTTCGATATGAAATATATCCCGTAATAATATAATTTTTAAACATTTTAATCCATTTTAATTATGAAAAAACTACTCGTTTTTACACTACTCTGTATTGCCTTTTTTTGCGGTAATGCACAAAACAATGATTACTACAACCGCATGCAACATGTGTTTGGTAACATTGATAAAACCAAAGTTACAACAGGTTACCTTAAGGAATTTGGGATTCGGTTTAATGAAGTGGAAAACTACAATGGCGTTTTAAGCACCAATAACCTTGTGGATAAAACCCAATGGCAGTCTTTGTACAGTTCACTCTACACCATGCGTGTAGGTACTGTAGCCCAAAATATGATAGTACCAAATACGGTATTCAACAATTTAAAAAACCAACAAGCCAACAGTACAGAAGATGTGTTATTGGCGGCGCAGTATTACACCTACCAACAATATAAAACCAATGCGGTAAGCAATGGCGATGTTACAGTTAGTAACGACCGTATTTATGACGTGGCAGGTAGAAACCCGTACGATACCAAAACCATTTTTGGGGTTGCACCATTAAAAAAACAATTACAGGGTAATACCTTTAGCTTTAAACTGCCAAGTGGTTTAATATATACCAACACCAGTTTAACCCTAAGCCAAGTACAAATGGATTTTGACGATGGCAATGGTTACCAAACCATCACACTTAATACCGCTAAAAATGTTACTTACAGTTCTGGGGGTGAAAAGGAGCTAAAAGTAAAGTTTGTATATAGTGGTGGTCCAACCCTATATAGCCATTCCAAAATTTGGGTAGATTATATAGCACCGCAAGGCGGCCCATTGGCGCGGTTTAGCGGTAATGGGTTTCTTAACCAAAATGGTACTTTGTGGTTTAACAACCCTGTAACAGGCAATCCTTGGAATGGAGGCAATGCAACAGGGCGGATAACCATAGAATTGGCACCTGGGCACACCCAACTCACCAAACCCCTGATTGTAGTGGAAGGTTTTGACCCTGATAACCGATTTAATTATTTTAGTTTGATTAATTCTCAAGAGCCAGGAGGTTTAGAAGTTGATTTAGACCCTAACCCTTCAAATTTTTATAGTTTAAATGAAGCCATAGAAGATGAAGGTTACGATTTGGTATTTATAGACTACGTAAACAGTACCGATTATATACAGCGTAATGCCTATATGGTAGAGGAAGTAATACGCCAAATAAACCAACTAAAAGTAGGCAATGAGAAAAACGTGGTCTTGGGTATGAGCATGGGTGGTTTGGTGGCCCGTTATGCTTTACGCGATATGGAGATTAACAGCGAAATTCACGACACTAAACTCTACATTAGCCATGATGCACCGCACCAAGGTGCTAATGTGCCTCTTGGTTTTCAAGCTTTAGCAAGACATTTATATGGCGAAGAAATTAGTATTCCTATACTGTTAAGTTTAATTGATTTTGACATTGTAAGCTTGCCAAGTTTAGTTCCAGATTTAAATAATGGTTATAATTTATTACAATCTCCAGCGGCACAACAAATGCTTACGTACCAATTACAAGGTGCTGGGGCTAATGTTTCTGTAAATAACAACACATTACACGATAGTTTTTCCACAGAACTTTCTAATATGGGATATCCGCAGCAAAATGGCATCAGGAATATTGCCATAGCCAATGGTTCAGAATGTGGCAACCCTTTAGGTTTTAACGCATACGATACCTTGGTAGATGTTAATGAGACAGTAGATTTGCCTTTTTTTATTACTAACGTAGCATTAGCGTTTATAAACCTAGCAGGTTGGAATCCTTTAAAATCAATAAGCTCTCTTTTGTCAACAAATACAGATATTAAAGTACAAGTTAATGTTAAGGCATTGCCAAATCAAGAATCTAAACAAATATATAAGGGAAAAATTTTCATTAGAAAAGCAGTTTTAGGGTTTATAATTATTCATGAAGATTTGATAGATCAGAAAACGCTTAATTCTTCATCATCCATGTTGCCATTGGATAATGCCAATGGTGGTGTCTATAACATTGATACATTTGTAACGCTACCACCAGAATTTAATAGTTATGTTTTAGAACGTGAATTTAATTTTATACCTACTTTTAGTAGTTTGGATATTGGTGGTGGCAACCAAACTATAAACTATTTGGATTTAAACAAAGCTTATTCGCCTTTGTCTCCTCCAAAGTCACCAAAAAACACACCCTTTGATAATTTTTTCACAAACGAATTAAGTAGCGAACAACATATTCAGTTTACGTTAAATAATGGTAATTGGCTTATTGAAGAATTAGATAGTGATAATAATCAAGGCTTTTTTTCTTGCGCTTCAACAGATTGTACAGGAACTTTAAATTTAAAAATATTAGGTAAAGAGAATATTTGTGGAACAAATTCTGAAGCTTATTCTGTAGGTAACTTGTCATCTTTAGTAAATCCAAATTGGAGTATTTCACCTTCGGGAGATTTTACTCTAGCTACAACTGGAAATAATATTATTGTTACGCCTAACAGTAATTTTACTGGCAATGCTACATTAAGAGCAATAATTAGTACTCAATGTGGTGATTTTTTTACACTAACAAAAAAAATATGGATAGGAAAACCAAAAATTAATAATCTCCCTCCTGGTCCTGGACAGGCACCTTCAAATACTTTTTGCCAAACCTATAATTATGAACCTCAAAACTCAATAACGGTTGATGCACAAGGCCTTGATTATGGCACTTCAAATAGCGATTGGGAATGGACACCAATTACAAATAACTTTATTTATAATACATATAAAAATAAAATTAACATTATACCTCATCAATTAGGTACTATAGTTTTTACAGTTAGAGTAAAAAATTCATGTGGTTGGTCTGTACCCGCTATATTTCAGTATCTGGTTACAGATTGTGGGCCTGGTGGAGGGCAACAGTTTAGAGTGTCTCCAAACCCAGCTACCAGTACTATAAATATTTCACATAAAAACACATCATCAGAATTTATAAAACAATTGGACGATATAACACAATTAAAGCTTTACGATTTTTCCAGCACTGTTTTAATTGAAAAACGTAACGGTAGTTTAAAGACATTAAACATATCCAGACTAAAAGAAGGTATTTATTATTTGGAAATTACTTCTGGTGATAAAACAGAAGTGCATAAAATTGTAGTAGATAAATAAAGGCTATCTAAAATTAAATAAGAAAGAGACCATTCGGAAGAAAGGTCTCTTTTTATATTTATGAATCATTAATGTCCGGTTAAGAATATTTTTGGTTTCACAAACCATTATTAGAACAATGGTTTTCATGGGTTTTTAAAATAGCACCTTACTTTTCGGAATGGTTTTATGGAAATAGAGCAAGTCAATTTTCTTTTGAAGTTATACCTGTTTGTCAGGTAGTTAAATCCGAGTCTTGGTTCTAATATCTAAAAGCGAAGCGGTCTTATGTCTTTTATCGGATAATACTGATTATGGATAAATTTTCACTCTTCCTTCAAACTAATATAAAAAGCACGCCTGATCTGCTCATCGTTTATAAACCAATCGCCATAATTTAAAGCGGTATATTCTTTGGTAATGGCTGCGTTATTGGTTACTTCGGCTTCGGTTTTGCCTTTTTTAATTTCGGCCAAAACACGGGTTTTTAATGTTTCGAGCATGGTTAAATACGCGGTAAGTTCTTGTTTATTGGACAGGTTTCGGTGTCCCGGAATAATTTTGGTATCGTCGTCAACCAGCATTAAAGCGTGTTTTGCAGCGTTTATATAACCGTTTACACTGCCGCCCGTTGATAAATCGATAAAAGGATATTTGCCCTGAAAATAGGTGTCGCCCATGTGCAGCACATTGCTGTTGGGGAAATAAATCATGGCATCGCCATCGGTATGCGCATTATCGACATGAAACACCATAACATCCTCACCGTTCATGTGAAAGGTGATGTTATCTGAAAATGAAACCAAGGGTAGTTTTGTTGGTGACGCTTTGGTGGTGCGGTCGCGATATTGGTCAAATTGGTCAACGCTCATGCGCTTTCTAACATTGTCGTGCGCTACGATTATAGCGCCTTCGTTTTTAATGTTTTCGTTACCGCCAACATGGTCGTGGTGCCAATGGGTGTTAATTAAAAATTTTATGGGTTTATCGCTTATCGCCCTAATGGCTGCCAGAATTTTTGGTGTTAAGGGTGCAAATTGGCTATCAATCATAATAATTCCATCATCGCCAACCGAAATTCCTATATTGCCACCTTGACCTTCGAGCATATAAATGTTTTCGGAAAGTTTATGGGTTTTTATGACAACCTCGTTGTTTTGGGCACAGGCCAAAAATGCTACCGAAAGAGCCAAAAAAGTGCAAATGGTTTTTAGTGTTTTCATTTTAAAGATATGTGAAGCATTAGTAGTGCTATAAAAATACAAAATTATGGGCGAAGCTGTGTTTTTTATTTTTTGAATACTTTGGTGGGTTAAATTGGTTTAATAAAGTATCTTTGCAATCGCGTTATAAAACGACCAAGAAAAGGAAACATTGAGCAAGTCAAAATCTTCAATAGCAACCCATTCTGTAATTTCAGATTTTAAGGAAATTACTAAAATGCGATTGGCGTTAAGCGTGGTGTTTTCGTCCCTTGCCGGTTATTTATTGGGTGCCGAAACGGTAGATTTTACAACCTTGGTTTTATTGGCTTTTGGTGGTTATTTTATGGTTGGCGCATCAAATGCCTTTAATCAAATTATTGAAAAAGATTTGGATGCGTTGATGAATCGTACCAAGGATAGGCCTATTCCCGCCGGACGCATGTCGGTGAACACTGCTTTTATAATCGCTTCCATTTTTACGGTTTTGGGCATTATTATTTTGTACAGCATCAATAAGCAAACTGCCATGTTTGGTGCCATTTCCATATTTTTATACACCTGTGTTTATACACCTTTAAAAACCAAAACCCCGTTAGCGGTATTTGTTGGCGCCATTCCGGGAGCCATTCCATTTATGTTGGGTTGGGTTGCCGCTACAGACAATTTTGGCATAGAACCCGGAACTTTATTCGCACTACAATTTTTTTGGCAATTTCCCCATTTTTGGGCCATCGGTTGGTTTTTGTTTGAAGATTATAAAAAGGGCGGATTCTTTATGCTGCCTACTGGAAAACAAGACAAAGGCACCGCGGTACAAACCATAATGTATACCATTTGGACTTTGATAGTATCAATTATTCCGGTGTTTGGTTTTACAGGAGAATTACAATTGTCCATCGTATCGGCGGTCATTGTATTGCTCTTAGGATTGTGGATGCTGTATTACGCCATTCGCTTATTCAAATTAATGACTGAAAAATCAGCAAAACAATTGATGCTGGTTAGTGTGTCTTATATCTCATTAGTGCAAATAGTATATGTTATAGATAAATTTATTAGATAACTATGGATTTAACTCAAGGAACTTTAGAAGAAAAAAATAACAGAGCCAAAAAAATGATGCTTTGGTTTGGAATCGTTTCACTTATTATGTCGTTTGCGGGATGGACAAGCGCATTTATAGTAAGTAGCTCCAGACCCGATTGGTTATCGGATTTTCAGTTGCCAAACGCATTTATAATAAGTACCGTTATTATTGTAATAAGCAGTATTACATTTATTTTAGCTAAAAAAGCTTTAAAAAAAGAAAATAGGCAAGCCACCACATTATGGTTGTTAACCACATTGGTGTTGGGTATCGCATTTATTTCCTGTCAATTTATGGGCTTTCAGCAAATTATAGATTTGGGATATAATTTTACGGGGCCAACTAGCAATGTTACCATGTCTTACATTTACTTGATAGCTATTGTGCATATTTTGCACGTGGTTGTTGGGTTGGTTTGTTTGTTGGTGGTAATTTATAATCATTTTAAACAAAAGTACAATCCGAGCAAAATGTTAGGGTTCGAGTTGGCGGCTACCTTTTGGCATTTTATAGATATACTGTGGGTGTATTTATTTTTGTTTTTATACTTTGCCAAGTAATATCTGTTGTTAAATTAGGCCATTGCAAACTATTTAGTAAAGTTTTTATTTGTGTTTTTTTGAATTTTAGATGCGGATGTTTCTTTAGATAAATAAATTGATTATTTTTGTCCAACTAAAAAACAACCAATACATATGAGTACTACAGTTGTAAATACTGGAACGGAAGGAAAAACTTGGGGTGGAGGAAACAAGCCGCTAAAAGCCAGTTACGGTAAATTGATGATGTGGTTTTTTATCACTTCTGATGCCTTAACCTTCACAGGGTTTTTAGCAGCCTACGGATTTTCAAGATTTAAATATGCCGAAATTTGGCCTATTGCAGACGATGTTTACACACACGTCCCTTTTATTCATGGCGATTATCCAATGATATTCGTGGCATTCATGACCTTTATTTTAATTATGTCGTCCGTAACCATGGTTTTGGCCGTTGATGCAGGGCATAAATTAGATAAGGCAAAAACCACCATTTATATGTTTTTAACCGTTATAGGCGGACTTATATTTTTAAGCTCACAAGCTTATGAATGGACCACGTTTATAAATGGTACTTATGGCGCTGTTGGAACGCATGGCGGGAATATTATCCAGTTTGTTGATACCGATGGAAAACGTGTGGCTTTAAAAGATTTTGCCATAGCCGAACATTCTGATCGCGAGCAACATTTAAGAAATAACGGCTTGTGGTTTAATGGAGAAAAAGCCTTGACTAGCTTTAATTTAAATGAAGTGATTGCAGGTTTTGAAGCTAACTCAGACTTATTGATTAAAACAACTTACGCAGATGAACACGGACATAAAATTATTTTGTCCAGAAGTGAATCGTTAAACGAATTAAAAACCAAAGGTAAAAATGTAGTTGAGGGCGCCAATCTTATTCAAAACGAATATGGCCCACCACTATTTGCAAACTACTTCTTTTTTATTACAGGTTTTCACGGTTTTCACGTATCTATTGGGGTTTTGTTAAACGTTATAATTTTCTTTAACGTGATTTTGGGAACCTACGAGCGCAGAGGAAGTTACGAAATGGTTGAAAAAGTAGGGTTGTATTGGCACTTTGTAGATTTAGTTTGGGTGTTTGTATTTACATTCTTCTACTTGGTTTAATTCGAAAAAAACAGATTATAACATGGCACACGAACATAAATTAGAAATTTTTAGAGGTTTATTAAAGTTTAAATCCAACACCCAAAAAATTTGGGGTGTATTAATCTTTTTATCGCTTGTAACTGCAGTAGAGGTTGTTTTGGGTATTTACAAACCAGAAAGCTTAATGGTAAAGGTTTTGGGCATGAAACTCTTAAACTGGATATTCATCATCTTAACCGTTGTAAAAGCGTATTACATTACATGGGATTTTATGCACATGCGAGATGAAACTAAAGCGCTTAGGCGCATGGTGGTTTGGACTGCAGCAATCTTAATATTGTACCTAATATTTATCCTATTACAAGAAGGCGGATACATTTTTGATGTTTTTAAAAAGGGATTTGTAAAAGACGATTTTTAAAAGAATTTAATTTGAATATACCTGTGTATATTCGAAGTGTTAAATAGAGTTATAAAGGCGGTTATTAAACTGCCTTTATTTATTTTTGTAAACCAATAATTTGGGTGATTTAAAGGTCAGTATATAATGTATTATAAAAAAATTAGCCGCTATGTCGTTTTAGGAGTTTTGTTCTTTCTTCCCGTAACCTTTTTATTGTTTTTATACCCAGCAACGCACAATTACGAGCCGTTGGAGGTTGTAAATAAAAACGTATCGGATTTACAGGCTTTCGCATCAAATTCAAATGATTCCATTGTTTTAAAGAATCACATAACCGTCCTGGGTTTTTTAGGAAATAATCCTATGGACAAGCTTATCGCAAACTCGAATTTAAAGGAATTGGTATACGATAAGTTTAAGGGCTTTAAACGATTTCAAATCGTAATAGTGGCGCCTAAAGGCACTGAAGCTGTAGTTGAAGATCTTAAAAGGGAAATAGCATCTTATGAAGACTTGCGGTTTTGGCATTTTGTGTTTGGTGAACCCAACGATATTCAGCGCTTGTTTTTTAGTTTAAAATCGAAAGAGAATCTCAATGACGATTTATCATCAAACCACGTGTTTGTTGTTGATAAAGATTTAAGCCAACGCGGAAGATTGGATGACAGAACAGACAGGGAAATTGAAAAAAACAAACCGGTTTATGGGTTAAGCTCCTATGATTGCATTGAGGTTGCCGAAATTAAAAATAAAATGAGCGACGATTTACGTATTTTATTTACTGAATACAGACAAAAACGAAAAGGCGAATTTAACTCGGATACCCGAAGAGCAAACGATTTAAAATCAGAAACAAATTAAAACTGGTTTGCCACACTTGAGTTACAAACACTAAACGAAACTATCCTTCAAGGTTTTAAAAATCTTGAAGGTATTGCATAAAAAAAAGAAGATTCTCTCCTTCACTTCGACAAGCTCAGCGTGACACGAGGGAATGTAAAAAGAATTGAAATGAAAAAAACGAATTATTCATATATAGGCATCGCATTTATAATACTTGTTTTCGGAATCATTTTTATTCCCAAAATAATGGATAGAATTTCCAATAACGATGTAATTCGCAACGAAAGCAGAAGTGATTTTGCCAACGATAAAAAAACATCGATTTCAGATTTATCATTTATCGAAATTAATGGCGAACCTAAAAAAGTGCCAGCATTTTCATTTACAAATCAAGATGGAAAAACCATCACCAATAAAGATTACGAGGGTAAGGTTTATGTGATTGAATTTTTCTTTACCACTTGCCCAACTATTTGCCCACGGATGAATGCAAACCTTATTCAAATTCAAAATACCTTTAAAGGTTTTGAGGATTTTGGCGTGGCGTCTTTCACTATAAATCCCGGATACGATACGCCGGAAATCCTTAAAGATTATGCTGAACATTATGGCGTAACAAACCCCAATTGGCATTTAATGACCGGCGATAAAAACACCATTTATAAATTGGCTAACGAAGGCTTTAATTTATATACGGGCGAAAATGAAGCGGTTGAAGGCGGTTTTGAGCATTCGGGAAATTTTGCCTTAATCGATAAAAACGGATTTATCCGCTCCAGAAAAGACCGGTTTGGAAACCCCATAATTTACTACCGAGGCATCGTGTCGGAAGCAGAAGGCGTTGATGAAGACGGGATTAAAGAAGAAATTAGCGCTTTAAAAGAAGATATTAAAAAATTGCTGAACGAATAAATTAACGTCATTCTGAACTTGTTTCAGAATCACATAATTTTTTTAAAATGAATAATCAAGACCCTATTTTAGACGATAAGAAATACAATAAGCTAATTGTTGTTTTGTCCATTGTTATCCCCATTATTGTAGCAGCCTTGTTTAGCGTGAGAATACCAAATGTAGAGCCTTTAAGTTTTTTACCGCCCATTTATGCTACCATAAACGGACTTACAGCAGTTATTTTGGTCATTGCCTTTTTTGCCATAAAAAAGAAAAACAGGGTGTTGCACGAAAATTTAATGACCACCGCTATTTGGTGTTCAGCACTTTTTTTACTCATGTACATGGCGTATCACATGACCAGCGATTCTACAAAATTTGGAGGCGAAGGTGTTATAAAATATGTATATTACTTTGTTTTGTTAACACATATTGTATTGTCTATCGCCGTTGTTCCATTCGTATTAATTACGTATGCCAGAGCCATAACAAACAATTTTGAGAAACATAAAAAAATAGCGAGAATCACATTTCCGTTATGGCTATATGTTGCCGTTACGGGTGTTATTGTTTATATTATGATTTCGCCTTATTACTAACCTATAAGGTTTTTAAAACTTAATTATGAAACGTAAAATCATTTTACTTCTATTTTCTTTCCTCTTTTTTCTGGAGACCAATGCCCAATGCGCTATGTGTCGCGCCGTTTTAGAAAGCGAAGAAGGACAAACCGCAGCCCAAGGCATTAACGATGGTATTGTATACCTCATGGCTGTTCCCTATATTTTGGTGTTTGGTATAGGATTTTTTATTTATAAGAAATATAATACGTTAAAAAAATAATAAAAACTTTTTTTAACTTATATTGTAACATTTCTTTGTGTTACTAGTCTAATTGCAAAGTGCTTTAGCTAAAACTTAAAACCAATCATTGTCCATGTTAAAAATCAGTCAGCTTCACAAGTCCTATCCCATAGGCGATTCCAGTTTACATGTTTTAAAAGGTATCGATCTTTCTGTTGAAGAAGGAGAAATGGTTGCCATAATGGGCTCTTCGGGCTCAGGAAAGTCTACCTTACTAAATATTATCGGTATGTTAGATGAAGCTGATGAAGGCGAATATATCCTTGATGGATTGCAAATAAAAGATCTTACCGAAAAAAAAGCAGCCGTTTACAGAAATAAATTTTTAGGATTCATTTTTCAATCCTTCAACCTGATCAACTATAAAAACGCCCTTGAAAACGTGGCGCTTCCGTTGTATTACCAAGGTATGAAACGCAAACAGCGCCAGGAAGTAGCTATGTTTCATTTAGAAAAAGTAGGTTTGGCAAATTGGGCGCAACATTTACCAAAAGAACTTTCCGGAGGTCAAAACCAACGTGTCGCCATCGCAAGAGCCTTGGCTGCAAATCCAAAATTATTATTGGCTGATGAGCCCACAGGTGCTTTGGATACCACAACATCTTATGAGATTATGGCTTTTATTCAGCAGTTAAACGATGAAGGCAAAACCATATTAATGGTAACACACGAGGAAGATATTGCAAACATGTGCAAGCGTATTGTTAGGCTGCGCGATGGTGTTATAATAGAAGATAAAAAAGTACAACAGGTTAGAGCCCAACAGCATGTTTGATTTAGACCTTTGGCGCGAAATATTTCAGAGTATCAATAAAAACAGAACCCGAAGTTTATTGTCGGGTTTTACGGTTGCGTTTGCCATATTGTTGTTTACCATTCTTTTTGGTATTGCCAATGGTTTAAAAAACACTTTTGCCGAAGCCTTTGTCGATGATGCCAATAACTCCATTTTTATTCATTCGGGAAGAACTACAAAAGCACATAAAGGCTTACAGGCCGGTCGTCGGATTCAGTTTAAAAACGAAGATTTTAGTTATGTAAAAGATGAATTCGGCAATAAAGTTGAATTTATTACGGCACGAATTTATAGAAACGTACAGGCCTCTTTCAGGAACGAACAAAACAATTACAGCTTAAGAGCCGTGCATCCAGACCACCAATTTTTAGAAAAAACAAAAATAAAGGAAGGTCGATATATCAACCAAAGCGATTTACATAACAGAACAAAAGTTGTTGTAATTGGTAGATTGGTTGAAGAAGATTTGTTTTTAAAAACAACAGCATTAGGGAAATACATTAACCTGAATGGCATACAATATAAAGTTGTTGGCGTTTTTACAGATGATGGCGGCGATAACGAAGAGCGATTGATTTACATGCCAGTAACAACAGCGCAACATCTATATGGCAACAACGACTATATCGATCAAATAAACCTCACCTACAACCCTAAAATGGGCTACGATGAAGCCTTGGCTTTCAGTACCTTATTAACTCGAAAACTTAAAGACCGTTTTTCTGTTGCCAGTAGCGATCAAAGAGCCGTTAGGGTTCGTAATATGGCAGAAGGCACAAAACAGGTAGATGCGCTAACAGGCGGTTTAACCGTAATTATTCTGGTTATTGGTTTTGGTACTTTAATAGCTGGAATTGTGGGCATAAGCAACATCATGATTTTTATTGTAAAAGAACGTACCAAAGAAATTGGTATCCGTAAGGCATTAGGGGCATCGCCGCGATCTATAGTTTCTATCATTTTAATAGAATCTATTTTAATAACGGCCATGGCGGGTTACTTAGGTTTGGTAATTGGTGTTGGTGTTTTAGAACTTGTTAAACCCTATTTGGTAGACTATTTTATAAAAGACCCAGGTGTAAGCAATAGCCTTGTAATTGGCGCTACCATTACGCTTATTACGGCTGGCGCTATTGCGGGATATTTACCGGCAAAAAAGGCATCGAAAATTAAACCTATTGTAGCATTAAGAGACGATTAATTATGTTTAGATTTTTATTCGACAGAGATACATGGCAAGAAGTTTACGATAGCTTTAGCAAAAACAAACTAAGGTCTATACTTACTATGGTTGGTGTTTGGTGGGGTATTTTATTGTTAATTGGGTTGTTGGGTTCTGCTAAAGGCTTGGAAAATTCATTTAACAGATTGTTCGGGAGCTTTGCAACGAACAGTGTTTTTGTTTGGGGACAAAGTACCAGCAAGCCATTTAAAGGCTTCCAAGAAGGCAAGCTAGTGCGGTTAACATTGTCTGATGCCAAAAAAGTAGAGGAAAACGTTGAAGGCATTGAGTTTGTCGTTCCTAGAAATCAAAATCAGGCACAAGTTATTCGGAATTTCTTATCGGGTAATTTTAGCATCAATGGCGATTATCCATTGTTGGACCAAGTTCAAAAGAAAAAATTAATTCACGGCAGGTTTATTAATCAGAACGATATTGATGATAATAAAAAGACAGCTGTCATTTCAGAAGAAATTTATAAACAGTTATTTGAAAAGGACGAAAATGTTATCGGTGAGTATATTCAAATAAACAGCATCAATTTTAAAGTTGTGGGCATGTTTGAAAACGGCAATGTCAATATGGGCCCCACATCCGATATCCATATTCCGTTTACCACCTTTCAGCAAATATACAATCAAGGCGATCGCATTGGTTGGATGATGATAACCGGAAAACCCGAATACGATATCAAACAAATTGAAAACGACGCTAAACTGTTACTAAAAAACCTAAACAGCATTCATCCCAACGATAAGCGTGCCTTTGGTAGTTTTAATCTCGGTAAAGAATTTGCAAAAGTCACGGGTTTTTTAACGGGCATGCAGTTTTTAACGTGGTTTGTAGGCATTGCCACCTTAATTGCCGGCGTGTTTGCCATTGGTAATATTTTGCTTATTACGGTTAAAGAACGCACCAAGGAGATTGGCGTACGTCGTGCTTTGGGTGCTACACCTTTCGAGATTAAAAGGCAAATAGTGGTCGAGGCTGTATTTTTAACCTTATTGGCTGGATTGTTAGGTATTATATCCGGCGGATGGATTTTAATTTTACTGGACCACTTTTTCGGACAAGGCGCAGACGCTGCCATTGTAAACGCATCCGTATCAATAGCCGTCGTATTTGTAGCATTAATCATATTAGTGGTATTAGGAACTTTAATAGGGTTAATTCCGGCATTTAAAGCCACCAGCATAAAACCAATTGAAGCATTAAGAGAAGAATAAACAATCAAAAAAAAAATGAATAAAACAGTAAAGATTATTTTTGGAATAGTTGCTATTATAGCATTGGCATTCGTTTTAAAGTATTTTAAAGATGCCAACTCAAAATCTATTGAAGATTTTAAAGTGGAAGAACCGTTTTACACATCCATCAACACCAAAGCTGTGGCAACAGGCAAATTAAACCCCGAGGAAGAGATTGAACTGAAACCCCAAATATCTGGGATTGTTGATAAAATCCTGGTTGAAGAAGGCGATATTGTTAGAAAAGGCGATTTGATTGCAAAAATCAGGGTTGTGCCAAACGAGCAAAGTTTGGTAAGTGCAAAAAGCCGAATTTCGTCTTCAAAATTATCTTTTGATAATGCCAAAACACTATATGATAGAAACAAAGCATTGTTTGAAAAAGGCGTGATTTCCCAACAGGATTTTGAGAATAGCTCATTGTCATTTAACCAAGCGAAAGAGTCCTTAACCCAAGCGCAAAACGATTACCAAATTATAAAGCGTGGTTCAATTTCTGGCGGAAGTTCTGCAAACACCAATATTGTGGCTCAAATCCCGGGCACTATTTTAGAAATTCCGGTACGTGAGGGCGATCAAGTTATTCAGAGTAATAATTTTAATGCAGGTACTACCATTGCTACCATAGCCGATATGAGCAAAATGATTTTTGAAGGTAAGGTGGATGAAGCCGAAGTTGGAAAACTACAAGAAGGTAAAGAGATTAGAGTCTTATTGGGTGCTATAACCGACAAAGAATTTCCAGCGAAATTAACCTTCGTGGCACCAAAAGGGCAAGAAGAAAACGGGGCGGTACAGTTTACCATAAAAGCCGATGTAGAAGTTGAACAAAGCACCAATATTAGAGCGGGTTACAGTGCCAATGCCGAAATTGATATTGAAGCTAAAGACAGTGTTCTGGCAATAAGAGAGGCATTACTGCAATACAATAGAATTACCGAAAAACCATTTGTTGAAATATTGGACGGCGAAAATAAATATAGAAAAGAAAATGTAACTCTTGGGTTATCCGATGGGATTAATGTTGAAATAACCGAAGGTGTAAAAGAAGGCGATAAAATTAAAGTTTGGAATAAAGCATCAAAAGACAATGAAGATGATGAAAATGATTAATGAAAGTCAACGTGTCCAGCAAAGTTTAAGAAACCTTGTAGGTATAAAGCAAACCATTTTATTGTTTAGTATACTGTTTACGGTATTATCATTCTCTCAGCAAAAAAAATGGACCTTGCAGGAATGTGTCGCACATGCTTTAGAACATAACATAACGGTAAAACAAACCGAAAACAGTTTGCTTATAAACAAGCAGGATATAGTAGCGGCTAAAGGGCAATTTTTGCCATCAATTAGCGGAAGCACCGGCCATAGTTTGGGTATTGGGACACAGCGAATTGATATTGGCGAAACCCAAGTAATTGTTGATAGAACTTCAAACAGTACAAGGTTTGGGGTTGGTGCCAATCAAACCATTTTTGATGGGTTTAGACTCACCAATCTGTATAAACAATCGAACTTAAATCTTGAAATAAACAAACTTGAATTAAGTAGAATTAAAGATGATATTTCCTTAAACGTTGTCAATGCCTATTTAAATACGCTATTCAATAGAGAGAATTTAGAAACGGCAAAAGCACAATTCGATTTCAGCCAGAAACAACTTAAGCAAGTACAGGATTTGGTTGACGCCGGTGTACAGCCCAAAGCTAATATTTATGATGCCGAAGCCACTTTAAGTAGAGATGCACAACAAGTTACCATTGCGGAAAACAATTTTAATTTGGCGCTGCTTACCTTATCGCAATTATTGCAAGTGCCTTTTAATGGATTTGATGTGGAAATTATAGAAATTGAGACACCATCTGAAGCTTTATTGTACGGCGATGTTACACCGGTTTTAAATTATGCATTGAACAACCGAAGCGAAATTAAAATAGCTGAAATGAATATTGAAAATGCCGAATTGAACACCGAAATATCTAAAGGTGGCTTTTTGCCAAGTGTAACATTGGGTTATGGTTTTAACACCAATGCTTTCTATTCCAATATTATTAAAAACGAAGCGGCTTTTTTAGATCAATTGAATAATCAGAAATCGCATAGTTTTAATTTAAACGTGAATATCCCTATTTTTTCAAGATTTCAGAATAAAACCGCGGTTGCAAAATCTAAAATTCAAGAAACAAATAGTAAACTGCGATTAGATCAAGCTAAGTTAGATTTAGAGGCTAACATTCAACGGGCCTATACCGATGCCCAAGCGGCACTAAAAGCCTATGTAGCTGCAAAAAAATCATTAACATCTCAAGAATTGGCTTTTAATAATTCAAAAGAACGCTATGATATTGGTAATATGACGGCGTTTGATTTAGAACAGGCCAGAATACAATTTATAAACGCACAATCATCGTTAATAAACGCGAAATACGATTTTGTTTTCAAAACAAAAGTATTGGATTTTTACATGGGTAAATCTTTAATTGATTGATGTTTTTAGGCTTTCTAAATAAGTGTAACGTCATTGCGAAGGAGGCATAACTGTGGCAATCTGTTTATTCTGAATCTGAAATTTAATTAAAATAAATTATAAACAGATTCTCACGTCGCACTTTGGTGCTCCTCAGAATGACCAAAATATTAGACCTGTCAGGTTTTTATCCCAAAGCTTCGGGATTTGACAGGTCTTTCTTTTTTATTTATTCCTATTTTTGAATCTTAAAAAGAACTTTATGAGTACGCTTATACTAAACATAGAAACGGCAACAACCAATTGTTCGGTCTCACTTTCAAAAGATGGTGAGATTTTGGTTTTAAAAGAAGATAACGGCAAAAACTATTCGCATGCCGAACGGTTGCATCTTTATATTGATGATGTTTTAAAAGAAGCAGAAATCGAATCCAACAATTTGGATGCCATTGCCATTAGCAAGGGTCCTGGCTCTTATACCGGACTGCGCATTGGGGTTTCGGCGGCAAAAGGACTGTGTTTTGCATTGGATAAACCTTTAATTTCGGTGTCGACCTTAGAGGCTTTGGCACATCAAGTTAAAACAGATAGTGGCGTAATAGTAGCTATGCTCGATGCCAGACGCATGGAGGTGTATTCAGCGATTTACGATATAAATTACAACCAAATACGGGGTACACAAGCCCAAGTTTTAGAGGAAAACGCTTTCGCGGAATATTTAGAAAACGGAAATGTGTATTTTATAGGTAATGGGGTTGAAAAAACAAAAACATGCATCAATCATCCAAATGCTGTTTTTATCGAAAACAAACTGCCTTCCTCAAAAGAAATGGGCATATTGGCTTATAACAAATACAAAAAAAACGACACCGAAGATGTCGCTTATTTTGAACCGTATTACTTAAAGGATTTTGTGGCATTAAAGCCTAAAAAAACTTAACCTTTTTTCTGTATTTCAACCCGATGTGGGTAAGGAATATCAATACCAGCAGCATCAAGTGCTTCTTTGGTACGTTCAATAATATCAAAATTCACCGCCCAATAATCTTCTTTATTAACCCAAACTCTGGTGAGAAAGTTAATGGAGCTATCCGCCAATTCCGAAACATTTATTGTAGCTTCAGGTTCTTTTAAAACGGAAGGATTGGATTGAATGACACTTAATATCACTTCTTTTGTTTTTTTAATATCGGAATCATAACCAACTCCAAAGGTAAAGTCCACACGTCTTGTCGCTTCGGTACTAAAATTTGTGATGTTGCCGTTAGAAAGACTTCCGTTAGGAATAATAACTTCTTTATTGTCGGGTGTCGTTAATTTGGTTGTAAATATTTCAATTTCCTTAACGGTTCCAGCTTCACCTTGGGCATTAATAAAATCACCAATTTTAAAGGGTTTAAAAATCATAATTAAAACACCACCCGCAAAATTACCCAACGAACCTTGTAAGGCCAAACCAATAGCTAAACCTGCGGCAGCTAAAATGGCGGCAAACGATGTGGTTTCTACCCCAACCGTACCGAGTACAACAACTATTAAAATAATTTTAAATATCCAGCCTAAAAGGTTTAACAGGAATTTTTGAAGACTCTCATCATAATCTCTTTTAGACATTATTTTTTTAGTGGTCTTCAGGATTTTTTTAATCACCCATGAGCCAATAACCCAAATAAGAACGGCTCCGATAATTTTTAGTCCGTAATCTAAAGCTAACTGTAGCCACTTTTCTGTATCGATGTTTTCTAAATTCATATTATCATTTTATTTTTTAGTTGATAAATATTGCAATGAGTGCAGCAATTGCTGGTATGCTCTGAACATAAAACAATTTAATTTGCTTTGTGGAATAAGACCCATAAATACCTGCAATAGTCACACAAACAAGAAAAAATATAGCTGTATTTATATCATTCTGAATGATGGAATACACCAAACCAGCAGCCAAAAAACCATTGTACAAGCCTTGGTTGGCAGCAAGAACCTTGGTGTCTTCGGCAAATGCTTTCGATTTTAATCCAAATGTTTTTATGCCTTTTGGTTTGGACCAAAAAAACATTTCCAAGATTAAAAAATAAACATGCTCAAAAGCTACAAAGGATATTAAAACGGTGGTTAAAAGTGTCATTCTTTTATAAATTTAATGGCATCTTTTACCTCGGTAACCGGGAGCTTGCAGGCTTTGTTAACACATACATAAATAAATGTATTTCCCGGATTAAACCTATTTTCCAATAAAGGCATGTTGTTTTCTGATGTGCTTGCCGCTATCAGTTTATTAGGTAAATAGGTTTTGTTTAACTCCGTTATTTTTTGTTTTGCATCGGCGCCCACAATGGCAACCTCGTAATAAGGTTGGGCATAATTAAGCATTAAATCGAACCAATTGGAGTAGCCTGACGGATATTCCATCATTTCAGGTTTTACGTTGTTAAGCATGCTCATAGCTGTTTTGCTGAAATGCTCGTTATCAAAATAATGCGATAATTTAAAAAGGTTTTTCGCCATAATGGAATTGCTCGCTGGAATCACATTATCGCGATATTCTATACTTCTTGATACCAACGATTCATCTTGGTTTGAAGTGAAATAAAACATTTTGCTTTTTTCATCGAAAAAGTGATCGAACGTGTAGTTTGCCAAATCTCTCGCAACGCTTAACCAGGTTTCGTTTAAGGTGTTTTCATATAATGCTAAAAAGGCATCAATGGTGGCCGAGTAATCTTCAAGATAACCGTTAATGGTGCTTTTTCCATCTTTGTACGTATGGTTCAGTCCGCCGTCTTCACGCAGCATATTATTTATGATAAAGTTGGCGTTTTTTTCCGCGGAAGCGAGATAATTTTCATTACCAAAAACACGGTACGCATCAGCATAACCTTTAAGCATTAAAGCATTCCACGAGGTAAGTGTTTTATCGTCAAGCCTTGGTTTGGCTTTTTTATTGCGCGCTTTGAATAGCGTATTTTTCCACTCAGCTTTCTTTTTATTTAAGGTTTCAATAGATAAATTGTGTTTTTTAATGATGGAGGCATCATCGTCTTTTCTAATTAAAACATAATTGTCGTGTTCCCAAAAACCATAGTTATTTACATTATAATAATCTGAAAACAGTTCAAAATCATCTTTTAAAAGGGTTTGTAATTCGGCTTTTTTCCAAACGTAAAACGCGCCTTCTTCAAGTTTACCCTCGGGTGTGTTGCTATCGGCATCCAGCGAGGAGTAAAATGCGCCATTTTCGGTCGTCATATCACGCTTTATATATGCTAACGTTTCGGTAACAATATCTTTGTATAATTTGTTCTTTGTGATGAGGTAGGCATCGGCATATAAACTAACCAATTGCCCATTGTCGTAAAGCATTTTTTCAAAGTGAGGCACATGCCATTTGGTATCGACGGCATAGCGCGAAAAACCACCTCCAATTTGATCGTAAACACCGCCATAAGCTATTTTTGTTAACGTAAGGTTTACATAATCCTGCAGCTTTTTATCGTTGGTTTGATACGCATAACGGAGTAAAAAATGATAATTATTGGGCATCATAAATTTTGGCGCTCTATTCATGCCGCCTTCATTATTATCAAAATGTTTAGACCAATTTGTTAGGGCTTCATCGATGTAACTTTTTTCAAAAACCGGCTCATCGGTGTTTAATGTAACCACATCTAAAGCTTTAATACCTTGCTCTAATTTATCGGCATATTCGTAAAGTTTATCGGGCGTTTCAACGTAAAGTTTAGAGATTTGCTCCAAAGCATCCATCCACTGTTCTTTTTTAAAATAGGTACCGCCCCAAACCGGCCTGCCGTCGGGCAGGGCAATAACATTAAGTGGCCAACCGCCACTCCCGGTCATTAGTTGTACGGCACTCATGTAAACTTGGTCTACATCTGGTCGTTCTTCTCTATCAACCTTAATATTGATGAAATTTTTATTCATCACTTGTGCCACCAAACTGTCTTCAAAACTTTCGTGTTCCATCACGTGACACCAATGGCAAGCGGCATAACCTACACTAATGAGTATAAGTTTGTTTTCTTTTTTAGCTTTAGCTAAAGTTTTTGAACTCCACGGGTTCCAGTTTACCGGATTATGGGCGTGTTGCAGTAAATACGGACTAGTTTCGTTAATAAGGTCGTTTGTATATTTATGTTTCATGGTTTTTGAATTCTGACCTTTACAGCTAATTAAAGAGATAAAAAAAAGGGATAATAGTATGTGTTTCATGTTTTCAAAGTTAACGAAAATTGGGCATAAAAAAAGCGTTCAATTGATGAACGCTTATATTTTAAAATAAATGTAAATTTAATCGACTTCGAAAGTGATTTTTAAGTTTACCCTAAATTCTGTAACCTCCCCATCTTTTACAATGGCACTTTGCTCTTTAACGTATACCGAACGTATATTTTTCACACTCTTTGAAGCGTGTTTTACTGCTTTTTTAGTAGCGTCTTCCCAACTTTTTTCTGAGTTTGATAATATTTCAATTACTTTTAATACAGCCATAATTCGTTTTTTTAAAGGTTATTACTTATCTGTTTGATTTAAAGATACTTGTTTTTAATTAGACACAGATAAATTTAAAAAGTCACCAATAAAAATTATGCAAATATTATCCGTTTATGGCTTCAACCATATTTACTTTTCCGGGAAGCATTTGTTTTAACATGTTTTCTATACCGCTTTTTAAAGTGTAAGTTGACGATGGGCAGCCACTACAAGCACCTTGCAGCATAACGCTTACATTTTTGCTTTCAGCATCGTAAGAAATAAATTGAATGTTACCACCATCGCTGGCTACCGCTGGCTTAACATATTCTTCAAGAATGTTAACGATTTCTTTTGAAGTATCATCTAAATTCTCAAACTGACTGTCTAATTGATCTGTCGATTTTTTTAAAGCGTCAACAGCTTCGGGCAAAACAACATCTTTTCCGTTTTCAATATAGCTTCTAATAAACTCTCGGAGTTCGATATTAATATCTTGCCATTCGGCCATATCGTATTTGGTGATAGACACGTAATTCTCGTCAATAAAAACACTTTTAACAAACGGAAAATGAAATAACTCCGTGGCCAATGGCGATAGTTTCGCGTCATCAATTGAAGTAAATTCAAACAATGTGGTCACTATTTTTTTATTGGCAACAAATTTCATTACCGACGGGTTTGGCGTGCTTTCGGCATAAACGGTAACGGGCACTTTTTTAGGTGCATTGGTTTCTTCAACCACAACGCCGCCATCGTTTAAATAGGTTTCAATTTGTTCTGCCATTTCATCTTTAACATCGTCCCATTCCACAATATTGTAACGCTCAACAGCTATAAAATTACTAGTGATGTAAACCTTTTTTACAAAGGGCAAATAAAACAATTGTTGTGCTAAAGGCGATGCTTTTGCTTCGTCTATATTGTTAAACTCGAAACTTTGGTGCTTGGTTATAAATTGATTTAACTCAAATTTTACTATCGCGTTGTTGGATGTTTCCTGCACAGAAACCTTGAAATTATTCATTTTAGCTAATTTTTTACAAAAATACTAAAAGAAAACCAAGATATGCATATATTTGAGTTTAGTGTATTTTATTTTTAGATGTAATTTTTTAAAAATTAAAACGTTTGTAATAAACCCAAAAACCTACTTGGTAAAAAAAATTATGAAATTGAAGAATATCTTTATGATAGCTATCGGCGTATTATTTGCTCACACGGCTACGTCGCAAGAAGGTTTACCAATATATACAGATTATTTAACCGATAATTATTACCTCATCCATCCATCCATGGCAGGAATTGCCAATTGCTCAAAGGTTAGGTTAACCTCGCGCCAGCAATGGTTTGGGCACGAAGATGCGCCAAGGCTTACCACTTTAAGCTTAAATGGAAGAATTGGCGATACACCATCTGCAATTGGTGGTATTTTATATACCGATAAAAACGGGTACCATTCCCAGTCGGGAGCCTATGCCACTTATGCGCACCACTTGTTGTTTTCAAGAAACGAAGTAGATTTAAATATGCTTTCTTTTGGTATAAGCGCGGGTTTTATACAGTATAAACTAGACGAAACCAGTTTTTTGTTTGACGGACCAGATGCCATAATTGATGGTATTGTGCAAAACGAAACCAATTTTAATATCGATTTAGGGTTCTCATATCATTTTTTGGATTACTACGCGCATGCCACCGTTAAAAATGTATTGAAAAATGCCGGTGTAAATAACGATGTTGAAATTACGAGTAACTTAAGACGCTACTTGCTTTCCGTTGGAGGTGTATTTGGAAAATTAGGAAGCTCATGGAGTTACGAACCTTCCATAATGTTTCAGTATAAAGATGGCACAAAAGAAGCTTCAATCGATGTAAACGGAAAAGTCTATAAAGACATGGATTTTGGTAAAGTTTGGGCTGGCTTATCGTACCGACAAAGCTTTGATGGTGCGGAATATTTAATTAACAATAACACGGTTAAAAGCCAAAAATTACAACAGTTTACACCCATTTTAGGCATCGATTACAAGCAATTTATGTTTGCTTACACCTATACTTATCAAAACAATTCGGTAGTATTTACAAGTGGTGGTTTTCATCAATTAACCTTAGGGTTTAATTTTGCTTGTAAAAGAAAACGCTACGAATGTAGATGTCCTGCTGTAAATTAAATTTTTTGAAGTAATAGCTGTCATTGCGAAGAGGTACGACGTGGCAATCTGTTTAATCTAATCGACTTATTTTAACACAACAAGTTTGAATTTATAAGATTACTTCAGTCATACCTCCTGCGTAATGACAAGTTTTTGGTTTTTAATCCCAAGTATACTTTTTTCTTTTGGCTTGTTCTTTAATCGCTTTGGTCATAGCATTTTCTAATCCGTTTGAGTTTTCTTTTTTATGATCTAAAATATAGAGTTTACGCTTGTTGTTTAATTCTTGAATTTGCTTTTGAATATTCTCGCGCTCAATGCGCTTTTTAGCAACGTAAGCTTTAATTTGGGTTTCCGATTTCCCCTTTAAAACTTCTGGTAATTGGCTTTCTTTTATATCATCATAATTAAAGTCCTTTTCTTCTTCAGCATCCACCAAATCCCAAGATTTGTTTTTGTATAAATGCGAACTTTTACTTACCGTTCTGCTTACTGCATTGGCTTTACTGTAT
Source organism: Hwangdonia seohaensis (assembly GCF_031932625.1). Classification (NCBI taxonomy): domain Bacteria; kingdom Pseudomonadati; phylum Bacteroidota; class Flavobacteriia; order Flavobacteriales; family Flavobacteriaceae; genus Hwangdonia; species Hwangdonia seohaensis. The sequence goes on from NZ_JAVSCK010000001.1 coordinate 1,167,786, forward strand.
AACCCTGCATTGGTATCTTGTTCCGCCTGGAGCGCTATTTTTTGTCTTCCGGCCTGACCGTAAATCACATAGGTTTTGTTCAGTTTTTGATTTAAAATTAAAATTTCATCATCATAAGGCGATGCAATATGCACCGTAGCATTGTTTTGGTTTATGGCCATATAATCGCCATTTGTTAAACTTGCGCCATCTTTCCAAGACGTTGAAATACCTTGTCGGTAATCGCCACAAAAAATGGTGTTAATGGTCACATCTTTTTCTTTTGCGTTAGTCGAAGCGTCTTTGTAGTTTGTTTTTCCTTGAGTAAAAGGCTCGTTTCCTGCGATAAAAATAAGTTTTAAATCGTCTGGATTATCGCCCCATTTTAATTGGTTTAACGACGTTTGAATGACTTGTCCGCAATATTCTTCGCCACCATTTGTGGTTAACGAAAACAGCTCTTTTGAAATCTCGTCAAGGTCTTCGCTAAAGCCTAAAACCTGCCGGATATAACCTTCGTCGCTATTTAATCGGTCGTTGCCGTATTCGTATAAGGCAATCTGTAAATTGGGTTTATTGTAGCCGCATTTGGCGTACGATAATTCGTTTACAATATCCCAAAGTTGTGCTTTGGCTTGGTCTATTAAACCGTCCATACTATTACTGGTGTCTAGTAAAAGCGCTACTTTAATGTACTGTTTACTGGGTTTGTGCGCTGTTACTTGTGCGAAATCTGTGTTTGTTTTTTTGCTGTTTGCATTGCAGGCCGTAAAACCAATTAGCGCGATGCTAATAAGGAATGTTTTTAAATAAGTTTTCATAATACTATTGTTTTTTGATTTAATGAAGGTTTTTCGAAATGCCCATTTTGGGCTTTTTGATTAGCGTAAATCTAAAAGCAACTTTCTTCTTAAAAAAAGCAGAATGAGTAAAACGGCATGTAAAATGAGCGAACGAAACCTTTGAATGCGTAAACGCTTCCTTTTCATATTAAAAACCAGCGGCATTTTAAAATCCTCATTTTATTATAACAAAGAAAGTGCGTAAGTTTATCTATTATAAAGTAACCCATGAAGTTATTAGCGAAATACATTCCTTTTTTGTGCCTTGTTTTTAGCGCGGGTTTTATGCTTGCGCAGGAACGAAACGATGTTATAAGTACAGAAAAGCGATTTGCGGTGCGTGGTTCTGTAGTTGAAAGCGATACCAACAACCCAATACCCAATGTAAATATCGAGGTTAGCGGTGGCGCATACACCACAACCGATGCCTTTGGCGAGTTTAGAATTGAAGCCAAAAAAGGCGACGAGCTGATTGTAAGGCAAAAAGATTTTGAAACCGTTTACTATATTATTAAGAATAGCGAGCGCATTAAAGTTGAGGTTCAGCCCAATAAAATGGACGAATATGAAAGTGAACTTTTTAAATCGAGAGCTGCTACCCAGGTTTTTAAATCGCTTATTGATTCTGCCGAAGTGTATTTAAAAAAGGATGCCAAAAAGAGTATTCAGTTTGTAGCTGATGCTTTAAAAGACAGCAAATCGGTTAAAGAAAATAGCGAAGCTTACGAGGTTTTGGGCGATGTGTATATGCATTGGAAACAGTACGATTTAGCCGTTTCAAATTACCGAATAAGCATTCAAAACAGGGCGACCAATACCGTTAAAATTAAATTGGCAAAAGCCTATCAGCTCAATAAAAATTATCAAGAAAGTCTGGCTACTTACAACGATATCGATAAAACCGAGCTCTCTAATTGGCAATTGGTTGTGCTTTACGAAGGCGTTGGCGATGTGCACCAAAACACCAAAACCTTTGACGCGGCAATTGATGCTTATACTGAGGGTTTAAAGGTGGCACAAAAGCATTTGATAACCCCGAAAGTGACCGACTTAAATTCTAAAATAGCACAGGTTTATGATGCCAAAGGAGAATCGCAAAAAGCAAAGGGCTACTTTAACGAATCGTTAAAACTGGCTAAAACCCAAAACAAAAAAAGGGGGGTTGAAGAGAAAATTAAAGTCGCCGATTTTCAGAATAATTTAAGCGATTATTCAAGTGAAATTGAATTGCGAAAGGAAGCCTTGGAAGCCATAAACGAAATAGAAAGCGATTCGGTTTTCGATAATGAAAGCGCCTTAACGCCTCAAAAACAAAACTATAAAATTGGTAATGCCTATGCTTTGCAAAAGGATTTTGGTCAAGCCATAACCTATCTTGAAAAAAGTATTGAGGAAGCCGATGATAAAGAAGATTTAATCGTTCAAAAAGATGCCACCAGAAAATTATCTGAGGTGTTGCGTGATGCCGGCAAGTTTGATAAAGCCCTTGTTGCCTATCAAAAGTACGTTGATTTGGTGGACAAAGTGTACTCAAAAAAAGAACAGGAAATTTCGCAGGCCGCCCGATTTAGCAAAGATATTGTTAGCAAACAAAACCGGATTTTAAGTTTAGAAAGCGATAGAGCACTTTCAGAAAGTAAATACCAACTTAATATCCAGCAGGCACGCACACAAAAACTTATTATTTACTCTTTAATCGGCGGTGTTTTATTGCTGTTGGTCACGGCATTTTTAATGTTTAAATACATTAAGCAACAGCGATTGGCAAACAATTTGTTGGCATTAAAAACCTTGCGCAGCCAAATGAATCCGCACTTTATTTTCAACGCTTTAAATTCGGTAAATAGTTTTATCGCGTCAAATGATGAACGGACGGCAAACAAATATCTATCGGATTTTTCATTGTTAATGCGAGCCGTTTTGGAGAATAGCGAAGAAGATTTTATTCCCTTGGAAAAAGAAATCGAGCTTTTGGAACTTTACACCAAATTGGAGCATTTTAGATTTAAAGATAAATTTGATTACAACATAACGGTCGATAAAAATATTAACGGCAGCGATTTTGTAATTCCGCCCATGCTCTTGCAACCCTATATTGAAAATGCCGTTTGGCACGGGTTACGGTATAAGAAAACAAAAGGGCATTTAAATATAGAAATTACTCAAAATAAAGCTGATGAAATAAAAATTACCATTACCGATGATGGCATTGGAAGAGAAAAGTCGAAAGCCTTAAAAACCGAAAACCAGCAAAAGCAAAACTCAAAAGGCATGGGAAACATTAAAAAACGCGTATCGATTTTGAATGCTATGTACAAAGATAAAGTCGATGTTTTTATTGACGATTTTCAAAATAAAGAAGACAAAGGGACCAAAGTAATTGTAACATTAAAAAAAGATTGATTATGAATTCAAGAGCATTTTTAGTCTTATTAGCTTTTTTGATTACATCATGCAAAGCCGCAAAAGAAAAGAAATTATGTTTGGAAAATGTGAAAGATAAAATGGCTCTTAATATTAATAGTTTTCAAGAACTTACATCTTATATTAAAATTGAAAACGAAGATTTGGAAGAAATATTATGGATAATTGATGGAGTTCCAGTAGAAGATTATTTAATTGTTAATACTATAAATAAAAAAGATTTCGATTTATTAAAAGTGGATTATTTACCTAAAGCTAAAACATTATCGTTTTGTAAACCATCAACAAAAGTAGTTTTGATTTTAACGAACAACTGCTTAAAGAAATAATACAAATAGACAATAAGGAATACCAACATGAAACTAACCTCAATCATAGTCGAAGACGAAGAGACCAGCAGACAAATTCTAAAGAATTACCTAAAAAAATACTGCCCAAACGTTACGGTTTTGGGCGAAGCAGAAAATGTTGAAGAAGCCTTGGTGTTAATTAGAAACAACGATTTGGATTTGGTGTTTCTCGATGTGGAAATGCCCTATGGCAACGCCTTCGATTTGCTCGATAAAGTAGGCGATATCAATTTTGAAACCGTATTTGTAACCGCGTACAATCATTATGCGATAGACGCTTTAAATGCCCACGCCTCCTATTATTTAATGAAACCAATTTCTATCGACGAGCTCATTAAAGCCGTCGATTACGTTACCGAAATAAAAACCAAGGAAGAGGCACTCCAAAACCAAGTATTGGTTCCAAAAACAAATACGGTTAACGGTAAAATAACCATTCCACAGCAAAACGGTTTCGAGGTTATTAACACCTCCGATATTCTGTATTGTAAAGCCGACGATAACTACACCGAAATCTACCTTAATACGAATAAAAAGAAAGTGGTAAGTAAAACACTTAAATATTTTGAAGATATTTTAAAGGATAGTGGTTTTGCCCGTGTGCACAAATCGCATTTGGTCAATGTAAACGAAGTGGTAAAATATATGAAAGGCAAAGGCGGAAGCGTAATACTTAGCAACGGAAAAGAAATTATGGTTTCAGCATCAAAAAAATCAGCTTTGTTATCGTATTTTAAATAGTCAATAATCAATAGAAAATAATCAATTCAAGTGATGCCAATAATAAAACCAGTAAACGGAAAACACCCACAAATCCCCAGCGATTGTTACATTGCCGAAAACGCCACTATTGTTGGTGATGTCGTTATGGGAAACCAATGCAGCGTATGGTTCAGTGCCGTAATTCGTGGCGATGTACATTACATAAAAATGGGCAATAAAGTCAATGTGCAAGACGGCGCGGTTATACACGCCACCTACCAAAAAGCACCCACAACTATTGGCGATAACGTGTCCATTGGGCACAATGCCATCGTGCACGGATGTACCATTCACGACAATGTTTTGGTGGGCATGGGCAGTATTATTATGGACGATTGCGTTGTAGAGAGCAACAGTATTATTGCGGCAGGCGCGGTGGTTACGCAAAACACCAGGGTAGAAGCTGGCAGCATTTATGCGGGTGTTCCGGCAAAAAAAGTGAAAGATATCAGTCAAGAACTCATTTCGGGCGAAATAGACCGTATCGCAAACAATTATATAAAATATTCAGGTTGGTTTAAAGAGTAATGTCATTTCGAGTGATTCCGATTTTTTTATCGGAATAGTATCGAGAAGTTGGGCGTTACCCTAAAAAGGGTCGCGCTTTCGGTAGTCGCTTCCTCCTGCGTCGGCGAGCTCCAACAGATGCCTCAATCGCTAACGCAAAGTATTATTTCAATTTTAAAAATGATTTCATTTGTTGAGAATTTTTTAATTTCTTGAATTCAATAGTGTGAGTTTTACTTTCATTAAATCTTACGGATTTTTTGGAAGCATAAAAAACATCATCTACCAAGCCAAAAGAAATAATAAAAAAACTTCTGTTCACTGGAATTTCAACTTCATTGTTTTCAACATTCAAAACAGTATTATTTTTTTTGTCAATTATATAAGTTTGAATTGCATCCAAATCAGTACTTAATTCTAATTTAATTTTTATTTTTTCTTCATTTGGAGCAAATTTGTCAATATTTATCCAACCTAATTTAGATGTTTCAATACTATTATAAAAACTGTTATACATTAACTGAGATTGAGATATATTAGCTAGCATGTCTTCATAGGTTTTCCAAGATTTCAAATTAGATAAAGTGTCGTTAACAACATATAAACTATCTATTTTTGGATAAATATATTTGTACTCACTTAAACTTAAATAGCCCAAAGTATCAATTTCGTTATAATACATGTCAACTCCATATAAAGAAGATGAGATAGTGTCAATAAAGCTTTGAGATGTATAGAATAGAGAATAGAACTTCTTTTCTTCCAAATTGATATCGGTTTCTTCCCAATTCATATTATCATCTTTGTCTCTAGCGCCATAAAATATTATCATATTGTTTTCATTACTGGATTTTGGGAATTGAACAGAAATTGTTTTTCCTTTTTTTAAAGTTAATGATTCGCTGCTATTTTTGACTAGTATTTCTATTTTAAAAGCACCACCAGAAATTAACCATTTTTCATTAGAAACGGTCTGAGTATTTGCATTTAATAAATCTTGTTTAGTAGTTAACTCTATTAAATTAACGAGTAAAGAATCTTTAATATTTGGGCCGCTTAAAATGCCCTCTAAGTCTTCAATTTTAAAAATAATTTTTGTTCCTTTTTTTCCTTGAATTTGTATGATTGAATTTGGAGCAACAAAAAATTGCTGTGTTAATTCAGGTTCAAAATCTAAAGTTCCTTTAAGTCTTTCCTTTTGAATATTATCTTGACAATTAAGGAAAAAGAATAGTAATGGAATTGTAAAAAATTTATTCAAAATGTAATTATTAAATTAAAACTCCAAATAGTTTACATCAAAATTCATACCTAAAAGCGATTGCATCACTTCAGGATTTCCATTAGTGAAAAACTCATTTTTAGTATTTAATACTTGACTGTTTAACAAATTATGTTGCTTTAACACCGCCTTGGTTTGTCGCGCCACAGCTTCACCCGAATCTATAATTTTCACATGACTTGGTAACAAATCAATAAGTAAAGGCATTAAATAGGGGTAATGCGTACAGCCTAAAACCAAATAATCAATGTTAGCATCAATCATGGGTTTTAAGTAAAGCTTTAGTAAGGTTCGCATTTCATCTGAATGTAAATTTCCGCTTTCAATTAGCTCAACAATGCCTTCGCCATCTTGTTCAATAACCTTAATATTACTGGCAAACAACCCAGAAGTTTTCGAGAATAACGCACTGCTTAAGGTACCTTTCGTGGCCAATATGCCAATGGCATGTGCTTTGGTTTGTAAAGCTGCTGGTTTTATGGCAGGTTCAATGCCAATAAATGGCACATTATATGAGTTGCGTAAATAATCAATCGCATTGGTCGTGGCGGTGTTGCAGGCTACGACAATAAGTTTACAGTTTTTACTAAGTAAATATTCGGTGTTTTTTATACTCAGTTTAATAATGGCTTCTTTTCCTTTTGGTCCATAGGGCGCATTGATGCTGTCGGCCAAATAAATCGTGTTTTCGTTAGGTAAAAGAGAATGAATTTCTTTCCAAATAGACGTGCCACCAACACCAGAATCGAAAATACCAATAGGAAGTTTGCTCATAATTTTGTCTGGTCGAGCGCAGTCGAGACCTTCTTTTTAAACTTTAAACTACTAATGTGTACAGCCTCTCGACTGTGCTCGAGGGGACATTTGGTTAAAGTAATACTATTTTAAAGAAAAGCAAAAAAGCCGCCTTGTTTAAGGCAGCTTTTAAATTATTATTTAATAAAGGATGGTTTAAATTCCTAACTCCTTTTTTACATCGTCAAGTAGATTTTTGCCATCAGCCATAATCATAACCCCTTGTGCAGAATCTAAAACATAGTCAAATCCTTGGGCTCTGGCTACCTTTAAAATAGCTGTTTTAGCTTTCTCGGTTATAGGCTTTAAAAGCTCCATTTCCTTAGTTTGTAAATCTTGTTGTGCTTGCCCTTGAAACTGACGGATATTTTGCTCCATAGTTTGTACTTCTTGAGCTCTTTTAGTATTCTCTTCTTGAGTTTTTGAAGCCGCTTCAGCATCGTATTGCTTTACCTTGTTTTGAAATTCGGTAGCCATGGTTTGAATATCTGTTTGGTAAGTTTTACCAAGTGTTTCAAGTTGTGTTTGGGCTGCTTTCATTTCTGGCATAGCAGTAATTAATTCCTGTGTATTTATATGGGCAACTTTACTTTGAGCTTGTGTAAAACTAACTGTTCCTATACATAATGCCGTTGCTAATAAAATAGTTTTAAATTGTTTCATTTTTAAAAAGTATTAAAGTATTAATGTGTTATAAATTGTTTTGTTAATTATTGTTTATACTGTCTTTTGTTTTTTGGCGTTCTTCCAATATTTTTTTCTTTCTATCCTCAAGTGCTTTTTTCCTTGCTTCTCTTTCTTTTAGTTTCTTTTGTCTGTTTTCTTCAATTAGTTGTGCTTTTGTTTTGGTTTCTCCGGTTGTGTTTTCATCAGCGGATTTACCCGTTTCAGCGCCTGTTGTTTTGTTTTTTGCATCTAGTTTAGCTTGCTTCGCTTTGGCGCGATCGTCTAATATTTTTTGACGTCTTTCTGCAGCTGCTTTTACCTTGGCTTCACGAGCTGCTAATTTCTCTTGTCTTGCTTTTTCAACGGCACTTTCTCTGGCCGCTTTTTTTTCTTCCAACGCTCTTTGACGTTCTTCCAATTCTAAATTAACCTCTGGTACAACCTCTTCTTTTTCAGCTTCTTTTCGTTCGGCTTTGGTTTGTACTTGTTTGCGTTTTGATGCTCTTTTGATACTTCTTAAAATCTGCTCGCTTAAATCGAATTGCTTTGCCGAATAAAGCATTACAACATCGGCGGATTTATCGAATATAAAATCGTACTTTCTGCTTCCGGCCAAATCTTGCACTGCAGCAAAAATTTGATCTTGTATGGGTTGCATTAATTGCTTTTTCTGAATCATTAAATCGCCATTGGGTCCAAAACGCTTTTGTTGGTAATCTAAAATTTCCTGTTCCTCAAAAGTTATATCTTCATCGCGTTCATCAATAAGTGCCTTTGTTAAAAGTGCTTTTTCGTTGCTTAAATCCTTTCGTTTTTGTTCAACAGCACTCAATTTAGCTTGAATTTCAGAATTCCATTTCTGAGCCTTTTCATCTAATTGTGCCATGGCTTCTTGGTATTCCGGAACGTTTTCTAAAATATACTCGGTGTCTATATAACCAATTCGAACACCGCGTTGTGCATGTATCGACAGGCTTAATGTAAACATTACTATCAGTAAAAAAAGAACTTTTAATTTCATGTGGCTATAAATACCTCTATTTTTTGACACATGCAACTCAGATATATTATTTTGTTCAAACTTTAAATTTTTCAACAATGTTTGTTTCATCTGTTTAATATTTTTATAATTTATTGGCTATAAATTCTAAAATAGACAGATGATGGTTTGGTTTTAATTCTGTCATTTTTTGAATTGTATCTTCAAAATTAACGAATTTTAATCTGAAAAATTTCAATTCTTACTCAAATCATCTAGTTGTTATTAGAAAATATCGTGCCAAAGTAAATTTTACTATATCAATAATGATTAAAACTGTTGTCCTATTATAAAGTGCGTTTCCCAACCATTCTTTACAGTTTCCCCTGGTAAGGCATCGAATCCATGACCAAAATCAATCCCTAATAAACCAAACGCCGGCATGAAAATACGAATCCCTAAACCAGCAGATCGTTTAATGCTGAATGGGTTGTAATCTCTAAAACTGTTATAAGATGCACCGCCTTCTAAAAAGCCCAATGCATAAATTTTTGCTGATGCTTTTAATGTAATTGGGTAACGAAGCTCTAATGAAAACTTGTTGTAAATCGTGCCACCATCTTGATCGGATAACGATTGATTTGGGTATCCACGAAGCGCGATAGATTCTCTTCCATCTAAACTATAACTGCCTAAACCATCGCCACCAACAAAGAAACGCTCAAAAGGAATTACCCCTCTATCATTGTTGTAAGCTCCTAAAAATCCAAATTCGGCACTTGGTTTTAATACAAGGTCTTTTACAATTTCCGCGTACCAATCGGCTTTAAAGTTTATTTTATAAAACTCCAACCATTTGTAACGCTCTTGGTCAATTTCCCCAACTCTGTCTGAGGCTTCGGTTCTTTCATCAATAGGTCTGGTTGAATCGCTCACTATAACCTCCAATGCATCGCGTTCTTCTTTAAGTGCTTTATAATTCACATCATTAAACAACGAATAAGGAACGGAAAACTTTGCGGTAGCCGAAAAATTTGAACCACCCGTTGGGTAAATAGGATCAATTCGCGTGTTGTTTCTGCTTAAACCAATGGTGTATGATAAGTTGTTTGAGTCTCCATTTCCAAAAGTAAATAAGCCTGTGTTGTAGTTTTGTAAATCGTAGTGCTGAAAACTTACGGCTTGCGATAATGTAAAATAATCGTCTGGAACGGTTAAACGTTTTGCCAAACCAACTGAAATCCCCGTGATATTGAAACGCTTACTTTTATCGGCATTTCGTGTAATGGGGTTGTATAAAAACTGTTTGGTATGCGATAGCGATGTTGAAAACTGCACGGGTTTTTTACCACCCAACCAAGGCTCTGAAAAAGAGAAACTATAGGTTTGGTAAAAACGACTGGCCTGTAAACGCAACGCTAATTTTTGCCCGTCGCCCATTGGGATGGGTTTATAAGCGTCTTTTTTAAAGATGTCCTTTATTGAAAAGTTGTTAAACGAAAGTCCAAGCGTACCAATAAAACCGCCGCCGCCGTAACCACCTTGCAGTTCTATTTGGCTGGAACCTGTTTCTTTAACAGAATATTCCATATCAATAGTCCCTTCGTCTGGATTTGGGTTGTTAAAGTTTGGTGAGATTTCCTGGGCATCGAAAAAGCCCAGTTGTCCCAATTCCCGTACCGAACGCACCACGTTTTCTTTACTGTACAGCTGCCCAGGGCGTGTGCGTAACATACGGTAAATTACATGGTCGTTGGTTTTGTCGTTTCCAACAACCGATACTTTATTAAAATAGGCTGGTTTTCCTTCTGTTATTCTAATTTCCATATCAATAACATTTCCATCGGCATTGACTTCAACGGGATTGATAGACGAAAATAAATATCCGCTATTTTGATATAGGTTTGTGATGTCTGCGGCATCGGGTTTCGAGTTGTCCGCAATACGCTCTTGTAATAACACACCGTTATAGGTGTCGCCTTTGTTAATGCGTAAATATCGTCTTAATTGCTCGTTTGAATATACCGTATTACCAATAAAGGTAATATCGCCAAAGGTGTATTGCTCGCCTTCATTAACATTAATATGAAGTGAAACGGTTTTGTTATCGTCGTTTACGATTAAGCTATCCGATAAAATACGCGCATCCCTATAACCGTTTTCTTTATATTTATCAATGATTTTAGATAAATCTTCTTGATAAGCAGAATCAACAAACTTTGAGCGTTTTAAGATGCGGAGTCGGTTAATTTTTTTTGTATTTTTCATGGCCTTTCTAAGCTTTTTATCGCTTAAAATGTCGTTGCCGTTAAATACAATATCCTTAACCTTAACTTTTTCGCCTTTGTCGATATTTACCACCATGTTCACCCTAGCTGTTTCTATAGAGTCTTTTACATCAATGGTATTTATAAGTATTTTGGTGTTGTAAAAACCTTCTTTTCTATATTTCTTATTAAGGAAGTTTTTGGTATTTGTAATCAGGTTTTCGGTTACTTTGGTGCCTTTTTTTAAACCGGCATCTTTAATAATGGCTTCTTTTTTACCTTTTTTTATGCCGTTTATTTTCAACTCGTTAAGCTGTGGTAAATCCGACAACCTAATTTCCAAATGCGCTACATCGCCTTCAATTTTGGTGATGTATATTTCTATATCGTTAAATAATTTTGAGTTCCAAAGTTTTTTTATGGCAGTGCTAATATCCTCTCCTGGGATAGTCATTTCCTTGCCTTTGCTTAAACCGGAATAAGTAACTATGGTTTGCTCGCTAAAACTGGTGTTACCAGAAACAGTAACGCTTCCTAAGGTGTATTTTTTACCATCGCTATATGGTAATTCTTGTGCTTGAATGCTAAAACTGCACAATGTTATTATTGCTAATAAACAGTGTTTTAAAGTTGTCAAAGATAAAATATTAGCTAAGTTGTTCACTTGTTTTCCCAAATCGTCGTTCTCTTTTTTGATATTCAATAATAGCTTCGTACAAATGTTTCTTTTTAAAATCCGGCCAGAGTACATCGGTAAAATATAGCTCTGCGTACGCTATTTGCCAGAGCAAAAAATTGCTTATGCGTTGTTCGCCACTGGTTCTAATAAGCAAATCTACATCTGGTAAATTTTGCGTGTAAAGATGCTTATTAATTATCGATTCATCAATTTTTTCGGGCGAAATTATATTATTTTTAACTTTAATACTAATCTCTTTAACAGTATTTAGGATTTCTTCCCTAGAGCCATAGCTTAAAGCTAGGGTTAAAGTCATTCTGTTATTGCTTTTTGTGCTGTTTATAACCTCATGCAATTCTTTATAGACTTTTTTAGGTAAGGTATTAAGATTGCCAATGGCCGAAAGTTTAATATTGTTGTCTTGAAGTGTTTTTATTTCTTTTTTTAATGAAGATACCAACAGCTTCATTAGGGTTTGCACTTCTAGTTTTGGGCGGTTCCAATTTTCGGTTGAAAACGCGTACAATGTTAAGTTTTCTATACCCAATTCAGCTGAAGCTTCAACCGTTTCACGAACCGCTTTGGTGCCGTTTTCGTGCCCAAAAGCACGCAACATACCTTTTTGCTTTGCCCAACGGCCGTTGCCATCCATAATAATCGCAACGTGTTTTGGTAGTTTGTTAATATGTATGTTTTCTTTTAAATCCATTTTAATCTGTAGGGCAATAGCAAGGGTTTAAGCCAAAAGTATAGGTTAGCGTTACACCCGAAAACACATACCAATCGTTATTGTTTATATTGCCAAATCTGTATTGTTGATTTGCTTGATTTTCTGGGAGGCTACCATCTATTCCATCAGAAAACGTGTAACGTGCCCCAATCTCGATAGCTACAATAATGTTGCCAAAAAGATTGGCTTTTGCACCCAACGCCATAGGTATACCGAAAGCCCAACTGGAACTGTTCTCCGGGGTTTGTACGCCATTTAAAAAATAATAGTTGTCATGCTTTGCCACACTTATGCCCGAATATATATATGGTGTCGCAATTTTTTCGCCGGTATGCAAATTGAAATCGAAAAAGGTAAACTCTATACCTGCCGAAATTTCCAATAAATTGGAATCGAATTTATAACCGCGCTGTATGCGCCTTGGGTCGTCTGAATCTATATCATTGGCCTTTAAATCAGAATATATCAACGAGGCTCTCCACGAGTGTCTCGGACTCGCATTCCATTTGTAAATTAATCCCAAAGTAGGGCTGTTTGGCGAGATGTAGTTTGTAGCTCCAACATCTCCAATAAAATTACTGCCACCGGCAAAAACGCCAATTTCGTTAATTTGAGAATGGCTTAATTGAAAGCTTAAAATGCTAAATGTTAATATGATTAAATACCTCATTGGTGTTCAAAAGTTTGCAAATATAATAAATAAGATTTGACTGTTGCTATTTGAAGTAAACAGTATTTCTGTAAAACAGTTTTTCTTATAAATTATTGTTTTTTAGCAAGCCTTAATTGCGTTTGTCTTCGCCCCAAAGCAGTTTTTTTCGAAGGGTGTCTAAAAAGCTTTCATTTAAAAGGTCGATCATTTTAATTTTGAACGAGGCCTTTTTTATTTTAATCAACGTGCCGTTATCTAAAGTCGCAATTCTGGAATCGAGCGATACTAAATGCTGTTCTTCCCTGCCATCTACTTTTAGTTGTATTTCGGTGGTATCTGGAACCACCAAAGGGCGGGCACTTAAATTATGAGGTGCAATGGGCGTTAACACAAAGCTATTGGCGCCTGGTGTTATTACGGGGCCGCCGCAACTTAAAGAGTAGCCAGTTGAACCGGTTGGCGTTGAAACGATTAGGCCATCACTCCAATAGGATGTTAAATATTCGTTATCCAAATGGGTTTCAACCGTTATCATTGAGGTTGTGTTTTTTCGGCTAACGGTTACTTCGTTTAAGGCAAAATTAAGTGCCGTTATCGTATCGTTTTTTGGAGTGGTTTCAACGGCAAGCAAACTGCGTTCGGATATTTTGTACTTGCCATCAATAATATCCTGTATCGCGTTTTCAATACCATCAACCTGTATGGTTGCCAAAAAACCCAATCTGCCGGTATTAATGCCTATAATGGGAATACCCATGTCTTGTACAAAAGTAATGGCCCGTAAAATGGTACCATCGCCACCAACACTTACCAACAAATCGAAAGAGGTGTCTAAGGCATCAAATGTTTTAAATGAGGTGTAGCCTTTTTTGTTGGGCTCTTCGTTTTTTATAAGGTTGAAAAATTCGGTTTCAATATAGGCATCTAAATTGTTTTTCAATAAATAATTAAAAAGGGTTTCAACCGAAATGGTGGTGCGCTCATTGTAAAATCGTCCAAAAACAGCAACTTTCATAAATCTATATGTCTAAATATTTTCTTAAATAATCCGATCGCTCTTTGAGGCTTTCGTTATAATTATCTCCTTCATGTCCAAAAACGATATTATAGCTGTATCTGCGGAAGGTTTGGGTGATGTCGTTTAAACTGGAATTGCTAATTTTCAGCGTAATTTGCACCACATCATTTTTAATTTTTGAAACAAAAGCGCCTAAAAGCTTGCCGTTGTTAGACTCGACAATTTGACTTATTTCGCTAAACGAATAATCCGTTAAACCTTTTTCAATAACCAAAATACCGCCAGCTTCAAAAAAGAACGGGGTTTCGTTAAAAAGACCAATAACGTCATTTAACTCATAATACCCCAAATACACATTCCTGTCGCTTAAAACCGGCATGATATTAGCGGCGTTTTTTGCAAAGGCTTCAAGCACATCTAACCAAATCGTGGTGTCCCTAACGTAAAAATCTTCAAGGGCATAAGCGTATTCGCTAAGTAATTTGCCGCCTTCAAAACAATGCGCATCGGTTTCAGAAAAACTACCCAAATACCTGTTGTTTTCATCTTTAACCGGAATATGGGAATAGGTTAACTGATTGAATAACTGCTGTAAATCGCTTATTGTGCTATCGTTATTTAAAGGTTTTATGTCGTTTATTATGTATTCTGTAAGTTTCATTGCCTGACTTTGTAAGTATGCAAATTAATCAAAAAAATAGTATATAAAGGTGTTCTACTTTGTATTTTTGTCTTGTAAAAAAGGGACAGATGACAAAGTTAAGCGTAAATATCAATAAAATAGCAACTTTAAGAAATTCGCGAGGTGGCGATATGCCCAATGTGGTGCAGTTCGCTAAAGATGCTCAGCGTTTTGGGGCAGAAGGTATAACCATTCATCCAAGGCCAGACGAGCGCCATATCCGTTATCAAGATGCACGCGATTTAAAACCAGAGGTTTATACCGAATATAATATTGAAGGCAATCCCATAAAAAAGTTTATAGATTTGGTTTTAGAAGTGGCGCCTACGCAAGTTACTTTAGTGCCCGATGCAGTTGATGCCATAACAAGCAATTCCGGTTGGGACACCATTAAACACAAAGATTTTTTGGTTGAGGTTATAAAGGAATTTAAACAAAACGGCATAAGAACATCTATTTTTGTCGATCCCGTTTTAAAACAAATTGAAGGTGCTAAAAATACAGGAACAGATAGGATTGAACTGTACACCGAAGCCTTTGCACATCAATACGATTTTGGGAATAAAGACGCCATAAAACCATATGCTACATGTGCGGAATTGGCAAATAAGTTGGGCTTGGGCATTAATGCGGGTCACGATTTATCGTTGGAAAACATTGAGTTTTTTAAAGATAATATGCCTAATTTGTTGGAGGTTTCAATTGGGCACGCGCTTATTTCTGAAAGCTTATATTTAGGTGCCGAAAACGTGATACAGATGTATTTGCACAAATTAAAATAAGTAGGCAGTAAGTACTAAATAATTGATAAATACTAGTGAATTAGTGGCAAAACAAGATATTTTACATTCAAACATTATAGGGAAAGGGCAGCCATTTGTTATTCTACATGGCTTTTTGGGCATGAGCGATAACTGGAAAACCCATGGCAATAACCTTAGCGAACATGGTTTCGAGGTGCATTTGGTCGACCAAAGAAACCACGGGCGAAGTTTTTGGAGCAACACATTTAATTATGAAACCCTGGCCAACGATTTAAAACACTATTGCGAGGTGCACGATTTGAAGGATATTATTCTGCTCGGGCATTCCATGGGCGGAAAAACAGCCATGTTGTTTGCGGCACAATATCCAGAATTGGTGTCTAAGTTATTGGTTGCCGATATTTCACCCCGATTTTACCCCATTCACCACGAAGCCATTTTAGAGGGCTTAAGTGCTTTGAATTTTGATGTGATAAAAAGCAGGGGCGAAGCCGATACTGTTTTGAGCGACCATGTTTCCAACTTAGGCACTCGTCAATTTTTACTTAAAAATCTGTATTGGGTTGAAAAAGGCAAACTGGCATTGCGTATTAATTTAGAGGTTTTAAAAGATGAAGTTGCCGAAATTGGCGAAGCGCTTCCAAGTTATGCAAGATTTGAAAAAGACACCTTGTTTTTACGAGGCGATCGATCGGAATATATTGGTGTTGATGATGAGCGCTTTATTGCAAATCATTTCCCAAGCGCCAAAATAGTTACCATTGCAAATTCGGGGCATTGGTTACATGCCGAAAACCCGAAGGCTTTTTTTGAAGCGGTCATTCAATTTGTTTCTTAGATTTTGTACATTTATTAAAATAATAAAATTATGAATCTTATTCTTAAACTCCTTTTAAACGCGGTAGCCGTTTTTATTTTAGCCCACTTGCTTTCCGGTGTACATGTTGATGGTTACACAGGCGCCTTAATTGTGGCCTTAGTGCTTTCGGTTTTAAATTTACTTGTAAAGCCCATTTTGGTAATTTTTACTTTGCCGGCCACCATCTTAACCTTAGGGTTGTTTCTGCTGGTTATAAATGCTATAATTATTCTTTTGGCTAGTAATTTAGTAAACGGTTTTTCGGTCGATGGTTTTTGGTGGGCATTGCTCTTTAGTATCCTATTGTCAATTTTAGAATCCATCCTGCATTCAATCTTAAAAGAAGATAAAAAATAGGCTGTAATTCAACGCATTAAAAACTTTGTTGGGATGTAAAAATATATTATTTTTGCATCCCAATTTTGATTACATAAATTATAGGTTTTAAAAAAAGAAACCTTTTTGTTAAATGCCTGATTAAAGGCTATATATCATTTAAAATGAACATTACAAGAGAAAACGTTGATGCGTTAAACGCGGTAGTAAAAGTAGATATTGCTAAAGAAGATTATAGCGAGAAAGTAGAAAAAATATTATCGGATTACCGTAAAACGGCTAATATTCCTGGTTTTAGAAAAGGACACGTGCCTATGGGTATGGTAAAAAAACAATACGGAAAAGCGGTTTTGGTTGATGAGGTAAACAAGCTTTTACAAGATGCTTTGAACAAATATCTAACTGAAGAAAAGTTAGATGTTCTGGGGCAGCCATTACCAAAAACACAAGATGAAATTGACTGGGATGCTGAAGGGTTTTCTTTTGAATTCGAATTAGGTCTGGCACCAGAATTTGAGGTTAACTTAACAAGCAAAAAAGCCATTACGCAGTACAATATTATTGCTGATGATAAGATGATTGATGAGCAAATTGAACGTATTCAAAAACAATACGGGAAATTGATATCTCAGGATACGGTTGAAAAAGACAGCGAAATTACGGGAACTTACACCAACGAAGAAAAAGAGATTGATAACACCGTAACCTTAACTTTAGATAAATTTAAAGGAAAAGCAACGGCGAAACAATTTGTTGGCGCAAAAGTTGGCGACGTTATTGTGTTAAAAACAAAAGGACTTTATGATGATGAGCACGAGTTGATGCATGCATTAAAATTAGGTCACGACGAAGTTCATGGTTTGGATATTGAGGTGTCTTTCACAATTACAGAAATCAACAAACGCGAGTTGGCAGATTTAGATCAAGAGTTATTCGACAAGCTTTTTGGAAAAGAAGGCGTAACTTCTGTTACCGAATTAAAAGCAAAAATTAAGGAAGATGCCGAAAAGCAATTTGTGCAACAAGCCGATCAAAAGCTTTTAAACGACGTTACCGAATATTTAGTTGAAAACACAAAATTCGATTTACCGGCAGAATTTTTAACCAAATGGATGCAAACCGCGGGTGAGCAAGAAATGGACGAAGCGCAGGCCAAAGAAGAGTACGAGAAGTCTGAAAAAAGCTTGCGTTACCAATTGATTGAAGGCAAGCTGATTGAGGAAAACAATATTCAAGTCACTATGGATGATATTAAAAATCATGCTAGGGAAATGATAAAAGGGCAAATGGCTCAGTTTGGTCAAATGAATCCGTCAGATAAAGAATTGGACGATATCGCTGCTAGGGTTTTAGGGAACCAAGACGAGGCACGTCGTATTTCAGAACAATTAATAAGTCAAAAATTATTAGCGCTTTATAAGGAAAAAGCAAACCTAAAAGTAAAGGAATTGAGTTACGAAAAGTTTGTTAAAGAAGTATACGGCGATAAATAAATCAAATAATAATTCCTTATATTTAGGCACTTAAATCGGCAGATTTAAGTGCCTTTTTATTCAACAAAATAATCCAATAAAAAAAGTTTGGCTTATTTTAATGCTAATCAACGGATTACAATCTGTTAAGAAGCAAGCTCACGGGGCAAGTATAAAGAAAGTCTTAATATTTCAAAGTATTAAAATCTCGATTATCGAGTAAATTATTAAAATTAACTATGGATTACGCAAAAGAGTTTGAAAAATTCGCGATAAAAGATCAAGGAATTAACAGTACGTATTACAATAAAATCATCAGTAGTATGTACCCAACAAACCTCACACCAAATATTATTGAAGAACGCCAAATGAACATCGCTGTTTTTGATGTGTTTTCGCGTTTAATGATGGACAGAATCATTTTTTTAGGAACAGGAATTAACGACCAAGTTGCTAATATTGTTCAAGCACAATTACTGTTTCTAGAAAGTACCGATGCCTCAAAAGACATACAAATTTACATCAACTCTCCGGGTGGAAGTGTATATGCAGGTTTAGGTATTTATGATACCATGCAGTTTATAAAACCAGATGTGGCCACTATTTGCACCGGAATGGCAGCATCCATGGGTGCCGTGTTATTGTGCGCTGGCGAAAAAGGAAAACGCAGTGGTTTAACACACTCTCGTGTTATGATTCACCAACCACTTGGTGGTGCGCAAGGACAAGCCAGTGATATTGAAATTACGGCAAGAGAAATTTTAACCTTAAAGGAAGAACTTTACAAAATAATTAGTAAGCATTCGGGTCAAGATTACGACAAAGTGTTTGAAGATAGCGATAGAGATTATTGGATGAAAGCCGATAAAGCTAAAGAATACGGTATGATTGATGAGATTTTAGTCCGTAGTTAAATAATTTTTTTGTAATTTTATAAGATTGTTATAGAGGGATTTATAAGAATTCTCATCTTCTTAAATATAAAGATTAATGGCAAAGGAAGAACTAGAATGCTCGTTTTGTGGGCGAAAAAAACCAGAAACGAATTTATTAATAGCTGGATTGGATGCTCATATTTGCGACCGTTGTATCGAGCAGGCGCATGGCATTGTGATTGAAGAATCCAAGCAAACCGATAGCAGTGACTTATCTGCTGAGTTGAAGCTAAGAAAGCCGCAACAAATTAAAGATTTTCTAGACGAATATATTATAGGACAGGACATGACCAAAAAAGTAATGTCTGTTGCTGTTTATAATCACTATAAAAGGTTATTGCAACCGCTTTCAAATGATGATATCGATATTCAAAAATCGAATATTATTATGGTTGGACAAACCGGAACGGGAAAAACACTAATGGCCAAAACAGTGGCAAGAATGCTTAATGTGCCTTTGGCCATTGTTGATGCTACCGTTTTAACCGAAGCGGGTTATGTTGGCGAAGACGTAGAAAGTATTTTAACAAGATTGCTTCAAGCGGCCGATTATAATTTGGAAAAAGCGGAAAAAGGTATTGTTTTTATTGATGAAATTGATAAGATTGCCCGTAAAAGCGATAACCCATCTATTACGCGCGACGTTTCGGGCGAAGGGGTGCAGCAAGCTTTACTAAAGCTTTTGGAAGGTACCGTTGTAAATGTGCCACCTAAGGGCGGACGTAAACATCCGGACCAAAAATTTATTGAGGTTAATACCGAAAATATCCTGTTTATCGCCGGTGGTGCTTTTGATGGCATTGACCGTGTAATTTCTAAACGATTAAATATGCAAGCGGTTGGTTATAGCGCTTCCATGTCTGATGATGTGGTAGACCAAGATCATTTGCTTCAATATATTATTCCGAAAGATTTGAAGGATTTTGGATTAATTCCTGAGATTATTGGGCGACTTCCTGTGCTAACCTATATGGATCCGTTGGATGCTAAAACCTTGCGCGCTATTTTAACAGAGCCTAAAAACGCCATTATAAAGCAGTATAAAAAGCTGTTTGCCATGGACGATATAGAGTTTACCATTACCGATGGCGCTCTTGATTTTATAGTGGGGAAAGCCATTGAGTATAAACTTGGTGCAAGAGGATTACGTTCGTTATGCGAAGAAATATTAACAGACGCCATGTTTGAATTGCCAAGTAGCGACGAAAAGAAACTTAATGTTACTAAAATGTACGCTGAAGGCAAATTAACCAAAACCACAATAAAGAAACTCAAAGCGGTTTCTTAAGTTTTCAGGACTTAAAGACTATAAAAAAAACCACGCAATTTGCGTGGTTTTTTGTTTTATGGATGTTAATTAATAATGGACACTATGACTAATTTTTTATTAGAATACAACAGTTTTTTAATGAGGATTGTTAAAAATATTATGTTGAATTTTTGTCGTATAGCAATTAATACGTTTTAAAAGTATATTTAATTATAAAGTTCACAAAAAGTTTTTTAAGCTTTTAGATGATTAGACGAAATACTCGTTTAAACACTTTTTAACCTTGCATTTAGTCGGATTTAATAAACAACAGCGTCCCTTAATCCAAAATAACAAACTCGATACGACGGTTAGATTGATGCTCCTCATCTGTACACGAATTGGTTTTGCAATCAATTAACGGTTTTGTTTCGCCGTAACCTTTTGATGATAATCTGCTTTTAGCAATGCCGTTTTTAATTAAATAGTTTACTGCAGATTCTGCTCTTTGTTTAGATAATTTCAAATTATAAGCATCGTTGCCTCTAATATCGGTATGAGCATTAATGGCTAGTGTAATGTCGGGATTATCATTTAGTACTTTTATGATTTTATTTAACGAAATAGTCGACTCTTCTTTGATGCTGTACTTTGCAAAATCGAAATAAATATTTTCCAACACAATTCTTAATTCATCATCAACTTCGGCAATCACAGGTTCGGTGGTATTCAGCTCTAAATCTTTATTGTATGTAGTATCAAAATTTCTATTTGCTAAAAATTCAAATGCAGCATCTTTAAAACCATCTTTTTCGGTGTGCAACGTGTACAATTCAAAAGGCACAATATTGTCAAAGTTAAATGCCCCGGAGGCATTTGTCATTTGTCTTGCTACTTCATTGTTGTCTTCATCTTTTAATATGATAAGCGTATTTGGCAATTTGATTTTTGTAACCAAATCAATGGCTTTTCCTTCTAAAGATTGAACAATTTCGTCATTAACCGCAGTATAAATATCAAAACTGCCTTTCCCGTTGGGTTTGTTTGAAGACACATAACCTTTGGTTTTTGTGGCTAAAAAATAGGCAATTTCGTCGTAACTGGTATTGATGGTGTTTCCAAGATTTCTTGGTGCTTTATACGAATCACTCAGAATTCTACTTACAAACAAATCATAACCACCAAAACTTTGATGCCCTTTTGAGGAGAAATACAAATGTTTCCCATCCATGGATAACGACGGATATTTTTCATCGGAAGTGGTGTTGATGGAATGCCCTAGATTTTTAGGTGTGTCTAAGGTGCCATCGGCTTTAACGTTGGCTACATAAATATCGTAGCCGCCAATAGATCCGGGCATATTGGAGGAGAAATAAAGCTTGTCGCCGGATCGGCTTAAAAAAGGCGTTTCAATGGAAACATTGTTTTTATTGATGCTTAGCAGTTCCACATTAACCCAATTTCCGTGCGAGCCTTCTTCTAGATTGGCTTTGTATAATTTATATTCGAGTGAATTTTTTCGGTTACTTCTTGTAAAATAAACGGTTTTTTGATCTGGTGAAAACGTAAGTTGGTCTTCATTATCGTTGGTGTTCAATATCCTTGAAAATAATAAAGGCCGGCTTAGTGTTCCGTTTTTACTAATATCCAAACAAAACAATTCTTTGTAAGCTTCGTTTGTGTTCACATCAATTTTTGCCAATCCACCCAGTTTTTTGGTCGACACCAAAATGAGTTTGTTTCTAAAAAAACCCGTGCCAATTTCTGAGAATTTGGTATTAACGCCAGCATCTAAAAGTTCAAAATCAAAACCGTTAGCACCAATGTCGATAGGTGAAACGGAAGTATTATTAGTATATGTTAAAGCGGGTTTTGAGGTGTTGATATTTCCTGCGATGAGATTTGACCCTTGGCTAAATATTAAATTTGAGATAAGACAAATGATAACGAATACCTTGGTTTTCATTTTAATAGAGGGTTTTGGATTAATTAGGATTTTAAAAATAGTTGTTAATCCAATATAAAATGAAATTTACTAGACTAAGTACGATTTAATTCGTTAAGTCATTGTTTGTCAGGGGTTTTTGATCGTTGAAAATTTAGGTATTTAAACGCAGCAAATCATCTAAATAATCCCTGGTGTTGGAGAGTCTGGGTATTTTATGTTGGCCGCCTAATTTGTTGTTCTCCTTAAGCCAATCATAAAATAAGCGTTCACGAGCCATGTGTATTTTAGGTTTGTTAAGGGTTAGGTTGTTGTAGCGTTTAGCTTCGTAATCTGAGTTTAACGCCTTTAAAGTATTGTCGAACAATTCATTAAAATAACCCAGGTCTTTTGGTGGTGTTTTAAATTCAATCAGCCACTCGTGTGCGCCCTTTTCTTTGCCGTTCATAAAAATGGGTGCAGCCGTGTAATCTACAATTTCAGCTTTGGTGCGCTTGCACACTTTTTTCAAGGCATCTTCGGCATTTTCAATAATAAGTTCTTCGCCAAAAACATTAATATGGTGTTTGGTTCTGCCGGAAACCTTTATTCTATACGGATGCAAAGAAGTAAACCGAACGGTATCACCAATTTTATAACGCCATAAACCGGCATTTGTGGTGATGACCACCGCGTAATTCTGGTTGAGCTTTACGTCGCTTAACGGAATAGCTTTTTCTTCCGAAGTTGCATAAACATCCATGGGAATGAATTCATAAAAAATGCCGTAATCCAACATCAATAATAATTCACTTGAATTGTTTTGGTCTTGAATGGCAAAAAATCCTTCTGAAGCATTGTATATTTCGTAATACTTAAAACTGTTTTTAGGCAGTATTTTTTTGTATTGATCGACATAAGGCGTAAAACTAACACCGCCATGAAAGTACACCTCTAAATTGGGCCAAACATCAAATAAACTCTGTTTGCCCGTGGTTTTCAAAACATTGTTTAATAGCACGAGCATCCATGAGGGCACGCCGGCCAAACTGGTAACATTCTCGTTTATGGTTTCATCAACAATAGCTTGCATCTTATATTCCCAATCGCTCATTAACGAGACTTTGTTGCTTGGGGTGCTGCTAAATTCTGCCCAAAAAGGCATGTTGTCGATTAAAATGGCCGACAGATCACCAAAAAGAGTACCGTTTTCTTTGTACAATTCCTTACTTCCGCCCAAGCGTAAACTTTTGCCCGTAAACAACTGCGAATCCTCGTTATTGTTGAGATACATGCACAACAAGTCTTTTCCGGCGGCGTAATGGCAGTCTTCTAAAGATTCGCTGCTAACCGGAATAAATTTACTTTTGGCATTGGTGGTGCCGCTAGATTTTGCAAACCATTTTATGGGACTCGGCCAAAAGATATTGGTTTCACCCCTGCGCGATCGCTCAATAACATCCTGCCAACCTTCGTAGTTTTTTATAGGTATACGCTCTGCAAATGTGCTGTAATTGGTAATGGACGCAAAATCGTACTGTTTGCCAATTTCGGTATCTTTAGCAGTGTTTATAAGGCTTAAAAGCAATTCGTTTTGTACTTCGTTTGGGTATTTTAAAAATAAATCGATTTGATGAAATCGTTTTTTTAAAAACCAAGAAGCAATAGAATTTACTAAAGGAATTGGCATATTTATTTTATCTTTAAGTTCTTAAAAATAAGACTTTTTTTTATGAAATGCGTATCAAAAATTAACATTTAGGTTTTTCAAATAAATGTTTGAAATTTTGATGCGAATTCCTGAATGTGATAAAATTTTTGTTACATTCTGAAACAATTAAAAATTTTAAACAGATGACCTACCAAGGTGTTTTAACAAAAATGGAAACAGAGTTTTCGCAACCCATTCAATATTATTTGGTGTTTGAAAACGATTTTTTAAACATGAATCAGCTGTTGAACAAAACCATAACTATGCAATTTGTTAAATATCAGTGTTTAAATTGCGGATTGGATAAGCCCATTTACCGACAAGGCTTTGATAAGCAATGTTTTTTTGAAGTGCCTCAAGCGGCAGATTGGATTATGCGCCCCGAATTAAGTACGGCACATTTGGGTAAAGAAGACCGCGATTTGGCCTATGAAAAGAAAGTACAGTTGCAGCCACACATTGTGTATTTGGCAAATTCCAGTAACGTAAAAGTTGGAGTTACCCGAAAACAGCAAGTGCCGACACGTTGGATAGATCAAGGCGCACACGAAGCCATTGAAATTGTAGAAGTACCAAACAGGTATTTGGCAGGTATAACCGAAGTAGCTTTAAAAGACCATGTGGCCGATAAAACCAACTGGCGGAAAATGCTTAAAAACGATGTGGAAGATGAAGATTTAGTAGAGTGGCGTGAGCGACTGAAGCAATACATTCCGGATGAGGCTAAAGACTATTTTATCGAAAATAATACGGAAACAAACATAGATTTCCCTGTTTATAAATATCCTTTAAAACCTAAAAGCTTGAATATTATCAAGCAGCAACAATACACTGGAACGTTGGTTGGATTAAAAGGCCAATATTTAATATTTGAAGACGATACCGTTTTTAATATTCGGGCAAACGAAGGTTTGGTTGTTCAAATAAGCTTGCCGTAGTTATATACTATTTTTAACGCTGTAAATTTTCATAAAACCCTGTTATTTAGTAAATTGAAAGTAAAAAATGAAAATTACAGGTATATTTTATGTTGTTATTGCAACACTCTTGTTGGTAACGTTAACCATTATGGCGTCACTAAACATGCCTTTTAACTGGGTGTTTTATCTTATGTGTTTCGGGCAGCTTTTTGTGGTTATTACGGTTTATAAGGTTTTAAAAGACAATTATACAACCACTAAAACTTTTGATGATTTTTATGAAGACAACCCTATAGGCTATAGAAGCTAGCCGTTTTTTAAAAGCATGTTGGAACCTTTGGAAATTTACTGATAAAGCGGCTGTCTAAAAAAAAAGTGAATATTTAGCCTAAACGATAGTTTGAATGCACAGATTTTATTGCATTGAAAAATTGGCTTAGCTCAAATTAACAAGCATTAAGCCCTTTTTTTAGACAGCCTTTATGTTTTGTAAAGAAACTAGAAAACTATATATCTTCTTGATCTCGTAACTTTTGAATGTAAGCGGCTTTTTGAATTTCGCGACGTCTTTTCACTGAAGGTTTAGTAAAAAACTGTCCGTCTCTTAAATTCTGCATAACTTTAATGTTACGGTGTTTTCTTTTGTAACGTTTTAAGGCGCGTTCGATGTTTTCGCCATCTTTTACAATAATTTTTAGCATATATTTTTATTAATAGTTTTGTGTTTTTAGGACTATCCTAAATACGTTTTTAATACTTTACTTTTAGAGGTATGTCGCAATCTGCGAATGCCTTTTTCTTTAATTTGTCTTACCCGTTCGCGTGTTAATCCAAACGAAATGCCTATTTCCTGTAGGCTCATCGGGTGCTTTTTACTTATGCCGTAATAGTTTCGTATTACCTCTGCCTCTTTTTCAGATAGGGTGTCTAATGCTCTATTTAACTCAATGTTTAAGGAATCTCTCATTAAACCATTATCTGGTTTAGGCGATTCATCAGACATTACAACATCATACAAACTAAATGTTTCTCCTTCTTTCAAAGGCGCATCCATTGAAACGTGTCTGCCAGAAATCTTCATAGATTGCTTTACGTTTTTAACCGAAAGGTCTAGATTATTAGCAATTTCTTCAGCACTCGGCGCTCTTTCGTGCTCTTGTTCTAAAAATGAATAAGCCTTGTTTATTTTATTTATAGAACCAATTTTGTTCAAAGGTAATCTAACTATTCGAGATTGTTCTGCTAAAGCTTGAAGAATTGCTTGTCGAATCCACCAAACGGCATAAGAAATAAATTTAAAACCTCTAGTTTCATCAAAACGTTTAGCCGCTTTTACCAAGCCTGCGTTACCTTCGTTAATTAAATCTGGTAATGACAGACCTTGATTTTGGTATTGTTTTGAGACTGAAACAACAAAACGCAAGTTAGCGGTTGTAAGTGTATCTAATGCTTTTTGATCGCCTTGGCGAATTCTTTGCGCCAACTCCACTTCTTCGTCTGCGGTAATTAACGGTATTTTGCTAATATCTTGTAGATATTTATCAAGCGATTTAGACTCTCTATTAGTAACTTGTTTAGTGATTTTTAATTGCCTCATATCTATTTATATAAAATTTAAATAATTTTCGCCATACAACATAACTTTATATTTTATAAAACCTAATTTTTAACCATTTTTTATGTAAAAACGGGCAAAAACGAACAAAATTTAGTGTTTTTTTAAAGATTTTGGGCAATTTTGAACGATTTAGGGTATTTGTATTCCAAAATTGAAGCCTTCAAATAATTTTAGATAAACACTTCATTCCATTATATTTAATAAAAATATTGTGCGAATGATAAATTTGGGCAATTCCTAGCAACTAATTAACCGTATCCGTTGCTTTTTTCTTTTTACCCAATAAACCTCCAAGCACGTTTTTAACCGCATCATTGGTATTTGTTTTTGTAGAATCTGTTGGTGTTTTGTTTTTATTGATAATACCACCTAAAACATCTTTAACCGTGTTGTTTTGTTCTTTTTTAAGCGAGTCGGTTTTGGTTTTATTGTTGCCAATAACATCGCCAATTAAATCCTTGACCTTGTCTTTGCCTTGATTTAATAATTTTTGTTTTTCAATCTCAATAAGTTGTTTTGTTAGGCTGCTAATGCCACTGGTTAAATCGGTTTTTACGGTCGGACTCGTGTAAGAGCCACCAATATTGGCCGTAACCGGAATGGCGATATTTTTAGCTTCTTCGGTATTGATTCTTCCGATTAATTGATTGATCTCACCGCCTAAATATTTTGCGGGTACGTTAAAAATAGCGCTGTAATTTAGGGTTTTATCGAAACCGTGGGAGCCCGAAACGTTAATTACAATATCATCGTATTTTATTTGAAATGGATTTACGCTTACTTGTCCGTTGGCGAATTCCAGTTTGGTTTTTAAATCCTTTAAATCCAATTTTTTAAAGTCTATAAAATTTAGTGCGCCTTCAAGTTTTGTCATCAATTCACTTTGGTTTGCGCCAATTCGAGTTGCTAATAATTCCGCGAAAGCGTTACCGGACATGCTACCCAAATCGGGTGAAAATGTTTCGTCTAATTTACCCGAAAGATTAATGGTTGTATTTAATTTACCAGCGAGCAATTTGGCTACGGGAGCTAAATTTTGAAGCAATTCCATGTTGTTAAACGATTGCGCAATATCAAACCCATTGGCGCCCAAATTCAAATTAAAAGTGGGTGTTTCGCTTTTTGTTGACACATCGCCGGTAATCGATAACGCACCGTCAAATATACTGGAGGTCATGTTCTTTAAGGTGGCTTGCTGGTCTTTAATTAACAGCGTGCCTTTAACATCCTTTAAATTTAAATTGTCGTAAACCACGGTTTTGGCATCGGCATTAATGGTACAATCCAAAAAGGCGGGAATTTTTAGCGATTCGGTATTTGATGTCGTTTTGTTTTCAGCGGAAGCTTCATCTTCCGACATGAAATCACTCACTTTAAATACGTTGGAATTCACGTTAAAATTCCCTTGCAAGGTGTTGTCGCTTAATAAAAAACCCAGTAGATTTTTAATCGTTCCGGTAGCGTTTATATCGCTATCGCCCGTTTTGGCTTTAAAATGATTTAACGAAACCGTTCCCGGATTAAAGGTCATATCTGCTTTTGAAATATGAATGGGGTTTACAATATCTTCCGATGAAAATACAAAATCCGTAATGCTGGCCGAACCGTTATTTTTAATACGCTCATAAGCATTGGTTTCAATGGCTTTCATATCAAAGGAAGTATTGATTTTTCCTTTTAAAATACCGCTCAACGCATTATCCAATTCAATGGGGTACACTTTGGTAATGTTGGCTAAATTTAAAACCCCGTCAATATTGGCGTTAACCAGCATGTTTTTGGTGATGTTTTTTAAGGTTGCCGACGATTTAAATACATCGTCATCAATTTTAAAATCGAGTTTATCAATGGCTATAAACGTATCATCTACATTGCCCGTGGTGTTTTTTATTGATGTATTTATGGAAATATTGCTCACACGTTTTGGCAAATCGGGATATTTAAACGAGGCGTTGTTTGAAGTGATAGTAATGTCTAAATTAGGAATGGTTTCATCCGAATTCAACCCTTTTATAATACCGCTTATTTTAAAATCGCCCGTCGTTTGTACATCGTCAATATTTTTTGAATAGGCTTTTGGAATCACCGCCAAGAAATTTTTAAAATCAGATTCCGGGTTTTTAAAAGTGATGTCGATCTCCTGTCCGTTTTCCAACAGCTTCACAAAACCTTGAAACTCCAAAGGCAAATCGTTAATAAAACCTTTGTTTTCTTTAAAGGTGTAAATGCTGTTGTTTAAATCCAACCCAATTAAAGCATCCAATTTTACGGGGTTGTTGCTTAAATAGGTAGTGCTATCCATGGTAATGCTCAAATTGGCTTCACTTTTGGTGTTTAATTCTGACGCTTCCGCGGAAAAAATACCGTTGCCTGTATGGTTTATTTCAGATACGTGGATGATCATATTTGAAGCTTCATCCAAATACGTTAACGCACTGTTGTTGATGCTGTACTCTTCAAGATTAAAGGAAAAACTACTTGATGGTGTTTCGGTTGAAGCCTTTTCATCTGCTTTGGCAATATCATAATTAACATCGCCAAATTTATTTGTTTTTAAGGTTAATAAAACTTCGTCGGCATCAATGGAATTTACGGTTATCGGGTCGTCGTCGGCTTTTTTAAACAGCTCTTTAATAGGCATGGTAAACGCGATGTTTTTTGCGGTGGCCAACGTTTCGTCTTTAAAAGGCGCAAAATTGGTAATCACCAAATCGCTTACGCTAACATGGGCTTGCGGGAAGCTACTGATAAAACTTAGGCTAACATCGCTAAACTCCACTTTGGCATTGACGTTCTCGTTTATAAATCGCTTAACCATGTCTTTAATTTGGCCTTGAAACGCAAAAGGAATTGCAATTAAAAGTACAATGATAATTAGTAATGTAATGCCAATAATTTTTAAAGCTTTTTTCATAAAAACGAGTTTATATAAATATACGAGTGTGATTGTGTTTAAGTTTAAATAACTAAAAAGTTTAATAAAAGTTTAACCTTAACGAAAGTAATATTAACGCAAACGAAATTACAGTAAATCTATCTCTTCATTTACCTTTAGATTAAAACGTTTTCTGAATAAATAAACGCCCAAATATAAAAAAGGCGTGTCGCAAGCAGCTACAAAAACCTTAAATAAAAACCCGCTAACCAATAAGCCTTTAAAAAGGCTCCAGGGCAA
This sequence comes from Hwangdonia seohaensis, assembly GCF_031932625.1. Taxonomy (NCBI): domain Bacteria; kingdom Pseudomonadati; phylum Bacteroidota; class Flavobacteriia; order Flavobacteriales; family Flavobacteriaceae; genus Hwangdonia; species Hwangdonia seohaensis. The sequence goes on from NZ_JAVSCK010000001.1 coordinate 1,197,363, forward strand.
AACCTCGAAAAAGCACAACAGAAAAACAACCGAAAATGTATCGACAAATTGCGATAACCATGTCGAGAAATTGTTGCGCAGCCAAAGGTATTTGCCACGGGTGAGTTTTTTCCAGAAATGATAAATTTGAATATCTACAAATTGCGCAAATAAATAGGCCGTCATGCTGGCGCCAACCGCTAAAATGGTTCGGCCAAATACTTTTGTAAAAATAGAATCGTTAATGGGCGAATCTGCAAAAGCGGGAACCACATCGGCAACATAAACAATTAATACCGAAAACAAAGAGGCAAAAATACCGGTAACCACTACTTGATTTGCCCGCTTTTTACCGTAAATCTCGCTAATTAAATCGGTGATTAAAAAGGTAATGGGATAGGGTAAAATACCAACCGACACAATAAAAAGTTTGCTCCCAAAAACCTCAATGTCCAACGGGTGCCAATAAAAAAACTTTTGAAAAATCAAGTTTGAAACCACCAACGATGTTATAAACAGCGCCCCTAAAAGCATGTAAATACGCTGTGCCGCAAGTTTGTCTTTTAATGTCATATAAATTGTGAATAAATAATTTGTTGTCAGTTCGAGTGATGCGACGCAGGAGCATTGTATCGAGAACTTGTTTAATTCAATATACTTATTTAATAGTTTTAAATTTTGATTTCTAAAGCTTCTCAATACAATTCCGATAAAAAAAATCGGAATCACTCGAAGCGATATAACGAGAACTAAGGTTTGTTAAATTTCTTTTTGGCTAAGTTAGGAAGCTTATCGAAATCATTATTAATTAATGCTTCTTTTTTAGCTCGGGACCATTTTTTGATTTGTTTTTCGGTTGCAATAGCCAAATCGATATTTGTGAATTCTGCATAAAATTCTAAATGAATTGGTCTCCGTTCAAAAGTGTAACTATCATTATATTTTCCAGATTTATGTTCAGCAATTCGCTTAGTTAAATTAGATGTTATGCCTGTGTAATACGTGTTGTCTGAACATTTTAAAATATAAACATAATAGATTTTCATAGTTATAAAGTTGAAAATTCTAGACTTCTCGATACAATTCCGATAAAAAAATCGGAATCACTCGAAGTGACATTCGTTATTAATTATTATTAGTTCTATACAAGTTTCAGTGGTGCCACACAAGAGCATTGTTTCGGGAACTAATAATTGTGAATAAATCATTAATGTAAATATAAAGTAAACCATTTACTTTTAGTTAATTTGCTTTCTCAATGAAAAAACCAACTACATTTTATATTGCATTAGGCAGCAACAAAGGCGATAAATTTAAAAATTTACAAAACGCCATGGATGCCATTCATAAAAAGATAGGGCATATAAAACTGATTTCGAAAGTTTATAAATCGCCTGCCTTTGGTTTTGAAAGTGATGACTTTTTTAATGCCTGCGCGGTATTGGAATCGTATTTGAGCGCGGAACAGGTGTTACAGGAACTACTGTCTATTGAAACCGCTTTAGGGCGCACCCGAAAAAAAAGAGCGGGTTATGAAGCCCGAACCATTGATTTGGACATTGTTTTTGCCGAAACCCAAATTATCGATACCCAAACACTTCAAGTGCCGCATCCCGAAATGGAAAAACGCAGGTTTGTACTGCAACCGCTTAACGATATTGCATCTAAAATAAAGCACCCCAAAAACCATAAAGTCGTCTCGGTTTTGTTGGCGGAATGTGAAGACGAATCGGTTTTGGAACCCATTAATATTTGGTTGAAAAATCCGAGCAAAGTCTATGATTTTTCAAAATACAACTACATTGCCATTGAGGGGAATATTGGCGCCGGAAAAACCAGTTTAGCTACTAAAATGGCGCACGATTTTAATGCGAAACTTATTTTAGAACGTTTTGCCGATAATCCGTTTTTGCCTAAATTTTACGAAGATGCACAGCGTTACGCCTTTACTTTGGAGATGAGTTTTTTGGCCGATCGCTACCAGCAAATATCAGACGATTTGGCGCAACTCGATTTGTTTAAAGATTTTATCGTGAGCGATTACGACGTGTTTAAATCGCTTATTTTCTCAAAGATTACTTTGGCTGAAGATGAGTTTATGTTATACCGAAAGCTTTTTAATTTGATGTACAAAGATTTAAAAAAGCCTGAATTATACGTGTATTTGTATCAAAACACCGAACGGTTGCAACAAAACATTAAAAAACGCGGACGCGATTACGAGCAGAATATAGACAACGAATACCTGGAAAAAATAAACGCGGGTTATTTGGAATTTTTAAAAACCCAAAGCGATTTTAATGTAAAAATCATTGATATTTCCGACAGGGATTTTGTTGAAAATCGAGGGGATTATTTATGGGTTTTGGATGAGATTTGTGGGATGTGATTTTGGAGTTCCGCTTATCGGTTTTGTATATGAAACGTAGCGTGTAAAAAGACACTAACTTTTCGGATTAATATAGAGCCAAATTTTTATATTTTGTTTTAGTTTTTCTCTTTTTAAAGCCAAATTAAAAATTTGGCGGACTTTCTAAATATAAAAAACCTTTCGGTTTTGTACTTATTAGCTATGTTTTATACATCGTGTTGTAAAACGTTTTTTATTCGGTTGTTGTTAAATTGACTTTTGTTCCGTCTGGCAAATCTTTAATTTGTTTATGAATTTGTCCGCTTAATTCGAAATGAACTTCAATATCAGTTAATTCAAAATTTTCTGGCTCATATTCTCCACCTAAAACGGGCAATTTTTTATATCCGTAAAGATGCTTTTCGGTTAACTCAAGTCCGCTTTCTTTTAATTTTTCTATAAGTCCAATTAAAAACCATTCGTCAACTTGTTCACTGTCTTTTAGTTTAGATTTAAACTCTTCGATGTTGTCAGCCACTTTTTCGAAAATTCCCTCTCCAACATTAAGCCAAAAGCAGAACCCTTTTTCATCAGCAAGAAATAAATCCCCAATACTAGACATTAAAATTGGTTTTTTATCAGTTCCGATTAACCAACTCCAACTTTCTGTCAACCGATTTTGGTCAATGTGTTTAAAATCAATCTTTAAGTCGTTCCAAGTAATTTTCATTATTCGTAGATTTTCCCAATATAAATTATTTCTGCAAAATTTTTCCAACTTGCCTCTTCAGAAAACCCACTGTCCTTTGTGCCAGCGTGTATAGCATCAAGAAGTGAAGCAATATCATTATGTTCCCAACCATTATGTCCGGATGAATAAGGTGATGATGGTTCTAATTTTCTTTTTCGTCTTCCTCTCTTTTGTCAAGCATTAGAGCTTTGATAAATTCAAGAAAAGTATCTAAGGAGTTAACTCTTTCTATTAGTTTAAATGGTTCCAATCAGTTTTTCATTAAATGTTTTACCATGGTTTTTGCATATCAATCTGTTTCAATGATTAATATCCACCGATAAGCGAAGTTAATTTTTTTTAAAATTAGAACCAAGTTGAATTGTAAGTTAATTTTGTCATTCCTGCGAAGGCAGGAATCTACATTTCAGTTTCGATTATTATTGGATTCCGTGTCAAGCACGGAATGACAAAAACGAGTTCACTCAAAAAACCACCGCTAAAACACCTCAAACAACGTCGTTACAATACGTCCTTTTTTATCATCCAAAACATACTTGTTAAGTTGTTTTTCATTTTTAATCTTAAAATTAAAAGGCGCTTCCAAAATGTTAACACCGCTGTTTTGTTTTAGCCGAATCCCTTGCCCGGAAATGATGTCTTTGTTCGGGGTAAAGTTACCCAAAGGTATATGTTCCGTTAGAATGATGTATTTATAAGTTTTTAATTTTTTTAAAATGTTTTGTATTTCAGCATTCGATAAATGCTGCAAAACTTGCCGTAAAATAACGCAGTCTGCTTGGGGGAGTGCTTCTTTTGAAATATCCAAATAGCGAAACTCTAAGTTGTCTTCTTTAAATAATGTTTTATTTCTTTCAATAAGGGATTCAACAATATCTACGGCACTATATTTTTTAGTGTATTTGGTGAGTTGCTTGCCGATATTAAAATCGCCACAACCTAAATCGCATACCGTTAGCGGGTTTGTAAAAGATTTTAAAAATGTGGAGACCGCCTCTAAATATGGCTTTGTGATTTCTGGATTGTGCGAGCCTTCTCCCGAATAAAAATCGGTCTCGTTTCCGCCCCAAAGATGCCTTTCGTAAATTTGATGCATCACTGCTTTTGTGGGCCAAGGCTGTTTTGGTTTTTTAGTCACTGCAATTAAGTTTGCTAAACAAATCCCAAACCACAACGCCACAGCTCACCGAAATATTTAAAGAATGTTTGGTGCCAAATTGAGGAATTTCAATAACCACATCGCTAATGTTTACCACATTTTGGGCAACACCTTTTACCTCGTTGCCAAAAACCAAGGCGTATTTGGTGTTGGGTAAAACTGTAAAATCGTTAAGCATGGTGGCATTTTCGGCCTGCTCAATCGCACATATTTTTACGTTTTCGGCTTTAAGTTTTTCAACCACATCTAAAGTGTTTTCGGCGTATTCCCAATCTACCGTTTCGGTACTTCCCAATGCGGTTTTATGTATGTCTTTATGCGGAGGCGTTGCCGTAATGCCACACAAATAAATTTTTTCGATTAAAAAGGCGTCACTGGTTCGAAAAACCGAACCAATGTTATTTAAGCTTCTAATGTTGTCGAGAATAATGATTAACGGTGTTTTTTGGGCGTCTTTAAAAGCATGAATGCTTAATCGGTCTAATTCGCTATTTTTTAGTTTGCGCATTGAATATCGTTTTTTTATTTCCGCGAAGGCGGAAATCTTAATTTTATTTATTCGCCATGAAAGCACGGATATTTTCTTAAACCCATACAAATCTTTTCAAGTCAATCATTCGTGTATTCGCAGCGACCTAAAAGTTAGTATTTTGTTAATAATTGTAGATAACTTCTAGCGTTTCGGCTTAAAAAAACATCAATAATTAATTACATTAGCAAACTTACTTAAAAACAAAATTCCGTTGGCAAAAAAATCAAAAAAAGAAACACCGTTAATGAAACAGTACAACGCCATTAAGGCCAAGTATCCTGATGCTTTGTTGTTGTTTCGTGTTGGCGATTTTTATGAAACCTTTGGAAGTGATGCCGTAAAAACGGCGGGTATTTTAGGTATTATTTTAACCAAACGCGGTGCAGGTAGCGAAAGCGAAATTGAGTTGGCCGGTTTTCCGCACCACTCGTTAAACACGTATTTGCCTAAGTTGGTAAAAGCGGGCGAGCGGGTTGCTATTTGCGATCAGCTTGAAGACCCAAAGCAAACCAAAACCATTGTAAAACGTGGTGTTACCGAATTGGTTACGCCTGGTGTGGCTTTAAACGATGAGGTCTTAATATCGAAATCCAACAACTTTTTATGTTCGGTGTATTTTGAAAAAAAATATATTGGCATTTCGTTTTTGGATATTTCAACAGGCGAATTTTTAACCTCGCAAGGCAATGCGGAATATATCGATAAGTTACTTCAAAATTTCAGCCCGAGCGAAGTGTTGGTGTCCAAACAAAAGCGCACTCTTTTTAACGACACCTTTGGCGACGATTTTCATACCTTTTATTTAGAGGATTGGGTCTATCAAACCGATTATGCCTACGAAACCCTAACCAAACATTTCAACACAAAAACGCTTAAAGGCTTCGGTATTGAAGATTTGTACGAAGGCATTATTGCATCAGGTTCTATTTTGCATTATTTGGGCGAAACGCAACATAATAAATTGCAGCACATTACTTCAATTTCTAGAATAGCGGAAGATGATTATGTGTGGATGGACAAATTCACCATCCGGAATTTAGAGCTTTATCACTCTACAAATAACAATGCCGTAACGCTATTAAATGTGATTGATAAAACCATTTCGCCCATGGGCGGCAGGTTGTTAAAACGCTGGTTGGCATTGCCTTTGAAACATGTTGAAAAAATAAAACAGCGACACGAAGTGGTTAGTTTTTTGACCAAAGACAAATCAACGCTTCAAAAAATTCAGAATCACATCAAGCATATTGGCGATTTAGAACGTTTAATTTCTAAGGTGGCCACAGAAAAAGTAAATCCGCGCGAGGTTATTCAGCTTAAAAATTCTTTAGAAGCTATTGTGCCCATAAAGGCGTTGGCTTCAAATTGTGATAACGAATCGCTTAAAATTATTGGCGATAAATTACAAGGTTGCGATGTGCTTCGTGAGAAAATAAAGGAAACTTTAAATGAAGAAGCACCCGTTAATGTTTTAAAAGGAAATAGTATTGCTGTTGGATTTTCTTCGGAATTGGACGAGTTAAGGGCGTTGTCAAAATCCGGAAAAAATTATTTGGATGCTATGTTGGAGCGCGAGAGTGAGCGCACGGGCATTACATCGCTTAAAATAGCCTCGAATAACGTGTTCGGGTATTATATTGAAGTCCGTAACACGCACAAAGATAAAGTGCCGGAAGAGTGGATACGAAAGCAGACTTTGGTTAATGCCGAACGGTATATAACCGAAGAGCTTAAAGAGTACGAAGCCAAAATTTTAGGTGCTGAAGAACGCATTTTAGCCATTGAGCAGCAGTTGTTTTCAGAATTGGTAATTTGGTTAAATCAGTATATAAAACCCGTACAGCAAAATGCTTATTTAATTGGGCAAATAGACTGTTTATGTGGGTTTTCGCAATTGGCAAAAGAGAATAAATACAGTTATCCCACTATTGACGATTCGTTTGATTTGGATATAAAGGATGGGAGGCATCCCGTTATCGAAAAGCAATTGCCCATTGGCGAAAACTATATTGCAAACAATGTGTTTTTAGATAGAACAACACAGCAAATCATTATGATTACTGGACCTAATATGTCTGGTAAATCGGCTATTTTACGTCAAACCGCACTCATTGTTTTATTGGCGCAAATAGGAAGTTTCGTGCCGGCCAAAACCGCTCGAATTGGATTGGTGGATAAAATTTTCACAAGGGTTGGTGCCAGCGATAATATCTCGATGGGAGAATCTACGTTTATGGTAGAAATGAACGAAACGGCTTCAATATTGAATAATATTTCCGACAGAAGTTTGGTGCTTTTAGATGAAATTGGAAGAGGTACAAGTACCTATGACGGTATTTCGATTGCTTGGGCAATTAGTGAGTATTTACACGAGCATCCTGCAAAACCCAAGACCCTGTTTGCCACACATTATCACGAGTTAAATGAAATGAGCGAGACTTTTTCGCGCATAAAAAACTTTAATGTGTCTGTAAAAGAATTAAAAGACAATGTGCTTTTTTTACGAAAATTGGTTGAAGGTGGAAGCGCGCACAGTTTTGGTATTCACGTTGCAAAAATGGCGGGCATGCCACAGCAGGTTTTGCATCGTGCGAACAAAATATTAAAAAAACTAGAGCAATCGCACTCAAGTGAAGAACTCACCGATAAAGTAAAATCGTTAAACGACGAGATGCAGTTAAGCTTCTTTAATTTAGACGATCCGTTGTTGGAGAATATAAAAGAAGAAATTTTACACATTGATATTGATACACTTACACCTGTTGAAGCGCTTATGAAATTGAACGAAATTAAGCGGATGTTGGTGAAGAAAAAACAAGCGTAAAAATAATTTTATAATTTCTCTAAAAAGGCTTTGGAATTCCTAGAAATATTTTAAATTTGCATCCGCAATAGCGATATTGCTCGTTAATTATAATTACTGCGAAAGTAGCTCAGGGGTAGAGCATCACCTTGCCAAGGTGGGGGTCGCGGGTTCAAATCCCGTCTTTCGCTCTGAAAACTTTATTAAAACATACCAAAGTTGCTGAAGTGGTGGAATTGGTAGACACGTTGGACTTAAAATCCAATGTCCATTAGGACGTACGGGTTCAAGTCCCGTCTTCAGTACTCAGAAGAACCGTAAACGATTGCTATTCAATTGTTTGCGGTTTTCTTTTTTTAATTAGGCAACATTTAGCCAACCTCGTCAATAAAAGTGTTTTTTAGAGTTTTAGCTTTCCTAGGACAATCATTATTTTGCTTTTGAAAAATTGGTAGAAATCACTAAAAATCAATTTTTGATTTTTTTAAGTAATATTATCAATTACAGTAATGCCGTTGTCACATTCAAATCCTATAGCATCATAGGGCAGTGTTATTATTGTATTATATTTATGGCGATAATCAAGAAAAGCAAATTATTATGTTAAAAAAGACAATTATTAAAGGTAAAATTAGTGAGACAACAACTTTTGAGAAAACAATAGAGGTTTTTTCTCCAAGTGGCAAAAGTATTTGTACTAAAATAGGTAGTAAACGTGTAAATCTAACTCTAGAGGCGGCAGAAATGCTAGCAAATCAATTATTGTCAGATGTGGAATTTTTAAGAAGTAAAAGTTCAAAGGGTTAAAACCTTGATAAATACTTGTCAAGATAATAACCGCACTTAAAGTTTTTTATTTCGGTTTCCAATTGATTTCTAAGGATATTATAACCAACAAGGATTATAAAAAACTAGAGCAAGATTTAAAAAATGCTTTGGCTATTATTAAAGCAGTGAGGAAATGAATACGGAAAAGTAAGAAAGCTGTGTACACAACAAAAAGCCGTCAACTTGTTTTGAAAGTCACAATATATTTAACTTTTAAGCATAAAAAAACCACCTAAAAGGTGGTTCTTTAAACTTTAGACGTTTTTTAATTTCCGCCGGTAGCTTCTTTTACTTTTTGTGTTGCACTTTCAGCAGCCTTGTCTACAGCTTCGCCAGCAGCGTCTGCAGCCTCATCTATTGCTTCACCAGCATCATCACCGGCTTCTTCTATAGCATCACCTGCATCATCAACAGCGTCTTCAATGGCATCAGCAGCTTCTTCTACAGCTTCTTCTGTAGCTTCTACAGCCTCTTCTATTGAATCTTCAGCCTTTTTGGTGTCTCTACAAGATGTAAATGATAAGCCTAATACTAGCAATAAAGCAGTGCTCAAAAATAATTTTTTCATTGGTTTTTGTTTTAGTGTTAATTTTTAAAATCTAGATTACGAATTTAATAACTTATTGTTAAAACCTATTAAGATTGTGTTAATTTTTTAACATTTGATATTAAAATCATTCTATATACGCAGATAATCGAGGATTTGGATGACAGCGCCTTTGTTTTTTTTAATGTATTCTAAATTCTTACTACCCGAATCCAATCTTTTGACCTCGTTTTTAACAAGTTCATTTAATACGGTATTGAATTCTTTTTGATTGGAAATAGAAAACATCCCGCCAATATCAATCATAGATTTAGCCTCAGGAAATTTAACGTGATTATTCCCAATAATAATAGGAACACCAAAAACCGCAGGCTCTAAAGTGTTGTGCAAGCCCGTGTTTCCCATGGCGCCACCAACGTAAGCTATATCGGCGTAATAGTATATTTTAGTTAATAAACCTATGGTGTCAATAATAAACACCTGTGCTTGCGAGAAGTCCTTTTCATTTTTTTCGCTAAATAAAACGGTTTCGGTATGTAATTTTTCTTTTAAGTTTTTTATTTGGGCATTATTAATATTATGAGGCGCCAATATAAATTTTACCCCCTTTGCGGTTTCATTATTAATGTAATCTACAAATAAATTTTCGTCCGGTAACCAAGTGCTTCCAGCTACAACGCATAAGTTGTTGTCCTTAAAATCTTCGATAAAATCTAACTGATTGTTTTGGTTTAATTGACTGTAAACACGATCGAAACGGGTGTCGCCAGAAACGGTAACACGATTGTAGTTTATGGACTCCAACAATGTTTTTGAAGCTCTGTTTTGAGTAAAAATATGTTCGAAAGTAAATAAAGCATCCCGCAGTGTTTTGCCGTAAAATTTAAAAAACGATTGATTTTCCCTAAATGCGGCCGAAATTAAAATAGTGGATAATTGCCGTTGTTTTAATTCATTTAAAAAATTGGGCCAAATATCATATTTAACAAAAATGGTAAGTTCGGGGTTTACCATATTTAAAAAGGATTTGGCATTCTTTTTTGTGTCTATTGGCAGATAAACAACCACATCGGCAATGGGTGAATTTTTACGAATTTGGTACCCTGAAGGCGAAAAAAAAGTGAGCACGATTTTATGTGTTTTGTAATGCTCGCGTAAGGCTTTAAAAACAGGAAGACCTTGTTCGTATTCGCCCAAAGAGGCACAATGGAACCAAAGCGTTTTGTCGGTTTTGTTAAGGTTGTTTTTTAAAGTATTAAAGGTTTCAGAGCGTCCTTTAACGCCTAAGGCAATTTTTTTGTTAAATGGCGCAACACATTTTAAGCCTAATTGGGCCAGATAAATTCCTAAATTATAAATTAAACTCAATTTTATTTCTTTAATGCTAAAATACATTTCTTTAAAATAAATACGTTGGTTAACGCTTATGAATTTTGTAATTTCGCTACATTAAAGCTGTTAAAAGCGTATTCATTAAAATAATGTTCATCTGTTTTCTTAGCATAAATGAACCATAAAAATTTTTAGATGAAGAAAATTCAAATGGTAGACCTTAAAGGTCAGTACAGTCAAATAAAAGATGTTGTAAACCCAGCAATTCAGGAGGTTATTGACACCGCCTCATTTATAAACGGGTATAAAGTTCATGAGTTTCAAAAGAATTTAGAGCAGTATCTCAATGTAAAACATGTTATTCCCTGTGCCAATGGTACCGATGCGTTGCAAATTACCATGATGGGATTAGGCTTAAAGCCAGGTGATGAGGTTATTACGGCCGACTTTACTTTTGCAGCGACTGTAGAGGTTATCGCCTTGCTAAATTTAACCCCGGTTTTAGTAGATGTTAATCCGGATGATTTCAATATAAATATTGAAGCCATTAAAAAAGCCATCACACCAAAAACAAAGGCCATAGTTCCTGTGCATTTGTTTGGGCAGTGTGCTGATATGGAAGCTATCATGGACATTGCAAAAACACATAATTTATTTGTTATTGAAGATAATGCGCAAGCCATTGGCGCGACATATACCTATAAAGACGGTACAAAAGCCAAAGCCGGAACTATTGCCCACGTGGGCTCTACGTCGTTTTTTCCATCAAAAAACCTAGGTTGTTATGGCGATGGTGGTGCCATTTTTACAAACGATGATGATTTAGCGCACACGATTAGAGGTATTGTAAATCACGGGATGTACGAGCGTTACCATCACGATGTTGTTGGAGTGAATTCCAGATTAGATAGTATTCAAGCGGCTGTTTTAGATGCAAAATTACCGTATTTAGATGATTATTGCGATAGACGAAGAGAGGCCGCCAACAAATACGATGCGGCATTTAAAAATATAAATAACGTTGAAATTCCTTTTAGAACGGGGAGTGATGATAATCACGTGTTCCATCAATACACCTTAAAGGTAAAAGGTGTAGATAGAGATGCTTTGGTAAAGCACTTAAACGCACACGACATACCGTGTGGAGTGTATTATCCAATTCCGCTTCACAGGCAAAAGGCTTATGCTGATACGCGTTATAACGAAGCAGATTTTACTGTTACCAATCAATTGGTTAAAGATGTTATTTCGTTACCCATGCACACGGAATTGGATGACGAACAAATCGAATATATCACATCAACTCTTATAAATTTTATAAATGGATAAAATATTAGTTACAGGCGGTTTAGGTTTTATTGGCTCGCATACGGTTGTAGAATTACAAAACGAAGGCTACGAGGTTGTTATTATTGATGATTTGTCGAATTCTTCTGAAAATGTTTTAGATGGTATTTCCGCTATTACGGGAAAAACTCCAATTTTTGAAAAACTGGATTTAAAGGATAGACCGAAAGTAGAACACTTCTTTGCAAAGCATAACGACATAAAAGGGGTGATTCATTTTGCGGCAAGTAAAGCGGTTGGCGAAAGTGTGCAAGAACCATTGTTGTATTACGAAAACAACATTTCTACGCTGGTGTATATTTTAAAAGAGTTGAAAAAATTACCGTCGGCGTCATTTATTTTCAGTTCTTCTTGTACGGTTTACGGTCAAGCCGATGAATTGCCAATAACCGAAAATGCGCCAGTAAAACAAGCGGAATCGCCATACGGTAACACCAAACAAATAGGAGAGGAAATTATAAGCGATACCTGTAAAGTAACCCCAAGCTTAAAAGCGATTGCATTACGCTATTTTAATCCGGTTGGTTCGCACGAATCGGCAAAAATAGGGGAATTGCCCATAGGCGTACCACAAAATTTGGTGCCATTTATTACCCAAACAGCTATTGGTATTCGCGAGCAGTTATCCGTTTTTGGTGACGATTATCCAACGCCAGACGGGACGTGTATTCGCGATTACATTCATGTAGTAGATTTAGCCAAAGCACATGTTGTGGCGCTTAATCGCTTATTGCAAAATAAAAACAAAGCGAATTACGAAACCTTTAATTTAGGAACCGGAAAAGGCAGCTCTGTTTTGGAAGTTGTTAAAGCCTTCGAAAAAGTTTCGGGAGAAAAGCTAAATTATAAAATTGTTGGCAGACGAGAAGGCGATATTATTTCGGCCTATGCCGATACCACCAAGGCTAATAACCAGTTAGGTTGGAAAACAGAATTAACCCTTGATGATGCCATGCGATCTGCTTGGAAATGGGAGCAAAAAGTTAGAAAGGGTTAAAATTCTTTTTCAATTTTAGATATCGATAATTTTATAGGGAAGCTTACCTTGGTAACCACTTTACCAGATTCGTTATAAATTTTGAACTTATAATTGTTGCCATATAAGGAGGCCAATCGTTCTTTAATGTTTTTAAGTCCCGTACCTTTTTTTAGCAAAGCGGGAAGTTTCTCTTTTAACGCTTTTCCATCATTTTGAACTTTAACAATAAGCTTTTCGTTTTTTTTATAAATATCGATTATAATTTCCAATGAAATAAATTCCGTGCCGTAACCGTGTTTGGTGGAATTCTCGACAATGGGCTGAATGAGCATGTTGGGCACCAAAACATTTTCCAAACCCGCTTCGATATTGAGATGAATATTAAGTTGGTCCGAAAAGCGCGTTTTTTTAATGTGGATGTATTTTTTAAGTATTTTCAGTTCTTCTTGCAGTTCAATTAAATTCTCATCTTTTTTATCCAATACATTTCTTAAAAGATCACTTAAATCGACAACCATGGTTTTAGACTTTTCAATATTTATATCCATTAAGGAATGAATCCCGTTTAACGTGTTGAATAGAAAATGCGGATGCATTTGAGATTGAAGAAATTTTAAATGCGATTTTGAAAGTTGCTCTTGAAGCTTTATGGTTTGTATTTTGCTTTCTTCAACTTTTTTCAAATAGTAATACATATAGATTAGCGCCACTAAGGATATGTAGATTAAAAAATGTAAATCCACCAGTCTTATAAAAGTTATACAAAGCTCTTCAAAAGAAAAGTTAACTTCATCCGAAGGGTTTCTGAGCATATCAATGCACCACGAAATACCAATGGTAAATGCGCCTATAAAAAACGAAAAAAATAGATGTATAAAAGCAATTAAAATGAGCTTTGTTTTTTTACTCATTAAATACTTTGTGGTAATGGCTATAAAAACCATAAAGATTATAATTAGGCACCAGTCTAAAACATTGTTAAAAACAAATTCTCCCCAATCTGTTTTTCTTTTGATTAAGATTCGTAAATAGGCGTTTTTTGAAGAATAAATAATAACAAATAGCAAATAGACAAACGATAGAATGGCTATAAGTTTAAAGTCTAAATACTTTTTTAATTTTTTTATCATAAAGAATGTTCTCGAATTAATTAAAACCCCATTTTTTTCTGAAACTCCTTTTTGTAAGATTTACTTATTCTAAAGAGTTTTTCGTCCTGCATTTTCACATCAATCTCACCGTAATTGGAGTATAAAACCTCTTTGATTAACGAGGTGTTAATAATGGTTGACCTGTGAATTCTAGTAAATTTGAATGATTTTAATTGATGTAGCAACGAGCTTAAGGGTTCTCGTAAAAGATATTTTTTTTGTTCGGTAAAAATCTCTGCATAATAACCAGAGGCTTGAATGTATTTTATGTCATTTTTTTCGATAAACGATATTTTACCATTAGCTTTAATAGCTAGTTTAGAGTTTTTAGTTTCAAAAAAATCGGTATTGGGGTTTTCAATATACTGTAGTAAGTTGTTTATTTTTTTGTTTAACCCGTCTGATTTGTTTGAAGAAAACATATCAATCACTTTATTGGTGGATTGAAAAAAACGTTCGTCCTTAAAAGGTTTCAATAAATAATCAAAGGCAAAAAAATCGAAAGCCTTTAAGGCAAATTCATCAAAAGCGGTTATAAAAATTATTAGAGGCATTGCGGATTCGTCAATCTGTTTAAGGATGTCAAAACCCGTCATGTCGGTTATCTGAATATCCAAAAAAATAAGATCAGGTTTTTTGTCGTGTATTGCTTTTATGGCCTCTTTTCCAGAGCTGCATTCTTCAATTAATTCAATGTCTTTAATATCATTCAATAAATTAGAAACCCTTTTTCTAGCTAAGAATTCATCATCTATTATTATGGCCTTAATTGGAGCAATCATTATTAAATTATTAATTAAGTATTCGAAACTAGTATAAAAAATCAACTTTTTAAGTTGCTGCAAATCTTTTTACAGCATAAAAACGGGCATTCAAATCAACTTGAAATTCATACAATGCAAAAAACAGGCATTTTAAATCAATTTATTATAATTTTACCTCAATGGCATTTACCAAGCTTTTTGTTATTAAAATGATTCAATTTAGCTGTAATTACGCGTTTTTATTGGCGTATCTAAGTTAATATATATTTGGTAAGTCTGCGTTAACAAAGTGTTAATCCGCTTAGCCTACTAAATAAGTAGCTTAAATCATTTTGTGCATACTTCAAATCAAACTTGCCTTAAAAAGCCAATTAAACTACTTCTTTTACTATTGCAATTGTAAAAGGTAAGGCAGTTTTAGAGCTTTGCTTTAATAAAAAAATTCGGGGTTTCTCTAAACTTTGATTTCATTTCGTAGAGTATGATTTTTTTGAATTAGTCTTTTAAAAAATTTCTTTGCTGTCTTCCTTTTCTACAATCTGCACAGACTAACTCATAAAATATAAACAAATGAAAAAAAAGTTTAGTGGATTACTAACGCTATTACTGGCGTTTGTTGTGCAATTATCTTTTGCACAAGAAAAAACAGTGTCTGGTACCATATCAGATAGTTCTGGTTTACCGCTTCCAGGGGCAACTGTTTTAATTAAAGGAACGACATCAGGCACCTCTTCTGATTTTGATGGTAATTATTCAATTAAAGTTAACCAAGGTGCTACACTTGTAATTAGTTTTATTGGCTATACGGCTAAAGAGGTAGTTGTAGGAGAATCAAGTACCATTAATGTGCAGCTTGTTGATGATGCCACATCCCTGGAAGAAGTTGTAGTTACTGCTTTTGGTATTAAACGTAATGCCAAGGATTTAGGTTACTCGGTAAGTCAGGTTGAATCAGAAGAAATTCTTGAAAACTCAGAACCCGATTTATTGCGCTCGTTATCTGGGAAAGTTGCAGGTGTAAATGTTAATTTTTCTAATGGTGTTGCCGGAGCTTCAAACCAAATAAGTATTCGAGGGCAAACGACTATAGGGGGTGCAAGTCAGCCTTTATTTATTGTAGATGGTATTGCTTATGACAATTCTCAGGTAACAACATCTAGCCAAACTACGGGCGGTGGTGCTTACGAGTCTGGTATTTCTAGTTTAGACCCCAATAGTATTGAATCTGTATCAGTATTAAAAAGTGCAGCGGCGGCAGCCTTATATGGTTCAAGAGCAACCAATGGCGTTATTGTTATTACTACCAAATCTGGAGCTTCTAAATCGGGAAGTACTAATAATAAGCTAAGTATCAATGTAAGTAGTGGTACTTATTTTGAAGAAATAGCCAACCTACCGGAGTACCAAAATAAATACGGGCAGGGTACACAGTTTAATTTTAATGCAGGCTCCAATGGCTCATGGGGTCCAGCTTTTGATACTTTGGAAACCATTCCCGTGTGGAATAGTTGGGTAACCGCTTTCCCGGATGTGTATGGTCCCGGTTTAATTGAAACACTGCCTTATGTGGCACAGCCAAACAATGTTAAGGATTTGTTTAAAACAGGTATTGTTTTAGATAATTCAATTACAGCATCTTCAAGAAACGAAAACGGTAGTTTTAGTGTTACATTGTCCGATTTGGAACAACAAGGTTACATCCCTTTTAATACTTACGACAGAACTTCTTTTTCAGCTGGAGGAAACTTTAAGCTTCCAAACAATATTACGGTTGGAGGTTCTTTAAGTTATTCTGATACCCAGCAAGTAGGAGGCTTTTTTGGTAATAATCAATTTGCTGGATCTTCGGCTTCTTTTGCAAGAACATTGTGGTTAGGGCGTACTTGGGATTTGTCCATTCCCTATACCAATCCACTCACTGGTGGGTCTGTAATTCCAAACACAGGTTGGGATCACCCGTTATGGTCTTGGGAGAACGATCAGGTAACGACAAACACAAATAGAGTTGTTACGAATTTAAGTATTGGCGTACCCATTGACGATCATATTTCAGCATCGTTTAAAGTAGGTTACAATA
The DNA here is from genome assembly GCF_031932625.1 of Hwangdonia seohaensis. Taxonomy (NCBI): domain Bacteria; kingdom Pseudomonadati; phylum Bacteroidota; class Flavobacteriia; order Flavobacteriales; family Flavobacteriaceae; genus Hwangdonia; species Hwangdonia seohaensis. Next base: position 1,213,962 of record NZ_JAVSCK010000001.1, read on the forward strand.
AATATGACTTGGATAGAAAGGAAATTAGACATCCGCAATCCATAGCTTCAGCTTTAACAGGAGGAACAATTACTTTAGACTCTGCAACTATCGAAGATATTGAATCTACATTCCTATTGAATTTTGATTATACGCTCACAGATGATTTGGACATATCGGTTATTACAGGATTTAATACGTATCAGAATTCATTTACTCGAGATGTGAATTTAGGAACAACTTTTATTTCACCGGGAATATATACATTGGCAAATACAGTAACGGTTTCGAATCAAAACAGTTTATTTCTGCCTACCAGTGTTGGGTTTTTAAGAAAACGTAACGTAGGCGTATTTGCAGATCTAACATTATCTTACAAAGATTTTTTATTTTTAAACGGAACAGGTAGAAACGATTGGTCTTCTTCCTTACCAATAGATAATCGGTCTTACTTTTATTCTTCGGCAAGTTTATCCTTAATTGTTACCGAGGCCTTCAAATTAAATAGCAACGTGCTAACATTTGCAAAGCTTAGAGGCGGTTGGGCATCGGTTGGTAACGATGCAGGTGCTGAATTTTTAAGCACCACATTTGCCTTAGGAATACCTTTTGCATCCATTCCTGTTATCGGAAATAGAACAGGTTTGGGAGACCAATCCATTACGCCGGAATTTACAGATGAAATTGAAATTGGCGCGGATTTAGAGTTTTTTAAAAGACGCATTGCGATTGATTTTACTTGGTATAAAAAAACCACAACCGATTTAATTTCACCTGTTTCTGTTCCAAGGTCCAGTGGTTTTACATCATTTAATACCAATATAGGAGAAATGACTAACACCGGTGTAGAAATTGGTTTAACATTAGTACCTATTCAAACCGAAAATTTTAAATGGGACATATTTACCACATTCACAAAAAACACCAACGAGGTTACCGAGTTGGTTGAAGGTCTTGAAAGAATTAGGCTAGACGGAAACCAGATAGCTTATGCTATTAAAGGGCAGCCGTTCGGCGTGTTTTTTGGCACCAAACACCAAAGGGATGATGAGGGTAATTATATTATCGATCAATCTACAGGATGGATATTCCAAGACCCAGTGAGTGATATAATTGGCGATCCAACACCAGATTTTAAAATGGGCTTTATCAATACGTTTAAGTATAAAAACTGGTCTTTCCGAGCTCAATTTGATTGGAGGGAAGGAGGCGATATTCAGTCTGTCAGTATAGGCTCACTTTTAGGACGAGGGGTTACCAAAGATACAGAAGATAGAGAACGCACTCACATTATACCAGGGTTTTACGGCGATGTGAATGGAAATTATACATTGGATAATAATGGTAATCGAATCCCAAATACAACACAGCTTGATACAAACGACTTGTATTTTACGGGTGGAGGACCCAGCAATACATGGGGCATAAATTCTACCGATCAAGGAACAGTGTACGACGGTACCGTGTACCGTTTAAGAGAATTAAATTTAACCTACGATGTGCCATCAAAGTGGTTAGAAAAAACACCTTTCGGTAAAATGTCTTTAAGTGCCTTTGGAAATAACTTATGGTATTTTGCACCAAATGTTCCAAGATACACCAATTACGATCCAGAAATAACATCTTTCGGTTCGAGCAGAATTCAAGGTATTGAAAACTCTTCAGCGCCAACGTCTAAACGTTATGGATTTAAAATTAACCTAACTTTTTAAATAAAAAAAAATGAAAAATATAAAATTTAAAAGGTATCATATTTTACCAATATTTATCGTCGTTATATCGCTTTTTGGATGTGACAACTATTTAGATGTAGATACAGATACAGATAACCCAACTGTTGCTCCAATGAATCAGTTGTTGCCCAATATAGAAATTACAACCGCATTACTGGCCGATTGGAACAACTTTAGTGGCGAAGTCTTAGGGACGCAAACCCATCAGGGGGTTTCAAGAAGCAGCCAAGATCAATACGGTACCCAAGCCAATAACATCCCTTTAAATAACGATTGGAATAATGTGTATTTAGCATTAACAGATTTGGAAACATTAATCTCTCAAGCAGAGACAGATGGCGCTACGGTTTACAAAGGCATTGGGCAATTGCTTAAGGCGTATATGATGTCTGTGGCGGTCGATTTGTGGGGCGATGTCCCATATTCTGAGGCCACATTGTTAATACAAGGCGTTGTGAGTCCGGTTTTTGACGATTCAGAAACTATATATCAAGATATTTTTAATTTAATTGATGAAGCCAAAGTAAATTTGAATAACCCCAGTGGTTTGCTTCCAGCGGCAGATGACTTTTATTATGCCGGTTCCACAAGTAAGTGGATTAAGTTTGCCAATACGTTTAAATTGAAATTACTTAATCAAATCCGATTGTCATCATCACCATTGTTTAGTCAATCTGCTTTAGATGCATTGGTGGCTGAAAATAACTTCTTTGCATCAAATGCAGATGATTTTCAATTCATACATACAGCCACGGTTTCACCACAAGACGAACGTAACCAATTATTTCAAGCCGCTTACGGCGGTGCTCAGGTAGATCATTACGTAAGCCCATGGTTTTATGAGATTTTAATGGGAATGAATCCTAATATCCATACAGGAAACCAAGACCCTAGAATACCCTATTATTGGGCAAATCAATTGCAGCCTGGGCAATTTCCCAGAGACCAAGCAGATCCTATTTCTGGCGATCCCCGAGCAGATTATTGGGATTCCTCTACAGGATTTTTCACCATACGTTTTGGTAGTGTTGGCCCATGGCGAGATGGTGCCGTAGCCAACGATGCTACATTTCCGGGTATTTTCCCATGTGGTGGAAGATATGACGACGGGCAAGGTTTTGCAAGAACCGTTGCGAGTGGAACTGGAGTGGCACCAAGAAGAATATTAACTTATGATGAGTTTTTGTATATCCAAGCTGAACTTATGCATGTAGGTTTAATCACTGGAGATGCTGCAGCAAAATTAACTCAAGCCATAACGGCAAGCTTTGCTAAGGTAGATCAGGTTGTAGCAGGAACAGGCACAACCCAAACCGTGCCAGTGCTATCGGGTTCAACGGCCGTTACAGATTTTATTGCGAATATTGAAGCAGAATTTACGGCAGCAAGCGCAGAAAAACAAATGGAAATTATCATGACCCAAAAATGGGTGGCAACTTATGGCGACCAAATGGATCAATATAATGATTACAGAAGAACAGGCTACCCTGTTTTGGCAGATCCAAATGGCACAAACGAGTATCAGTTAGACAATGGCGATGCATATCCTTTACTAGATACTGATACCACATTGAATAACCCATATAATAGAACATTTTTCTGGCCAGAAAACGAGTTAAACCTTAATCAGAATGCTCCAGAACAAAAAACTATAGCGACTTATAGAGTGTTTTGGGACAATTAAAACATATAAAAATGAAACATATAAAAATTTTATTACTTGTAATTGTAGCCACTTTTTTTAGTTTTTCTTGTGAAAAAGATGGCGGAGATTCTGCACTTGTTTTAGAAGCAGGAGCAGTAGCTAATTTTACAAAAGATGCGAATGCCGATCAAATATTTGATTTAACAAAGGTGCTTAATGGTACGCCTTTAAACATGAGTTTTAATGCTTCTGTTTCACAAGGGCTGCCCGCATCGGCAGATATTATTGCAACTTACGCGACGTTAGCCGGTCCTGTTTATAACAGCACCTTATTTAGCAATGTCACTTTACCGGGAGATTTCTCATTATCGACCAATGATATTTACGCTGCTTTTACAGAATTAAACAACATTGATGATTTTCAACTTGGAGACGTTTTAACAATTTCTACACGGTTTACTATGCCAGATGGTCGGGTTTTAAGTTTGTTAAATAACGATGGGACTGATAATACAGGAACTACACTAAGCAATTCTAAATTAGTCACTATCAAAATAAGTTATCCTGTGTCTTGTCCTACCATGTTGGAAGGGAATTATATCAGTACCGTTATATCGTCAAACCTTCCTATTGCTGGTAATTTTAGAAGTCCGCAGCCCGTTACAATTACGCAGCCTGCAGCTGGAACTTATAATTTGAGTGACGGAACTGCAGATATCTTTGGACCCGATTTCCCTATCGGTTTAGAATTTACCGACGTTTGTGGCGTAATAACTGTTACAGAGAAGTCTTTAAGTTTTCCTGGGCAAGTTGATTTTGCACAAGGTCCAGGAACTAACTTAGACCCAGACACTGGAATAATTACACTTGATTTAACCTATACGGCAACATCGTGTTGTGGATTGGCAGGAATTCAATTTACATTGGAACTAAAACCAAATTAAGCCGGTAACTAACTCAATAAAGTAATTACTTTTATCAATTTATATTAAAACGAATTGGGATTAATTTAAAAGACTGTCTTTTTAAAGACAGTCTTTTTTTATAAAATTTTGAAGTATTTAAAAAGTGAAATTACGAGGTTTTCTTTTTTCTAAAAGTAACTATCACCAAAATAATCATACCTGTGGTAACCGATAAATCTGCCATATTAAAAATACCGGTTCTAAATACACCACCTAAATCGATATGCCAAAAATCGGTAACAGAACCGTAAACAATTCTGTCGTAAACATTGGCAATACCGCCACCAATAATGCTTGCAAAAGCAAAAAGCGACCAATTATCCAATGCTTTTTCTTTAAAAATATAACGCAATACCAAAGCCAAAACAACAATTGGTAGAATTAGTAACAGAATGATTCTAAGTGTATCATTTAATTCGCTGCCCATGCCTAAAAAGGCACCTTTGTTCTCTACATTGTGCAAAGTGAAATAATCGCCAATAATTTCAGATTGGCTACCGGCAACGACTTGCGCTCTAACCCAAATTTTTGAAATTTGATCAAGAGCAATAGTGATAATGATTACAGAAAATATAAAAATGGAGCGTCGAGATAATTTCATTTAGCTATTACTTTCAAAAGTTGCAGAAGCGGTCTCAGCTTCTCTATTAATTTTCTTTACCAAACCTTGTAAAACTTTACCTGGACCAACTTCAGTAAATAAAGTGGCACCGTCGGTTATCATTTGCTGTACAGATTGTGTCCAACGTACAGGTGCTGTTAATTGGGATATTAAATTTGCTTTAATGTCGTTTTCATTAATAACCGCATGCGCCGTTACGTTTTGATAAATCGGGCAGTTGGGTTTGCTAAAAGTCGTGTTTTCAATAGCCGCCGCCAGTTCTTCGCGAGCCGGTTCCATTAAAGGCGAATGGAAAGCACCACCAACAGGCAATACTAAAGCGCGTCGTGCACCCGCTTCTAATAAAGCTTCACAGGCTTTATTGACAGCTTCAACTTCACCCGAAATTACCAATTGCCCCGGGCAGTTGTAGTTTGCCGCCACAACAATACCTTCGGTTGAAGCACAGATTTTTTCAACAACATCGTCTTCTAAACCTAAAACGGCAGCCATGGTGCTGGGTTGAATTTCACAGGCTTTTTGCATGGCCAAAGCGCGTTGCGACACTAACCTTAGGCCGTCTTCAAAATTTAAAGTTCCGTTGGCAACCAATGCTGAAAATTCCCCTAAAGAATGCCCCGCAACCATATCCGGTTTAAAACTAGCGCCTAAAGTTTTAGCCAAAATTACCGAGTGTAAAAATATGGCGGGTTGGGTTACTTTGGTTTCTTTAAGCGCTTCGGCAGTACCTTCAAATATGGTGTCGGTAATGTTAAAGCCTAAAATATCATTGGCTTGTTCAAATAACTCTTGCGCTAACGGTGAGTTTTCATAAAGGTCTAAACCCATGCCTGAGAATTGTGCACCTTGTCCTGGAAATATATATGCGTTCATATTAGTTAGTTTTTAGTGCTGCAAAAATAGGAATAAATCTTTTAAACAAAAGGAGTTACTTTGCTTTTAGAAAAACATACAAAAATAATTATTTGGGCGTTACCCCAACCCTTCGACTCCGCTCAGGGCAAGAGGGGTCGGGCTTTCACTACTCGCTTCCTCCTGCGTCGGCGAGCTCAAACATGTCGTTCAATCCCTAACGCAGAACCCAAGTTACAATCCAACAACTGCAGCTTCAGCACAACGTTCACCATCCATGGCCGCCGAAACAATACCACCAGCATATCCGCCGCCTTCACCACAGGGAAATAAGCCTTCAATTTCTATGTGCTCTAAATTGTCTTTTCTTGGGATATTAACGGGCGATGAGGTTCGGGATTCCACACCAACAATATTGGCTTCTTCGGTGTAATAGCCTTTCATTTTTTGTCCGAAAGCTTCAAAGCCTTTTCGCAATCTGCTTCCAATTAATTTTGGTAATAAAGAATGCAGAGGTGCCGAGTTAAGCCCGGGCTGATACGATGTGTCATTCAACGTATTCGACAAGCGACCTTCAACAAAATCGGTTAAACGTTGTGCCGGAGCAACCTGACTTCTTCCGCCGGCGGTAAAAGCTAATTTCTCTAAATTCTTTTGATATTCCAATCCTTTCAAAACCCCAAATTGCTCGTATTTCCGTAAATCTTGTTCAGCATTTATTTCAACAACAATACCCGAATTGGCATACAGATTATTTCGTTTTGAAGGCGACATCCCATTAACAACAACCTCGCCATTGGCGGTGGCCGCAGGCACTATAAAACCGCCTGGGCACATACAAAACGAATAGACACCGCGCTCGTTTACTTGCTGCACCAATCCGTATGAAGCCGCAGGAAGCAACTCGTGGCGTTCACCCGAACAATGGTATTGAATACGATCGATAATATGTTGCGGATGCTCGACCCGAACACCCATAGCAAACGATTTTGCTTTTAAGGCAATCTCCTTTTTATGAAGTAAATAATAAATATCGCGAGCGGAATGGCCGGTTGCCATAATAACGCGATTAGCCATCATTTCGTTACCGTTTTGCAATTGTATGGCTTGTATTTTGTTGTTTTTTATAGTAAAATCGACCACACGCGTTTCAAAATGAATTTCGCCACCATAGTTTAAAATGGTTTCCCGAATATTCTGGACCACTTTGGGTAATTTGTTGGTACCAATATGCGGATGCGCATCGACTAAAATTTGGTTGGTTGCGCCATGAAAAACGAGGTTTTCAAAAATGCGACGCACATCGCCACGTTTTAAGCTTCGGGTGTATAATTTACCATCGCTATACGTGCCTGCACCACCTTCGCCAAAACAATAATTGGAATCTTCGTTTACAAAATGATCTTGATTTATGGCTTTTAAATCCCTGCGGCGGTCTTGCACATTTTTTCCGCGCTCTAAAACAATGGGTTTAAAACCGAGTTCTATACAGCGCAAGGCGGCGTACATGCCAGCGGGACCAAACCCAATAATATGAATGGGTTTGGCTTTAGAAACGTCTTTATAATTAAAGGTGTATTCTGAGTTTTTTGGTACAGGCTCTTTAATATAAACCGCAACTTTATAATTGAAAAAGATTTTAGGTTTACGGGCGTCAATCGATTTTCTAAGAATTTTTACACCCGTAATATCACTTTTATCGATATCGAGTTTTAGTGCGGACTTAAATACTAAAATATCGGGTTGTTCTTCTTCTTTAAGTGTAATACGAAGTTGGGTTTCTTTTACCATGTTGCGAAATTACGGAAAATAGAAAAAGGTAATGGGAATAAATTATTGAAGGTTCGTTTACCGTGTTTGTGTATGGTTAGTAACCTGTTTTAAGCACTTAAAAATAAACTGAATAGAAAATCCGCGAGGATTTTCGTAAGCAGGCGAGAACAAGCAATAAATTTATACGGTGTTATGCCCTTTTTTTATTCACATTCAACTTTTATTTTATTTATCGGAATTTCGTGTTCTATTAAATTCATAATTAGCTGTAAAGATTTCAAACACTCAAAATCGTCATCTATAGAAAGCATTAGTCTTAATAGTCCATAATATTCAACATTTTTATAGTCAACCTTAAAAGAATCTAAATGAACTTTTTTCTTTGTAGGTATAATTCTAAAACTCTTATTTATTTTGTCAAATCCAAAAGAAAGACCAGAGTTAAATTCCCAAAGGTCTGTTCTGTTTTTTGAATCCGTAATGTAAAACTCATCCTCTAATATTTTGGTTTTTCCTTCTATTGAACGAATAAAAAGTTCTGCAATATCTATTGATTCTTGAACTTCTTCTTTTGAAGGTAAATTATAGTAGTGTTCTAATTTATTTCTAAGAGTTCTAGCTTTTGCAACAATGTATGCAGGTGCTAAATTTAAAGCTTGTATTAGTTTTAATTTATAAGGTAAATCTATGTTAAATTCCATTAAGGAAACAATTTCTTCACTTTGTTTCGGAATGTCCTGAAAATCAATCCCTAAAACACTAAGTGTTTCGTCAATTTGACAGTCAATTGCTCTTTTAGCGTTTGTAAGTGAATTGATTAGACCTTGACTGTTATTGGAATGAAAATCTAATTTAGAGAATCTGAGAAAATCTTTAGGCGATATTTCAAATTTAGAGTGTTCACTTCCGCTACCACTACCAGGCATAAATACAAGATTTGTTAAGTCTAGTTTTGTTACCTTTAATGATTCTTTTAGGTTCATTGCTCTAATTGGGCATAATGGCTAGCAGATAAGCGTCGTTATTTAATGCCATTTAACGCCTTATATCTGACGGCAAACGAATTTATCTATTTTTTCTGACAAAGTCAAGTTTGATTATCTTCTCTCATACGTTAAAAACGAAAACTCATGCTCGTGGTTTGCATCTTTTGTATGAAAGGTATTGGCGGTTTCTTTCCAAACCGATGTATCAATTTTCGGGAAATACGTATCGGCTTCAAAACTTTCGTGTACACGTGTTAACTCAATTTTATCGGCTAAAGCCATGGCCTGTTTGTAGATTTCGCCACCGCCAATTACAAAAGGTTGGGTATCGTTTTTTACGGCATCAATAGCTGTTTCCAAAGAATTTACTAGAATAACATCGTTGGGAACTTTGTAGTCTTGTTGCCTAGAAATAACCACGTGCGTTCGGTTAGGCAATGGTTTTGGAAAACTCTCAAAGGTTTTGCGGCCCATAATTATATGATGCCCATTGGTTAAGGTTTTAAAGCGTTTTAAATCGTCGCTTAAATGCCAAATGAGTTTATTGCCTTTTCCAATGGCGTCATTTTCCGCGGCAGCGACAATTATGGTCAATTCAGATTTTTTATTTTTAACGCTTAAAGATTCGTTGTAAACCTCACTTTCAGCAATATGAGGAGCTTCTTTTTTTAGTTCGATTTTTATTTTTTCAATTCTATTTTGTTGCAGTGTTACCAATTTTTCCAATTGATTTCGCTCCCAATCTTTTCCCATAAATTTATGGGTAACAAACACGTTAAAAACATGATAGAGCAAAAAGAAAAGCCACAATAAAATGGCAAATAAAAACCATTCTTTGCCAAACAAAGTAAAATCTTTGCCAATGCCCAAAACGGTATTTGCAGCAATTAGAAACACCGCGCCAATTAAAAAGATAACAAAGTGGACGTATAAGCGTTTTTTTTGTTTAATGCGTTTTTGAGCATTTTCAATAAGCTCTAATTGGTCTGCATCAATTTGTGGTTTTGGCTTTTTTTTTCCGAACATATCAACAATATAATTGCTTGTAAAGTTAAAACTTTTTGTAATACCAAATGTAATTTTAAGCGTATTTGGTGAATTGGTATCAAAAAGACAATGGTGCTTTGAAAACTAAAACGATTTAGTTATAAATGCTATAAAATTTAGTCGGAAAAATAGCGAGGTTTCTTTGCCATTTTGGTAATTTTTTAGTTAAAAACTGCTATTTCGTTAATTTATTATTCAGGCGGATTGATAAAATCATAATTATTTGACTTAAAGCGTTTTAAACAATCGTAAATATGGAATTGTTTTATAAATTTGCGGCTTAAAACAGAACCTAAACTAAAAAAAAATAAAATCATGGCTATTACAAAACAGTATTTAAAAAGTAAACCAATATGTAAAGTTACTTTTACGGTACCAGCAGAAGAAGCTAAAAAAGTATCAGTAGTTGGAAGTTTTAACAATTGGGACGAGAAAGCAAATTCGTTAAAAAAATTAAAGAACGGTACATTTAAAGGGACATTAAACTTAGAGAAAGATAATTCGTATGAGTTTAGATATCTTATTGACGGTACTTATGTTAATGATGAGCAAGCGGATGCTTATAAAAGCAACGAATTCGCATCGGAAAATGGTGTATTAACGCTATAGTTAAAACCGAAAAAATTTAAACTAAAAAGCGCTTTCGAATTTTTGAAAGCGCTTTTTTTATGTATTGTATTTATATTTTAATAAACTTTTTAGTTCCAATTTTATCATTAATTTTTACTTTAACAAAGTATATACCCGTTTGTAAACTTGTAACATCTATTTTGTTGCTCGAAAGATGCTCTCCGTGTAAAACCGATTGCCCCGATATATTGGTTATCATATAATTTGAAACCTTTCCATAATTGCCTGTAAACTTTAAATTTATTTCATTCTCTACTGGATTAGGATATAAACTCATATTAGCGCTTATATTATTAACATCCTTTACATTAAGAGGGTTATCTGTAATTACAGTTTCGTACATACCATTTCCATGGGTTCCAACTAACAAATGGTTGTCTGATGGCCGATATGATAGCGAGCTTACCAAGGCAAAACCAATTTCTGTTGGAGCTTCTCTTACCCAATCTGTAGTTGTTGGGTCTGATGTGCTGTATAAACCTCTGGCGGTACCAACAAAATACAGCGTCTGTCCAGCAACCTCGGTAATAGCAGCAGACCTAATAGAATGTGCAGATAAATTGCGCTCAACTAAAGTCCAAGTTGGCGTTGCGTTGGTTGCATTAGTGGTTAAAAAAATACTTTCGGTTCCGTAATTTGAATATGTTGCTAAAACAATATCGTTGTTTGTAGGATGAATGGCTAAACCGGTTACAATAGAAGGAAATCCTATGGTTGCGGTTGGCGGTGTAATATCTATTGCCGTTGAAATGTTTGCAGCATTTTGCGGATCATCCAATCTATAAATATGGCCTTCGTCGCCACCCATTAACAAATAACTTGTTAGGGCATTATATACACCTCTTGTTGTAGAAAATGCTTGAAAATAATCGGCATGACCAAAAGCAGTATTTGTATCGCTCAAACTTGTCCAGGTATCTTGTGTTACATTAGCTCCGTCTGTAGAACGCAACAACGTGCCTTCAGAAGCGTAATAAATGGCATTGGTGTTATCTGGGTCTACATGATAATAGGTGACAAACTGACTGGGATAAAGCACATCTGGCATTGTTGACATACGCGGTGTAATTTCGGTATAGCCACTCGTGTTTTGGCAATATCTGTAAAGGGTGCCGTTTTGAGAGCCACCAAAAAAGGAAATGCCACAACCTGTATAATTTGGAATGGCCACAGAAACACCATCGCCACTAAGTAAAGGAATGTGGCTTGTTGTAGATGAGGCGCCTATGGACGTGCCTCCAACTGTTGTTCCATTGTCTTGCGCGCCTCCAATAACAAAATCAGAGCCAGAATCAGGGTCTATAGATACGTGGTAAAATTGATAGGTTTGATAGTTGTTATTGAGTGACGACCAAGCAACAGTTGCTGCTGTTATATCTGATGTTGCGTGTACGCCGCCATCAGTTCCTGAAAAAAGTATATTGCTGTTAAACGGACTAAATACCAACGCATGAATGTCTGGGTGGTGATTGGCATATTGTGTATATCCTGCAGCCGTTGCATAGCCACCGATTCGTGTAAATGTTGCGTCTACGGCAATATCGGCGATTTTATATGCGTTTGTGCCTCCAATTATAACAAAATCTTCATCATCAGGTTTAATACTTACAACTAAATCGTAACCCCCTTGTACAGCAAAAGGGTCATTCCCGTTAGAACAACCTGTTTCATCAGGTAGTTTGCTAGAGTAATCGGTATATGTTGTTGTCGATTGGTCCCACATCCATAAATCTGCTTCAAGTGCTGGCGTTGTATCGCAATCAGAACTATTGCCGTTTACAAATAAAGTGTACAGCTTATCTTGATTGGATGGTGCTAAAGCTAAAACAACTCTTCCCGTTGGTGTAAAGTCTGATGCATTAATCCTGGACCATGCTCCCGTTGTACTATTACCTGTTGAAGACGTCCAAACGCCTTCAATTGAAGCGTCGAGAGTGCCAGAAAAAGCGGCATAAACCCTACCCGTTGAGGTAATAGTTACATCGGTGGCAAAACTAGTGTTTATTGAACCTCCAGGATTGGTTACTTCTGTTGACCAAATAGTGCCATTAAAACGACTAACCCTTCCATTGATTGCAGCAAATAAATCGCCTGTGATTGGATGAATAGCTAAGTTGTATACCGTATCGAACCTAGAATTAAAAACTTCTTGTGTTGAAGATGTAGATGGCATTTGTGTCCAAGTAAGCCCACCATTAGTAGATTGCCAAATACCTTGACCAAAGTAGAAAGCCCCACTTTTAGAAGCCGAATTGCCTAAACCTTCGCCTGTGCCATAATACCAAGTGTCTTCAAAACCAGACCGTGGGTCTTGCACTATGGTTGTTACGTTATGTATCTCATCATTGGCAGATACTTTTGTCCAACTTGAACCTCCGTCGGTTGTTCTAAAAACTCCGCCACTAACACCACCGGCAATAAGGGTGTTGCCCGTAGCATCAATTCTATCTACTACAATTGCTCTGGTTCTTCCCCCTAAATTACTAGGTCCTCTGTTGGAATAGGCCGTTTCCGGTATTTTTGCAGAATTCATATCTTTTTTTAACAAGGAACGCTTCGAATTCTTTAATTCAAGATTTTTATCCGCTTTCGAAATAACGCCTGTGTTTGGGTTAACTTGCCTGTAATATTCGTATAAATTACGGGCTTCATCATATAAAGCGCGCTCTTCAAGAGTTTTTTTCTTACCCTTTTGGGTTGGGTTAATTGATTTTCTTTCAATTTTTACAAGGGTTGTTTTTTGTGATTGATTACTTTTTGCAATCACCACAACTGCAAGAATCAGTAAAAGAGATAATGCAATTAGTAAAGTTTTTTTCATGACTAAGAATTTTTAAGTTAAATAGCTACAACACCCTTTGTGTACGGGTGTGGATAATAATCTACTAAAGTAAAGTCATTAAAAGTAAAGTCGAAAATAGCTTTATTTCAGGATTTAAAATCATTTTGGGTAGCGGTCTTAAATCACGGGAAAATTGTAATTCCAATTGCTCATAATGATTACTGTAAATGTGTTCATTACCAAAGGTATGAATAAATTCGCCAACTTGGTAACCACAAACTCGAGCCATTATATTGGTAAACAGTGCATTACTTGAAATGTAAAAAGCAGACCCAAAAAAAATGTTGGCACTGCGTTGGTAGAGCTGACAAGATAATTTCCCATTGGCAACATAAAATTGAAAAGCGGGGCTTTAAACTTAAAGAAAAATAATTCGTATGAGTTTAGATATCTTATTGACGGTACTTTTGTTAATGATGATCAAGCGGATGCTTATAAAAGTAATGAATTCGCATCGGAAAATGGTGTGTTAGCGCTATAGTTAAAAAATCGAAAAAAGTTAAACTAAAAAACGCTTTCAATTAATTGAAAGCGCTTTTTTTATTTAAATTAAGTAAAATTGTTATACAGCTACAACACCTTTGATGTGAGGGTGTGGATTGTAATCTACTAAAGTAAAATCATCAAAAGTAAAGTCGAAAATATCTTTAATTTCAGGATTTAAAATCATTTTTGGTAGCGGTCTTAAATCACGGGATAATTGTAATTCCAATTGCTCATAATGGTTACTGTAAATATGTGCATCGCCAAATGTGTGAATAAACTCGCCAACTTGGTAACCACAAACTTGAGCCATCATCATGGTAAACAAGGCATAACTTGCAATATTAAAAGGCACGCCTAAAAAAATATCGGCACTGCGTTGGTAGAGCTGGCAAGATAATTTCCCATCGGCAACATAAAACTGAAAAAAGGCATGACAAGGCGGTAATGCGGCTTTTCCGTTGGCTACATTTTCACTAAAACTTTTTGAAGTATCCGGTAAAACCGAAGGATTCCAAGCTGAAACCAACATTCTACGACTGTTCGGATTGGTTTTTAATGTGTTGATTACCTCTTTAATTTGATCAATTTCATCGCTATTCCAGTTGCGCCATTGGTGGCCGTAAACAGGTCCTAAATCACCATTTTCGTCTGCCCACTCGTTCCAAATTCTAACACCATTTTCAGTTAAATAGTTAGTATTTGTATCGCCTTTTAAAAACCATAAAAGCTCGTAAACAATCGATTTTAAGTGTAGCTTTTTTGTGGTAACCATGGGGAAACCTTCACTTAAATCGAACCGCATTTGATGTCCGAAAACACTTTTTGTGCCTGTGCCTGTTCTATCTCCTTTTTCGTTGCCGTTTTCTAAAACGTGTTTTACTAAATCGTGGTATTGCTTCATAATTATTTCCCACGAAAGTGGGAATCTCATTAAATTAAACTTGGTTTTATAATCGAAAATCTATTAATAGATGGTTCGATTGCCCTCAGCGTGACAAAATTTATCAGCGAATAAAAATAAAAAATATGAGTTGAATCTGATTGATGAAACCCTAAATGATATAAAAAGTTATTAACCAGATTTTATATTTTGAGGATAAGTGTTTTTTTTTGGAAACTATGTGCTACTAGCCAATAATCATTCCTGCAATTGTCGCCGAAATTAAAGAGGCAATGGTACCACCAATCAGTGCTTTCATCCCAAATTTAGATAAGGTTTTCCGTTGCCCCGGAGCCAAGGAGCCTATGCCGCCAATTTGAATGCCAATAGATGCAAAATTAGCAAACCCACAAAGCATGTAAGTGGCCATGATTATTGATTTTTGATAACTCAAGTGCGTGGCATTGGCGACGTTTTTTAAACCCGAAAGTTGTATGTAACCAATAAATTCGCTGGCCGCTATTTTTATGCCAAGAAGTTGCCCCATTAAGGCCATGTCTTCTTTTGCAACGCCAATAAGCCACATTAAAGGAGCGAAAATGTAACCTAAAATAAGTTCGAGCGATAAGCTTTGGTACGACGTGTTGCTAGCAATCCAACCATTTAAAGCGGTAACATCGCCAACCCAACCTAAAATACCGTTGAACATGGCAATAAAAGCAACAAACACCAAAAGCATAGCACCAACATTTACGGCTAGTTTTAGACCTTCGGTCGTGCCGTTTGCAATGGCATCTAAAAAGTTGGAGCCTATTTTTTCTTGAGAAACCTTAACATCGGTATTGACGTTTTCGGTTTGGGGATATAATATTTTTGAAATCACAATAGCACCCGGAGCTGCCATTACCGATGCCGCTAACAAGTGTTTGGCATAAAATAAACGCAATACAGGATCGTCGCCACCAAGAAAGCCAATATAAGCCGCCAATACAGCACCGGCAACGGTTGCCATACCGCCAATCATGACCAGCAGCATTTCGGACTTATTCATTTTTTCCAAATACGCCTTAATTAAAAGAGGGGCTTCGGTTTGACCTAAAAAAATGTTACCGGCTACACTTAGGCTTTCTGCCCCAGAAATCTTTAAAAGTTTAGATAATAACCAACCAAAGGCTTTTACTACTTTTTGAATGATGCCTAAATAAAATAAAACCGATGTTAATGCCGAAAAGAAAATAATGGTTGGTAATACTTGAAATGCGAAAATGAATCCGAAAGTATCCATATCTACAACCAAACCTTCAAATAAAAATTTGCTACCTGCCCTTGTAAACTCCAATACTTCAACAAATAACCCCCCAACAAATTCGAATACACTTTTGATGAACTTAACTTTTAAAACACCTATGGCAATTAAGAGTTGAAATGCTAAACCTATGCCGACAATTTTCCAATCGATGGCTTTTCTATTACTGCTAAAAAGAAAGGCAATAAAAATTAAAGTAACCATCCCCAAAGCACCACGCCATAAGCTATTTATTGAAAACCCCTGACTTTCAATAATGGTGTTTTTTGTTTCATTTAAAGCGGCTCCTTCAGATGTATCTGCAATTTTAGTTTTGGAAAAATTGATGTTTGTTGAATCTATTAATATGGTTTCGGTTTGCGAAACATTTTCAATAGTATCTGTTCGTTTAGTTTTGTCTGTTTCTTGCGCTATTAATGAAGAAGTTGATAAGATTATAATAGCAACTAGGGACAAAAAAAAAGATTTCATAGATATGTGATAAATTAACGTTTGGAAATTTCGTCGCGAATATGTGCGGCAGCTTCGTAATCTTCGTTTGAAACGGCTTCGTCTAGTAATTTGTGAAGTTCTTCAAGGGTTTTTCCTTTATAGTTTTCGCGGGGTGCGTTGGGTTCTAATTCGTTTGCCAATAAATCATCAACCAAAATACTGTCTTGTAGTTCGTCTTCCTCTTCTTTTTTCGGATTCACTTTTAAGTAAATACCGGCTTTGTCGAGGATGTTTTTATAGGTGAAAATAGGAGCGTCAAAACGCAGCGCTAAAGCAATGGCATCACTGGTTCTGGCATCAATTATTTCCTCGATTTTATCGCGTTCGCAGATTAAACTGGAGTAAAAAACGCCATCGACTAATTTATGAATGATGACCTGTTTTACAACAACATCGAACCTGTCGGCGAAATTTTTAAACAAATCATGAGTTAAGGGTCGAGGTGGGCGAATTTCTTTTTCTAAAGCTATGGCAATGGATTGAGCTTCAAAAGCACCAATTACAATAGGAAGTTTGCGTTCGCCATCAACTTCATTTAAAATAAGGGCATAAGCGCCGTTTTGTGTTTGACTATAGGAAATGCCTTTTATGTTTAATCTTACTAAACTCATAAATTTATTAAAAGCGCAAAGAACAGTTTAAATTAGGACTTAACCAACTGCAAAAGCAGAATTACGATATTATGCTAATTTAAACAGTTCTGCGGAACAATACAATTTATAAAAAATAATTTATTGTTGGGCCTTAAAAGCTTTTAATTTTTCGATGAGTTGCGGAACCACTTCAAAAGCATCGCCAACAACACCGTAATCGGCGGCTTTAAAGAAAGGCGCTTCGGCATCGGTATTGATAACCACTTTTACTTTTGAGGCGTTTATGCCCGCCAAATGCTGAATGGCTCCAGAGATACCAATGGCAATATAAAGGTTTGCTGCCACAGGTTTTCCGGTTTGCCCAACGTGTTCGCTATGTGGCCTCCATCCTAAATCCGATACCGGTTTAGAGCAGGCTGTTGCGGCACCTAAAACTTCGGCCAGTTCTTCAATCATGCCCCAGTTTTCAGGACCTTTTAAACCACGACCGCCAGAAACCACAATTTCGGCATCGGCAATGGTTACTTTATCGGTGGCTTTATCTACGGACTGTACCGATACACCAGCCTCTGGAATGGATGGCGAAAAATCTTCCGAGGAAGCGTTACCACCCGATTCTACCAATCCGAAAGCATTATTGGAAACCGCTACCAATTTAACATCGGTGTCAATGGTTGTCATGCTAAAAGCTTTGTTTGTAAAGGCTGTACGCTTAACGGTAAAAGGCGATGTGCTTGATGGTGCTTCAACAACATTGGAAGCAAATCCCGCGTTTAATCCAACGGCTAAAAGTGGCGCTAAATATTTGCTATCGGCACTGGAGCTTACAATAACAACTTTGGCATTTTCCTTTTCCGCGGCTTGTTTTAAAACATCGGCATAGGTTTTGGCATTAAAAGCATCGAGTTGGGAGTCGCTAACGTTTAAAACTTTGTCAACGCCATAATTCCCTAGTTCTGAAGCGTCGTTTGCATTTATGGCCACTGCTGTTACCGTAGTACCCAATTGGTTTGCTACCGCTTTGGCGTAAGAGGCTACCTCAAAAGCTGTTTTTTTAAATTTTCCTTGTTCTGATTCTGTATATACTAAAACTGACATAATTTCTAAAAAATTAAAATTTCAAAAACTAAATTCCAAAATGCTATTCATTTGGAATTTGGAATTTGAGAATTGGGATTTAAATGACCTTAGCTTCGTTGTGAAGTAAGTTTACTAATTCGTCTAAATTATCAGGCGATACCAGTGTTACGGCACCTTTTGGAGTTGGTTTTTCAAATTTAACCGCAGCGGTTTCGGCATTGGCATCAACAGGGTCAACCACGGTTAATGGTTTTTTACGAGCCATCATAATGCCTCGCATATTCGGAATGCGCAAATCGCTTTCTTCAACCAATCCTTTTTGTCCGCCAATAACCAAAGGTAACGTTGTTGAAACCGTTTCTTTTCCGCCGTCAATTTCACGAATCGCCGTAGCGTTAGTGCCATCAACTTCAAGATTAATACAGTTGTTTACAAAATTTGCGTTGGTTAAACCAGCTAACATGCCAGGAACCATGCCACCATTATAATCAATGGATTCACGACCGGCAATTACCAAATCGTAACCGCCATCTTGCACGACTTTAGCTAATTGTTTCGCTACCTGAAAGCCATCTAAAGCCGCAGTATTTACACGTATAGCGCTGTCTGCACCAATAGCTAAAGCTTTGCGCAATGTAGGTTCGGTTTCTGCACCGCCAACGTTTACAACATCTACACTGGCGCCTTGTTTTTCTTTAAACCACATGGCACGGGTTAAGCCAAATTCATCATTTGGGTTGATAACAAATTGCACGCCATTGGTGTCGAATTTAGAATTATCATCCGTAAAATTAATTTTTGATGTAGTGTCCGGAACGTGACTTATACACACTAAAATTTTCATATTTTTGTAATTAAATTAAGACTAGTTACTTGTAAAGTCTAAAACTACAACGTTATCGTTACTGCTGTAATTTTAGAACTTCTAAATTTTGGCAACGAAGTTAATTATTTTATTTTGAATATTTACTATGCGTGCATAATAAATTTTAGATAATTCTTTTAAACAAAGTAATCTATTTATTGTTATTTTTGCAATTCGATTTAAAAACACATTTAATGAAGACAATTCAATTTAGAGAAGCCATTTGTGAAGCCATGAGCGAAGAAATGCGCAGAGACGAAAGCGTTTATTTAATGGGTGAAGAAGTAGCGGAATATAACGGCGCTTATAAAGCTTCAAAAGGCATGTTGGACGAATTTGGGGCAAAACGTGTTATTGATACACCAATTGCTGAACTTGGTTTTGCTGGAATAGCCATTGGCTCTACCATGACAGGAAACCGACCCATAGTGGAGTACATGACGTTTAATTTCTCGTTAGTTGGGATTGATCAAATTATAAATAATGCGGCAAAAATCAGACAAATGTCTGGTGGACAATTTAAATGCCCCATCGTGTTTCGTGGTCCCACAGCTTCGGCGGGCCAATTAGGTGCAACGCACTCGCAAGCTTTTGAAAGTTGGTTTGCCAATACACCCGGTTTAAAAGTGATTGTACCTTCAAATCCTTATGATGCCAAAGGCTTGTTAAAAGCTGCCATTCGCGATGACGACCCCGTTATTTTTATGGAAAGCGAGCAAATGTATGGCGATAAAGGTGAGGTGCCAGAAGGCGAATATGTTTTGCCAATAGGCGTTGCCGATATTAAACGCGAAGGTACCGATGTTACCATTGTGTCCTTTGGAAAGATTATTAAAGAAGCTTACAAAGCCGCCGATGAATTGGAAAAGGAAGGCATTTCTTGTGAAATTATCGATTTAAGAACCGTGCGTCCTATGGACAGAAAAGCGATTGTGGAGTCGGTTAAAAAAACCAATAGACTGGTAATTTTAGAAGAAGCATGGCCTTTTGGAAACGTAGCCACCGAAATTACATACTTAGTGCAATCTGAAGCATTTGACTATTTAGATGCCCCAATTGTAAAAATTAATACAGCCGATACACCGGCACCGTATTCACCGGTTTTACTGGAAGAATGGCTGCCAGATTACACAGAGGTGATTAAAGCCGTTAAAAAAGTACTGTACAAATAAATTAATTTTTTTTACGTTATATAAACTTCATTAGCACGATTGTTGATGAAGTTTTTTTATACTATGAACATAAAACTACTTTTTATATTTCTTTTCCTAGGATTTTTTACAGCAGTTGCCCAAACCAAAGTTAGCGGTCATGTGTTTGACGAGTTTAACGAGCCGGTATCGTTTGCCAATGTTATTTTTAAAGGATCTTCCGAAGGTACCATTACCGACGAAAACGGGAGGTTCTATTTGGAATCTGCTGAAACTTGGGACACATTATCCGTTTCTTTTATTGGTTACGAAACATTGTTAATTCAGTTAGACAAAAAAGTAAACTACAATTTAAAATTCACATTAAAGGAAGAAACAGCGCAATTGGATGCTGTGGTAATTATATCCGGAAAGCAATCAAAAAAGAATAATCCGGCTATCGATTTGCTACGTAAAATTTGGGAACACAAACGCAAAAATGGCCTAAATCTTTACAAACAATACGAATACGATAAATACGAAAAAGTAGAATTCGATATCAATACCATCGATAGTGCCCTTATTAAAAGCAAACTTTTTAGAGGTATGGAATTTGTGTTTAACGAAGTTGATACCTCGCGCGTAACGGGAAAAACCTACTTGCCCATGTTTATCAACGAAGCCGTTTCCAGGGTTTATGGCGATAATGTAATCAATAAAGAAAAAGAGGTTTTAAAAGGAAACAAAAACTCGGGATTTAGCGATAATCAAGTCGTTATTGATTTTGTTGACGATTTGTATTCCGATTACAACGTTTACGATAATTACCTTAAATTTTTCGATAAAAGCTTTGTGAGTCCGCTTTCAAAAACGGGCATCAACACTTATAATTATGTGTTGTCCGACAGTGCCTTTATCGACAATAAATGGTGCTACAATATTATTTATTACCCGCGCCGAAAAAACGAACTTACTTTTAAAGGCGATTTTTGGGTCGCAGATTCTACCTATGCCATAAAGGAAATCAATTTACAAGCTTCAAAAAGTGCCAATATAAACTGGGTAAAAGAGATTTATATCGAACAGGAGTTTGAAGTGTTGAACGATTCGCTTTTCCTTGTAAAACGCGATTATATGATGTCTGATTTTGCGTTGAGCAAAAAAGAAGATTCGCGAGGTGTGTACGGCAAACGAACCACGTTATTCAATAATTATGAATTCGATAAACCCTTAGATAAAAAGTTTTACGACAGGGAAGTTTACAATTACGATAAAGATGTTTACGACAGAGATGAAACGTTTTGGGCAGAAAACCGATTGGAAGATTTAAATAAAGACGAACAAGGGGTTTACAAAATGCTGGACACCTTAAAAACCGTAAAAAAGTTTAAACGGCTTTATAATTTAGGAAGCATTTTATCGTCGGGTTATATCGAGTTTAACACCTTGCCGTTAGATTACGGCCCCATTTTTTCAACCTTTGGGTTTAACGAAGTTGAAGGGATGCGATTGCGAACCGGTGGACGGACCTATTTTGGCAGAAACGATTTATGGCGACTGGAAGGTTTTTTGGCCTACGGTTTTAGTGATGATAAATTTAAATACGGTATTTCAGGAAAATGGCTGTTGGATAAAAAAAGCCGATTTATTATCTCTGGCGGAAACCGGCGCGATGTCGAGCAAATAGGGGCAAGCCTAACCACAAGTACCGATGTTTTGGGGCGTAGTTTAGCATCGTCATCGGTTGTAGGAACCGGATCAAACGACAAATTAACGGCCATAAACTTAACCAGTTTAGCGGTGCAACTTGAGCCTTGGCGTAATGTTATTTTTAGACTTGGTGCCAACTACCGCACTTTGGAATCGGCCTCGCCAACCTTTAGTTTAGATTATGTCGATGCCAATTCTTCAACAGGTTTCTCATCCGAAATAAACCAATTTGAAACCTCGCTTTCGCTTTCCTATTTCCCGAAACGGAAAATGACGGGTTTTGGCGTAGAGCGTCGAACTGCCAACGACGATTTTGCACGCATCTTTGCGCAAGTAAGCCGTGGCGATAAAACGGTTTTTAATAGCGATTTCAATTATACCAAACTGCAGCTATCGTACATACAACCTTGGCAACTTGGTGGTTTTGGTAGGTTGTACACCACTATCGAAGCCGGTAAAACCTTTGGCGAAGTACCCTTGGGATTGTTAAGCGTTATCCCCGGAAACCAATCATATTTTTCTATTTACAATACCTTTTCGCAGTTAGATTATTACGAGTTTGTATCCGATACTTACGCATCTTTTCATTTCGAACATAATTTTAATGGTCGCTTCTTTTCAAGAATCCCGTTTTTACGCAAATTAAACCTTCGTGAAATTGTGAGTATTCGAGGCGTTTGGGGCGACATTTCACAAGCGAATATCAACTTAAACACCACCAACAATCCCAACAGCATTCCGCTTGTGGCGCCAAACAATAAGCCCTATTACGAGTACGGTTTAGGCGTTGGGAATATTTTTAAAATATTCAGAATCGACTTTAATTTTAGAGGCAATTATAAAGATAACGAGCTATACCCAGATGCACGTAAGTTTGGTGTAACCGGAACCTTTGGGTTTCATTTTTAGGCAGGTTATTAGGGCGTTCCCCTCGTAAAAACTCAGGTCGCGCTTTCACTACTCAATCTTTTTGCTCGTGCCTCACAAAAAGGATTTCAAACAAACCGTTCAATCGCTAACGCACCTATTTGCTAGTGTATGTTTAAATGTGACGTTGATTTTGTTTTTGAGAGGTTTGTTTAACGGTTTGTGTATGGTTAGTTGCGTGTTTTAGCACTTAACTTTACAAGTACACACCAAACTGAAAATCCGCGAGGATTTTCAGAAGTAGGCGAGAACAAGCAATTACTTATAGCCATTGTTGGCGTTAGTTATTTTTCCGTTCGCTATTTCAACTACATCTCCCTCAACAAATACCTTTTCAAAGGTATCGTTATTCCCTTTAACAATTATTCTTAGCTCACTTTTTCGGTTTAGAAATTCTCCTTGCCATATTCTGATTTCTTCATTGAATTCTGCAAGTTTATTTTTCACAAGATATGCTCCAACAGGTCCCGCTGAACTTCCAGTAGCAATGTCCTCAACAAGTCCAGCGTTGTCCCAAGTCCTACCTCTCCTTTTTTCAATATCAAGCACATAAAAGAATTTGGCTCCAATTTTTGATAACTTTTTTTCTAAATCAGAGACAGTAACCTTGACTTTGCTAAGCGAATTTGATTTCACGGGAATAATTAAATATGGTAAGCCAGTACTAACTATTTCCAGTTTAAGTCCTTTGTATTTGTCTTCATCCGCTAAGTTTAGAGCCGAAAGAAATTCTGATTCTCGAATGCTCTCTAAAGCACCTATAAATTCGGGTTTGCCTTGATTCATTGAAGCTGAATAGAAACCATTTTTCTTGTGTGTTGTTACTTCAACAGTTTTTTCATTCAATGTTATAGAGATTTCATTTGTCAACTTTTCACTTGAATGGGTTTTATGTATTTGGGATGCAAGTCCGAGTATTGGATGTCCTGCAAAATCCAGTTCCTCTTCCATCGTAAAAATATAGGCTCTGTAAGTGTTTAAACCGATTTTTTGGTAAAAAATGCTTTCAAATTGCCTCATTTCTTGGGTGAGAACTTGCATTAATTTTTTATCAAGTAGCTCTGCGTTCGGAAAGATGGTTAATCCATTTCCAGAAAATGGTTGTTTAGTAAAAACATCAACTAAAAAATACTCTAATGTCATCGATTTCTTTAATTAACGCCAACGTTTATGTATAAGAATAGTTGCGGATTTGTGTGCGAGGATTTTCCGCAGGTAAATCAGATGTAGCAAATACGCAACTACCTTTGTTTTAGCACTAAACCGCAATTATTTTTATACGGTGTTGTAAAACGTTTTTTAGAAAGGTAGATTGTCATCTATGTCATCAGATGGTTTAATATTTTTAGATACTCTTATACTGTTCACATATTTTTTCCAAAAAGATAAACCTTTATTTGTAAACTTATAATAGAATTTATCTTCAGTTTGAACTTCCTCTACAATATTTTTTAATAGATATTTTTCCTTTATTATTTCATTTATTCCGTGTGGAAAATCTCCTCCGTTTCTAATTTTTACACCAACTTCTTTGAAATAATCATAAAGGTCAGATTCTTTAAATTCAATATATTGATTTTCATAAATAGAATCTTGATTATTTTTTTTGATATTATCGCTATCTGAAATCAGTTTTTTCAAATCTTGATTTTCACTATGTACATTTTGTAATTCTGTTGATAATTCTTTCAAGTGTTCCTCTCTTTCATCTATTTGATTTCGTAATTGTTCAATTTGTTTATTAAAGTCTGCTTTATCTCTATAACTTGCCTTTAAGTCCTCTAACTTACTATCTTCAATAGCGATTTTTTGCTTTCCTTCGTAGTCAAATATTTTCTGTTTTATTAAATTTCTTTTTCTTCCAATTGTTGATTTTCTAATTAACTCATCAACTGCCCACATAAAATATGGAAGAATTATCACATATATTAGTGCAATTAAAAAAGGAATTAGGAAATATGTAGAGAAATTAGAATAACAACTTTCGATATAATCAATTTTGTTCTCTATGCTTTGATTTGAAAAAAGTAAAACAGTTATTGGTTTCCAATTAATCGCTGTCCAAGAAATTAAAAATGTTCCGATAAGTGGATTTTTAATTCTTTCCCTGGAAGTTTCAAAAAATGATTTTAGAATCTCTTTCATTGGTTTGGTTAAATGTTTTACAACAATTATATATAATTAATATTAACTATATACAAATTATGTGTGTCATAGTTTTAATGCTGCAAACGAATTTAGATATTTTTTCTGACAAAATCAAAAGAGGCGTAATCAAAAAAAACTTTTATTTTTAACCCTTTTTGGCTTGACTTTAACTATCTTCCCGTTTAATTGGTTTTTAAGTGAATTCACCGATTTTTCTGTCGGCTAACACCCAAATAACTAAAATCTAACACAATAACGTCCAATTTGTCTTTAAACCTTTTTATGGGCTCGTAATTCGAATCTCTGGTTAGGGAAATGTTATAGATGACATACATTTTGGAAATAACAGGTTTATTTTTTATACTGGCGGGAATCCATTTGGTTTCAATTTTTTTTATTGATTTTTTCACAGCCTTTTCTATATCAATATTGTTTGTACTTTCAATAATGATATTCTGAACCTCGCCTTTTTCGTTTATTTCAAAAGAAGCTATTGTAAACCCAGATTTTTCTTTTTGGAAAAGACTGATTGGAGGCTCGAAAGTTTCCATTAGTTTGGCTTTAACTTCGCCTTTAAAACCTGGGTATAATGCAGGATTATCGACCTTGGCTAGTTTAAATCCATTATCCATTTTAACATGGACGGAGTCAGTGTTCACTAACTCGCCTTTTTCTAACTCAGCAATATTTTGGTCATAATCATAAATAAAATACAGTCTGTTTTTTTTATCATAAAACTTCCAGATGCCAATTCTTTCATCGGCTTTAAAAAGCCCTTTGGTTAAAGTATCTTTATTGGATTTACGTAATTTAAAATATAGCCCTTGTTTCTGTTTTGTTTTTTTATCAAAAGAAAATATTTCTTTATAATAAGTACTCGATTTCTTTTTGATTTTTAAATTCTGTCCAATAACATTTGTGCATCCCAGCATTAAAATTATTAAAATTATTGTCTTTGTTTTCATAATAATCGCTAACGGTTTTGTGTATGATTAGTGGCGTGTTTAAGCACCTAATTTAGCAAATATAAACCGAATAGAAAATCCGCGAGGATTTTCGTAAGTAGGCGAGAACTAGCCATTAATTATACACGGCTTAAGTTTGCAATTCATTAAATTAGAGTATTAATCAGAAAGAACAAAAGCGCGTAGTAAGGTTACTATACACGGTG